>CALNZC010000001.1:0-2490 GCA_942490895.1 uncultured Saprospiraceae bacterium
GCCCAGTCGCTGGATTCGCTTGTGGCAGCGGCACTGGAGAAATTCAGGAACTTTACTGATAACTGAGTTTTTGTCAGTAAAGCAATTAATTGTATTAGTCAAGAGGCCCGGTCTCCACGACCGGGCCCTTGTTACATAATATGTCGGATATTTTTTGGTGTTAATATGAGTCACTGGTTTCGATATTCAGGCTGCTGTTGTAGGGAAGAGTCGCATGACTTACATCAGTTACTGTGATGGTGTAACTTGGTTTCTTGGTTTGAGCCGTTGTTGTCAGAGTCGCGACTCCATTTGAATTTGAAGTTGCTGAAACGTTTTCGTTGAAAGAGCCTGTAAATGTCGCTGTCACAGTTGCGTTTGAGACGGGCTTCCCACCGTCATCTTTGATTGTTACAAACGCCTGCCCGTAGGATTTCCCGGCAGAACCTTTTAATGTTGAGGGAAGAATGTCATAGACATAACAGGCTGTGGCAGTGCAAGGGACATGACTGATGGTGAAGCTGTCGGCAACAGTTCCGTCACGTCTTTTGCATGCAAAGTTAAGTTGATCAGCCTGGATGCTGATTTCGCAATACTGATAGCAGGATTCGGCATAAACAAGGTTAGGAGCGTTTTGATCTGGCGTTGCTAGTGGAGCACCCCCACCTCCGGTAGTTATATGCTGGATACCATCAACTTCACATCTGGCATAGTAGTGATTGTGTCCTGCGAAAATAACATCAACACCGTATGTCAGGCAAAGAGGTTGAATGTATGTCTGAACCGTGGTGTTATTTGCATGTCCGCCCAATGCCGACCATCCAGGTTCATGGAATACCAGGAATTTCCATTCCTTGCTGGTGTTTGCAAGATCGTTTTCAAGCCAGATGTACTGGGCTGAGCCAGGAGTGTAACTTACATACTGGTCGAGAACGGCAAAATGCGCCGGGCCGTAATCGAACGACCAGTAGAAATTGCTGACATATGGATATGGGAAATATTTATCGAACAATCCTCCGGTTCCTTCATGATTTCCTTTGCACCCATTGATAGGTACTGATGCCTGGACTGACGTATATTCGTATATGCAGGATCGAAGAATTGTGCTGTCCAGTCAGATTCATAGTCACCTGCATTAACCCAATCCCCGACATGCAGTAGCAGTGTCTGATATCCTGGTTCAATAGAAATTGTGTCGAGTATCTCTGCACAAAGACAGAATCCTGATCCGCAGGATAAGAACGTGTGTCGCCATAGGCAAGGAAGCTTACCGAAGTAGCTTCACTGTCTGGAGCAGTTTGGAAAGAACCTTCATGGTATCCTCCGGAATCCTGAACCCTGTAATAATAGAGCGTTCCGGGATTGAGGCCGGAGATGACGTACTTGTGCTGAGTGATCTGAGCCATATTCACTGGTCTGGGCTGAGCCCGTGGAATAGCTTGTGTCGGTTCCCCACTCAATGATACATGTCTGGGTGGTCTCAAGTTGCCAGAGGATAGTCATTGCAGTGTTCGAGCCTTCGTAGATCATATAAAGCCCTTTTTTCATGGGTGTAGCAGGAGGAAACTCGGGTTCTGTTGTGAAAGACCAAACGGAGCCAGTGTGGACAGTACTTCCTGATTCGATCGGATCTACACGCCAGTAATAAGTGGTTTCGTAATCCAGATCCGATGGTGGATCATATGTTGTGACGTTCGAATTAAAGACAACCTGGTCAGATGCGTTCAGATTGGCAGAAGTGCCAAGATAAACGTTGTAGCCTGTAGGAGGGAATGCCGATGGGGACGACCATTCAAGGTTTGTGGTTATCGCGACATTTGACACACCTGAAGGTGATGGAGAGACAAGACCGGCAAGATCAGTTGTTGATATCTGCACCATGTCGAAAAATGGGCCCCATCTACAGCACCCAGACCAAGAAAGATGTGTGCGATCCTGTCGGTTACGGCTATCTTGAATATGTGGTGGCGCATGTTGCTATCCCCTTTGTGGCCATTGGCGGCATCAAAATTGATAACCTCCATGAGCTCACCTCACGGGGCGCGGGCTGTATTGCCATGGTTTCGGAGATAACCGCTGCAGAAGATATTCAAGCCACAATCAAGACGACCAATCAGAAGATTGAAGAGACCTTCGTCAATAAATCTAAAAAATAATGAGGATGAAAATATAATATCATGACAACAACATATACCACACAAATGAACGCTGCCCGACAAGGCATTGTCACCCGGGAGATGGAAGCGGTGGCCAAGACCGAGCAGATAGATCTTCAGGCACTGATGGCGGCCATGGCGTCAGGCAAGGTGATCATCCCGGCCAATAAAAACCATACTTCATTGATTCCCGGCGGAGTCGGGGAGGGCCTTAAAACCAAGGTAAACGTCAATCTCGGGATCTCAAAGGATTGCTGCAACATCGATAAAGAGATGGATAAGGTGCGATATGCCCTGGATCTTAAGGCCGACGCCATCATGGATCTGAGCTGCTACGGCAAAACCCGGGATTTTA
>CALNZC010000002.1:0-3665 GCA_942490895.1 uncultured Saprospiraceae bacterium
TCCTTCCAAATTCATCCAGGTGAAAGGCTCATATCGCAAGCTGCCAAAGACGGCATAGTCTTCGAGTCGGCTATACCCCAGCTTCGACTCATTCGGATCGACGATTCTGTTTCCGGAAGCAATATCCCAACGGTTTTCGCTGCCGATCATCCCATTCCATGGTCCGGAAAAGCGAGTGGCCAGGGTAGCACGGAGATGCAGTCCGGTCAGATCATTGGTGTCCTGTTCGCCCAGGATGGGGTCGCCATCGCCGGAGGTCATATCTGTTCTGACGCGCTCTTTGACCCGGTCCCAATGGTTGTAACTGCCGATGACCTCTGTGAAATACTGGTCGTCCTGCCAGCTGCGATTCCAGTGGAGGGTGTGGTCCTGTCGATTGGTAAAGTAGGTATCGTCAAAAGCATAGGGTTTGAATTGCGGGCGGCGCAATTCTCCCAGGTTGGTGATCACCTCATTCATCTGATGAAAGCGATAGCGGATACTTCCTTCCGGAGAAGTGTTGTAGCGCACATTGGCGCCGGCATACCATTGTTCTTTCGGGTTCCAGAGTTGGTCCCGGCTATCCGTCAGGCCGCCCCAGCCATCAAAACGCAAGAGGCCACCTTCAGCCCGGACCAGGAGGTCGGGATTGACCCAATGTCCCAGCGAACCATCTACCCTGGTTTCGCCCAGGGATTCATAGCTGGTACGCAGGCTGGTTTCCCAGGCTTTCAGTTGGGAGGGTTTGGTGATCAGGTTAATCACGCCGCCCAGGGCATCCGTCCCATATTGGACGGACAAAGGCCCTTCTACAATCTCGATCCGGTCGATCTGGTGCAGAGGCAACTGGCCCATGTCCACATTGCCGTTCATCCGTCCGATGATGGGCACTCCATCCAGGAGGATCTTGATGCCTTGTCCATCCTGTCCCTGCAGACTGAGGGCGCTCCCCAGGATCATATCCTGACGGATGCGGATGCCGCCATCGTAAGCCAGGACCTCATCCAGTGTGGACGAAAATCGGCGGGCGATCTCCTTCCTGTCCAGGGTACGAATGGGATGAATGGCCGATCGGGCATCCGTGGGTGCATACTGCGCTGTGACCACGATATTCTCGAGGTCCAGATCCCAGGTAATGCTATCGGCCAGTGGTTGGGCGATAACTGGTCCTGAAATCAGAAGGAGCAGTGGCGTGAGGATGCGCATCGGTAAAGCTGGATTATCGGATGATCCACTGACCCACCCAAAGACCACTGCCCTGGCGGACGTGCAGGATGTACATGCCAGGGTTGAGACTGGCGGGTGTGTTGGTGATCTGCTGGAATCCGGGTGTCAGATGTGTGCTGGTCGACCAGACCTGGCGGCCTTGCAGGTCAATCAGACTGAAATCGGCTGGTCCGGCCTCACCGGTCCACTGCACCATCAGAGGATCTCCGGCACGGGCCGGGTTGGGTCCTGCCTGGATGCTGTTGGCGGAAGGTTGGACTGGCTCCAGAGCGCTGATGACGCCGAGGTCGGTCTTTTCAAAGACCATATTGCCGGTAGAGCTGCCTTCAAAGTCGATGATGATCACTTTCCACACATGATCGTCACGGGTTTTCACAAAAAAGGCCCGGTCAAAATCGATGTTCCAGCCGGTGGAGAAGTCGTAATACTTCCAGTCATTGCCGATGGTGTTGGGATCGGAAGTGAGAGAGTCGGCATAATTACCCTGGACATAATCCACTTCCAGGACATCGACACCATCCGCTTCGGCGACCTGGATGCCCGGGCCGGTCAGCACACCGGTGACCATATACTCTATGATCCCGCCATTGCCATCATCCAATGGGGTAGTGTGGCGGCCCCAGAAGAAATCCCAGTCCACAGGTGGATTCTCCAGGATCTGGTTGTTCTGAATCGACAGATAGGCAAAGCCTGCATCCATGTGGTCATTTTTATTGATGGCCATAGTTTGCAGGTTGGAACCATCCAGATCGGCCCAACGGATATAATAGGTGGTCAGGACGACGGAATCCACCATGAACTTCTTGTGGACGCCATTACGCAATTTGAACACCCATACTTTGGAACCGATCACCTTGTTGGTCATGGGGTCGTATTGTCCCCAGCCAAAGTCAAAGGGATTCATGGGGTCTTTGTCGGTGTTGAGGGCTCCGTTCAGCCAGTTTTTCTCTTCGTTATAGCGACGATCTTCCAGGGAAGCTGGATCGATGAAATCGTCAAAGAATTCTACACCGGCAGCATAGGCCTCAAACTCGGGAAGGGGAGCGGTAAAGGAAGAGGCGGATGACTCGTTGATGAGGATACCTGCATCCTGGAATCCCACTGCCGTAAAGGCGAGGTCCCAACTCGTATTGGTCAGGGTGGTGGTTTGATCATCAGACAGGCGGTAGTAGGCCTGATTCTCATAGTTGGCACCGCAGGCCAGTTCGACAAAGACCTGGGCCTGGATGGCGAAGCTTGTCAACAGTAGAATTACAAGAAAGTATAGTTGTTTCATCGTCTTGAGTTGTATTGGATTGCAAAGGACCGATCTTTCACAAGCAAAGGCGATTATTGGTTGTCATCTTTTTGTCAAAAGAGTGGAGGAGGAAATCGCCGTTCGCCCCCCCGAGTACTCGGGGTCGGGGCTGTTCGCTGTTCGCTTTTCGCGATTCGCCAGGTGTGCTTGCTTGATGAGTGTTCACCACTAAGGCACTCAGGGGCTTATTCTGGTGAAACTGAAAGTGGACTAGAGTATCTGGGGTTCCTCAGAAGTGGAGGGTAGGCTACTAAGAGATCCTGCAAGATTATTTTTTCTCAATGACCAAATTGCGCGCAAAGGCGCTAGGGCGCGAAAAAGGAAAGGCGCAAAGAGATTTAGGATTAACCTCAGAGTTTGAAAGAGGTATTTTACCACTAAGGCACTCAGAGGCTTATTCTGGTGAAATAGAAAGTGGACTAGAGAGTTTGGGGTCCCTCAGAAGTGGAGGGAAGAGCACTAAGAGATTCTGGAAGATTATCTTTTCTCAACGACCAAATTGCGCGCAAAGGCCCGGACGTTTACAGTCCGGATCCAGACAGAATCGTCTGGGCGCAAAGAAATTTAGGATTGGATGTTTACCAAAGAGTCGAGCAGAGGATTTTACCACTAAGGCCCGGACGCTTGCGGTCCGGATCCACCCCGAGATCTCGGGGCCGCAAAAGGCGGGATCGTCTGGGCACTCAGCTAAATGTAGCGGTGAAGGACAAATTCTACTAGAGAACCTGGCATCTTTTCTAAGTAGAAGGAAGGGCACTAAGAGATCCAAAGATTCTCTGCGCGCTTTAAAATGATCAAGCAGAAAGCGGGTTGCCAGTAGTTTATGGCCACTTTCTATCCTAAAGATTGCTTCCCTTCGCGACACTGCGCCTTTGCGCGAAACATCTCTCGTCCTGAGCATTCGGGGCTGTGCGGATCCAGTCAGAATTGTCTGGGCGTAAAGAGATTCTGATTGGATATTTCTACGCTCAGTCACTTCGTCTCGATATACCACATAGGACACGGAGTTGCACAGAGTTTAGATATTCTCCATAGCTGATCATTTCTCGCAAAGGCGCTAGGGCGCGAAAAAGGAAAGGCCCGGACGTTTACAGTCCGGATCCAGACAGAATCGTCTGGGCGCAAAGAAATTTAGGATTGGATGTTTACCAAAGAGTCGAGC
>CALNZC010000003.1:0-6206 GCA_942490895.1 uncultured Saprospiraceae bacterium
ATCAAGACAGTCCCCATCCACTTCCCATGTGGCGTTACCATGAAAAGGCGGTTCATGCCGGCGCCGATCACCAACCAGCAAAGCCATGAGAATGGCCAGACTCTCCGACGACGAACTGAACTGGCTCACCATGCGAGGGCGGCAAAGGGTGGATTTGGCCTGGTCATGACCTGTGCCGCGCATGTGCAGGAGGTGGGCAAGGGATTCCCCAGCCAGCTGGGGATGTTCAGTGACCGACTGATCGATGAACACAAAACGACTCGCCTCCCAAGATCAGGGAACAGGGCAGCCTGGCCGTCATCCAGCTGCACCATGCCGGCATGCGCACCCCTGCGGAACTGATCCATACGCAACCGGTTTGCCCATCCGATGACGAGCAAACCAACGCCCGAGGCCTGTCCCTGGAAGAAGTACACCAACTCCGGGATGATTTCATTACGGCAGCCGTCCGTGCCGAAAACTTCTGGATATGACGGAGTGGAAGTGCACGGAGCGCATGGCTATATCCTCACTCAGTTCCTCAGCCCGGAGATCAACAAACGAACGGATGATTATGGCGGCTCACTGGCGAACAGATCCCGCCTGCTGTTGGAGATCGTGGATGGCATTCGAGCAACATGTGGCCAGGACTTTCTTCTGGGTGTCCGGCTGTCACCTGAAAAATTTGGCCTGGATATCCAGGAGATCCGAACGATCTGCCATCACCTCGTCGATGATCATTCCATTGACTTCCTGGATATCTCCTTGTGGGATTGCTTCAAACAACCGGACGACCCGCGATATCAGGACAAATCCCTCCTGGAACATTTCACATCCCTGGACCGCAAACATGTCCCATTGACCGTAGCGGGAAAGATCCGCTCCGGGAAAGACGTCCAGACAATCCTCGATTCGGGTGTGGATTTCGTTACCATCCGGGCGATCGGGCATTCTGCATCATGATTTCCCACATAAGGTCATCAACGACCCGAATTTCGAACCCGTCAAAACGCCGGTCTCAGAGGAGTATCTCTTCAATGAAAGGCTTGAGTAAGAAATTTGTCGACTATATGCGCCGGTGGCCGGATTTTGTCCTGCCGGAATAGACACCTTGAATACATTCAAACAACATCATAAAAGCAGACAACACCAAAACCAGACAAATGAACCGCAACGAACAAGAAGACCAAACGAAGCAAGAACTGCCTGACGAAGCAAAAAAAGCAGAATCAAATTATGTAATAAATGCCTTTATTATTGGGCTCTTCATAGGCATTTCAATTTACAGTATTGCGATAAACGGCTGGGGTTTCTTTGCGTTCATTCCACTTTATCTAGCATATAGATTTATGACCCATTCGAAAGCGAATAGTGACTTGAAAAACCAGGTAAAAGAATAAAACTAGCCCTTGCAAATAATAGGACTGGCTAAAAACGAAATCCGGACACCAGAGCCAAGACCTTTGGATAAACGGAAAATATCCGCATTCTATACATCAAAAAGTGGACAGCTAGTTCGCCAGGCTCAAGGGCTGGAACGGAGAAGTGGAATTATTGAGGAAGGTTGTGCTCGACTGCGACCTTGATGAGACGCTGAAGTGGAGAAAGCCGATGTACACTTTCCAGTTCAGAAAACACCCAGGCCACCAGGCAGCCTCGATTTACACAAATCAAGGAAACCAGGAGTAAGCGTCGACCATCCAGGCGTACATCTACGAGGCAATTGAAGTGGAAAAGGCAGGATTAGAACGTAGTGCTCAAGAAAACAGAAGAATTTAATGTACCTGAAAGGTTGCAGCCCTAACTGGATCATGATCCGATCTTCCGAACAACCTTTGCCTTACTTACACATCAGCGGAAGTGGGGCAACCCGCTGCTCTTCTCCGGGGCCAAACAAGTCAAAACAAAGATTTCCCGGATGGAAAAAATACCCCAAGACATCCTGAACGGGGGAGGGCTGAATGATCGATAGCTTTTAAACAAAGATCAGATGTTTCTCCATACTAATCACTTCAATCTCCTATGCCAACACTCCTCCATCGAAAAGGTCAATATCTTTAGATCATGAATAAAAAGGAACTCCCTCAAAATCAAGGTAAAGAGCTGCTAAATACTCTCCAGTCCCGTTTCGAAAAAAACATGCATCGCCACAAAGGTCTTGCCTGGGAAGATATCGAAGCACGGTTGGCCACACAACCCGAAAAGTTGGCATCTTTGGCTCAAATGGAAGATACTGGCGGCGAACCGGATGTGATCGGCCAGGACAAAAAAACAGGCCAATTCATTTTTTGCGATTGCTCTCCAGAAAGCCCAAAAGGACGAAGAAGCATCTGCTTCGACCCCGAAGCTCTAGCTTCCAGAAAAGAACACAAACCCAAACACAGTGCTTTGGGCATGGCCACCGACCTGGGCATCGAACTGCTGACTGAAGAGGACTATTACCACTTGCAGACCCTGGGCGCGTTCGACACAAAAACGTCCTCCTGGATCCAGACCCCGGAGAAGATCCGCCAGTTGGGTGGTGCCCTCTTTTGTGATTACCGATACGCCACTGTCTTCACCTATCACAATGGTGCGGAGTCGTATTATGGAGCCAGAGGGTTTCGGGGAATGTTGAGGGTGTAGTCGATTCGAAGTTATTGAGTTATTTCGGAAATCGTCCATAAACATCGGGCAAGCCCAAAGGGGGCGCAATAGAGCAAAGCCACAGGGAATCCAGCCAACAAGTGACCAGAGCTCAGAAATTAGCCTACATGAATGGGCCACAAAGGATCGACTTGACCCTTTGCAAATGGCCGCATACCGCGTCATCGAACCATCCTTCAATCAAAACCGGGAAGATCGTGGTCATCACAGCAACCACGCATGCCGTGAAGCATGATCTATATCCTATTTTAAGCAGAATGACCTTTGGATTACTAAACGATACGTAAAATAGTCTGACTGATGCTCTTCCAGGCTCTTTCCAAATGCTGGCGAAGTCGAAGAGAAGCATATACAAGAGATGTAATAGTCATTACAGAAAAACACGATATGAAGTCAATGCTCTTTCTCCTTTTTCTTCTGTCAAGCAGCTTGACAGCCAATGCATCAGATACAACCATAACATTTATTCAGCACCAGTATGGTGACATAATCGAGATGGCTGAAAAGGAACGGAAGGACATCCTCCTCTACTTTCATTTTACAGGTTGCGGAGCATGTCGCCTGATGGAAAAAACTACCTTTAAAGACCCACAGGTCATCGAATACTTCCAGAAACATTTTATCAATGCTGAAGTGAATACCCTCGAAGGCATCGGAGTAGAGACGAACAAAATCTTCAATGTCCAGCTCCATCCAACCTTTATCTTTTTAGACGATTCCGGAAATGAACTTCATCGAATTGTCGGCAAATTTACTCCGGAAGAATTTTTAAATCATGCACAACTTGCAATAAAGTCGCCAGAACTCCTTTCCCTCTTTTCAAGAAAAATACAGTCGAGGGGAACGGCCAATTCAGAATTCCTTCTTGAATACATCTACCTTTTAAGAGATGCTGTACTTCTAGACTCGACCATGATTCATGAATACCTTCATTCCATTCAACCCGAATCCTATGAAATGGAAAAGAATATCCGATTTATCTATGAATTCTGCATTTATCGAAATCGAATCATAACCCCCTTAGCCTCACCCGCCTTTCAATTCCTATACCAAAACAAGGAGAAGTTTTACAATCATTTTGAAAAGGATCAGGTCGATGCGCGCATTGTCAGGATCATTAATCAGGCCATTTATCAGGCCATCGAGGAGCAGGATGAAGCCGCCTTCAATAATGGACTTGACCTGATCCGGGAATACGACACAGGACAACAATATGAGTATAAAGAAATGGACGGAAGAGTCACTGCAAATGTTATTGAGTACGCATTTGATCTTATCTGCCCAGATGGAATTCTTACCAACAAGGGGAGACATCGATCGGTACAGAGCCGTTCTTGCAGAATATATGCAAAAGATATGGAACGACTCGCGCCAACTGAACAGCATTGCCTGGACCATTTTTGAACAGTCTACAGATCCCGCCACACTCAGGGATGCCTTGAAATGTGCAGAGCGCTCTGTGCACCTGAACAGGGGCTATAACAACACGGACACGTATGCCTGGTTGTTATTCAAACTTGGCCACAGAAAAAAAGCAAAGCGTCAGGCCCTGAAGGCCATTGAAATTGCAAAATCAACTGATCGGGATTTCTCTGGAACATCTGACCTACTGCATCAACTGGAAAAATAGCATCAAACGACTCCTCCTGAAAAAGATCAGTTGTTATCCATGTAAATGCTGAATGTGGACCTCCATCCGGTTTTGACATTCTAGAGCTGGATAACCTCTCCCATGCAGGACAGTAGGACCACAGAATTCAGATCGACAATTTTCTCACTAATAGAAGAAAATTAGACGCATCTTGAAGAAGTGAATTCTTCATAGCAGGGGCAGATGCCACATTGACGCAACAGCCTTTAATGCCGAAGTTCAATTCCTGCATCTGTCTATATTCAGTTTTCTTCGCTTTCCAATAATGGGTTCTTTGAGAAGCGCTTTCCTAAGCGCATAACTCAAACACTTCATGTACAGCGACCCTTTCGGGGATCACCAAAGCTGTATGCCGAGAGAACAATATACTGATGAGGGTACATCAGTTAAGAGGATTATTATATCTGAACCAGCCTTGAATCGCAACTCCAGACAGTGAAGATGAAAAGAGGAAACATTTAATTTCTGGCCACTTTACTAGCGATTCCATTCGCGGCCTGTGCACGCTTGAAAAATAATCTACTCATGAGAGCAGGAAAAGGATTCCAGGTCAAGGCCGGTGAAGCCCGATTCGGACAGCACTTCAAAATGAAGGGCGTTACGTTGAACATTCTGGATATCAAAATCTCAGGTAAGGATACTGGTGAAGACCTCGCTGTCTTCGAGCAAACCGGCCTGACACCCAACGGCGGTCCGCCTCTTCATATTCATCCATACCAGGACGAGTGGTTCTATGTGATCGATGGGGATTACCTGTTTCAGGTCGGTGACGAAAAAATGAATCTGCAAAAAGGAGATACTATCTTTCTTCCCCGAAATGTGCCACATGCTTTTATCCAATTATCCGAAAAAGGAAAGATGATCGTTTCCTATCTACCCGCCGGTAAAATGGAAGATTTTTTCAAGGTTACAGATCAATGGGCCAGTCCCCCTTCGAAAGAAGATGTGGCGAAAGTATTTTCGGACCACGACATGCAGGTCGTAGGGCCGCCACTCACCAGGCCATAGATCGTCAACCATTTTAAATCAAGGTCATCGCTTCCACCTTCCGATTTCCATCGCACTGAAAATGAAAAATGATATACCCAATGGGTGTTCTTCAACACCTTCAGGGTTGCACGCTTCCGGACAATATACCCCGGGTTTCACCCAGGGCTAATCTCTTGAACCCTTCCATGGTTCTTTTTCAATGATTTGAGAGTCTTCCAATTTTTCCGCTTTCCCTGCCTCGCCGGCAGGCGTCGCCTTCCACCTTCCGCCTTTGATCACCCTGCCAGGTCATACGACTTCTTCAGCCAGTCCATCACCTCGGGTGTGATATCCTCTGCGCTGGCCAGATCGATCTGATGCGAACACATCGCATTCTTCTTCGTGATGGCCCGAAACCCCCTGATCCGGTTGACCCTTCACATTGAGACCGATCTCAAACCGGGTCTTGGTCGCCGGGGTGAGCAGAGCGAACTGTTTCTTACGGCGGTAGCTGACATTGGCTTTTTTCGGTACCACTTCTACGCCCATCACCAAAAGCAACTAATGCCTGGTGTAGCTGATCATAAATGGGACGAAAATGCTCCTTGCCCACGTATTGGGCTGCCACCTGATCCGCCTCACTCATCGCCGGTTGCATCATCCTCCTTGCCCGTATGAGCAATCAAAGTAACACCCATGCCCCAGACCATGTTCAGTTTTCAGCCAGGATACCCCTTCACTATATTTGGTAAATGCCGTTTCCTGTAAACGACCGACCCATTCCTCCCAGGGATACTCCCGTATTCTTCTGCAGGTTGTCTATCATCGTTTGTAATGCTGCATCCATACAATGTGGTGGATTTGGTCAGCGACTAATATAATGCCTTCAGATAACCTCTGTCTCCCCATCAACTGTTTTCTTTGCAAATGATAGCACCCCACATCCTTGTCTTTTATGATG
>CALNZC010000004.1:0-1624 GCA_942490895.1 uncultured Saprospiraceae bacterium
CCGAAAGCTGCTGATGATATCTATGATGACCAGGGAGACTACAAATACGTTGTAGAGGAAGGCGGTCCGGGTGATGACTCATCGCTTGACTATGATCCAATCGATTCAAATTTGAAAGTTAGCGGGAATGTTCTTGAAAATGATTCTGTTGGAGCGGATGAAGATTTTGTCCTTCAATCATTTACGTATACCGATGAGGATGGCCAGGGTGGTGTATCAGGTGTTCTCAACCAGTGGGTGAATACGGAGCATGGCTCGTTCAAGCTCGAGTCGGATGGTGATTTTTATTATGTCTCCGATCCATATGTAGATCATTTGTATCAGGATGGAATGTTTGACAGTATTACGTATATGCAGTCCCGGGGATGCTGACGAGGATACAGATTCTGCTGATGTAAAGATTAAAATCACTGATACCGAGAGCATAGTTGAGACAATTGACAATGTTGTTGTGTAGAAGAAGCATCTTATGGCTGCAGGAAGTCATCCAGATGATGGAAAAGCAACAAAAACTGGTGATATTCCGATAGATCCAGAGGCTGAGCCGATTGATGTATTCTTTGCGCCGACCATCAAGGTTAAAGAGGATATTATAAATGGTTATGATGAGGATGAGGGGCCATATGGAAGTATAAACCAGTGTTGCATGAATCATCTTTGAAATCGTCAGAAGATGATCTTTATGTTGAACTGAGTGGAGACAAGCGGACGTTGACCGTTTATGATTCAGATCCTGATAATGATACAGCCTCTGAAAAGGTTTTTGAGGTTGTTATTAAGGGATATGATCCATCAACTGGCTCTCCGGATTATGATTTTACGTTGTATCAGCCTCTTGATCATATCTCTGATATCTGTTCTGATGACAATCCTGATTCGATGAATCTCACGTTTGAGGTCACGCTTTATGATATCAATGAAGACAAAGCTGATCGAACGACAACGGATTTTATAGTAACAGTTATTGGCGACTGACCTGATACATCTCCGGTCTCGATGGTTGTCGATGAGGACAGCTTTTTTTATTCTCCGGGCAACACAATCCTTACCAATGCCGATGCCCGTCTCGATGATCCATCGACTCCAGAGAATGAGTCGAATATCTGGATATCCCCTGATCTTGATGATAGGCCTGAATACGGCGATGCTATGTTGATCGAAGGTCCTGACGGTGAGATCATAGTGGCATATCAACCCTATGAGGATTACAGCGGAGAAGATCAGTTCAAGTACATCTATAGGGATGAAGACGAGAGCGTTCATAGCATCACTGTTGACGTAACCGTGAATCCGATTTCCGATGCGCCGATACTTACTGTCTATGAGGATATTGTTTTGCAGACAGGTGATGGGCAGTATTACGTTGAAACACCTGAAGACCAGCCTGTCGCGCTTGGGTTTGAGGTGCCGGAAGTGAAGGATGACGATGATCAGAATGGATCTCTGGGTGGAGATTACCCCGAGCGGCTTGGCCTCATCACCCTGACTGGAATTCCTGCCAATGCTGAACTGCTTGACGGATCAAACGGGCAATGAGGTACTGTTGCCCCAGGGACAGGAGGTTCAAGCCGGTTCTTCCATAGCGATCTTATATCCGACCTCGATGAAAACAGTGATTCAGGAA
>CALNZC010000005.1:0-3043 GCA_942490895.1 uncultured Saprospiraceae bacterium
CTTTGCGGATCAGGGCATAGACAACCGATCTGCCGATGAAATCATTAATTCATTTGTGAATGCAGGATACACACCGGAACAAAGTCCAGCCAGAGAAACCACCAATTGGGGTCCAAACGGCACACGAGGCAACTCGTTTTCCAACCCGAACAACTCGCAGTTTGTGAATGATTTTAACAGCCGCTACGGTCAAGGCACTCACAACTCCAACTTTGACCAGTTTGGTAACAGAATCGGATATAGCGGCAACATGTTTGGAGATGGCCCGGACGGGGTGCGAACAGACAGAGGCAGACCTGTTGGAGCAGACGGACGCGCCCCTGAAGCCGGTGATCTTTGGGTCACATTTGATTACGGAGAGACTTAATGGCAATAAGACGGGACGATGAGGTCCAACAAACGCATGGTGGTGGGACGGGCAGTAATACCGGCAATGAAACCCCAAACACCAATATCAATGCCAATACGATGAGAGATTTACCCCCCGGCATGGGTTACGTTATGGCAAGGGCTATGGGGCAGATTCCAGCCAGTATGACCGCTGACCAGTTCAGTAGTGCCTATGGACGGGACATTAATGGGAATCCGATTAATTCCGGCCCGGGATACACGACAGGACAAGGCATGGACGAGGGTGCCGGTGCCGGACTTCCTAATTGGGACTCGGACCCATTCGCCAACCCGATTGTCACTGACCCCATCGTCAACACCCCCGGCGGTGGTCAGGATGCAGGCAACGTATGGACCAATCCCCCTCCAACTCAAAGTGCGATGGGCAACACACTGGCAAACGAATCTGAGGTGGATCGTATCCGACGAGAAGCGCAAGAACGTAAAGCCAACGCTGATTTTAGCAATTACGGTCAATCTGCTCCCGGTGGTCGAGACCCCAGACAAGACCGGTTCAACGCTGTAGGTTCTGCCGTTCAGGGTGATATGGCTTATAGAGAGGCGTTAGCCCTTGTTAACAGCGCATCATGGCGCGGTGGGATGAAGGGCGATGAGTTCCAACGTCTTTATGATCTGAGCAAGAGGTTCAACAGGTCACTGCCGTATGATAATCCGGTCATGCAGCAATTGACATGGATGGGTCAGGGTCATTTTGCTGACTGGACACCACCAAACAAAACCCCTGTAGATCAGACACAGCCATTGCCGACAGAGGAGAATTATTGGGAGAGAAAGAGAAGGGAAGATCGAGACAGAAGAAACCGTCCCGGTGGTCCCGGACCTGATCCGGTTGACCCAACTGATCCCGTTGATCCAACTGATCCGGTTGATCCAACTGATCCCGTTGATCCAACTGATCCTGTAGACACGATACCCGATACCAATCCGGTCGTGCCTACCGATCCAAACAACCCTATGTTTGATGATCTGGCTCAAACGTATATGGCAAATAGGGGTGGTGCTGGATATGGTGCATCGAGTGGTATGTATGCTCACCCTAATCCGGGCAATCGTAATGCACAGCCCGGAATGTATGGGCAGACGCAAAGCACTACGCCGACAGCACAGCCCAATGCCTTCACCACTGCGCCACCTTCAACTCCGTCTGCCACATCTTCTGCCGGAAGCATGTATCAATACGCTTCACAGCCGATTGGCGGTCAACAGCCGGTAGCCCCAACCGGAGGTGGTAATCAGACCGTTCGTGTCGAGTTGCAGTCCGTTCCACCGAAACAGGGCGGGAACTATAACGCTCAGCCAATACCACCCATGCCGATGCCACCCAGCGGAGGATGGTCTCCGTCCTACGGAAACCATCCGGACCCATCCAGCAGACCGGACCGGTTGATACCACACAGCCAGTAGCATTTCAGTATTAGGAGTTAAGTGATGCAATTTAGAGACCCAAATAACCCAACTCCAGAAGAACTGGAGCGTTGGAGACAGCAGGAAGGAATGGCTACAACGGGTCAGGGCATTGATGAGTCTGCCGGTGGCGGGTCTATGGGAGGGTCGTGGAACGCTGGAACTCCGCCTCCACCACCACCAGCCGGAGGACCAGCACCTAATCCGTGGAATGGACCGCACGACCCCTATCGTGGGCCAACCAATCCTAATATCCCCGGACCACCACAAGCACCCGGGTCGCCGGGAGGGTATACGCCGCCAGAATATTCAGGCAATGCCGGAGACTTTCAGGCTCCAACAGGATCAAACGGTAACTGGAACGCAAAGCCGATTGGTGAAGATAATTATTACGGTGGGCAACAGATAGCCGGTGCAGACCCCTTGCAAGCCGATTATGACTCCGTACAGGGCTACTCCGATCAGGCTTATGATGCGGCTCGTCGGTATATTGACCCACAGCAGGAATTGGACCGTAGACGGTTTGATCAGCAGATCATCAACAAAGGTCTTGATCCATTCTCTCCAGCCGGTGAGAAGATGGCAGATCAGCTTGCGCGTCAATTGAACGATCAAAATAACGCAGCATCCTTTGGTGCTTTGCAGTTTGGTCAGGGCATTCAGAACCAGATGGCAAACCAAGAGATTCAGAAGTCTCAGCTTGCCGGTGACATGCAAAAAGCACAATGGGCCAATAACACCACACTGAGTGGTCAAAACCTACAGAAATACCTTGGTGATCAGTCAACCGGATTGGGTTATGCGGGTCTGGAGAATCAGGCCAATATTGCCAAAATGTCGAACGAGTTGCAGAAATACGGCATTGATGCACAAACGGCAACCGCACTGGCTCAGCAGAACCTAACCAAGTACGGTATGGACCAGAACTTCTCATTAGGTCAGGCGGGTCTTGAAAACAGCCGATACGGCATGGACCTGAACTATCAACTTGGATTGGGTAATCTCGATCTTGGGCGGCAGGGTCAGGACTTTCAGCAAATGATGGGCCTTGAGGGTCTTGGGTTCCGTGATCAGGTATACGGTGATTCACGATCCGATTATCAGGACTCGATCATTATGTCGATGCTGGGGCTTGCACCACCGAACAGTAGTGCTGGAGTTGATCCATCAGGCGCGTTTGGCACATCGGTCAATTCTGCCGACAAAGATCGTGGAACACTTGGCAATA
>CALNZC010000006.1:0-15081 GCA_942490895.1 uncultured Saprospiraceae bacterium
AGTGGATAACCAGTGACCCACGTTCCCGGTTTTTCTGATCAACACTATCCCATGTCCAATAGTACAGGCCCGGTAACAGGCCTGCAAGATCCACGGGCATCTCAGCACCTTCCATATGATTCAGATGCAGTTCCCGGACTATCCGTCCGGAGGTATCGTACAAACGAAACCATCCGGCACTCTGTACGCCAGCCAGATAGACAACACCTTTGGCCGGATTTGGTCGAACCTGGATACTACCTCTTGATAACGGAATCCCTTCGGTTGATTCATTCAATTGTGCCTGAGTGGAACACAAGACTTCGTCGTCCCATAGCGTATCCACATAGCCGAGATACACACCCCGGGCAATGCCTACAGCAGGACCACCGATGCCAATACACAGTCCGGCTATACTATCCAGCACAAATAGGGAGGCTGAATCCAGGTCTGAAATCCGAGGGAATCCCGGATCGATAAGACCACGAGATAAACGTCTTTGAGATAGGACTCATATGCATGTTCAGGAGTAAATGTGTCCAGTTCATCAACCAATTCATCTCGTAAGCTGTCTTGAAAAAATGAGACCAGTGACCACAGCGTCGAATCAGCTGCCTGAATATCTGTCAAGACATCCAGCAGACTGTCTCGTTCAACCAGTGTCAGTGAATCCACTTGCGCAGATCGGATAGTATCGATAGCATGAATTCGTGCTAATGACTGCTGGCCATGCTGTGTTCTATCCAGCAAATCATCGATAGTTGTCGTATCCATGCCAGCCATCTCAGTCCATATTCGATTTTCTATATCGGTAAATGTCCGTAACAGATCCTGATCTGCCATCCTGAAACCAACTGTTGGCCAGAACTGTCACTACTCGTTATATCGGGATTGCCTCCAGTTTTTGAACAAGGCTGTACCGAAGCAACCAGACATCTTCATCAGAGTAGGCATCCAGACTGTCTTGCAGTACTCGTTCATCCGTCCACGTAAGAGTCCGTTTGGAGGGCCAATCTGTCGGTGCTTCCACCTCGCAGACATTACCAGCTGTACCTTGTTGTTTAAACCATGTGCTTGAAGGATCTACTAAAGGGTCTGGCCAGTAAGGATTAGCCAATGTATGAATATCAAATTGAGAAAGTCCAGTTATTAAAAAATTATCAGAATAATGCCTCGCAGCCGCGGTACCATAAGCAGTCGATGAAAGCCAGTTGTTCATGGAATTGGCTTGTGGCCCGATGTTGGCATCCTGTGATCCGGCGGCTTTCAAGTCCAGCCCTACTTCATGTGAACCGAGGAAATTGCTGCCCAGGTTGGAGTCCTTATTGAAGCCTCTAAATACGAATCCATATTCTGTGCTGTCGATCTGATTACAGTAGTAGTTATTCATATCTGCTGAATACGATAGAAAACCGTAGTGATCCTCGCCATCAGTGTGATCAATGATTGTGTTGCCGACGAAATGATCACCTAAATTACTCCCTCCAAGGTCAAAATAAGCCCGGGATCTCTCTTCAGTAAAAATCTCTGTAAGATTGTCTTCACACAGAAGTCCCCGATTGACATATCCTGCATAACCATCAGAAACTCCACCGTCCAGAAGAATATGATTATCAGTAATACCTGCCTTTCCTTTCGAGGTAAACAGATGTATGGTTTGCATTCTAAATGCTTCACGTGATGGCAAGAGACCGAAGTATGAAGCCGACCCAAGATCAACTTCAAGTCGATTGTTGGCCACCTTCCAATTGTGGATCAGCGGAGCAGATATGTTGTTGGATGAATTTATACATCGTTGAGCCTGAATGTCATTGTTTCTGAATCTAAAGTACCGTTCGGAATTCCCCACTAAATAAGCACCATGCTGGAGGTCAGTGGCTTTACACTGTTCAATATCTGAATGTACAGCAGCAATAAAAAATCCTCTCCGACATCGTTCCATGGTGGGGCTTGACGTTTTCCCAAGTCCGGTAAACTTGAGAAACCACTGTTGCCCTCCTTTCGATTCAACGTGAACAGCCTCACCAGCCCAAGGCACGTATCCATATTGGTTGAGGTCTGTAAACCGTGTATTGAAAATGGTCATGTTGGCATTCTGGCCAACAATGCCATAAGTCAATTTTGTCAAATGGTTTTGGGATTGGGCATGACCAATTGTAATTGCATCTACATCCTTCAACCAAATGCCTGCAAATGCCCGATCATTAAACAGGACAGGCTGCCCGGAATACGTTGGTAAAAATCCTGAGTCATACGAGATCAAGTTCCCTGCAATCGTTGCAGGATGACCAAATTTTTTAACCTGGATCGATTGATCTGCAAAAATTGAAATATGATTGTCCTGGAACGTGTTTTCAACAATCTCAAATCTTGCCCCATTTGTCAATTCGATTGCTTGATGACCCTGAGAGATAGTACTGCCGGATAATTTTAACAAGCCATTGTTTTTGACCAATATTCTGTGCCACATCTTTGGGCATCCAGTTATAGTTGATTGGTCAACCTCCAGAGTTGCTCCACTGTAAATTTCAATGGAGGCACCCGGGCCCATTATCAGTTGGGAGTTGGCTAATATTTTCAGATGATCACCATTTTGAAGAACCAATTTACCGTTGATGTAAAGTTGATTTGGTCCATTTGAGTTGATTATCACACCACAATAAATCGCTTCTGATAAGGTAATTGATTCGCCATTTCCAATGCATTGAAAGGAAACTATACCATCACAAACAGATGGATACTCACAATCACAGTCAGTTTGTCCAGAAACGCTTTGTAAAAGGGGAAAAAGAAATAAAACTATGACAACTCGCAGATAACGGAAAAACCTGTCTGTCTGTCTGTCTGTCTGTCTGTCTGTGGCTCGCATTGAGCATCCGGGATGTTGGAGGCATCCCGCTCCGAATACGTAATGAATAATTCATTGTAAAGGGTTTAATGGGTAAAGAATGACCTGAAGTTAGTTCCGGATGATGGAGAAAACCAATAGGCCAATCCTTGAATTTTTCAAAGTGTCGCACATTTAACACTTCCGGAGAAGGTTTTGTCCTCAAAAATGAGGAAGCAGATCGGAAATTTAACATAAAAAACATTGCCCCGGGTTTGTCTTTTCAATCATTCCGTCAGGCCTCCCAGATGCATACTACACAAAATCATGAAACAAGATACACGTCCGAGCCCTGACGATGCACATCTTGCACGGAACACACCAGCTCTGAATCCTGACCTCTGGTCCGGGTCGCAAATCGCTATATGAGGGTTTGACCCGAAGTCCACCCGCCCCGAATCCCCGGAAAGGTCATTGAACCTGGAACAAAGCAACAAGGCTAAAACCGACAACGAACAGTTGAACTTCCAAAAGACAAATGCCAAATACAAATGACCAAGACGGTTTATTGTACTCATGGCCTGTCAAAACAGACAACGGACAACTGACAACTGACCCCTACAGCATGGACCGAACGGTTTCCCCGGCCTCCTGCAACCAGGATTGATACTCCTTGCGCAATGGAAAACTCTCCTCTTGCAAGGTCTCTCGGGCAGCGCTACCGATATGCCGGACATAAGACAGGTAATGGGAGCGGGCACGTTCTTCTCCAAAATGCTCGACCGCATGAAGGAATCGATTGACGTTATAGGTTCCCTTATCTTCTTCCTGATCTTCCAGATCATCTTGCACTTCGGTCATCCAATCATAATAGCGCCAGATGGATTCCGGAATTTGCTGTTCCAAACGTGGATCTCCCTGATAGATCAAATGCCGGATAAGGCGCACATCACAGGTCTTGTAATGATAAAACTCGGTAATGGGAATATTCATCGGACTCCCACCTGTCCGGGTCACCATTTCATGGGTCTGATAAACACGAATATCCCGCAGAACGCGCTCCCGATCCTCATAGTTGAGATGGAAGGACTCCAGACTGGTATGGATCCGTTCCCAATGCTGGTTCAGCACATCTGGAGGAATGATCCAGGAGCTCTCCAAAAAAGCATCTAACTCGTAAATGCAGGATTGAAGATGCACCAGGCGGTCATAATAGGTCTGGTCATGAGTGAGCGGCGACATCGCATACAGCTTGTCGATCTGTCGTCCCTGGAAGAGATTCCGGGACTTCTCATTCTCATGTAGTGGTAAATCCAAGGTGACAAAAATAGAATGAACAAACGATGACCAAACTCAAGTTGGTCAATGAAGATGATGATTTAAATCACCAACAAGGGTTCAGAGTCAGGAAATCAGACAAAAAAGTGACAAAAGGGCCCTCTTAGCCCCCGATGGAGATCATTGCCCGGTTTTTCAACAAATCCGGATCCGTATCATGGAAGTCTTCAGAAAGTTGTCCACCGAGACGTGCGTGTTTGGCCAGGAGGGTATCTCGGATCAGTGGCTCTACATCTTCTCCAGCCCTCAAGGCGGTGAGGAGGTCGGTCTCCCCTTGTGAAAAAAGGCAATTCTTTAATTTACCATCTGCGGTCAGTCGGATGCGGTTGCAGGTTTCACAGAATGGTTGGCTCATCGTACTGATCACCGCAAATGTGCCGGCAAACCCATCGACCTGATAAGCTCGGGCAGTGTCATTCGGACCATCTGTCAGTTTGTGATAGTCAAATCTGTCCTGGAGCATTTCCAGGATCTGCTGATGGGTGGTCACCTGGGCAGACGACCAGCCATTCCCATCAAATGGCATGTATTCGATGAATCGAATGTGGAGGGGCAATTCTTTGGACCAGGCCACAAAATCGCCAACCTCAAATTCATTGACCCCCTTCATGACGACCATATTGACCTTGACCCGGTATCCGGCGCGGGCCAGCATCTCAATATTTCTGCGCACCACATCCAGGTGATCTCGTTGGGTAATAGATCTGTTGACTTTCGCATCCAGAGAATCCAGGCTCACATTAACCGAACGCAAGCCCGCATCCTGGAAGACATCCAGAAATTGATCCATCAGAACACCATTGGTGGTGATGGCCAATTCAATGGGATAGCGGCCGAGTCGAGCAATGATCTCAGCAGCCTCCTTCCGGACAAGGGGCTCTCCGCCGGTCAATCGGATCTTCTTGACCCCATGTTGTACAAACAAGCCTGCAAGGGTGTCCAGTTCATCGACGGACATGAGATGAGAACGCTTCATGAAGCGCATATCTTCCTCCGGCATACAATACTGGCAACGGAGATTACAAGCATCTGTGAGCGAGATGCGGAGGTAATGGTGGAATCGCCCGTGCTGGTCAGTCAGAATGGAGGACATCTTTCAAAGATACAGGGATTACGGGAGGAATACGTGATCGCCATCACATGGCAAACGGCATTGTACATGACACCGACACTGCATTGGTCACGGATCGCTCACTTCAAGAACGCACTGATTCAATATCTTGATCCACACATGGGTCCAGGATGTTGATACAATATCCTTTGGATCAAAGTGCCTGAACGACAGCCTTTAGCATCGAGGTTACCTGACTCGCCAATTCCAGTAATTCCGGATTTTCAATAGCTGACATGGATGCTACCGGGTCAATGGCAGCCACCTCTATGTTTCCATCAGCCAGCTGCTGGACAATAACGTTGCAGGGCAACATGGTGCCCACCTTATTCTCCTTTTGCAGCGCTTCATAGGCATAATTAGGATTGCAAGCACCCAGGATCAGGTAGGGCAGGATCTCTTTCCCAATCTTTTGTTGAAAGGTCTCCTTCATATCGATTCGGGTGATGATGCCAAATCCCTTGTCCTTCAATGCGGAAATCGTCTGTTCGACAACGTCGGCAAAATTTCCGGAGATCGTCTTTGAAAAATAATAGGCCATAACTCACTGTATTTCATACAAAATTGGCCTGTCGTTCGGATTTGGTTGGTGACTCTCGTCACAGGAAGGTTTTTCTTTGACCCAGGAATTAATCTACCTCCCAAACCGTTTCACCACATATGTTCTCACCGAGAAGACCGATCTTGGCCTTCCAGCTTTTGGTATGATGAAAAGATTCCCTTGTCGTGTTCTTCCCTTTACCCTGTTGTTCTTCGGATGGTTATCCATCTTACAGGGACAGGCCAATCCTGTAGTGCCCCAACCGATGCTTGCGCCCACATGGACCAGGTTGAGGATCGGCAATGTTCAGCCCATGGGGTGGCTGAAAGTTCAAATGGATGAGGATCTCCAGGGTCCAATTGGCAAATTGGATCAGCTGAACCCTGAATTATATGCCCTGCCGGCGCTCTTCATTCAAAACAAGTTTTCCCAACGCGCAACTCCCAGGGAGGCTGAGATTGGTTTGGCACAAACGATATGGTGGGATGGTCTCATCCGACATGCCATTCTGACCAGAGACAAGGACCTGCTCGCAAAGGCTGATACATGTATCACCTTTATATTATCTGCCCAGGAAGAGGATGGTTACCTGGGTATGTATTCACCTGAAACCCGATACACCCCGGCCTGCCTGTTTGGAGATATCGATTATCAGGCGAATGTTTTACACTCTTTATTGAACTGGTACGCCTTTACCCAGGATCCAGATGTCCTTCGAGCTATTGAACGTGCTGTCCAACAGATCTACATCCACCATCCTCTCCGGGATCAGGACGATCCAGACTTAAATGACAGCAATGCTCCGTCCGGCACCTCAGGGTTAGCCTTATGTGATATCCTGTTCGAGCTTTATCATTTGACCGGCCAACAGGTCAATAAAGATCTGCTCATCCTCATGGTCCGCTCAGTTCTTTCACAAAAGGCTTCCTCGTCAAATCCGACGAAGGACTTGTCGGACTCCCAATATTCAGCTTTCCAAAATGCAACACCACGATGGCTGGCGGCAGCCTGGTCTCTCACATTGGATCCACTTCTGAAGGATCAACTGGACGAACAACTCAGCTCAATCAAATCACGAATTCTGCCATCAGGAGCAACTTCTCTGGAAACAGGATTATCTACACGTTCAGACTACCATCTGGCAGCTCTTGAAGAGCTCCACTCCACTTATACTTTTTTATTGGGCCTCACCTCTGACCCTGCATTTTCGGAGTCTGTCGAACAATTATTTATGAATGCTTTTTCTGGAATGCGATTACCCGAGCCTTCCGCCATTACATGCCTCCAAATGGATGAGAATGGCATCTACCCAAATGGTGTGGACTACTTTACTTCCGCGGATTCTACTGGATTGGCCTGTATTACGGCCGCAGGTCGGGTTACTCCGGATTATATCCAATCTCTGTGGTATCAGGATGAACTCGGGTTCGTTAGTCCGCTATTCGCCCCGAGCGAAATGAATGCCCGATATAATGGCCGGCAGATCAGGATCCAGGAGATCACCGATTTCCCTGGTGACCACCGCATCCGGTATATGGTCCAGACAGATTCTGCCTGTACGTTCAGGTTGAAGATCAGAAGACCGAAATGGGCCCGAGCGATCACCATCAACCAACCTTACACTATGGCCGGTGATTTCCTGCTCATTGAAAAAGAATGGACAGGGTTTGACGAAGTCGAAATCGTCTTCGTTCCAGGAATATCCAATAATCGGACAGCACAGGGTGCACGGTGGTATACCTTCGGACCACTTGTTCTTGTTCGTCCCATCCCCAATGTTGAATCCGGTTTGCCCCCTGGAACCGGGATTGTGCCTGGAATACTGCATTTCAAGAACAACGCTCCCCTCACCTATTCAGTCGTATCGACTACAAAGCCGACCCGAACATTCGCGGCTGATCCGGAAGATCTCCGTTTTTCGTTAAAGGCCCAACGTTCAGATACGGGCATTGAAGAAACCATACGACTGGTACCCATGGGTTCTGCGGTACTCCGACAAACAATTTTTTCAGAATTCAAGCCCTGACCCAACCTGCTTGCATAACAACAGGAACCCTATGAGCTCGTCTCCGCTTATTGCTCAAAATCTTCTGGTCCAATATGGCACACTGAATCAGTACCCCCGGTTCCCATCCTCGCATATTGACCCGAGACCCGTAATCGTCTGGTTACCGGAAGGCTACTCTATTCGAAAAAAGTATGCCGTGCTCTATATGCATGATGGGCAAATGTTATTCCAGTCAACCGTCACAAAAAACCAGGATGATTGGAGTGTCGATACCATTCTCCAGCCCTTGCTTGCAGAGGGGCGTCTTCAGGATGTGATTATTGTCGGCATCTTCAATCACGATCGATTACGGGCCATGGAATACCTTCCGCAGAGGCCTTTGCTCGAGATGACACCGGAAGAAATTGCCGTCCTGATCGCCCACCCGGATCCTCAGTTACCCGAGATTCTGAAAGGGACCTACCTCTCAGATCGATATCTCCAGTTTCTGGTGTCTGAACTAAAACCGTTTATCGACAGAACCTATCCAACTGACCCGACCCTCAACTATCTCTGTGGCTCCAGCATGGGTGGACTGATCTCCTGGTACGGGCTCTGCGAATACCCGGAAGTCTTTTCAGGGGCAGCATGTCTGTCCACCCATTGGACCGGACTTTTTCGAGGGGACCACAACCCGCTACCCGCACGTTTTCAAACCTATCTGGACAAACATTTGCCCAAACCCGAGAAGCATCGATTCTATTTTGATCATGGGACTGAGGATCTGGACAAACTCTATGGCCCTTTCCAGGAACATGTCGATCAGATGGCCAGAAACAAAGGATATTCAGAAGTCCAATGGAAAAGTCAAGTATTTCCGGGTACCGGGCATGCCGAATCCGATTGGCGAAATCGACTGCATATTCCGTTGACTTTTTTACTAGGGAAGTAAGTCTTTCCTTATCCAACCTGGATCACAGTTCGATCTTTCTGAATCCGATATTTTTGTTTGCTATTCATTATGAAGATGAAATTGATATCCCCCCAGCTCCTCAGCCTCACCATTGTTATCTCCTTGAGCTTCTTTCATGCGGGTTGCTCACCACCAGATCCTTCAAAAAAGGTCATAGTGGCAGGCAAAATTGAGATGCACACAGATTGGGCGTCCAATCTGTATCTATTGAGGCCCTCATCCTTTACCAAGGTTTTGGCATCCTATGAAATGCCCGTTTTGGATACCATTCCACTGTCCCCTGATGGGACCTTTTCCTTCGAGACGGAGGTCACTCCCGGGATGGCTGGCCTCTATCTTCTGGTCTCCCAACCCGTGGGTATTCGATTTAACAATTCCCTTGAATCATTGCCTTTTCGGGAGAACTATATTTTCTTGAATCTGGAAGCAGGAGGCCATATTGAATTCACTGCTGAGGTTGATCGCTTGAGTCATACTGTGTCCTTCTCTGATGTTGATCCTGTGACCCGGGATATGAATGCATTGCAATCCTGTCGAAAGCCGCTGATCGTAGAAGTGGAAAAACAATGGAAAAACAAACCCGATCCAGATCATTTTCAATGGGACACACATGGAAATGACCGTATCATTCATCAGGTACATCAAGACTTGGACGCCTATCTTGATACGGCTACAATATTTTACCCACTGATGGCGGCCTTACGGTTACGTGTGCCTGATCATGATTACCGGGATCGTCCCGAATTCTTTATCCAGGTGTTGGAAAAAGTAGCGCGACTTCATCCAGATCATCCCTGGGTGAAAGAATTGCGCGCTCATCTCCAACCGGCAAATCTCCCGGTCTTAAAAGGAGAGCCAATGCCAGACTTTCAACTCCCTACGCCAGATGGAGACACATTGCAATCAACGGATATAGTGGGAGAACTGATCCTGGTTGATTTTTGGGCTTCCTGGTGTGCCCCTTGCCGCAAAGAAATTCGTTCTACACTACGTCCCCTTTATGATATCTACCATCCCAAAGGATTTCAGATTCTTGGCATTTCCATTGATAGTGATCAAGACTCCTGGCTCAAAGCCATAGAAAAGGATGGTGCCATTTGGCACCAGGCGAGTGACTTGTTGGGAGATGCCAGTCCCGTCCGCCAATCGCTTAAATTTGATACTATCCCTGCCTGTTACCTTCTGGACGCAGAAGGCCGCCTTCTGGCCCGCAATCTGCATGGAAAAGAATTAGAGGAATTTGTACGAGCTTATTTTCAATAATATTTCAATCGGATATCGCGGGTCAGGAATATTCATAGGAATCTGTGAAGGCGTTTGTAAAACAGGATTGATCAAGGCAGCCCGGATCTATGCTGAATTGTACGAATGATGTGAACTGTTTTTACCCCTGCGACAAGGTGAGGCAATGACCAATCACTCGGAATCTGGATACCAGTTCCCGAGTGATCACGATCACAATTATGCTGTTTCATATGGGTTACCTTTCTGGATCAACCGATCAATTGACCTATGTGGCGTTTCCTGACTTTACTTCTGGTCCTTGGCTTGACCATCAACCTTACTGCACAAACCCATCCTGAAGACAAGGAATCCTGGTGTTCACACACCATAACAGCGGGAAAGTTATTGACGTTTCGCAGCAATCCGCTCACCCAGGATTATGATGTCATCTACCACCGCCTTTCCCTCGAGGTCGATCCTGCGATCCGCTATATCAAGGGGTGTATCTCCACCCATATCCGCCCTCAGTCTCCTGGAATAAATATCCTTCATTTCGATCTATTTGATGGTATACAGATCGACAGCATTTACTGGCACAATACACTTTGTGACTATACCCTTTCGAATCACACTCTGGCCATCAATTTGCCCGAACTCCTGCCCGGAGGCATTCTGGACAGCGTGACCGTATGGTATCAGGGTGAACCCAGTACGACCGGTTTCGGATCCTTTAATCAAAGTATGCATAACAACACACCTGTGCTCTGGACACTTTCCGAACCTTACGGCGCTCGGGATTGGTGGCCCTGCAAACAAGACCTGACCGATAAAGCGGATAGCATTGATGTCATCATCACAACACCCGGGATCTATCGGGCCGCCAGTAATGGTCTTCTTGTTGAGGAATATGCCTTCGGAGATCAGAAGGTCTATCATTGGCAGCATCGCTATCCCATAGCCGCCTACTTGGTGGCATTTGCAGTGACTGACTATGCCGTGTATTCAGATTTTGTTCCCACAACAACAGATCCCATAGAGGTCCTGAATTACGTATACCCGGAGAACCTGGCTTCGTCTCAGGCGGCAACTCAGGCCATTGTACCCATCATGCAGTTGTATAATGATCTCTTCGGCCTGTATCCATTTGCGGATGAAAAATACGGCCATGCGCAATTTGGATGGGGCGGAGGAATGGAACATCAAACCATGAGTTTTATGGTCGGGTTTTCTCACTTGTTGATGGCACACGAACTCGCACACCAATGGTTTGGTGATAAGGTCACTTGTGCTACCTGGGAAGACATCTGGCTCAACGAAGGATTTGCCACCTACCTCGAAGGAATCAATTATGAACACGGGATAGGCCCCACAGATTGGATGAGTTGGAAACAGGGCAAAATCGATCATGTGATCAGTGCACCAGGTGGTTCTGTTTGGGTCAATGACACCACTTCTGTCGGTCGAATATTCAGCAGCCGATTATCCTATTCAAAAGGAGCTATGTTGTTGCACATGTTGCGCTGGGAGATGGGCGATCAGGCGTTTTTCCAAGGTGTTCGGAATTACCTGGACGACCCCGAAAATGCATATGCGTTTGGCCACACAGAGGAACTGGTCTCACACCTTGAAGAAACCAGCGGGCTGGACCTTACCCTCTTTTTCCAAAACTGGTTTTATGGAGAGGGGTATCCGACCTATTCCCTCAACTGGTCGTCAGACGAACAACAGGTCATCCTTCAAGTGGACCAAACCACTTCTCACCCTTCTGTTGCGTTTTTTCCCATGACCCTGCCTGTCTCTGTACTGGGAACAGGAGGACAGGACTCCCTCTTTCGCCTCCCACACACCTATTCGGGAGAAACATTTGTACTCGAAATGCCTTGGCCTGTGGCTTCGATCCAACTTGATCCAGAGTTGTGGATCGTCAAAGGACCGACTATGGTCACCGTAGGCACCGAAGACCCCTCCTGGGCCGATCGCTTGACCTGCTTCCCGAATCCGATAGGTCCAGGCCCTCTGACCATCCTCTCCCCCGATCATCCTGTGCTGCGGTTGACCCTGGTAGATCCACTGGGCAGGTCTCAAATCATTTCATATCCGGAAGGACGAACTAGTTTGCAACTTCCTGTGTTGTCCCTACCTCAGGGAATAACGACACTGTTAATCACCACTAAAGAGGGAACACTGTTTCGAAAAATGATGAAATAAGTCAGGTCATTCAGGAGTTATTCCGTTAATTCGATCCTTCAACTAGACTCTTCAAAACAACATGAATATTCACACCATGCGCTCTAATCTATTTCTCGCTCTCTTTAGTGCTCTTTTTCTGACTGCCTGCAACTTCACCTTGCCCACAGGAGCCACTGGCGGAGGTACACAATCTCCATCAAACCCGAATGCAGATGCAGGGCTGGAAGAGAAACAGCGAGGATCCGGAACAGACAATATCGCCCTCGAATTGGGCCTCAGCGCTGAACAGCGCACTAAATATGATCGGGTCATCTCCGATTATCAAAGCAAAATCGCTGGGATTCATGCCAATAAATCTTTGAGTGACAATGCCAAAAAGGTCCAACTGGATGCTCAGGAAAAAAGAAAACATGATTCCATCAAAGCCATGCTCAATGCGCAGCAAGCCGCAAAGTATGATCAACTCACGTCCGGAAACACAAAACCGGATGCCATCGTGATCCCCGGGAGGAAGTAAGCTATCCTGGGACATTTTCCTATTGTCAGATTTGAATGGTGGATGTACGCCTGACCCTTTTATCAGATTTGCTGTCATCCAACCACCAGGCTGTTGTAGTTACCTAATTCAGGAAATTTCTCCTGGGTCATCTCTGTGGATGATCCATATCAACCAGTGAAAAGTCGCTCCGGTGATCGGTGTTACAGAATGCCTATCCCTTCGTTCTCAACTTCGTGGTGACCCTAATTCATCATTGAAACAGGGTCGAATCCCTGGATCTACCAGGGGGTTTCTTGATAAAAATCAACCACGATGAAACACATTCTCCTATTGATTGGACTGGGACTTACTTTTCAACTGTATGCCCAAACGGGACACGTTCTTCAGGGTTCTGGTCCAGTTAACTTCTCGATGGGCGGAGCAGCAACTGCTCTTCCTTTGGATGTGACCGGAGCCTTGCAATGGAATCCGGCATCCATCACAGCATTTCGTGCTACTGAGATCGCTGCCAGTGCAGCTTATTTTACTGCCGCTCCATCCGTCTATTCCAAAGCGAATATTCCGGATGGCCAGGGTGGATTCTTCCCAGTCGAAGGGGTGACAGAAGATGAACGAGGCGCTTCCATTTTGCCCACCCTAGCCGTCGTCTTTGCCAAAGAAGACAGCAAATTTGCCTGGGGTATCTCTGCCTTGGGGATTAGTGGTTTTGGCGTTGAGTATCCTGCCACGACAAACCTGCCTGGCAATCCCGACTTTGATCCTCAAACCTCCAACCCATTGCTCTACCCTCAGAATTTTATGGGTTTTGGTGATTTATATTCCGATTACCAATTATTGCAAGTAGGAGTGACCGGTGCGTACCAGATTACCGATGCGTTTTCCATTGGGATCGCACCAACCTTTAATTATGCCTCCTTACAAGTAGAACCCACTCCAATAGCCGCACCAGATCCGCAACTCGGATATCCTATTGGCGAAAAAACCAGCGCCGTCGGATTCGGTGGACAGATCGGTTTGTTTTATGCTCTGGAAAATGGCCTCCAATTTGGGGCCACTTATAAAACCACACAATTTATCGGTGACCTTGAAATTGAAGGCGCCTACCTGGATGGCAGTGCAGCTCCCCTGACCACATTTAATATGGACTATCCATCCATTTTATCACTGGGCGCCGCTTATACCCACGAGCAATTCGATATCGCGGTGGACTACCGATACATCGATTATGCGAATACGGATGGATTTGCTGAGACCGGATGGCGTATCGGTGACAATGGATTTCCAACAGGTGCCGTAGCGGGATTCGGTTGGGAAAGTATTCACGTTCTGGCGGCAGGCCTTCAATACAAAGGAATTGAAAATCTGCCCTTGCGAATTGGCTACACGTTTAATACGAACCCGATCACAGAGGATAATGTTTTCTTGTCCTCTTCTGCACCTGCAGTGATCGCCAATGCTGCGCAAATCGGTGCCAGCTATTTATTCCTGGATCACTGGGGAATACATGCCACTTATCATCATGGATTTAATACTGAAGTGAGTGGCCAACTCCTCAATCCGATGCTGATCGCTGCGGATAATCCTCTGGGAAAGGTTCCTGGAAGTACCGTGACGAGCGATATGAGTACGGATGTTGTCCTCCTCGGTTTGAGCTACCGCTTCTAATCGAATGGGCTGACCAGAAAAATATGTCTCTCTGCGATCTGATCTTCGCAGAGAGACTCTTCTTTTAGGGCGTTATATTCGCTGTGGACCTGGGTCGCGAGGAGTGGATGCAGTTATGCCCTTTGTCATCTCTTCTCCATTTTCAGATTTCTCATCCCACTTTCCTTACCGGCGTGCGTCCAGTGCATGTAACCGTCTTTTTTATATGGTTCGGCTCATGAATTGACAAGCCAAACGAACATCCTCTCAATATTTTTCATTTCCTTTATCCAGGCACGGTGCTGTTCCCGTCCATACATTTTTTAACATCAGGTCAAACTACCATCTCATTTGGCACAACCCCGTCACGGTGAACGCTTTAAGGCACCAAACCCAGATCGACCTTTTCGTGAACAGTTTGCTGCACTCAAACATCTGCCTCCCTTCCTGGCACTGGTGTGGCGAACACACCCGAGCCTGGCGTTTGCCAATCTCTCGCTCCGTCTGGTCAAATCCGTTCTCCCATTAGCCATTCTCTTTGTCGGTAAATTGATCCTCGATCAGGTGGTTGGCATGATCGAGACCCCAGGTCTGGATCCAACCATTTTATGGCAGTGGGTCGGACTTGAATTAGCGCTGGTCTTTTTATCCGATATCCTCAACAGGGCGATCAATCTGGTAGACAGTCTACTTGGTGATCTGGTCAGTAATCAGACCAGCTATGAATTGATCCGACATGCCGCTACCCTGGATTTATTTCAATTTGAA
>CALNZC010000007.1:0-4706 GCA_942490895.1 uncultured Saprospiraceae bacterium
ACGCCGGTTGAATCGGAAAGGGGCGGCCAGCAAACCGGATGAATTGTCCAATTTGTAATCCCTGATTGTGTTGAGGGTCCAGGTAGACGAGCAACCGTCCGGAAACAGCGTGTTCGACATTGGCCGATGAGAGTGTATCCACCTCCAGGGTCAACCGATCCCAGCGATCGTTGTGTGCCAGATCCTTGATTTCCCCTGACCATTGTGGAGGGTCTGCCAGTTCTTCAATGGGGATATGCACCCAGTGGTCAGCTGCATGAAGGGGATAAAAGAGAGAGAGATAGGTCGTCCCGGAAAGTGCGACCCATAGCAACCATAAAAAGCCATAGGCCTTGCTTTGCCAGAGGGGCAAAGAAGCTTTCGACCAAATAGTGAGTGGAAGGAGAAGGAAAAGTAAAAGGGCGACCGGGCAAGACCAGGAGGTCAGATCTGCAATCAGCAACCCTGTAATGAAGGGCAGGAGCAGGCGAACTAATGGAAACGGGTGCCAGCTTTCAAACATCGTCCTTCGCCTTGCTGGTGTTTAGGATCACCCCCCCATCACATGTTTCATCTTCTTGATCTGGCTATCCCAGAACAATTTCTGATCCTGGACCTCATCATCATCACAAAAGTCAGTGATGGTAAGAATGGTCTCATCCGTGATCGGAGAAGTCGTGATGGTGAATTCAAAAAATTCTGCGGGATCGTCCGCTTCAAGCCAGGCGAACCGAAGGCAATCATCTTCAATATCTTCGATCAGCTCGGCTTCTTCACCATATCCATTCCAAATGAAGTTGTAGACTGACTCATCAATTTCAACATGATCACAGAACCATCTGATCAGGCAGAGCCGGATCACTCAGGAACTGATACACGATAAAGATGAGCACGATGCCTTTGAGCAGGAATTCGCATTCTATCTTTGTTCTTCACATAGCCTGTTTCAAAAGAGAGTCAATAGTCAGAAAGAATGGCGGCCAACTACAAATCGGGGGAATATTCCAAGGCTAATGTACAACATTTCCTCAATGTATGGGAACTTTCATTATCGACCCAGTTAAGTCCGAGGAAGGCTGACCACTACTTCAAAATGGCCTACTTTTTGTGGCTGTTATCCAGCATCTCATCATCCTGAAATGCATCCCACTGGATTTGAAAGTTGATCAACTCTTCGAAACGACAAGTTCATAAAATATACGGTACATGAGACAATTCTTCAAAGATCACGAAATCGATCACGAACAGGGAGAGCCAGTCTCTTGAGAAATATTTGTCATGAGATCGGTAAGTCGACCTCCTGACTCCCAGAAGAAGAAGTGATCTCGCGAAACGGATCAAACAGGGATGAACGGGCTCTAGAAAAGCTCCACCAAAGCGAACCTCCGTTTTGTCGTGTCTGTTGCCAAGCAATACCAAAATCAAGGTCTATCACTCAGTGACCTCATCAATGAGGGCAACCTGGGTCTGATAAAAGCGGCACAGCGTTTCGACGAAACCCGAGGATTCAAATTCATCTCCTATGCTGTTTGGTGGATTCGTCAATCCATCTTGCAGGCACTTGCAGAACAATCGAGGATCGTTCGACTGCCTTTGAATAAGGTAGGCTCCCTCAACAAGATCAACAAGGCCTTTTCCGAACTGGAACAGGAATACGAGCGTGAACCATCAGCCGATGAATTGGCTGACATGCTGGAGATCCCCACAGAGGAAGTAGAAACGACATTGGGTGTTGCTGCACGGCACGTATCCATGGATGCTCCCTTTGTAGAAGGTGAAGACAACTCATTGCTTGATGTTCTGGAGAACAGTAGTACTCCCGGCACTGATGACTTCCTGAGTTACTCCGAATCTCTTCGACGCGAGATCGAACGCTCCCTGAGCACATTGACAGACCGTCAATGTGATGTCATCAAGCTCTACTTCGGTATCGGAGTCGAACACCCCATGTCCCTGGAGGACATCGGTGACAAGTTCGGCCTGACTCGTGAGCGGGTGCGTCAGATTAAGGACAAGGCGATCAACAAGTTACGTTCTGCTTCCCGGAGTAAACTTCTGAAGCATTACCTCGGAGTGGCCTAGCCTGTTCCCGACATAAAAACATTTCGACTGCGCCTCCTCAAAAGGGAGGCGCTTTTTTTATTGGTTCTGCGGGGTTTTTCCGACTTTTGCACTCTGTTTCACGATTAAATCTCCCCCTTATGACTCAGCAATCCACCTTGATCCGAGAGAAACGCGAAATCACCCTCAACGATTGGCGCGAAAAAGAGAAGAAAGCCTTGGAGTTGCTGCAGATCACAGGGGCCTTACGCTTTGACCGGTCCATCGAGCTGGTCTTCTTTCGAGAGGATATCTATGATGCTCGTCCAAGTGAAGTACTTCATCTTCATCGTGTTGCCCGAAACTATATGGACAAGGCCATCCCGGTGGACATCACCCTGGAGGTAGCCAGAGGCATTCAATCTATAAAAGATATTCCAGCGGCTCTACTGGATATCGGCAAACTGGCTTCCGAGTGGATGCAGTTTGAGTCTTCTTTCCCAGACATCCAATCCTTTATCGGATCCCGACTTGGGCAGGTCATTCAATCCCCCAATCCTCATTTGGCGGCAAAAGATGTGATTCTGTATGGATTTGGCCGGATCGGCCGGATTGCGGCCCGCCGGATCATCAGCACCACCGGGCAGTGGAGATCAACTTTGTTTGCGAGCCATCGTCACCCGTCCTTCCGTAGAGGACCGATTCCTGGATGCGTCCAAACGTGTGGTCTCCTCTTGAAAGACTCGTCCATGGTGATTTCCATGGTACTGTTGGAGGCTTCTGCCACGACGGTTCCGAACTGATCATCAATGGCAACAGGGTCCATCTGATCCATGCCAAGAATCCGGAGGATATCGACTACACTGAATATGGAATCTCAGATGCTATGGTCATTGACAATACAGGTGTGTGAAGCGTGATAAAGCCGGTTCGAGCCGCCATATGCGTCCGAATAGTCAGCCAAGTCCTCTTCACTGCTCCGGGCAAAGACATCCCCAATGTGGTCTATGGCGTCAACCATGTACACGTAGATTTTGAAAAGGTCATTAAACAAGTGTTCTGTGCCGCTTCCTGTACGACCAATGCTATTGTGCCCATCCTCGAGGTGATGGATAACGCTTTTACCATCCAGCGTGGACATATCGAATCGGTCCATGCCTATACCAGCGATCAGAATCTGCTGGACCACTTCCACTAAAAACCACGGCGTCGTCGGGCTGCTGCTCTGAACATAGTGCTGACCCCCACAGGTGCCGCCACACGCTGTGGCCAAGGTTTTACCCCACCTCTCCGGCAAACTGACAGGCAATGCAGTTCGTGTACCGATTACCAAACGTCTCACTGGCCATTATGGTCTTGACTTTAGAAAAAGCCACAACCGTAGACGCGGTCAACGATATGATCCGTAAAGCCAGTCTGACCGGTGATCTGGTTGAACAGATCCACTATTCAGCTGATGAAGAATATGTATCGACGCATGCCGTAGGAATGACCAGTACTTCTGTTCTGGATTCGCCTTCTACCATAGTATCCGCTGATGGCCATACGGTCACCATCTATGCATGGTACGATAATGAATTTGGATACACCTGCCAGGTGCTTCGCCTGGCCAAGCATGCCGCAAAGGTCAGACGCCCGTCATACTATTGATGACTAGCGTAAATAGTAGACAAATTCGTTGTTGGCTTCATCGCATTCGTGAATGCGCTGAAAGGTATCCAACCGGCATTGCAGTGCGGTAAGGAATCGGGTATGTTTCCGGGTATTGACTTTCACCTCCTTGACTAATGAAGCGCCAGGTAACAGTCGGCCTTCACTGGATGCCAGACCGGCATCTATGTGAACACCCTGAATAAACTGGGAGCCTCTGCTGATTCGATCAGTAGTACCAAAATAAAAGCTGACACCCATCCCCTTGTCCGCTCGATCCGCTGTATACAAGTGGTGCCGGACCATCTCCACGATTACACATTCGGAAGGCTACTCGCATCGAATTTTTTCGTTCTTCCACAATCCACATCGAATCAATAACGAGATCCGGGCATCCTTCTCTTTCCGGGTCGATCAAGGGGATGAAGTCATCCTTTGCTTCACCTGTATTCCCCATAGGGCTAGTGGGCATCATTGCCTGATCAACCGCTACGGGTTCATCTGTTACAGTGGTTTTTTCCGGTATAGAGGCGGGCATCGTTCTTGAAAAGTCAAACTTTTTCACGTTCATCATTTCACCAGGCTTCAATGAAAAGCCGGAGCTCATCAACGCCCGGGCAATCAGGGTCTGTTCGTTGATCAGACCCGCTGTTTCCAGACTCCGGTCTGCCGTAAAGACAATCACGTTCTTGGGGATTCCGATTGAAAATGTAGCGTTTTCCTGCCCGTATTTGCCAACGAACACGAAAAACGAATCCGCTGCTCATCTACACGGACATCCTTGATCTGGAGAATGGCACAGCGATAGCCCGAATAGTCCTGTTTGTCCCAGGATTGGCCGGAGGCCTGAAAGGGAAATGTGCTAAATACACATAGAAAGAGAAGGGCGGTTAGCTTCACCAATGACATAATGCGGTTTTGATGCGACGGCAAGAACAATTCAAGATGCGGATTTTCCAGCATGCTGTCAAGAGTCTCACAGCTTTAGCAACAAACAAACCGGAGAAATCATTCCCTGGAGAGCCATGGATCTCGCG
>CALNZC010000008.1:0-14662 GCA_942490895.1 uncultured Saprospiraceae bacterium
AATGTTTAATCATCCAAACGAATATATGTTCCGTTGGTTCGAGTGTCTCACTCGAACCGGATATTGCGCGGTGTCTCACCGCAATCACGAAGTAAAGTATTGATGATTTGAGTTTTCTGAAACCTAAAGCCACCTTCAAATACCGGTGGGACAAGGGAAGATAGGAGGAGCTGGTGAGACACCAGCACCAACAACTAATTATTTAGAAAGGTACGTTTGTGGCTGCGCCACTGGGGAGAGGTAATGGGTATATGGTATTGGCAAATTATGCCTTACCAGGATTAATAGGACCCCGGATGGGTCAAACTTGATTAGCCCCGGGCCGTGCCTGGACATGGGGCAATCAGCACCATCGTCCAGGGTGAAACCCGGGGTTACACAGGCGTCTCCCTAGTTTTGGCGGAATGTCTAACCTCACTCCAACCCTCTCCTTTTCAAGGAGAGGGGGCCTATTTCGGTTAAACGTCCAGTTTCTTTCCTTACCTATTCAGCAAAGGACCCTGTTGGGGTCCAACTTCAATAGCCCCGAGCCGTGCCTGGACATGGGGCCATCAGCACCATCGTCCAGGGTGAAACCCGCGGGTACACAGGCGTCTCCCTTGTTTTGGCGGCATTTTTGCCCCGCAAAAATGGTGACAAAACACCCCTGAACGAAGAGATGGTTTCCACCCGTTTTCCCGATCATTTGGTCCCTTTACCCTTCGACGTTTACCCTTTACCAAACACCGAACTAACGCAAGCAAAAAGGGCCACTCCGAGAACTCGGAGTGGCCCTTTGCATTATGCTATTGGGTTTCAGCTTAGTGCTGAACCACCAGTTTACGGGTGACAAAACCGTCCCCTACGTCAATACGCAAAGAATAAACCCCATTGCTGAGGGTATTCGTTTGGAGGGGCAGCCACTGCTGACCACTCATGATACCGTATGCTTGTGAAGCCACTACACGACCCATGACATCATAGACCTGTACATGTACTGCCTGAGCATCGGCCAACTGGATAGCCAGGGTCACCTGATCACCAGCCGGGTTTGGATAGACATCAAGGGATTCCAGAGCAATTGGATCCTCATTTGAGGAAGCCAGGCCATTAGCGATCGCCTCATCAAACGTTGCTGTATTCGCATTGTTTATGTTTCCGTTTGGCAATGTCAACATGCTGATAATGTGCATATTCTCGGTCTTCATACCTGCAGGTACGTTCCAGGTAAACGTCGCAATAACAGTCTCGCCAGCTGTCACTGGAGTCGGTACACTGCCTGCTTGTCCAGCCCATCCGGCTGTGATCGTGCGTGCGACATGGTCATAGACCATCTGGGATGCTGGAACAGGATTGGCAAGAAGTTCATAACCACCCATCTCACCATTGGCGCCGCCTGAATAGTAGTTGGACTGATTGTAAGCGGCTGTTGAACCTGTAACACCATCTTCGGTGACCACCATATTCAAGCGCCAGTCACCGCTGGCATTCCCCGTAAATTCTGCTCTGACTGTCATCGTCAGTACCCCGGTAATCGGATCATATTCAGCGCCATTGACCAGCTTGGCCTTGGCAGGAATGACCACTCTGGAGAACAAGCTGTTCTCCAATGCAGATGGATTGATCACGGATGCACGATCGACGATCGCACCTGGATAACCGGTAAAGCCCGGGAATGCTCCCACTCCCGCATCATAGGCCGTGACCACCATCGGGTCACCATTGTGGACAGCGATAGGGACAAAGTACTCTGGATAATCATGTGCCATGGAATCCATGAAGACGGCTCCACGAGGACACCATCCACACCAGGTTCCAGTTCCTTCCTCACCTACCACCATGCGATCCGGTGCGGGAACAATACCCGTAACCGTCGCATTTCGGACATCATTTTTATCATTTTCATCGACATCACCATTGATATTGGTCAAGGTCACTGTGATAGCGGTAGCGCCTTCCTTCGCCTGCAATTTGGTCGAATGTGTAAAGGTGTAAGTCTCCAGACTGTTCAGGTTTAATCCCGTCAGATTGTCTGTATAAGAATCCGTTCCATCATCCCAGGTGACATCCACATCTGTGATCGGTGTAATACCGAGATTTTTCAGCGTCATTTTCAAGCCCTGAGATGCGCCGGCGATGGTGGTGTTCTTGGTCGTCAGTGAGAACAGAGACAGATCTTTTGTCGGTTGAACAAAAGGCTCATAGTCAAAGTAGACATCATCGATATAGAACAGGGATTGTCCTGCTGCATTCAATGGGAAGATGTCGATGGATGCGATGCTGTTATTCGGGTTGGAATAGCTGCCAATGGAATTACCATCGACGAGCACATCCCATACATTGTTCGTCAGGTCGATCTGAAAAACCAGATCGATCCATGTTTCAGCAGCGTAAGACGTGGACGCCTGAACGGTACCACCCGTCTCAACACGCATGGTGCCATCCTGAGTAAAGAAGACATCCGTTGCCCAGATCTGGCCAATGGTAGCCGTAGCCTGGAAGTTGAAATACGCGCCTTTCCCAGCTCCGACCCACATTTTCATCCCGTAAGTGAATGTGCCATCTGTGTACTTCTGACCAAATGGAAGTACCAGGTCAGTTGGTCCACCTGTCGTGACAGTACTCACCAGTTTGATCGACTTGGTACCACTGTATGCTTGTTCTGTAGAGACTTTTGCATCCTCCGCAGAGCCTGGGTTATTGCTCCAGGTTGTCCAAACTGTGGAAGACTGTGCCACCCAGGCACCGTCTGTGTAGGATTCAAAGTCATCCGAAAAATCCTGGGCAAGCAATATGCCGGATAGAACGGTAAATAAGGCTAAAAAGAGTATACGTGTCTTCATAAGGAGGGGTTTGATGAGTAGTTAACTACCAAAAATAACAAAAACTTCATAAGTGCCCGCATGTGAAGGGTGGAGGAGGTTGGGAGATTGGAGGGGAAAGTCGAGGAGAATGTGAGAAAGGGGCCATGGGTATTGGGTATTGGGTATTGGGCCTTGGGTAATGGCAAAATCGGGGTCTGAGGACCAGGAATAAATCAGAGGCCCCCTCTGGGTCAGTGCCCCTTCTGGGTGCAAGGTTTATAGTACAACATGTAGAGATCAGGAATGAGTCCCTAAGGGTGACACTACTACTCGCAATCGCAGCAATTATTTTGAATTTGTCACTGACAGTGGCACCAGAGACCCTGCCTGGCGGCCGGCAGGCAAGAAACGCAGGAACAAGAAACGCCTTATCTTTCCGGCTATGGCAAAAACCATCCTCACCTACAATCTGAACGGCATCCGTGCCGCCCTGAACAAAGGTCTGATCGACTGGATCGATCGGCATGACTTTGATGTGATCTGCATCCAGGAGACCAAAGCCCAACCCGACCAGGTGGATATGGCCCCCTTTGAAGAACGAGGCTATCATGCCCATTGGCACTCCGCCGAAAAGAAAGGCTACAGTGGCGTCCTCACATTGTCCAGACAGGCACCGGATCATGTCGACATTGGGATGGGGGTCGAGGAATACGATCGGGAAGGAAGAGTCCTCAGAACAGATATCGGAGATCTGACCATCCTCAACTGTTACTTCCCCAGCGGCACAACCGGTGAAGTGAGACAGGCCGTGAAAATGCGTTTTCTGGAGGACATGCTCGTCTGGGCCAATACCTTGAAAAAGGAGCGTCCCAACTTGCTAATTGTCGGTGACTATAATATTGCCCACACCGAAATGGATATCCATGATCCGAAGGGCAATAAAAACTCATCCGGCTTCCTCCCCGAAGAACGAGAGTGGATGACCCGCTGGTTCGACTCCGGTTTTGTGGACACCTATCGGCATGCACACCCGGAGGAGGTCGCCTACAGTTGGTGGACCTACCGGGCCAATGCCCGTGCCAACAACAAGGGCTGGCGAATCGACTATCAATCGGTATCGCCCCCGTTGGCGGACAAGATCATCGATGCCGGTCACCATCCGGAAGCCATTCATTCTGATCATTGTGGTGTCTGGCTGACCCTGGATATCTAAGTCAACAGCTTTTCTTGACTTTGGAAACCAATTTACTTACTTTTGACGTTAGTACTACAACGCATAAGTATTGATCAGGTCATTTGGTGATAAGGAAACGGAACGAGTCTGGTTGGGTACATTTTCGAAAAAATTGCTCACAGATATTCAGCATATTGCGAGAAGGAAACTGAGAATGTTGAATAACGCTCACAGCCTGGACGACCTTCGGATTCCTCCAGCAAATCGGCTTGAAAAATTATCTGGATCCTCTTCCGATTATTACAGTATACGGATCAATGCCCAATGGCGAATTGTGTTTAAATGGATGAACCTTGAGGCAATGGAGGTTCAAATAATGGATGACCACTAAGATTTGAAAATGAAGAGCCAACTCCCAAACATCCATCCTGGTGAGGTCCTCAAAGAGGAGTTCCTTGTACCCCTGGGTATTTCTGCCTATCGTTTGGCGAAAGAAACCTTTCTCCCCCAAACTAGGATCAGCGAGATCCTCAAGAAAAAACGTCGGATAACCGCTGATACAGCACTTCGTTTTGCAAAATTTTTTGGGACAAGCGCCAAATTCTGGCTTGGACTGCAAACAGACTATGATTTGGAAGAGGAACAAATCCAGTATAAACAAGAGCTGGCGGCCATTCATTGCTTTCAACAACCTGCACCCTGATCCTTTTGTTAAACCCGGGAAACCTTGCACCCCTTTCGGTTTGTTACCGTTTAAACCTGTGTCCTTTCGAATCCAGATTTCTATGCAACGACTCATTCTTCTCTTTCTCTTTCTCTATTCCTCATCTGCCCTATCTGCTCAGGGCATCGATTTCTTTCACGGCACCTGGGAAGAAGCACAGGATCTCGCCAAAAAAGAGGACAAACTCATCTTCATTGATGCCTATGCCACCTGGTGTGGTCCTTGCAAGCGCATGGCTCGTGAAGCCTTCCCAAAGAAGGAAGTTGGCGATGTCTACAATCGGTATTTTATCAATGTCAAACTGGACATGGAGAAAGGTGATGGACTGGTCTTTCGGACGACCTATCCCGTCTCCGCTTTCCCCACATTATACTTCATCGGTCCAGATGGAAAAGTCGTGCATCGTCAAGTCGGAGCGCAAGGTGCCGAACAGTTGATCCGTCTGGCCCAGTTTGCTCTGGCCAAAGTAGATAACTCAGATGATTATGCCACTCAGTTCGACTCGGGAGACCATAATGCCGAGTTGGTCCTCAACTATATTACCGCACTGAATAAAGCCGGTAAGTCCAGTCTCAAGGTGGTCAATACCTATCTGGACGAGCAAACCGATATGACCACTCCCGAAAACCTGAAGATCATCCTCGAAGGGACCACAGAAGCGGATTCCCGAGTCTTTGACCTTTTGATCAAACATCGGCCTGCAATCGAAAAGCTCGTTGGCAAATCTCAGGTAGAAAGCAAGATCGAACTGGCGAGTTCCGCTACGCTGATGAAAGCAATCGAATTCAATGTTCCAGACCTGTTCGAACAGGCAAAGACTACGATGAAGGCCCACTTCCCTGCACATTCGGCAGATTTTGCCCTGGATGCCGACATGCAGTTTTACAGTGGCGCTGCTAATATTCCAGCTTACTTCAAAGCCTGTAAAGTTTATGGCAAAGCCAAGGTCAAAGATGACCCCATGGGCGTTAATGGCCTCGCCAATCGACTCCTCCAGCAATATCCCAATGATCCTGAGGGACTCAAAGTCGCTGCTGGCCTGTCCAGTAAAGCTGCGAAACAGGTAGAAACCCACGAACCCTGGATTACGCTGGCTCAGATCCTGCACAAACAGGGCAAGTTTAAAAAAGCAAAAAAAGCCGCCCTGACCGCCCGGGAACGAGCCGCCGGTGATGACCGCGTCATCACCTATATCGATGCCCTTCTTCAGGAAATGTAACGCCCCTCCTCTATGACCATTTTTCCAACCTTCCGCAGCTTCCTTACAGGTGGCTTTGTCTTTCTGTTTTCCCTCTCAGTTCTGACAGGTCAGGGTGTCGTTTTTCATGAAGGCGACTGGCTCTCCGCCCTCGAACAGGCGGGACGTGAGAACAAACTCATCTTCATGGATGCCTACACCACCTGGTGTGGTCCATGCAAAATGATGGACAAACAGACCTTTGCCGATAGCACTGTTGGCGCTCTGTACAACCAACGATTCATCAATGTCAAGATGGATATGGAAAAGGGGGAAGGCATCGATCTGGCCAGAGGCTATAATGTCCAGGCCTATCCGACTTTGCTCTTCCTGGATCCTGCCGGTCAGATCGTCCATCGGGTCGCAGGCTTCCACCGGCCGCAACAATTCATCGACCTGGCCATGACCGCTCTTGACCCCAATCGAAAGATGCAGGCTCTCGACGAACAGTATGCTCATGGTGACCGCGATGCCGGGTTTTTGTACACCTATGCCTACGTTCGGTTGAACGCTATGGATGGAACGCATTACCCGGTTGCTATGGAATATCTGGAGACTCAGGACAACTGGTCGACTAGTAAAAACATGGAGTTCATCTTCTCCTTTGCCGAGTATATCGACGGCAAAGCCTTTCGTTATTTGCTCGATCACCGGGCAGAATTCCAGGCACACTATGGCTCCACCCCCGTCATTCGCAAGATTGATGAGGTGATCAACATGGCTAATTTTCTGGATGACCCGGATTGGATCACCGTTAAAAACATGCTGATTGAGCTTTACCCGGAAGATGCCGATCGCCAACTGGCCTATTTCAAGATGAATTACTTCCGCCAGGCCAACCGGATCCAGGATTATACCCTGGCGGCCCTCAACTACTACGATGCCTATCCCGCTGACGATGCCGATGCACTGAATGATGCAGCCTGGTCTTTCTATGAGCATGTGGACGATCCCAAAGCCCTGAAAATTGCTGTGAAATGGGCTAAGCAAGCCGTCAAGTGGTCCGATAACTATTACAACAACGATACACTGGCTGCACTTTATGCCAAACTGGGGAAAAAGAGCAAAGCCAAAAAAACAGCTCGCCATGCTATTGAGCTCGCCAGGGCCAGTGGACAGGATTATAGCCTGACGCAAGAGCTGTTGGACCAGTTGTAGGAGGGGAGGAGTCGAGGAGTTTAGGAGTTTAGGAGTTTAGGAGTTTAGGAGAAGGTAGAATACTCGCTTCAAATCTTTTCATACCGGACACATCCGTGAAAGTTTTAACTCCTTAAAAAATGGAATGTTGGTATGAGTGTCTCACTCGTTCCGGCTATTTGTGCGGTGTCCCACCGCAACCGCGAAGAAGGCTTTAGAAAGGGCTGTTATCTTATCAATTCGGCCCTGAAATTCGTCAGCAAATCAAGTTCACGAAGAGCAAGAATCACCAAGATCTGATACATTCCGGAAAGCCCTGAAGGGGCGCAAGAATATAGCCCCGGGCTACAGCCCGGGGATTCCAATATACCAGTGGTCAAGCCCTGAAGGGGCGCAAGAAACATCTCTGAGCGTGGGTGATTATTTCATGGTTTTAACGAAGAGCCTGGCTCGAGGCAGTTTGAATATCTGTTAATAGAGTTATGGAGTCAAAGAGAAGAAAGGATATTCGCTCCAAACCTTGATATCCCAGGCACGTCGAAGATGGATTTACACCACTAAAAAATGAATGTTGGTACGAGTGTCTCACTCGTTCCGGCTATTTGTGCGGTGTCCCACCGCAACCGCGAAGAAGATTGATAAATGGGTGTTCTTAGAGACAGGTACAAAATAATTATAAGTACAAAGAGGTTTGTATTTCAACGAGAAGATGGGCGCTTTGCACTACAGAAGTCATTCCCTATTCCACCGTCTCCACAGTAGACAACTTCGACTTATGGCGAGGTTGGAAAACAAACATGTAGACAATCCAGGCCATCAGGATAAATCCCGAGGCGGCCATCAGCGGGACATTCACGTCAATGGTATTGAGATAACTGCCGATCAGCGCTGGGAATATTTGCCCCATCGATTGCATACTTTGATTGATGCCCAGGATCTCTCCTTGTTGATGCCTGGCTGCCTGGGAAGAAACAACAGCAGTCAGATTAGGCGAAGTGATCCCCTGGAAGGTAGCAATGAACGGGTTGACCAGGTAGAACATCCAGAGCTCGCTGGGGATCAATACGGCACCGACAGCAATGGATAACATCAACAGACTCACACGCAACACTGTGCTGCTCCCATATTTTCGGCTGAGGATTCGCACCGTCACCCCTTGTGTGATCACCAGCCACAAGCCGATCCAGCCAAACAACAAGCCGACATCCTTGATCCGCACACCGATCTTCTCGATCAACAACACCGAAAAGAATTGGGTGAAGAAAGTGAACCCCAGTGAAGTCAGCAAGACCACACTGAAGATGACCCGCAGGTTGGGTGCCTGAAAAGAACGAGCAATGTTCGTGACCCCCTTAAATAGATTGACCGCTGCATGTCCTTTTTCGATCAGGGTCTCCTTGAACACATACTGAACCAGGAGAATGTTGATCAGGGTCAAGATAGCGGTGAAGATAAAGGGTGTAGCTGGTGTGAACCAGGAGACCATCGTGGGATCAGCCAGGATCCCACCAAGTGTGGGCCCAAGAATGAACCCCAATCCGAAGGCCATGCCCACCAGGCCAAAATTTCGGGCTTTTGACGATTCGTCACTCACATCGGAAATAGCAGAATAGACGATAGAGATATTTCCCCCCGTAAAGCCCGGTAACATCCGGCTGAAGAAAAGGAGTGGGATGTTCTGGGTGGCGACGGCATATCCGAAGAGTAAATACCCGACAAAAGTCCCGGCCAGAGATATTTGTAAAATGGGCTTCCGACCAAATCGGTCGGATAATGTACCCAAAATAGGTGCGCCGAAAAACTGCATAAACGGGTAGCTGGCCAACAACAAGCCATATAACAGGGAACGTGTCTTAAAGGCCACATCCAGTGAAAAGATCATGGACTCCTCCTCAAAAAACAAAGCAGGCAGCACTGGAATGATAATACCAACCCCGAGCATATCAATGAATACCGTCAGGAAGATGGGTAGAATAATGGCCCGCTTGGGCAGATCAGATGGTGAGGACGGGGCATTCATGCGGGTGCAAAATTAGTATTGTTCTCCATCCCATGCCCAATCTTGTCCGGATCAGCTCGATCCCATTTGCAGATTGTAATCTTGCAGGTAGAAAATGGAAGTATGAATCTGCAGATCATCCAGGAATCTATCGCCGGATACACCACCGAATTCCCCAATCGACCCAATGCACATCTATGGGCCGTCCAGCAACAATTCCAGGAATGCTGGGACCTGCAAGCCATCGATCTGATGGCCATGTTCGATCACAGTGTACAGAGTGATGTCAATCGCCGAATGTGGAGCAGAGAAGGATACCAACCCAAGGAGATCATGTTGATTTTTCTAGGATTAGAGCCACACCTCGTCCATGCCATGTTTCTTGATCTATTTCGAAAAGACAAGGACCTGCAAGGACGGATCAGCCGATTTCAACATCATGCAGATGAGCTCCTCCAACATTATCAGGACAGTGGATTGAAGCCAGCGTATTCCGGACACGATCAGGATCTGCAGATCATTACCTTCTATCTCGCATTGCGTTATCCAGCTGAATATGCACCCTATGACCATGAGGCATTTGTCCATGCCATGTCTCTATTCAAAGTCAGGGAATTACCTGTTGTCCCGGATCCGGAACGGTGGATGAAGGTGGCCCGCACCCTCCTGAATTTGATGAAGAAAAACGCTGATCTGATGGATCGATATGCTGAACTCCGACAAGACTCCCGAATCTTGCAAGAAGAAACCCTGCTTCTTGCATGGGATTTCGTCCAATGGTTACGGGAGAAAAACGGAATTTCTTATTGAGCAGATGTAGATTTCAGAGCTTCCAGCGTCTTGAACAAATGGCCATCCCTGGAGATGAGTGCACCTTGTTGCATCATTCTGAACAGTTCTTCTGAACGTCCGGGTGTATATCCTTTCTCCCCAGTATAGACCTGTAATGTGGCCCCACTCTCTTTGGCTTCAGCGATCATGGACTGAGGGTCTGTCGTTTTGGTGAAATCCAGGTTGGTTTCCCCTTCCACCCGAATGCCATTCATACGGATGATGCCTTGCTCACAATGAAAAGTGCGAATATCCTGACGTGTACTCATTTCCAGGTACTCTACCTTTTCCAGCACTTTTTCAAAAACGATATCACTGAATAGTTCGATCAGTTCTTCTGCGCGCTCTGGCTTGTCCCGTTTCAATTTCTCCCAGTCGGGTCCAGTAATGGTATTGGAAGCCAGGAATTGAATAAACTCGGCTTCCAGTTCCTGCAGTTCTTCTGCCGCCAGTCGTCGATACTTCATATAGATGCTTTGTTTGGTCGGATGTGATCATCCGTGAAGATCAGTGGATCATCCTTCTTCCTCTTCCGGATTTTTCTTGCGCATCACCCAGGTGGTCATGCTGCGCAGGTTCTGAACGATGGTCGTTTTGATGGGCTCCAACAATTCACCATTCAGATCACGGGTGTAGTTGAGGATCATCCGTTGGTCCACAAGATAACGTTCTGTGCCATCTGGTAGCTGAAACATCCCGTTTCCAATATGTTGGATTCGGTCGGCGATACCGATATTCGAAGCCAGTCGAGCAAAAAATACTCCTCCTGGCTTCAACACTCGCCAGGCAGCGTACAACATGGCCTCAAACTGACTTGCATCTACTGCAAAATGGAGAACGGCATTGGCGATGACCAAATCAAATTCCTCTTCTTGAAAGGGAAGTGACTCAATGGCCGAAACAGTAAAACGTGCAGGATCGAAATCCGACTGGATCTTGATCGCCATCTCACGAACCCGATCGATCGCTTCCGGGTCCTGATCAATCCCACATACATCGTACCCGTTATTCAGAAAATAGACCAGGTTTCGACCACTTCCACAGCCAATGTCCAGAATACGCTGACCACTGTGAAAACGGCCTTTCAGGATCTGATCGAACAGATAGATATCAATATTCCCGAATTGGGCGTGCACAGTATTTGTCATTATGAGTATTGGATAATAAAAGCAAATGAGTAACCTAATATTCAGGTGATCGCCGCTTGCCAGCCTCACCAAAATGAAGTGATTCTGAAGATGTCAGAGGGTGGAATCAATTGGAAGCCATATACGTCTTCACTCGATCGATCCAGATCTCCTTTTCCCTTTCTGCGAGGAAGCTGGCCTGAAAACTATGGATGGCCAACTGTCCAAGATCATGCCGGGTCAGTCCAACAGCCTCTGCAGTACGTAAATAATTTTCATTGATATAACCGCCAAAGTAAGCCGGATCATCGGAATGAAGGGTAGCCAACAGACCTTTATCCAGCATCCGTTTGACCGGATGGTCAGAAAGCTGGTGGATCACCTTGAGTTCCAGATTAGATAATGGGCACAAGGTCAATGGAATCTGACGTTGGACAAGCTCCTGGACCAGGTCATCATCATCCAGACAGCGGTTGCCATGATCAATTCGGGTCACCTGCAAAAGATCCAATGCCTCCCGGATATAAGAAGAGGGTCCTTCTTCCCCGGCATGGGCCATGAGCAAAAAACCTTCCTGACCTGCTTTTCGAAAGACTCGCTCGAATTTGGAAGGGGGATGCCCCATTTCGGATGAATCCAGTCCTATACCCGTGATCCACTCTTTAAAGGGAAGGGCTTCTTCCAGCGTTTGAAACGCGGCTTCCTCTGTCTGATGCCGAAGGAAGCATAAAATCAACCGTGAGGTGATGCCAAACTGATGCTCCCCGTCTTCCAGTGCTCTTCGAATCCCACGAATGACTGTTTCGAAGGCGATGCCGCGATCGGTATGTGTTTGAGGATCAAAGAAGATTTCGGTGTGCACCACATTCTGGGCCATACAGGTCTTCAGGTAGGCCATGGTCAGGTCATAAAAATCGACTTCATGGATGAGCACCTTTGCGCCGAGATAATAGATGTCCAGAAATTCCTGCAGGTTGTTGAACCGATAGGCTGTTTTCAACTCCTCTGCGGATACAAAATCCAGAGGGATACCATTGCGTTTGGCGATGGCAAACATCAACTCCGGCTCAAACGTACCTTCAATATGCAGGTGCAGTTCGGCTTTGGGTAATTCCTGAATAAAGGCAGAAAGGGAATCAGTCATAAGGTTTGGTCAGGTAGTCGGTGGGGAAGAAGGAAGCCTGGGGTCAATCATGGATATCCACAAGGGAGGGATCAGGGCCAGGATGATCGATCCCGGATACCCCAAAGGTAGTTGAGGACTGTCTGGAAAATGCCTCAAGACCTGGTATTTGCGACTGGCCTTGTAATGATGATCCGAATGACGGGTCAGTTCATAGAGGAAGATCCGTCCCAACTCATGGTCGCTGTTCCAACTGTGCCAGGGTTGCACCTTTTCATAATGCCCAGCTTTCCGCTGTTGACGACGCAAGCCGTAATGTTCGATGTAGTTGATCGATTCCAGCAACAGGATGCCCACCAAGGCTGACCCCAATGCAAAAGAGCACCCCTGTACCGCCCCACAGAACATAAATGAGGCCGAGATAGATCCCCTGGACGATGTGGATCAGGATCATTTGATTGCCAGGATGAAAAGTCGGCTTGTTCATGATTTGTAACCGTTGCGCTTCCAGCCGCCAGGCGCTCCACCAGGAACCCAAAATACTCCGCAACCAGAAGGCATAGATCCATTCTCCACGTCGCGCACTGGCGGGATCACGATCTGTAGCCACCCAACGGTGATGGCCCCGATTGTGCTCGATGTAGAAATGCAAATAAAAGGCAGGCAGAAGCAAGGTCCAGGCCATGAATCGATCGAAAAGCGATGGTCTATGCCCAAGTTCATGCCCCACATTAATTCCACTTACACCGATGATCAGTCCCATATTGAACAGCATGCCCACCAGTTCGCCAACAGTCAGTCCCCCGGTAGTAACCCGAACCAGATAAACGTATAACAAGAAGTACAGGATAGGGACATTCATCCAGAGCAAAACATCAAAAAACCGTTTTTTCAACCGGGATGCCTCTTCAGTCTCTGCAATATTCCCCGCATCGGTCGGCAGGAAAAGCTCGCAGATCGGGATCAGGATAAAGGCCACATACATGGACCCTGGTGACCACCAGCCTCCCCAGGTAAACCCGATCCAGGCCGATATCGGGGCAATATAGGCGATCAGGTATTTCAGATCTCTCCACATGAACGATTAGATTTTTTATTCACTTCAAACGAGCAGTATGATTATGGTGAAACAATAATCAGTTTGGAAATGCGGTGTTCATTACGAAGGTCATCAACGACCAGGATATATCTGCCGGGCCTCAATGTCCCCAGATTCAATTCGATTTTACCGCCCTCCATAATCGCTTGGTCCATACCTAACCGACCTGTTTCATCGAACAGTTGAATCCGGTACCATCCTTCTGGAAGATTCATGACCAGCGGAGAATCCTTTAGTGGGTTTGGACTCACTTGAATTGTCTGAGGTACTACTTCCATTACTGGAACCAAAAAAGGGACTTCTATTGTATCCATACGAGAACAGCCATTCGGATGCGCGATCAAGGCCAGGTATTCTCCTGAACTGATAAGACTCAACATGTTCCCTGCACCGATCAAATGCAATGAATCCGTGCTAAACCAGGTGACTTCCAGATCTTCTCCACCTCCTTGTGGGTATATCAACTGTATCAAACCGGATGAACCACCCGTATCGGGTTGAATTGTCATCTCCCATTCGGGCATAGAACAATCACCATCAAGCACACCCAGGAAAGTATCTGGATTGCCATCCGGATTCTCGAGAGCAATAGAGTCAACAAAAAGTATTTCTCCATAAAAAAAGCCGCAAAAAGCGATGTCGCCCAGATTGTTGACGGCTAAACCCTGCCATCTGTCTTCACCTTGTGAGCCGAGCGTTTGTACCCATCGGATCTGACCTTCTCGGTCAGTCCGATACAAGAATAAATCATAACTACCAGTCGGATAAAATTTCCCGACTGCTGTCGTCAGGGCATTATTTGCCCATGAAGCACCAACCGTACAATTACCATAGTCATCTGTCGCCAGATGATGAAAGTTGATGCCTTTGTTGGCTCGAACTCCACTCGCCCATTCCACCGTTCCTGACGAATCGGACCTGAACAGGAACTGATCAATCATCGTATTATTAAACACCACGTCGTCGATAACATTTCCCTGATAGTTGATGCCCACAACATAAACCGAATTCAATGCATCCACCTGAATATCAGAAGGATTCAACAAGTCCAGGTTCTTTAGCCAATGAACATGACCATTCGGGCCGACTTTTGCCATATATCCCTGATCCAATACCGGAGATCCACTGAATTCCAGATGGGTCGTTCCTAGTTCGAACAAATCGCTGTTGAACGTCCCGGTGATATATAATTCACCAGCGGCATTTGCGGCAATCCCTTTTAATATTTTCAGCTTTTTTTTCCCAGACTTTGGAGGCCCCAGAGAACTTCTCCATCGGAACTGAATTTGACCACATAAAAGTCCGTGTATTTGGAAGTTAAATTGGGGATGACATTGCTCACTATTCAGTCAACACGAGTAGAATCGAACTCAACATAATTGGACCCGTTAATAAATCCTGCGACGTAACAATTCCCGTATAGATCAG
>CALNZC010000009.1:0-1340 GCA_942490895.1 uncultured Saprospiraceae bacterium
TATGATGCTTCCTTTGAGTTTGGAGATGAGATCACCTTTGACGGCTCCTATGCAATCACACTCGACGGCAGCCGGCTGACCGGTGCCCGATGGCTTAAGTTTCTTCAGGATGCCATCCGGACCCTTATCCTTTCCAGACCAGATGCCAATGCCGTGACGGAGCCCCTGCTCCTGACCGGCTTGGCTACACGGCAAACTCTGCCGTCTGATGCACTACGTCTGATTGACATCACACGTAACATGGGGTTCAACGGGCAAACCCCGGGTTACCCAGTAACCCTTATCAAACGGTCTGAGCTCGATGACTCAAATTTCACCTGGCACTCTGAAGCTGCAAGTTCTGGTGGTTCAGCATTCATCGACCATTTCACTTATGACCTGAAAGACCCGTACAATTTCTTTGTCACACCGGCACCAAAAGCAAGCCCGGCCGTCTACGTCGAGATCATAGTATCGAAACTCCCGACCCTGCCGACGGCATACGGTGACACAGTACCGGTGTCTGACGTTTTCTGGCAGCCTATCTTGCACTGGATGCTATACAAAGCCTATGCAATCGATGACGAGGCTGTGAACGTTGAACTTGCAATTCATCATCACAATGGGTTCTATCAGTCAATAGGCCAGGAGATACAAGCCGGGACTATTGTAAAGCCCACAATCAAGGAGTAGAGCTTGTGAAAACCTTTAGAGAATTTCTCCCCTATTTCATGGGTGACTTGCATGGATGCCCCCGGCCGGATGCCGAGAGCATGGTCCGACGAGTCCTGGTTGAGTTTCTTGAACGGTCTCTGGTCCTTGAGAAAGATGCCAACAAGATTCTGGTTCAGTCCGACAAGCACACGTACACCCCAGTGTTCCCGAGTAACATGTACCGGGCCGTGTCAATTATCAGGGCCAGGTTCACTGATGACTCCGGGAATGCTGTTTCTGAATTAACGACCACTCACTGGGATGATATGGAGAACCTGGTCGGACCTTCATGGGACCGACAGATCGGTGGTTCTGAACCGTCGAGAATTATCCTGACACTGGATAATAAGTTCCGTCTCTACCCAGTTCCAGGCTCCGACTCGTCCAACGACCTCAATGTGCTGGCATCCGTGACCATAACCCGGGATGCAACCGAGATTGACGATTACGTGTTTGAGAACTTTGTCGAGGATGTTGCCAACGGCTGCCGGTTCTATTTCATGAAGCAACCAAACAAGCCGTGGACCAGTCCCATGTATTCATCCTATGAGGCTGAATACTGGCAGGGCATTCGAGATGCCCGTAAACAAACCCTTGGTGGCAAGGGGGAGACCTCCGGTTATGTGAAGCCCAGGTCTTTCTTCAAT
>CALNZC010000010.1:0-83482 GCA_942490895.1 uncultured Saprospiraceae bacterium
GTTCGCGCGTCACGCGAATGTATGAAGTCCACCTTCACCAGTCAACGCTGGAGCATCTTGCTGGTCATGTCTGGAACCAGATCAGCTATGCCCGTCACTGACCGAGACATGTTCACACGCAGCCCCGCACATGGAGCCGTGTTGATGAGCGTGATAATAAAGACCACGCACAGAGTCGCGCGCTCCAGACAGGCCATCAGCCCGCCATAATCCGCCAACAATAGTAGCGATGCCGAACCCTGTTCGTGGTGACTGCCAATGGTTGTCACCTTTAATGAGGTACATACCGACGGCCCATGCCCGGATACATATATCCAGGTACGGGTCAGGATATATGTATCCGGACATGGGCCGTCGGTATGTACCTCATTAAAGGTGACAACCACATTCTGATCACAGTTGTCTGTGGCAGTCACCACAGGCACTAAAGGAACAGCATCACATTCGCAAACAGAAAAGATTCGCGGGCTTATTGGTACTGCCCTCGGTCCTCGGATCCCGGACGGCTCCGTGTCGAGCGTGTCGAAGTCGGCTCTATTATCACAGCCGTCAAGGTCGCGATATAGGTGCGGGAGTAAGCAGTGTAGATACCCGGACCAGCGATGGTCTAGTCTTCGACCTACCACCAAGTGACCTGGACATCCAGATCACAATTATCAGATGCTGTGACGACTGGTGGAGATGGAACCAGATCACATTCAACCGTGATATCTGCCGGAGCATTATCGAAGGTTGGATCTGTGGTATCCTCAACAGTGACCTTTTGAATATGTGTCGTTGCGTTACCGCAATTATCTATGGCGATCCAGGTACGAGTCAATGTGCCATTATTTGCACAAGATCCAGCAGTCAGGACCTCGTTGTAGGTCACATGGACATCCAGATCACAGTTATCGGTTGCCGCTACTGGTGGAGCAGTTGGAATGCCATCACACTCCACAGTGATATCGCCAGGTGTACTCGTGAATACAGGAGGTGTCGTATCCTCCACTTTTACCTCTTGTACATGAGTGGTTGCATTACCACAATTATCAAGGGCGATCCAGGTACGAGTCAAGGTGTAGCTATCTGGGCAGGAACCATCGGTTCTAACCTGGTTATAGGTCACCTGAACATCCAGATCACAATTGTCTGTAGCCGTGACCACTGCTGCAATCGGCACTGCATCACACTCTACAGTGATATCGGCAGGCTTGTTGTCTAAAACAGGAGGTGTCGTATCCTCTACTGTCACCTTCTGGACATGCGTTGTGGCATTGCCACAATTGTCAAGTGCAATCCAGGTGCGGGTCAACGTATAGTAATCAGGGCATGAACCGTCAGTTCTCACCTGATTGTAGGTTACTTGAACATCCAGGTCACAATTGTCATGAGCAGTGACCACAGGTGGTGTGGGAACAGCATCACATTCTACCGTGATATCCGCAGGCGTATTGTCAAATACAGGTGGTGTTGTGTCTTCCACATTCACTTTCTGTACATGAGTGGTCGCATTGCCACAATTGTCAAGGGCGATCCAGGTGCGGGTTAGGGTATAATAATCCGGACATGAACCATCCGTCTTCACTTCATTATAAGTCACCTGAACATCCAGATCACAATTGTCCGTAGCTGTGACCACTTCGGCCACTGGGACAGCGTCACATTCTACGGTGATATCCGCTGGCTTATTATCCAGGACAGGTGGTGTCGTATCCTCAACCGTTACTTTCTGGACATGGGTCGCTGCATTACCACAATTATCAAGTGCGATCCAGGTGCGGGTCAAGGTATAGTAATCCGGACATGAACCGTCCGTCTTCACTTCATTATAGGTCACCTGTACGTCCAGATCACAATTGTCCGTAGCTGTGACCACTTCGGCAACTGGGACTGCATCACATTCGACGGTAATGTCCGCAGGGGTGTTGTCAAACACTGGAGGAGTAGTATCCTCCACCGTGACCTTTTGGACATGCGTTGTGGCATTGCCACAATTATCAATCGCGATCCAGGTGCGGGTCAGCGTATAGTAATCCGGACATGAACCGTCCGTCTTCACTTCATTATAGGTCACATCCACATTCTGATCACAATTGTCAGTTGCTGTGACCACTTCGGCCACTGGGACAGCATCACATTCTACGGTGATATCTGCTGGCTCATTGTCCAGGACTGGCGGTGTCGTATCCTCAACAGTGACCTTTTGTACGTGAGTCGTTGCGTTGCCACAATTATCAATGGCGATCCAGGTGCGCGTCAGGATATAGTAATCCGGACATGAACCATCTGTCTTCACTTCATTAAAGGTGACATCAACATCAAAATCACAATTATCCGTTGCGGTTACGATTTCTGGAACAGGTACTGCATCACATTCAACAGTGATATCTGATGGCTTATTATCCAGAACGGGAGGTGTTGTATCCTCGACAGTTACCTTCTGAACATGAGTAGTTGCGTTGCCACAGTTATCAATCGCAATCCAGGTGCGCGTCAGGGTGTAATCATCCGGACAGGAACCATTGGTTTTGATCTCATTAAATGTCACTTGGACATCCAAGTCACAATTATCATGAGCTGTCACCACTTCTGGAACTGGTACTTCACTACATTCTACTGTGATATCGGCAGGGGTATTGTCAAATACCGGAGGTGTCGTGTCTTCGACACTCACTTTTTGCACATGAGTCGTGGCATTTCCACAATTATCAATCGCAATCCATGTGCGTGTTAGCGTATAGGAATCTGGACAATTACCATCCGTCTTCACTTCATTGTAGGTCACATCAACATTCTGGTCACAGTTATCTGTAGCCGTCACGATTTCAGCTGTTGGAATCGCATCACATTCGACCGTCACATCGGCCGGTGTATTGTCAAACACCGGAGGCGTCGTGTCTTCCACGGTCACCTTCTGCACATGTGTTGCGGCGTTACCACAATTGTCAATGGCGATCCAGGTACGGGTCAGGGTATAGTAATCAGGACAACTTCCATCCGTCTTCACTTCATTGTAGGTCACATCGACATCCAGATCGCAGTTGTCCGTAGCCGTGACCACTTCTGCAACTGGAACAGCATCACATTCAACCGTGATGTCCGCTGGCTCATTGTCAAACACCGGAGGCGTCGTGTCTTCCACGGTCACCTTCTGCACATGCGTTGCAGCATTGCCACAATTGTCAATCGCAATCCAGGTACGGGTCAGTGTATAATAATCCGGACAGCTTCCGTCCGTCTTCACTTCATTGTAGGTCACATCGACATCCAGATCGCAGTTGTCCGTAGCCGTGACCACTTCTGCAACTGGAACAGCATCACATTCAACCGTGATGTCCGCTGGCTCATTGTCAAACACCGGAGGCGTCGTGTCTTCTACGGTCACTTTCTGAACATGAGTAGCTGCGTTACCACAGTTATCTATCGCAATCCAGGTACGGGTCAGTGTGTAGTAATCCGGGCATGAACCATCGGTCTTCACTTCATTGTAAGTCACATCCACATCCAGGTCACAATTGTCAGTTGCTGTTACCACTTCTGCAGTTGGAACAGCATCACATTCTACAGTTACGTCTGTCGGAGTATTATCAAAGACAGGCGGTGTGGTGTCTTCTACCGTTACTGTTTGGACATGCGTCGCCGCATTTCCACAGTTGTCAATCGCAATCCAGGTGCGCGTCAGCGTGTAGTAATCCGGACATGATCCATCCGTCTTCACTTCATTAAACGTGACATCGACATCGAGATCACAATTGTCTGTCGCTGTAACCACTTCTGGTACAGGAACATCATCACATTCGACTGTGATATCTGCTGGCTTGTTGTCGAATATAGGTGGTGCGGTGTCTTCGACCGTTACAGTTTGGACATGTGTTGCAGCATTGCCACAATTGTCAATCGCAATCCAGGTACGGGTCAGTGTATAATAATCCGGACAGCTTCCGTCCGTCTTCACTTCATTGTAGGTCACATCGACATCCAGATCACAGTTGTCCATAGCCGTGACCACTTCTGCAACTGGAACAGCATCACATTCGACGGTGATATCCGCCGGCTTATTATCAAATACAGGTGGCGTGGTGTCTTCGACCGTTACCGTTTGAACATGAGTCGCTGCGTTGCCACAGTTGTCAATCGCAATCCAGGTGCGGGTCAAGGTATAAGCATCCGGACAGTTTCCATCCGTTTTGACCTCATTGTACGTCACATCCACATTTAGATCACAGTTGTCGGTTGCTGTCACAACCTCAGCGGTTGGTACGGCATCACATTCGACTGTGATGTTCGCTGGCGTATTATCAAATACAGGTGGTGTCGTGTCTTCTACCGTTACTGTTTGGACATGAGTCGCTGCATTTCCACAGTTGTCAATCGCAATCCAGGTGCGGGTCAAGGTATAAGCATCAGGACAGTTGCCGTCCGTTTTTACCTCATTATAGGTCACATCCACATTCAGATCACAGTTGTCAGTTGCTGTCACAACCTCAGCAGTTGGTACGGCATCACATTCGACTGTGATGTTCGCTGGCTCATTGTCAAATACAGGAGGTGTGGTGTCTTCGACCGTTACCGTTTGAACATGCGTCGCTGCATTTCCACAGTTGTCAATCGCAATCCAGGTACGGGTCAGGGTGTAAGCATCCGGACAGTTACCATCCGTCTTCACTTCATTATAGGTCACATCCACATTGAGATCACAGTTGTCGGTTGCTGTTACAACCTCGGCGGTTGGCACAGCATCACACTCGACGGTGATATTGGCTGGCTCATTGTCGAACACGGGTGGTGTCGTGTCTTCTACCGTTACTGTTTGAACATGTGTCGCTGCGTTGCCGCAGTTGTCAATCGCAATCCAGGTGCGGGTCAAGGTATAAGCATCCGGACAGTTGCCATCCGTTTTGACCTCATTGTACGTCACATCCACATTTAGATCACAGTTGTCCGTAGCCGTGACCACTTCTGCAACTGGAACAGCATCACATTCGACTGTGATGTTCGCTGGCGTATTATCAAATACAGGTGGTGTCGTGTCTTCTACCGTTACTGTCTGAACATGTGTCGCTGCGTTGCCGCAGTTGTCAATCGCAATCCAGGTGCGGGTCAGCGTATAGGAATCAGGGCAAGAACCATCGGTCTTTACCTCATTATAGGTCACATCCACATTCAGATCACAGTTGTCGGTTGCTGTTACAACTTCAGCAGTTGGTACGGCATCACATTCGACTGTGAGGTCTGCTGGCGTATTATCAAATACAGGTGGTGTCGTGTCTTCTACCGTTACTGTTTGAACATGTGTCGCTGCGTTGCCGCAGTTGTCCAGCGCAATCCAGGTGCGGGTCAAGGTATACGAATCAGGGCAAGAACCATCGGTCTTCACCTCATTATAGGTCACATCCACATCCAGATCACAATTGTCTTGTGCCGTCACCACTTCAGCAGTTGGTACGGCATCACATTCGACGGTGATATTCACTGGCGTATTATCAAATACCGGTGGTGTAGTGTCTTCTACCGTTACTGTTTGAACATGTGTCGCTGCGTTGCCGCAGTTGTCCAGCGCAATCCAGGTGCGGGTCAAGGTATACGAATCAGGGCAAGAACCATCGGTCTTCACCTCATTATAGGTCACGTCCACATCCAGATCACAATTGTCTTGTGCCGTCACCACTTCAGCTACTGGGACAGCATCACATTCGACTGTGAGGTCTTCTGGCTTGTTGTCAAATACAGGTGGTGTCGTGTCTTCTACTGTCACTGTCTGAACATGTGTTGCTGCGTTGCCGCAGTTGTCCAGCGCAATCCAGGTGCGCGTCAAGGTATACGAATCAGGGCAAGAACCATCGGTCTTCACCTCATTATAGGTCACATCCACATTCAGATCACAGTTGTCGGTTGCTGTTACAATCTCGGCGGTTGGCACGGCATCACATTCGACTGTGATATTGGCTGGCTCATTGTCGAACACGGGTGGTGTCGTGTCTTCTACAGTTACCGTTTGAACATGTGTCGCTGCGTTGCCGCAGTTGTCAATCGCAATCCAGGTGCGCGTCAAGGTGTAGGCATCCGGACAGTTTCCATCCGTTTTGACCTCATTATAGGTCACATCCACATTCAGATCACAGTTGTCGGTTGCTGTTACAACCTCGGCGGTTGGCACAGCATCACACTCGACGGTGATATTGGCTGGCTCATTGTCGAACACGGGTGGTGTCGTGTCTTCTACCGTTACTGTTTGAACATGTGTCGCTGCGTTGCCGCAGTTGTCGATCGCAATCCAGGTGCGGGTTAGGGTGTAAGCATCCGGACAGGTACCATCCGTCTTCACTTCATTATAGGTCACATCCACATTCAGATCACAGTTGTCGGTTGCTGTCACAACCTCAGCGGTTGGTACGGCATCACATTCGACTGTGATGTTCGCTGGCGTATTATCAAATACAGGTGGTGTCGTGTCTTCTACCGTTACTGTTTGAACATGTGTCGCTGCATTGCCACAGTTGTCAATCGCGATCCAGGTGCGGGTCAGCGTATAGGAATCAGGGCAAGAACCATCGGTCTTCACCTCATTATACGTCACATCCACATCCAGGTCACAATTGTCCTGAGCTGTCACTACCTCTGGAACAGGCACGGCATCACACTCTACGGTGAGATCTGCTGGCTGGTTATCGAATACAGGTGGAGTCGTGTCTTCGACTGTCACTGTCTGAACATGTGTCGCTGCATTGCCACAATTGTCAATCGCGATCCAGGTACGAGTCAGCGTATAAGAATCAGGGCAAGAACCATCGGTCTTTACCTCATTATAGGTCACTTCCACATCCAGATCACAATTGTCATGAGCTGTCACTACTTCTGGAACAGGCACGGCATCGCACTCTACGGTGAGATCTGCTGGCTGGTTATCGAATACAGGTGGAGTCGTGTCTTCGACTGTCACTGTCTGAACATGTGTCGCAGCGTTGCCGCAGTTGTCCAGCGCAATCCAGGTGCGGGTCAAGGTATACGAATCTGGGCAAGAACCATCGGTCTTTACCTCATTATAGGTCACTTCCACATCCAGATCACAATTGTCTTGTGCCGTCACCACTTCAGCAGTTGGTACGGCATCACATTCGACGGTGATATTCACTGGCGTATTATCAAATACCGGTGGTGTGGTGTCTTCGACCGTTACTGTTTGAACATGTGTCGCTGCATTGCCACAGTTGTCAATCGCGATCCAGGTACGGGTCAAGGTATATGAATCAGGACAAGAACCATCGGTCTTCACCTCATTATAAGTTACATCCACATCCAGGTCACAATTGTCATGAGCTGTTACCACTTCGGCAACGGGCACGGCATCACACTCTACGGTGAGATCTGCTGGCTGGTTGTCAAACACGGGTGGTGTGGTGTCTTCTACCGTCACCGTTTGCACATGCGTCGCTGCATTGCCACAGTTGTCTAGCGCAATCCAGGTACGAGTCAGCGTATATGAATCCGGGCAAGGGCCATCGGTCTTCACCTCATTATACGTCACGTCCACATCCAGATCACAATTGTCATGAGCTGTTACCACTTCGGCAACGGGCACGGCATCACACTCTACGGTGAGATCAACTGGCTTGTTATCAAATACCGGTGGTGTCGTGTCCTCTACTGTCACTTTCTGTACATGAGTCGTTGCATTGCCACAATTGTCAATCGCGATCCAGGTACGGGTCAGCGTATATGAATCAGGGCAAGAACCATCGGTCTTTACCTCATTATAGGTCACTTCCACATCCAGATCACAATTGTCATGGGCTGTCACCACTTCGGCAACAGGCACAGCGTCACACTCTACCGTGATATCCGATGGCTTGTTATCGAATACAGGTGGAGTGGTATCCTCTACCGTAACCTTGTGGGTATGGGTTGTAGCATTATCGCAATTATCAATGGCGATCCAGGTACGCGCGTAAGTGTGTAAGCATCAGGACATGTTCCATCCGTACGAATCTCATTAAATGTAACCTGTACATCCAGATCACAATTGTCATGGGCTGTCACCACTTCGGCAACGGGCACGGCATCACACTCTACGGTGAGATCAACTGGCTTGTTATCAAATACCGGTGGTGTCGTGTCCTCTACTGTCACTTTCTGTACATGAGTCGTTGCATTGCCACAATTGTCAAGCGCGATCCAGGTACGGGTCAGCGTATATGAATCAGGGCAAGAGCCATCGGTCTTTACCTCATTATAGGTCACTTCCACATCCAGATCACAATTGTCATGAGCTGTCACCACTTCGGCAACAGGCACAGCGTCACACTCTACCGTGATATCCGTTGGCTTATTATCGAATACAGGTGGAGTGGTATCCTCTACCGTAACCTTTTGGGTATGGGTTGTTGCATTATCGCAATTATCAATGGCGATCCAGGTACGCGTAAGTGTGTAAGCATCAGGACATGTTCCATCCGTACGAATCTCATTAAATGTAACCTGTACGTCCAGATCACAATTGTCATGGGCTGTCACCACTTCGGCAACGGGCACGGCATCACACTCTACGGTGAGATCAACTGGCTTGTTATCAAATACCGGTGGTGTCGTGTCTTCGACCGTTATTTTCTGAGTATGCGTAGTCGCATTGTCACAATTGTCAATGGCAATCCAGGTGCGGGTCAAGGTATATGAGTCAGGACATGATCCATCCGTACGGATTTCATTAAATGTCACCTGTACATCCAGATCGCAATTGTCATGAGCTGTCACCACTTCAGGGACTGGTACTACATCACATTCTACAGTGAGATCAACTGGTTTGTTGTCAAACTCAGGAGGTGTCGTGTCTTGAACCGTGACTTTCTGTGAATGCGTTGTTGCATTTTCACAATTGTCAATGGCGATCCACGTACGAGTCAAAACATAGGTATCCGGACATGGTCCATCTGTGCGCACTTGATTAAACGTAACCTCCACATCCAGGTCACAGTTATCATGAGCTGTAACCGTTTCTGGAGTTGGCACTGCATCACATTCAACAGTGATATCTACTGGCTTGTTATCAAATACAGGCGGTGTCGTATCCTCGATCGTGATGATCTGCTTACATGTGGTACTTGTATTCCCACAACGATCAGTAGCCTTCCATGTCCGCTCTATGCTGTAGTTGTCAGGGCAGTTGCCGTCGACAATCGCATCTGTGAATGTCTCCGTTGGGTCCGGATCACAGTTGTCCGTTGATGTTGCATAGCCTGCACCATCCGGGGTGAAGTCGTCGGAACACTCGATCGTGATGCCTGATGGGCAGGTCACCACTGGAGGAGTGGTATCCTCGATCGTGATCGTCTGCTTACATGTCGTACTGGTGTTTCCACAGCGGTCTGTGGCCTTCCAGGTACGTTCGATCTTATAATTATCCGCGCAGTTGCCATCTACTGTCACATCTGTGTATGTCTCCGTTGGATCCGGATCACAGTTGTCCGTTGACGTCGCATAACCCGCGCCGTTCGGGGTGAAGTCGTCGGAACACTCGATCGTGATATTTGATGGGCAGGTCACCACTGGAGGAGTGGTATCCTCGATCGTGATCGTCTGCTTACACGTTGTACTGGTATTTCCACAGCGGTCAGTGGCCTTCCACGTCCGCTCGATCTTATAATTGTCCGCGCAGTTGCCATCCATCTGTTACATCTAGTGGATCCGGTCCTCCGTTGATACGCCTGCACCCCGTTCGGGGTGAAGTCGTCGGAACACTCGATCGGGATGCGACACGTTTGCACTGGTCACGTTGTACGTATTGGGGTGGCCTTCCACGTCCGCTCGATCTTATAATTATCAGCGCAGTTGCCATCCACTGTTACATCTGTATACGTCTCCGTTGGATCCGGATCACAGTTATCCGTTGAGGTTGCATAGCCTGCACCGTTCGGGGTGAAGTCGTCGGAACACTCGATCGTGATGCCTGCTGGGCAGGTCACTACTGGAGGAGTGGTATCCTCGATCGTGATCGTCTGCTTACATGTCGTGCTGGTATTTCCGCAGCGGTCTGTGGCCTTCCACGTCCGCTCGATCTTATAGTTATCCGCGCAGTTGCCATCTACTGTTACATCTGTGTATGTCTCCGTTGGATCCGGATCACAGTTGTCCGTTGAGGTCGCATAGCCTGCACCATTCGGTGTAAAGTCATCGAACACTCGATGGTGATACCTGATGGACAGGTCACCTACTGGTGGGTCGTATCCTCGATCGTGATCGTCTGCTTACATGTCGTACTGGTATTTCCACAGCGGTCTGTGGCCTTCCATGTCCTTTCGATCTTATAGTTATCCGCGCAGTTGCCATCTATTGTCGCATCTGTGTACGTCTCCGTTGGATCCGGATCACAGTTGTCCGTTGACGTCGCATAGCCTGCTCCGTTCGGAGTAAAGTCATCAGAACACTCGATGGTGATGCTTGATGGGCAGGTCACCACCGGAGGAGTCGTATCCTCGATGGTAATTGTCTGCTTACACGTCGTACTGGTATTGCCACAGCGGTCGGTGGCCTTCCACGTACGTTCGATCTTGTAGTTATCCGCGCAGTTGCCATCTACTGTCACATCTGTGTACGTCTCCGTTGGATCCGGATCACAGTTATCCGTAGAGGTCGCATAGCCTGCACCGTTCGGGGTGAAGTCATCGGAACACTCGATCGTAATACCCGTTGGGCAGGTCACTACCGGAGGAGTGGTATCCTCGATCGTGATCGTCTGCTTACATGTGGTGCTGGTATTTCCACAGCGATCAGTCGCCTTCCAGGTACGTTCGATCTTGTAGTTATCCGCGCAGTTGCCATCTACTGTTACATCTGTGTACGTCTCCGTTGGATCCGGATCACAGTTGTCCGTAGACGTCGCATAACCCGCACCGTTCGGTGTGAAGTCATCTGAACACTCGATGGTGATACCTGCTGGGCAGGTCACCACTGGTGGAGTTGTATCCTCGATCGTGATCGTCTGCTTACACGTTGTACTGGTATTTCCACAGCGGTCAGTGGCCTTCCACGTCCGCTCGATCTTATAGTTATCCGGGCAGTTGCCATCTATCGTCGCATCTGTAAACGTCTCCGTTGGATCCGGATCACAGTTGTCCGTTGACGTCGCATAACCTGCTCCGTTCGGAGTGAAGTCGTCGGAACACTCAATGGTGATGCTTGATGGACAGGTCACTACTGGAGGAGTCGTATCCTCAATCGAGATCGTCTGCTTACATGTTGTACTGGTGTTTCCACAGCGGTCCGTGGCCTTCCAGGTACGTTCGATCTTATAGTTATCCGGGCAGTTGCCATCTATCGTGGCATCTGTGTATGTCTCCGTTGGATCCGGATCACAGTTGTCCGTGGATGTCGCATAACCAGCACCGTTCGGAGTGAAGTCATCAGAACACTCAATGGTGATGCTTGATGGACAGGTCACCACCGGAGGAGTGGTATCCTCGATGGTGATGGTCTGCTTACACGTTGTGCTGGTATTTCCACAGCGGTCGGTGGCCTTCCACGTCCGCTCGATCTTGTAGTTATCCGGGCAATTGCCGGGCAAGGTCGCATCTGTGAATGTCTCCGTTGGATCCGGATCACAGTTGTCCGTGGTCGTCGCATAGCCTGCGCCTTCTGGAGTCAAGTCGTCGGAACACTCGATGGTGATATTGGATGGGCAGGTCACCACTGGAGGTGTGGTATCCTCGATCGTGATTGTCTGCTTACGTGTCGTACTGGTGTTTCCACAGCGGTCGGTGGCCTTCCACGTTCTCTCGATCTTGTAATTATCCGGGCAGTTGCCGTCGATTGTCGCATCTGTGTACGTCTCCGTTGGATCCGGGTCACAGTTGTCCGTAGAGGTCGCATAACCCGCACCGTTCGGTGTAAAGTCATCTGAACACTCGATGGTAATGCCTGATGGGCAGGTCACTACCGGAGGAGTGGTATCCTCGATCGTGATCGTCTGCTTACATGTCGTGCTGGTGTTTCCACAGCGGTCGGTGGCCTTCCACGTCCGCTCGATCTTATAGTTATCCGCGCAGTTGCCATCTACTGTCACATCTGTGTACGTCTCCGTTGGATCTGGATCACAGTTGTCCGTTGACGTCGCATAACCCGCACCATTCGGTGTGAAGTCGTCCGAACACTCGATTGTGATACCGGCTGGGCAGGTCACTACTGGAGGTGTCGTATCCTCGATCGAGATCGTCTGCTTACATGTGGTACTGGTATTCCCGCAACGGTCCGTGGCTTTCCACGTACGTTCGATCTTATAATTATCCGGGCAGTTGCCATCTATCGTGGCATCTGTGTATGTCTCCGAAGGATCCGGATCACAGTTGTCAGTGGATGTCGCATAACCAGCACCGTTCGGAGTGAAGTCATCAGAACACTCAATGGTGATGCTTGATGGACAGGTCACCACCGGAGGAGTGGTATCCTCGATGGTGATCGTCTGCTTACACGTTGTGCTGGTATTGCCACAGCGGTCGGTGGCCTTCCAGGTACGTTCGATCTTGTAGTTATCCGGGCAGTTGCCGTCGATTGTCGCATCTGTGTACGTCTCCGTTGGATCCGGGTCACAGTTATCCGTAGAGGTTGCATAACCGGCACCATTTGGTGTAAAGTCATCTGAACACTCGATGGTGATACCTGCTGGACAGGTCACAACTGGTGGCGTGGTATCCTCGATCGTGATGGTCTGCTTACACGTTGTGCTGGTGTTTCCACAGCGGTCGGTGGCCTTCCACGTCCGCTCGATCTTGTAATTATCCGGGCAGTTGCCGTCGATTGTCGCATCTGTGTACGTCTCCGTTGGATCCGGGTCACAGTTGTCCGTTGAGGTCGCATAACCCGCACCGTTTGGTGTAAAGTCATCTGAACACTCGATGGTGATACCTGCTGGGCAGGTCACCACTGGAGGTGTCGTATCCTCGATCGTGATCGTCTGCATACAGGTTGAGCTGATATTCCCACAGCGATCTGTGGACACCCATGTCCTCTGTATTGTATAATTATCAGCGCAGTTGCCGTCGATTGTCGCATCTGTGTACGTCTCCGTTGGATCCGGGTCACAGTTGTCTGTTGAGGTCGCATAACCCGCGCCGTTCGGGGTGAAGTCTTCTGAACACTCGATGGTGATGCCTGCGGGGCAGGTCAGGACTGGTGGTGCTGTATCTCTCACCGTGATCGTCTGGGCGGCCGTCTTGGAATGACCACAATTGTCTTCCACCTTCCATGTCCGAATGAGTACATATCTGTCCTCACAATTACCATCCTGACGTGTTTCTCCTAGATAGGTAACCGTCACATTCTGGTCGCAATTATCAAGCCCACCAGGGGTGGCTGGATCAGGTACTATGACATTCCACGGTGATATCCAAGGGGAAGTTGACAAATACTGGATCCTGTGTATCGCGAACCGTGATCTTTTGTGTCGCGGTTTTTGTGTTCCCACAATTATCCTCAGCCTTCCATGTCCTGGTCAGTGTATAATCATCAGCACAACTGCCATTCGCCTTGTTCTCACCCAAATAGGTGATGGTCACATCCTGATCACAATTATCAGTTGCCGTCGGGGTGCCCGGGGTAGGAACGACATCACATTCTACAGTAACATCTGTTGGTACAAATGTAAAGGTTGGTTTTTGGGTGTCTTTTACCGTAATCTTCTGCGTCGCTGTCTTCGTGTTTCCACAATTATCTTCAGCTTTCCATGTCCGGGTTAGTGTATAGCTATCCAAACAGGCACCATCGGTCCTAACCTGTCCTTCATAGGTAACTGTAACATTGTTGTCACAATTATCAGAAGCAGTAGGCGTACCCGGTCCAGGAACATTATCACACTCAACCGTCACATCTGCAGGCACATTGGCAAAGACTGGCTTCGTGGTATCTTTTACAGTGATGAGCTGAGATTTGGTTTTTGTATTCCCACAGTTATCCTCTGCTTTCCAAGTTCGGGTAAGGGTATAGTTATCCGTACAATTTCCATTCGCAGAAGTTTCACCCAAATAGGTGACCGTTACAGAATTATCACAATTGTCTTGTCCTCCAGGAGTTGCTGGATTGGGCACTGCATTACATTCTACAGTGACATCCGCAGGGAAACCGGTGAAGGTTGGGTCTGTGGTATCCCGGACTGTTATTTTCTGAGTATGTACGTCCGTATTTCCACAAATATCTGTGGCTGTCCAGGTGCGGGTTAATTTATAGGTATCCGTACAAATACCATTCTCCTTCACCTCATTATAGGTGACGTCTGCACCACAATTGTCAGAAGCTGTAACTGTTGGTGGATTAGGAACCTGGCTACATTCGACAGTCACGTCAGCTGGTTTCTGATCCAAACTTGGTGCTTCGGTATCCAGAATGATCACCTCTTGTTCACAGGTCGCCGTCTTATTGGAACAATTCGCCGTCCAAACCCTGGTCATCACCTTCGGGCAAGTGCCATCATAACTATCTGCATAGTCAATATTGCAATTGACATCCTCACAGTTTTCAGTCGGATAACCCAGATTTGCTGGATCCAGACTCTCTGTGCACTCTACTGTTTTACAAGGAGGACACGTCAAAATCGGAATCTCAGGGCTTGGATCTGTTACACCAGATCCACAACCACCCAAACCATTGATATCGCCACTTCCAGATTTTTGATTTCCGTTAATGGTTCCACTATAGAAGAACCATGCCGAAACACCGGGAACGTCACAATTAAAGACGTTCGCTCCTTGACCAATTTGGAACCCATAAGTCAGATCTGAAGGACGATGGGATAGATTCAGTGTTCCATTAAAGGAACCCGTTCCAACGAGTTTACTTGTGCTCGCTATCTCATAATATTCCCATTCCTGGTAATAGTTATTATTGGAAGGATCGTTGTCTGAGCAGCCTTTATAAGAGCGACCCAATGCGGACCACTGGGCCCAGTTTTTTCTATTTTTCAGGTTGATGGTCACATTAAATCCATAAGCGGGGTTGACACACTGCCCACTGCCCAGTCAACTGAGCGGTGCCGTCTTCATTGACGATGAATCGGCCATCTGTCACCCATTTGAATCGAGGGTCACTGATATTTGGCAATCCGGGAATCCAGAAGGTTCTGGTTTTTCCGTCACTTTCCAATTTATCCGTGATGACACATTCCGTTTCCGGACAAGTTTCTTCTGATGTCTGAGGGACTCCTTCGGCAGTAATGACAACTGGACCAACAAAATTGGTCTTACAGTTTTTGGAGTCAACGACATAGATTTCTGAATAAACACCCGGAGGAAGGTCAGTCAGAATATTGCCATCCGTATTGAATGGCCCTGCTTGCTGTTGGACACCATTATATTTATAGAACACTGTGATCGGGTAGGTTGTACCACATGCTTCACAGACATTTACATTCAGAACACCCGTGCTGGAGTAACAATCCGATTCCTGATCAAGAGTAACAGAAATCAATCCGCATTCAATTTCATCACAATCTTCTACAATGACCTGCTTGCTGATCTCCTGATCACATGGGCCACTTTCATAGGTCAATTTGACCGTCTTGGTTCCCGCTGTTCCAAAAGTTACAAAATGAGGGCCGATACCCGTAGCTGATGACGGCATGGCATCTGGTCCGAAGTCCCAGGTATAGGTTCCATTTCCGATATTCTCAGCTGTAAATACGACAGGATTATCTTTGCAGATCTTATCCGGAACATTAAAATCAGGATTCTGCGTATTGAACAGAATCACATCCTGCTCACAAGTAGCTGTCTTATTGCCACAAGTCGCGGTCCAGGTCCGGGTCAATACTTCTGGATAGGAACCCGCATAGACATCTGCATAGGTCAGATTGCAATTGAGGTCCTCACAATTCACTTCTGGCTCACCAAGATTTGCTGGGTCCAGAGATTCATCACAAGCAATGGACTGACATGGAGGGCAGGTCAATACGGGAATCTCAGGACTCGGGTCATTGATCCCGGTTCCACAGCCACCCAGGGCATTGATATCGCCGCTTCCGGATTTTTGTTGCCCATTGACTGTGCCTTCATAGAAGAACCATGCAGAAACACCCGGAACATCACAGTTGAAGACATTGGCACCTTGTCCAATCTGGAATCCATAAGTGAAATCTGAAGGTCGGTGTGAAAGATTCAGCGTACCTGAATAACTTCCAGTTCCAACCAATTTACTCGTCCCGGCAATCTCATAGTATTCCCAGTTTTGGTAATAGTTGTTATTACTATTATTATTATCGGAACAACCTTTATAGGAACGCCCTAATCCAGACCACTGCGTCCAGTTGCGTTTGTTGACCAGATTGATCGTGACGTTGAATCCATAGGATGGATTGACCACACTGACCACCTGTCCAGTTAATGATGCTGTTCCATTTGTGTTCACAGTAAACCGACCCGATTCCACCCATTTGAAACGTGGGTCACTGATGTTTGGCAGCCCTGGGATCCAGAATGTTCTGGTTTTTCCGTCACTTTCCAACTTGTCTGTGATGATACAATCGGTTTCTTCACACGTCTCTGTGGACGTCTGCCCAATACCTACAGCGTGGATCACCACTGGTCCAACCTTGTTGGAGGAACAGCCTTTTGCATCTACGATATAGATATTCTCATAGACACCTGCAAACAGCCCAGTCAGGATGTTTCCATCCGAATTGAACGGGCCTGCTTGTTGCTGGACACCATTATATGTATAGTATACCGTTACTGGATAGGTGGTCCCACAAGATTCGCAAACATCAACATTCAGGACACCTGTGGCATCCTCACAATCTGAATTCTGATCGAGGGTAACCGATATCAGTCCACATTCAATATCGTCACATTCCTCGACAGTGATCGTCTTTGTGACGGTACCTGAGCAACCGCCTTCTGTATATGTGAGTGTTACTGATTTATTGCCAGCAGAACCCCAGGTCACAAAATGTGGACCTTTGCCCGTAGCCGAAGAAGGCATTGCGTCACCGCCAAATGTCCAGGCATATGTACCATTCCCGGAATCATCTGCGATAAATACTGCAGGATTGTCTTTGCAAATCTTATCCGGGATCGGGAAGTTGGCATCCACTGTTGATTCGGAACAGCAAGAATACAATTCGAACTGATCAACCAACCACACATTATTACCTCCCCCAGTCGGGCCATAAGCCATCATTTCGATGGTAAAGGTTTCACCGCCTGTAAAATTCAATGCATTAATCCCGTCCCAATCCAGCATATCCTGGAACCAGCCATTAGCTGAAGTATGACGATCTATTTCCTGATGGACTTCTGAACCGTTTTTCAGGATACGGTAGCCATAAAACGCGGGATAGCCATTATAGCTGCCATTTTCATCTTTATAAGGAGCGTTATTCCAAAAGCGTAAGCCACTGAGATTCCCTGAAACGCATTCCGGAATGGTCACCGTAAAGGCAAACGCTTTTTGTCCGTTATCTGACCAACTGGCCAGGTGATTGGATTTCAATCGGACAGACTTTCCTGTTTGAAAAGGTGTATTGGTCGAGCAAGATGATTCTACAGCAAATAGTCTTTTGATTTTGGTGGCATCCAGTGCACCACATTCCTGTGTGTTCAGATAAGAGGCTGAAATACCATTACTCGGATTGAATGGATTGCTGCCACTACAATTATCCAGGTCATATTCTACTGCGAGTGGGCAATCAACAGGGCAATAGGCACCTGCACGGACGGCTCCGGAGATGACATAGGATTGGCCGTTGACATTCTGACCATTTTGATTATTTCGTGTATCAATCGTTACCGCTACATCTGTGGTGCTGGCTGGGATATCCGGAAGTGTGATGCTGACGATGTTCAAACAACATCCCCCAAGAGCTGGATCAGATCCGAAGATCATTTTTTCAGTCGTCACACCAGCCGCCGTGGCTTTGACGAGGAGGTAGCGACCGTCATTGGTCAATTCCGAAATGGGCAGTTCGACCTCGATATTTCGTGTCGCTGATCCCGCCGGTACTTTCAGATTAATTGTCTTGATATTGTTATACCCACTGACATGCGTAAACGTCCCTGATTCCATCACTTCCTGATCGACAATCCTGAAGGCATAAGCGACGATCGATTGGACATAACTTTTGTAAGAGCCTGCATTATATGAGATAGAACTGACTTGAGGCAAGGTGGCCCGATACACCCACACATTGGAACTGGCACCTACAGGTGAGATCCGGTATGCCAGGTAGGAATTGTTCGCATTATCGGTTAGGGTGATGGAATTACCCGGGTTTTGCCCCTTGTAGACCACTTCAGCAACTACTTGATATACCGAGTTTGAATTCGGAATTACCAGGGTGGCCGGAGCCTGGTCCTTAATACTTTTCCCATAGATGTCGACTTTCTTGCTGTCGCCACATTCGAAGTACCAGTCATCTGAAGGGCAGGAGGTACAATCCTCTGCATAGATGGTAAAATCATCGATGGTTACACCCACTTCAGAATCACCTGTGTTGGAAGCGTTCGTAAAATATACTGACTCAAGAGGCTTCGAGGGATCATAATAGAACGTGAACGTGCAAGTCTGCCAATTCAGATTTGACCAGCTACTACTGGCAGGAAGGGCAAACTGGGTAATGTATTCAAGGTTGGAGGGGGCTCCTTCGAAGGTGAATTCAATATTGAGTCGGGTTGACTTTTGAGAAGGGATATTGGGTTGGGGCACCCAGTTGTTCAGTGTGTTCTTCCACGCTGCTGCTTTGAAACAGATGGTATAAGGACGACCCGGACACAAGTTCATATCCTTGATCACCCCAGGCTGAGTGTTGAAGCACTGATCCTTATTGGGCAGCCAGACAAAATACTCTCCTTGCGGATTGTTGGTCTTGCCGTCTTTTTTGACGTAGTAGACATTTGGTGCTGCAGACCAGTTATCTATATCGTCACCGGTATTGTTGTTTGAGGTCAAACGCACCGTCCGGCTACCATTCGATCCACCCAAATACCAATTGGAGGACAGAATGTTGCTGGAGTTATCCTCATACCCCCCATTTGGACAGAGGTTTGGCCCACAGCCGGGACAATCTGTCATCATTGCGATCCGCGAGGGAATGGCAAAAGGTGGCTCCGGGCTAGCGGAGTTGGCGTGAAGTTGGGTGAGAGTCGTGATCGTAAATGCAACGATCAGGATTGCTGAAGCAGCAAAACTTCCCCAAGTGGAGGTTAGTGGTTTTCTCATAGTCTTTCTCAGTCAACACAAAAAAAGTCCCATACAGAAGTTCCCCCTTCTGTAGCGACGTTGGTTTGTCTATACAATTCTATTCTCCATACACCTGTGGGTGCAGAAATACCTCTCCACTTGGAGGGGTACCCCAAATTTAATTTCGGTGTTTTGGAATGTTGCGTCCACAGGATTGTCACAAATCCCATGAGACTTTACACAGTGGATCAGACGAGCTGACGGTTGTGTTGTAGGCAAATATACCCATTCTCATGTGCTCTTGGAAGTCAGACAAGCCCATTTCAACATAAAAAAACAGATGCGAAAAAGATCAATTCTTAAAGAGTTGTTGGCCAATCACATGCTCATTGTAATTATTCTTCATGGATAAATAAAAAAATAATATCCAGTCACAATTCCCCACTCATTGTTCTTTTTACAAGATTGATTATCTGTGACATATGATAATTTGACCCGGATCAAGTCAACCCTCCAGATATTCCAAAAACCATCTCCTCTATCCAGATTCCTATACTTTCTCACCTGTACATTCGCATATACTCAATTGATCAAATTTCTATTTTGTAAAGAATTTTCAACCAGCTTGATAATGCGGTTGAGGTTCCCTGAACCCGGAAACGATTCGGGCCGCTGACGGGAGACAACCCCTCAATCAGGGGATCCAGGTCTCCTCGGAATTACTGTGTTTTTTTTGACAAAAAAGCAGGTAATTGTGACATCGCCTCGCAGGCATCAGGGACTGGATTAAAATCAAGCATGGATCAACCTTGCTTGTGAAATTGCCTCATCCAGAAGGACACTGCGCCCAATAATCCATTGAGGAGTCAACCAAATTGTATTTGGTTCAAGTGATTTATTCCGTCAACCAGCATGCAAAGCAGGGAAACAAACGGATGGCCCCAACGGCCATTCCGTCCAAAGTTCGCGTGAGGAGACCCAATCTTAAAAACAGAAAAGTGAAACTTGGGCGGATGTTTACATTGCCTCCATATCCTGGTCAGGGCCTTCGTTCAATTCACGTTCGATCTCTTCCATGTAGATATAGTCTACAGATTCCTCAACGGTAGGGATGAGTGTTAGAATGGAGTCTAAACGAGATATTTCAAGCAATTTCTTCACACTGGGGTGTTCAATGCCCGTAATGATGAAAGATTTGCCGTCCGACCAGAGGCGATTGCCCGTCAGTATGGCACTCAGTCCACTGGAGTCAACGAATTTGACATCCTTCAGATCCAGGATCAAATTGCGAATACCTTCATTGCTCAATATGACCAATTCGGATTTCAAGATGGGGGCCACAAGCGAATTCAGGTTCTCTTCACCCAACTTCATAATGGCAAACTTGTCCTGCTTATCGATCTCGTATTTCATAATTGGTCCTTTGGCGATGGTAAAAGTACAATTTCCAGCCATTGATTCACATGTTCTTCCTCGAAGGTTGTTTCCTGAAAAGGCATCTTCTACTTAACATTACCGTAAGAAACAGGATTGGAGGATTTTGTGTTAAGACATCAAATACTGCTCTAGTTGTAAGCCGCTGACCTTCGATTGCCTAAAACAGCGTAATTTTACACGGAGTTGTACCATTGGGAGATATCAGTTAAACTTGCAACTGGACCCCACCATTTTTTCAAGAACGCAGATTGTATGAATCGCAGATTTTCATCGCAGGTCAAACAGATCATCTCCAAGAGCCGGGATGAGGCTGTCCGTTTAGGACATGACTACATCGGCACCGAGCATCTTTTGCTCGGCATCCTCGAAGAGAAGACCAATCTGGCCATGAAAGTGCTCTCTTCGCTGGACGTGAATTCCAAGGACCTCAAATCCACACTGGAACAATCCGTCGCCGCTGGAGCGCAGAATGGTAGTGATCTTAATATTGGTCAGCTCCCGTTGAATAAGCAGGCTGAAAAAGTCCTCAAGGTGACTTTCCTCGAAGCGAAGATGCTCAAGAGCGATGAGATCAACACAGAACACCTGATGTTGTCCATTCTCAAGCATAAGGATAACATTGCCTCACAAGTCCTCCAGCAGTTCGACATCGACTATGATGTCTTTAAATCTGAACTGGAATATGTCCTCCAGGAAGGGAACGTCAGTAGCCGAGATCCATTTGCCTCCGCTCAACCTGAACCTGAAGATTCTTTTGAAGAAGAAGATGAAAGCAGCGGACGATACCAGCGGAAAGGCGCAACCAAATCCAGAACACCCGTCCTCGATAACTTCGGGCGTGATGTGACCCGCCTCGCAGAAGAGGGCCAGTTGGATCCGATCATCGGCAGGGAAAGTGAGATCGAACGGGTTTCTCAGATTCTCAGTCGTCGCAAAAAAAACAACCCTATTCTCATCGGAGAACCGGGAGTGGGTAAAACAGCCATCGTCGAGGGTCTTGCTCTGCGGATCATGCAGAAAAAGGTTTCTCGCACCCTTTTCAACAAACGGATCATTATGTTGGACCTGGCGGCACTGGTCGCAGGCACCAAGTATCGAGGCCAGTTTGAAGAGCGGATGAAGGCTATCATGAATGAACTGGAGAAGTCCCGTGATGTCATCCTGTTTATCGACGAGATCCATACAATTGTGGGTGCCGGAGGTGCAACAGGATCACTGGATGCTTCCAATATCTTCAAACCGGCACTTGCCCGGGGTGAACTTCAATGCATCGGTGCATCTACTCTGGATGAATACCGCCAGTACATTGAAAAGGATGGCGCTCTGGATCGCCGATTCCAAAAGGTCCTGGTGGAGCCACCAAGTCCGGAAGAAACTATCCATATCCTGACCAATATCAAGCCCAAATACGAGGAGTTTCACAATGTCACCTATACAGACGAGGCCATCAAAGCCTGTGTCCAACTGAGTGACCGTTATGTCACCGACCGCTTCCTTCCGGACAAAGCGATTGACGTTCTGGATGAGGTCGGGGCTCGTGTACACCTCAAGAATATTCATGTTCCCAAGCATATTGAGGAGCTTGAAAAAAAGATCGAGGACCTCAAGGAATTGAAAAATCAAGCTGTCAAGGACCAGCAGTATGAAAAAGCTGCTGACTTGCGGGATGACGAATCCAAACTGCAGCGACAGTTGGAGTACGCCAAGAATTCCTGGGAAGAAGAATCAAAAACCAAGCGATACCCCGTCGATGAAGAGGATATTGCGGAAGTCGTCTCTATGATGACGGGCATTCCGGTAAATCGGGTCGCCCAAAAAGAAAGTCATCGCCTTGTCTCCATGACAGATGACCTCAAGAAGATGGTCATTGGTCAAGATGAAGCCATCATCAAGGTCACCAAAGCCATTCAGCGAAATCGTGTTGGACTGAAGGACCCCAAGCGTCCTATCGGAACATTTATTTTCCTCGGCCCGACAGGAGTGGGTAAAACGGAAATGGCAAAAGCACTTTCCCGCTATCTCTTTGACTCCGAAGACAGTCTGATTCGAATCGACATGAGCGAATACATGGAGAAATTCTCCATCAGTCGCCTGATCGGAGCGCCTCCTGGCTATGTGGGTTATGAAGAAGGTGGGCAGCTGACAGAAAAAGTGCGTCGCAAACCATACAGTGTCATTTTGCTGGATGAAATCGAAAAAGCTCACCCTGATGTGTACAATATCCTTTTGCAGGTGCTGGACGATGGTCAATTGACGGATGGCCTGGGTCGGAAAGTTGATTTCAAAAACAGCCTGATCATCATGACCTCCAATATTGGCGTTCGTCAATTGAAGGATTTCGGTCAGGGTGTGGGTTTCGCTACCAAGGCACGCCAGGAATCTGAGGAAGATAATGCGAAGAGTATCATCCAGAATGCGTTGAAGCGGACGTTCTCACCAGAATTCCTCAACCGGATCGATGATGTGGTTGTATTCAACACACTAGGTCAGGAAGAAATCTTCAAGATCATCGATATCGCACTCGGCCAGTTATTGGATAGAATGTCCAACATGGGCTTCAACCTGGAACTGACCAAGGAAGCCAAGAAATTTGTTGCAGAAAAGGGATATGACCCTCAATTCGGGGCCCGCCCTTTGCACCGCGCGATCCAGAAATATATTGAAGATCCACTCGCTGAGCAGATCTTGAATGCGAATCCGCCTGAAGGCACTACCTTTGAGGCTGCCTTGAACAAAGAAGGCGAAGGTCTGGACATCATCATCCGCAAGGAAGTCAAGACGGATGTCAAATAAGAAATATCACATGCATGTGAATGTACGGTTGACTACATTGTTGTAGCCGTACATTTACATGTTCATAGAAACACAATCGTATCATAAAACCAAACATTTGAACAGACGCAGCCAACCCCCTAAAAGAGACGACAGGTATGAATTCAGGATCAATCACATGATCCGGGTACCCGAAGTCCGACTTGTTGGAGATCATTTGGAAGAGATCAGCGAAATTGCTGGCACGACTATCGAACCTGGCGTATATACTACGCGGCAGGCTCAAAGCTGGGCAGAACAGCTGGACCTGGATCTCGTTGAAATTTCACCTAAGGCTGTTCCACCGGTCTGTAAGATCGTGGATTACCGCAAGTTCATCTACGACAAGAAGAAAAAGGAAAAGGAGATGAAGGCCAAGATCGTGAAAACGGTCATGAAGGAAATCAGGTTCGGCCCGAATACGGATGAACACGATTTTGAATTCAAGCTTCGACATGCCAAAAAGTTCCTGGAAGAAGGCTCTAAAGTCAGAGCGTATGTTCACTTCCGAGGACGAACGATTGTCTTCAAAGACAGAGGAGAACTCCTCTTGTTGAAGTTCTTGAATGAGCTGGAAGATATGGGAACAGCTGAAGCTTTACCAAAAATGGAAGGCCGCCGGATGTCCGTGATCATCTCCCCTAAGAAGAAAAAATAGCGATCCTTTCCCTGGAAGCTTGAATTTCCACGGAAATCGCCCTATTTTTGCACGCTAAATTGCAAGGCTATGCCCAAGATGAAAACCCATACCGGTGCCAAAAAGCGCTTTCGCCTTACCGGTACAGGTAAAGTACGTCACTTTCACGCCAATCACTCTCACCTGATGCGCAAGAAGTCCAGTCGCCGTAAACTCGTTTTACGTCATGGAGCTATCCTGTGCGATGCAGATACGCCAGGTGTATTGAGAATGTTGTGTCGGTAAGTTCTTATCCCTTCACCAGACTCTCCGGTCCAAAGTGTCCATTTAAAGGACCCCGGCCAGTCGCAAAATTGTTGTCATGCCAAGAAGTGTAAATGCCGTGGCCAGTCGGGCCAGACGGAAAAGAATCATGAACGCGGCCAAAGGTTACTTTGGCGCTCGTAGTAAAGTGTATACCGTAGCGAAAAATGCTGTTGAAAAAGCATGGAGCTATGCTTATCGCGACCGTAAAGGCAAAAAGCGGGCTTTCCGCCGCCTCTGGATCGCCAGGATCAATGCTGCAGCACGTCAGGAGGGAACCACATACTCTCGCTTGATCAACGGTCTGCACAAGAACAATATCGAGTTGAACCGTAAGGCCCTAGCCGATCTTGCTCTGCACCACCCTGCGGCCTTCAAGGCCGTTGTGGATGCGACCAAGTAGCTTACTCCTTGTTCACGCTTCTATGAAAAAAAGGCATCCGTCAGCTGACGGATGCCTTTTTCTTTTCTGTATTTCCAGGAAAATCAGAATGAGATCAAGACTGGTTGACACTGCTGCCGTCCAGCCTGCTCCAATCGCAAATAGTAAAGTCCTGATCCCACACCAGGGCGAACCGACCATACAGCCAATGCTCCCTTTTCCGGATAATGCCATTGACGAGAGGCCACAATCTGGCCTGATGGTTCAAACAATGTCGCCTGAACACGCCCGGACAACGCACAGGTCAACTGGAGATGGATCTCACCGCCTTGAACCGGGTTGTAAAGTACGGTAGCGATGTTGGCAGAGCTGGCTGCAGGGTGGTTATCCGTGTCCACCATAAACGAAACCAACTCGGACTCATACACACCCAATCCATGGGTGGCGGCGCGTATCGTCTGCTTGGGCAGAGAGATCGACAAGTCCATGACAAGCGTTCCCGCCGGTAATCCATTCGAAAAAACATCCCAGGTGCTGCCTCCATCAGCTGAGAAGTAAACACCCAAATCTGTCCCGGCATAGACATGTCTGGACTCATATGGGTCATAAACCACACAGGAAATGGGCACTCCTGGCAGGCCGCTGCCCCAGGGCGACCAGGAAAGACCACCATTTACAGAACGATATAGGTTCTGGGGCGAGAATCCTCCGAATGTAGCCAGTAAAGTATCCCCAAAGGGATGAAAGGCCAGATCTGTACAATATCGGGCTGGCAGGCCTGTTGCAGTGATCCAGGTATTTCCATTGGTCTGGGACACCCTGATCTTTCCCGTATTTATGCCGCCGGACTGGATCGGGTCAGATGAGGTGATGACCACCAGGTGAAAGCTGTTCGCCGGGGAGACCTCTATGCCCGTGATCAGGTTATTCCCATCCAATGGGGTCGGATGGACCAGTTCCCACGAATCCAGAGCTGCAAAACTGGTCGACCGATAAAGGCGCTGTCCTCCTGCGAAGACACGGTTGGGAGACTTGGGGTCCATGTGGAAAGCCCCATTAAAGGCCACAGATTCGTTAGCAAAAGCAACCCCAGAAACCTGCTCGAAATTGCCCCCTTTATTCAGTGACCGGAACAATAACAAACTCTGAGCGGATGCCAGTACTCGCTGATCATCTGTTGGATCAATCGCCGTTGACAAGCCATCTCCTCCGATGACACGCACCCAGGCATCGTCACCTTCGTAGATGGCCGTAGCGTTATCCTGCATTCCCCCAATGGCAAAATCAGCATCCTGGCCAGAATTCGAAAATCGGGCATAAAACTGCTGGGTTTGATACCCTCCATTTCGACCACTGAAATTCAATCCGTTATCCCCCGTCACAAAGAGCCCCCCATCCGAAGCCACCCAGGCTTGAGAGGGGATTAATGGGTGATACTGAATATCATGAATATCTGCATGAACATAATAGGGCGGCCCTTCCGGGCCCCCAACAGGGACTTTACCAAAGAGCCACTCTTCCCAATAACTGACCTGGATCAACTGGCCGCCGCCATTCGAAGAACGATGCATATCAATACCGCCATAAAGCAGGTAGTCCGGATCCGTGGGTGAAACAGCCAGTGCATGAGAATACCATCCCTGATATTTGGGAACATCAAAAGGATTCACAAGTGTCCAGCTCAATCCGCGGTTGTCAGATCGATACAGCCCAATTCCCTGCAGCGCATTGGCCACAGAGCAGTATAAGATGTCCGGGCCTGCAGGCGTCGAACCAAACATGGCTTTCCCCGTGTACCCTTCAGGAATTCCGTCATCGATCAAACTGAAGTTCTTGCCACTATTTGTACTCCTGTACAGTCCTGCTCCAGAGGTGAAAAAGCTCCCGGAAGCGACCATCAGCTGTGCCGTATCTATCGGGTGGATCCACAGATCTGTGATCATATCCTGATCCAGGATCTGAAACCATTGTCCCCCTCCGTCATCACTGCGATAAACGCCTTCACTGGTTCCCGCATACAGGATGTTGGCATTCAGAGGATTCATCATCAGCTTCTGAATGGAGCGCAGTGGGCCCGAAGTCCAATCCAGACTGGTGGACCAGGACTGACCGCCATCCGTGCTTCGCAGAATGCCGATGCCATAGGTGCCTCTGGTAAATCGATTGATGGACCCTGGAGTGGCCACTTGTTGATTGTACATTTCCCCTGTGCCGATCCACATCCTGTCTGGATTGGCTGGATCGATGAGAATCGCTGATACGCCAAGAACCGGGAATCCAGTGGTGATACGCTCCCAGGCTGTAGCCCCGACTCCGCCATTTTTAGTCACCCACAATCCACCGCTGGCCGACCCGGCATACACGATATTCGGATCCTGCGGGTGAAATGCCACACACAGGGTACGCCCACCAATATTTTTAGGCCCCAGGGCTTGCCATTCGGAAAGATCGCCTGTGCGGGGTTTTGCGGTTTGGAAAGCACGGACCCAAAGTCCGACGTCCAATACACCCTGATCATCCATGCGTCGGGTGTACCATTCATCCAAAGCCTTACCCGCTTCGCTGGTTTCCAGATCATCGCCCCCTGTCGATTCATGATGTGTACAGGACCAGAACAGGAAAAGACCACACCATATCACCCAAACCAAATGCTTCATGGAATCACATTTCTAGAAGTAAACTCCACAAATATAGGCCTATACCCGCTCTCTATGAACAGATTCATTTCCTTTGTGACCTGGCCGACATATCGTACAGGCTGGACCCCATAGAAGTCATTATCTTGTAGGTCTACTTGATCTCTCCCATGTCCATCACCCTTCCTTCCCACAACGATCCTTTGGCCTTAGATAAGCAGCTGGCTCGTCAAGTGGAAAGCTGGACGCTTTCCCATCAAGTGAAAACCATACCTCCTGACCGGTTAGCCAAATTGCTCAGTGTATTGCTGGATCACATCGCTCAAACTGAACCGCTCCATTTCACTACGCAGTTCTCCCTGATGGCGTACATCTGCCACAAATTCAGAGCCCCCTTCCATACGCAACAAGCCCTACACCTGTTTCGAAAGCATATGGCCCACTTGGATGGAATGTCTGATCCGGATGGTCAACAGCTCAAAGATGCCCGATCCTGGGGTTACCGTGCCCTGGCAGGCACGATAAGGGATATTTTCAGGGTGCCTCTTCAGCCGGCTTTCATAGATTTATTAACACAGCTTCCCGAGGCGATCATCCCCAACCGCAGCCATTACGGCTTTGAAGCTTTGGTGCCTTTGATCGTCATCGAAGTCCGAATGGACCCATGGCAACTGGTTGGCTATCGAGAGGATGAACCAGGGCAACCTGTTATCGTCCAGGGGAATGTGCTGGAGCGAAACGAGAACTTCAATTCTCTGTGGCCCTACTTATCCGAACACCCCTCCCCTATGATTCGCCTCAATCTGGTCGACTGCGAAGTGGATGAAGAAGGCGTCCTCTATCCAAGGGGGTTTATCCTGGAGCCAGACCACCTGTACGATGTCACCAGCGTCGCTGAGTGTTTCACACCAACGGGTCAATTTCCGGTCATTGGTGTGATGAAGCGATTTTTGCCCAGTGATGTGACGGCACCTATCCTGGCCGGGCATATGGCCAATTTTTTCCTCGATCGCTTGATCCAGGACCCTGAACTTGAATTTGACGCTGTTTTCCCCCATGTGTTTGCCCTCCACCCTCTTGGATTTGCCCTGCTTAGTGATCAGGAAGTCCGAGAACTGACTCAAAAGGGAAAGCACCATTTTGCCACACTCAAGGGATTCGTCCAAACCGGGTTGACCAGCGAGGGGATCACCCCTGAAGATTGCTACCTGGAACCTTCATTTTATAGCCCTGAATTTGGATTGCAGGGACGACTGGACATCTTCCATCTTCCTCCAGATGACAAGCTTGCCCCCGGCATCATTGAATTGAAAAGTGGAAGCCCCTTTCGTCCCAATGCCTATGGACTGAATGCCAACCACTATATCCAGACACTACTCTATGATATTCTTGTCAAGGACCTTCGACCCAAAACGCAGGCATTGACCTATATCCTCTATTCGAAAGATGCGGAAAAGCCGTTGCGGTATGCGCCCGTAGTACGATCCAAGCAGATGGATGCTCTGCAAGTCAGGAATGAAATCCTGATGATGGATAATGACCTGGCATTTCTCCAAGGTGATGACCCCTCCAGTTGGCAAATCCTGAACAAATGGAACCCTAAAGCCTATACCGGTTTGTTCGGGTTTCATCAGCGTGATCTGAATTTATTTTCCAAGACCTGGGAGGGACTGAGCCATCTGGAAAAGGCATATTTCACAACGTTCACCGGCTTTCTGGCGCGGGAATACAAACTGGCAAAATCTGGCCGGGCCGGATCCGATCGCTGGAAAGGACAAGCCGCTCTGTGGTTAGACACCAGAGGTGAAAAAGCGGATCGATTTGCCATTTTATCCCATCTCCGGATCACCCTGGATCGCAGTGCTGAACAAGATCCTGTTCTCCACCTGGCCTTTACAGAACAGACGCCCAAACTTGCCAATTTCAGGATCGGGGACATTGTTATTCTCTATCCTCATGTCCCTGATGGTGCCAGCACTCGGGATCAGCTCTGGAAAAGCACCATTGTTGACCTCTTTCCCAGTGGGGTTGCCGTTCGCCTGCGTGCCCCACAAGTCAACAAGTCACGGTTTCAAGAATCCGGGTTGTGGCATTTGGAATCTGACTTTCTAGACAGCTCCTTCCATCAATTAACCAGAAGCCTCTTCGCTTTTGCGAAAGCACCCGAACAAAAAAGAGCCCTCATCCTTGGACGTGAAGCGCCACGAAAAAGTGAACCTCAGGACTATTCATTATCCGATAAAATGACACCGGAACAACAAGGTGTTGTCCGTGATCTGCTTAACTCCAAAGATTACTTCTTGCTTTGGGGCCCTCCGGGAACAGGAAAAACCAGTGTAGTCCTCCATCATCTGGTCGCCTGGTTATTGGACAATACGCAAGAGCAAATCCTGCTCCTGGCCTATACCAATCGGGCTGTAGATGAGATCTGCGCCTCCATCGAAGCGATATCTGACCACTCCCGAGATCATTATTTGCGTATTGGCAGCCGATTCAGTACTTCGCCAGAGTATCGGGATCGATTGCTCGCAACACAGATGGCTAACTGCACCTCCAGAGCAGATATCAAGAGCCTCCTCAAGAGGCATCGTATGTTCATCGGCACGGTTTCCTCCATGCAGGGAAAGTCCGAACTTTTCGCCTTGAAGAAATTTGATCGGGTCATCATCGATGAGGCTTCACAGCTTCTAGAACCAATGCTGAGTGGGCTGTTGCCCAGGTTCAACCATTTTACACTCATCGGTGATCATCGTCAACTACCGGCTGTGGTCACTCAGGATCACGCAGATCGGGTGATATCCCTTCAACATTTGAAAGATTTCGGTTTCCAGGATGCCGGAACATCCCTTTTTGAACGACTGTTGACCCGAGTAGTTCAGGCCGGATGGACCAGGGCCGCAGGTATGCTTTCCAAACAGGGTCGGATGCATCGTGAACTGATGGCATTCCCAAATCAACTATTCTATGAGGGTAAACTCGACTGTATCAGTGCACATCAAGATCGGCAATTAACTGATCCGGCACTGGACCATCCACTGCACCCTGTTCTCTGTAATCGGCGCATAGCTTTCTTTCCGGTGGACCCAGACCCCGATGAACGACTCATGAAGATGAATCGTCCGGAAGCTGCACTCCTGGTTGAATTGTATCGGTACTACAAAGCACTCTATCTGGCGGACGGCCGAACCTGGGACCAGGAAACACTGGGAATCATTACTCCCTTTAAAGCCCAGATCGCATTGATCAAGCAGTTATTCAATGAGGCTGGAATTGATTCGGACGAATGCACCATTGATACGGTAGAACGCTATCAGGGTGGCGCTCGAGAGATCATACTGATCTCTTTCTGTGTCCAACGCCCTCAGGAGCTCGATATGATCACTTCAGATGAAAACGGTATTGATCGCAAGTTGAATGTCGCCCTGACACGAGCGCGGGAGCGAATCATCACACTGGGCATGCCTCACGCATTAGAGGCCCATCCTGTCTACAAGGCCTATGTCGACCAATATCGGGTGGATCTCAAACGGTGATATCTACGGTTTCTTCAGGGAATTCCGATCAACTTATGCGTCTGTAAACTCAGGTGCCATTGGGGATGTGCCAGGCAATAATCTGTTGCGAGGCGGATATTCTCTATTTGATCGGGCCCATCCATTGGCTGGAGATAAAAGTGATCAAAAGCATACGAGGTAAATAATTCAGGCATTGCACCGGCCTGCGGGAATACCAGTTTGAGTTCTTGTCCACTCTTCTGAACCCAATCGGATCCAGCCTTCGGGCTGACACAAATCCAGTCTATTCCAGAGGGAACTTCCAGTGTCCCATTCGTCTCAATAGCAATCTCAATGCCTTCTTCATGAAAGGTTTTGATCAAAGATTCATCCAGCTGGAGCAGGGGTTCACCACCTGTACAGACCACAAACGGAGGTAATTTGGAATCAACAGGCCAGGCTTTTCGAATCTGGAGGGCGAGTTCAATGGCCTTGAATTTGCCACCACCGGGGCCATCAGTTCCCCGGAAGTCCGTATCACAGAACGAACAGATGGCTTTGGCCCGATCCTCCTCCCGACCCGACCAGAGGTTGCAACCACTGAATCGGCAAAAGACTGCAGGCCTTCCGGCATGCGTCCCTTCTCCCTGGAGGGTGTAATAAATCTCTTTGATCAAGTAAACGGTTGATTCCTTATCGGACATATCGTGCAAAGCTTAGTTCCCGTGAGTGTCCAAACATCCCATGAATAATGGTTTGGTTTGTCTCTCCACCGGATCGGATAGATCAAGTTCAACAAAGATACTGTTTAGGTGTTCCAGCATGTCGCCTTATCTTTCCCCATGTTCTGGCAATCCGGTGATAAAGTCTATCTGATCCACACCCGTCAATGGGCGGTGTTTGCCCGATATGTGGACAATGAAACGGCCATGATCATTCCCAATGATCATGATGAAGAGATCCCCGTCCATCTGGATGACCTGGATTATAAAGCGCCTCCTCCGCCCCCCGAAGAAGAAACAGTTGTGCCTCCAAGCGCTCCCCCCTCCCGACCTGGCTCGATGGATATCCGTGGAGTCATCAAACCCAGGGAGACAGGGATATTCCTGGCCATTACGGCCGATCCAGATCATCTGGAAACCCGTAAGTTCTACATCTTCCTCGTGAATGATGGTCGACTATGCATCTCATTTGAAAGTCGTTTCAAAGCGGATCTTCAGGCAGAGGTTAGCAAGAAAGGTGAACTGCAACAGGGGGAATGGATCGAATTGGTCGCTCTCTCGATGGATCAGCTTCATCATCAACCGGAGATCACTATTCGGTCCTTTTGGAAGCAGGCAGATCAATTACAAGAAAGGCCATTGTATTCGTTGCGCCCCCGACCCAAGTCTGTCTTTCCGAAACTGATGCCAAACGATTTTTTCTCGTTTCCGGCCGTCTTATATCGTCTTCCCGACCGCACAGATAAAAAGGAGCAATTAGAGGTGCACACCCGCCGAAAACCATCGTATTCATCCGGTAGGTCCTTTATCAGCTCCACACCGGCTCCACATGACAGGGCTGCTTTTGATATTGTACGTGATCTGCATGCGGAGCTACTCTTTGCAGAGCCTGCGAAAGCCTCCAGTGCAGACATTTTTGCCAAGCAGATGCTGGTTTTCGAGCAATTTCTGAAACAAGCCATTCAAGTCGGTGTACCACATGTCTTCATCATCCATGGATTGGGGAAAGGAAAACTCAGGAAAGCCATTGCTGAACGATGTGCAGACTATCCGGAAGTCAAGCTTGTACGAAACGACTATCACCCCAAATATGGATTCGGGGCCAGCGAGATCCTATTCGGTTAGACATACAGAACTCCTTCAAAACCGGGGAAAGGCGAATATTTAATGGACAATACTTATCTTGAAGGAACTTTTCATCTATCAATTGTCCTGTACCCATGAAATTTGAGATCTTTCAAAGTGACAAATCAGGCAAATACTATTTCCGGCTCAAATCCAGAAATGGTCAGATCATCCTGCAGTCTCAGGGATATGAAGCCAAACCCAGCGCACAAAATGGGATTGCATCTGTAACCAAGCATTGTGCAGATTCCTCCTGTTATGAAACCAAACAAGCCAGCAATGGTAAGTGGCATTTCAACCTGAAGTCCTCCAATGGACAGATCATCGGCAGTAGTCAACTCTATGCCAGTTCCTCGACAATGAAGGCCGGAATTGAAGCTTTACAACGAGTTGCGCCCATCGCCCGGATGGTTGATCTCACCTGATCCGAAAACGGATTCTATTTAATCAATTGCACCTCTCCTTTGATCAGGCGTTGCTGTCCAGTGGTCATCATCAAGGTGGCCTTGTAAATGAAGATGCCAGGATCCAATGCGTCTCCGCGATAGGTGCCATCCCAACCCTGTCCAAGATCTCCAGGTACGAGGTCTGTTCCTTGGAAAATTTGATTCCCCCAACGGTCAAAAATAGCCAGATCCACTATTCGGCTGACTAATTCATTGCCGTAAATCGTAAATCCGTCATTGATCCCATCGGCATTCGGACTGAATGCAGTGGGAATGAAAAAGCGGGTCACCCCATCAAAAATGGTGATCACAACTTCATCCGAGGCGATGCATCCTTCCTCATTTTCGACCATCACTTCGATCAAAAGTGTCTCGGTAATCGATACTGTTTGTGTTAAACAGGTCGGGCACATGATATTCATCGGTTGCCATATCACGTTGACAAGGGTGCCTGCACTACCACTTAATACCGCCTCCAGATTGATTTGAGTGCCTGGTGGGACACTGATATCCGGTCCGAGGTCGACTTCAAATGAATTCGTTTCAATGAGGGTAACTGTCGTATCCACCACACAGCCCTGATCATCCTGAACAGAAAGGGAATATGTCCCCGGTCCAAGTGAAGAAAACGTGTTGTTGGTGCCAAATCCTTGCTGGTTCAGTTGAAAGTTGTAGGGGGCCAATCCTCCCACAACATCCACGATCTGCAATTGCCCATCCAATCCCTGGCAAGATGGCTGGAGCACATTTACAGCGAAGACGCTTGGCCCGGGAGCCCCGGCAGTCACAAACACGGAATCAAAACTTACACAGCCCGATGTCTGATCTTGAACGGTCAGCACATAGAGGCCGGGGAATTGAACGAGATAAGTTTTGTTTTCCCCCAAGCTGTCTGGCCCCAAAGACCACTGATAAGACCAATCTGGCTGGCTCCCCCCGCTCTGGTCACCCAGAATGATCATGTCCTGTGTGCACCCCAGCACCTGGTCTGCTCCTGCGATGGCAGTGGGCAGATTATGGATGATGACCTTCAGGTGGGCTGTATCGGCCAGACAAGGAAGTGTTGCATCTACAGTGTAGAGGATGTCATATAGACCTGGAGTCAGAGGTGTACTTCCTGTCCACAGGCCCGTATTGGCATTTATACCGTTGATCATGGCCGGGTTAGCCCCGAAAGCTGTCCAGTTCCCTCCTGAGTCGCCTCCAGTCAGCCGATCGGCCAAGGCTTCGTCCACTGCATCTCCCGGACAAAAGAAGAGCGTGTCCGTGAAATATCCTGCAGTGGGCTGCTGGGCCAAATCCAGAATCAGATGAACAGAATCCGGACATCCCGGTGGTGGCGTCGCGTTTAACAAAAATGTGAGTTGATACAGTCCTGGATCTCCGTTGGTCAGGAACAGGGAATCATCCATTAAGACTGCAGGAGAAGTGCCCGCCGGAGTTTGGGTGACTTGCCAGGTGCCCGCGTCTGCAAAAGTCTTAAAACTGTTCAGGGCGATCGTTTCAGATGAGGAGCACCATTCCAGTGGCCCTGAAAGGAGCAAGGGTGGACAGGCGCAGGCTACGACATTCACATAGATGCTATCTATCACCTCCGGACAACTCCCAGAAGAAGCGGTGGTCTCGTAGACAAAGAGGTAGTTCCCCGGCGGGACACCGGTAAAATCCAGAGTAGGAAACGTTCCGGTGGCTCCTGAATTCTGAATATCGGACCAATAGCCGGCTGAAGGAGTAGTCTGGAACAATGAATCCATCCATAACAGGGGTGTTCCAGAAGGTCCCACCATATTACACACGTCAACCATCGGACGCAGATCTGCCCGGGGCAGAGCTTCCAGATTGACTTCGACGATAGCTTCATCAGGACAGGGATCACCAGGAGCATTCGTCCATGTGGCTTTGAGATAATAGATTCCTTCTGTTGCTTGATGGGTGGTCAGGGTCGACCCGGTCAGAATGGCCGCATTCATCCCTGGAGGGGCAGAGACCATCTCCCAGTTGACGATCAAGCCAGGGGGTAAAATGGAATTAAGATCCAGATCACCTTCATCCTGACAACGGGAGACATCCATCAGGGTCGGACAAGAGCAATCCATGACTGTCAGGATCATGGAATATGATGGATTCAGGCAAGGCGGCAATGCCGAATCAAACCCATAAATAAATGTATAATTACCAGGTGTCGATCCGGTAAAATCCAGGATGGGTAGCATGCCCGTTGCCCCTGGCACCGGAGTTAAAAACGACCATTCCCCGGAAGGATCTCCAGAGAGAATCAAATCCTGAAAGTCCAAAACTGTCGACCAGTTGCCCACCAGTGTTTCATTGCAAACCGTATCCTTGGTTTGGATCAAAGCTGCAGGACCTGACAACAACACAAGATTCAGGGTATCCATCTGGGGGCAGTTTCCCGGTGGAGCAGGCACCAGTGCATATACGAGGCTATAATGACCTGTATCCGCTCCATTGACAAGCAATTGGGTCGAGATAATTTGGGCAGGATTCGTACCAGAAGGGGTTTGATTAATCGACCAAGTCCCCTGTCCGACATTCACCTCAAAGTCTGACAATGCAACATCCCCCCCGTCGTTACACAGCGTGTCTGCCGATATGATCTGAAGTGGCGGACAAGTGCAATTGAGAACGATCACTTCGGTTACAGCTACAGCCTCCGGGCAAGGTGCCAGTGCATTCGTGGTGGTATATTCAAAACTGTATTGTCCAGGAGTTACTCCTGTAAAGTCGAGTACGGGTAAACTTCCCTGTGCCCCGGAGCCGTCGAGATCCACCCAATCACCACCCGAAACACCCATCTGGATCAGGGTATCCAGATCGAGTACAGTCGGCCATTGACCATTGGTGATCTGATTGCAGAGTGTATCTCTCTGGACCAATTGAAGTAAGGGCGGTGCATGGATCAGGAATTGATGAACAGACGTATCCACACATCCCGGCGGCGGGGCATTGGTGAGGTGAAACACAAGTTGGTATAAGCCTGTATCCCGACCAAAGACCAGAAGACTATCCAACTGGATGGTCGCTGGATTTACGCCCGAAGGCACCTGAGGCAGGGTCCAGATGCCCGCTTCAGGCGTCAGAATATAATCGCCCAGATCCACACCTGCATCTGACGAACAGAAAGGTCCAGGGGGTAATGTCGCCACGGATGGGCAGGCACAGTTTTCTACGAATATCTCTATGGTCCGGGTTATATTCGTACAAGGCGATGTAGCATTAACGGAGGTCCATGTAAACGTATAAGACGCCGGTCCAGGGACGCCGTTGAAATTCAGGATCGGGAACACCCCGCCTACCGGAGCGCCATCTGAATTTGACCAGGAACCCACGACATTGGCAGACAAGATCAGCGTATCAAAGTTGATGAGGGTGTTGAAAGCACCTCCCCCGGTAGCATTGCAGATATTGACAGAAGTCTTCATGGTGGCCATCGGCGAGGGCACCTGCGTCCAGGTGAAGGAAAGTGTATCTGTACATCCACCGATCTGGTAGAAAACAATGACGGTATCTACAGTCGTGGGATCCACAACTGGACCTATCTGAGTACTCAGATCCAGGGGGTGACCACTGTGAAATGTCAATTGTCCGCCTAATTTATTCAAGTCAGAAAAGCCTTTCTGATTCAGATTGACTGTGCTACCGGCACAATAGGAAATAACCGATGGGCCCGACAGATTGGGCACATCCGGATTCTTCTGGACATTCACGATTGCGGAATCCAGGCAGACCTTTCCATTGGGCAGAAGTGTACTCAGTTTCAGGGTGTAGCTGCCGGGTTGATTGACCAGAGCAAACAGGGTCTGTTGCCCGGAAACGACATTGCCCCCAGGTCCGGGAATCCATTGGATCAACGGATTTAGTACATTAAATGTTGACCCGATCCCACTGATACCAACTGTTGGCATAGTACAATCCAGCATGCCCTGGACGACCGCCTTCGCATCAAATTTGACCACAAAGAGATCGAGATGAACGATGCTGTCACATCCTGTGAACGGGCTGCTCAGCGTATCCTGATAGAGGCCGGTTTTACTGTAAAAATTATTACCCACAATAAAGAATTCTCCTGAGCAGATGGTGTCTTTCACCTGAACAATACCCGCAGGCGGAATGGTCAAAATCAGGGTGACAATGCTATCACATCCTGTTTTCGTGATGAAGGTGTCGGTCACCATGGTCGACTGGCAATACAAGGAGTCTCCTAGTGGAAAACACTGGCCGGAACACAGCAGTGTATCAATTGTTCTCGGTGCAGGCGGAGCTGCAATGTTGATATTGAGGCATTTATTGGTGATATCTCCGCAGAATGGAGGGGCTTCACTAAACAACTCCGCTTTGAGATCACTAACGGTCAGCATCCCATCCGGCGTGGGAATACTATCGAGGTCCTTCTTAGAAAAGGACATGCCGCAGATCTCATACTGACCTGGAGGAGATCCGGAAAGATCGATATCTGTGAGGTAGTCCTGGATAACTCCGGCAGAGGACTGAATGAAGATATAGCTGTATTGGGCGGTATCCGGTTCTGGGCCGAAAAAGATCGGATGTAAATCCAGATCAAGTGCCGGATCGCCTTGACAGTAAGTCTTATTTTGATTTTGGTTGAGATTGCCGGCAAATGCCTGACAACTACAATCAATTCCCGAATCATCACAAAAGAGAATGGAGAAGTTGATAAAGGTTCCTTTCTCTAATTCTGTGCAATTCTTGACCAGGATCTTCCATTGTCCATTGACCGGACCGGAATTGAAATCTTCCAGTTCCCCCTTATAGGGGTGATATGTCCCGGTATAGGCTTGAAAGGCCGACCAAAGTTGGTTGTTGGTCCATTTGGGGAAAGCGCCCGGATCTGGATTTGGAAGGATGCTGGACTGGACAAAAGCAATATCCCAGGAACTGAATGCTGAGCTGGCAAATCCCGAGGTCAGCTTGGGGCCAATGAATTCGATGGTATCCCCACCCGGGCTCACCAAACACATCGACAGGGACCAGACATAGTTATGCTGGAAATGAACCTTCAATCCGCAAACCCCTTGAAAGGGATGTGCCAGGTCATCATTTTCAGCACCTTTGATATTGAGAATAAATTCGAGTGTCTGGCAGGAATCTGGCCCTGGAGGTGGTAAGGCCTGTGGGCAGTTCAGACACTCACAATCCTGCCCCTGGGCGAAGGAGAAACTGAATAGCAGCAACAGGGCAATCAACCCTTGCCGCATATGCCATGTTCCTGGGATAGATAAGGTCATGTGCAAAAGGAGGCACCTCAATCGCCGGCCAAAATCATGAGGACAGACCAAGGTGGTCCAAAGATACAGGGTTTAGGACCTTCAGGCAAATGGACTATTCCGAGAAGGCGTCCTGGCATACTGTTGATGTAAAAAAAAGACAGGGGGCAGATCGATGATCTGCCCCCTGTCCAATACTTAAGGCTATACCTGTTTATCTGGCAATCTGCAATCGGATAGCATAAGGACGAACTCCATCCCACAAACGGAGGAAGTATTGTCCAGACGGTACATCCGGCATATTGACGGTATGACGAGCAGGTGATGCTGTAAAGTCAACTGAACCAGCATGAACCTGCTGGCCCAAAATATCCAGAACGTCATATCGAACGGTGCCAATCGGCTTGCCAGTCAGTTCAAGGACAAACAGTCCATTTGAAGGATTAGGCAACACTTGAATTCCCGTCAGGAAGTCAGGTAATTCAATTGATGTATTATTCACTGTCACCGTTTGGACGACCGTATCTGCGCCGCATGCGTTTGAAGCAATCAACTGAACATTGTAGCTTCCAAACGCGGAGAACTTATGTTCCGGGTCGATTTCCAGGCTGGTGAACGATGGTTCAAATTGCCATTCGTAACATGTGCCATAAACGGTCGCGTTGGCGAAGTCAACATTCAGCTTATCCGCCTCATATGTGAAGGATGCATTTGGAATCGCATCGAAGAGTCGGATATAATCCGTCAGGGTCAATGTATCCGTCCAACCTGCTCCACTGGCTATGAGTTGTACATCATAAATTCCAGCTGAGGTATAGGTAATACTTGGATTCTGATCTGTTGAAGTAGCTGGTGAGCCACCTTCGAATGTCCAGGCCCAGGTATCTGGCAATTGCTCGGACATATCCTCAAAGTCCACAATCATACTGGAGGCACAGGCCTCGCGGATATCCGAAGTGAAGTTGGCGACTTTGTCAAAAAATACATGCACGGGCTGGCAGTAGGTACTGATTCCGCATTCGTTTTCGACAAGGAGAGTAACATGATAGAGGCCTTCTTCCGCAAATTCGTGAACAGGGTTCTCTTCAAAGCTGGTCGTTCCATCTCCGAAATTCCAGTTGTATGACTGGCTGTTACTGGACGAGCTGTTGAATTCTACCATGCCATTATTGTTCAGGCTGGTATATGCAGCTTCAGGGGATAGACCCACTGTGATGTAATTCGTGAGTTCCAGTGTATCAAATCCGGATGCACCTGAAACGATCAAGGTGACTGAATAATCTCCGGCATTGTTATAGATAACGACCGGATTTTCATCCGTTGATGTTGCAGGAGCCCCTCCAGGGAATGACCAGGCCCAACCTGTAGCATTTGGTGAACTGGAATTGCTGAAGGAAATCTCCACTGGGGCACATCCACTCGTGACATCTGCTTTTAAGCCAGCTGTCAAAGGCAATGTAATCTTCACCACTTCAGTGTAGGTATCCACTCCACATTCATTGGTCACCGTAAGTGTAACCACAAAATCACCCTCGGTTTGATATTGGTGAACGGGGTTTTCATCGTTACTCATCATTCCGTCTCCAAAGTCCCAAGCATAGGAGGAACCATAAAGAGAGGTGTTTGTAAACGTCACCAATCCTTCTCCGTCTTTGGTAAAGCCGGCTTCCGGAGAAGTGATGGCTTCAATATATTTGATGAAGGTTACGGTATCCGAACCTGCCTGGTTGAAAACGATCAATGTTACATCATAGGTGCCAGGTGTATCATAGATCACAACTGGATTGGCCTCAGCTGAATTAGCAGGATTTCCTCCAGGGAATGACCATGCAAATGCCGTTACGTTCTCAGAACTGTTATCCAAAAATGACACTTCAAATGGGGTACAACCTGTCAGCGGACTCGCAGAGAAGTCAGCAGAAGGTGGTGCAGTAATGGTGACGATCTGTTCGATCAAAAAGTCACCGCAACCATTTGTAGCGATCAAGGTGACGAGGTAATCACCTTCATCTGAAAAGACGTGAACCGGATTTTCCTCCGCACTTCCTGAACCATCTCCAAAGTCCCAGCTGAGACTATCCCAATTATCTGTTTCATTGGTAAACTTCACCGTATCCGGGAGGACCAGCTCAAAAGAGAATGTGCCTGTAGGCACATCGTCAACGACGATATAATCAGTTAGTGTGACTGAATTACTTCCGGCCGCATTCGTCGCTGTCAGTGTTACGCTGAACTTTCCTTCGTTTTGGTACGTAACGATAGGATTCTGCAGAGTTGAGGATGAAGGTGTTCCACCTGGGAACTGCCACATCCAGGACGTTGTATTTTGAGATGACTGGTCAAGGAAATTGACAGTCAATGGTGCACAACCGAGGGTCTCATCTGCTGAGAATTCCGGAATCGGAGGGGTGACGATGGTGATAAACTCCGAGTATGAAGTTGTACCACATTGATTGGTGACGGAAAGGATCACTTCATAGACACCATCTTCTTCATACGTGTGGACCGGATTCTCTTCAAAGCTGAAGTCGCCATCTCCAAACTCCCAATAATATGTCACTCCTCCGTCCGAGAGGTTGAAAAAGGTGACAAAGTCTTCGTCCGAGATGTATTCAAAGTAGGTATCCGGGACATCCAGAACATTGATGTAATCTACTTTGGTGATCTCATCTGATCCGGCAGCATTCGACACCTCTAAAGTGACAGAATAGATGCCTTTAGTAAAGTAGGTCACCGTCGGGTTCTGCATGGTTGAAAACGAGGGAGTACCACCCGGGAAGGACCAGAACCAGGAATCCGGGCTATTCACACTCTGATCGGTAAAGTTGACCGTTAACGGTGTGCACCCTTCAAGTTCGTCAGCAGTAAATTGACCATTGGGCGGCGCATTGGGAACGCAACTTGACATACACCAACCACTTCCACCGTTGGTATAGCTGTTGATGTCATTGATAGAGTTGTTCGACCAGGTCGTGGTATTATTGACAGACGGAGCCATGATCGTATTGGAACCGGCAGGGTCGTGGTCACAGGAGAAGTTATGTCCGAATTCATGGGAAACCATCACGCGCATCAGGCTGGTATTGGAGGTCCAATCCTGAAGGCAATGATAACCGAAACTGTTACAGACACCATTGAGATAGGCAATTCCAATGGTTCCACCATTGAAATCACGATCGGTCCAGAGACCGGCAACATCGGTATCGACAGAGAATCCACCACTGTTCCCCCAGCTTCTGAAGCTACCTAACAGAGTTCCAGCATCATTACTGCCTGACCATGGGTCGCAATTATTGCAATCTGAGAACCAGTATTCAACGATATCAAATTCATACGTATGCTGGAGTTGACCATTGTTATATTGGCCTTCTACCAGGTTCATGATCAAGTCGATCCGGTTTTGAGCACCGGCACCTCCTCCGTATTCGTCATAAAACGCATAATCACAGGCGGCACCATATTCAACCTGCTTACAAGCGTTTCCAGAAACACCCGCCATATCACCGTCATGATCATGCCCGACCTTATCATGGTCCTCTGATTGATGAATGGACACATCCGTACCACACATCATGTCCTGAACAGACTCGGATATCGAGGCTTCATAGACAACAATCAGATTATGGTCAGCGCCCTTGATGTAATACCAAAGTGGTTCAACCATATATTCTTTTCCATTGTGAGCAAAAGCACCACCGATCATGTCTTCGTCGATCAACAACCGAATCTCTCCTCCCTGAACTGTTTGCAGTTCACCGGCATACGTCGTATTGGGCCGAGAAGGAAGTTGTTTGACTCCGGTAGCTGTAGACAGAAAAACTTTGGCATTTGCTCTCCGAACTGGATTCGGAAATAGCGACATGGGTAAGGTCATTCCACCCAGCTCCAATGTCATGTCCACTCGGCTGGAGTTGGCCTGAACAAAGGCGTGGATGGCTGCAAGGTCCAATTGGAACACTTGGTAAGTGGCGACTTCCGGCAGGACTGCCTGTGCCTCGAGATCGACAACGGTTCCCTGGAATGTTGCCTGAGCACTGATCTGGATTGGGCCACTAAAAGCCAAAAAGGCAAAAAAGAGCATAGCCATGCCCATTCTGCCAAAGGTAGAATTCACTCGCATCATAAGGTTAATTAGTGTTGTATAGTTCCGCGGATAATGTGCGAAAATACATGAATTGATACGGAAAATCAAAGTGTAATGGGCAAGAATGACCGGATTTTGACAACTCTAACCTGAAAACCCTCCATTTTTAAACAAAAAATCAAACGCCTGTTATCTGAAAATCCGTTAAGTCCTTTGTTTTCAACAATCTATCCATTTCTGGAGTCCTGAAATATTGCCATCTCATTTCATGCGTTAAGTACTAACTTTGAGCTGATTACCCATGAAGCGAATCCTGCTCACAACTTTTTTCCTTCTGATCCTGCAGGCGGTGCCACGTCTTTCTCTGGCGCAATCTGGAAATCCAGACCCTATTCTGTCTGTAAAGTCCGGATCTTCAAAAGCATTGCACGATCTACTGGCCACCGAAAAAAAAAGTGCGGAATGTGCCGATTTATTCCAGGATTATATTCTTCCCAACCCCTTCCATGGTGATCCCCAGTACGATCTCCCCATCTGGTATCAGCAATCATCTGCCTTCCATTTTCGGCCAGAAGCAGGGGTCTTTATGTATACCCCTGCTGGAGGTTCTCCGCCTCCCCCGACACTCTGCCTTGCATCTGAACTTGCTGAAGCAGACTCTTTTTCGACCTCGCCACATCTTCAGGGCCTCGGCTTCGACCCTGAACAATTACAACAGTGGCTCATCTATTGCCCACCTCGGGAATGTGCCCGCATTCATCGACAACTTTCCTTCTCAACATCATCTCCGGATAGTCTGGCGGTTCTTTTAGAGATTCTCAGTCGCTGGGATCCCGGACCTTCCACGTTGTCCCTCGTCTTCCAGGCGGGTAAACGACCTGGAATGCCCCCACAGGCTGTCCAGATGTGGACGGATCGTATTTTCTATACTCATCCGTCGCAAAAGCGGGCTCTGACCCACCGCTTGCCCCTTCCATTGGAGCCTTTACGGTCCCTCACCTATCAGCGATTATTATCTGTTTATCCGTTTGTCTACGATGAGGAGGTCGACTATTATGGGCGGGCACTCTCCCAAAGCAACCTCAAGAGTATTCCACCCTTCGCACCTATTTATGATCTCTTGAATACGCGCCACTCCAGGGCATTATACTACCTGACCGCTCAGGCGTATCGTCTTCATCTGGACCATGCTGAGCCTTCGCAAATCGATTATATCGCGATCCTGAGACAACTGACCGGAATGGATATCGTGGATCGCGATTTGAAGGGGTGGCTCATCCATTTTTATTCGGCTTCCGCTGATTGGGTGTGGAGCGACCAGCAACAACGGTTTTATTACTACCCCGAAATGAAGGACCATCAGATTCTTGTCGAATCCTGGTTTCGCTACCTGGCCTCTCCGGATCCAGATATTGCATTGACGTTTTACCGGCAGATCATTGATGCCGATCCCACCATCGTCCGCCAGTACAGCGGATCATTCCGGCAACTGCTGTCTCAGTGGAATCCCATCCTTCCGCCAGCCAGTCTGCCGTTTCCGGAGATCACTGCCACTTTTCGTACAGCGGCCAGGGAACGTGAACAGCCCCTCCAGTTACCGACTCACCAGGATGAACTGGCCCAGTTACTCCAGGAGTCACATACACTGACACGACGTATCGATCTGGAAGATAGCCTGATCCGGTTGAGCCATCCCGAAGACATCCCTGCCTGGGAAGCCACGGGCCTGGAATGGGTCGCTTTTCCAGAAGCAGAACAGTCCATATCCCGAATCGTGGATGCGCTGTATCATCAACAACCACCGTTGCAGGGGCCGGCCGGAAAACGGGAAACCTATCTTCAAAAAGCAGGTGTCTTTCTCGACCCCGACAGAGGCGATGCCGCCTCGCGATACATGGAGCGGATCAAGGATGAGTGGTCGGAAGAGGAAGCGAGATCCTGGATGATCCACAGCATCAATGAAGATAGTCGGAATGCCGTTCGTTCCATCCAGGGACAACAGACGATAGATCGATTTATTCGACGACCGGGTCAACTGCAACCAGAGGAAATCTTTCAGTTGCCACCACCGGAAGCCTTATCCGACTCAGTCTGGGTGGCCTTTTTCAGTCAACCGCGAACACCCGTCGGCCAACTGCGGATCATCCAGTATTTCAGACTCCATCCCCGTGAATTTCATACCGGAGAATTGCTCCGCATCTGGCCCAAATGGATAGCCTCCGCCAGTCCCGACCATCCATTACCTGAAGAATCCCTCCTCCAGCTCCTGGAATACATGACCGGCCTGTATAACCTGGCTCAACCCATGGATTGGTGGATGAACCATTGGAGACGTGGTCAGGAGTCCTGGCCCGGAATGCTAAACGCCATTTATACGGATTACCTTCTTGAATTGAACCGGTCAAAGACTATACCACCGATACAAATCTCCTTCTTACTTCGGCAGCTGCATGAGGAACCACTGGAGCAACAGCTTTGGCAGTCGGCCATTCAGCAGTGGGAGGACCCCTCCCGTGCGACTACCCTGCCCTTTCAGCATCTGGATGTCCATTCCGACTTGCCCTACTTCTTATCCCTGGGCATCTCCGCCAGCAGGATCGCAGATATGGCCCCTCGTTTTAACCTCGATGATCCTGACCACGGCAGGGTTTTCCTGGAAAACCTGCTGGCAGCGTCGGTAGATGACCAAGAAAAAGCTGAATTGGCCAATCGCTTGTTTATGTATTCCTGGTATCGCGAGCTGCTCCTCGAACCCGACCTGGTTGCCATCCGAAATGACCTCTCCGCTATTCTGACCACGTCACTCGAGGAAGCCATGTGGCTCAGTGCCTTTGAAGAAGCCAATACCTGGGCCCAGATCGTCTGGTGCCAGTCGGTTGGGGCTCCGGAACAATGGCTTGGCTTGATCACCAGAAAATCAGGTGACCCGTCTTTACAGGCGCAGGTATTCCAGCAGTTGATCCGAAATCTGACCTTCCCCCAACTCCAAAGGTTGCTCCTCCAGCTTACGGAATGGGAGCCGGCCATACGAGATCCGCTCGTGGATATTCTACTTCGGGCTTTTGCCCTGCCCCCCCTGGACCTGGACAGCGCCACACCTTATCGAGACGCACTTCTCCATCGTCAGCTGACTTCGGCACAAGACATCTATGTTGTTGCTTTAGGCTCCTTATCCAATCGTTTCACGCCTCCTCTTGCTGCCGAGCAGCAAGAAGAATGGATATATTCGCTCCTTTCCAGCGAATACATTCGCCCCTTATTCGGGTACCACCCCACTCCACGGCTATTCCCCACACTCCCTGTTCTGGCCTGGTGGATCGGCGAACAACAGGGGGAAGAAGCTCTGATGAATGCACTTCGAGAATATCGACAAACAGGGGACTTGTACGCTCTGGTCCGAGCAGCACAACTGCATGAATCAAGTCAAATGAAACGGGGTGTAAACAGTCTGTTTACGCCGGGTTAAAACAGGACGTCCTGCCGCCCTGGAGGCACAATTCCCATATGCTTGTACGCTTTGGGCGTAGCTTCCCGGCCACGGGGCGTCCGATGGATAAAGCCTTCCATGATCAGGAATGGCTCATGAACCTCCTCAATATTACCGGACTCCTCTCCGACGGCTGTGGCGATGGTCGACAACCCTACGGGACCGCCGCCAAACTTTTCTATAATGGTTCTCAGGATCCGGTTATCCATTTCATCCAATCCACCTTCATCGACCTGAAGGGCGGCAAGAGCCATTCTGGAAATGGACAGATCGATAACACCGGTTCCTTTCACCATCGCAAAGTCTCTTACCCGTCTGAGCAGGGCATTGGCGATCCGAGGTGTTCCCCGACTGCGCCGAGCGATCTCCGAGATCCCGTCATCTTCAACCGGTATGCCCAGGAGGTTGGCAGAGCGATGCAAGATCTTGGTCAGGGTCTGGACATCATAATAATCCAGGTGGCAGCTGATGCCAAATCTCGCCCGCATAGGAGCAGTAAGTAAACCCATACGGGTTGTCGCCCCTACCAAGGTGAACGGCGCCAGAGAAAGTTGAATAGACCGGGCGTTAGGACCGGAATCGATCATGATATCGATCCGAAAATCTTCCATGGCCGAATACAAGTATTCCTCCACCACAGTATTCAGTCTGTGGATCTCATCAATGAACAGGACATCCCCGTCTTCCAGATTGGTCAACAGGCCTGCCAGATCTCCTGGTTTTTCTAAAACCGGACCTGAAGACATCTTCAGATCAGCACCGAGCTCATTGGCGATGATGCAGGATAGTGTGGTCTTTCCCAGACCAGGGGGACCGTGCAAGAGGACGTGATCGAGGCTTTCATTCCGCATTCGGGCCGCTTGAATGAAGATCCTCAAATTCTCAACGATCTTATCCTGGCCACTGAAATCGCTTAATTCCTGGGGGCGCAGGGTCTTGTCCACCAGTTTTTCCTCAGAGGGCATCAGACGATCGTCAGGTTCCAGAAGCGGGTTTTTCATATCAATAATTTCTCACCAGTATCACAACAGAGTCAAAGAGGGCGCTCGCCGTTTCACAAGGTTGGTCACCCGGTTCAGCACGACAGACCAGATCTCCTCTGCAGTCGAAAAGATAATGACCTTTTCTGGATTGGAAGCCATAGACCGTGGTGGCCCCCATTTGATATCGCGTGACCTTATCCGGGTCGAGTTGGTCCATGATCTGTGACATCCATGGCGTATTATACGGGTCGCTGGTTTGCGCACAATGCCTTCTGGGTGGCTTGATCCCACCAGTCCCTTCAGGAGGGCCGGTTCGTACCGGAATGCAACTCTCGATATGGATCGGAACAGCCTTCGCGGTACAGGCAAAAACAGACGAGCTGTCCAGAGAATAGGTGATCCGATAGACCCCTTCAGGATAAAAGGAAACAGGGTCTGTGGAGAACGAAACAGGCAGCAGATCCGGCCCCGTTTCCGGATGCAAGACGTATTGACAGCCACTGCTGTTGGATGCATCCAAAACGGTGACTTCTGCCGATGGAAGCAAGCTTTCCTGCAAGGTTTTCGCAGGTTGATGACAGGAAGACAGCATGCCGAGAACAAGCATACTCATGATCACCCCTTTCTGCAAATAGGGGAACAGGCAATACGGAGGTGGGAGGCGAAAGATCAAGCGTTGAATGAGGTGCCACATCCACAGGTATCTGTGGCATTCGGATTGTTGAATACAAAACCCCGGTTATTCAAACCATTGGACCAGTCAATTTCGATACCCATCAAATAAAGCTGATGAGCACGTTGCATGACGACGGGAAAACCACCGACTTCAAACACCTCATCATTCTCTTTCTTCACATCAAAACCCAGCACATAGGTAAAGCCGCTGCATCCACCTCCTTTCACACCCACACGCAGAAAGTGATCGTCTGGAATGGATTCATCCTGACGAATCTTCTTTAATGCCTGGATGGCCCCTTCAGTCAGGCTGATGGGTTGAGTCTCAATAGTGTTGGTGGGTTCGGCCATTGACTTGTCTTTTACGCTGACAAATTTACAAACAATTTGCAGGGCATTTGGTTCCCGCAATCAGATTGACCCTGTTTATGTATGTTGGTGTACTTTTGACTCGCAAACAGACCGTACACCTCTATGACAGCATTGGAAGTTCTCCTCGAAATTCTCAAACTGACCATCCCCGGATTGATCGTATTTGTGACGGTATACGTACTGCTCAAGCAACTGACTGCCCAATTGTTGGTCAATCGCCAGGTTGATCAGCGCATTGATGCACAGAAGATCTCCATCCCCCTTCGTTTTCAGGCCTATGAACGCCTTTCGCTCTATTGTGAACGAATCAGTATTCCCAATCTTGTACTGCGTCTGCGTCATGAAGGGATGACTATGAATTCTCTGAAGTGGGGAATGATGCAAGCTATTCAACAGGAGTACGAGCACAATGTCACTCAGCAGGTTTATGTGTCTGAAGCGCTCTGGAAGATATTGCGCCTCGCGCGTGAGCACATGATGACCATCCTGGATGCAACGGCGGAATCCCTGGACAAAACAGCAACCCCTGAAGAGTATATCCAGGCGCTGTTCGAATACCTGGACCGCCAGGAATCCGATCCCCTCCTCGTTGCTTTATCTGCCATTAAAAAAGAAGCCGCATTGCGATTATGAACGCCATACCGGAACGATCATTTCCGGCCAGGAGGAAGATCTTCATCCAGTCCGGGGCAGGACTCTGCATGATCCTCCTCATCGCTTCTTGTGGACGCACCTGGCATGAAGCCACCCACGATTATGCTGGATATTCCATTCAATCGACCCTTCCGGCCGACAGTTTACTAGAGGCGTATCTCGCCCCGTATCGCCAAGAGTTGGCCTTGACCATGGATGATACGATTGCGGAGGTTGGACATACCCTGACCTTAAAGAGACCGGAATCCACATTGGGCAATTTTATGGCCGATCTACTCGCCGATGAGGCTGAACGGATCACTGGCGAACCAGTTGATCTAGCCCTGCAAAACTATGGAGGGGTCCGCCGCAATTCCCTCCATGCCGGGCCCATGCGCATGGGGATGATCTATGAGATCATGCCTTTCGACAATCAGTTGGTCGTGCTGGAACTGGATGCACGAGGGCTCCATACTCTGATCCAGCACATCGCCAAACTGGGCGGATGGCCTGTTTCCAAAGGAGTCCGTTTTCAGATCCAGGCCGGCATGGCTCAAGCCATTCTGGTGAACAACCGACCCATCCAGGAAGGACAAACCTACCGGGTAGCCCTGACCGACTATATTGCCAACGGGGGGGATCAGTGTGACTTTTTAACGACTTATCCGGTCACTGATACGGGCATTCTGGTGCGAGATGCGATCATCCATTATTGCCGAGCGAGACAAGAAGCCGGCCTTCCGTTAGACGCCGTCCTGGATGGACGCATCACCCAAATCCCCTGATATGAAACGCCGTTCTTTCCTCAAGAAGACATCTATCACTGCAGCGGGCATGTTTTTCGCTGGGGGGATGATGGCTGGCATGGACGACCCGCAACGATATAAACTGACCATCCTGCATACCAATGATGTTCACAGTCGCCTGGACCCCTTCCCCATGGATGGCAGTCGTCTGCAGGGGTTGGGTGGTGTAACCCGAAGAGCAGCCTTGATCCAGAAAATACGACAACAGGAGCCACAGGTGCTGCTACTGGATGCCGGCGACATGTTGCAGGGCACGCCTTACTTTAATGTATTTGAAGGAGCGCCTGAATTCACGAGCATGTCCCGGATGGGTTATGATGCGGGTATCCTGGGCAACCACGATTTTGATGGTGGGCTGGGTTTATTGGACAAACAGTGGCACTTGCTGGATTTTCCGATTCTGAATGCTAATTATGCCGTCCAGGGGACCGTCCTTGAAGGCCGTGTTATGACCCATCAGATCTTGGAGAGAGGGCCGATCCGTATCGGCATTTTTGGATTGGGGGTCGAACTGGACGGATTAGTCCCCGCATCCCTTTATGGTGGTGTCCAGTATGAAGATCCGTTACCCGTTGCGGAACGGACGGCTCGACTTTTGAAAAAGAAGGGATGCCATCTGGTGATCTGTCTCAGTCATTTGGGTTATCAATATGAAAGTGATCATATTTCAGATATGGTCCTGGCCGAAAAGACACGGGATATTGATATCATTCTTGGTGGACATACCCATACCTTTCTGGACCAGCCGACTATCGTGCGAAATGCTGCCGGTGAAGCTGTATATATCAGTCAGGTGGGATGGGCCGGAGTCGTCCTTGGTCGGCTGGATATTTGGTTTGAAAAGAACTACAAAACCAAATGCATCACTTGCAGTCCTGCCACTATTGGCGGCATAAGCAATTGATGATCAAGATATTACTCGTAACGTTCAAAAGTGATTCTTTGCCTCAACCGGGGTAAGCAAGTGAGGGTCAGTGCCCTGAAATCATCCTGCTAATTATTTAAATTTTTCTCCTTTCAATCGTTCCGTTTGAGCCCACTTTTTGCCATTTTTGCAATCCTTCCTCACCTACCGTATTGCTGCACGGTAGTGAAGAAAACAGAGGCTCCGCGATTTATCGATGGTGTTTTAATTCTTCCCTGGGAAGGACTGGAAAGTATTGTACCGAACGAACCGAATCAGAGAAAACATGACCAAGGACCGCTATACGGTATGGGACAACTGTCTCCGTACAATTAAGAGTAGTATCGCTGCCCAGAGTTATAAAACTTGGTTCGAACCCATTAAACCGGTCAATCTTGATGATTCTATTTTGACCATCCAGGTCCCCAATAAGTTTTTCTACGAATGGTTGGAAGAACACTATGTCGGCCTCCTGAAGGCGACGATCCAGAAAGAACTGGGGGATCAGGCAAAATTGGAATATCAGATCCTGATGGGTCCGGCCAACAGCGACCGCAAACAAGCAAATGGCAACAATGGCCATTCGCAGAGTGATACCTCTTTGGGTTTCATGCCTGACGCTTTCATGAACCCGTTTGTCATCCCCGGCATCAAACAGGTGCGGGTGGACCCACACCTCAACCGCAACTATACCTTCGATAATTTTATTGAAGGGGATTGTAATAAACTGGGGCGTTCTGCCGGCATGGCCGTGGCCAAGAAGCCAGGAGGCACCGCCTTCAACCCCCTGGTCATCTATGGTCAGGTCGGACTGGGAAAAACCCACCTGGCTCAAGCCATTGGCAATGAGGTGGTCAAGACCCACAAGAACAAGAATGTGCTGTACGGAACGACGGAGTCGTTCACCAATCAGATCATTCAGGCGATCAAGAACAACGCCATCAATGAATTTGTCGCCTACTACCAAAATATCGACATTCTCATCCTGGACGACATCCAGTTCCTCGCCAACAAGGTGAAGACCCAGGAGATCTTCTTCCACATTTTCAATCATTTACATCAGAGCGGGCATCAGATCATTCTGACCTCAGATCGTCCTCCTCGTGATCTGGAGGGCATGGAAGAGCGACTGATCTCCCGTTTCAAATGGGGTTTGACCACTGACCTGCAGGCACCTGACCTGGAAACCAGAATGGCTATTCTGGAGGAAAAGATGCACAAGGATGGTATCGATTTACCGCGTGACGTGGTGGAATATGTCTGCTACAATATCAAGGACAACGTCCGGGAACTGGAAGGCGTACTCAATTCGATTGCGGCACAAGCTTCTCTGAACCAGCGGACCATTGATGTGGATCTTGCCCGGGAAGTGGTGCGCAAGTTTGTGAAGGAAGCCCAGCGGGAACTCACTTTGGACCATATTCAGAACCAGGTCGCAGATCATTATAATATTTCGGTGGATAAGCTGAAGGCGAAGACACGGAAACGTCCGATCGTGATTGCCCGCCAGTTGTCTATGTTCCTGGCCAAGAGCTTGACGAACAAGTCACTAAAGACGATTGGTGAGATGTTTGGGGGCCGAGATCACAGTACGGTGATCTATTCTTGCCGGGCTGTTCAGGACATGATGGACACGGATCGAGAGTTCCGATTAACGGTTGAAGGCCTCGAGAAACAACTTTCTATGGCATCTTGATGAATTTGATTTGACTTTTGCCGGTGTGTTTCATTATCTTTGCAGTCGCTTAAACGAAAGTGGCATAAAATTAGCCCAACGGTGAGATGGGTGAGTGGCTTAAACCACCGGTTTGCTAAACCGACGTACTGTAACAGGTACCGCGGGTTCGAATCCCGCTCTCACCGCCATAATCGCCACGTATCTTTCGTAAGCGGTTTTTTTTCGGGGTGTAGCGCAGCCCGGTAGCGCACCTGCTTTGGGAGCAGGGGGTCCCAGGTTCAAATCCTGGTACCCCGACAAAATAGGGAGTCTTGACGCAGTCAAGGCTCCCTTCTTTTTTGCGTAGTCAACTTTTAACTTTGGAATCCAATATGCCCGGTAGCGCATCCCGCCGTCAGGCGGGAGGGTCCCAGGTTCAAATCCTGGTACCCCGACAAAATAGGGAGTCTTGACGCAGTCAAGGCTCCCTTCTTTTTTGCGTAGTCAACTTTTAACTTTGGAATCCAATGTGCCCGGTAGCGCATCCCGCCGTCAGGCGGGAGGGTCCCAGGTTCAAATCCTTGCACCCCGACAATCAACGAGCCATGATTTAATGATGTCTCCATTACAGATACTGCGATTCAAGCTCTACAAACTCAGGCGAACCCCAAGACAAAGCCCCTTCCACTGTCAGGCGGAAAGGGCTTTGTTCTAAGGCTGAGTAATTTCGATTTTCCACCCTCCTCTTCCTATGGAGTGTCCGTTGAAACGAAGACAGTCAAAGGAACAATACGTTGAGTCAATTATCAATCAAGAACTACTTTCTCAAGCAGTTATCGAGAAGGTCACGTGAAAAACAGAATACTATTGCTGCACGATCAGTTTCAAACTCTGTTGCTGCCCATCCTTACTGGCGAGCAGAAAGTACATGCCGGGAGCAACATCGTTCAAGTCCAGGTTGTAAGTTCCACTTCCTTCAACTACAAACGGTGCTTTCACTGTTCGACCAGTTGCATCCATGATCATGACGGTCGTTGGTGTAAGCTGGTCAGTGAGGAGCAACTGGAAATGCCCACTGCTCAGATTGGGTCTCACTGTGACCCAATCCGCAGAGTGCCCATCAGCATCCTCCAGCCCGGTATTCAAATCATAGTGTGCTTCGATCGTAATGGTGGATCGGATGGATGGTTCACAAAGTGAATAGAGATACAGATCGATCAGGTAATCAGGCCCGATCGGTGAGACCGGCTGGCTCAAAAGCAGATTGGTCACGGGAAGACAGTCATTGGCCGGCACATCCAGTTCGACGCCATTATCATTCGTCAGAGGGTTCCCCAGCACCTGCAGGAGAGCACCTTCAGTATTTGTATTTGCATTGTATTTCAGATAGTATGTGCGGTCAAAACTGCTGTTATTACAGATATACAAGGGGAAGACCGCAGAAGTACCCAGAGGCACGTCCGTCAAAGACATGGTGGATTGCCCTATGTTTTGCACACCCAGATCAGGCTGATCGATTTGATAGCCTCCTTCATAAGGGCAGCTACTGCGGGAAACAATGGAATCCAATTGGAAGGTATAGGTCCCAAATACGGAATCTCGCCCTACAATCACATTGAAATAATCTTCTTCATCTACATCATCTGAAAGATAGTAGGCCATGGTATTGGTGGAGCTGTTGCTGTTACTCTGGCCACTGCCGTATTCGTTTCGCAATTTAAGCTCGCCACCAGCGCCAATACCGCTTCCACCGATGTATGCACCATACTCAAAGCTCAAGCCTCCTTCGAGGTATACATTCATATCCACACTTTGTGTTTGGGATGTACTTTGGGTAAGTGTCCACCCCGATCCAGGTCCACTGCTGAACGCACGCTGGACCGCTTCCGGGGCCGCCATTTTGATGGCATCATTCATGGCCAGGGTCTGCTCCCATACGCTGAGTTGGTTAACGGCATTCTTGTACTCCTGAGTGCCTGGAGTTAATAACCCAATTTGATCCTCCAGGTTCGGTATCGTGCTTTTCCGAATGGTACTCTCGGTAAGTGTATAGCTGCTCAATGCATCCACTGGCGTCATGGCAAAACGGGCATCCTTTTCGACGGTGGAGCACCCGGGCCTAGCCACAATGCGCCCCATACCGTAGGCATACCGGATGGCACTGCCGATGAAGACATCCTCTGGCGACCCAGTCTGCGGAGTCGTGTAGGTTTCAGTGGCCTCCAGACAGGTCTGATATTCCAGATCTGAAGTCTCGGTACGACCTGCCGTCACACTACCACCCACTTCAGCAAAGATCTCGAAATCTGTCATCACGATAAGGCCCACGGAACCTTCCACCCCGAGCTTGGCCTTGAACCACGCATTTATACTTTGGTCCGTCGTAACGGAAAAGCTTTGACCGAAGCAGGTATTATTGGTTGTTGTGAGACTGCTGTAACTCCCATCGCCAGGAGGATCACGGAGAATAAATAACGGTGCTGCGGGTGCATCGAAGTAACCCAGCACCTCCGAATAACTTGTCCCCACGGCGATAGCACCAAATCGAATCTCCGCTTGGGTGGTGAGCATGGAAGCCGCTAAAGAGACCTCCTGCACGCCATTTTGCAGATCCCAGGCATCACCAGCTTGATGGGTGATCGTCAGGCGGTCAACCCCCGAGGATCCATAGCCAGTAAGAAAATCACAAGGCGTGAATGCCAAATGCTCAACTGAAACTACGCAGGTATTACACAGTACACCATTGATTCGCACATTCCACTCGGGATATCCACAATCCAGAGCATTGTTGTATGCGTAGCCTACCCTTGCCGTAAACTTTTGATCACCATTGCCACCTGGAATAGCAAAAAAGGTCCCAACCTGCGATGGATCAATATCGTTATGAGGGTCAAAATTTGACCTTACCCAGTAGTGGTTCGAACCGTTGTTACAAGCCGGTGCCACATTCCCTTCGATCAAGAATGAGGTAATGTTCACGCCATTCCCCCCCGCAGTGTTCCCCTGCTGGGTGCCAATCTGGTCTTGTTGCGCCCACAAACTGGAGGATGCAGCGACAAGCAAGATCATGCCAAGTAATAGTAACCTAGAGTTAGTTTTTAACATAAAAAAGATTATAAAGTGGGAAATTGAAAAAATATACTTATCAATATAGCAATAAATACTCATGCGGAGGGCATGTCCACCATTTTAGAATAATTTCGCACTGCAATATCTTTTGGATCAAAACTCCGCCTCCATAGTTGCCAGATAAATGACTGGACTCCTACCCTCTGATGTCCCGGCATGATCAAGCGACGACCTTAGAATGCGCAGATCATCGCATCCAATCCACTGTTTCAATAGCTGTTTCGATAGGTTTCATGGGTCTCCAGTAGTTCTTGTTCGTGCAGATCGGTATCTTGGAGCACACAAGAAAGTGCTTCTACCATGAGACTGTTCTCCACCCTACTCCTCCTTTTTGTCTTCATTCTCCCTGCATTCAGTCAGATTGAAGATGGATCAATAGTATCCGACGAGGATGAGTTCGAACCCTGTGTCATCCACGATATGGATACCACAGGTGCTGCTGCAGCTCGGATGAAGCAAAAACAGGTACGGGAGAACTATGCCCAAACACGGGGAGATTGTGAATTTGAGCGGGATAGTATGCCTCTGTACATCTATTTCCCTTTCGATGCGTCGCTCCTAAACACCTACACCTTTGACGAGTTCAAGGACATGGTGATGACGAATATCGTTTATGGAATCATTGAAAGCAACCAGTGTAGCGGAGTCGACTTCACGAACAACTATAAAGTCGTCTTTGAGTCTATTTCTGGGATTCCTGAGTATGGCTCGATCTACGACATCATGAACTTATTATCAAATACCAGTGGCCCATTGTATTATATTCTTCAAAGCAAGCAAGTCAATGACTGGCACTATTTGCTATTCCTCACCAAACCGAATATTGATGGAAAAGGTATCGCCAACATGGCAACGGAAGAATACCCGATTGTGGAAATAGCCGCTGGAGTTGTTGACTTTCAAGAGGTTATTATTGGAAGTGTGACTGCGATTCACGAGTTTGGTCATCTGAACGGACTTGACCACGAAGAGGGTGCTAATGGACCAATAAGTTTGCCATTCTCAAGAGCTATTAAGGCGGATGCTCAAGGGTTCCGATCGCCCGTAGCCGCGGGCAATATAATTGCCTATGAAGTTCGGTGCTGGACTGGTCCAGATTCGTATACTACAAATAAACAGGGTGTTCCCATACACGTTTATAATGGAACAGCAAACAATGCAGGAACAATGAATATCGGGATCTCGCTATTTCGGGATATTGTTGATCGCACCATGGTTCAAACCTCTGGAGGTGAATGTGGCAACGGCTTTTTAGATGCAACAACCAACAATGCAGATATCTGGTCATGGGAGGTACTCAGTGGAGATGTAACGCTACTGAGTAGCTTGGATCAACCCACTATGGAATACATCGCTTACGAACCTTCTTCGATCCGTGTAATCGGTCAGATGACTGGTAAAATGTATGCGGATACAGTTACCATCAATCTGCCTGGCATCAAATCGGAGGATCGGGATACATTGGTCTACTTGGGTACTACTCTACCCGATGGTCAAATCGTCGATAATCCGGGTATTTATCACGTCATACTCCCCGGAGAAGGAACGAATGGATGTGATCTACTCGTCAACTACAATGTAGATGGGATTGCTTCTGTAAATGGACAACATCTAACTCAAGTGAACATCATCCCGAATCCAACCACCGGAAAGGTGACGATCACGAATCTTGATGAGATTCAAGAGATCAGCGTGTATTCCATAACGGGGAGGTCGATGTCAATCCAGTACAGAACAAGCATAATGGACTTATCCGATCTACCTTCCGGTACATACCTCCTCCATGTGATTACGGAGCGTGGAATCTATCAGAGGATGGTGATGAAGCACTAGCCGTCCCCAGATGAGCTCATATGTCACACCCAGACAGTCTGGACGAGCGGGCTTTATTTCACAGGGAAAGTCCCCTTCCAAGGCGATGATGAAATTCACGCATACGTAGCCCATATCCTGGCCGTCAACCGTGCCATATCTCGTCACCTGCGACGACTGTTTCCGATTGGGCAAAGCGATGCCCTGACCAGCACCCATAGGGCTGCTTCCACGCAAATCAGGCAATCCAAAGGTGACTCTTCCATCCCCTCCGTAATTCGTCCCTAAAAGCGCAAAGAGAGCTGACTGTTGACTGATCGCCACCATCCGACCATCACAGATCGCCCACCCCTTTGGCGCAAAGTCGCCAGCAAACATTCGAATTTCACCAATCATCGGATTCATCGTCTTAGTATTTATTTCAACCATCCTCAATTGCGAAATCTATGCCACAACCCTTCCCGCAACTGACATATGGCCAAACCCAATTCAATCATGTCTTCAGGAATTAACGCGCGCGCTTCGCACAACTGCGTCAAGTGGCGATCCTATTTTTTGTAAAGGCTTTGTTCCCTTGCCTTTACCGTTCACGGCATTGACCACTACAACTTGACCAGTCGCTGGGAATATCGATGTCCCTGTACGTTTTCGACCAGGATAAAGTAGGCTCCGGGTGGTAGCTCGGACAGATCGATTTGATTCTCTCCGTGATGAAGCATTCCCCTCTTGACCGATTTGCCCATCAGATTCGTAAGCATAAAAGCCTTCCAATCCTGGTTGTCCACTTCGATAAAAAGGGTTAACTGACTCGGATTGGGATAGATCCGGATCGGATCATCCGGGGTCAGTTCTTCTATCCCGATAATAAAACACGAAGGAGGGGATTCAGGATAAAGTAGTTTGTTATTCGCATAGAAACAGAGGAGAACGTGTGAGAAGTCGGTTAAGCATAAACCGTAATGGTAGAGCATACCGAAATGGCTCCCTACTCCATCGATCCAATAATCGGATTCCCACGGATAATCAATATTGACCAATTCCCATCTTGTCCGTTGTTCTCCATTGTTGAGGGAGATGGTGTCTATATGGACGACAACCAATTTACACTGTTCAATATAATGGAAAGGTATCACCAAGCGCCAGACTGAAATCGTATAACAAAAACTCATCCTTCTTCCCATTTTTATAGAAGACTTTTTTCGATGAATCCTGTCGGATATAGTCATGCTGAAACGTCCATTCAGACACTTGAGGGTCATTTGCGAAATAGATCTTTCGATAGGATTGAGTCCCAACAACCGTATCCTCACCAATCCTGACAGCATAGGATGATGTATTCGGGGAGAACTGGATAGACCACGATATTCCATTGGTTGTCCTAATCGTCCAGGTTTTGAGCACATAAAAGAGTGTGACTCCCAGAAATAGCCCAAAAGAAAGAAGAGTAAGCACTTGATATGTTGATAACCTTTCCATCTGGGTATGCATCTGATACAGAGCAAATCGATCAACATTGGTAGCTGAGTCGGAGATTTAAAACCTTCAACAGCCACCTAATCTAGTGATTAATGTTGAATTCGGACCTGTACACTGTAACCATCCCAGTTTTCGGAAAGGGTGTTATCATACTTCACCCTTATCGTGAGTACATTCAATGATAATCCGGCCAAATTATTCTCAATGACCCGAATCAAAAATGGCAAAAAGCCCCCCAGAGCCGGAAGACGAATTGGTTCATCCGCTCAAGGTTTAATGCAAGGTCACATCAAACATTAAGCAATGTACTCGAAAGAGCATCACTTCAAGGTTGAACTTACAGGCCGGGAAGGATTAATCCAACTCCCCATCCGATATATCAATGCAACACAAGTGGCCCAACTTCTCCAGTGAATCGCGAATCGCGAATGACAGCTACCAAGTCTCACCTAGAACACAAAAATAATGTATTCATTTACCCCCCGTAGCTGGGCCTGAAGCATTCTCACCCCGGACACCCACAATTTCAGTAGGCAGCTTTTCCTCAGCCATCCGTCGGAGTTGTCCTCCTGTTTCCTTGAAAGGAGTCAATCGTAAAAAGGTCAACCACGGACCGGGCCATTCCGGTGGCATCAACGTCAACTCGATCGACCTGGGTACCTCGGCCGCCAGCGTCGGCGGTAGTGTTGCTATTCCATCCTGCTCGATCCGTTGACCCGGACAGACCGAAAGCCGGAAGAACTCCATGCCGATATGCGTGCCTCCCCTCGGCATTCGGATCATCTTTCTCCTGGATTTTGCGGTGATCACCAACTTGTCGGTGCCAGATTGAACCATCTCGATGTCAGCTTGCAGGATACGGCTGATCGGTTGCTCATCATCAAAGGCAAATCCGGTGAGCAGGCCGGCAGCCTGTGGCAAATGAATCGCCCGCTGCCACACCCGATCACCCGGTTGTCCCTCCGGATCCAATTTGCTCACCTGGCTGAAAAGCCGCATCATCCGACCATTGATATTGCCGTCAAAGATTCCGGCATTCCCCCATCGCAACTTCCTTCGCAATTGACCACAAAAAGTGGAAAGTTGAGCAAAAAGCCCGCTCTGAGCGCGAGGCAGTTCAAAATTCGGATGGGTCTTGAATTTCTTTCGGCGCTTGGACCCGGTTTTTGACGGACCAGATATTGACCCTTACGCTTGTAGAAATTCAGATCTCCAAAGGTTCCGGTAATAGGATTCTCGCCTTCTTGCTTGGGCATGAGCAAATGTTTTATCTACATAAAACGTTTCAGCTACCGTGAAAATTCTTTGCATTCACTAAACCCGCTTTCCAGCTGAAGGTGGGATAGAGCATGGATAAAGTATAGATATTCCAAGTTTAAAGTAGGAATATCCCGTCAGTTCTCCATCAGCATTCCGTCCGCTCTCCGTCCGGCAGGAACATTCAGTTCGTAAAAAATGGTCCAGGAAGGGGCACCTCCTACCCCTCGTGCTTCACCTCAAATGCCTCCCACCATCCGTTGGCTCAATAAAGCATCTTTTATTTGCTGTCATAACAGAGCGGTCATGCCCATTCAAGTCCGCTCTGTCCTCTTTTTTTATTGGCCTTGCAGCCTTGCCCAACTGATCGGGATCCAATAACTTACACATGAGAGTATCCAAACATTGGCAAAACGTATCATCATGAAATTGCTTTATATGCTGTCCACCCTGGCCCTTTTAATTGCGTTCTCCGCTTGTGTCAAAAGCACCGATACAGCGTCCACCAAATGTGCGATAACACCACCCGCATGGATTCAAGGCACCTGGACTGACACGGCTACAACAAGCATTCAATGGGAGTTTTCAGAAAATGGTGCTACAAAAACAGAAAATGGCAACGAGATTGAATACTGTTTCAATGGTCTCGGTTTAGTCTTATTCAGTGAACGGATTGAGGCTGACACCGCTTATGCACTTCACTGGACCCTTGGTCAACTCAATGCTTTCGATTCATTCGAAAAGATCTCACCCACACAAATGAAGTACTGCCGAAAACCTTTACCCCTGCGATTTTGTGTTCACCCTGTTGACGAGATCATAAAACCTGAAGACATGATCCTTGACAAATACACCGCAGAGATGATAGAACTGATCTCGTGAGCGGAAATCCAAATCTCCGGAATGAGAGAGTTGTCAACGCCCCCAAAGCAGGCCTGATTAAAGGTTGAATAACTGAGACCTTGATCTCCTCTCAAAACCCAGACCTCGGCAGGCTATAGAGGTCAGATTTTGTGATCGAAGATCTTATAGGGATTTGCCTGCTTCCCCCAGCTCATACCTCGTCCCTCTCCCCTGCCCTGTAGTCACCAATGGCTCTAATCTGAACTAACTCCTGGATTCAGACAGAACTCATCGCACTCTGAATGTTACAGATAGGTTGGCAAGCAATTGTGTGGAATCATAATCGGCTCAAATATAATCCGATTTTTCGAGCCGATTACAATCCTTTTGCGGCTCATTCACTCCATTCCCTGAGAAATATTCTGCCTCCACTTCCTCCAAATCTTTGCTCTTAAGTGGGGAACAACCGCTGCCCAAGAAGGAATCCATTGCTCGACTGGATATCCTTTAGGTGTGTATTCGGTTAGGGGTTTATTCGTTTAGTCACATTTGCGAATAGCGTGTGGCGAACAGCGAACAGCGTTCACTCTCCATGCTTCACCTTGAAGCCCTTCACCATCCAGCTCTTCGCCAGGATGAGGGCCACCGGACTGATCATCGCAATTCCACCGTAGATCAGCCACATCTGCTCGGTGTTCAATCCCTCGATCGGGGTATCATCCGGACAGTAGTTCATCAGGAACCAACCGGCATACAGACTGGTCACCACCTTGGTCAGGAACCAGGGGAATTGACCCAAACCCATATAGATCCCCGTCATGTCTTTGGGGGCGATCTCTGCTACCCACTGCAGGAAACGAGGCTGCCACATCGCTTCTCCTAAAGTCATGATGAACAGAAAGGCAAAGAGAGTGGAAATATGTGGCCCCGTCGCCAGAATAAATGGAGACAGCCCCATGATCAGGGTCCCCAGGATCATCATCTTGTACGTATCCTGTTTGGCGGTGTACGTCGCGACAATCGGCGTCAGAATGAAGATGAGCAGGGGATTGAAATTGACGAAGAATTCAAAGTTATCCTGGACGATCCCTGAAAATGCACGCTCGCAATATTGGGGAATGGTCAGCCAGTTGTGGGCAAACAAGGTTTGCACCGGGATCAGAATGAAAATAAAGAACATAAACCGCGAATCCCGGATGGGAAAATTCCGGATGTAATGCATGATCTGCTCCTTCAACGGCTTCTTCTCTTCTAATTCCACTTCTTCAACTTCATTACCGCTCTCCCGCTCTGCTTCTGCGATCGCCTTCTTCGTAATAAACCAGGCGATCACGCCCAGACCGATCACGGTGATGATCGAATACATCCAAAATGTACCCGTGATCCCGAAGGCCTTCCGGACTGGAGGGGATACGATTCCGGGAAGGAAAGCACCCAGATTCATCAACGCATATAACATGGCGTACCCCATGGCGGATGTCTCCGGCGTGGTGAATCGCTTCACAGCCGTATAAGCCGCCGGCTGGTAGATCCCATTCCCCAGGATCAGCCAGAAAATACCGGCCATGGCGATCAGGTGAACCGGCGACCACATCCCCTCTCCCCCGGCCAGATCCGGAGCCCAGGCAATGAGTACCCGCCCGATGAGCATAAAGACCAGGGCGATCAGCAAGGATTTGCGGACGCCAGCGAGGTCTACTGCCGCTCCGAGCACCAGCATGGCCAGGGTGATACCTGCTGTTAATACGCCCAACATCTGATCGGCGAGGATATCATTCAGGCCGACATATTCGTTAAAGTACATGGCCAACAGGCCCAGCATACCGAAATAGGCAAATCCTTCCAGCAAGTAGGACAGGTTGATTCCCCACAACGCCTTAGAGACTTTGAAGAGGTTCAGGAAGGGATCGATGATCTCCTTCAAAGCGGCCTTCAGCTTACTATCAGATGGATTTGCACTCATCGAGTTGTTGTTTTCAGCTGAAATATACCACCGATCAGTCAATTCTGGTCCTGAGGATGAAAACAGCCGACCGGACAGGATCTACTATTCCCGATTTCCTGATACGGTCCGGATCATCTTTCCGCTCATTTCGGCCAGGGCAAGCAACCGTCACCTGTATCCGTGCTGAAGATCATTGCATCCGGTTACGACAGGAACGTATATTCGGTTTATCCAACCCCAACAACCATGTGGACGTCACGCATCCTGATTTTGGCCTTGATCGGCATCCTGTCAGCAGGCTGCTCAAGAGTATATTACAGCCCCGAAGCCGTTCAGTTGTCCAAAACCCATGAATCCATTGCCATCCTGCCACCAAGCGTCTCCATCACCACCAACAAGAATATTGATCCGGAAACACTGCGCCAGCAGGAACGAAGTGAATCACTCAATTTCCAGAAGGAGATGGTGAGCTGGCTACTGATGCGCAAGGGGCAGTATCATGTTCGATTCACCATCCAGGATGTCACGACCACCAACGCTCTCCTCAACCGGGAGGAATATATTACCAATAATGTCATGACCTCAAAAGAGATTTGCGAACGTCTGGGTGTCGATGCCGTGATCCATTCCAACTTTAACATGAACAAACCCATGTCGGATGGTGCTGCAGTTGTACTCGGTGTCTTTACAGGATTCTGGGCCACCACCAACGAGCTAAATATCTCCATGGACCTCTTTGACCGGCGCACCGATCAGATCATCTGGAACTACCACAGGACCATGTCCGGCAGTGTCCTGTCCAGCGTCACCCGTATGATCGACGAACTGATGTATGATGCGTTTGGCCGGATGCCGTATATCAAAAAGAAATAGAACACCTGATTCAACCGGTTGGCTTACGAATCAGTGAGGCATTTGGAGGCAATCAGGACTTGATGCTCTTCCTGTTCGCCACCAGACCGTGTATACTGCACGGTGAACTGCTCCTGTACCCGAAACCCTTTCTCCTGCAGCAGTCGAACTACCTCATGAACCGGGTGGTAATAAAAGTAAGATCTATCTCCGGTGGGGCCGGACTGAAATCCTGAATCGCTCTCCTGCCCCGCCACAAAACTCAGGTAAAGCAAACCTTGTTCCTGCAGGATCCGGGCGCAATCCTCGAACAACTTTTTCCGATCTGTTGCAGATAGATAGGGCAAACAAAATCCGGCCACTATCCCTGCGTAGGTTCCATCCAGTTGATCCAGATGACGTGCATCCATCACCTGAAAAGAAGCCGATGGATTTAATTGCCGGGCCAGACGGATCATCCTGGGTGAGATATCAATTCCGGTGATGGAAAAGTCCGGCCGCTGACGAAGAAGGTAACGGGTGATATTACCCGGTCCACAGCCAATCTCCAGAATCTGTGGGCCACCCTCTGGCATGGCCGTACAGAACCGATCATAGGATTCATTGTACAGATCCAGATCCATAAACAGGGACGCATACAGTTCTGCGATCTTGTCCCATGTCGCAAAGGTTTCCTGATACCGATCCATAACGGGCTCAAGATATTCTATAAATTTTGGAAAAAAGTCGGGTTCCAACCCCGCCGCCGCCGCTTCTCCCCCCTACTCTTCTATCTTTGTCCCAGCCTCGATTTTCATGATCACACCGCTTCGCATTCTGGCCCTCCTGGCCATCGTCTTTGGACTTTCCGGTCTCTTTATGGCCGTCGTCCCGGCCGAAGGAGTGACACTGGGGCCCATGCAGATCCAATACCCCACCTGGGAAGAATATCTCCGTGATGATCCAGACCAAAAAGGAATGAATCTCGAAGATCTGTTTGAGATCTACGCCCAAAAGAATGGGCCAGGCCACAATACGACCGACTCGCTTGCCCGGATTCGCGCACATCAGCTGGCCATGAAACGCTTTCAGTTCCCCAATGGTGATTCCTGTATCCTGGATGCCTTTTTTACCACCTGTGCGTTGGCCACCCCGACACAGCGAGTCCGCATCCTCCATTATGGGGATTCACAGATCGAAGGGAATCGAATTACAGGATTGCTAAACACCTGGTTCCAGTCTAACTACGGCGGTCGCGGACCCGGATGGATCCCAGTGGTAGAGATCATCCCGACAGATGCAGCAGATCAGGATCAATCCGACAATTGGATCCGGTACACCCGTTATGGCGGAGGACCAACCTCCGGTCATGATCGGTATGGCTTACTCGGTGCCTTCAGCCGATTCACCCCGTCCCCATTCCACCCGGATACCTCCACCTCGAAAAGTCAGACCACACTCCCGAAACCAGCGCGCGATTCCACCCAAATACGGCCATCCGTTCACCATGCATGGTTTAGTATTCAACCCCGCAAAGGCATGAACGGGCGCTATGACCAAGTCCGTTGTGCGATTGGTGATCTGCAGGACACCTTATATTATAGTGTCCGCACGGAACAACAGCTCCTCGATACCGGCGCCTGGGCTCCTCGGCCTGACATGTTGACCCAGACCTGGAAGATCGGCTATCCTCCGGCTGCACTTCGTTTCCAATTTCGATCGAAGAGCAGTCCCAACTTCTATGGTATCTCCCTGGAATCCAAGCAGGGAATCTATGTCGATAATATCGCCTTGCGTGGCAGCTCTGGAACAGAGTTTACACGCATCAATCGGGAGAGTATCCGGGATCAGGTCGGAGACGACCTGGTGGCCATGGTGATCTATCAATTTGGTGGAAACACGTTACCTAATACTACAAAATCAGAACAAGTCGATTATTACCGACGGGTGGTCATCGCCCAATTGGCCCGGATCCGGCAATTGTTCCCAGATGCGGCTATCCTGGTCATCGGCCCTTCTGATATGTCCATCAAGGACAAAGACCAATTGGTCACTCATCCCTTCCTGCCTGCTGTCCGAGATGTGATGAAAGCAGCAGCCTTCGACCAGAATGCGATCTTCTGGGACATGTACGAGGCCATGGGCGCGCGCAACAGCATGGTCCAATGGGTCGATGCCGAACCGTCTCTGGCGACCACAGATTATACGCACTTTACCTACGAAGGAACCAGGGTTATTGCAGAGTGGTTGATCCAGGCTTTTGAGGAATCTCGTGCGTCCATTCAAGCACCTGTCCAATGAAGCAGATCTTTTTGATAGGCTGCTTGTGTATGGCCAGTGTTTTGAATGGGCAATCCGAAGTCAAGGACAGCCTGGCCGCACTTTATCCATTTCTCAATCTGGATAGAAATGAACTTCTTTTCCCGGGAGATACCATGCCCTGGAAACAACTGTTCCGCCAAATGAACAGCCTGCGGGGTGGGGAGACCTTACAATTTCAAGTCATGCATATCGGAGGCTCCCATGTCCAGGGAGGGAGCTTGTCTCGTCAGATGCGACATCGGATTGCTGAATTGGTGGCCGACTCCTCAGGTGGTCAACCCGGTTTTTTCTTTCCATACACCTTGGCCAACACCAATTGCCCAAAGGAGATCCGCATTGTTTCCGATCATGAATGGCAGGGTGCCCGCAGTGCCAAACGCGATCAACCTGGGCCTTTTGGCCTGGCTGGATTGAACACACGAAGTCATCAGCTCTTTGAAACTGTGGATATTTCCTATCAGGATGCCCTTCAACCGCTTTCCCGTTTTCATACCGTTCGCATCTTCGGTCAGAGCCTGCATCAACAGTTGTTCCTGGAGCCTATGGGCAGGGACTGCCCGGCCACAGTCATCATGGATAGCATTCACCATTTTCAGGAATGGTGTTATGAGGAAGACCAGGACAGGATGAGCTTTCGGATTATGCCTGTAGCTGAATCCACTCCGGACACATTTGTGCTTCAGGGAATCCAATATTTATCTGACCGGCCCGGGCTGGTCTTTCACCATGTAGGAGCCAACGGCGCCAGCCTGCTCACCACACTACGCTGTGAAGGGCTTGGTGAGCAGCTCTTTCAGGTTACCCCGGATCTGGTCATCTTCGGAATCGGGGTCAACGATGCCCATATGCCGACCCAGGAGTTCAAGGAGGATCGCTTTATGACACGGTATGATTCACTGATGACGCTATTCCGAAAGGCCAATCCACAAGTCCTCTTTCTGTTCCTCACAAACAATGACACCTATTATAAGCGGCGACCCAACAAAAATGGCCCGGAGGTTCAGGAGGCTATGCTCCTTTTGGCTGAAAAATGGGATGCTGCGGTATGGGATCAGTTTTCGGTGATGGGTGGTCTGGGATCAGTCCAAAAATGGTCTAAAGCCGGGCTTGCTAAAAAGGATCGTCTGCATTTCACGCGTGAAGGGTATACGTTGGCCGCAGACCTTTTCGGCGATGCTCTGGATGCCGCCTTTCGCCAATTCAATCCATCTGCCCAAAACCGATTGCCATGATGGAGCAATTGTGGCATTGGTTTTCATATCAGTCAGATCAGCCACTGATCTTTACCCAAACGGCTTTTTGGTTCTTCTTTGCGGTTGTGATCCTGGGCTACTCAGTGGTGTATCCCCGCAAAGGCCTGCGCAACGCCTACCTCTTTTTCATCAGCCTCTTTTTCTATTACAAGACCAGCGGACTCTTTGTACTCCTGTTGATCTTTTCCACCTTGACGGATTACCAGATCGGATGGCAGATGGTCCGATCACGCACGGTGTTGATACGAAAACTGTGGCTTGCCCTGAGCATCTTCATCAACCTGGCGGTACTGGTGTATTTCAAATACGCCTACTTCTTCACCGATGCCTTCAATGCCTTCATGCATACTGATCATGAGGTCTACAACCTGCTGGCCCATTGGTCCAATGGGGCATTCGGAACCAGCTTCCGAGCGGAGAAGATCTTTTTGCCCGTAGGGATCTCCTTCTTCACCTTTCAGACGATGAGTTATGCCATCGACGTTTATCGTGGGGATGTCAAACCGGTCCGCAATGTCCTGGATTTTGGATTCTATGTCTCCTTCTTCCCGCAGTTGGTAGCAGGTCCTATCGTCCGGGCCTCTGAATTCATCCCTCAACTGTACAAGCCCTATGCGGTCACCCGCCAGCAATTTGGTGTAGCACTCTTCTGGATTCTGAATGGATTACTCAAAAAGATGTTGCTGGCCGATTACCTGGCGGTGAATTTCATCGATCGGGTATTCGCCAACCCGGGGTCCTTCAGCGGATTCGAAAACCTGGCTGCTCTCTTTGGATACTCCCTTCAGGTGTATGCCGACTTTTCAGGGTATACCGATATCGCGATCGGGGTGGCTGCTTTGCTGGGCTTCACCCTGCCAGTCAACTTCAACTCGCCTTACAAGGCCAATAGTGTTGCCGACTTCTGGAAACGCTGGCATATTTCCTTGTCCACCTGGCTGCGAGATTATCTCTACATCCCTATGGGTGGAAATCGCAGTGGCTCCCTGTTTTCTTATATCATGGTGGCTTTCATCTGCATCTTCCTGTTCCTGATCACACCCCAAGTCCAGACAGTCCTGATCATCCTCGGCCTGGTCATTGCTTTGATCATTGCCTACCGCCTGTTGCCCGGGATCAGAAAGCACATCGATACCAATATCAATCTGATGCTGACCATGACGATAGGCGGGCTCTGGCATGGCGCTTCTCTGAATATGATCATTTGGGGAGGGATCAATGGTGCTGGATTGATCGTCTACAAGTATTGGAACCGGATCAGCCCCTGGCGAACCAGGCGACCAATCCTGATTCGGGTTACCGCCGTTCTACTGACACTGACCTTCATCACCTTTACGCGCACCTGGTTTCGTGGTGAGAGTCTGGCGAAAGTGGAGATCATGCTTTCTCAGATCGCTTACCATTTTCAAGCTGCATTGATTCCGCGAGTTGTAGAAGGCTATTCAACTGTGTTCGCCTTTCTGTTGGGTGGATATGTGATCCATTGGCTTCCCCAATCATTTAAGGATATCCTCCGGGATCGATTTGCGCGGAGCAACTTGTTTGTCCAGGGTTTTGTGGCCTTCCTGGCTATGGTATTGATCTACCAGGTCATGTCTTCCGACCTCCAGCCTTTCATCTACTTCGTTTTTTAGGGCGAAAACGAACTTTTTTTCACTTACGCATCGCGTTTTTCCATATATAGAGTTTTTTGGCATATAATTTGTCTTATGCTAGATAAGGTTGCTTACCCTGGCGACCGTCCCCCAACAGGCTGGGGGAAAATGCAAGAGCATCCCAATTACCATTGTGCTTGTACAGGTTTTTCAGGTCATGTCGTTCCCACGGCATGACCTATTTTTTTTGAGGTTATGAGTGGCGGAGGTTTTGAGGTAGTGTTATTGAGTGATTGGGTTATTGAGTTATTTCGAAAACGGTGTTCGGTATTCGGATTTCGGCGTTCGGGAAATCAGTCAATGACAAGTAGGAGGATGTGGCTCCTTCCAGACCGACAGAACAGGTGCATGTTCCTGCATTGACCAAATGGCTACAAGCCCTGAAAGGGCGCCATATCTCACACGTGGTTTGGAGTTTAGGAGGTTTTGAGCTATGTGTAATTGCGTGATTGGGTTATTGCGTTATTGCGAAAAACGGCGTTTGGATTTCGGTGTTCGGGAAATCAGTCAATGACAAGTAGAAGGATATGGCTCATTCCGAATCGACAGATCAGGTTCCTGCATGGTCCAAGTGCTACAAGCCCTGAAGGGGCGCTATATCACCCTCCCAGAATGGATGGGAGGTTATGAGGTAAGGCGATATTTCGTGATTGAGTTATTGAGTTATTTCGAAGACACCAGAACCCCGGAGGGGTTCAAGAAATTAGCCCCGGGCCGCGCCTGGACATGGGGCTTTCAGCAACATCGTCCACGGTGAAACCCGGGGACACCGACATGTACTCCTCTCAACCCTGAAGGGGTTGAAGAACTGCCCCTGTGTGGGCCACAGCTTCTCAGGTTTTACGTTTGAAGCGGGAGGGTTATGAATTGATGCGTCATTTAGATATTTCGAAGAACATCTGAGAAACGCTTGAAACCCAATTTCCGTCTCCGGAGACAAACCAGGAATCAAGGAACCAGGAATTTTGCACAACGCTTACGGTCCATTGCAGACAGCCCCTTTCGAATGTCCCGCAACATATATATGTAATAATTAAATTTCATCAAAATATTTTGCCACACCTCCCTGCCAGACAGTCATTTGCATATTTATAATAATATTTATGTATTATTTTTACCTTTGTTTCAGTCTGATATATAGTTCATTACAACCAACAGAGGGCGCTTTCCCAAAAGGAAACCTCCACAGCAACCGACCGTATAAATGGAACACAAGGTGATTATGAAGATGCAAACAACTCCATCCCCGCAACGCGAAGTCGTCAACACGCTGTTATCCAGCTATGAGTCTCTGTCGAAAAATGGACAGCTGGACCGGATGAATAAAACAGATATCCTTCTCCTCATTTCTCATTTTCGAGAAGAGGATGACTGGTCGGAAGCCCTCCGTCTCAGCGAGGAAGCTCTGGCCATTCATCGTATGGATCGGGAGTTGCTCGTTCACCAAATCGAAATTCTACTGGAATACAAGCGCCCCGGAGAGGCCATGGAGCAATTGGCTGTCCTGGAACAGGCTGGCGGTGATGAAATCACCTGCACGTGTATGCGCATCAAAGCCATGACCCAAATGGAAGAGGTCGAAATGGCCCGGGTTCTCCTGACAGAATTGAAATACAGAGCTCCACAATCTCGGATGGCTGAGATCCTCTTACTGGAGGCTCATGTCCACGCCCGCAGTGGTGATCAGGATGCAGCATACCACAGCTATAAGGCGGTATTGAAGATCGAGCCACGAAATCGCACTGCACTGGAACGCATCTGGCTAGCCAGTGAGTCCAGCCGGAATCAAAAGGATTCGCTCAATTTTCATCTTGAACTGATCGACCAGGATCCGTACAATGGCATGGCCTGGTTCAATGCCGGTCAAGCCCACTACTACCTCCTTCGTTATGAAGAAGCTATGGAAGCTTTTGAATATGCCGGTCTGTTGGAGCCACACTTCAAACTGACTTTTTGTTACGCTTCTGAAGTTGCGCTTGCTATCGGTGATCCGAAGCGTGCCCTCAAGAATCTCTATGATATTCAACAGCGGATCGAACCGGATGCGGAGATCCTCAAGCAAATCGGTCAAAGCTATCAGGCCTTGGAAAACCCTGGTAAAGCCCGCCAATATTTCCTGCTCGCCAGGAATTTGAACCCTCTGGATGATGAGATCTACTATGCGCTGGGCAAGATCTATATGTTGGAGAAAAAGCCGGGTGTCGCCGCTCGATATTTCGAACGCGCCGTGAATCTGGATGACCGCAATGAAGATTATATCACCGGATTGGCAGAAGCATGGCTGGCTGATGGCAAACCTGCTGAAGCTGAGGCCTGTTTCGTCCGGGCCACAGAACTCGCTCCTGAACTTCCGGAATCCTGGGTGCGCTATGCCGCATTCAAATTCGAGCAAGGCGACTATCCATCCGTGGTTACACTGATCGAAGAAGCTGCAGAATCGACTTGGGGTGCAGGATTATATTATATCCAGGCTGCCGCTGAATTCAAAATGAAAAAGCGAAAGCAAGCCCTCCGCAGTCTGGAAGAAGCCCTTTCAGAAGGCATTGAAGAACATGAAGTTTTGTATACCTACATCCCCGAACTCCGGGAAGACAAGGACGTCAAAGCCATCCTGCGTTACTTTACCTTAGAGCACGCGGAAGGATAAGCGGATCCTAGAACTTGTAGGTGATCCCAAATCGGAAATTCCACGGATTCTGATAGGAATCCTCTGGCACAAGCAGATCATAAAGGATCAACAGTTCCGTAGCTACGATACCTCCGGAATTATATCCAAGACCAACCAGGCCAGACTCCTGAGTCACCTGGTCTTTGATCGCTTTGTTATTGACGTCCACCACTAAACGGCCAAAATTATCCAGATAGGGTTGTTTCCCAAAGGTGACCCCATACTCACCCTGAGCAAAGATCCAACGATAGATCTGCGCCCGCGCAAAAACTCCGGTATAAAAGGTAAATACATTGGTGGAAGCGATGGTATTGTTGGTTGAGGGTGCCTTGTAGTAGTTATAATCAAAGCCAAGGCGGGGGCCCACCGAAAACCAGGGAATGATCTTATAGCCCACCATCGGATAGAGGCCAAAATTAAATTGGGAGGTTTGGCTACCGCCGACAAATCCGAGTCCGAAATTCCCACCGTACCAGAGTTTTTCCATGAAAGGCTTCGGGGCAGGACGGTCGCGCTCCCTGTTTTGGGCAGAAGCGGGCAGAGTGAGCATCATCATGACCATTACAGTCAAGAAAGAAAGGGAGATCAAGCGTTGCATAGGTAGTCAGTTTACACCTTAACGAATTTCACTTCTAAGCTTGTGCTGTCGGAGTGTTAAAATTCATTGGGGGAAAGTTATTGGGTTCGGTGTCTTCGATCTTACCGAATTGAGCCTCGAACTTTTTTACATTATCTGCCAGAGCACGCAACAGTCGCTTGGCATGCTGAGGGGTCAGCACAATGCGTGACTTCACTTTAGCCTTGGGCATATTGGGCATCATTCGGATGAAGTCAACTACGAATTCAGTGTGTGAATGCGCGATAATGGCCAGATTGGAGTAGATCCCCTCTGCGACATCCTCCGGCAATTCAATATTCAACTGGGGGCCTTGTTTCTGATTCTCAGACATGTTCTTCTTTTTTATGCGATAAAGATAGCGAACGTCCGGAGGAGACACTATGTTCAGTGAGCCCCATCCTGGATATTGATCCGGGTTTTGCCCCAGATCAATAAAATGCTGCTTGAATCACCCATTTCTTTAGCGATCAGGCAACCCTTCTCATTCAAACTGCACCGACCTTACAACCTGGATCACAAGTTTTCCACAAGGGGAACTTTATGACTATTGATCTATGTATTGAGTTTAACCCATGGACATTAAGGCATAGTTGTCTTAAAGTCAAGTAGGACATCGGTAAAGTGGCAACTTTTTTGCTGTGTATACCGTACCATTAACCAGTCCCTAAACTGAGATGACCCTATGCGGCAACTAAAAATTACCAACAAAATCACGAGCCGGGAAAGCCTGTCTCTGGACAAGTACCTCAATGACATCGGTAAGATATCGATGTTGAGTGCGGACCAGGAGGCTGAGCTCGCACGTCGAATCCGCAGTGGAGATGATGAAGCTCTTGAGATTCTGACTCGTTCCAATCTGCGATTTGTCGTATCGGTTGCGAAACAATATCAAAACCAGGGCCTCTCCCTGAGTGACCTGATCAACGAAGGCAATGTCGGTCTGATGAAGGCCGGTCGTCGTTTTGATGAGACAAAAGGATTCAAATTCATTTCCTACGCCGTTTGGTGGATTCGCCAATCGATCCTCCAGGCCATCGTAGAGTATGCCCGCATTGTCCGTCTGCCCCTCAATAAGGTAGGCTCTTACAATAAGGTCAATGAGGCATTCCTCTCCTTCGTCCAGGAATTTGAACGGGAACCGACTCATGAAGAACTTGGCGAGTTGCTGGAAATGACCCCACGGGAAGTTTCCAATATGCTTCGCGGCACTAATCGTCATGTATCTGTAGATGCACCGATCAATGGTGAAGAGAGTGACGCCACCATGCTGGATGTTCTCATCAACGATGGTGAATCAAGCCCGGACAATATGTTAATGGAAGAGTCCCTGAAGGATGAAGTACAGCACGGCTTGTCCATGTTGTCACCCCGGGAAGTCGAAGTCCTCTCTTCATATTATGGTCTCAATGGCTACAAGTCATTGACCCTGGAAGAGATCGGCACACAATTCGGATTGACTCGGGAGCGTGTCCGTCAGATCAAGGAACGCGCCATTCGCCGCCTGCGGAAATCCTACAACCGGAACGCACTGCGCTCGTACCTGGGATAATCCGTTAGAACAACAGAGTTAAAAAGCCATCCGCCCATCGGCGGATGGCTTTTTTGATACAAACACACCTGAATCACACTGAAACAGGCCCTCTTTCATTTCTTGCCACAATAAATCGGGTTTATTTCCTTTTCTTTGTCAAGCATCTAAACCGCCCCCCTCGTTCAAGCGTTGTCTGCTCATGAGTATGTTGGAAACCGTCCGGCTGGTCATTTACCGGATCAAAGAGAAAGGATTGGAAATCTTCCTGGTGAATACAGGAGATCAATGGGAGTTCCCGGAGATCAGTGAATCCAAGGCTTCTCAATCAAATAATGACACCCATATCGAGCTGGATCCTGTTGCTCGCACAACAGATGGCAGCCCTGAAAAGGGATTGGCTGTTGAAGGTGACTGGCATGACATCCCTTCACTGAAGAAGTTGCTTCGGGAAGATGTAGAATATATGAAGGGCCAGATCTCTCAGATCTCCCCTGAACTCGACAAAGGAACCTTCTTTGCATTAAATGATGCCGCCCGCAAAGTCCTTCCAGGGTATGACAGCTTTATCAAGGAGCTGAAAGAGATTATCCGGGATAGGAATTCCATTAAATACATGTAATTCTGCCCTACCTTTGAGGGCATGAAGCACCCGTCCAAACCGGTATTAGCCAATACTGATTTTACATTTCCAGGGCAGGACCTGGTGTATCACGGCAAGGTCCGAGATCTCTATCGCATCGGTGACTTACTGATCCTGGTGGCCTCCGATCGCATTTCCGCATTTGATCATATCCTCCCCCGCAGTATTCCTTTCAAGGGACAAGTACTCAATCAGCTGGCCGCTTACTTCCTTCGTGCCACCGCTGATGATGTCCCCAACTGGCTCATCGCTACGCCAGACCCCAATGTCACGGTTGGCCGATATTGCGAACCGATCCGCATAGAGATGGTCATTCGCGGCTACCTGACCGGCCATGCCTGGCGTACCTATCGCTCAGGGAAAAGAGTCCTGTGTGGCATCCCTCTCCCGGAAGGAATGCGCGAAAATGATCCATTTCCAGAGCCGATCATTACCCCCAGCACCAAAGCGATCGAAGGCCACGATGAAGACATCTCAAAGGAGGAGATCCTCCGTCAGGGGATCGTCACGCCCGAGGACTGGGCACAACTGGAAACCTACACCCGCACCTTGTTTGCCCGAGGAACAGAGATGGCGAAGGCCCAGGGATTAATCCTCGTGGACACGAAATATGAATTCGGCAAATGGGAGGGCCAGATCATGGTGATGGACGAGATCCACACACCAGACAGCTCCCGGTATTTTTATCTGGATGGCTTTGAGGAACGCCAGGATAAAGGCGAGTCCCAGGTACAATTATCCAAGGAGTTTGTCCGGGAGTGGCTGATGGACCATGGTTTTCAGGGCAAGGAAGGCCAGGAGATGCCGATTATGCCTGATCTGTTTGTCGAACAGATCAGCCAGCGGTATATCCAACTCTATGAACAGGTCACCGGGCAGTCCTTTCAGCCAGACCTTCACCCCCACCCGGCCGATCGCATCGACACCACGGTGAGAAACTTTTTACTGGATCAGACCTCTTGACCCTCTACGAACCCCTGCAGGTAACTGAATCTTTCGGTCAGCTGCCCCCCTTTGGTGATCATGGCTCTTTCGATCATCGGTGAAGGCCTGTCGGCGATCAAATCCGGCAAAACATATTCTAAAATGGCCGCACCAAAAGCCGTGGCCGCATCCCGAGGGAGTTCTGATGGCAGGTTATCGATGGCCATCACATCGATCACCTGATCGAGATAAGGTTCTGTTTCCTTTCCGGTTTTGGGATCAAACCCGTAGACCGGATCCTGGATGGAGCTCGGACGAATAGTCGATGGTACACTCGATCGAGGTGCAATATCACACGTAATATCCCCGATGGTCCGAATACGGAATGCCGGATCAGCCATCTGATCCACCGTAAAGAAAGCGGGGGCCTCATCCTTCCACAAAATGGCATTGATAAAAACATCCGCTACATGGGTATAAGGTTCAAACGTGGAACCAAACTCGGAAGGACGTGTGTAAAAGTCATTCTTGACAAATGGCTCCCCATCCCGTCTGCCGACGTAATGCTCCGCCCCCAGGACCGTAAAACAGCTTTCGGGAAGGTTCTGGCCAGCCAGAAAAGCGTTGGGTTGGACTTCGACAAGGCCCATATCTTTCAATACACGAACTGTGCCTTTGCCGACACGGCCCGTTCCGGTGACCACCACTTTGATCGGCGGCATATCGATGCTTTCATAGAAATCTCTGGCCTCCGCATAATCATGAAGGTGCTTCATCCGAGGCAGATGGATCAAACCAGTCCGTTTACCAAAAGCATACAGCGTGTTGTGTGCACCGACCACACCGGCATAGTATCCGAATGCGGCCACTCGTTTGCCCCGCTCATCCACGAGTGCCTCATAGTCGATGAGACAGATCTTCTTTTCTAATATCGCTTGCAACAACGGCCGGTTGTAGGCCTGACCTTTCATGGTGTGTGAAAAAAATAAATAGGTCTTTTCGGGCACCAACTGATCGATAGGAACTTCCTTGACACCCAGATAGATTTCCGCATCAGGTCGATCCGCACAAAGGCGAAGCCCCGCTGCCTGATACTCCTCATCCGGAAAACAGCGGATGGGTGATTCTTCCACAAGTACTTCTACATCAAAGTGTTCTTGTATCTCCCGACACTGCTGTGGCGTGAATACAACACGACGATCTGGTGGTACTTTTCCCTCCTTGATCAAGGCAATTGCGCGTGTTTTGCTCATGGCGGCAAAGATAGTCCTTCCATGATGTCAGCAACAGCTTTTTGATCACGGGAACTAATGCACCGTTGGAATAGTTACATTTGCGTCTATCGACTTCAGGGGCTGACCGGAATCGACAGGAAAGATGTTCTTTGAGTAAGCATGCCGGAGCAGGATTATTCACTCCGTCCCTTTCGAGGGTCCTTCGGGAATAAAATGATGATCGACCACCTTAATTGGCGACTTTAACTACGCCATGGCAGCCTAATTCTAGGAATTAGTATGCCTTTGTGCCGCTCCTTTGACGCCTGATACAAAAGGATGCCGCACACCAACAACATTCAGGCTGGCTGACAAAGCCCATTCCACTTTGTCAGTAAGACACCGGAGTTAAGGTACTTGTAGGTTCGCGTTCACACCAGCAAGTACTCGAAAACCCAAGTAAACGCTAAGCATGTAGAAGGCTCTTGGTTGCTTTGTCTGGACGAGGGTTCGAATCCCTCCAGCTCCACTAGAATATTTCTGTGCGCCATTTCATCGACCTGGCTTCGAACCATGCTTGCATGAGTGAGAAGACAGTCGATGAAATCGCCGCGGTGAGCGGCGGCACAGGAATAATGACCTCGGGACCCCAAGGGATCACCGCAGGTACTCCCTCACAATATTCTTCCACACGAACGATGCCACGCATCAGTGAGTGTTGGTGTATTGAATCAGCCCCGAGTGCTCGGGGGCGATCTGATTCTGACCTCGGGACCCAAAGGGATCACCGCAGGTACTCCTCCCCTCCCTATTTTCCTATTCCTGACTCATTAACTATGGGGCTAAAGCCTTGTCTGTTCGATCATTTGTATCCCCCGGCTAAAGCCGGAGGCTATGGATCTGATTGTTGGTATTCAGTTTTCAGACGCCTGATTGTTCAACGCATAAGGAGGGCCAACAAACCTAGCCCTCTGTTCAATGTATATAGGAATACACCTTGAACCAGCCGGTAGGCGGGCAGGCCTTGAACTGGGGTAGCGTCAGCTACCCGTTTGTACGTTGAACATCCAAACGTTTACAGGACTACATTTCCAGACAACCTGGAACAGCCAGGCGCTTACCATCATACAACGGCAATCGGGGTGTTTATTCGTTTATTCGTTTATCCTGAATGACCAATTTCGGTAAGGTGAACGCTTGAATCAATTCAGATTGTGGTAAATACCCTTTCTTGTCGATCATCCGCCCCCCGGCTAAAGCCGGAGGCTATTGACAATGCCCCCTTGGCCTTTATTTCTTCAACTTATAAACGTTTCGATTCCTATGAACCGGCAACTAAAGCAGCCGATACACTCCTCCCTCAAAATGTTGCATAGATCCAATAGCCCCGGGCTTCAGCCCGGGGTAACCACCTATACAGGGCCGGCTTTAGCCGCATAGGCAGAGCAAGCGATTGTAGCGAAAACTGCTAATGAATGGAAACCGGTCTTACCAGTCGATCTGGTCTTCCTTGGACGACTTTTGATCATTCTCCTGCGGTGGGTTTTCAGATCCACCTTCACGTTCCAGGCGCTCTTCTTCGGCCTTTCGGGCCTCATATTCCGCCTGGCGACGATCAAACTCGTCAAAATCATACTCGGGCATCAACTCCTTTTTGATAAAGTTGATGTTCTCTTCCAAGCCACCTAAAAATCGATTGAAGTCTTCTTTATAGAGGAAGATCTTGTGGCGTTCATAACCGTCACCATCATATCGACGAGTGCTCTCGGTCATGGTGATATAAAAATCATCACCCTTCGTCCGGCGAACGTCAATGAAGTAAGTCCTCCGTCGACCTGCCCGTACTTTAAGTGATTTGACCAAGTCCTGTCGTTTCGGATCGTGATCCACAGGGTGTAGTTTTAGGTTATACCGATATCAACAAATGTAACATTAATAATTTGGGAATCAAAGACTAAGACAAGCCTTCTTGTTCGGACTCGAGCAATTGATGCTCGTAAAGTTCGGCATAGGAGCCCTTCAATGCCAAAAGCTCGGCATGGGTCCCCTGCTCGACCACATGGCCTTGATCCAGGACCAGAATATGGTCAAAATCGATCATGCTCGTGATCCGATGCGTAATGACAATGGCCGTCGACTGTCCGATTTCTTCGTCGATATGTTGCAAGATCTGCTTCTCCGTATCCGTATCCACCGCAGACAGGCAGTCATCCAGAATGATCAATCGCGGTTGCTTGATCAGTGCACGCGCTAGAGAAATCCGTTGCTTCTGACCACCAGACAAGGTCACTCCTCTCTCCCCAACCAATGTATCATAGGTATGGGGCAGTCGTTCAATATCCTGACCAACTGCAGCAGCTTCAGCATACGTCTTGATGGCGGCCAGATCCGCCTCCGGATGACCAAACGCAATATTGGCGGCTACTGTATCTGAAAACAAAAAGACATCCTGAGGCACATACCCAATCTGATTGCGCAGGTCTCCTAACTGCCATTCATGAATGGGCTTGCCGTCCAACAACAACTCTCCGGAACTGATATCATACATCCGCAATAAAAGTTCAGCCAACGTCGACTTCCCACTGCCTGTGCGGCCGACCACAGCCAATTTTTGTCCTGACTTCAAGGTGAACGTGACATTTTTCAACGCCTCTATACCCGTATCCGGGTAGGTGAAGGACATATTCTGACACTGAATCTCCCCTCTCAATTGCGTCATGGGTGCAGAGCCATCGATCAACTCCGGTTCTGTAGCCAAAAATTCATTGATCCGTTGCTGGGAGGCATCTGCCTGTTGGATGATACTGGCCACCCAGCCAATAGAGGTGACCGGCCAGGTCAACATATTCACATAGATCACAAACTCCCCGATATTTCCGGTCGTAATCTGACCAGAGAAGACCTGCAGCCCTCCAACGTAGATGGTCACGATTGTACTCACACCGATCATGAGTACCATAAATGGAAAAAAGAGGGCATCTACCCGGGCCAGATCGAGGGCCTTTACTTTGAAGGTCTCACTTTCGTCAGCAAAGTAACGCACCATGGCCTTCTCCTGAACATAGGATTTGACCACCCGAATCCCACTGTACACCTCCTGGGCCACCGTATTGAGAAAAGACAGCTGTTTCTGGATCAATCCACTTTTTCGATTGATCAATTCACTCACATAATAGATGGAGATGGACAGAATCGGCAGGGGTAACAAGCTGAACAAAGTCAGCATCGGACTCACCTGGATCATCGCCTGAATGACCAGAATAAACAGGGTGATCAGATTGATGCCGTACAAAATGGCAGGACCGAGATACATCCGCACCTTGGATACGTCTTCCGTGATCCTGGACATCAGGTCGCCCGTACTATTTCGCTTGTAGAACGCAGTTGTTAATTGTTGATAATGGTCATAGATCTCCTTCCGGATATCATATTCCATCAACCGCGACATCACGATGATGGTCCACCGCATAAAAAACATGAAGATGCCCATCATCAATGCGAATGCCAGCACGAGACCACCAAAGAACAATAACTGTTCGCCAATAGAGGCACCCAGCACTTCCTGCCCGGCAAAGCCATCCAGGACAGGGTACAGGCGCATGTTTGCAATCACCTCATCCAGCGCATAGCGGACCATCCTCGGCTGAAGCACGGAGAAGTAGTTTGCCAGAGCAACAAAACCGATCCCGGACAGCAGACGCCAACGGTATCTCCAGAATAAGCGATTTAATACAAGGAGGTGCTTCACAGTAGAAATATCACGAGGGAATGGAACAAAAGTAGGCAGCAGTTAGTTGCCGCGGAAGTCACGGTGTATCTTTGCACCGAGTTTGACCTTCAGATTAAACCTCAAACAGGCATGGAAAGACCCCTAAACCGGATCGTTACGCTGGATGAGTTCATCATGCGATCCCAAAAAGAGCATTCTGCAGCCACCGGTGAATTGACCGGCCTTCTGCGAGATATCGGCGTAGCCGCCAAGATCGTCAACCGGGAAGTGAACAAGGCTGGCCTTGTCAATATCCTGGGCGTAGATGGTGCGCAAAACCTCAGCGGTGACATTGTCCAGAAACTGGACATCTATGCCAATGACAAGCTGATCGAATGTCTGCAAAACAGTGGCGAATGCGCAGGCATCGCTTCTGAAGAAATGCAGGAAATCTATCCGTTCAAACCTGTTGCTGGAAAGCATCCGAAGTATGTGGTCCTTTTTGACCCCCTCGATGGGTCTTCCAATATTGATGTCAATGTCTCTGTAGGCACCATCTTCTCGATTTTCCGCAGGAAAAGCGACGAAACAGGACCTTGTGATCTGAATGATTTCCTCCAAAAAGGAACAGAACAGGTGGCCGCGGGATACGTCCTTTACGGCACCTCCACTATTCTGGTCTATACCACCGGAGAAGGGGTCAATGGATTCACCCTGGACCCGTCTATTGGTGAATTCTGCCTGTCCCATCGCGATATCAAGATTCCGGATCGGGGCATTTACTACTCCGTCAATCAGGGCTACTATCTCAAGTTTGATCTGGAGATGCGCCGGTTTATTGACCAATGTTCAGACATGAACCTCGGCCTCCGCTATATCGGTACTATGGTTTCCGATATCCATCGTACTCTGTTTTCTGGAGGCATCTTCTTGTACCCCAATACCCGGAAGTACCCCAATGGCAAATTGAGATTGCTCTATGAGTGCAATCCAATGTCATTTATTGTGGAACAAGCAGGAGGAAAAGCGATCAATACTGGACTGGACCGGATCATGGAGATCCATCCAGCAGAACTGCACCAACGTGCAACTATCGTTGCTGGTTCGCCGGATATGGTCGGAGAAATGATTGATTTTGTTCGGAAATATAGCGCTGTAAGTTCCGTCTGATCATTCTTCAAATCGCCAATACGATTCAAGGCGTTTCAGCCGGTTTGAGTCCGGGAAAGCCTTCGCTGTCCGGATATTGACCTGATCCCTGTAAGGTCCATGTTGGATCCGGTAGTTGACCAGGATGCGCGCCTCCTTCGCCCCGATATACGGATGACTGGCCAGCTCTTCGACTGTCCACGCATTGATCTGAATGCCTTCTATAGATTCATGGATAGTGAGCAACGGGCGGATCCGTTGAAAGACGGTGTCGGGAAGGCCGAACGTTTCAGCCACCTGTTCGACTGAAACAAATCCACGTAACGCTTTCCGAAACCGACAAATTCGACCCGCATATCCTTTACCTATACCCGGCAAATAGGTCCACTCTTCAGCATCTGCAGCATTGATGTCGATGAGTTCCCGGGGCTTGCTGCGTGAAGGCACTTCTGGAGGAGGTGGAATATCCACCCAAGGCTCCACTAATTTGTAAATGGAATCGGTCATCACATAGATCTTCAACAGATCTTCCTTTTTATAAAACCGGCCTCCTTTCTCTCGATAATTCAAGATCGTATGGACCACTCTGCGGGGAAGACCCGCTGCCGTCATCACCTCGAAGGAGGCATGATTGGGATCAAATAATTCAGCGGCTCTGCCGGAGGACGGAAGATTTGAATCCGTTTGCAATTGCTCTTCCCGGCCAACCGTGGTTTCGGCTGCCTGGTGTCTTGGCGTTCGAGCTGAATGTGCACGCTGGTCCTTGTGGGAATTGTTTGATTTCTTGTCCGCAGATTCCGACTGTGATGGAGCAGAAAGAAATGCCAGGGGGACATCCTGATGGCCCAGCCAATAGCGGACAGCCAGCAGTCCAATGATCAACCAGGCAAATATCAGTAGTGATCTACGCTCTTTTTTTGTGAATTTCAGCACTATCCTGAAGCATTCGATTCGTCAAGAAAGATAGGGACTTTCATGGAGTGATGATGTTCCCCCTCAGTAAAACGACACATCACTATTGCCCAGGCGAACGAATCCAGGCGCCGTCCTTTCTGAGATCGATCCACTCCTGTGGATCCAAATCCAGCCAGGATTGACGCTCCCAGGGTGGCATTTTCCAAGGGAGGAGGACAATCCGGGTTTGTGACCCAATTTCATCTGCCTGAGCTCGACCCGTGGCGAGATGTGTTTGTGCCAATGGCTTGTGCCCCCATGACAAACTCGCTTCTGCATAGGTAATGACGGCATCTTGTTTAATGAAATCATCAAACCCCAGGTCAAACCATCCGGGCACCAGCCAGATCCGGCCATATCCTGGAAGAGTGACTTGTTCCAATTCAGATCGATTGCCGGAGAGATCGACCAACAATCCTTCATTCCCGCTCCTGACCCACACTTCCGGTTCTGCCCCCTGGCGCCGCACCACTCCCCACTCAACTGTGTTTTCCAACCAGATTTGGTGACCGACGTCCAGGGCCAATCCAAGGGTCAGGGCCGCGGCACTGAGCACAAGCGCACGGGCCTGATTCATCCGCAAGGCATACAATGCGCCACCCACGATCACAGGCAGTAACAACGTCCACCACACAGCTGGTGACCACCCTTGCGAAAGGGCACCCGGTAAAGTGGCGATCCCAAAAACCAGCGCATTCATCACTTGAGCTGTTGTTTCAGGGATCCAGGCTATCCAGCCGGCAAAGTCAACCGAAAAAAGATGGACTATTACGGAGATCCATCCACTCCCCAAAAGCAGACCAGAAAGGGGAACAACAAAAAGGCCTGACAAAAGGAAATAGTTTGGGAATTGATGAAAATAGAACAGACTGATCATGAGCGTGGCCGCCTGAGCGGAGAGCGTGATCGAAGCCAGGTTCCAAAAAAAGCGGCTGACCCGACCGGGGGGTGTCCACCAACGAAAGATCAGAGGGTGCAGGACAATGATGCCGGCAACAGCCATCACTGATAATTGAAATCCGACATGAAAAATCATCCAGGGATTCAACAGAATGAGGAGTAAGGCTGCCCCTGCAAGAAGATTCAGGCTTTCAGCATAACGAGAAAGTGCGCGACCTAACAACAAGAATGAAAACAGAACACCCGCTCGCATTGCCGAATCTGCCGCACCTGTCAGGCTGATATAGATCCAGACCAGTAAGACTGTGGGCAAGGCCACCATCCAACTTTGGCGGCGTGATGGCCACAAGAATCCAAAAAGGATCAGTGCAAATCCGGCCACAAGGCCTACATGAAGACCAGAAACTGCGAGGATATGAACGGCTCCGGAAGCTTGATAGGCCTGATTAATCCCATCACTCAACTCATCTCTTGAACCGAGCATCAGAGCCCCCAAGAGCTGGCGAGCAGTTGTATCCCGGATCAATTCATTCAGGGATGTTTGAATTTTTTGCCGCGTTTCCGTCAGAACAAATCGCCAGGAATGTTGAACATCCGAGATTTGAGCTGCTCCCTTGACAAACACCTGGTGAGACACTCCCCTGACAAACTGATAACGACGCCAATCAAATCCAAAAGGATCA
>CALNZC010000011.1:0-5967 GCA_942490895.1 uncultured Saprospiraceae bacterium
AACGCCTGCATTGTCATAATGCAGTTCATTGATCCAGATCTCATTAATCACCGGACCGCAACCATCTACTGCAAAGACATCATCAGCTCCAGGCACCATATCACATTCGACTGTGAGATTCGCTGGCACACCTGCAAAGCTCGGAGGCGTATTATCTTCGATCGTGATGACCTGGGTATGGGTTGCTGTATTACCACAGGCATCGGTAGCCATCCAGGTACGGGTCAGTGTTCCCTCTCCAAGGCAATTGCCTTGAACAAAGACCTCATTAAAGCTGTAGGTGATCGGGAATGATGGAGGCAACGTAAATGTCTGTCCTGTATTAATCGTTCCAGGAGATGCTGCACTTGGGCCTGACCAGGTAAATGCACCATAGGTCATTCCGGAACCGGTCAGTTGCAAACTTTCACCGATCGGCGTTGCTCCTGTTTCTTCAACCCCAACATCTACAGAATTCATCCCGTTGGCTGGGCCATCTGTCGCTGCAAATGTGCCTTCATAACTGATGAAGTAGAGTACGGTTGTTCCACCCTCTACAAGAGCAATACCGTCTGGAGAACCATTTTGTAATCCATTGACTGGATAATCAAAATGGACAGCACCAGTGCCGTTTCCTTCATCATCAATAGTACCGAAGAGGTTCAGCGTATTGTAAGCTGTTCCATTAGAACCATTATACAACACGAGGCTATAGTTGCTGAGATCCAGCCCTGCAGTACCCGCTATTTCAATGAATTCGCCTTCATCAGTTCCGGCATTATCATAGTGGAATTCATTGATGAAGATGACTGGTGCAGGATTATCACTTGTACAATTATCCATGGCCGTTAAAACCGGCGCATCGGGAATCATGGTACACTCTACAGTCACATTCGCAGGAAGCGGCCCGTCAAATACGGGTGCCTGTGTATCCTGCACAGTAATGGTCTGCGTATGAGTGGCCCCATTACCGCAATCATCCGAAGCGGTCCATGTGCGGGTCAAAGTATAGTTGTGGGGGCAATTGCCATCTGTACGCACCTCTGCAAGGGCAACCGGAACATTGAGATCGCAATTGTCAGTGGCCGTGATGACAGGTGCACCCGGCACTGCATCGCATTCAACAGTCACATTGCCAGGTGTTGCACTCAACACGGGTGGCGTAGTATCGACCACAACAATAGTCTGAGTATGTGTAATGGTATTATCACATGCATCAGTTGCCATCCAGGTCCGGGTCAAGGTGAAGCTTTGTGGACAAGCACCTGGTGTTGACATTTCGTCGAAAGTGATGGTTACACCTGACGCAGGCGGATTAGCTCCAAATTCCTGGCCGTCGTTGATCGAACCTGGACTTTCAGTTGTGGGTCCCGTCCAGAAGAAATCTGGATAATCCGATCCTGTGCCTATTAATTGGAGGGATTGACCAACTGGTTCTCCTCCATTTTCAAGTACACCAATATCTGTTGATGTCATTCCATTTGCTACCCCATTGGTGGCCATGAAGGACCCTTCATAAGACAAGAACTGGAGGACATTATTTGCTGGATCAACCAGAGCCATTCCATCTGGAGCTCCATTCTGGATGCCGGAAAATGCAAAGGACACTGCCCCTGTTCCCATACCTTCATCATCAATGACTCCGGAAAGATTAGTTGTCCCATAGGTTGTGCCATTGGAACCGTTATACCAAACGATGGAATAACCTGTCAGATCCAGGCCGGCGACACCGGCCACTTCGATAAACTCGCCAACGTCAGCTCCTGTGTTATCATAGTGAAGTTCGTTGATAAAGATGATCGGTGCAGAGGCTACTCCTGAACAGTTGTCACTGGCTTCGAGGCTGGCCGCAGCCGGAATGGCATCACATTCAACGGTTATATTCGCTGGCAAAGGATTGGTGTCCCAGGTCGGGGGTGTTGTATCTACTACAGTGATGGTCTGCGTACATACCGACTGGTTGCCAGAGGCATCCGTAGCTGACCAGGTCCGGGAAATGGTACCCGTATAATCGCCACAGTCACTCAAGTCCTCATCATCCATGAATGCAATGGCTGGATTCGGATCGCAATTATCGGTTGCAGATGCCATGCCCGTATCAACGGGGTCAGAGGAGGCATCACATTCAATGGTCATGTCTCCTGGACAGGTGATGACTGGTGGTTCTGTATCTACACCATCCAGGATTTCAACAAATAATAGACTGGTACAAAGCGTGGTGGTCACAGTCACGGTATAATTTCCGGCGCTAAGGCCACTGATGTCTTCAGTTGTTGCGCCTGTCGACCACAGGATATCATATGGATCCATACAAACGACGGTGAGATCGATGCTGCCATCGGATCCACCCGGACAGGTCACATCCACATGGGTCTCGGTCAGGTCCGGCCGATCACCGACGGTCACATCCTGGGTAACCGTGCTGATACAGCCAGGATGATGTGCATCGGGGTCACCATCCGCAGCATCAAAGACGTAACTGATCGTAAAGGGGCCGGGAACACTCAGATCAAACATGGTGGTGGGGCCGACACCATTCACAAAAAACTCTCCCATTCCATTGGCGGGCCCACTCATATCGCCCAGTTCTGCTGAACCCATCAGATTGACGGCTGGTTCTCCCTGACAGTATTCAGTTAACAATCCGTCGATCGAAGCGATCGGATAATAGCAGGTATTGCTAATGGTCAATCCAGGGATCAGGTTGGCTGGATCAGTGTCGGCAACATTCAGCGTATATCCTACAGCATCCAGGTGATCAAAAGGCAGGATATAAATACCTGAATTAGCAGGTGTCTCCGGTATAGGATCACCAACAGAGACACCGATCAATCCTGTTGATCCATTTCCAACTACAAGATTCTGATTCATTGGACCCATAATGGTGACTTCTTCACCAAAGGTGCCATCCTGATTGTTCGGAGTGGCATCATTGTTACAAGAGCAAGGGTCAGAAATATTATATGAATATGTGGGGACGTCATCATTCTGGATGGTGCCATTCGCAGTACCTGTTCCAATGGTTGCATTGACCGGAACAGAAAGCGTGACGGTAAATCCTTCATCCATTTCAGAATCTGTGTCTCCACTCACTCCGATATTCACAGGTTGAGAAGATACACCAATGCCAAAATTGATCGTCCCGGAAGGCAGGGTACCACCAAAGTCTGCAGCATTAGCGGGATCCCCACCGGAACCGGTGACGGCATAGTTTACTGAAGATGCTGCACTAAGATCTCCACTCCGGGTTGCGGTAAAGAGAAAATTGGTCGTACCGGCATCTCCTTCATCTTTCACCGCATCAGTAGCGGCGATACTGATGACTGGTAATGCATCGTCATTCAGGATGGTGCCCGTTGCCGTGCCGGTACCAATAGTTGCATTTACCGGTACAGTAAGGGTCACTGTGAATCCCTCATCCATTTCAAATACAACATCTCCACTCACACCAATATTCACTGGCTTGGAGGATTCTCCGATGGCGAATGAAATGATTCCTGATGGGAATGTGCCACCGAAATCGGCAGCATTAGCAGGATCACCACCGGAGCCGGTGACTGCATAATTTACTGAAGATGCTGCACTGAGATCTCCTGCACGGGTCACTGTAAAGAGGAAATTCGTGGTGCCGGCATTTCCTTCATTCTTGACTGCATCCGTAGCGGCAATACTGATGACTGGAATTGGTGCCATATCATCATTCAGGATTGAACCTGCGGCAGAAGCCGTATTGATTTGCGCCGCACAGTTGCCGTTTTGGGTCAGGCTGACGGTAAATCCTTCATTGGACTCCACGGTCATATCCCCTGTCACCAGAATAGTGATCACTTTGGAAGTTTCGTTGCTGGCGAATGTGACCATCCCACTGGGGAAGGTGCCGCCAAAATCAGTGGCATTGGCGGGGTTTGCACCACTACCCGTAACCGCATAGTTCAAAGTAAATGAAGCACCGAGCAGACCTGTCCGGGTAGCTGTAAACGTGAATGAAGTAGTTCCAGCATCACCCTCATTTTTTATTGCATCAGTGGGGGCGATTACTATTTGTGGCAATTCGTTGACCAATCCGCGAGTATTGGCACTACATACGTTGTACCAGGTGCCCCCAACCAGTTGGATCGAACTGTTGAGCGGTTCAGTGCCTGCCTGAGAGGTGCCAACATCTGTACTCATCAGTCCGTTGGCGGGGCCATTCGTCGCTGTCATCACACCTTCATAGCTCAAAAACTGGAAAGCTGGATTTGACATACAGGACAACGAAAAACCATCCGGAGCACCATTCTGAATCCCTGAAATGAGCTTGGAATAATAGGTAAATGTGCCATCATTTGTGCCGGCAGTAAATGTGTTTAAAACATGTGTATCATAGGTCTGGCCATTAGATCCATTATACAGGTGCAGCGTCAGATCTGCCAGTTGAGAGATAAACGTATTTCGGACGACTACCTCCACAAATTCATTGACATCGCCTCCTGTATTGTCATAATGGAATTCATTGATGAAAACGTCCGTAACAGATGGACATGGTTCTGCATCGTCATTCAGGATGGTTCCCACAGCTGAGCCCGTTCCAATAGTCGCATTTCACTGGCATTAGAAATGGTCACCGGGAATCCTTCATCGGTTTCGACAGTCAAATCGCCTCAAACATTGGCAGTGATAACCTTAGACGTTTCCGATCAGCAAAAGTGACTGTACTGAAGGGAATGAACCACCAAAGTCTGCGGCATTGGCAGGATTAGCCACCACTGCACCTGTAGGTGCCAGTATGCAGACGAAACACCAGAGAGATCTCCTGTTCTAGTGACGGTGAAGGTGAATGGCGTATTTCCCGCATTACCTTCATTTTTATTGGCATCCGTTGCTGCAATTGACAAGACCGGTGGAGGAAGTGCATCATCATTTAAAATTGTTCCCGCTGCAGAAGAGGTGCCAAATGTCGCGTTCACCGGACTGGACATGGTCACTGTGAATCCTTCATCGGATTCAACGTCCATATCTCCACTTACGTTGACGGTCACCACTTTCGAGGTTTCAGCAGCCACAAAACTGACTGTACCAGAAGGGAAAGTCCCACCAAAGTCAGTAGCATTTGCCGGTGACCCGCCGCTACCGGTTACTGCCCAATCTGCTGGATGAGGCCCCTGATGTGTCGCCGGTTCTGGTCACTGTAACTGAAATGCAGTGTTCCGGCATCACCCTCATTCTTCACTGCGTCTGGCGTCAATCGGAAAGCTCGGGAGGCAATACATTAGATGCATTCGGAGTTGCTAATTGGGTCGCGATGGTGGTCCCACAATCCGGTGTTCGTGATATGGACTGATTGTCCTTATCACCGTTTTCGTTTTCATTGTATTGGGTGGATTGACCCAAACCGGTCAGCAATCCCGAGTCATCGCCATCATCTGTATCATAGACAATTGCATCTTCCAGGTCGGTTGTTGTTGGTGCCGTTCCGTTTGGAAAATCAGCAGCATCGGCCATATAGAGAGCTACGGCATCCGCACCATTTTGCATAAAGTTGTCAGCGAACGTAATATCCACACCGGGAACACTTGAATTTCCGACAATAAAGAAACCGTTGGCATCTGTGGTGTATCCATCCAGGTCGACTGCATAATAGGATTCATCGTTTGATCCATTAAAAAAGACCAGAACGAATCCGTCCAAGGAGCTATTACCAACACCTCCATCATACAATTCAACAAATTCAGCAGCATCAGTGCCAGGCGTATCTGAATCCACTTCATTGATACAAATGGACACAACCGCCTGAACAATTAGTGGTTTGAAATTGGAACTGAATAATACACAGTCTCCTCCCAATAATACTTCATTCAGCGTTTGATCCACCCAGGAAGAAGGGGTAACCACCGGGGGAGTCGGTCCTGCACCACTATAATAATGGGCACCGTACATTTCATAAGTACCGGCAGTTAGTCCGGTAAAATCCGCACTGGAACTGACTGCATCAATATCATTGGTTGCCGC
>CALNZC010000012.1:0-19477 GCA_942490895.1 uncultured Saprospiraceae bacterium
CGAAAAAGCGGAGATGAGAGATCAGGTGACCGGCGATGAAAAGCTGCAGGTGACCGAGTTCATTTCTGTTTCTGAATTGGCAGGTCTACTGAATGTTTCGCCTACAGAAGTCATTACCACCTGTTTCAATCTGGGCGTGATCGTATCGATCAACCAGCGTCTGGATGCTGAAATCATTGAGTTTGTAGCCAACGAATTCGAGCATGAAGTCGAATTCATCAGTGCAGAAGATCAAATCGTGGAGATTGAGGAAGAGGAGGATGATCCAGCGGATCTGATCCCACGTGCTCCAATCGTCACAGTCATGGGACACGTTGACCATGGTAAAACATCTCTGCTGGACTATATCCGGAGCGCAAATGTAGTCTCTGGCGAGGCCGGAGGAATTACCCAACACATTGGTGCTTATGAAGTTTCTGTAGGTCCAGATGATAAAAAGATCACCTTCCTGGATACACCGGGTCACGAGGCCTTTACCGCCATGCGTGCCAGGGGTGCCAAGGTGACCGACGTAGCGGTGATTGTGATTGCAGCGGATGATAATATCATGCCGCAGACGAAGGAAGCCATCTCTCACGCTCAGGCGGCAGGAGTACCTCTCGTTTTCGCTATCAACAAGATCGATAAAGACGGTGCAAATCCGGAAAAAATCAAGGAAGCTCTGGCGAATATGAACCTCCTCGTTGAAGAATGGGGTGGAAAGTATCAGTCTCAGGATATCTCGGCCAAGCAGGGATTGAACATTGATAAATTATTGGAAAAGATCCTGCTCGAAGCAGAGATTCTTGATCTGAAAGCCAATCCAGATCGCAATGCATCTGGTACGGTCCTCGAAGCATCTCTGGATAAAGGCCGAGGTTATGTCACCAAAATGCTGGTCCAAAACGGATCCATGGCGATCGGTGATGTCATTGTGGCTGGTGAATACTCCGGACGGATCAAAGCCATGTTTAACGAACGTGGGAAAAAGGTAAAAACCGCAGGACCGTCTAATCCGGTGGCCATTCTTGGTTTGACCGGAGCTCCACAAGCGGGTGAGATCTTCCGGGTGATGGAAGAGGAATCTGAAGCTCGTCAGATCGCAGCAAAAAGAGCACAGATCTCCAGAGAACAATCCAACCGGGCCAACAAGCGGATCAGTCTGGATGAAATTGGACGCCGTCTGGCTCTGGGCACCTTTAAGGAGCTCAACCTGATTGTCAAAGGTGACTTTGATGGATCCATTGAAGCCTTGACCGATGCATTGATCAAGCTTTCTGTTGAAACAATCCAGATTAACGTTATCCATAAAGCTGTCGGACAGATCATCGAATCTGACATTCTGCTCGCTTCTGCTTCCGATGCCATTATCATTGGCTTCCAGGTTCGACCTTCCCAGACAGCTAGGAAACTGGCGGAGAAGGAAGGAGTAGAGATCAAGACCTATTCGATCATTTACGAAGCGATCGAAGAGATCAAGATGGCTATGGAAGGAATGTTGGAGCCGACCAAGGAGGAAAAGATCCTCGGCCAGCTGGATGTTCGGGAAGTCTACAAGATCAGCAAAATCGGAACAATTGCCGGTTGCTTTGTATCTGAAGGTAAAGCCAATCGAAACAGCCGAGTGCGGATCATTCGCGACGGTATTGTGATCTATCCAACCAAAGAGGGTGTTGTCGGCGAATTAGGATCGTTGAAGCGCTTTAAGGATGATACCAAGGAAGTGAAGAATGGCATGGAATGCGGTGTAACTGTCAAGAACTTCAATGATATCAAAGTAGGCGACGCAATTGAAGTCTACGAGATCGTCGAAGTGAAGCAGTCTCTGGACTAAAACCGAGGTCCACACCTCTCATACAGATAGAACGGAATGGCATCAACTCCAGTACCGATCGATATTCGTCAACTGGATTTGGATCAAATCACAGGGGCTCTCACTGAATTAGGTGAGAAGCCATTCCGGGCCCGTCAGATCTGGCAGTGGCTCTGGCAGAAGGGTTGCCGAGATTTTTCGCAAATGACGAATCTCCCTCTTTCTCTTCGTGACATGCTTCAGGAGCGCTTTATGATCCGGGGCATCGTCCAGGATAAATCCCAATTCAGTTCGGATGGGACGATCAAAAATCGATATACCCTTCATGATGGATACAAGGTAGAGTCGGTCCTCATCCCTGTACCAGATGATAACCGGTTTACCGCTTGCGTATCCTGCCAGGTCGGGTGTAGCCTGACCTGTTCATTCTGTGCAACTGGACAAATGAAACGCGTTCGCAACCTGGATCAGGGGGAGATCGTGGACCAGGTCGAAATGGTCAATGCTCAGGCTATGGAACAGTTTGGCCATCCATTGACCAATATCGTCTTTATGGGTATGGGTGAACCATTGCTGGCCTACGGTCCGGTCATGCAGAGCATTGAACGGATCAGTTCGCCGGACGGGCTGGGGTTTTCTCCCAAAAGGATCACCCTGAGCACAGCGGGAATTGCCAAAATGATCCGCCGCCTCGCCGATGACAACCCCAAAGTGAATCTCGCTATTAGTCTACATGCAGCAGACGACATCAAGCGAGACAGTATCATGCCAATCAACGAACAGAATAACCTGGAGTCCCTCATGGACGCTCTGGATTACTTCTATCAGGTGACGCGCAATCGCATCACCTATGAGTATATCGCCTTCGATGGTTTTAATGATTCCCTGGAGGATGCCCGCAATCTTGCCAAGCTGACGCACCGTTTCCCCGTCAGAGTGAATATCATCGAATATAATCCTGTGGAGGGTGTCGAATTTGAAAAGTCGTCCGTAGACCGACTGGATGCTTTTGCCGGTGAGCTGTCCCGACTCGGTGTTACAGTAACTGTCCGCAGGAGTCGCGGGAAAGATATCGATGCCGCTTGCGGCCAGTTGGCCAACAAAGATTAACCCCTCACAGGTGTCCTGATCAGTCTTGATTCCGGTCGAAATGGACCAGGCGTCTGAATTTCTCGATCCGTTCCAGAATTTGAGGAACATCCAGCTCTGTTAAGCGCTCGATAGAGAATTTCTCCACACAGAACGAGGCCATTGCCGATCCATAGATCAGGGCGCGCTTGAGATTGTCAAAGCTCAGATCATCGGTTTGGGCGAGATACCCGATCATTCCTCCGGCAAATGTATCGCCTGCACCGGTGGGGTCGAACACGTCCATCAGCGGCATGGCCGGCGCATAGAAAATGTGGACTTCTTGATCATCCTCATCACGCATGAACAGGAGGGCGCCATGTTCTCCTTTTTTAATGACCAGGATATGAGGACCCATGGACAGGATGCGTTGGGCTGCTTTGACCAGGCTGTATTCGCCCGTCAGCTGGCGGGCTTCTTCATCATTAATGGTGAGCAGGTCAACCCGTTTGATGACCTCCAGCAATTCATCGAGTGCCTGATCCATCCAAAAGTTCATGGTATCCATGGCAATCAATCGAGGAGTGGACTCCAGTTGATCCAGAACCCGGCGCTGCACGGCAGGGGTTAAGTTGCCAAGCATCACATAAGATGCATTTTTGGTTGTCGCGGGTAGAACGGGGTCAAAATCGGCCAGGACATTGAGGTCTGTGATCAAGGTATCCCGAGTGTTCAGGTCCGTATGATATTTCCCGGACCAGAAGAATGACTTTTCGCCATGTTTAACTTGCAAGCCTTCCAGGTTCACACCACGCCTGGCCAGATCCGCTAACGTCGGTTGAGGGAAGTCATCTCCGACAACAGAGATCAGATCAATCTGGTTGGTAAAATAGGAGGCTGCCAGAGAGATATAGGTCGCGGCACCACCGACAACTTGATCGACTTTTCCATAGGGTGTTTCAATGGAATCAAAGGCAACTGTGCCAACTACGAGAAGGGACATGAAAATTTGGATTGATTTGCGGCTCAAAGATTGCACTTTTAAGAGGATTCTGATAACTTTGCTGCCGCTTTGAACGAAAGCCCAATAGATATGCTCGATACCAAAAGTGGTACGTCATTTGAATATCTATTGAAACAACAAGAAATAAGCCTCCTTAGCTCAGCTGGTTAGAGCGGCGGACTGTTAATCCGTAGGTCCAAGGTTCAAGTCCTTGAGGGGGCGCAAAGGTCCTGAACGCGAGTTCAGGGCCTTTTTTTTTGTGAAATACGGAAGATTAGATAAAGAAACGGAATGTTTGCTCAGCTGGTTAGAGCGGTCCCGAGTCCTCGGGATTCATCCGTAGGTCCAAGGTTTCCCGATTTTAAGCGGGAAGGGGGCGCAAAGGCCCTGAACGCGAGTTCAGGGCCTTTTTTAGTTGTGGCAACGACCAAAAGGATATCATTCTTTTAGATGCGTTGACAATTTTCTTTGGCGTGATTGACCAGAGCATTCCCGCATCACGAGGCTGATATGCCCTTTCGCGAAATAATCCCCTATATTTACTAAGTTGTCATCAAAGTATTTTATCGGGTCGAATGTGTAAAACAGAAAAGGAAAATCAGACAAAATCATTTTATCAACTATTACCCAAGTCTATCCTGGGGTTAACCCTGTTGATTTTTCTCGGATTGAATCCGATTGTAGGGAGTAGTCAATCGATCACTGTCGAGGACTTTACGAACCATATGCCATTATCCCTCACTGGTGAAGCAACGCCTGAAGTTGCCCAATCCCCTTCATTCTGCCCATGTACCATCTCTCAGGATGCTTTCAGTACAACCCTCCCCTTCTTTTCCGATAATCAATCGGCATTTGATTTCTATTCCTATGGTATTCCCCTGGGAGCTTGTGCCAATACCGGATTCGAACAGTCCGAACACCTCATCCTGATGCTCTATGAGGATACCAATACAGGAGAGATCAGTTTTATATTCATTGCAGATATAGCCAACGACCCAACCGGAGGAACCATGGATGTGACGGTGTCCTGTCTGCCCAATTCAGCTACCATTGTCCTGGAAGACGACCCCGGTGAATTTAATGGTGCCCCCCCAACCTTTACCGGCCAGTTTGTATGGTCTTCCTGTTGTACAGATGGTGGAATTATCGGTGGCCTCGGCTGTGGCTATTCCTTCATCTTTGATATCGACAATTTGTCAGGGATCGATGTAGTAACCATCCTTTATGGGTCACCTGCCAACCCGATCTGGATCAATCTCCCCAGCTCAGAATGCCCGTTTATCATCAACTGTGGAGGAGATGTGTGTTGCGATAATGTTCTGACACTGGATGCCGTCATCCAGAATGCCAACTGCAATAACAGTACAGATGGCATGATCGACCTGGAAGTCACAGCGGAATGCATCCAGGATCCGACCTATCTCTGGTCAAACGGTGAAACAACTGAGGATATCACCGATCTGGCTCCTGGCGATTATACTGTTACAGTCACTGAACCCAATGGATGTTCGGAAGTGGAAACTTACTCGATTGGTGTTGAATACATGGATCCTGATCCGACCATTGACGGCCCCACATGGTATTGCGAAGGAGATGTAATCGAACTCTCCGTAAGTGGGAATTATACCCTGTACGAATGGTCGACAGGAGAAACGACATCAGATATCTTTATCAGTGATCCAGGAACATATTGGGTCACGGTGACCAACGAAGGAGGATGTGTCGGCATGGACTCCATTATTGTGGAAGAATATCCTGCTCCGGTACCCATGATTACGGGACCAACGGAAATTTGCCCGGGAGCCACGATTCAATTGGATGCCGGACCGGGTTACACGTTATACGAGTGGTCGAATGGGGGCTATACCCAGGTGATCACCATCAGTGACCCTGGATTTTATTCGGTCATCGTTACAGATAATTTCGGGTGTACCGGGGAAGCGTATTGGGATGTAACCGAACTCCCAGCCCCTGAACCCTTTATTTTTGGACCGGAGCAGATCTGTGCCGGTCAGACCATCCTACTGGAGGTTGACGATGTCTACTCGACCTACCTTTGGTCTACTGGTTCGACCATTCCGCAGATCGAAGTGACCATGCCCGGAACGTATACCATTACCGTGACCAATCAGGAAGGCTGTCCCGGCATCGGTGTATGGCAAGTAAAAGAGAGTTTTGCAGTACCCCTGGTCATTACAGGAGACACCCTGTCTTGCCCGGGGGATTCAACAACCCTGGTTGCGCCTCCAATTTATCTGGATTATTTCTGGTCCACTCTGGAAACGACACCTTCTATCCAGGCAATAGGACCAGGGACTTTTGAACTGATCGTTGTAGATGACTTCGGTTGTCGGGACACAGCTGACATTACCCTGGGTCTTTACCCCCCCATTGATCCACAGATCATGGGCAACACGGTCATCTGTCCAAATGATTCGGCGGTCTTGTCACCGGGCAATGGATACGCGACCTATCTCTGGTCATCGGGATCTCAAGCCTCGTCCATCTCAGTGTCTTCTGCTGGTGCTTTTTCTGTTGAGGTCAGCGATGCCAATGGGTGTATCGGTACAGATACAGTTGTCGTGATCGTCAACACGACTGACACCACACATCTCTTTGCTTCCAGTTGTCATCCCCAGGACACCGGACTGTTTCAAACTCTGCTCACCAATCAATATGGTTGTGACAGTATTACCATTCTGTCAGTCAGTTTTGAACTGGCAGATACGACACATGTCTCAGCAACCAGTTGTGACCCACAAGACCAGGGAGTTGATATTCAGGTACTGAGCAGCCAGTTTGGATGTGACAGTGTAGTCGTGACCAATACCACCCTTCTGCCTTCTGATACCAGTATGGTGCAGGCCTACAGTTGCAATCCTGCCGATGCCGGGCAGTCTATTGTTCACCTGGACAACCAATGGGGATGTGATAGTATGGTGGTCATTCAGACTACCTATATTCCAGCAGATACACTGGTTCTGAAATCTACATCTTGCGATCCGATGGTGGCAGATACCTCTACCACCGTTTTGAATAATCAGTTTGGTTGTGACAGTGTGATCATCCAGCAGATCCGGTTGTTGCCCAGCTCCGCAAAGACCCTGATTCTTTTTTCCTGCAATCCGTTGGATACAGGATCCATCTCGCAGACATTTACCAACCAATATGGCTGCGATAGTCTAGTGACCTGGAAGACCAAACTGGTGCCCCTGGACAGTTGCATCCTGCGCGTGTCACCGACCATACTTCCCGGACCCTGTGCTGGAGATCCCGGTCAGATTCTATTGGAAGCAGACCTCGGCTCCTTCCCGGTGGATGTGTCCTGGACCCTTCAGGGAAGTGGGACTCCCCAAATGGGCACCTGGGCTAATTTCTTCTCTTCCTACCTGATTTCCGATCTCGCTGATGGGACCTATATTCTGAATCTGATCGATAAGGAAGGGCATCCCTGGTCGGATACAGTGACCATCCAGAGTCCTGATCCTTTACTGGTTGATCTGACCTCTTCTGCGACGATCAACGGATATGATGTGGCTTGTTTTGGAGATCAAACCGCGGCCCTTCAAGTCAACTATCTTTCCGGAGGAACACCACCGATCAATGCACTTTGGTCTACAGGCACAACAGGAATAAGCCTTTCTGATCTATCCGCCGGGGCATATACTGTGACCGTTACGGATGATCATGGATGCACGATGATTCTGGACAAGACACTTGCAGAACCACAGCCATTTCAGGTTTCCTGGACACTCTTCCAGGATCCGTGTGACGGACTGCCTCCGGAGGTGGTCAATGCAACCGTTACCGGTGGGATCACTCCTTTGACCTGGAAAGTCGATGGTGTGGATTATCCTGGCCAGACCTGGCCCCCACTGACAGCTGGCACAGTGGAGTTGGCTGCCACGGATGCCAACGGCTGTCTGGTCGATACGTTGGTCCAGATCGAAATGGAGAGTGTCTTCAGTGTCGAACTGGGTCCGAATCAATTGCATGAAGAAAACAAATTGATCTTCTTACTGGCAGAGATTTTTCCAGACTCTGTGGCCATCGGCTCTATCGAATGGTCGCCGGAACTGTGTAAGGATTGTCTGAATCCGGCATTCCGGGTCAAAGAGACCACGACCATAACGGTCACCGTGACCAGTTTGGGTGGTTGCACATCGACAGATGCCGTACTCATCGAACTGGATCGCAGGGATATCTATATCCCGAATTCGTTTAGCCCTAACAACGATGGCCTGAATGACCTGTTCGCACCCCAGGGTGATCCGACCGTTGAGGTCGTCGACTTCGGCATTTTTGACCGATGGGGGGATGAAGTCTATCGGAGCGGTGGCTTCCAACTCGGTGATCCGGATGTGGGTTGGAATGGTGAAATACGCTCTCAACCTGCCAGCATAGAAGTCTATGTCTACGTCATGGTGTTGCGATGGCCAGATGGCCAGGAGCGCTTGTATAAGGGGGATCTGCAATTGATGCGATAGATCAGCAGAAGGCTTCAGGCTTCCAATTTGGGTCCGGATTCCTGTGATGTTTTCCCAGTAGCGAATGTATCTTCTCCTTTGTATCTTTGGTAAGAGGCCTGTTTATGCCCTAAAGACAACAGGAAAACAACGAGAGGATGATCTTTTTCCCTTATCGCTATTTGTTGGACCGGATGCGTTCGAAACCGGAAGAACTTCAACGATCCCTGCTGAATCGGATCGTCGAAGGGAACCGGCGTACGTTGTTTGGTCGGGAACACAGATTCAGTGAGATCAAAGGGGATTACAGTCGGTTTGTGCATCATCTCCCGATTCAGAACTATGATGATCTGATTCCATGGTTGCAGAAGTTCACCGAATTAAAAGCCTCACAGGATCTGCTCTCTGTGTACAAGCCCAAGTACTTTGGTCAGACCAGTGGTACTTCAGCAGTAAAAAAACGCATACCCATTTCAGAGGAGTTTCTTCGAGCCAATCATTTCCGAGGTTCTCGCTTGATCCTGGCTAATTTGGATGATCGTTTTCAGCAGGATTGGCTGATGGGGGCCAAACATCTTTCCATGTCCGGATATCGCTATCCCGATTCGTTTCTGGGAAAGGATGTGCTGGATATTTCGGGGCTGATGGTGGAGCGTTTGCCCTGGTATTTTCGATTTAAAAATTTCCCCAATCAGGTTTTTGGAAGCTGGGAGGAAAAGCTGACCTTTTTTCGTCAGCACCTGTCGGAAATTCAAAAGATCAATATGATCTCAGGTGTGCCCACCTGGGTGCTGGCCTTGATCAACCAATTGACAGAACATGACCCGTCCCGGATCGCGGAGATCATGCCGGATTGGCGGTTATATGTGCATGGAGGAGTGGACTTCAGTCACTACCGGCAGATCTTTCAAGAGATCCATCCGAAGCGCGAGATCACACTATTTGAAGTCTACAATGCCACAGAAGGATTTTATGCATTGCAGAACGACCCGTCCAGTCCGGATCTGCTGCTGTTGACGGATGCCGGGATCTTTTTTGAATTCCAGGACAAACTCACGAAAGAAGTCTTGCCATTATGGGACATTAAGACAGACCGGAAATATGAACTATTGATCACCACACTGGATGGTTTATGTCGGTATCGAACGGGTGACCTGGTTCAGTTCAGCTCAATAAAACCCTATCTCTTGCGGATTGTTGGTCGGACTACCGAGTTTATCAATGCGTTTGGAGAAGACCTTTCTCTGGAGCATGTTACACTGGCATTGCAACGGTTAAAAGGGGAAATGTCATTTTATATTCGACAGTATTTTGTGGTTCCTCGGTACCCTCAACCGGGCACTCCTGGTTCCCATGAATGGTTTATCCATTTCGAGATTCCGCCACAGGACCGTCAACTATTTGCCCGACGTTTAGATGAACTCCTTCAGGATATTAACGGTAATTATCAGCAGAAACGAAGTGGGAATACCGCCCTCCTTCCATTGGTGGTCCATGAATTGCCCCAGGATTCCATACATAGCATTCTCCGCAGCAAGAGGAGAGATAGGTGGTCAGATCAAGATGAAGGTCCTCCACAATGACCGGGAGATCCTGAATTTCATGGAAGCCTGATGAATGCGGATCACCATGATGAAGAGGTCAGTATGGACACCATGACGAGGTCAAATGGGTTAACGATTGAACTGTTCCATACGAACGTTTGTTCGTGTGCCTGAAAGCTGTTAGTTTTGTAACGATCACGAATACCCACCAGGATGAATGCACAAGACCTAGAAGCTCGTTTTCAAGACAAGGTTGACCGAGAGGTCAAAATTGAAGCGAAGGACTGGATGCCGGAGGCTTATCGAAAGTCCTTGATCCGTCAGATTTCCCAACATGCCCATTCAGAGGTGGTCGGAATGTTACCGGAAGGCAACTGGATCACCCGCGCCCCAACCCTACGTCGCAAGGCCGCTTTGCTGGCCAAAGTCCAGGATGAAGGTGGCCACGGGCTGTATCTCTACGCAGCTGCTGAAACCATGGGGGTGACTCGTGACCAGCTCCTGGATGAACTGCATACGGGCAAGGCCAAATACTCCAGCATCTTCAACTATCCTGCCCTCAGCTGGGCGGATATGGGTGCCATTGGCTGGCTGGTGGACGGTGCAGCCATCATGAATCAGGTGATGTTGCAGCGCACTTCTTACGGTCCTTATTCCCGGGCCATGATCCGGATTTGTAAGGAAGAGAGCTTCCATCAGCGTCAGGGGTATGAGATCCTCCTGACCCTGGTACGGGGGAGTGCGGAACAGAAGGCTATGGCTCAGGATTCACTGAATCGCTGGTGGTGGCCCAGTTTGATGATGTTCGGCCCCAGTGATGCGGAGTCGACCCACTCCGAACAATCGCTGAAATGGAAGATCAAGCGCAAGACCAATGATGTACTGCGACAGGCATTTGTAGATGCCACCGTTCCCCAGGCACAATACCTGGGACTGACCATCCCTGACCCGGATATGAAGTGGAATGAAGAGACTGGACATTGGGAGTTTGGCCCGATTGATTGGGACGAATTCTGGAACGTGGTCAAAGGCAATGGCATCTGTAACCGGCAACGTCTTCGTGACCGTGTCCATGCCCATGAAGAAGGCGCCTGGGTGCGTGATGCTGCAGTGGCTTATGCCGAAAAGAAACAAGCGAGAAAAGAAGTTGTCACCCCTTAATCAACAAACGTTATGAAAGATTGGCCACTATGGGAGGTATTTATTCGCTCCCGCAACGGATTGGATCATAAGCATGTCGGCAGCCTGCACGCCACCGACTGGGAGATGGCGATTGAAAATGCTAGAGATGTCTATACCCGCCGTAACGAGGGGGTGAGTATCTGGGTTGTCGAATCGAAATATATCCATGCCTCCGACCCGGAGGAGCAGGACAGTATGTTCGAATCGGCTCGTGATAAGATCTATCGTCATCCGACGTTTTACGATATCCCGGATGAAGTTGGCCACATGTAATCCACTGGTCCAACTGTCAACCTCGTGTTGACACGTTTCTTTCTTTTTCAATCGACGACGAAATCCACGCTGTGATGAACGAATCGGCTTCCCCCTCTCTCTTCCAATTTGCTCTGTATATGGCAGACAACTGCCTGGTTCTCGGCCATCGCCTTGGCGAATGGTGCGGTCATGGACCGGTATTGGAACAGGATATTGCTATGACCAATATTTCCCTGGACCTGATCGGTCAGGCACGACTCTATTATCAGTATGCCGCAGAACTGGAAGGAAAGGGTCGAACAGAAGATGACCTGGCTTACCTCCGCACGGAAAGAGAATATACCAATGCTCTTTTGGTTGAATTGCCCAATGGTGATTTTGCCCATACCATCGCTCGTCAATTCCTGTTTGATGCCTGGCATTTACCGTTTCTCAAAACGTTATTGACCTCTCCCGATCAGGGATTGCGGGATATTGCCGGGAAGGCTGTCAAGGAGGTGACCTATCATCTTAAATGGAGCCGGGAATGGGTCCTTCGCCTGGGTGATGGTACCGAAGAAAGTCATCGACGTATGCAAACCGCTCTGGATGAGGCCTGGATGTATCGTCTGGAATTGCTGATGCCGGCATCTTTTGAGCAGCGTCTGATCGATGCGGGCGTTCTTGTAGGCCCCGAAGATATTCGTGGTGAGTGGGAGCAAACTATCGATCAAACCATTCGGGAATCAACTCTGAAAACACCTGAGGATCCAGCGGTGCAGACCGGTGGAAAGACCGGGGTCCACACCGAACACCTGGGCCACATGTTGGCCGACCTTCAATATATGCAAAGGGCCTATCCGGGCCAAAAATGGTAATGACAACCAGAACAACAGACATAGCATCTATTTGGTCCCTCCTGGAAACAGTAGTCGATCCAGAAATCCCGGTGTTGACCGTTGCCGATCTTGGCATCATTCGCGATGTGCATCTGATTGAAAATGGCGTAGAAGTAGTGATCACCCCGACCTATTCCGGGTGTCCGGCCATGCATATGATCGAAGTGCAGATCATGGCGGCATTGAAGGAGGCGGGTTATCAGGATGTCCGCATCAACACCGTGCTCAGTCCGGCCTGGACAACGGATTGGATCACTGAAGAAGGCATGGCCAAACTTGAAAAATTTGGCATCGCACCACCCCGAAAAAATCAGGAGGTCCCCAACTGCCCGCAATGCGGGTCAGCCGCCACCAAATTGCTCTCCCAGTTTGGTTCCACCGCCTGCAAATCTCTCTGGCAATGCCAGGAATGCAAAGAGCCATTTGACCATTTCAAATGTCATTGAAGGGGGGAGCACCAACGTTCAAATCCCAAATAAAAACCAAATCTCAAACGTCAAATTCAAATGACGGGTTAAACAATATTGGTTTAATCCAATTTTAAGAGATTGATGCATTCATAAAAGCAAAAAAAGGACTTTACGATCTCATTTAGCAAGGTCAAAATATGTAGACAAGGGTTTTGGGATGGCATGGGAAAAGAAGGAAAAAACAAAACGAAAGCAAGACAACGTTAGAATCAATTACATAATGCCGCCGTAGGAGGATATCATTGTCAATGAAGACTTTGAATTCGAAGCCCATTTAAAACATAAATCCATTGTGCAATAAAAAACTGGTTTCTTATCCAGGATCACCCCTGTCCAATACAATTTTATACTATGATTACAGCCATTGATAATCATTAGAATAGCTCACCCAAATCCTGAATTTCCGGGTCAATTCTCTGGTATTAATCGTCGCCAAACGAGGGCCTCCAAAGAACATCAATGACCCGCCCCTCCAAGCTTTAAGTCTAGTCAAAATGTTGTTGATTGCTTTTCACCTAATGATCGCCGTATTATTTGATCGGAAATTGTATCCTTATCTTTATCGTGAAACGAGATGAGAAAGAGTTGAAAAAGATTCCAGCCACCGATCAAATACGAGCGGCCGGGTCATGATGTAGGTGCGCTTTTAGTCCTTGTTACTTATGAGAGGACTCTACAAGTGAAAAAAGGCCCATTTTGGCGACAAGCGGTTTTTGGTTACTTTTTGCCGCGATAAAAAGTAACAGCCCCGCCGGCTGGAGGCGGGCCAGGCAAAAGATCCAATTGATAAGGTTTTCTCCTTGAGCACAAGGATTGGAATTCTGCAGATTTGTCAGGGGTGGGCTCGCCCTAATAATTTCTCTGAATAAGAACAGGCTTTGTAGTGAACTGACCCTTACCTCCTTTTAATTGAAGCAAATACCATCCTTCCGGTAAATCATTGACCTGGATCTGCAAGGGGTTAAGAAGGAATTGACCTGTTTTTATTGATCGTCCGTAGAGGTCATTCAATTTCCAAGTGCCCGTCATGTCTTGCAATCCTTCAATATTAAGGATATCCATTGCAGGGTTGGGGTAGATCTTTAACGCATGCCATTCAGGGGCCAATTCCTGGGAAACGATACCACCATTCTGGACATATAAGGTGTCGTTCTGATTACTGATGTAAATGACATCCTTTAATTCAAGATCACAACCGACGGTTTCAAAGTGCGGTTTGATAGTATTAAAAGGGAAGATGTATGTACGATGTATCTGCCAACAAAGTAAATTCTATGGTGGGCGCCAATTGTTTGTAACGAAGTGAATAAATTGCAACGCCACTATCCAGACTGACACATTCGAGTGGTTCTGGAATCCATAGACTTTGAAAAAAACCATGATCAGTCAACGGAGGTCCAAAGTTTATTCCTTTCCAGCCATCAATATATAGAGGACCGTTGTCTTCAATCTGAATGAAACTGGCCTTTGTTGTATCCCAGATAAGACCCATATGAAATCCAATAATACTATCACATTGTATAACTCGAAGATGTGCAATGATCTCATCCGTTCCACTGACCTCCTCCACGTCCATTTGCAGAAACATGGGTGAGGATTGAGAAAATGCCAGAGTGGGTAAAAAAGAACAAAGGACAAGCAGGGTGAGAATATGTTTCATGGCAATGTGGGTAGATAACCTTGAAAATTAGGGAGAAAAATGGAGAATTGAAACAAGGTCCTCCTGGAAACACAACGATTGAAATACAGTATATAAATGGCTCATATTTATGATGCTGCACATAAGGTAGTTATCCACTTCAAACAGGTTATCCTGCGATTCACAGACAGAACCTTACTTTTGAGTAAAATCACAGACCATGTCCCTGATCTTAAAGTCTATGGAGTCCGGCGTCGCCACCCTGACCCTCAACCGCCCCGATGTATTCAATAGTTTCAACCGGGAGATGGCCTTGTCCCTGCAGAATCATCTGGATGAATGCGCTTCTGATCCAGAGGTACGTTGTATTGTGATCACCGGGAATGGTCGCGCATTTTGTGCGGGACAGGATCTGCAGGAGGTCACGGACCCGAATGGGCCCTCTTTGCCAACCATCCTGCAGGAGCATTACAATCCCATCATCCAACGCATCAGAAAGATCGAAAAACCGGTGATTGCTGCCGTGAATGGCGTAGCTGCAGGAGCCGGTGCCAACATTGCCCTGGCTTGCGATATCGTGGTAGCCTCGGAGGTGGCCTCCTTCATCCAGGCGTTTTCCAAGATCGGGCTCATCCCCGACAGTGGAGGCACATTTTTCCTGCCCCGACTGATCGGTTTTCAACGGGCTTCTGCGGTGATGATGACGGGCGACAAGGTATCCGCTGCCGAAGCCCTGACCTGGGGCATGCTCTACAAAGTGTACAATCTGGAGTCCTTCCCGATGGAAGTTGCTGCTCTGGCCCGACACATGGCCGCCATGCCCACCCGTGGTCTGGCGTTGACCAAGCAGGCTCTCAACATGTCCATGCATCATGATCTGGACAGTCAGCTCGGCCTGGAAGACCGCCTGCAGACCATGGCCGGCGAGACCCATGATTACAAGGAAGGAGTCGCCGCGTTTTTGGAAAAAAGGAGGCCGGAGTTTAAGGGAAAGTAAGACAACCTGTTCTCCAGTACCATTTACCTCTGGATGAGGTACAACCCTTTTGCTCTGTTTTAGGTTGTACCTTTGCCTACCCACAACACAGTCACTATGCACGTACATGACCTCCTTCAGCGGGGACTCCAACGCGATCATCTCACTGCCGAGGAGGGTGTCTTCCTTTTTGAGCAGGCTTCCACCGCTGAATTGATGTATGTGGGTCACCAATTGCGGATGCATCATGTCCCCAATGATGTGGTCACCTGGATCATTGACCGCAACTCCAATACGACTAATGTTTGTGTGGCCAATTGCAAATTCTGCAATTTCTATCGCCGGCCAGGTCATGAAGAAGCGTACATCACCACCATCGAAGAATACAAGCAGAAGATCGAAGAGACCTTTCGCCTGGGCGGAGAGCAATTGCTCTTGCAAGGCGGCCACCATCCAGATCTGGGACTGGACTATTATGTGAAGTTGTTCAAGGAGCTCAAGTCGCTCTATCCCAATCTGAAGCTGCATGCCCTGGGTCCACCCGAGATTGCGCACATTACCAAATTGGAGAAGAGCACACATACCGAAGTCCTGCAAGCATTGATGGATGCCGGACTGGATTCCCTGCCCGGCGCAGGAGCCGAGATCCTGGATGATCGGGTCCGCCGCCTCATCTCCAAGGGCAAATGCAACGGTGATGAGTGGCTGGCCGTGATGGAAGCGGCACACCAGTTGCGGTTGACCACCTCAGCCACCATGATGTTCGGGCATATCGAGACCAACCTCGAGCGGATGGAACATTTCGTCCGTTTGCGGGAAGTGCAGGACAAAAAGCCAGCGGATGCCAAGGGTTTCCTGGCCTTTATCCCCTGGCCGTTCCAGGACGAGGATACCATGCTCAAGAACATGAAGCGTGCCCGGAATACCTGTACGGGAGATGAATACATTCGCATGATCGCCATGAGTCGGATCATGTTGCCCAACATCGTCAACGTCCAGGCGTCCTGGTTGACGGTGGGCAAACAGGTGGCTCAGGTCTGTCTCCATTCCGGTGCCAATGATTTTGGTAGCATCATGATCGAGGAAAATGTGGTCAGTGCTGCGGGTGCTCCTTTCCGGTTTACGGCCAATGGCATCCAGCAAGCCATCCGGGATGCGGGTTATCGCCCTCAACTAAGAGATCAGCAGTATGGCTACCGCGACTTGCCAGAAACGCTGGAGCAGCAGGAGCTGAATGTTGCGACGATGGTGGTGGATTAATCGGTTGTCGGTTGTCGGTTGTCAGTTGTCGGTTGTCTGTTGTCAGTTCACCTGAATACAGGAATCTGTTGTATGGAAAGGATAAACGAATACACTCATAACCGAATAAACGAACCGCTTGGTTCACCACAGAGGACACAGAGTCTCACAGAGTGCATTCGAATAAAACCTCTTTGTGTCCTTGGCGTCTTAGCGCCTTTGCGTTTCAATTCTTCCTCCACTGCCTCACCATCCAGGCCATGATCATAACGATCACGCAGGGCAGCCATACGGTGACGAACTCATTCGTGATCACCTTGAGGCCATACTCGGTAAAAAAGGCGGATGCCCGGATAGGGCTGACTTGAATAAATCGCCAGGGTAAAAAGTAGCGAGCATTATCCAGCGGTATAAAGAATCCAACTCCCCGGCCCCCGGTGGTCATGGCATCGAGCACTCCATGAGAGGCTGTACAGAGAAAAAGGTAAAGCCAGATCCGCCATTTGACCCGCAAATCAGATCCTATTTTTCGCCAGAGGAGGGCGCCAATCCCCCAGGCCCACATGGCCGCAAAGAGCAGGGAATGTGTGAATCCACGATGACCCAAGGGGTGCTCATAGGGGATATCCATCCAGAAGGCCACTACATCCAGATCGGGCATTGCTGCGGAGAGTATGCCGGTGAGGATTAGTCCCTTGCGTAGTTTGCCGGATTGCAGGACGGATCCCAACGTCAGGGCAGAGAACGCATGTGTGAAAGCTGACGCCATGGTCAAACATCGGTGTTTTTTGGGAGAAATGGCATTCCTTGTTCCTGTGTTTCCGCCAGCTGGCGGATTCCAAGTTCTTGATTTGTCATTGCCTGATTCGATTTGACCGTCTGAACCCTGACCACTAAAAGTACGCGCGGACCGGGCCTTCATGGTTCCCACGTCCACTTCCGCTTTCCCACTTCCGCGTTCCGCCTTTGTGAATTCTTGATTCGAGTTGACCGTTCAGCTTTACAGCAGATAAACGAATCCACCCATAAACGAATAAACGATCGATGCTTTCTAAAGCGTGCGGAACCGCTGTCTATAAAACTGCTTTCATCAGGTAACAGTATCGTTTTCATATTCCGGTGAGACACCGACAGATAGAGGGAGCTGGTGAGACACCAGCACCAACAGGTTTTGGTTGGACTGGCATGTTTTGAACGGTCTTACTTTGCGATGCTGTGAAACTCATGCATGTCCCCCTCCCATACGTATGCTAAACGCGGAGATGACTGACTTTATGAGGGGGTGGTTTGGCGACGGTACGATGGCACGGAGGAAACCACCAGGTGCGCCAAACCGGGGGAGGCAGAATATTTCTTGTTCTTGTGTTTCCGCCAGCTGGCGGATTCCTGTGTTGTCAATGTCTGATTCGAGGTGACCGTTTTGAACGAAGGTTAAAGGACAATAAGGTGGTGAGATGCTGTTGCCAACCTCGGGACATAGAACATATAGGAATGGGTCAATAGCCCCGGGTTTTAACCCGGGGTATGTGTTCGTTCAACGTCCTGTTTTGGCGACATTTTTGCCAGCCCGCAAAAATGGTGACAAAACTCCCACAAGAAGAATGTTGATGCATTATTAGGCTGATCACACCGTTAGTCCTTCACTTTAAGTTGTTTGTTGCGCGGTGAGACACCGCCAGAATTTCCACTTTCTGAACCATCATGTCTTCAAGTGCACGTCTCGAGCTGCCGGTGGGACACCGGCACAAACATCACGTTTTTGGGTTCCTGCGTTCCAAGTTTCTGGTTTTACAAGGCTCCTTGCCTGATTCGAAGTGGCTGTTCTCCTTTTCAGTAGATAAACGAATAAACGATCGATGCTCACGTTAACATGGAGAACCCATTTCTACCAGGTTGCCCCCATCCTTGAGCAGGGATTGTTCATCATACATCAGAACCCCTTATCTTTAAGAATAGGGCAAGGAGATCAGTGGGGTTAAACCTCCAAGACGGTAAACCATCAAAAGTTTGCTATTTCAGGCAACCATTTCCGGCTGCCGGGTACCTTACTCTATGAACCAGCTTCTGTGCAGGAACGAGACCAACATCTGATCAAAGCATGCCTCAATGGGGATCGTGCTTCACAGCGAGCGCTTTATGAGCGTTTTCGTTCGGATATGTTCCGTGTCTGTCTCCGCTATGCAGCGAATCGGCAGGATGCGGAGGATTACCTGCAAGAAGGGTTCATTACCGTTTTCCGGGATCTGCCACAATTTCGTGGCGACGGTCCTTTGGGCGGTTGGATTCGTATGGTTATGGTCAGAGCATCATTACAGCAACTGAGAAAAAAGAAAATGACATTTGTAGACCTGGATGGGATACCCACCCTGTCAGAGAATGGTCATCATACAGATGTAGGCGCCCAGATGGATGCTGAGCGGCTGACGCATATGATCCAGCAGATGCCTCCAGGTTATCGGACTGTGTTCAACCTCTATGTTGTGGATGGATACGGACATGAAGAGATTGGGGATATGCTAGGGATCGCGACCAGTACATCCAAGACTCAATTATATAAGGCCCGACACTGGATGCAAGCACGCATGCCGGTCCACTTCAGTAAAATCAACCCGTGATGGAGAATCTCGACCATATCAATCAGAAGGACGACGAGATGCGACACATTCTCCAGGAACCCCTGGATGGGAATGATGCCTGGGCTCAACCCGGTGAACAGGTTTGGGAAGGGATAGTCGCGTCCCTACCGGATAAAAAGAGGCGTGGCGGCTTTTGGTGGTGGTTTGGGGGCCTGACCGCTGTGGCTCTACTCGTCATATTTAGCCTTCAAAAGTGGGGCAACACAGATGTTGTTCAAGATGCAAATACAGCGCTGGCCTCGCCAGTATCACCTTCAACAGAACAGCTTGTGGCTACCCAAAACTCGGACGCCTCAGATCTAAACAATGCGATCCATCCACAGGAAGAA
>CALNZC010000013.1:0-200037 GCA_942490895.1 uncultured Saprospiraceae bacterium
AACGGTTTCCTTCTCCGGTAGTCCCCCTCTTTTCATGCGCAGTGTACTGGCACCTGGATGGACGGCACGTGCATCTTATGCCCGGGGTTTTCGGGCGCCAACGGCTAAGGAACTCTATTTCGAATTTGTCGACGCCAACCATTTTATTCTCGGTACAACGGACCTCCGGCCAGAGACTTCCGATAATGTGCAGCTGTCCCTGACCTGGGAAAACCAGAAACGGAATCTGGATTGTTCTGTTCGAGTCAACGGCTTTTACAATGATGTCCGTGACAAGATCGACATCTACGAATTTTATGTAAAGGATGGCATCCGTGTCCCGGTTCGTGGAGATACCACCACGTTGCAGTTTGCCTACTTCAATTACGACCGATTCCAGAATGTGGGGACTCAAGTCCAGGGCAAGATCAACTGGCAGGCATTCACCCTTCAGGCCAGTCTGATGACCAATGGCTATGTCCAGCCCGAACATCAAAACGACCCTTCTGTACCCGCCATGTCCTGGGCCAATGAGGTGGGCTGGGATCTGAACTGGCAGTGGCGGAAAGCTAAGGCCTCTGTAAGTTTTATGGGCCGGTATTATGATCAACTAGTCACCTTTTACCCAGAGCCGGATAATGGTGAATCTGTCGTCCGCCGACGGGTGCAAGATGGATTTGCCTTACTGGATTGTATGCTGGGCAAGTCCTTTCTCGATCAGCGCCTCCGTCTGAATGTCGGTGCACGCAACCTCCTCAATATCCGTCAGACGGGTGTACTGGACACAGGTGCCAGTCTGCAACATAACAGCGGTAGTGGAACTATCCCAGTTAGTGCTGGTAGGACCTGGGTGGTGGGGGTTGAGTGGAGGGGGTGATATTACTTAATCTCTCACAACTTTAAAGTCCTCGAAGTCTACAAAACTTTATATGTTAGATTAGTGAATGATCCGAGAGATAGTTATTGAATAATTCAAAAACAGTCTATTCTAAAAATATATTTAAATCTGCTGATTAAAAGTGAAAAACTAAACAACCAAATCCTATCAAACTCAAAATTGAGATATATTTTGAATTTGTCCCATTAACTTGCATTAGTCACCTGCTTCTGAAATTACTTTTTACATTAAGTTTTCAACTGCATTGCTAAATTTTTAATAACAGAAGTGACTAGATCAGATTACTAATATAGCACCCCATTAAAACTACTCATAATCACACTAACCCTTTTAAATATTCTGCACCATTACTAATTAAATCAATTATAGTTTCCCTTCCATCATTCCCGGCTCGATCATTTACAAATTGCCTTACAATAGTTAATGCTTTAGCCCTCTCATTTTTACCAGCTAAATCTCCCTTAAGTACTGATAGACATTCAATGATAGAATTTCTTTCCTCAGGCAAACTACTAAATTCACAAACAAACTCAATAAGTGTTCGATCAATTTCAGAAAAAGAATATTGTTCAGAAGCAATTATCTTATCAGCAAACTGTTGATGTCCACCAAATATATTCTGTTCACTTATTTCAATAGTGCTAGTACTTCTTGTATCAATATAGTCTCCATATACAATTATATCGCTAGAATGCAACCCATCAATATATTTTAAACGTTTTCTGGTTTCAATTCCACTAATCAAAGCCCTTACATCAACACCCTCGAAACTATTTTGACATTGAATCTTATCAGTTTTTTTAACTAAAGCCCTAGTAAGATTCGCATATGCATGAAAATAAGGCGTTAAAGAATCCCGACATTCACTACAATTGCATGGAATCATCTCTTTGACATCTGGAAAATTTTGAGTTCGATGAATTAAATCAATTTCCTTCTTACTACGGAAAGCAATTCCTTCTTCGATTGTCGCTTTAATTCGAATTCTTATTTTCTTCTCAAATGGATAAGCAATAATTTCCGCCTCTACATCTTCCGTCCAATTACTACGCCATTCTTCCAATAAATTCCTTCTTTAATCATATCGTGAATTCGGACAATAAATCTAGACATAATTCCAGCTGGCATAAAATCATAATGATATTCAAATTTTAAATTTAGTCGTTGATCCCAATTATATTCCGGAACAGATGGTAATAATAGATTTGGGACAATATAATCTTGTGATGAAGACAATTGAAAACAAAGTTCAAAACGCTTCATTAGCTCTAATAGATCCAAAGAATTTTTCAATAGGATAATCACTCCAAATAGTGTGCAAAATATCAAAATTAAATAGTCCTTTATTCAATTGAATCTGCTTCGTATCAATAATTTTATAAACAGCATTTGTTGCCCATTGAGGCTTCAAAAATATGGTTATTTTTAAAACTGGATTATCATGAAAATGCAAAAATACGCCTAAATCATGAAAGTATCTACTTAAATAATGCGCCTTTTCTGAAGATAATCCATATTTTTCACAAATCAATTTATATTCTGAATAATTAATATAGTTACTAGGCAACTCTTCTAAATGTTTACGAACATCAACCCAAGCTTTTGGCAATATATCTCCAACATGTGGCAAATGCTTAAGCTCATTTTTTATTCTATCCATTAAATCCTCTATTCCCTGTCCGGTTTTAATGCTAACATTCACAAAACCAACTATATTTGGATAGCGCTTCTTAATGGAAATTTCGTCAATTAATTTTAGTCTTTCATCAATCTTATTATGAACAATTAATAGTGGAGAACTATCACTTAACAATTTTATTGCATTTAGCCAATATTCAAATCTACCAGAACTGTCATCGTCAGTCCTTGCTGTCCAAACGTACAAATAAATAGATCTCTTCGTTAAAAATTGATGCGTAGCATGATAAATTTCTTGGCCCCCAAAATCCCAAATGTTTACATTGATAATGTCATCTTTACTTTCAAAACAAGTTTTCCATTTTTTAATACTTATTCCTTCCGTGGTATCTTCATCTAAAGATAAACTATACTTCAAATCCAATATCTTGTTTGATAAGCACGTCTTACCAACACCTCCCTCACCCACAATTAAAATTTTTGCTTCTTTTAGACTATGTAATTCCTCTGCTTTAGATACAGATGAAAAGTAACTTCTTATGGCAGATAAACCTTGCTGAGCAATTTCAATTGGGGGCTTCAGTAACGGATTCCTTGTCACATCATACATTGTCAATCGAAGGTTACCAAATTCTATTGGCAATTCAACCAGTTTATTTGACAATAATATAAGCTTTTGCAATCTTTTTAAATATGTCAATTCAATAGGAATTGTCTTCAACTGATTGCCAGTCAAATACAGTTCTTGCAAATTTGATAAATCACCAATTTCCGGTGGTAGATATTCAATTCGATTACCCGATAAATATAATATCTCTAAATTTTTCAATTTACCAATTTCTGGTGGAACTGTACTAAGACGGTTCTTCCAAAGTCTTAATTCACGTAGATTAACACATTCGCCAATTTCTACAGGCAACATTTCCAATCCCAAATTAGTAAGGTCAAGAACCCTGCTTCCTTTACGTTCCGCCTCAAATATTTTTTTCTTCGCTATTTGCTCAGGCATCATATCTGCTAAATATTTAAGTACAAGGCAAAATCGCAAAATGAAATTTTTTCATTTACAGATTCACCAAAATAAACCAACTAAGATCGTTTAAAAAATTTTCAATATAATGGTTGGTAAGTCAAATTATCAAGGTTCCAAATTTTTTGAAAACACTTTATTCTTAACCGCTATGATAGCGTTTAAGAATAAACAGTCAAAGATGATTAACACTTAAAATAATCATATAATATTCAACAAACTAATTCCATTTTTTTGTTGATATCAAAAACAAGATAGATGTCAAACAGATAATCACACAATTGATGAAATAATATCTAATGCATTTTAAACTCTAGCATTAGTCCCATATTGACTCAATAAATTAGAATATAAAATGCAAATAATCTGCTCCATTTTCAGCGATGTCCCGAACAAGCTGTTTGCCACCTTCAGTAGCTATTGAATCCATAAATTTCCTTAAAACACCGCCTGATTTCTCTTTATCAATTTTTGAAGAATCAATAGACTTGATATTTTCAAGGCTTTCAACCAAATCATTCCTTTCTTCAAGTGAAGGTGCATTTTCATGAATAAGTTGTAAAAACTTACGATCAACTTCATTTAAGATTTTACTTTCATTGATGATTGAATCAGCAAATTGCTGATTACCTCCAAAAATGTTTTGTTTTTGAATTTTCATTCCGATATAATTATGTTGATTTTGAATTACTATTATTTCTGAATAATTCTTGTCTGAACGCTGCCTTCCGTGAAGTGACCAAATAATAGATAAAGTCGCATCTACCCCTCATCACACAAACAGCCACCCGTAAGCAAACGTCTTTTACCTTTTGTAGATGCCAAGACATAGTCCAATCTCTACTCACAGCACGCTTATGCCTCTCGAAGTTACCCTTAAACTACGAATCTTCCAAGTGCCTTCATCTCCAGTCCTCATTTTTAAGGATACACATCCAAGCAGTGTACCCCCCAAATATAGAGTAAGGTTAGTGTACCAGGAGTGTACGCCGAGTGTACCCTTAGTGTACCTTGGGAGTACAGGTAGTGTACCCTAGGAGTACTCAGACTGTATCAGGGGAGTACCCATGTAGTACCCAGGGTATACGGCAACAGTACGCCGGATGCTGTGCTGATTCGTATATACGGTACAGATGGAGTACCCCGGGAGGGCAGGTCCAGTCGAGTTGGAGTAGGCTGGGAGTAGGGGCTTTAACACGAAGTCCTGTAGGGTGGTGGGAGTCAGACTTGAATGTAGCTCTCACTGGAGAGTCTGGGTTCATTCTGAAGTCAAAGGGCACAGTACACGAAGAGATTTGAGATCCTGGGCTGGTATTCTGTATTCGGGGGAGAAGGAGCTTTACCACAGAGTGACACGGAGGCAAATTCTGTGTATTTAACAACAAAGTAACTTTAGATCTGTAAATTCTTGGTGAACTACTCCCTACTTCAAGATGTCTTTGACTCTCTTGAAAACTGCCCAATTCATCACGATAAAATCCTAAGTGACTCAGTGGTAAAAATCACTCACAGCACTTTTAAATTCTTCCAAGTTTCACAGAGTCAATCCTGGCTACAGCTTGACTATAGGCCGGACCACCGGTCGGCCTCAATATCCGCCAAACCGGTGTACTCGACACCGATGCCAGTCTGCAGCATAACAGTGGAAGTGGTACTATCCCGGTCAGTGCTGGACGGACCTGGGTGGTAGGAGTTGAGTGGAGGGGGTGAGGATGAACACGGCTATACGAATTCTGTACATTGACACACTTCATGAAACAGTCTTGAATAACAAAAAAGGCACCTAACTTTCTTGTTCAAAAAGAATACTTCGTTGCGAATCTTTCTTATACAGGTTCTTAGGAAGAATATCTCTTTTCGCAGTTGAACGATAGTTTTTATTATTTGGGTTTAGAATACATTCGATTTGATACGCCATCATTTTTTCAAAAGGAATAAGAAAACCCTTCGTATCGCATTGTTCTATGCCCCCTTTATTAAGCAAGTTTAAGACTGTATAGACTGACTCAATAGTACTAAGACAAAGAGAACCTGGCTGCTGCTTAAGAATAAATTTTGATTTGATTTTATTATCAAAACTGACTCTTTTCAGTTTTTGCAAGTTCCTGCTCAGTTTAAGCATTTTACGAACGCATGGCCATGTGCCATCGAGAAGGAAGATATATGGGTTATGACCCATAGTTGATAATATTTCTGAAGAAATTCTTATTGACAAGTTGAAATTATCTCTCCCTGGATAAAGCAAAAAAGAACAACTCAATTCTTTAGTCAGTATTTCATTTACTCGCTTATTATTCGTAAAATCAACACCAACTATAATTTCTGAATTTTCAAGTTGAAGCTTTGTCATATGCCCCGTTCCGTTTTTTTCCTTTTTGTATTCCTTCGGGTGCATCAGAATAATAAAACGAGTCTTCGTCTGGAGTGGCCTAATATGTTTACAAATACAAGAGATTGAAGGTCTCATGCATTTGTAACATTTGATTCTTGAATGTTCTATGTCTACTTTCAAAGTGCGTATCTCTTCATTTTTCCAATTGGCTACAATTAAGAGATACCTGCAACTGTTGCATAGTTTCCCAAATTTTCAGCATGTTTGAAGTAGCAAAAGTAATCTATTACACATTGCATATCTAGTATTGATGTGAATAATTGTTCAATAACAATGTATAAAATTCCGCATACCTCAATATATGTGCTCAGCGGTAAAAAACCACTCACAGCACTTTTAGATTCTTCCGATTTCCGCCTCCTGACGAAGCTGCTATGCAGCTTGTCTGGATCCGGACATGGTGCCAAAAGCACCATCGTCCGGGTTCCTACTTCCCTGCCTCGCCGGCAGGCAGGCGCCTTCGACATAACACCCTCTGATTCGGCCCTCGGCCCTCATTCCTCGGCCCTTAGGGACCATGTCTGGACGCACCGAATCTCTACGTTTTATCTGATTTTCACTACAGGATAACTTTAGATCTATACATTCTTAGTGAACTACTCCCTACTTCAAGATGTTTTTGACTCTCTTGAAAAATGCCCAATTCGTCACGATAAAATCCTAAGTGACTCAGTGGTAAAAATCACTCTCAGCACTTTTAAATTCTTCCGATTTCCGCCTTCCGCCTTCCGCGTTCCACCTCTTCGAAAGAACACCCTCTGATTCGGCCCCTCGGCCCTCATTCCTCGGCCCTTAGGGACCATGTCTGGACGCACCGAATATCTACGTTTTACCTGATTTTCACAACAGGATACCTTTAGATCTGCACATTCTTAGTGAACTACTCTCTACTTCACGATGGCTTTGACTCTCTTGAAAACTTCCCAATTCGTCACGATAAAATCCTAAGTGACTCAGTGGTAAAAATCACTCTCAGCACTTTTAAATTCTTCCGATTTCCGCCTCCTGACGAAGCTGCTATGCAGCTTGTCCGATCAACGGACATGGTGCCAAAAACCTCCTGCCTCCGCCGGCAGGCAGGCGCCTTCGATATAACACCCACTGGTTCGGCCCTTAGGGACCATGTCTGGACGCACAGAAACTCCACGTTTTACCTGATTTTCACAACAGGATACCTTTAGATCTGCAAATTCTTAGTGAACTACTCTCCACTTCAAGATGTCTTTGACTCTCTTGAAAACTGCCCAATTCATCACGATAAAATCCTAAGTGACTCAGTGGTAAAAATCACTCTCAGCACGTTTAAATTCTTCCAAGTTTCACAGAGTCAAAACTGGCTACAGCTTGACAATAGGCCGTACCACCGACCGACCGACCGACCTCGATGATATAAATCCTTTTGGTCATGGTATCACATTCTGTCAGATCACCAAAGGTGTCCTTGATGGTCAATTGAGCATCGTAATCAGGCGGACGGAAGAAGAAGCCAATGAAGAGAAGTAGAAATAGTTTCATGGTCCTATAGATAAGGAGGCATGGTGTTTATTCGGTTATGGATTTATATGTTTTTTCATCCATCAGGACAGGAATGAATAGCATCGATAATAGAAGGCTATATTTCATTTGCTTCGGGTTCTATTTATTGTTTTGCTCCGGAAAGTATTTCCCCATCAACTCCCCCCATCTCGCATCCTTCCGTATCTCTTCAAAGTCAGGCCTTTCTTGCAGATCCTCAGGTTTCAGCTCCTCATTTCCGATGCCTTTTTCCAACCCTTGTTCGAGGTATTGCCACGCCTCCTCCTGTTGGTTCATTTTCAATGACCACTGGGCCAGAAAAATATACGTATCCGGTGAATCAGGTGACATATCCAAACCCTTTTCAAGTGCTGTTTTTGCATCAGCCAAACGACCTGGCATGTGGGTGTAAGCATTACCCAATAGTGCTACAAGCTGCCCAATGGGCGGCCCCAAAGCAATGGCTTTTTGCAACATATATGCAGACTCCTCCCAACGCAGAAGTGTTTGATGTTGTACACCCAGGTTTGCATAAGCCGCCCAATGAGTTGAATCGAGTTCAATTACTTTTATATACTGCAATTCCGCTTCTGCATATCGCTGCGCGTTTTTATAAAGCAAACCTAAATGGTTATATGCAACTGTGTTCGTCGAATCGAATTGAATGGTTTTCCTGTACTGCTGTTCCGCTTCATCGTAACGCTGAGTAGCCTTATAAACATTGCCCAGATTTGTATAGCCAGGAGCAAAGGTTGAATCGAGTTGGATTACTTTTTTACAGTATTTTTCTGCATCATGATAACGCTCAGTGGCAATATAGATCTTACCCAAATTGTAATAAGATAGCACGTATGCTGAATCGAGTTGAATAGCCTTCTTGTATTGTGCTTCAGCTTCCGGATATTGCTGAGTCCGCATATAAACAAACCCCAAATTATTATAGCCATTCGATTTCGTTGAATCGAGTTGAATCACCTTTTTATACTGTTCCTCTGCTTCAGTATAACGTCGGATATCGATATAAAGGCTTCCCAAGTTGTTGTAGGCCTCTGCATTTGTAGAATCGAGTTGTATCACCTTTTTATACTGCCTTTCTGCTTCAGTATATTGCCGTACATGGCTGTAAAGATTTCCCAAATTATTGTATGCTGCAGTTAATGTGGAATCCAGTTGAATTGCCTTTTTATACTGCCCTTCTGCTTCAGCATAGCGTTTCGTACTTTGATAAAGAAACCCTAAATTATTGTAAGATCCTGTATCCGTTGAATCCAGTTGAATTGCCTTTTTATACTGCCCTTCTGCTTCAGCATAGCGTCCGGTCACTCTATATGTAAGCCCTAGGTTGTTGTAGGGAAATGTGAATGTCGAATCGAGCTGAATCGCTTTTCTATAGTATTTCTCTGCTTCGTCATAACGGTGTATACTATGGTAATAAATCCCCCAGTAATTTAACACGATTACGGAATTTGAATCAATTTGACTGGCTTTTTCCAAATAGTATTTTGATCGATCGAATTCGCTGTATTTCTCTGAAAGAATATAAGCTGCGGAAGTAGCAGGAATCACCCAAGAAGGGGACTGATCCATCGCTAATTGGGTATAATATTCCATAGAATCTGGTTGCAACATATTGTACCCAAACACCATGCTCATTGACCGATAGGCATGTGGCATATTGGGCTGGAATACCAGTGCCTCTCTGAATTTTTTTAACGCAGCGGCTCCCTGCTTCTTATCCGGATAGGTATGCTCCAAGGACAGCAAATACCCTTCAAAGTATAGTTTTCGAGCTTTGAGGACGGGGTACATATAATGTTGACTGCCCAATAATTCAGCCGCCCGTTCAAGATAACGTGGATAGGATTTGTATTTTACAGTTTGTGAAATTTTAGTCAGATTTAATTCACTAATTTCTGTCATCAACCATTTATTCATCACTTGCTGTGCATCGTCCTGCAAGGCCGCAGCATAATTCCGCCGCATACTTGAATGCAACTTTTCCAAACTCGGCTCTTCACTCAATTTTTTATAATAAAAATCCGCATAATCATTTTCGGCTCGACCGCTTTCGGCAAAGAGAAACTGCTTGTCTTCCAAAGACTTTTTGAACGCAAAATACATCTCCACAACATGGGTGTCCGCCGCCGTTAGCACATTGTCCTCGATGCCTCGTGATTCCGTAGCGGCAAACAGTTGCATTTGTCCCTTTTTACCTGCTTTCAATTTCGCCAGCAATTCCGGGAAAACATTGGCCAACTTTTCGGTGACGTTGCCGAGTGTCATCGGATTTTGATGTTGCGGGTTCACTTCCTCGCTGACCCTGTCTTCCAGGTAACGGCTGATCTCTTTGAGGTTGACGGTCCCGTCTGCATTGCCATCGGCCATGCCATACAGACCATCCAGCAGGTGGTAACTGAATGCCCCTCGTCCACCTCCCCACTGCTCGCCTTCGATACTGTATTCATCGGGTTGGCAGGATAGGATCTTGATCTCGTTGGCATATTGCCTGGAGAGGTTGGAATTGGTCAGTTGTGCCCCCCCGACTGAACTACCAGACAATTTGCCAGAGTGACAAGCATCGGTAACCACAATGACCTTCGCTTTGTTCTGGATGGAAAGGGTGGAGACAACATCCTGGAATATAGGCAGCGCCAATGCCCCGCCCGCCATATAGACACGGGAAGGGGCGTCCCAACAGAGGAAATAGCCCGGTTGGGTGATCGTCTTCCGTTCCACATCGCCATGTCCCGAAAAATAGATAATCGCCCGGTCGTTTTCCTTGACGACATCCATCAGCCAATCCAGAGCAATGGCGAACTGGGCTGCAGTGGCCTTTTCGTTTATCAAAACTTTGAGATGGTCTTCATCCAGGCTACCGCCCGCAGGAGATTGCATGAAGCCGGCAAACGCCAGTGCATCCTTGTCCGCAAATCGCAGATCGGGGATGTCCTTGTCCTGGTAGTCGGAGATACCAACGACGACGGCGTACGTTCTATCGGCCTCTGAAGTCCCGGATTCCGAATGGAGAGGGGATAGTCCCCTTTCTAATTGGGCAGATACTACAAAAGGGAACAGAATCAGGAGGAGTAAGTGATTTTTCATGAAATACACGTTCATTCTCTTCAACGTATGGAATTCTTCATCATCCAAATTCCTTTGCTCGGATTGTACTCCGGCTGAATGCAGTTTCCGAAACTTCTTTCACTATTTGATATCCATATTGCCTTTAAGTTAGCAACATTATCTGATTGACATCCTTACGTTCATCGACTCCATGGGTTTTAACTCATCTAAAACTGTTTCACAATTTCGTGTTGAGGGGGTATCTTCAATAATTCAATTGCAACTATTGCACAGAGAGGCGCAGCTTTTCAACCTTTGGTCATGTGTTTTCCCGGATCCTTAAAAACTTACTTCAGGATTTGAATACGACAGCAAACCATCCACATCAGTTATCCAGCATCCGTTACACGTACTCCCCGATTTTTCGCCTTTTCATGATCTGAAATTCATTTTGTTCATCAGAAATCATGATATCAATTAACGCCTTTGTGAACCTTCGTGTACTCAGTGCCCAGACGATTCTGTCTGGATCCAGACCCTCGAGTGCTCGGGCCGTCCGGGAACTATCCAATGCTTCAGCATCATTTGCTCCTCTTGATAACTGCCCATTTCACCTCGATATCATCCTGCGTGACTCCGTGGTAAAAAACCATCACTCACTACACGTTTAAATGCTTCCGTTCCTCCTCCGACGAAGCTGCTATGCATTTCTGGTCCGGACAGCCACCTTCCGATTTCCCTGCCTCGCCCGCCAGCACCTTCAAAATAACCGACGGAAATCTCAAATGACCAAAAACAAATCCCAAAAAATCCAAACTCAAATCAAAGCCAAAACAGGTATCGGCCCTCGCTCGGCACTTCGCGAGCCCCATGCCTCGATCTCACACCATAACGAAATAACGCCTTCACTCAATAACAATACCTTCTGTCTGTTTAACTTGCCACTCAACTCAACACTTATGCGTTACAAACTCCTCGGCCGCTCCGGCCTCCGTGTCTCCGAGATCTGCCTGGGCACCATGACATTCGGCACCGAATGGGGCTGGGGTGCCGACAAGGTTGAAAGCCGGAAGATCTTTGACACATATGCCCATGCCGGTGGCAATTTCCTCGATACAGCCAACCGATATACTGAAGGGACCAGCGAATCCTGGCTGGGGGATTTCATCGCTGCCGATCGCGACCATTGGGTAGTCGCCACCAAGTACAGCCTTCAGGACAAGAGCGGTGACCCGAATTTTTCCGGCAACCATCGCAAAAATCTGGTGCGCTCAATTGAAGGGAGTCTACAGCGCTTGAAGACCGATCACATCGATCTGCTCTGGGTACATGCGTGGGATGGACTCACCCCTGTAGAGGAGGTGATGCGTGGACTGGAGGATCTGGTCAGACAGGGAACCGTCCATTATATCGGCATCAGCGATACGCCGGCCTGGATCGTCAGTCGGGCGAACACCATGGCTGAACTGCGGGGCTGGTCGGCCTTTGTTGCCCTCCAGGTGGAATACAGTCTCCTCCAACGCACTCCCGAACGTGATCTCCTCCCCATGGCCAATGCCTACGGCATGAGTATGACGGCCTGGGCTCCGCTAGCCGGTGGGGCTCTCACGGGTAAATACCTCGACAACCACGAGGAACCCAAACGTCTGGCCGCCGAAAGCAAGCGCCTGGACAAACGCAGCACCGCCATCGCTCAGAAAGTGGTGGATATCGCCAAAGAACTCTCCGTCTCTCCCGCCCAGGTCGCCCTCAACTGGGTCAGGCAACAACATCCACACTACATCCCCATCGTCGGGGCACGCAAGGCAGAGCAATTGGAAAACAGCCTGGACTGTCTTTCCTTTTCCATTCCGCCGGCCATGATCGAACAGCTGAACGAGATCAGTGCTATTGACCTCGGATTTCCACATGACTTCCTGACTTCTGACGGAGTTAGACAAATCCTGTTCGGTGGAACGTTTGATGAAATCGAAAAGCCGATCGTACCGAGACTGTAGGCTTGCCCGCCGAAGCTTTAGCGAAGGAGGGAGTCGAGAAGGATAAGAATGACTGTCGCCTGACTGGGGTCGATCCAGATTATTGAGTGATTTCGCTATTTCATGATTTCGAAAGAGCGGCATCCGATGTTCGGTGTTTGGCTATCACAACTGTAGCCCATTACCTGTTGCACGCTCCCTCCGTGAATCCTGATGCTGACAATTGTCGGGGTTCAGCGTTCGGTGTTCGGGAAGTTGGACCTTCACCATTGATCATTCGACCCCTACATCCGTGAAATCCTGAAATCCTTGCTTATCCGTGATTCAGACAATATTCGGTGTACGATAAGTTTACCATTTACCTTTCACCATTTACCCTCAAATCCTGAAAATCCTGATGATGACAATTTTCGGTGTTCTTTCGGTATTGGGTTATTTCGATATTTCGAAGGAATGGCTGACTGATGTGGGTTATTTGCCATTTGCTTTTCTCCATTCACCCTCTCATCCTGTTCATCCTCAAATCCTGTGAATCCTGATTCCGACAATTTGCGGCATAAGGGGTTATTCCGATAATGCGGATTTATTTTATCGTCAAATCTTTCAAATGTCGTCTGTTCTGAGGGAAGGCGTCAAGGAGAGGATTATTCGTTAAGGCGTTTATGGGTTTTTCGGTTTATTAAAAAAATTGTCGCCAAATGAGGGGCAATTTGAGGAAAGGAGTCGAGGAAAAGGTTTATTCGTTAAGGCGTTTATGAGTTTATTAAGAAAAATCGTCGCCAAATGAGGGGCTCCAAGTAACATCATGGCTAGTTTTACTGTTTGAGGGTAAAACTTGATTTCATTGGTGCTAACAAATAACGGTACGCCGTATTGTTTTGCCGATAAGTTGTTCGGTGAAATGAATGGTTGAGAAATATATACCGTATTTCTTTTCGTGGTTATCCAAAGGCAAAACAGGAACGGCCAGGCCATGATGAAAATGACTCTTACACCCTATTCGAGATTTGCGTGCCTCCAAACAAAATTTGAAGCCCCATTTTGGCGACAAGCACTTTTGGGTACTTTTGGTGCCCCAAAAGTACCTACCCCGAGTACTCGGGGCGGCGATGAGGCGGGGCCAGATTTGAAAAACCAAGCAGCGGAAATTTTGTCTTGGAACCAAAGAATGGAACTCCGTCACATTTTCGAATAGGTATCTATGAACCATTATGGCTCATATCACAAATGAAGAATCAGTTCATAATAATTCATCAATGTCATCAATTAAGGTTCTCCTTGTTTATGCTCATCCGGAACCAGCCTCCTTCAACGGAGCCATGAAGGATCAGATCATCCAGACCCTGACTCGGGAAGGGCATGATGTCACCCTGTCCGACCTCTATGCCATGAACTGGCAGGCCGCCACCGGGCCTGAAGATTTTACCTTCCGAGCCAATCGGGAAGTACTCCGCCTTCAGACCGAACAGGCCCACGCCTGGCGCACCCGTTCGTTTGCTCCCGATCTGGCCCGGGAGATCGATCACCTGGATGCTGCCGAACTAGTCATCTTTCAATTTCCACTGTGGTGGTGGTCCATCCCCGCCATACTTAAAGGGTATATCGACCGGGTCTTTGCCTATGGTTTCGCCTACGGCCAGGGGGCCAGCCTGGCTGGAAAAAAGGCGCTGTGCTGCCTCACCACCGGGGGACCGGCACCTGCGTTTGAATCCGGCCAGCGAGGAACTTTGCTCGAGATGCTGCGCCCGGTTCATGCGGGTGTGTTCGACTTCTGCGAGATGAACGTCCTTCCACCATTTGCTGCCTATGGTGCAGCACGCCTTGACCATGCCAGCCGAAAAGAAGTCCTGGTTCGACTGGATCACTATCTCACACAGATCGAAGGCACACCCACTTTAATCTTTGAATAGTAAATGGTGCAGGTTGCCCATCTTTGCCCCTCAGATATCTGATCTATGAAACCCCTCTATCGCAACATCATCATGTTTACCGTCGGCTTGATCCTGCTCACCCTCGCTATGGAAACCTACCGGAAAGGCCGGTTGGAATTAGACCAACCTTCTGCCTTTTTTGGTGCCATCCTCATACTGGGCATGATCGGTGGCTATGTGGTCACCTGGGTCCAACAGGCACAGGGGAAATAGGCATTCAATCAAGTCAGATATTACCTGACAGGCTGGGCTGTTTAACGTTCAAGTCGTGCTCTGACGAGCACTTGTTCAATGTTCAATGTACTACCCAGGAACTATCCATAGCAAGGTGGAGCATCGATCCTCGAATTGCAATTGTGGAGTTGATGGGTTACTACCTCGGCAGGTCCACGTCGATATCCTTCTCCTCGACTCCTCTCCTCCTGTCCGCCAACTGGCGGAAACTCCTTAACTCAATTACGCCAGATTCGTCCAAACAGCAAAGGCCAGGAAGATCGCCGCCAGGGAGATCAGAATACCAAACAACGGCAACATAAATCGCAACCATTTTCCATAGGGAATTTCTGCCAGAGCCAACATGGCCATCAGGACACCGGAAGTCGGGATGATGGTATTGGAAAAACCATCCCCACAGGTGAAGGCAAAGACTGCTGTATCCCGACTGATGCCCAACAGATCGGCCAGCGGAGCCATCAGTGGCATAGTTGTCGCTGCTTGTCCGGATCCAGAAGGGATAAAGAAGTTGAGCATGGACTGAAAGACCAGCATCCCCTCCGCAGCAATAATCTTTGGATATCCATCAAGCATACCCGCGGCAAACTGGATGAATGTATCCATGATCTGCCCGTCTTCCATGACCACCTGTATCCCCTTGGCGAAACCAACTACGAGAGCGGCAACGACCATTTCTTCCATGCCCTTCACAAAAGAACTCACCGTTTGATCTGCCGTCATGCCAGCCATCCAGGCGGCAATCACACCCATCAATAAAAATCCGCCGCTCATTTCAGCCAGCCACCATCCCTGGGACTGAACACCATAAATGATAGCGATAAACAACACGGCACACACGACTGCGATCCAGATATGGCTTCGCTTCAATGTGTATGTGATCTTCTCCAGTCCTTTAATATGGAAAGAGTCTACCCCCATAATCGAACGCTCCGGTTGGCCTTTGATCCGACGGCCATAGGACAGCATATAAAGAATGGTTGCCGTCATACAGGTCAGGTAGAAGACGACCCGAAAACCCAGGTCACTCCCCAGAGGCACCTCGGCGATACCCTGGGCGATCTGAACCGTAAACGGATTCGTCGTTGCTGCAGCAAACCCGACATCCGCAGCGACCATCACCAGGGCTAGCCCATAGATGCGATCATAACCCAATTCTTTAGCCACATACAGGAAGATGGGCACCAATGGAATAAACTCTTCACCCATACCGAGGGTCGAGCCTGCAATGGAGACAGTCAGCATCAGGATGATGGTCAACAACGGGCCAGATCCGGAAAACCGGGTCACCAGACTATGGATGATGGCCGTGATCATACCCGTCCGTTGGAGAATGCCGAAAACGCCGCCAATCAAAAAGATCAGAAAGATGATATCCGCTGTATCCTCCAGTCCGCGAGGGATAGCACTGATGAACTGGACCAGGCTGACCGGAGCTGCTTTCCCCTCTACTTCCTGAGGCAGGATCACTCCGGTTAGACTGTACGCCTTGGGCAGTTCTTTAAACGTGCCGGGTATGACCATGGTACGAGTCAAGGTCCCGATCTGCTTCTCTTCCCGGTCGAATGACCCCGATGGAACGACATAGGTAAGCAAACTACAGAACAGGATGACCCCTGCCAGCAATGCAAATACATGTGGCATTTTCATGCGCGCAAGAGAAAAGGACATAGATCGTCAGTCGTGTTGTGAGTAATCAGGTTCTTCCGTGCAAAATAGTCCATTGGCACCATTCTTCAGAAATTCAGGGAATAGTGCTTCAGGAATTGAATGCATCCCAGGGAAATCAAAACAGGGGCTGGCTCCGGTTTTGTACCTTTGACCAAAGCCCCCCCTCATGGTCGAAGTCAAACTCTTTTCCGGTACACAATCTCGATACCTGTCAGAGAAAATTGCTGATTTTTACGGATACAGTCTAGGCAATATAGACGTCCAACGATTCAGTGATGGTGAAATGCAACCAGTCATCAATGAATCCGTGCGTGGCGCTTATGTCTTCCTGATTCAATCCACCTTCGCACCTTCCGACAATTTGATGGAGCTTTTGCTCACTATCGATGCGGCCAAACGCGCATCGGCGGGGTATATCACCGCAGTTATGCCGTATTTCGGGTATGCTCGTCAGGATCGAAAAGACAAGTCCCGTGTCCCCATCAGCGCCAAGCTTGTGGCCAACCTCTTGCAAGCCGCTGGAGCTCACCGGGTGATGACCATGGATTTACATGCAGACCAGATCCAGGGATTTTTTGACATTCCGGTCGACCACCTGCGCAGTGAGGCCATCTTCATTCCCTATCTGCAAAAACAGAATATGGATGCGGTAATCTTTGCATCACCAGATGTAGGAGGTGTCAAGCGGGCGCGGACCTACGCCAAATATTTTGGCGTGGACCTGGTGATCTGCGACAAGGAACGGAAACGAGCCAACGAAGTAGCGGGTATCACGGTCATCGGTGAAGTCAAGGATGCGGATGTAATCCTGGTTGACGACCTGATCGATACTGCCGGCACCCTGTGCAAAGCCGCAGATGCCCTGATGGCTAAGGGAGCACGCAGTGTTCGGGCCATCTGCTCACACCCAGTATTGTCTGGTAAAGCCTATGAGAATATCGCCAATTCTTCCCTGAAGGAACTGATCGTTTGTGATACCATTCCATTGCAGACCGAGTCCCCGAAGATCAAAGTCCTGTCCACTGCCAAGCTGTTTGCCAAAGCGATCCGGAACACCCACGAACATCGGTCTATTTCGGCCCTCTTTGTGGAGGGATAGATTTTTTGAAAAAAGGTCCTCATTATAAGCATATTACCACCTAACCCCTTATCTTTGCGTGCCATTTTACAAAGCGACAGGAATGAATTACATACACATAGCCGGTGAGTCCCGGAATTCAACAGGAAAGAAATCTTCTAAAGCCGTACGGAACAGTGGAGCGATCCCTTGTTGCATCTACGGTGAGCAGAATATCAACTTCACCACCACGGAGAAGCAACTTCGAACCTTGGTTTATACCCCAGCTTTCAACCTGGCGGAGATCACCATCGACGGAAAGACTCACAAGTGCATTCTGAAGGACATCCAGTTCCATCCAACGTCAGAGGCGATTGTGCATGTGGATTTTCAGGAGCTGATCTCAAACCGTGCCATTAAAGTGGATATCCCAGTTCGTCTGACCGGCGTGGCAAAGGGTGTGAAGAACGGTGGCAAGATGTTGAGCCTGCTGCGTCGAATCAAAGTGAAGACTACGCCAGAGCAATTGGTGGATGAACTGTTCGCAGATGTCACTCACCTGACCCTCGGACAGGCCATGCGTGTAAAGGAGGTGAAAATACCGGAAGGTATTGAAGTTCTGGTCGCACCAAATATTCCAATTTGCCAAGTGGAAATCCCACGTGCATTGCGGAGCGCTACCGCTGCCGAAGAAGAAGCCGAAGCATTGGAAGCTGCAGGGGGAGAAGCCCCGGAAGAAGCCGAAGCAACCGAAGAATAACCTTCGGGTTTCAAATCATACAAAAGACCCTTCCATCTCTGGAAGGGTCTTTTTTTTTGCCCCATGTAGAAATTGCCTGCTACTGTCCGACAGAAGCTAAAGCGATTTCCGTAATTTACAGGCATGAACCCACTGCGCATTGCCCTGCTCCAATCTTCTCTCTACTGGGAAGATGCCCGTATGAACCGCCAGATGTTTTCCTGGAAGATCCGGGATCTGGGTGGAGAAGCGGATCTGATCGTCCTGCCAGAAATGTTTTCGACCGGATTCACTATGCAGCCTGAACATGTAGCAGAGGACCCGAATGGTCCAACCACCACATGGATGCAAGAGCTGGCTCATGAAACCGGTGCGGCCATCACCGGCAGCCTGGTCATCAAAGAGAACGGTAAGTACTATAACCGTCTGTTGTGGGTTGAGCCCCATGGGAAGAGTTTGCATTATGACAAGCGCCACCTCTTTGGTATGGCCGGAGAGGACAAGGTCTACCAGGCCGGCACAGAACGCCTGATCGTCGAGTGGAAGGGATGGCGGATCTGCCCCATGATCTGCTATGACCTCCGATTCCCGGTTTGGTGCCGCAATGCCGATGAATATGACCTGCTGTTATTTGTCGCAAATTGGCCTGAGCCACGACGGCTGCATTGGCAACAACTACTCCGTTCCAGAGCGATTGAAAACCTGGCCTATGTGGCCGGCGTCAACCGCTTGGGTAGAGACGAAAACGGTTTGGAATATTGTGGCGATTCAGCCATCATTGATTTTCGAGGAGAGACGCTGGCCGCTTCTTCACATGGCGAAACCACGCTCCAGATCACCATCCAAATAGAAGATCTACACCAATGGAGAAGTCGATTCCCCTTCCTTGAAGATCGGGATCAATTCACCGTGAATCTCTGATGCCAAACAATTTAAACATATCGATTTCGTTCTATTTCTTTCACAGGAAACCGAATCAAGGGTCTTGCGTATACTCATAGACAAACGCAACCCTTTATGATAGCATCGATCGATTTGACGCCAATTTTTCGTTTTACACTCCGTTTGGGCTTACCCCTTTTCCTTTTGATCGGCACAGGATGCCAGACTGTCCGTTCTGCTCATCATGCGCCTTCCTCATGGAAAGCCACGAATGTAGAATGGGCCCTGCGGGAAGACATTCGCAATGACGCTGCTCAACATATTGGTACCCGGTACAAATACTCGGGCATGTCACCGAGTTCCGGATTTGACTGTTCTGGATTTACCAGTTATATCCTGGCCAAACATAATATTCAACTGCCACACCAGTCTGGCGCACAAGCCAGGGAAGGTGCAGCGGTTCCTCTATCCAAGCTTCAGCCAGGTGATCTGGTCTATTTTTCACGAAAGGGACGTGTTTTCCACGTGGCTCTTGTGGATGATTTGGATGCATCCGGGATCACTGTGATCCACAGCACCACTAGTCGGGGCGTGATTCGCGAAAATATTAGCCAATCGTCCTATTGGAAGAATAAAATTGCCGGTGCTCGTGATGTCGTTCGACCGAATTCAACTGCTTCCCGCTAGCCTCCTTCTCCTCATCGATTTTCGCTACTTTTGCAGCTTCACGAAAGATCACACATGATCCATTTAATACTATTTGGCCCCCCCGGTTCCGGCAAAGGCACCCAGGCTGCTAAACTTGTTGAACATTACGGTTTGACTCATATTTCTACCGGAGATCTATTCCGTCACGAAATGGGGAATAATACCCCTTTGGGACTCAAAGCAAAAGCATTTATGGCCGAAGGCCAACTGGTCCCTGATGAGATCACCATTGGCATGTTGCGCAACAAGGTCGACAGCGTCGAGAAAACACGTGGATTTATCTTCGATGGTTTCCCCCGTACAGTAGCCCAGGCAGAAGCACTGGACCATCTTCTGGAGGAGCGAGGTGAAGAGATAACCGGTTTGGTAGCGCTGGATGTGCATGAAGAAGAAATTGTCCAACGAATCCTCTTACGTGGAAAAACATCCGATCGCCCGGATGATAATGACGAGTCCATCATCCGCAACCGGATCGAAGTCTACAAATCAGAGACCAAGCCCGTTTCCGATCATTACCATCGTATCGGAAAATCACATAAAGTACAAGGAATTGGATCCGTTGATGAGATCTTTCAACGCCTGACCGGGGTGATCGACAGTCTGATCGACTGATCCCCCAGAATATGGAACAGAACTTCGTCGATTATGTCAAAATTTGCTGCCGCTCCGGAAAGGGTGGAGCAGGTGCTTCGCATTTCCATCGGGATAAGATTACCTCCATGGGAGGGCCAGATGGTGGTGATGGCGGACAAGGCGGAGCCATTATTCTCAGAGGAAATAAGCAACTCTGGACGCTTCTCCATTTGAAATATCGCAAACATGTCATCGCCGAAGATGGCAAGAATGGGGCAAGCACTCGCAAGTCTGGATCAATGGGCAAAGACATCATCCTGGACGTTCCGTTGGGCACCGTTGCCCGGGATGTGGAAACAGGTAAGGTGCATTTTGAGATTACAGAAGATGGTGAAACCCAGGTATTGACCCCTGGAGGAAGAGGCGGCTTGGGAAATGCTCACTTCGCCACTCCTACGAATCAGTCCCCAAGGTTTTCTCAACCCGGAGAACCAGGAATGGAAGAATGGAAGATCCTCGAACTGAAAGTATTGGCAGATGTCGGACTGGTCGGGTTCCCAAATGCTGGAAAATCTACCCTTCTAGCTGCTATTTCTGCTGCCAAGCCCGAAATTGCCGACTATCCCTTTACCACGCTGGTCCCCAACCTGGGTATGGTTCCCTATCGTGACCATCGGTCCTTCATTATGGCCGATATTCCCGGGATCATCGAACGTGCACACGAAGGCAAAGGCCTGGGTCATCGCTTCCTTCGTCACATCGAACGAAACGCCCTTCTGCTCTTTATGATTCCTTGTGATGCTGACAATATTCGCGAACAATACCGCATCCTGGAGAATGAACTCCTCATGTTTAATCCGGAATTACTGGATAAACCGCGCTTGCTGGCCATCACCAAATGCGACCTGGCAGACGAAGAACTAATGGAAATGCTGCGCCCGGAACTACCCGAAGGTGTAGACAACATCTTCATATCCGCTGTGTCTGGGCTCAACATCCCACAACTCAAAGATGCCATCTGGCAACGGTTAGACCAGGAATGATGCATGAACCTTCTTCCTTCCAATTGTCTTCAAGCCCGGACCATTGCTTCCTCAGGCAAAGGCTCGAAGAATCGAATCGTCGTGCTCCCACACCGATTATCATGGCAATACTGCATTGTCTGTGATCGCCTTTCTTTTCAGTTCTAACTTTGGTTTGCCACAAAACATGACTGTCAATCTCATTTGACCTCAGACTGGGTGAAGTCATCATACTCCCATCTAGGACATGATGCCAACCTCTATTCCTCCAAGGAAGCTCCAGAGACATCCACATCAAACGAAGGAGGTGAATGGGGCATTTTGCACACTTCTATACCAGACGCGAAAAACGCGCATTGGAATGTGGAAAATCCACACCCATTGCAAAGGTGGTGAACAGCCCGCCAATGATAGCAGCGAGTATGGTTTCCCAGCCATAATCAGGAGTCATCCATTGTGGCTTCAGTGGGATTGCCGAAATGATGATACCGATCAGCACCGTAAGAATCGCCGTCCATTGATACAACCTGAGTCCTTTGATAATAGGTGTTTGAACCTCTCCCCGGTAGGCTTCTTCGACAAACCGGCCAATACCGGTCAGAATCAGGTACAACCCAAAAATAAAGGGAAAAGGCAAATGGCGAGTCCAAAGTCCGAACATGATCAAACCTGTTAAGAACAACCACAGGATGGAATAAAGGGGGGTTGGGTGCAACCATACGCCTTTCAAATCCGAAATGCCGCATACTCTGGAACGGTAGTGCAAATAGCGAATACCAATAATACCGGAGTCAACCGGACTACCATGGCAACAACCATTCACCAAGCAGCGCAACCGACCAATGGCCTGCACCCAAGGCATAACCACCGAAATCACGCCAATCAGTACCCAAACTTGAAAGCCCATTGCCCAAACGCCAAGGCTAGCAAATAGGATTCCCACCAAAGCACCGTAATAGCCGTAGGGTCTTTTCAACTTCTCAGAGCCTTCAATGATCTGCGCCCAAAGTGCTGAGAAAACAATGACAATCACCGCAAATACCAAAATAGCCCAGGCATAGATTTTACCGACCAATAGGCCGGATATCAGAATTCCAAGAAAAGCACCGAATCCAACATAAAAACCATGGTTGATGACTCTTATTCTGCCAAATTCCCACTCCTTCCAGGAATTGGCAACTTGCTCGGATGCATTTCTCAATAAAAGCCATATCTGCCGGTAGTTGCTGGCGATCAGAAATATACCTGTCGAAAAGATCACATAGATCTCTATCGAACGAATAATGGTCAATTGAATTAATGTTGCAGCTCCCGCAATCACCATGAAAGGTATCCCCAGACGAATCGATTGACGAAAAACTGCCTTTATCGAAATCAAAAGCAAATAGACCGGAACCGATATCATCGGAATCAGTCGTACAACACCAAAACCGTTTGTTGCATCTGCCTTCAAAAGTCCTGCAACTCCAAGAGGAGGAAAAAGAATTCCTAGGAACACAGACAAACCAGAAGCAAATATTACCCACAAGACCCAATCCCGCATGAGTGATTTCCTCTTGAGAAGAAGAGGAGTAATCAGAATCAGTAGCAAACTTAAAAACGTGATATATCCATCTCCCAATACAGAATTTTTGAAATGCAGCCCGGTAAAAACCGGGTAATTCCTACACCATGCATGTGTCAGGAAGTTTACAAGTAAGAATGCCGCTCCTACCCAAAACAAGGAAATCATCCGGTCACGCCACGTTGCAGATAGTGATGAACTTGAGGGAAGATCCAGTACCGTATGAAGATGCTTTTTTGGAAACCGATTCTGAAGATCAATTTTTTCAAATCCCCATACCATTGCGACCATGCCGCAAATGGTTACAGGTGTCACCAGCCAGAGTCCGCTGGGCATTTTGGTCAGAATGAAAAAACCCACCATGAACAGACCAAATCCCCAATAGATTGGATGCCTCAACAGCCGATAGGGCCCTTCACTGACAAATTTGGGAGGTGGAAAGGCATTCATCGGCAATCCTTTACCATATTTTTGTAAAGCAAACATTCCCCAAAGCATCAACAATCCGCCGATGGAAAGCAAAACCCATCCGGCAACTGCTGATTCAACGACTGGCCCGGTAACCACGGGACCAGTGAGAACTGCCCAGAACAAGAGGATGGCAGGTATCACCACCAGGAAAAGGAACGCGTAAAGAATCTTTCCGATAACGGGGTTGGTCGTTTTCATTATTTGAGTCGCATTTTGAAGAAAAAAATGATCATGGAAAGCAAAAAGAATATTCCGCCATATAAAATGCTGTTCACCCCCGCATTGAAAGAGGAATAATCAGTGAATGCAGCAATGATTCCTACTTGCGAGGGGAAATAGGCCGGCAGAAATCGAATAATGGCCTGGTTTTGAGCTTCCTCATAAAAAAGAGGATTTTGCAACCACCCAGCGTCAATATTGACCAGAAGCACGATAAATAGAATGCCTTCCAACTCGCCTTTGATCAAACTGCCGACCGCCATTCCATAACAACCGTAAACAAAACCAATTAATATCAGACTGGAAATAAACATCAAAAGGTGGTCCACAGGAAAAAACGCTTGAGTCAGTAAACCCACATATATGGCAATCCCCGAGATCATCAGAAAGAGAGCCAATAGCTTGGACACTAGTAATTCAATAGGATGGTATCCGCAAATGATTAATCGTCGATCGACCTCGCTATTCTTTTGAATCAGGTTCAAGGCAAGGAAAGAAACAAGAAAACCTGCTGAGGCAATTGCAAAAAACAAAGAGGAAATACTTCTTTCACCCACCTCAATGAAAACGACCTCATCATTAGAAGCCAGTCGAAAAGGCAGGACCCTATCGGATGTCGTAAACTCAACCACGGAAAGGAAAACAACTGGAATGATTGCGAGTAACAAGAGTGCGATCTTGCGACGAACAATCATTCTCAGGATCATGGAAACGGCTGTTGCTATCCGGGAACTTTTCATTTCAGACATCCGTTTTCAAGGTGAAATATCCTGTTGAATGGCTTTTTATCATTCAGCAAATGTGTAACCACCAAAATGGCACACCCACGCCTTTGAAGAAATTCGGCATAATTCCAGAATCGCAAGTAAGTGTCCCAATCAAACCCGTTGTAAGGCTCATCCAGAATCAAGAGATTGGGTTGGTGCAAGAGTGCTATTGATAGGTTGAGTTTTTGCTGCGTCCCCCCGCTTAAGTTAGCCACCATCTCTTTTCGGTATTTCTTGAATTGGAATTTTTCCATCAGGAAATCACTACGTTCTGCCAGCTCCAGTTTGGGAATTTCATAGGCAGAAGCAAAATAGTTGAAGTGCTCATCGACAGTCAGCTCGGAAAAAAGAAGCTCTTTTTGGGGACAATACCCTAGTCTGCCGTTTATTGTAACCTTTCCTTTATCCGCTTGCCATTCTCCAACAATAATCTTAAGTAGTGATGACTTACCAGATCCGTTTTCACCTACGATCCCATATAGATTGCCTGGTTCCAAATCGAAGGAAACATTCCTTAGCACTTTTTTCTTGCCGAAAGCTTTGGCAACATGTTCAACGTGAAGGATCATGAGAATTTCGGTTTAAAGTTGACCAACTCATGGATAGCCATTCCCCGGACAGTTTTATCATGCCCCTTGTGAAGCACTCCATTACTAAGCCACTTGCATTCGTCTGCAAGTAAAAATTGAATGGGTATGACGTTCTTGAATCCCGGAAGATAACTTATGAGTTTCGCTACCACAGAGAGGATCTTTTTCTCTGATTCAAGTGTTACATTTCGATCGAGCTCCAATAATATTTTCTGATCAGGCAGCGAAATATGATCATCCTCTATTATGCAATCTTCAATTTGTTCTCCGTTGAACCAAAGCCATTTCTGTCTTTTTTGGGCTTTCAATTCAATCCAAACCATTTGATCTTCTGTCGACCCAAACCGGCCCCACCTGAGTTCATTCATCGGAATTTTCCAGGGAGGCGCAGTAAGTATCAACTTTTCAACATATCCTCTACCCTCAAGGACCGTATCGTTTTTCTGTAAAGTCACCTTTGAAGCAGGTTGAAAGCATTTCCAATCCAAGTACCCCTCGTCTGAGTCGAAGAGTCGTGCTTCAATAGGTGATGCCAGGGTTTTCCATTGCCCCTGAACCCCAAACTTGTCATCACTCCAATGGATCAATCCTCCGGCTTCCTCGGGTATACAGACGTTCCGGAGCCTGGTTTTTTGACGCACTCCCGAAACTACGTCACTCTCCAACCAACTGGTGTAAGGCACCGTCCATCCTCTCCACTGCAACTGAGCGACATAGAAGATCATGGCCTGACCATCCGTTCCAATGAAGTCAAGGAACCATTTATCGAGACGAAAACGATCCTGAAATGCATCCGGCCTGATTTCATTACTCATAAGCTATTTTCCGGGATGTGGAAAGAACTTTACGAAACACCCTTCTGGCAGGTAGTTCATAGACTAAGAGGAAGGTAGCTCTCGCCAACAATGAGAACTTCCCCTCTGACAATCTTCGGTGATGTTCATTCAGTAAATGCATCCCCTCTTCAGCCCGGTAACGAAGCCAGCGACTGATTTTGAGGGATGAAATCTTGCTTAATTCCTTACTATCGATCTCAAACTGATCACATTCCTCTTTTGAAATATTCACGTAGCCGGCCCGAATATCCGCTTCAAAGTCCTCAATATCATATTGATAGCGGCAAGCCGTACCCAGCGGCTCCAGAAACAGGTACTTTTCCGGGTCCTCCTTGAATATTTTAAGCGTAGCACTTATAGTCCCTCGAATATCCAGCCGGTGGAAATGTTGGACCAATTCCTCCTTGGGGAACAGGATCATTTTCCCCTTACGTCGGGCATCGAAAAGAAGTGATCCCAGAATGTCACTGGTTTCAGCATTAAACTCGGCTCCGAATCGTTTTCCCACTTCAAAACAGTATACCATGAGGTGATCCACCTCATCCTGAGGGAGTACCGGGTTCTTCGAAAAGCGGATCTTCTCCTGTACATATGCTACCTCGTCCGGATATTGATTCGGAAGGGGAACATCGCCGTCCACCACGTCATCGATATATCGCATCAAAGTATAATAGCATTCAAGAAAGAGCCCCCGGTCAGGCGCAAATGTGATGTACTTGAACAGGCGAAGGTATCTGAGGAAAGCACGATATTTCCATCCTCTTGTCTGTAACATATGATGAAATACCCTTTGCCGCAATTGCCTGGCTTCCTTCTCGTAGGACATAAGCTTTGCATTTGTTGCGGAAGTTATGGCCAATTAGCCCATCAGAAAATGATATAGATCATTTGAAGGCCAGATTGCCGGTCAATACCGAGTAGTTGGAAACCTGACCAACTGGACATTTATTTCACAGTCTACTTAAGTAGACAGGCCGGCTAATAACACATTTGTACAATTAATATACATTCGTCATGATACAGTTACTGGGCCCTTCAGCCAATCACAGTGCATGATTTTAGACGATTCTGACAGGATTTACCCGGGGAGGCGTGTACGGGGCTGTGACGACATTTATCGGCTACTGTCGAGATAATCTGAAACCAAAAAACGCCATGAAGATGACCTTCTTCCTGCTCCAGAGGGACCAGGCCTACACCATTACCAGGCCGGATATCCATCAACATACAAGTGTAGATCTTCTTATCATGATACATTCCCAACAGGCAATCATGTACTATAGGTTCATCGAATATGAACCTTCCATGCATTTAAAGCCTTGGTCATGCATCGTTTCATAGCAAAGCATGGGAGCGACCCTTCTTTCTTCAACTTGTTGGCGATTCAATGGACTGGCCTACCTCTGATGGTCTGCTATTTGGTTTTCAACCATCTTGACATCCTGATCCAAGCAGAACCAACTTGAAACAGATCATCTTTCTGTTTTACATACACTTACAAGAATTATCGAATCCTGAACCAACCGGATACAACTACACATATCATACCTTTGGAAAAGATGGTGATTCAATCTTTCATGTCTTTTACTGTACCAAGTGTAGATATATAAATCAAAACCTGTCTGACAGTGATCGTGATTCTGAAATCCGAGAACCCCATTCTTGCCCTACATTTGAGCCGAAGCCAATCTTATGACCAACGCCGACTATCAGGCCATGCTTCCCACTCTTCCCGATGAACCCGGGATCTATAAGTACCTCAGCGAGGACGGTGTCATCCTGTACGTCGGCAAAGCCAAAAACCTGAAAAAGCGCATTGGGTCCTACTTTGGGGAAAAAAAACAACAGTATTATAAAACGAGGGTCATGGTCCGCACCGCACAGCGGCTGGAATACACCATAACCGAGTCCGAACACGATGCGCTCCTGTTGGAGAATTCACTCATTAAAAAACACCAACCCCGATATAATGTCAATCTGAAAGATGACAAGAGCTATTCTTATATCTGCATTAAAAAGGAACGCTTCCCCCGCGTCTTTTTTACCCGAAGGGTGATCCGGGATGGTTCTACATATTTTGGCCCCTATACTTCCAAACACAGAACAGCAATTGTCCTGGACCTGATCAAAAAGCTATTCACGCTTCGCACCTGCAAGTTCAACCTCTCCCAGGAAAATATTGAAGCGGGTAAATTCAAGGTCTGTCTGGAATATCATATTAAAAACTGTCAAGGCCCCTGCGAAGGACTTGAACAGGAAGACGAGTATCTGGATAAAGTCGCCCAGATTAAAAACATGCTTTCCGGGAATTTTAAGGAAGTTAAACGACACCTGCAGCAGGAACTCAATCAACACGTCGACAAACTTGAATTTGAACTGGCGCACCAGGTCAAAGTAAAGCTGGAAGCTTTTGAGGACTATCAAAGCAAATCCGTCGTTGTCAATCCCGCCATCCGAGATGTAGACGTGTTCTCCATCGCCTCTGATGACAAACATGCCTATGTCAATTATCTCAAAGTCATCAATGGCGCCATCATTAATACCTACACCCAGGAAATGGTCAAAAACCTGGATGAAGAACCAGAGGATCTTCTCGTATATACCATTCAGCATCTACGAGATAAATTTAATAGCATCACACCAGAGGTGATCGTCCCCTTTCCGATCACCTACCTCGAAGAAGATGTACGCTTTATTGTCCCACAAAGAGGAGACAAAAAAAAGTTACTGGACATGTCCCTCAAAAATGTGGACTACTTCCTTCTTCAGAAAAAACAACAAGCCCTCACCAAAACAAGTAAAATAACATCTGCCGAACGCATTCTCACCGCCTTGCGAGATGCCCTCCATATGCAGGAAATGCCTCTGCATATTGAATGCTTTGACAATTCTAATATTCAAGGGTCCAACCCGGTATCCTCCTGTGTCGTCTTTAAAAATGCAAAACCTGCTAAAGCAGATTATCGGCACTATCACATCAAGACAGTTGTGGGACCAAACGATTTTGCCAGTATGGAAGAAGTCGTCTATCGGCGCTATAAACGATTATTGGAAGAAGATAGTCCTTTGCCTCAACTGATCGTCATAGATGGCGGTAAGGGGCAGCTGAGCGCAGCAGTGGAGAGTTTAAAAAAACTGGAGCTGTATGGGAGGATCACAATTGTGGGTATCGCCAAACGTTTGGAAGAAATCTATTTTCCCGAAGACCCCCTCCCGCTTTATATCAATAAAAAATCTGAAGGACTGAAACTGATCCAGCAAGCCCGAAATGAAGCACATCGATTTGCGATCACCTTCCATCGCAACCTGCGATCAAAATCATTTCTCCGATCGGAACTCACAGAGATCCCGGGAGTAGGTGATAAAACAGCTCAGAAACTATTGAAACATTTCGGATCGGTCAAAAAGCTCATGGCCGCTACATCCGATCAATGGGCTGAAATAGCTGGCCCAGCCGTAGCCAAACAAATTGAAAGTTATATCAAAGGTGAGACGGCAGAAGAAGAATGATTATCCACCTTCTTTAGACAGTAAATTTCAATTCTATGTTCTCAATCTCCTTCAAGGGTAATTCTTTGAACAATCGGCGTTTTGCGCGTTCAAACATATCCTGATCCAGAACATAAAATCGAAGTTCAGCACGATTTTGTTCCATGACAATTTCAATGGGTCGGGTCACAATGATCCAGGGATTCCCATAAAGTACATCCTTGATCTGGCTATAAGCGGTATCCAGCAACTGGTCGTCCACTTCTACAGCCATTGACATAAACTTGACATCCGGCACTCCTTTCTGCTCAATTCTTACAGCGACATTCATCAGCCGATAAGGCAATAATATCTTTTCTCCTTTAGCCGTAACCAGGTGTACTGCCTGATGCCCGAAAAGCGCCACACGACCTTTCGTTTCACCAACGACAATATGGTCGCCTACCTGGACATCCCCATTAAACGCATAGGTGATTCCCAAAAAGAAGTTTACCCAAAAATCCCGAAATGCCACAAAAACAATAGATACCAGGACTGTGGCGACCAGGATATTCCGGCTCAGCAAAATGTAGAGTACTGTAATGGTAAAAACAGACCAGACGGCTATCTCTATTTGATGCATCAGACGTTGTGTCCGACCGCCCTGTGGCCGTTGCAACTGCCCCGGCAACACAAATCGCTTATACCCACGGAAGACAAAGTAAATGGCCAATCCAACCAGGAGGCTGAAGAACATCACTTTAAAAGGCAATCCATTTGCAACACTCATGATTCTAGATTAATGGAAAAAACTTTGTTCTTCAAGCCAAAATTCAACTCCAGGTCTCACAACAGGATTGAGTACATATCCTTGGGTTCCCTCTTTTTCGATCAATTGACAACGTTCCAATTCATAAAGAATACCCTGTACTGTTTCTTGATCACCTTCAAACAAATGGGTCACCTCATGCTTCGTCAGATGGCGACTCAAAACCAATTGGTAAATCATCCACTTCCAACCGGCGCGGGTCACATCCAGCTCAACGTTTTGCGCAATCCGATCGACAGTAATCTCATGATCTGTGCCAGAGGTAATCGAACGCAGCCACAACTGTAAAGCCAGTCCAATATTCCCATGGCTCACTTCGGCAAATTGTTTGAGGTGTCGACGGAAGCCCAACGTATGATATGGATTCGATTCACCTCGAAATACAAGGTCCAATCCCCCAATTTGATGTCGTTCCAATAAAATTCGCATCAATGCTTCATCGGACATAGGTGTCAGAAGGATCGTTGAAGTCACCACTCTCCCCAACGGACGATGTTCCCGCAAAGCCGCCAATGCAAACAGGTTCACATTTAAAATGAAAAAGTGCTTCTTTTGGTACTTCTCGACCATTTGAATCAATCGACTCAATGCATCATCACTGGTAGTTCTGTCCCACCAGACTTCAAGATCATGGACCAGGATAACTGAATGAGCAGGCAACTGTTCCAGGCACTCATCTATTCCACCCTTCAGATTCGACGCCGAAGCAGTTAGGCGCTTCAACTCCTGAAGGCTGCCCTGGCGGCCTGACAGCTCCAGTATTACATTGCTTTTTGATTTCAGTTGTTGTGCCAGGTATTTACAAAAATGCGTTTTTCCAGACCCACTATTTCCAGCGATCAGTAATGCTCCTCGTCCCTTTTCATTTTTCCATGTTGCAAATTCCAGGAGCTCCCGATCACGACCGATATATTCATTCTGTACCGGTAAATGTTTTCCTAGAAATAGCTGCTTATAATAAAAGGGTAGTTTATTAAGGATCTTCTTCTGCGGAAGGAAGTCTTGAACAAACAAAAACCCCTTTTCAAGGTCCGTCTTGTGTTCATACAACGTGAGAAACTCGGACACGTCAGATTCATGCTGCTTCGTTTGAAAGACGTGTGTCAAGTTATTGACACTATTTCGCAGGGCTGTACGCGCACGATTCATGAATACCTGAAGACCCGCTTTTCGTTTGGATATTGTAATAAAACGATCCCAGTTTTCAGCATGCTCAACCAGGTAACGACTATCCAACTCCAAATGCAGCTCATAAAGCACTGTACGCATTCCCTCCTCCAGTCGTGACACTTTTGATTGGAATTCCTCCAGCTCCATCGTGTTCCTATCCTTCATGGTTTGGAACAACCTGCGAATCTCCTTTTTTGAAATTTTCAAGGAGTTTTCTTCTGCCAGGGTAGATTTCAACAAGATGATCCGGTTGGCCTGTTGATCCTGTAAAGAAGCAGCTTCCTGCAAATATCGCTCTAGTAGACGGCGAACGGGTTCGTAGAGTTTAGTCTCCAGAATAAAATCCAATATCCTGGGCATATCCAACGTGATCGGTGTTGAGCTATCCAGTTGATTCCGTTGATAATCTTCAAACAATACCCGGTTCAATACTGAAGTATCACGCTGCAACAAGGGTTGAATCAAACTGGACAAGCCATTCATGGGTTCCATAAACAAGTTGGCATCCCACAACGCCCCTTCCGGTAACGGAATGGTCTCAAAGACACTCAGATCTATACCATCAATTATCTCTTCAGGCAATTGTGCCAAATCCATTCCATGTTTTTGCAATTGCCCTGAGATCTTTGCATTGACATCTTTTCCCAATCGGGAAAGCATCAATTCCAACCGCTGCCCAATCATCAGGTTAGAACAGGCGAGTGTCAGGTTCAATTCACACGTTGAATGGAGGGCTTGTTGATTCTCTCCCCACTGATGAGGAAATTGAGCCAATGACTCTTCCTCTGAACGAACCCGACGGTTATCCAAATGAGTGCGTATCTGGCGTAATTCCGAAATGGGATCAGTCGATTGACAATTTCGAAGAATATCATTCGTCAAATGGCGAATCGCACTCTGACATTCATCCAGAAAACGGCCCTTCAGTCCTTGATAATAGGTTGCCTGTTCGCGCAATAATTGAAGGATCTCCGTTTTTGCTAGTAGTTCATTGTCGGGTGAAATTCGATCGGTATCTGAAAAATTTTCCCATTGAAATAAATGATAGATCTTTGATATGATCTCATTCGTCGCCTTATATATATGGGCATAATACCCATATCCAAAATCGCGATAAATCTTCAGCATCATCGGGACCAACGTACGCTTGAATTGAACATTTCCCAATACACGTAAAGGAATTCGAACGGGCCTGCCATCAACTGAATATCGAACTCGTTTCGGCAGCGTTTTAAGCACCGTATTCATTTCCTCCATGCATAACTGATTTTGCTCCGCAAACATCTCCACCAGTATATGCAAGTCCCCGGAACGGAGTTTTTCCAAATGATGTTTAAACGTTTGAAGTAATTCTTCGTAAGCGGACATCACCTGCTGAACATCAGATCCAGCTGAAATCTTTTCCTCCCAGGCCTGCAAGACAACCTGGAATAAGCCCATATATTTTTCCTGGATGGGGCCGAATGCATCCGCTGCAAAACGGTCGAAAATGCCATTTAGGTCCTGATCTAATTGAATCAGGAGTTCACGCAAGTCCTGATCATCCAATTCAACAAACTCAGGAATCGCCGCATCAACAGTCTCTAATGGAACGACCTGTTTAGACTGAGGAGATAAAAATGCTATTTCATTGAATTGGGTTGATGCCTTCACCAATAATGTAGTGCCAATGGTGCTGACCAGATCATTTGTATGACCGACAAAAGTACCCGCTTCCTCCAGCTGAACTTCGGGTATACCCACCAGCACAAGGTCAGTATCGGAAGAATAGATTTTCATTAATTCATATAACTCCCGATTATCGGTAGCATTTCCGATCACCTTTATCGAAGCACTCACTCTTTGTTCTTCCAGGATATGCCGGATCTTCTTTTCAATAACTTTGATATTACTATTGGTATCATCGACTAGAAAAATGCGAATCTGTGCACTCCGCCATAACTCCGAAGCCACTAAAAATTTGGAGATATTCAACATTAATTCGGCATTACTGTCTACACCTCTCCACCAAAGATCGATCTGGGCATATTTGCGAAAGCCGAACCGGTCATCATAATCCAGATAAAGCACATTATAATCCAGATCCATCAGTTTCTGGGTCATCTGTGCAAACCAGATGGGGTCCGCTGTATTTTTGGCCCAACCCATTAATATGGTGTTCGGTTCTATTCCCGAAAATCCAAAAGTGGAAGCAATCGATTCAATCCCCTTGAAAATATTTTTAACCTCCAGTCGTCGTCCGAATACACCATACTTTTTCAGCACCTCGTCATTGACGCTCTGTTCTCGTTTCGGAAACAGGAGTTTTGCTTCCTGATTTTCATACAGGTCAAAATTGGTCACGATACCCCGATGCCCCACCAACTCTTTACTGAATTCCAACAGATGAGGACGATGGGTGGTCCCACCGCTGAATAAAAGCACATTCGGCTTCCAATTGCGTTGAGAATCCTGCTTATCATCCATTCGCCGTAATCCGGTCTTCACCACTGATGACCAGACACTTTGCCAAACATCACCGGAGCCCAGGGCCAGCTGCTTTTTTGCCAGCCAAAAATAAATACCGCCAATCACCACAAATGCCGCCACCATTGCCAACATATCCAGACGGAACATGACTACAAACGTGGCAATAAAACCGGCCAGACCAACCCATTTTTTGACTTTGAAGGATGGATTGAAATCAGAGCTAGCCCAACTCTCCAGGAAGAAAGACAGGTTGATAAACCCGTAGGCGGCCAGATAAAACATCGAACAGATCCTGGCAATAGTATCCAGTTCACCAATCAGAATTCCCGCCTCAGCGATCAGGACTGTGAAGATGAGTGCATTGCGAGGATCGTTTGCTTTACCCACACCCTTTGCGAAGAATTTGGGTGTGATCTTGTCCACTGACATCGCCTGGAGAATACGAGGCCCTCCCAGAATACCGCCCAGAGCCGAAGACAATGTGGCACCCCAAATTCCGGCCACCACAGCTGGTGCAAAAAGAGCCAACTTGAGCAGAATATTATTGTCCGTGCGCAACAACTCTGAGTCGACTGAATAAAAAATAAATGTCGCGAGGGTGATATACACAACAAAGCCGACACCTATGGCCCATAATGTGCCTCGGGGTATCGCCTTTTTGGGATCTTTCAGGTCGCCAGACATAGCGATCCCGGCTGTAAACCCGGTGACTGCCGGAAAGAAAATAGCGAAGACGGTCTCCATGGATACACTCCCTCCACCAGGCACATAAGTCAATGTCTCCGGAGATGCGGGTGACACACCGAAATAGATGGAAATCAGAGACAAGGCGATGGCTGCCATGATGAAGAACTGTGTCTTCAAAGCAAAAGAGGTACTGATCAGCGCAATGGTTGTCATGATCAACAGAGCCAGTGAACCGCCCAGACGCAACCCGTTAATCCCCGCATCGAATCCGAAATAGGGATTAAAACTCTCCGCAAATCCAATCAGGTAAAGCGCAATACTTAAGGCCGTACCCGTGAATAAAGTCATACCAATCGCACCACCAATCGGTAAGCCCAAGCTCCTGGAAAGGACGTAATAGACCCCTCCAGCACCTACTTTTTTGTCCGTAGCAATGGAAGAAATACTCAACCCGGTGGTAATCGAGATCACATGGGCGATCAGAATGATCATGATGGTGCCCACCAAACCGGCATTACCCACGACCCATCCGAGTCGCATATACATGATGACGCCCAGGATCGTCAGCAAAGAAGGTGTAAAGACACCCGCAAAAGCACCAAATTTCTTTTGATTCGACATAAAGATCTCTTACCTGTTCAATTCATGGCCAGCAGCCTATCAAAAGACGCCAATACTGATCCATCCAAAAACATCTCTCACAAATTCTGCCTGTTGAAGGCTGAATAGCCAATGAGTGGCCGTTCATTCACAAGGCTCCTCATCAACTTGCTCTCTATTCTGCTTGAGAAGGACCGATAGGGCACTGATCGAGGCCTGCCAACAGTCGTCCCAATATACAGCGAATCAAATCGATATAAGGCTGAGGCTATATCAGCACCAGACAGACGCTGTCGGTTCACGACCTCATCTAGCTAGAACGAAACCGTTATGGAAGCATATGGTCTTTGACAAAAAATCAAACCCTCGCTCATCATGCCCAAAAGAAAAACCCTGCCCAATAGACCTTAGTCGTCTTGGGCAGGGCTTGTTTCAAGTCACGGAACAGAGATCCCTGATCGGGACCCATCAATTCAAGGTGAAAATCACATTGATACCACCCACATTGGTGGTTGTTTTAAATCCGTTGAATGTTTTTGGCTTGTTCTGTGTGTACTCGTATCGCAATTGCAGACGTAATTGAGAATTGATCGGGTAATCAATTGTCGGATTGATACGGATAGACCGGTTTCCTCGAGCGGGAATAGAGATACTTCCATCGGCAGGATTATCCACGGCATCCAACTGGTGATTGATCTGAATATCATCTCGGAAACTGAAACTCAGATTCAAGGTCAAATCCTGGCCCGGCATATTCTTCTTGTCCTTCTTATTCACACCAAAGTACAGGAATGGAATTTTCACCTTGGGGATCACATAACCCAGATTGAACGTAAACTCACTGGCCTTGGTTTCCGGCAATTGGGGATCATTCAGCAACAGTTGCAGTTTACGGCTCTTATTCCATGTAAAGGCCAGATTGATATTGTTCTTCGTTCGCAGATCAACACCGATCAATGGCGAAAACTGCTCATCAATGATCACATCAGGAATGATAAATTCGGAATAGAAATTCAGGCTTTCCTGGTTCAGTTTGGTCGGATTATCCGGATCAAAATCTGTGTAATCCGATTGGAAGCTGTTCACCGTCAAGGTGGAACGATATCCATGGGTCAATCTGAAGCTGTTGAATACTTCCTTCATGCCAGGCAGCTTTGCCAGACCATCGTAGGTCATCTTCCAGTTCGGACGCGGCACGTAATTAAACAATCCATTCAATAATGGCGTGGTATTCGGATCTTTTCCGGTATAGGTGGCAATAAAGGAAGGCACCAGTACCTCTAATTGTCGTTTACCAAAACCTTCAGTATAGCCTGGCTCTAATGGGTGTGTACCCACACCCAATCGCTTGGATATGATTTCACGATTGGTTTGGAATTCTTCGAATAGCTGTTTAACACCATCATCATTTTTAAAGATGGTATTTAATGACATAAAGGAAATGGAATACGAACCAATGTTCTGGATCGGGTTGTGACTGAAATCTTCACCCGGCGTACGGACCTTAAATAACTCAAATGAGTTTTCCGAATAGTTTCGATTCAGATCCACATCTATTCGCAAATTATTGACAGGCTCCAGAGTCAACGTTCCACGAAGAGACTGTTGATAGGTCCGCTCCACATTTTGGTTGAGCCAGACATTTCGGGTGATCCACTCATTGGATGCTGCATTATCCAACCAAGGTGTTTTGGGTGCATCCAGACCAGAGATAAAACCCCATCCCGGTGCGGTAAAGTCCTCCATGCCCAACAATTGCGAATTCGGTGTAAATCCGGGAACAGTGTTGGTGAATTGTTCCTGATAATCAATTCGTGCGCGTCGCAAACTCAGTAATGGACGAATAATGATCTTCTCCACAATGGTGGGTCCGGTTCGCTTTTTCTTTTCCTTCTCTTTATCGTCCTTACTCTTTGGATCATCCGGATCCGCAGGGTCAGTCTGATTTTTTGGATCATCCGGATCATTGGGAACGCCAGGTTTGCTTCCCCGTACATTCGCTGGTTCTCGCTTCACCCGACTGGAACCCTTGTTCCCTTGAATCTGATTCAAATAGTTCCATTGCCCATACAAACTCTCGAAATTCAAATCGGCATTTAATCGCCTGGTCTGGCCATTTCGAATCGTATTACCCAGAGTGTCCACATTCAGGGAAGCCGTATTGTAGCTGTACAAACCATCATACTGAGCGCGCAAGTTGATCCAATCCATGAATGGAATATTCTTGGTCGGCACCGTATAGTTGGCACTCATATTATGGTTATAATCTTTTGTCCGACCCAGATTCTTGATATTCTCCCACACATAGTCTTTCTTGACCTGAGAAGGTGTGGCTATGCCACCATCATCAAATTCAGGCAGCTCATCGATCACGGCGCGATTCAATGCATTGAAGGTAAATTTCAATGACTTGGTCAGGTCCCATTGCATGGTATAGTTCCTGTCCCACCACCATTGTTTGTTGTAGAAGGTATTCAGACGTGGATCCGGGCCGGCAAATCGGTAAGTGGTCACTCCGAATCGCCGATCCATGATCGTATTAAAAGTGAAGTTGTTTGGAACCGGGTTGAAATTGAAATTCTTGACGAGGTTGAAATACTCCTTGTTCTCGATCAAATTCTTAAATGGCTCAATATATTTCACCTTGATCCCGTAGTTATAATTAAAGCCACCATTCTGATTTGTCAAGATATCGCTGGCAATAATCGGATCCTGTTTGGCGGTTTCAGACCACGCATAATTGAAACTGAAATTCTCAATATTCCAGGGCATGGGTTTTCGGTCGGTATTGGTCCGATCCTTTCGCACATTCGTGAAATTATAACTCTTGATCGTCGTCAAGGTGAGAGCAGCCTGTTTAACAGAGTCTCGAACAGACGTTTCCTGGATGGCGGCCAATTTCTCCTTGAGAGGCACATCCAGATCATACGGATCAAATTGTGGTGTACTTTTGGTATTGCTGTACTGAGCGTAGAATGGAATTTTAATCCCGGTCTTTTCGGGTAGGAATTTTCCCAATTCAAATGAACCTGCAATATCGTAGTTAAAATCTTCTTTTCTCGCTCTGGCCTGGACACGCTGATCCAATGCACCATACCCGATACTACTATAATTCGTGGAAACATCGATTCGTCCGAAGTCAGCTAATTGCATTTGCATTCGGGCTGTTGCAGCATAACCCGCCCGGTCATCCAAACCAGATAATCGCAATTCATTGACCCAAACCGAGGCACAGTGTTCCTTCGAATCTTTATTCCGGACTCCGATCAAGACACCACGGACTAATCCGATGTTGGGATTTCCCTTGACTCGTGCATATTGGGTGAAATTCACCCCATTGATCACTTTGATGATCTCCTGTTCATATTCCGTTTGAAGATCGGCATCGGTGTCGCCATTCCGATCGAGTTTCAGATCCTTGAATATGGAGAGATCAAAGTCAAATTCGTTTTGCTCTGGCCAGATGTATCGCCTATAGGTATTATCTCCTAGCATCGGAGCGCCTTCTGGCTGTGAAACTGCCAGAGGTATTTCGTATTCGTAATAGTTGTTTTCGAAATCGCTACCAAAACGAATGAACATACTCAGATCACCGTCTTCGATTTGATCCGTTAATTCACCCAGTCCCGGCAATTTACCCTCTTCGACGTGAACAAACATCTTCATCTTTTTATAGACACGCATGTCCAATTGGAAGAGTTTATAAATGCCGATAAAATCACCAATATTCTGTTTGAGTCCGCAAAAATCCAGACTCAACGATTGTTCATTTTGCAGGAGGTTGGGATACAATCCAGCATTGTTTTCACGCTCGATACCCGGTGGCAGATCATATCCGAATGGACTGTCGTTAGAGTTCCGTTCTACGTTGATCGCATTGATATCAAATAAGGTTGTCGTGAAATTCGGCTCTCCAACGGAAGGTTGGATCCGCTCATATTCTCGCCACTGGTTGCGGACCATACTGATCTCGGCAAAACGGAGGGTCACGGGTTGGTTGAATTCGGTGAGGTACATCCGAATAAAACGCATCGCCCGATAATCCGAGATACTTCCAACCCTTTTGGTAAACTGATCAATCGGAATTTTCACTCGATACCAGATCCGTCCCTGTTCACCAGGTACGGCATCGATAATATATTGGTTGAATTGCAATTCACCATTCGGACCTTCATCCAGAGGAATCTCATATTCAAAATAGGATTCCGCTTCGTTCATGGTACCATCCCGGTTGATATCCTCCATGTCCGGCAGGAACCGGCTGGCCGTAGTAAATCCATCATTGCTGGGTGGTTGTGCCGAGTTACCCTGCATACCGTTAAATCCGGAATAGCGACTGTATATGTTATTCTGTGTGCCATAGCGGCTGTCCCGATACGCCACATAGTCATCATTAGATGGGTCATTTTGAACGCGGGCCAGGAAATCTGCCTGAGCCCCTCCAGCCTGAAGGTTCTGAATATAATTTCCAAATACGAGCGCCTCACCGGCGTTGTCCAGTCCATCCAGACCCACATCTTGCAGTTGCTGATCGCCTTGATCCGGATCCAGAGAAGTATTGATCTGACGGTTCGCTGGAATACGTCCCCAGGCTGTCGTATCAACAGTTGCTGGATTGTCACTGGTCGGCAAGCCCTGCTCAAATGATTTTCGACTGTCCCGAAGAATATCCTCCGATATATTCCCAATATTGATGACCAGTTTTCCCGGGTTTCCACCTGTATTTAAAAAGGGCGTCAACATCCACATTTCAATATATCCGATGTTGGCCTGTTCCCAGTCTGTTGTGGTCAGGTCGCGCATGATTCCTCCCCATCTGGAGCTCGGATTTTTCAATGCGCCATTGATATTGACTCCATCGGAATATTTTGTACCTCCGATCTCATCAAAGTTGTAAGGCCCTCTTGCTTCAGGAAAATAGCGCAGATCCAAAGTCCTGATCTCCGTATTGGTTCCCAAAGGCAATTGTTGATTGGGAAATACTTCGGTTCGGTCTACATAGGACTGATAGGGATCGTTTCGAGCCTCATCATTCCGCACACTCGGGTCGATCTGATACCAGTTCAGCATGGCTCGGTTGACACCACCCAAAGTACTATTGATCTCTTTTCCTTCCGGAAAACGTTCAATGGATTTGGTACCCGCGTCCTGTGGTACACTGGCAATCACCCACTGTGTACTGGGAATATGGATGGGTAGATTGGCTGTACTACCTTCAAAGTCATCCAGATAGACAATCCCTTCTTTTTCGCTACCCTCATTAATAGCCCGGGCATGCCCAGGTTGGAGGTAGGCCCCTTCCGCTGCAACCTGAATAGATGATTTAGCCTTTGTATCGATAAATGGAATTTTATCCACGGCTCGAGTTAACCAGGGCGCTTCCTTATTAAAGGTAAAGTCCAATCCATACACCCGATTGTTAATGGGGTCATCTCCGATATTCACTTTGAATGTCTGCGGTCGTTCAAAAAGCTGGAGGTAGGTTGCTCCAACGGTAAAGTCTTTACTTCGTTCATAGTCCGCTCGAAGTCCCAACATCGTTCGGGTCTGAAACCCGAAAAGGGTATTATCCTCAAAAGAGACCCGGATAGGGGTTGCCGCTTTCAAGTAGGCCTCATTCAAGATAGTGATCTGGCCCACATTATAGTCGACAATATAATCTTCATTCTCTCGCAGGGGAGTCCCTCCAGCCGTCACCTTTAGTGAGTTTTTGGGGAGATTAAATGCTCCCAGAGAAATACGACTGGTGACGTTTGTCTTGTAAGTTCCCTTAATGACAAATCGGTTCTTGTCCAACACCTCTCGGGCACGGACAAGTGTTGTATCATACAAATCCTGATAGCTGTAAAATTCTCGAAGCTCGGGATCATCAATCCGATTGGTTAATGAACTACCAAAAGGCTCGAGAACCGGGAACATGATCCGCCCATTTTGCGGAAAAATGGTCAGTCCGGGGACATAGTCAAAAATACCGTCCGGCTGAGGATCACCCTGAACGTTCAGGTTGTCCATATTGAATACCCGAATCAACGGGATAGCTGCCAAATTGGAAGAAGGCAAAAAGCGCTTCAACCCCTGTCCTGGATCTTCATAATAAATGTCGAGTTTGAAATCCTCTCGACTGACATTATATGCCCCAATATTATAGACGTTCTTCATCATCAGATCCCAGAGTGGAATATCCACACGCTGAGTGATACTCTTCAACATCTTCACATAAAGGACATTGGGTTTCTGTTGATCATATGGAATATCATCTGCGAATTCCCCGACCTGATAATGGCGGCCGTTGTAGGTATATTCATAACTGATTCCCAGTACATCCTGAGGCTTCAGGTTGGTGGTAATCGAGATGAATCCCAGTTTCGCCATATTGGCATCCAATGTATATTCTGTTGCCGATAACAACCGCGCCGTGATCTTTTCAAAGTCACGGGTCTGTTCCATCTGAAATTGACTGGAGGTCAATGTGGACACGGATCCTTCCAGGGATCTCGCTTTTCCATTAGTGGCCCTGATCAGATCAAAGAATTGGTTGGATTCATTCGTCGGCAATTCCTGCCCCAGGATATCCAGGTTGATGGGTCCGGTTTTACCATAGGTGTTTTTACCATCCGGATTGGTAAAGCGATCATATTCGCCGATGTCCGCGACAGCAACGATATCCCGGATATTTTCGGTTTCATTTCGGTCATTGGTTACCCAAACTTGAACCCGGGTCACCTGAAAAAGGCTGTTGACCTGTGGCAGATTCCGCAAGACCTGTTCGAAGGCATTCCGGTTGTATTGAGACAGGAGGAAGTTTCTGTTTTCGTCGTACTGATCAGCCTTCGCTTCAAAGTCCTGGACCTGAGCACCGCCCTGGATGGTCAACTCTTTTCGGTTGGATTGTTGCTGGGACGCCAGCGCAGTCAGACGGAGGTAGCCAAACTTCAGTTCCGTTTTGATTCCAAACAGGGCTTGACTTCCCTGGATGAGGTTACTGCGTAACGGCAGACTGACATTACCGGCTTCGATCTTCTGAATGATATCATCTTCACTGAATTCCTGACCACTATAATCCAGTTTGACCTTGTTGTCAAAGCTGAAGGTAGCCTGGTTGTTAAAGCTGGTCGAGAGGTTCAGCTTTTCACCAATCTTACCTGTGACATCCACCTGGATACCCATACGGAAGTCAAATCCACCTTGCAGACGTTGACGGATGGGGAGAACGGGGTTATCGGTTTTATTGTAATTGACACCAAAGAACAGGTCAACCTGTCCTTTAGGCGTGATCTCGATCTTGTTACCACCGAATAGCCGGTCCAGCAAACTGCTTTTCAGGTCAAAACGAGCAATGGGGTCCAGTCGATCAGAAAGACTGTTTTTTGCAGAACTGAGGCCACTGAGTTTGTTGAAATATTCCTGCTCCAGTTCCTTGCTGCGGTAGTCCATGTATTCCTGGAATCCCATCTGGCTGGGTGCTCGATAGTATTCGCTCCCCATTTTTTCGGAGATCAGGTAGTTTCCGCTGGAGGGATCGTATTCGATATTCTTCTCCACAAACCCGGGGTCGCCTAATTGGATCGGGTCCTTACCCTCACCATTCTTCCAGAAGCCATAGTCCGGAAGAGTGTCCTTTTGCATAGGCCAACCGGTAATGTTCGTTGCCGAAACAGCGGTCATGCCCAGGAATACCCAGAAGATCCATACCAAAAAATACCTCATAGCCAATAGCCTGTCTCTGATCGAAGAGTCCGAAAATAGCCGAACCGCTTCATGATGTTTTTATCTATCTATTCCAACCCAGTCCGAAGAATTCCCTCGTAACCAGCCTAACTACATCCCTCGTTATACGGGAATTGCCCCGTAGAGTTGCCTGTTCCATGATCCATTAACCCTGGGACAAAGCGCGAAGAGCCTGCCGAATGAGTGCTTCTACACTGGATGGCCCATCTGCAGAACCACCGATCCTGGAGAGAGCCTTTTGAGCCTGGGCCCGGGGGAATCCCAGGGCCAACAGAGCAGATAACGCCTCCTCATCCATTGTATTGTTTGTTTGCGTCGGGATTAAATGGCTTTCGCCCGTCCCTTTACGGATTTTATCCTTCAAGTCGATCAATATGCGGCGGGCCGTTTTATCCCCCACCCCTTTTACCTTTTTAAAGGCGGTCAGATCTTCACTCATGATCGCGATCTCCGTTTCCTGCGGACTCATATACGACAGGATCAACTGTCCGGTATTCGGTCCGACTCCAGAAACTGAGATCAGATGAATGAACAACTGTTTTTCAGCCTCTTCTGTAAACCCGAACAAGGCTTGATTATCCTGTGAAAAGTGATGATAGACGGTCAGGACCACATCCTCTTTCCCTTCAATCGCTGTTGCGGTATACAGACTGATACGAACTTCATATCCGACGCCCGAGCACTCCACAATCACTGATGTAGGACTTCGTCGGATCACCTTTCCACGTAATGATGCAATCATGCTGCGAAGGTAGGAAAACCAAGGCATTGCCCCCTAGTGGAACCATCCCTAAAAGCCTGTCTCCAATTGCTTTACAGGAGCATCATTTTCTTTGGGCACCTCTATTAATCTCCGAAATAGACCAAGACCAAAGAAGACCAAGCTAGGCAAGGCGTTTTGACAGAGAATAGCCATAGCTATGCGACTGAAAAACAACGCAGAATCGCGAAGGTATTCTTTGGAAAGGTGAGTGAAGCGAACCGGTTGGACATTGAGTGGGGTTTATAGATGTGCCCTCAACATGAACTTACAAACGAATGCCGCGAAGGGAATGTGGGGCCGACCGGCCTGGAACAGATCCTTTTCTAGTGCAAGGATGTGCGACTACCAACCAGACTGAACCTTAAGGCCCAAATTGGATAGTGAGCTAAATCAGGATCTACCCCTTCATTAATTTCTTGAGAATCTCCTGGGCTGCTTTGGCAATGACGGTGCCCGGGCCGAAGATGGCATCGACGCCCGCAGTAAACAACTCATCATAATCCTGGGCGGGAATCACGCCACCCGCAACAACCAGGATATCTCCCCGACCGAGATCACGGAGCGCTTTGATTGCTTGGGGAACCAGAGTCTTATGTCCCGCTGCCAGGGACGATATGCCCAGAATATGCACATCATTTTCTGCCGCCTGGCGGGCCGCTTCTTCCGGAGTTTGAAAGAGGGGTCCGATGTCCACATCAAATCCGAGATCGGCAAAACTGGTAGCGATCACTTTGGCACCACGGTCATGACCATCCTGTCCCAGTTTGGCCACCAGGATCCGCGGTCGACGACCTTCCATTTCCGCAAAGGCATCCGACAATCGGAGGGCCTCTTGATAGTCTTTATTCTCTCCCATTTCTCGTGCAAATACGCCACTGATGGCCAGCGGACTGGCCGTATAACGCCCAAAAGACTTTTCCATGGCATCAGAAATCTCCCCCAGAGTGGCCCGTTGTCGTGCGGCCTCAATGGCGGCCTCAAGCAGGTTTCCTTCCCCGGCAGCTGCAACCTCCGAAATCCGGTTCAACGCCGCGGTGACCTTTACTGAATCTCGTTGTTTACGCACGCTGTCCAAGCGCTCTATCTGGGATTCGCGGACGGCACTGTTGTCCACTTCTAGAATCTTGAAGTCCGGTTTTTCATCCGTCCTGAAGAGGTTCACACCTAAGATATGGTCCTGGTTACTGTCAATTCTGGCTTGCTTCCGTGCTGCGGCCTGTTCGATACGCATTTTGGGAACTCCGCGTTCCTGCGCTTTGGTCATGCCACCCAGCTCCTCTACTTCGCGGATGTGCTCCATTGCGCGATCCACCAACTGTTGGGTCAGGGATTCCACATAATAGGATCCACCCATCGGATCGACCACTTTATTGATCCCGATCGACCGTTGCATAAACAATTGAGTGTCCCGGGCAATTCGTGCCGAATAATCGGTCGGTAAAGCAATGGCTTCATCCAGAGAGTTGGTATGCAGGGACTGGGTCCCTCCCTGGACAGCAGCCATCGCCTCCAGACAGGTCCTGGCAATATTGTTATATGGATCCTGTTCTGTCAGACTCCAACCCGAAGTTTGGCAATGTGTCCTGAGGGCCATGGATTTTTGAGAAGTTGATCCAAAATGTTGCACGATACTTGACCACAACAACCGGCCGGCCCGCATTTTGGCTACCTCCATCAAGTGGTGCATACCGATACCCCAGAAGAAGGAAATGCGGGGAGCAAAATCATCCAGAAGCAGCCCGGAGGCCATACCGGTGCGCAAGTATTCGATTCCATCAGCCAAGGTATAGGCCAGTTCCAGATCGGCAGGCGCACCTGCTTCATGCATATGATAGCCGGAAATGCTGATCGAGTTGAACTTGGGCATCCTGCGACTGGTGTATCCGAAGATGTCTCCGATGATCCGCATGCTGGGCGCTGGCGGATAGATATAGGTGTTCCGCACCATGAACTCCTTGAGAATATCGTTTTGGATGGTTCCACTCAGTTGCTCAGGTTGGACACCCTGCTCTTCAGCAGCCACAATATAGAACGCCAGAATTGGGATGACGGCCCCATTCATAGTCATCGAAACAGACATCTCTCCAAGAGGGATCTGATCGAAAAGAATGATCATATCCTCTACTGAATCGATCGCCACACCGGCTTTCCCGACATCACCGACGACACGTGGATGGTCCGAATCATACCCCCGGTGGGTCGCCAGATCAAAGGCTACGGACAAGCCCTTTTGTCCAGCAGCCAGATTGCGTCGATAAAAGGCATTGCTCTCCTCCGCTGTAGAAAAACCGGCGTACTGACGTATTGTCCAGGGGCGTACAGCATACATGGATGCATACGGACCTCTGAGGTAGGGTGCTCTTCCAGCACCAAAGGCTGTCATTTCCGGATAAGGCAGATCATCCGCTGTATAGGCGGAATGCACCTGGATACCCTCCGCAGTCGGCCATCGTTCTTCCTCCCGTAAAGACGTTCGTTTACGGAGCAGATGCGGCTGAAATGGGATTTTGCTGAACGACACGTGATTGGGTTGGGTGACGCCCCAAATTACGCGCCTTAGCAGGAGATTTCCCAATCCTTTGGATAAATACCTCTTTGCCGGTCATCTTTGCCCCTGCAACTTCTGAGACGGTTCCTTCACTTCGGCATTCCTTCTACCTTTAACCCATGGTTCACTTTGAACGCCATACCCTGTCCAACGGCCTTCGGGTGGTCATCCACCGAGATCCCAGCACGCCTATTGCCGTCCTGAATGTCCTCTACAATGCCGGGTCTCGGGTGGAATCACCCCATCAGACCGGTTTGGCTCATTTATTTGAGCACCTGATGTTCAGCCAGTCTCTGCATGTCAATGACTTTGACGAAGCCATCCAACATGCCGGTGGGGATTGTAATGCCTTCACCAATACCGATATCACCAACTTTTATGACATGATCCCGGTGGAAAACCTGGAGACGGCCTTTTGGTTGGAATCCGACCGGATGATGGGATTGAAGTTTTCCCAGGAGGAGCTGGATATCCAAAAGAAGGTGGTGATCGAAGAATTCAAGGAAACTTCATTGGACCAACCCTACGGCAATCTCTGGCATCTGATGGCCGATTCCGTCTACAAGGAACATCCCTATCGATGGCCCACCATCGGGTTGACTCCCGATCACATTGCCCAGGTAACCCTGCCAGAGGTCAAGGACTTTTTTCGCCAATGGTACCTGCCCAACAACGCCATTATATGTGTTGCCGGTGATGTGGACCCTCAGAAGGTACTGGCCCGAATTGAGGCCTGGTTTGGTCAGATTCCTGCCGGACCCAAGGTCGAACTACCCACGTTTCAGGAACCACTGCAAACGCATAGGCGAGAGATCATCCGAAAGGATACAGTGCCCCTGCCTGCTCTCTATATGGGCTTTCGCTGCCCTGGTCGTCTGGATCCCGGGTATTATGCTGCGGATCTGATCACAGACATTCTGGCCAATGGACCATCCTCACGCTTGTACCGGCGACTGGTGATGGATCAGGAGTTGTTCAGCCATTTAGATTGTTACCAAACCGGGACCCTCGATCCGGGAGTCATTATGATCGAAGCCAAACCTGCACCTGGTTTGGGATTGGAAGAAGCGGAAGGAATCATTTGGAAAGAACTGGAAGATCTGGCATCCAGTGCCATTCCAGACAGAGAGCTGGAAAAGATAAAAAATAAAAATGAGGCCGCTATTGCCTTCTCAGAAGTGGCCATCGTTCATAAAGCTATGAACCTCGCCCATTGTGAATGGCTGGGTGAGCCCGATCTGATCAATCAGGAAATTGATCATTATCGCTCTGTAACCGTTCAACAAGTCAGAGATACAGCGGCTGAACTATTCCAAAAACAGCGTGCAAACCTTGTTTTTTACCCAACCTGATCATTCAAATGATGTCTCACAGGCGACAATTGCAGTTTTAATTGTCGATTTCATCTAAAAAGTAGAGCCAGCTGAAGTGCAATTCCTATTTTTGTTAGATATCCTTCCATCAAAGCCCCTTTTTATTATGAAGAAACTATTACTCCTCTTATTCCTCGTTTCGTCGTTTGCTGTCGCTAATGCGCAGGTCAACATCATCTTTTACGAGGATTTCTCCAATGGTATGCCTGCAGACTTCAGTCTGTATGATGTAGATGGCAAGACTCCTTTCTATACCGTATTCCAGGGTGCAGATTCATGGATCGTTCTGCCCACATTTGCTGATGCAGCCATCAGTACATCCTACTATTCACCTGCAGCAGTCTCTGATGACTGGATGGTGACCAGTATGATTGATGTGCCCGCTCCATCTGTACCGGAGAACAAAGTGCTGGCCTCCTGGTTTGGCGCTTGTACAAACGCAACATACCCTGATGGCTATGAAGTGTACATTTCGAATACTGGAAACACCGTGGCTGATTTTACCAACAAGGTCTACTCGACTGCCAATGCCACTGTTGCTGGTTCATCTCAGAGTTATGACCTTTCGACCTATGCAGGTGAGTCTATCTGGATCGCCTTCCGCAATAATTCCAATGACGGAGATATCCTGATGATTGATGATATCCTGGTTGGTGAATTCGCTCCACGCGATATTTCAGCAGTGGATATTACCAATCGCGGTTACAATCCAGTTGGCAATCTTCCATTGAAATTGGAAGTATTCAATGTGGGTCATGAAACGATCACCACTGCAGAGGTGAATTACACCATTGATGGCGGCACTACTGTGACGGCCACGGCAATGGGCTTGAATATCAAGCCTTTTACAAGCGGTGTCATTACTCACCCAACTCCCTGGGCTGCTGACGGTGGCCTTCACGAAGTCGAGATGTCTGTCAGTTTGATCAATGGAGGCGATGACGCTAACCCTGCGAACAACGACATTAATCTGGAAACATCAATCTATGAAGCCGCCAATACCGTAGCTCGGAAGGTGATCACAGAAACCTACACCAGTTCTACTTGCGCTCCTTGCCAGCCTGGAAATGCCAAATTGCATGGCATTTTGAACGGCCTGACTGCAGCAGAATATCCTGTTGTACTGAAGTGGCAGCAAAACTTCCCAGGTACAGGAGATCCATATTGCACAGATGAGACGGTGACACGCCGGAATGTATATGGCATCAATTCTATCCCGGACACTCGTGTGGATGGCGACTATTGGTTTGGTAATACAAACAACATCACGAAAAACAATATTGTCGGAGGTTCCAGTCGTGCTGGCCTGGTTGAATTTGAAGCCACCTATACAGTTGATGAGGAAAATCAGACTGTGAATATCAAAGGGAAGATGACGCCAAAGACACCTACCCTTTTTGGTACTCGCTTGATGATGGTCATCAAAGAAAAGGAGACCACAATGAACATCAAGAGCAACCTGGAAACTGAATTCCTCGATGTGGTGAAAAAGGTGATCAATGGTCTGGAAGGTGTTGATGTCGGTGGTTTGGCTGTCGATGAAGAGTTTCCATTCGACGTGACTTATGAATTCATGGGCGACTATCGTCTTCCAGTGGATGGACAAGTCGTTAACCGGATCAACCACGATATCGAGCATTCCATTGAAGATTTCGGTGACCTTTCTGTTTCTATGTGGTTGGAATATCCACGCGATGAGTATATCCTGAATGCAGCTGATGCTGAACTGGAAACAGTAAGCACAGACGCTCCGATCGCGTTGTCTAACCTCCAGATCTTCCCGAATCCAGTATCTGATGAGTTCCAGATATCCCTCGAATTGTCAGAAAGCCTGGATTGCAGCCTGATGCTGTTTAGCAGTGACGGAAAAGCTGCATTGCCTGTATTTAATGGTACACTGACCGAAGGATCACATCAGATCGGTGCTGTCGTTCGCGACCTGGCTGCCGGTACATATTTCCTTCACTTGCGTTCTGCTTCCGGTTTGAGCATTCAAACTGTACAGATCAGCCGATAATCTTCGGTTCGCAATACAAGTCTGATAAGAGGCTGGCCAGGTGGTCAGCCTCTTTTTTTATGTCCTGTTTCTGAGTATCGTTAGCCGCCAATATGCGCCTCGATCATTGAACAATCTCGATCAACCAAAGGACGCAAAATGGCCCTCTTGGATGGGTTCCTGAAAGGGTGCTGGCCCGAAAGCTTTACTCCTTTTTTATACCAATCTAGACAAGGTAGAAGTGGGGTTCCTCATCAGAACTCCTGATCAACAGAATCGAAATCAGTTGACAGATGATGTTGCCTGGGCCGAGTGAAAACCTCCGTGACGTTGTGACCAGTACAGAACATGGTCGATTTGATCCCGATCCAGCACTCCGTATATTGAACCATCCTCCTGGAGTACGATCAGCAAGGCATGGGGATCGCGTTGGAAGAATGAAAAGAGGTCAGGAAGAGCCACGTCCCAACGGACTATCCCACTGATGGGTTTGGCAACATAGGTCACAGACAGTCCGCTGTGTCCGCTGGCATTTGCCTTGAGAAGGTCATTCGCGCGAACATACTGGGTGATTTGTCCATCGCCGTCATCCAGGGGGAAATGTGTCTCCAGACTGTGTTGGAGCATGAGGATCGCATCCGAGATCAGCATGTCACTGCGCAGTCGGGTCATTTGACGACGGGTCACCTGCCTGGCGATAAACTGTCGGTAAAGGTGCTCGCTCTTGACCATCTTGAGTTCCTGAGAAGCCATGAAGTAGACAAACAAGCCAATCAGGCCCAGAAAAAGCTCTTGTTGCCAAATGGCGATGATCACAAACAGTATGGCCAATCCTCGACCGATGCCCGCAGCAACGTTTGTGGCTTTCAATCGGCCCATGCGCATGGCCAGTAAAGACCGCAGGACACGCCCGCCATCCATGGGGAATGCGGGGATCATATTGAATAGAACCAGATAGAGGTTCATCCAGAAAAGTAGTGGAATAAAATTTCCGATCCAGAATACCGCTGTCTCAGATTCCCCTTGAATTGCCACCCCCCGTGGGGAGGAAGAGCCAGGCGAAAATCCCTAGAAGTAAGGCAATCACCACATTTACGGCAGGTCCTGCCAGGGCTACCCACAACTCTTGAGCAGGTTTTTCCGGAATCTTGTTTAAACGGGCTACGCCGCCTATAGGGGACAGAATGATATCCCGGGTGGCAATTCCGTACCGCTTTGCGGTCAGGGCATGGCCAAACTCATGTAACACCACACAGGCAAAAAGACTGAGAATCAGCAAACCCAGGACACCGATTGCCGGCCAGTCCATCCCATAACGGGTGCCTGTATACCACACCCATAGCAGGAGCAATCCAAAACTCCAATGGATACGCACCGGAATGCCTCGAAAGGTAAAGATCAATATAGAGCCTCGTTCAGCCATTGAGCTGGGTAAAACCGGAACTCACCGGCTAGAGCACACCCACATAGGGGTTGCCCGACAAGATACTCCGGGAAATGACCAACCGCTGGATCTCGGAAGTTCCTTCGTAGATCTGAGTGATCTTGGCATCCCGCATCAGTCGTTCCACATGATATTCTTTGACGTATCCGTATCCTCCGTGAACCTGAACCGCTTCAACAGCTGTACGCATGGCCATTTCTGAGGCAAATACCTTTGCCATCGAGCTGGCAGTATCATAATCCTTTCCCTGATCCTTCAGCCAGGCAGAACGATATACCAATAAACGAGATGCCTCCACTTCAGTGGCCATGTCGGCCAATTTGAAGGCAATGGCCTGATGCTGGCTGATCGGTTTTCCAAAAGCTTCACGCTCCTGAGCATAAGCAAGGGCCAGTTCATATGCGCCTGCGCCAATGCCCAACGCCTGGGCCGCAATGCCGATACGCCCTCCGGAAAGCACCTTCATGGCGAATTTGAATCCGAATCCGTCTTCCCCAATGCGGTTTGCCTTTGGCACAACAACGTCGGTATACATAATGGTATGGGTGTCTGAGGCCCGGATACCCAGTTTATCTTCTTTCGCACCAACCGTCACTCCTTTCCAACCGGTTTCCACAATGAATGCATTGATCCCCCGGTGGCCTTTTTCCGCATCGGTTTGGGCGATCACCAGATGGACCTGTGAGGTCCCGCCATTCGTGATCCAATTCTTTGTTCCATTGATCAGATAGTGGTCGCCCATATCCACTGCGGTTGTCCGCTGACTGGTCGCGTCACTTCCTGCTTCGGGCTCTGAAAGGCAAAATGCCCCGATCCACTCTCCAGTGGCCAGTTTGGTGAGGTAGTTCTGTTTCTGTTCCTCTGATCCAAATGTCTCCAGACCCCAGCAAACCAGTGAATTGTTGACAGACATGATTACGGAACAGGACGCATCCACTTTAGAGATCTCTTCCATCGCCAGTACATAAGAAACGGAGTCCATTCCTCCACCGCCATAAGCAGGGTCAACCATCATACCCAGGAAACCCAGTTCGGCCATTTTACGTACCTCCTCCTTGGGATAGCGCATCTCCCGATCGCGATCAATAACACCGGGCAGAAGTTCTTTCTGGGCAAATTCTCGGGCTGCTTCCTGGACAGCCAACTGTTCTTCAGTCAGGTTGAATACCATGGTTATACTATTTCAAAAGTGGACAACAAAGATAGGCCTTCCGAATGAACCCGTTTGCATTTCAGGGTGAGAACCCTTTCTTCGGGCAAGCTGTTATCCAGCAGAACCGCCAACCTTCTCCAAAAGAGTCCGAAAGGCCACAAACTGACCCTCATAACGCTCCCGGTGAGCGGCCTGTAGGGCAGGTGCATGATTCGTCTGGTAAAGAGACAACTGATCCATTCCCTGACAAAGGTATTGTACAGCAAAAGTGCTGACCTCCGGCTTATCATCCATCAATCGGAGTAGTTGATACTCGCTGAAATGACCCGTCTCCATGACCTCCGGGATATGTGTCTGTTGCATCCAGTCCAGCCAATCCGCAACAATCTCCCGGTTCAGTTGAATGGTCACATTATAAATGAGCATAAGACTCTTATTTTTGGCTATTGCAGCTTATCCCCTCTCAATACACGGAATCTCTTCCGGGCATCTACAGCAAAGGTGCTGCCCGAATAATCGGTGAAGATACGTTCATACATACCCATCGCCTGTTCTGGATCGGCAAGAGGCCCTTCGTACAACGTTCCCAATTGGAAGAGGGCATTATCTGCACGAATCTCTTCCGGAAACTCTTCAATGATCCGCTTCAGGACCGTCTCCGCCCGTTTCCACTGCCGGTCTTTGACATAAATGGTACTCTTCAGATAGAGCACATCATCTTCCAGGGAATGAAACGGATAGTTGGTCACAAGGCTGTCCAATTTGGCCAGGGCATCCTCGTGTCGATTTTGAAAGACCAGCATTTCTGCATCTGCATAGGCGGCCATTGCCAGAGTGGTGGTATCCAGTCCGAGATTATCCATGATAAAAACGGACAGATCAAGCGCATCATTCGCGATCAGCTTGGATGTGGAGGCTTTCAGGATATCAAACTGTGCTTGCGCCCACTGAAAATCACCATTGTAATAAGACAACTTGGCATTTCGATATCTGGCCTCATGGCCAAGTGCATCGTCTTTATAGAGTTTATCCACCTGCGAATACAACAGGGTCGACTCCCAGATCTCTCCTTCCATCAGATAGTAGTCCCCCAATTGCAATTTTGCCCGTGACTGCAGGTCCTGCTCCATTCCGGGAAGGGAAACCACTTCGTCCAGAAGGGCAATGGCCTTGGGCAGATTCTGAAGGTATAACGCTTCTAATTCTGCCTGTTCCATGATCAGTGGGGCAATCAGGCGATTGCGATTGTCACCGGTCAGAAACTGTTCATACTCGGCCTCCAGGTCAAGCAGATCCTGGCGGGTATAGGTTGGTGATTGCACCAACCGACGCCGTTTCGCATTTAACAACTGCTTTTTGGCCTCATAGTAATAAATAGAGCCCGGTCCTTTCTGGTCGATCAAATATTGAAATGCCTCTATGGCCGGTTCAAAATCTTGTTCATTGGAAGCGATCTGCCCTAAATGGAAGATTCGATTGCCATTTTCTTCCAGTTTCAAATCCAGGGCCTTGGTTTGACGCAGGGCATTGCGGTAATCTTTCTTTTGAAGGAATGACCAGGTCAGCAATTCGATCATGGCCACATCATCAGAGGCCTCATTGATCCTGCCATACAATTGCGCCTGCAGTTCGCCCATGAACTCTTCAGGCAGATACCGCTGAATATTCATCTGGATTTTTCCTTGCTGATGAGGATTGGCGCTGAGATATTGCAAATAATAGGTGATCATACTGGGAAAGTCCCCGGCTTGCAACTGGATATTGCCCTGATATTCCGCAAAGATGGCGGGCTGGTTGAGCAGTTTTGCCCCCTTAGTATAGACCTCCATGGCCAGATCATACTTCTGGTCTCGAGTAAATGCATTTCCAAGAAGAATGATCTGATATTGATCTGCCGGCATTTCCCGGATGGCTGTCAGATATTGAACTTCAGCCTCCTCATATCGGTCCTGACTCTCCAATAATTTACCGAGACTGACATAAAGCTTGACCGCCCGTGAATTTTTCTTCAACTCTCGCTTCAGTACCTTTTCGCCTTCATCAAATTGCTTCAGTTTAAGCAGGCAATCCACATAGCGGTCGAGATAGTATTCACTACTGGTCTGGGCATCATACAATCTTTGGAAGAGCTGTCCTGCCTTCTCGTATTCGCCGTTTTGATAATACTGCTCGGCAAGCTTGGACTCCTGGGCCAGAAGAGGAACCAGAAGAAAAAAGGATAAGACAAGGAGGGAAATGGCTTTGGACATATTGTTCGGACCTGTATCAATCACAAGGTAGAACGCAACAATCATGCAAAAGTTATTTTGCCCTCATTTCCTCACATCATTTCAGTTTGAATTTGACGGGCAAATTGAACATCACTCGCACAGGCTTACCTCTTTGTTTACCTGGAGTCCAGCGTTTTCCTTCGGCATTCATCAGCTCCACAACCCGAAGAGCTTCATCGCCACAGCCACCCCCGATCTCCCGAACGATTTTGGACTCTTTCACCTTTCCGTCCTTTTCGACCACAAATGAGATCACAACTGTCCCTTCCACTCCGTTTTCTCGGGCAATGGAGGGATATTCTATGTTTTTGTAGATAAACTCGAGCAGTTTGCCCTTCGCACATTCTTCTTTCTCTTTCTTATTTCCCAGGGCTTCACAGCCAGGGAACCTGGGCATATCTTCAGCGATGACAAAAATCTCCTCTTCCTTGGGAGGAGGAGGGGGCGGTGGCGGAGGAGGAGGGGGTGCTGTCGATTTGACTGGTTCAGGTGCATGAACCTCTGTTTCCCGGTCAATACTCTGGTCAACAAATTCCGGCTGGTCCAGATCTTCAATAAACTCTTCGGGCACCTCCTGGATCACGGGAGGTGGGGGTGGCGGAGGAGGGGGTGGTGGCTCTGCAGAGCGAGGGACTTCCATGGTGATATCCTCAGCCATATCCAGGGCATTGTCAGGAATGTACACCTCCCGATCGTACGTGGTCCAATTCAATGCGGCCACAACGACAAACAGGGTGGCTACTAAACCATACCGCAGAAAGGTCTGGCTATATCGAAAAGTGTCCACCTCTGGAAACTTATTGCGACCGGATAAAAGATTCTGTCCTTTGCGAAGTCGATAGCTGGCCTTCAGCTTTTCCCGGTCGACATGGTTGAACCAGTAACGAAATGAAAAGATAATCCCTATGGTGAATAAGAAGATTCCTCCGATCAGGAATAATGTCATATTGCTAGTGAAGGAGACATTCATGATCCGTGCATTTGGTAATCCAATGTACTCTTGGATCAAGTGATCACCGATGACATCGGTCAGTCTGTAAACTGCTTTCCATCGGTATACGCTGTGATCGAAATCTAGCCTGGATCCTGTCTAACTTCCAGGGTTCAGCTCTTCTCCCGCTTTCTTTCAGGGTTTGACCATTCGTCATTTTCGCCTGGCCCGTTTTGCAAACACCTATTTCAATTTGAATTTCACAGGAAGATTGAACTGGACTCGAACGGGTTTACCTTGTTGTCGACCTGGAGTCCATTTGAGGCCATTCGCATTCATCAATTCGACTACCCGCAAAGCTTCTTGCCCACAACCACCGCCAATTTCACGGACCACCTTTGCCAAGCGGACTGATCCATCTTTTTCGATGACAAAGGAGATGACAGTTGTTCCTTCAATGCCATTTTTGCTGGCTATTCCTGGATATTGAATGTGCGAATAGATGAAGGCCAACAGCTTTTCTTGCGCACAAGCTTCCTTTTCCTTTTTACTGCCCCCGCTTTCACAGCCGGGAAATCGAGGCATATCCTCCGCCACAACCCATAACGGGCTCTCCTCCATCGGGATGATGGGAGGTGCGATGGGTGTGAATGGAGCTTCCCTACCGGTCACCTCCGTGTCACCTGGTTCTGTCTTTACAATATTTTCTATGTGTGGCAATTCTTCTTCGATCAGGTCTATCATGGCCTCTGGGTCCGCTTTGATTTCTCGCCACTCCTCAGGGACTTTTGGGAGAGGTGGACGCTTGTGTGTCGTCAACGGGATCTCTTCGACTTCGATCAGTTGATACCCCTCTTCCACAGCTTCCAGCGCAGAAGCCTTGTGCACCCCATTTGTCCATTGAAAGAGGCCATAAACCAGGGTGATAGCGATCAAGAGTCCAACTTGAAAAAAACGGGCGCTGTAGTGAAATACGTCTACCTGTGGATAGGTTCGACACCGATATTCTCCATTCCTTTTGGTGCCCGTATCCGTTGTCCTTTGGAGGTGATTGTTTCTAAATGCGTTGAACCTGTATTTGAAGACATGAATGATGGTAATGACGGTCCCAATCAATCCAATTACGATACCCAACATTTGCATTCCAGTGATCTCCATGGCTCATGTATTTATGGTGATGAGAGAGGCGATCTTTTTCCAAACGGACTTAAGTCTTTTTTAGAAGTGCCTCATATTCAAATAGATGCACCATAGGAGCAGTTGTGGTGGATGCCTGAAAAATTTATGTTATAAAGGTTCCCCTGACTAAATAGCTGGTACTGCCGCATTCGGCTGGGAGACAACCATAAAAAAAGTGGGCCGAAATTGCTTCCGACCCACCTGTTGATCTTGATTTGTCTACTCCTTACTGAAGCTTGAACTTCACAGGCAAGTTAAACTGTACCCGGACTGGTTTTCCCCTTTGTTTTCCAGGGATCCATTTGAGTCCTTTGGCGTTCATAAGTTCAACCACACGGAGGGATTCCTGTCCGCAACCGGCGCCGATCTCCCGAACCACTTTAGCAGATTTAACAGATCCATCTTTCTCGACGACAAACGTCACTACTGCTGTCCCTTCTACACCGTTTTCACGGGCGATCGGAGGATACTTGATATTGGCATAAATGAATTCCAACATCTTCTTCTGGGCGCAAGCTTCCTTCTCTTTTTTGCTGCTTTCATTTTCACAGCCGGGGAAACGAGGCATATCCTCCGCGATCACAAAGATCTCTTCCTCCTTTGGCGGAGGTGGCGGTGGGGGTGGAGGGGGTGGAGCGGAAGGGGGTGGTGCTTTTACCTCTTCTTCCTTGTCCAAACTCTGGTCAACAAATTCAGGCTGGTCCTCATCCTCGATCAGCTCTTCCGGTACTTCTTCAATGACCGGTGGAGGAGGAGGTGGTGGAGGTGGGGGCGGTTCGGCCGTACGTGGTGGTTCGATTTCAATATCTTCTGCCATTTCCATGGCCCCTTCTGGAATATAGATCTGTTCATCAAATGTCGTCCAGTTGAAGGCCAGTAAAACGACCAACAATGAAGTCAATAGACTGAATTTCAAGAATGTATCGCTCAAGCGAAAGGCATCTACCTCAGGATATTTAGTCCGGGTGGCCAAGAGGTCAGACCGTTCACGCTTTGTGTGTTGATCTCGTAAATGCTGGATGTCGTAACTGTTCAGCTTCTTGCGAAAGAAGAAGATCAGTCCGAGGACAATGGCCAGCAAAACGCCCAAAAGTATAATGACGGTGGTTCCTGAAAATGCCAGATCCATAGTCAACTTGTTTTGTTTAAGAATAAAAAAATGCCATAGCTCGCGAAAGCACCGATAATATTAGCAACAATATCCGGTACCTCAAAATATCGGTCGGTATGAATGGCCGCTTGAAGAAATTCCAAAACGACACCATACAGACTCATGATCATCAACCCGAAGATCATCCATTTGGCAGGATGGGGCTTTCTCTGCAGATAAACCCATCGAATCCAAAGGAAGGACCAACAGCCATAAACGAAGGCATGCGCCAGTTTGTCGGTGCCGATCCAGCTCCAGTTCACCATTTCAGGCAACGTTTTGCCTGGTAGCAGTGAAAGAATACTGATGATTACTCCCCACAGCACAACGGGTAGGTGTGGCTGTCGAAGGAAAGATGCCATTAAAAGGGAAAATGGTGGATGGGTCCGTAAAAAAATTATCCGACCAATGCCTTATAGGCCGCTGCATCCATCAGGCCATCCAACTCGGATGGGTTGGTCAGTTCAATTTTGATGACCCAGCCCTTACCATAAGGGTCTTCGTTGATCACGGCAGGATTATCTCCTTCCTTCTCATCGATCTCCTCATTGAAAGCAATGATTTTGCCACTGATCGGCATGAATAGATCGGAGGTCGTCTTTACAGCTTCTACGGTACCAAAAACTTCATCAATACCGATTGTTTCGCCGACAGTATCGACTTCGACATAGACGATTTCACCCAATTCTGATTGAGCAAATTCAGTGATACCAACGACTGCTGTTTTCCCTTCCACCAAGATCCATTCGTGTTCCTTGGTGTACTTCAGGTTATCCGGATACTGCATAATCTCTTCTCGTATGAATGATGAATGGCCCAAAAAATAATCGAAAGGACCGTGGTTGACCCGCAGGTTCCGATGTTTTTTCGCTGATTGATCAGCTATTTTTATTTTCGATGAACTCCTGAACCCATTCAATCGTCACAGACTTGGGTCTTTCCAGAGGCAAACTCATGGCCCGGCTCCAGCATAGTGCGGAGAGGACACCCAAGGCCCGGCTCACACCAAAAAGAACGGTATAGAAACTGTACTGGTCCATGCCGTAATGCACTAAAAGTGCTCCGGAGTGAGCATCCACGTTAGGCCAGGGGTTTTTCACCTTACCCATTGATTCGAGGATTGGAGGCACCACCTTGAATACCTTCCAGATGGTCTCCACAATCTCTGAATTGGGCGTATACTTTTTGGCAAACTCCATTTGTGCTATGAATCGAGGGTCTGGTTTGCGCAAGACAGCATGACCATATCCCGGAATCACTTTACCGGCCGACAGTGTTGATTTTACGTAGTCTTCAATCTGCTTTTCCGTCGGGCTAGTAGTACCCAGTGCGTCATTCATCTTGAAGACCCACTTGATGACTTCTTGATTAGCCAGGCCATGAAGGGGTCCGGCCAGTGCGTTCAAGCCACCAGCAAGGGAAAGATAGGCATCACTCAAGGTCGATCCGATCAGGTGAGTGGTGTGTGCAGAGGCATTTCCGCCTTCATGATCGGCATGAATGGTCATATACAACCGCATCAGGCTACGGAAGTCCGGCTTGTTGATGCCCAACATATGGGCAAAGTTGCCCGCCCAATCCAGGGAAATATCCGGAGCGATATGATCGCCCTCAAAATAAGTTCGTCTATAGATATATGCGGCAACACGAGGGAGGCGGGCGATGAGGTTCATCGTATCCTCGTAGGTCGCATCCCAATATTCATTACGGTTCATCCCCTCCGCATACCGGCGGGCAAATACGCTGGTTTGCTGCATAGCCATCACGGCAGTGGACAGCTGGGTCATTGGGTGCGCCTCCAGTGGAAGAGCGTCCAGGGTCTTGAATACATAAGCAGGCACGTTACTCCGACGGGTCCATTGATCCGTCAGCCAACGCACTTCTTCAGCTGTGGGAATTTCACCGACCAACATCAGCCAGAACAGACCCTCAGGAAGAGGCTCATCATCCCCTTCCGCAGTCGGCAGCAGTTTGCTCAATTCAGGAATAGAATATCCGCGAAACCGGATACCCTCTTGTGGGTCCAGTGCTGAGGGCTCCCAAACCATGGCTTTGATGCCGCGCATCCCCCCAAAAATCTGGCCGATATCCACTGTCCCAATCTGGGTTTCAGAATGAGTACTCAGCAATTCCTTCACTTCCTGGCCTAATGCGCTGGCCTTTGCAATAAACTTTTCCTTGAGCTGATCCATGGCTATCCTGTTTGTATCGAAACCCGACAAACTTCATTCGGTTGACGGATGGACGGCAAAAATAGAATTTAACCATCATCTTTGCCACTGGTTCTCATTATTTCCATGGTAGGACCATTCATTTATCAAAAAAGGATCTTTCAGTGCATTTGATCGAAGACATATTGGTCAGTGATGATGTATTGACCGCTGCATTTGCTTGTGACCTTGAGGCCTGTAAAGGGGCCTGCTGTTGGGAGGGCGACTATGGTGCGCCTCTGGACCAGGACGAAGTTGAAACGCTCAAAGCCATTCTACCAGAGATCATTGGCTTTCTCAGCCCTGCAGGTCTAGCGGTCATCCAATCCAAAGGGACATCAGTATACTATGAGGATCTCCACAAAGAAGGTACGCCACTGATCGATGGTGGTCCTTGTGCCTATCTCACATTTGACGGTCAGGGTGTGGCTCAATGCGGTATTGAAAAAGCCTGGGAAGCGGGTGAGACCCAGTTTCGAAAACCCATCTCCTGTCATCTCTATCCCATTCGGGTCCTGGGTCGGCCGGAAGCTGGCTTTGAAGCATTGAATTACGAACGATGGGATATTTGTTCTGCTGCCTGTAGTCGGGGCGAACAAACACGAATGCCCCTGTATGTCTTTGCACGCGAAGCCCTCATTCGAAAATATGGGACACCCTTCTATGATGCTCTGCAGGATGCCGCCGAACATTTATCCAAAGAATCCGATGAATAGGTGAGGTCTATGCAACTTCTCTCGTGCCAATGCGTATGACAGGAGGATACCTTGGGATTGGATTATATGGTCCAAACCCATTACCTTTGCATGGCTTTTTCCAAAAAGGATGTCTTATTTATTGAAATAATTTGAATACAACAATTCTCCTCTTTATAAGAGATTGTCATTCAAACATTTACAATAAGACGCTTTTAAATAAAGCGCATACATTGATTTTTTTGAAATATTTAAATACTCGTTGATCTATGGGATTGATGAATACCATCCGGAAGAATCCAATCATTCTTCTCCTCTCTATCGGTCTGGCCATGGCCGGTTTCATCTTGATGGACATGATGACTTCCGGAGGCCCGCAGTCTGCGAACCAATTCACTCTTGGCAAAGTAGATGGCCAACGAATTGACTGGCAGGTCTTTAGCGATACAGAAAATCGATTGTTTGGAAATAGTGGCGCTGACGTCTTCCAACGGAAACAGCAGCTCTGGAACTATTTCGTAGAAAAGATCCTCATCGACGAAATTTCCGATGATCTCGGTCTTGGCGTGGGTAAGGAAGAACTGGTCGATCTTGAATTCGGAACGAATTTGAGTCCGATCATTCAGAGGAATTTCATGGATCCCAATACGCGTCAGGTGGATCGTCAGCAGCTCAACAGCCTTCGACAGGCGATTGAAGCTGACCAGCTGCCTCCTGATCTGCGCACTTTTTGGGCCGAACAGGAAAAGGAGATTGTTAAAGATCGCCTTCAGGCCAAGATCGTTGCGATGATCTCCAAGGGCATGTATCTGCCCACCTGGCAGGCAGAAATGATGAATAAGGATCGTGCAACCCAGAGCGAAGTCGCTTATGTGCGCATTCCGTTTGACGTGGTCAGTGACAGTGAGGTCAGCTTTACGGATGATGATCTCAATGCTTACCTCAAGCAACATCGCGCCAAATTCCATCAGGATGAAGAATCCCGGGCCATCAGCTTCGTCAGCTTTGACGTGAAGGCAACCCGTGAGGATTCAGCTGCTATCTATAATGACCTGGCCGAAATGGTTGCCCCATTCCAGGAGTCAACCAACGACACGCTGTTCATTGAGAACAACTATGGCTTCATGGATGGTGCCTATTATCAAAATGATTTCTTTACCACCCCGGAGGCCGACACCTTATTCAGTATGCCGAAGGGATCCGTATATGGTCCTTTTGTTGAAAACGGACAATATCTGGTGGTAAAAATCCTCGATCGCATGGTTGTCCCGGACTCCGTACGTTCACGCCACATTCTGATCCAGGCAAAAGATCCAGCCGACATCGCACAGGCACAAACCACGATAGACAGTTTGAAAGGACTGGCCGAAGCCGGTATCGTTGCTTTTGACACACTGGCCTTACAATATGGTCAGGATGCCAGCCGTACATCGGGAGGCGATCTTGGTTTTGTTGCTCAGGGAGCTATGGTCAAGGAATTTAATGATCTGATTTTCTATAATGCCTCACCTGGCAAGTACTATACTGTAACTACCCAGTTTGGGGTACACCTGGTACAAGTGACCGATCGCAAGTTCATTGAAAACAAGGTTGGCCTGCGCATGGGCATCCTAAACGAAGCGATCATTCCATCTGAAAGCACGCAAAAACGTGCCTATCAGAAGGCCCTGGAAGCGGTCAGTAAATACCGTGATCTGGCCAGCCTGGAACAAGCCGCTACCGAAAATAGTGAACTGGTCGTTCAGACCAGTTCGGCCTTCCGTGCCAATGATTTTGCGCTCGGTGTACTCGGGCAGGGATCCTCCATTCGAGATATCATTCGTTGGGCTTTCAAGCAGAGTTCTGTGGGAAGTATTTCTCCAGAAGTCTATGCCTTTGAAGATGAACAAGGAGGATATACAAACAGATACCTGGTTACCGGCTTGTCCTCCATTCGCCCTGAAGGAGATGCAAGTCTGGAGTCCGCTCGCACAGATCTGGAAATTCTGGTTCGGAATCAGGCAAAAGGTAAAAAGATCGCCGAGCAGATCGCATCCAATTCAGATCTGAATAGCATCGCCCTGACATATTCCACAGCTGTGGATACGGCAAAGACCATGGGCTTTACAAGTTCTTTCCTGACCGGAATCGGCAATGAGCCTAAACTGATTGGAACTGTAGTCACAATGGATGCAGGTTCAACTTCTGCTCCCATCGTTGGTAACAATGGCGTCTATGTCGCCAAAGTCATCAGCCGTCCAACAGAAGTACCACCAGCAAATGTGGCCTTGATTCGCCAGTCAATGAAGATGCAAAAGTCGAATTCGTTAAACTTCAGATTTGTGGAGTCCTTGAAAAAGGGTGCAAAAATGGAAGACAACCGATCCAACTTCTTCTAAGAGACCAAAAAGGAATAAAAAAGCCGGAACAGTGAACCTGTTCCGGCTTTTTTTTGGCCTGTTCAACCGGGCTTACACCTGAAGTCCGGAGCAGTTTAAACTACTGTTTTTCTGCCGTAGACCGAATGGCCGCATGAAGCGCTTCTTCATCACCGGGCCGGTATTTCCGTTTGTGATAGACAATCTCTCCCGATCCATTCAGCACAAAGGTTTGGGGTAACCCATTCAACCCTCCTGGCAGGATCCGGCTGAATTCCCGATGAACATCATTATACGCCAACCAGGGCCACTGACCTTCCTCAACTCTACGAGTGAAGGCATCAAAATTCTTGGCAAAGTCCGTGGAGATGGCGACCAGGTTGAAATCTGTTTCCTTCAACCACTCCGGGACTTCCTTTTTCAAGGCTTCCAGTTCCATGCGGCACGGAAAACAGGTCGTCAACCAAAAGAGAAGGACTGTCGGTTTTCCATTGTTTGGAAATACCTGATCGGAGGTGGTCAACGTACCATCAGCACGCTTCAGCTCGATATCATAGGGAAAAACAGACTGGATGTCTGCTGCGGGCCGGGCCGTTTCCATAATATAATTGGGGGTACGTGTCTTCAGGGCTTGCTCCTCGCCTTCCTGGGCGAACAGACTGAGGGTCAGAAGACTAAAGAGAAGTGTAGAGATCAATCGTTGCATCATAAGGTTATTGCGTTTGCTGCAATTGGGCCAGGGCTTCTTTCGCCCGAGCCATAGAAGGATCCAGTAGCAAAGCCTGTTGGTAATCAGATATAGCACCATTCAGATCACCCAATTGTTCCAGCACATTTCCTCTAGCGAAGTAGGCCAGAGAACGGGTAGGGTCCACTTTCAGGGCAAGGTCAAATTGCTTTCGGGCATCTTGAAGACTATCCAATTCGAGGTAGATCAAACCGGAATTATAAATCGCATCTGCATATCGGGGATTGCGAAGTACCAGGTCTCGGTAGACTTCCAGAGCATCCTGGTATTGTCCCTGATCCTGTAAATACTCTGCCAGTGCATGGCGGGCATGATCACTTGTCGAATCCAGACGAACAGCTGTTTGAAAATAGCGCAAGGCCAGAGGTTTCTTTTCTACGCTCAATAATTTGCCGCATTCTATCCAGGCATCGATCAGATCCGGGTCCTGCTCTGTCGCTTCTTGAAATCGTTTGATCGCCTGAGGATTGTTGCCTTCCTCCCGATGAATCATTCCTGCCCAAAAGAGACCTTCTGCATTTTGTGGATCCAGGGTCATAATGCGGGCAATAGTTTCCTTGGCCGGATCGTAAAACTTCAGAATAAATTGAAATTCCACCAATTTCAGCAAGGTGGGTATGCGCTCGGGATATCGCTCTACCGCACTGTACAATGTGTTGATTGCCATTCGGGAATCATAATAGTCCAGATAGACATCGGCAAGCAAGTGGTAGCTTTCAATATCCATACTGTCCAGGGTCAACGCCCTGTTGAGATCCAGAATAGCCTGATCATAAGCTTCCCGATCAGCATAAGCAATAGCTCGTTGTCGATACAACCGATGATCTTCAGGATGTTCCTGAATAGACTGGGTGATCTGGTCGATCTCCGGATATCCGGTGAGCGATACTGCAGTCTCCGTTGAATCAGTGGATTGACAGCCGGCGGTGAGGATAATCATCGCCAACAAGACAGGATAGATGCGCATATGTTACAAAAATAGACCTTTTGCAAGATCCTTGTATTTCTATAACCAATCCGCTTTTTGAATCAATTTTCATTGGAATTGACCGGATATGGCCAAAAACAGGGCCTGACAGGCAGCGAATACTGGCCTCATTCCGTTAAACGCAGTACCTTGTCTATGGTATGGATGTTTCTCTTCATCTGTCTGTGGACGAGCCCGATTTGATCGCCGCTTGTGTCCGGCAAGAGCGCTGGGCACAGCAGCGGGTGTATGAGGAATATTATAGCAAAATGATGGGTGTATGTCTTCGTTACGCCAGTTTGGAAGACGAAGCACTGGATATGTTGCACGAGGGCTTTATCAAAGTCTTCCGCTATATCTCCAAATATAAGCCCGGGACATCCCTTCAGGCCTGGATCCGGACCATCATCGTCAACACCTGTATCGATCATTATCGTCGGAATAATCGACGGCGGACAGATGACCTGGACCAGATCCAGACCCTGTCCAACGGAGACACTTCGGCACTGGATATGATCTCTGCTGAAGAGATCCTCAGTCTGGTTCGGGATTTGTCACCAGCCTATCGGATGGTGTTCAACCTGTATATCCTCGAAGGGTATTCGCATAAAGAGATTGCCTCCATGCTGGATATAACAGAGAGTACCTCTCGATCAAATCTGGTGAAGGCCCGATTAAAATTGCAGCACGCAATTAAACGTAAATGGCATTGATGAAGAACTTTGACCGCTGGATAAAAAGTGAATTGGACCAACATGAGGCATCCCGTCCGGATGCTGCCTGGGATCAGTTTGCCTCCAAGCTGGAACAAGCCGAAGTTCAGAATACTGAAGATGCCCAATTTGACCAGGCACTGAAGACTAAACTTGAGCAGTTTCAGACACAGTATGAGCCATCACACTGGCAACTGTTCCGCCAGTCTCTGGAAAGACAAGCCCGTCAACGGGCAGATATGCTGCGACTTAAAGTGGTAGAAGCAGCCCTCTTTTTGCTCATTCTGCTCACCCTGTGGAATCTGAATGCACCCGAGTACCGCCCTGACAATGTTCGCTTGCCGATTGCCAGCTTGCCTGATGTCCAATCCGGTCCAACCAACACACTGCTAAGTGAAACTGCACCTGTAGGAATCCTGGATGGTTCTGCAGCGCAATCTGCACCCCCTTCCATTGCCGCCGTTGCCGGCAATGGGTTCACCCCCACAAACACTCCGCTTCAAGCCTCCAAACCCTTGAGCACATTGAAGCAAAATGAACTATTTGCGGTCATGCCCATCCAGGATCTGGAAACGAGGATCCCCAATTCAGAAGAAATCGTCTTTAATGATCGGCAGACAGCATCTCGGGTAGACCTGTTGTCGTCCAACCTTCCCCAGCTTATCCAATCACCCATTGCCTTGACATCCTTGCCCGTCTCTACAGAAGCGAATATTCGACACCGGGTGAGTATGGGTATCAACGGAGACATCAACTATGTGATGACGCCCTACGATCAATTGCTGGTAAAAAAGGGATATGATCAATTGGTCTCCGGTTATGGAGGAGCCATCGGATACGCTGTAGAGGGACCAAAGTGGGGCTTCCGTACCTCTCTGGCCTATCACCGCAAGTACTATTTGCCAAAACCTTATACTGAAGTATTTGACGGTGACATCCAGCGGGGCTATTTCAGTGAGACCCTTCGGGATATTGAACTCAATCTGTTGAGTCTGTCTGTTCTCGGACAACGGAGCTTAACCCGGGTCAATCGTTGGCATGCCTATGGCTTGATCGGTGGTACAGCACACCTGGCTTTTCAGGCGAACTATGACAGAAAACAATCCTATACACCGGGGGCGGACCCAAATCCAAATGGCGTCACACCCGAACCCACTACGGATTCCAAAACCAGCTTGAAAAGATATGCCGATGGTTTTTTTGAGGGCGGAACGCTGGCCGAGAATTCCTATCTAACTTTAGATCTCGGTGTGGGTTTGGAACGGCACCTGTCTGGAAGAACCAGTCTCTTCATTGAACCTGTCTACCAACATAATCCTTTCCAGAAATCTCTGGGCCCCAATAAAGACAGGATCAATACCTTAAGTATCTCTATCGGCGCAAGGATCGACCTCTAGGAATCGGATCCACTCGCATTACCTACCTTTGACAAAAAGTTATGAAGGTCCTCCTGCTAGGTGGCGGTGGGCGAGAACATGCTCTCGCCTGGAAGATTTCTTCCAGCCCATCCTGCGAGCAACTCTACATTGCCCCAGGGAATCCGGGAACCGCTCAGTGCGGTCAGAATGTCGAACTGAACCCCCTCGATTTTGAATCCGTAGCCACCTTTTGTGTATCCAAACAGATTGACCTTGTCCTGGTCGGTCCGGAGGAACCTTTGGTCAAAGGGGTCACCGACTTCTTACGGCAGGATCCCGCACTATCCAACCTGATCATTTGCGGCCCGGATGCTGCTGGCGCACGACTGGAAGGAAGCAAGGCTTTCGCCAAAGCCTTTATGTCTGAATGTGACATCCCCACCGCACGGTATGGTGAATTTTCGCGGGAGCAGGAACAAGAGGCCATTCAATTTCTGGACACGTTCACTCCACCTTATGTGATCAAAGCCGACGGTCTTGCAGCGGGTAAAGGTGTTCTGATTTGCGATCAAAAGGAAGAAGCTGCAGCAGCTATCACGGGCATGTTTGCCGGTGAATTTGGTGAAGCAGGCCACACCATCGTTCTGGAAGAATTTTTGGATGGTATCGAGTTCTCTGTTTTTGCCCTGACCGACGGATATCATGCATGCTTGCTCCCCATCGCCAAGGATTATAAACGCATTGGCGAGGGCGATACCGGGCCCAATACCGGAGGGATGGGGGCTGTCAGTCCGGTTCCCTTTGTCACTGATGACCTGATTGAAAAAGTACGCACACGCATTGTCACACGAACAGTCAATGGGTTGTTATCACACGGGATCGTTTACCAGGGATTTCTGTTTATCGGTTTGATCCTGGTCAAGGGCGAACCCTATGTGATCGAGTATAATTGTCGGATGGGTGACCCCGAAACAGAGGTGGTTATGCCCCGGCTGAAGACGGACTTTCTCGATCTCATGGTCGCCATGCATGAACAGCGATTGGATGGCATCCAGATAGATATGGATCCCCGAACAGTCGTGACCATTATGCTGGTCTCTGGCGGATATCCCGGCTCCTACGCAAAGGGAATACCCATTCACGGGTTACCAAACGAAGCACAATCGGATACGCTGGTCTTTCATGCAGGTACCCGCATGGAAAAGGAACAGTTGGTGACCAATGGAGGACGAGTCCTGGCGTGTACTGCCTTTGGACAGAATCTGGAACAAGCCCGAAAAGGTGCTTATGATCTGGTGAAAAAGATCAGTTTTGATCAGGTGAACTATCGCAACGATATCGGATCGGATCTCTGATGGAAGGCGGACTAGACAGCGGACATATTTCCATAGGACAGTGGTTGCCGTCTGATCCTGAACGTCATGTCTTCAGCCGGGTGTCCACTGATAGTCGGACTTTGTTCCAACCCGCTACCACATTATTCTTTTGCCTGAGAGGTCCCCGACATGATGGCCACCTTTATCAACAGGATGCCTGGGAAAAAGGTGTCCGGCATTTTGTTGTGGATACAATTCCCGAGAGTCCCCTTCCAGAAACAGCCTATCTGCTGGTCCAGGATACCCTGACTGCACTACAACAATTGGCAAAGGGGCATCGAGAGCAATACCAGTATCCTGTCATTGGCATCACCGGTAGCAATGGCAAAACCACAGTCAAAGAGTGGCTCTATCATATCCTCAAAGATGAGGCGGGAATCATCCGCAGTCCCCGCAGTTTTAACAGCCAGATCGGTGTGCCCTTGTCCCTGACCATGATGGGTGCCGAACATCAACTCGCCCTCATTGAAGCTGGAATTTCCCGACCCGGGGAAATGGAAAAACTTCAAGCATTGATCCAACCGGATATCGGCATCCTCACCAGCCTGGGAAGTGCCCATGATGAAGGGTTTTCAGATCAGGAAAGCAAACTCCGCGAGAAACTGATCTTATTCAAAGACTGTAAGAACTTGATCTTGCCGGCTTCTATCGTCGAAGAATATCCAAAATCCTTCGCCTCGCTGTCATCCCGATTAGTCACCTGGTCTGAATCCGAGCCAGCAGATTTGCACATTCTCAGACGAAGGGAATTGGACCATCGCCAGGAAGTCAGGTTTCGCTTTCAGGACCAGGAAGGCCTGGTCATCCTCCCTCAAAGTGATGATGCTTCCTTCGCCAATGCGATGACCTGCCTGCTCACAGCCTTGGTCTACGGCGTGGATCTGCTTCAGATTTGTGATCGCATTCGGACGTTGTCTGGATTGTCCATGCGCCTCGAATCCAGAGAGGGTTGGAATGGCAACCTGATCATCAATGACTATTACAATGCCGATCTTGAAGGTGTACGCATAGCCTTTTCCTTTCTGAATCAACGTCGCGGCAAACGCTCTGCCTGGATCATACTTTCTGATCTGGATGATACCGGCCTGAGTACGTTTGATCTGGTGCAGCGCATCGCTGTACTTTTGCGAGACACACCGTTTCAGCGGCTTTCCTGTATAGGCACCCAGGGTCCGGAGTTGATCCGAGAACTGGGCAACCCACTGGAGGCCACCTGGTATCCGGATGTCCGGACATTCCTGGAAAACAATGATTTTCAATCAGTCGGAGACACGGCTATCCTGATCAAAGGGGCTCGTCGATTTGCCCTGGAGGAGATCAGTCGTAAACTGACCCGATTTGTTCATCGCACCCGGCTGGAAGTGAATCTGACAGCCCTGTCCAACAACCTCAAGGCATACGCAGAGCAATTGCGACCGACTACGAAGATCATGGTCATGGTCAAAGCCTCGGCCTATGGAAGTGGTAGTGCAGATATTGCCCGTTTGCTGGATTTTCAACGCGTACATTATCTCGGTGTCGCTTATGCGGATGAAGGCGTAGAGTTGAGACAGGCCGGGCTCCAATTGCCCATCATGGTCATGAATCCGGATGAATCCAGTTTTGCCAGTATTATCCAACATCGTCTTGAGCCCGAGATCCATTCCATGGATCAACTCCGACAGTTTTTAAATTTTCTGAGCCCTGTCGATCCGGTTACACCGATCCATTTGAAGGTCGAAACCGGAATGCACCGACTCGGATTTGAAGAGCACGAACTCCCCGCTCTCATCGACATGCTCTCCGGCCTGGAACAGGTCTATATTTCGTCCTGTTTCACCCACTTGTCTTCCAGTGAAAACGAAGCACATGACGACTTCACTCACCAACAGGCCGCACGTTTTACACACTTCACGGATCGATTAATCGAGGTATTGGGATACACGCCGATGCGCCATATCCTGAATTCGGCCGGAATTGAACGTTTTCCTGAATACCATTTTGATATGGTCCGCCTCGGCATCGGGCTGTATGGTCTGGGCAATAAAGCGACAGACACGTTTCAGCCTGCCCTAGCGCTGAAGACCCATATTGCCCGCATTCACCTTGTACCTGCTGGAGACTCGGTCGGTTATGGACGAAAAGGAATAGCACCAGTTGAACGGACCATCGCCACCTTGGGTATCGGTTATGCAGATGGATTGCTCCGTCTGGCTGGCGAGGGCCATTTTTCAGTGCGTATTCACAATCAGCTCGCGCCCACGGTCGGGGCAATATGTATGGATATGTGTATGGTTGATATCAGCCATATTCCACAGGTAACCGTTGGGGATGAAGCCATTCTATTTGATGAACACTACCCAGTTACTCATTTGGCCCAAAGCTTGCAAACAGTCCCATATGAGGTCCTGACCAACATTTCACCTCGTGTGAATCGGATCTACTACCACGAATAGGGCAATAAACACAACATTCCGTGTAAATAGAAAGTTATCGAAGCCGAAATAGCCTCGTCAGCAGGGCACATTTCGTACTTTTGCCGCTTGTCTGTTTGAACAAAACCGCAGTTATCATGAAACACCTTCGGATCGCCCTGTTAGGGCTCCTTTTTCTCGGCCAAATGGTCAGCCTGCAGGCTCAAAACCAGCCGGATCCCATCCTTTTCAGTGTAGACAATGATCAGGTCCCCGTCAGTGAGTTCGTGTATATCTATACTAAGACGAACGGTCTTAAAGCCGACTTTGGCCGACCGTCCCTCTCAGAATATCTGGACCTCTACAAGAAGTTTAAAATGAAGGTCCGCAGGGCCAAGGAGATGAAGCTGGATACCATCCCCTCCCTGAAGAATGAACTGGCCGGATATCGGAAGCAATTGGCGAGCAATTATCTGATAGACAAAGAAGTGACCAATCAACTGATTCAGGAAGCTTATGAGCGGATCCAGGAGGATGTCCGGATCAGCCATATACTGGTCAAGTTAGATGCCAATGCCAGTCCGGAGGATACAGTCATTGCCAGAAAGAAAATCATGGAAGCCCAGAAAGCCCTTGCTTCAGGCAAGAATTTCCTGGAAGTCTCCAAATTGTTTAGCGAGGACGAAACTACTTCCAGTAATGGGGGTGATCTCGGTTACTGGACGGCACTGTTCCCTTCTGGTTTTTACAATATGGAAACCGCTGCGTACACCGTACCAAAAGGTAAAGTCAGTGGAGTGATTCGCACCAAATTAGGTTATCATTTGATCAGAGTTACAGATCGTCGACCTGCACGTGGTGATATTGAAGTGGCCCATATCCTGGTCCGCAAGATCAAAGGCGACAATTCTGCAGATGCCCGAACGAAGATCGACAGCATATACTATGCCTTGAAAAGCGGAACCGCTTTTGACGAGCTGGCAAAGGAGTTATCCGAAGATAAATTGTCTGCAGCCAAGGGAGGAAATATTGGCTTCTTTGGCATAAACCGATATGAGGCCGCTTTCGAGGATGCTGCCTTCGGACTGTTCGAGGATGGATCCTATACCAAACCGTTTGAAACCTCCAGTGGCTATCATATTGTCAAGCGGATCAGCAAACGTGGCATTGATGCGGAAGATCTTGCCAAGCGCCGTTTGGAACCGTTGGTCAAGAGGGACGAACGATTTGAACTGGCTAAAACCAGTATGATCGCCAAGATCAAATCTGAGATCGGAGTCCAGGAACAAGCAGATGTCCTGAACAAGTATACGCAGATGCAAAATGATTCTTTCTACACTTTCTTGTGGCGTCCTTCATCAGGAAAACTGGGTGCAAAAACCATCCTCAAACTGGGCAAATCAACAGAAATAACTGTCTCAGAATTTGAAGACTTCCTCTTGAAAAATGCTGGCAAACGTGTCAACCAGAAACGCAGCAATGATCTGGTATCTGGTATTCGGGTATTGTTCGATGACTTCATCAAAGATGAGTGCATCAAATTCGAAGAGTCACAATTGGAAGATAAATACCCTGATTTCAAGGCATTGATGCGTGAGTATGAGGAAGGCATCCTTCTGTTTGAAGCTACTAAACGTGTGGTCTGGGATCGTGCCGGACAGGATACGACTGGTCTTGAGGCTTTCTTTACCGAGGAGGTCAAGGACAAATATCAGTGGGGCGAACGGGCCAGAGTGACCTACTATTCACTGAAGAGCAGTGATACCCATCTGCTGGAGGATGTCCGGAAATATGCGGATGGTCAATCAAGTGACAAGGTCCTGAACAAGTTTAATAAGGGTGCTGAGCCGATATTGAGTGCTCGTGAACTCATCTATGAGCACGGGAAAAATCCAGCTATAGATGAAATGGTCTGGGCTCCAGGAACCTTATCTTATAATGAAGAGGACAAGCGTTCGAAAGGATGGAACTTCATGAAGATCGAAGAGGTTCTTCCTCCCACTCCAAAAACATTGGATGAAGCCCGTGGATATGTGATCGCTGATTACCAGGACAAGTTGGAAAAGGACTGGATCCTGGAGTTGAAGGAACGCTATAATGTAAAGGTCAACCAGCAGGTCTTTGAATCCTTGATCAAGTGATCCGGATTCCGTTGTATATCGGCTTTGGTCTTTTGACCTGCATGATGGTCTTCACCAGTGCTTGTCAATATACTGAGGAACCTGATCGAAGTGAAGATCAACTGCTTGCTGAGGTCTTTTCACGCCAGTTGTATTACAGCGACATGGCCAGTATGATTTATGACGGTGTTGCTCCGGAAGACAGTATCCTGATTGTCAATGCCTATGTAGAACGATGGGTCAGGGAGCAATTGTTGATGCAAAAGGCAGAACAAAACATCCCCAAGGATTTGAATCTCAACAAGCTGGTCAATGATTATCGGGAATCACTAATCCTCAATAATTATGAGCGTTTATTGATCGAGTCTCAACTGGATTCAACGGTTACCCAAGAGCAGCTGACTGACTTTTATGAGGCGAACAAGGATCAATACCACCTCGAAAAGCCTATTGCCCATATCCTGTTCCTTCAGATCAAAGATGATCGTCCGAACCTGGACCATGCTTTAGGCTGGTGGAACGCCCCTAAACCGGAAAATCTGAAAAGACTGGCCAGGTATGCCAAGCAATATGCCGATAAAGCTATGTTGGCCGACAGTACCTGGATGCCTCTGGAAGATGTGGTCCATATGTTACCTCCTGGGGTAATGAGTGAAAACAGTGCAACTCCAGGTAAGGAAATTCGATTTCAGGATCAGAACATCAATTATCTTTTAAAGATCCGGGACATTCGCTCCACCCTGGAAATCGCACCATTAGCCTATATCCGGGATCAGGCGACACGGGCAATTCTGCACCGGCGTCAGATCGATCTGATCAATCAGGTTAAAGAACAGCTTTACGACCTGGAGATTCGTAAAAACAACGTTAAAGTCTATACCCGATAGGCCCGGAACCCATTGGGAACTCGTTTCTTTATGACTATGTCCAATATGTGTAGAATTTTCCTTTCTCTTTGTCTCGTAGCCAGCTTGTTCATCACTGCTCAGGCTCAGGAAAAAAGATTGATCGATAAGGTCACCGGGACGGTGGGCGCGGAGATCATTCTCTTATCCGATATCGAATCTCAGCTTGCTTATATGCAGGCCCAAAGGGGATCAATTCCCCCCGATGCCCGCTGCATGATCCTCGAGAATCTTCTCGGACAAAATCTATTACTGCATCAAGCACGTGTGGATTCTATCCAGATTACGGATGATGAGGTAGAAGCTCAGATTTCTGCCCGGGTTGATCGGATCCTCGCACTGATGAATAACGACTACCAGCAGTTTGAAGATTACTATGGTAAAACCGTTTCTGAGATCCGGGGTGAGTTTCGGGAGCCGATCCAAAACCAGATCCTGATCGATCGGATGCAAAATAAGGTACTCTCCTCCATTACCATTACACCAGCTGAGGTCCGATCCTTCTTCGAGCGGGTACCCAAGGATAGCCTTCCCTATTTCAACTCCGAGGTAGAAATGGCTGAAATCATCTACTACCCCAAGGTCAATGAAGAACAAAAACAGAAAGCCTATCTCCAGATCTCCAGAATGAAGAAGCTGATCACTGAAGATAAAAAGGACTTTGCAGAGGTCGCTTCAGAGTATTCTGATGATATTGGCTCTGCACGAGTGGGCGGTGACCTGGGCTGGCAAAAGCGAGGAACATTTGTCCCCGAGTTTGAATCCGTAGCCTACAATCTTGAACCCGGCGAAATCTCAGATATTTTTGAAACGCCTTTCGGATATCATGTCGTCCAGTTATTGGAGCGCCGGGGAAACCTGCTGCACACCCGTCACATCTTAATCACTCCGAAGATCGAACAACAGGATCTTGATCTGGCTATTCACGTTTTAGATTCATTGCGTACGGCTATTACCGTAGATTCTCTCCTCACCTTTGAAGAGGCTGTCAAATCATTCGGGGATGAGAACACCACAAGCTTTAATAATGGAGGCCGTATGCTGAACCCAAAATCCGGGAATACCTTCTTCGAAATCGGGGATCTTGACCACCGTCTGTTCTTTGTGATTGATACCCTGAAAGTCAACCAGATCAGCTCCCCTATTGCGGCAAAGGACCCTACAGGAAAGGTCAGTTTTCAAGTGATCAAACTTTTGTCGCGTTCACGTCCGCATAAGGCCAGTTTGAAAACGGATTACTCTCGTATTCGGGAAGCCGCCCTTTCAGAAAAGAAGAATGCCCACCTCGACAAGTGGATTCAATCGCACATTGCTCGAACGTATATTGAGGTTGATCCCTCATTCCACACTTGTCCTACATTGGATCGATGGATCACTCCTTCGGATCCAAGACCCTGATCCATCGGTATTCAGTCCTGGGAACCGTTTTCCTTAAAACGTTGGCGGGGCCGTCGATATCCTAGGCGGATTTGACCTGGTAATCGCGCTGAAACATGGCCCAGTTGGATTTCTGACTGTAATACAATGCAAAGCCAAAGGCGAAGACCCACAGGTAATCTTCATTTCGTGTCACCATAAATGCGATCAGGGTAACCATGTTTGCACCTTCGCATAAGACCCATCCAAAGAAAAGTGGAGCCCTGTAATGGGTGATTTTGCGTTCTACATCCCACTCCTGAATGATCTGACTTCGACGGTTGCGATACCAGAGGAAGGGCACTGCTGCCGCGATCAATAAAAAGATGATACAGGTGGCAAAGAGTGTTTGCCCGCCAATATCCTGCAAGGGAAGTCCCTTTCGGTAAACCCATAATGCGGGGATCAATAGAATCAACTGGCTCATGCCCAGGATCATCCAGACAAATTGTAAGACTCGGAACTGTGGATGCATAGGCAAAAATAACAAAGGCCAGGACCCTTTCGGATCCCAGCCTTTGATTTATTTTATTTGAGGATTATCTCAACCCATGCATCCAACGTGTGACCATTGGTCCGAGGATGAATAACAACAGGCCACAGCCCATGGCAAAGAAGCCCAACATGCGGAAGACATCAAGACTCAACGTCAATGAATCCCCTTTCAAACAGGAAATCACTTCACTCGTTGAACTCTTATCCACAGCCTCAGCTACTGCTGCTCTTGGCAACACAGTAATACCTTGGGCCAGGGAAGCATCCTTGGTCAATACCGTAACAAGAGACTTGTTCATCTCCTTATCCTTCAGGACCTGATTGGTCATGGCATCAGCCTTATCCTTGATCTCCTGGATCTGCAATTGAGCTACATAATATGGTGTAGAGGAATTTGCATTCAAGTCTGTGACAAACTGATCGCTAATCAATGCTTCTTCCAGCGACAAATCGCCGAGGAAGCCCGGTTTTTGCATAGCCAATTCCAGTACATCGTCAGCAAAACATCCACGGAAACTTTCACTCTGGACAATCTCCATCTCGTTCACGGCCGTAAAGTTGGCAATGTGCTTACCTGCCTGGTGAGCGATTGATGATGACAGGAACCAGATTCCCATCAAAAATCCAACGATTTGAGAAGGGGCAAGTTTGGTGACCAGAGACAATCCAACAGGTGACAATGTCAATTCTCCCAACGTGTGTAACAAGTAGAGGGTGATCAGGAAGATGGCTGGAACCATTCCACCAATAGCACTTCCTTTTCCAAGGGTCAGCACCAGGAATCCTAATCCCAGAAGCAAGAGGCCAATCCCGAACTTGTAGGGGGCCGCAGGCTCTTTTCCTGAATTGGATAACTTGATCCACATCCAGGAATAGATCGGAGCGAAGATCATGATGAACAGCGGGTTAACAGCCTGGAAGAAAGTCGTGGTCAACTCCGCTCCCATGATATTCTTATTCACGTTTCGATCGGTGAAGAGATTCAGTGCGGATCCGGCCAATTCGAAGAATGTCCAGAACACAGTAGTGAACAGTAACAGCAACAGAATCACCCAGATTCTCTGCTGTTGTTCCCGGTTATACTTTCCAGAAAGGACCAACAAATAGATAATTATCCCTCCACCAATAATGGCCAGGACATAATCCACTACATCATCATTCTTAATCAACAACCAGGATACACCAACCAACAGGATAGTCGCCAGATAAGGCATGATCTTCCCATTGATCCCGGCAAATCCACTTTCCTTGCTGTCTTCCGGGATAAGGCCGATTGGACGATAGGTATCCATCTGGTTACCTTCCTCATCGACATCGGTCATCAGCCATCCGGCTTTCTGCGCCCAAATCATGATCAGCAGTCCAAGGACCATACCGATACCAGCTGTCAGGAATCCATATTTCCAACCTTCGATCTCTCCAATCGCACCACAGGTCAGCGGCGTCAGGAAGGCACCGATGTTAATCCCCATGTAGAAGATAGTAAACGCACCATCCCGGCGGCCATCTCCTGTTTTATAGAATTTACCGATCATCGATGAGATATTCGGCTTGAAGAAGCCATTACCGACGACCAAGAGGGCCAAACCGATAAAGAAGGTCACTTGATCATCCAGGAAAAGGGTGAATTGACCCAACGCCATCAAGATCGAACCCCAGATAATGGCATTTCGAAAGCCCATCATCTTATCTGCGAAGTAACCGCCCAGAATTGGGGTCAAATAGACCAGGGCACCGTAGGCCGCATATATACCAAAGGCTTTCTCATCTTCATAACCAAAACCTCCATTCAACAGGGTTGACGTCATATAAAGGACAAGAATGGCTCGCATGCCATAATAGCTGAAACGCTCCCAGAGCTCGACCATGAACATGGCAAACAAAGCCTTGGGGTGAACCTTCCTGTTAGAGAATATGACGAAGGCCACCCAGGCCGCAACGGCCACCCAGGAGATGAGCATGAGTTTATACGCAGGATGCATAGTGCAGAATAGTTAGATGATTTGGTGAATAGATTACTACCAAATATATCGCTTTTCTTTGTTCGGCCACCCTATTCCACAAACACGTCCTGAGGAAGTCTCCTTCTTAGTCCCTGAACTTGGCCTTCAAGTGCCGATACCAGACGTTAGATTGAACAAATTCAGTTCTGGAAATTGGTTCTGCAATCGCTGAATAGCGATCTGACTGCGAATGCCTTTACGGCAATACAGGACGATTGGCAATCGAGGATCAAGTTCCTCTACTCTGCGGAGAATTTCTGCCAATGGGATGTGTATACCGCCGATATGGTGGACTTTTCGTTCCTCTTCTTCTCGGACATCTACCAGCTGAAATGGTTTGTTTTGTTCCTTCCAGGAGGTGAGGGTCTCCTGGTCTATCGATCTGAATGATGGCATTGGGGAAGATACTGCTCCATTCCACCTCAGGGAAGGTCTTTGAGATGCAATTGATCCCGATAACGTAATTGCCAACCGGAACGCTCCGCTAAAGCGCGCAGTGTTTTGAAAAAGAGGTCCGCACGCACATTGGATTTGCGAAACAGGTCACTCTTCAGGACTTTTTGGCGGAGATCCTGACGTATGTCTGATTCCATTCGATTGATATCCGCAGCTTGGAAGGCATTAAAGGTTCCCGCGTCGAGATCATAATAATCGAGGTCGATCTCCAGCGCGAGGATCTGTGGAGTAGGCAGTGCGCTGAGGATGAACATTCTATCCTCTTCTCTTATCTCAACATCTATTTGATCCAGGTCAAATCCGACCAATGCTCGAGCCTTTGCCCGGATCAGAGCCTTTTTCCGCAACGGGGAAATATCATATCCCCAGTAATCTTCGTACTTGTAGATCTCCAGAAAGTCACCTTCATTGGTGACGAGCTTGGCCACATCCCGATATTGCTCCAGCAGGACATCTGCATCGGTTTGAATATGGGTTTTCCATGTTTGTTGGCCATACCACCATCCGAGCAAAAGCACGATGCTCAATAACAGGAGGCCTAAAAATAGATTCCGCAGGGAACGCATAGGATGATGTACTTATTCGTGGATTCTTGAAGTCAGCGGATAACGCAGTCCTTTGTAACTCTTTAAAACCGCTTTCACTGATCCGACCGAAACAGGCGATTCGATCAGGAGTGGAAGATGGTTTTGATCATCGGACGCATATATTTTCATTTCATTCCCCTCTTCAAAAACATGACCGGGAATTGTTTGCGGACTAAAGCTGATCGCCTTGAAATGACCTTGCCCTCGCACGTCCAGGCGATGCACTTTTCCTTCAAATGCGACAGTTAACGGGTATTCCTCCCGATCCAGAAAGACCCTGACCGGGAAAGTGAACCCTTTATTTCGGCCTTCAAAGCTCTGATTTCGGGTATAGTACAAGGCGGAGAGAATGTCATGAGCACAACCTGCCAGATCGAATTGGCGCACTTCCACTGGGTGTTTGCCCCGTTTCCGTCTGGATGTCACTGCGTGAGAGGTCGGAGAATAACTCACCTCTTCATGCAGAGAATAGCCTCCTTCTTTCACGTCCCGGATCGTATGGATGGGTTGGAGCGTCCGCTTATCCACTATGGCTTCATAGTAGTCCCGGACTTTAAAAAACCATTCATAACTGGAGTAGGTCCGGCCCTTTGCAGACAATTTGTAGGTACTTCCCTGATCCTCGACCTTAAAGGTCACTTCTCCAGCGGACAACCACACAAAATTCCAATTGTAATAGATCTTGTACACAACCTCTTCACCTCCCAGGAAGGCCACATTTTCAGTCGCACAAAGATCAAATCCTTTGGTTACTGATGTATCCGACTGCTGTATGGCCTGTCCATTGGGTTGGATCGGCAACAGAAAGAGGAACCCCAGTAAGAGAATATTAGGGAATACGGTATGCTGTGCGAACATCTGGTAGTTGTTTAATTAAGTTTTTACTGAAGAGGATAGTTCCTCCGATCATTCCCGGTATCAACAGATTCATAAACCATAAGAGGAGCGTAGCTGCTGCCGCTTGAACAGGGTCAATCATCATGATCCCTCCCAATAAGACGGCAAACTGAATCCTGGCCATCCATCCTAACGCTGGGGGTAAGGGGAGCACGGTTTGCAAAAAGAAGATGGTAAATGCAAATATGAATAATTGCGCAATGGGTTGATCTTCACCCACAAAATACAAGAGCAACACAAACTGATAACTATAGGTAGCATACCTTAATAACGCCCAGCCCCCTGCAGTCGTTACAGCTGCAATTCCTAAAATATTCCTAAAATGTTCAATGGCCTGTTTGAAAAAACGATTCAGGATTGCATTATAACGCACCAGGATCAAGCCTATGAGGGGTATAGAAATACAGATGAGCATCATTGGCCAGTTCCAGTGCACCAACTCCCAGACCATAGCCAACTGCCGAGAAAAGAGAACCACACTAAGACCAATCAAGGTGATCCAGATTGTCTGAAGGAAGCTGCCGGTTATCGTGGCACTGACTACTCCAGGACGCTGGCCTACTGGAAAAAATAACATCCGTCCCGCAAACTCACCCATACGATTGGGCAAGAACATTGACACTGTGATCCCTGCCAATACACTCTGACAAGTCCTTTTTCGTGGAATGGTGCCTGGTTCGCCCAACAGAACATGAAACTTTTTCATTTCCAGGCCCCAATTCACCGGAACCAGCAGGAGAGCGAGGACCAGGGAGGGCCAGGACAGGGACCAGCCCTCCATGTTCAAGGGCCATATGTCCGCATCCAGTCGCTCCCGGACGACCATTACAAATCCGGTAGTCAGTATCAGGAATAACCCGATTCGGATGTACTTCAACATGGGTCGGGACAAATCAGGCTCCATAAGGTTAAAAGTATCACTAATTTTAGGCGATGAGTGATTCACCTCTTCGGATCCTGGGAATTGACCCCGGGACCAATTTTCTTGGATATGGCGTCTTGGATGTGAGAGGGAAAACCCTTCATGTTTTAGAGACCGGCGTACTCACGTTGACTCATTTGACAACATCATCGGAAAAACTCAAACGCATCTTTGATCGCACCCAATCACTGATCTTACAGCATTCGCCTAGTGAATTAGCTATTGAAGCACCTTTTTTTGGTAAGAATGTACAGTCCATGCTTAAACTTGGCCGTGCTCAAGGTGTGTCCATTGCGGCTGCGCTCTCTCAGAATATTCCCTATACGGAATATGCCCCACGTAGTGTAAAACAAGCCGTTACAGGAAAAGGCGGGGCGACAAAGGAACAGGTGGCCGCCATGCTGGAACACATTCTGAATATCACTGTTCGTGGGGAGTTGAGTGAAGACGCCAGTGATGCACTTGGCGTCGCGGTCTGTCACTATTATCAACTCACCGGCAAATTCAATACTCCTGGAAAAGGAGGTAGCTGGTCCTCCTTCCTCAAACAAAACCCCAAGCGAATCCTACCCTAGGGTTGTTCTAATCGTGCGTTCACCTTATTGGCCAATGCTTGCATTTCTTCGGGCGAAACAGTGACTGGCGGGTTCTTAAAATTGAGGTCGCTAACCTGATTGATGGGCACCAGATGAATATGGGTATGCGGTACTTCCAGACCGATCACCGCCACTCCAATGCGGGCACAAGTGACTTCCTGTTCCAAAGCGAGGGCTACTTTTTTGGCGAATAGCATCAGACCAGTCAGCTCTTCATCCTCCATACGGAAGATATAATCTGACTCTTCTTTTGGGATCACCAGAGTGTGCCCTTTCGCTAGAGGCCGGATATCCAGAAAGGCAAGATACTTCTCGCTTTCAGCCACTCGATAACAAGGGATTTCACCTTCAATGATGCGTGTAAAGAGGGTAGGCATGAGCTTATTTCGTTCTGGCTGCAATATCCTTGATCAGAAATGACACAGTTCCGGCGGGTGTTTCAACCAGGGCGGTATCACCGACCGCCTTCCCCAGCAAGCCTTGACCGATCGGAGAACTGGCTGAGATCTTTTTCATCTTCAGATCGGCTTCAGATTCAGAAACCAACTGATAGGTCATTTCTTTGCCGGTCTTTTCATTGGCAATAGTGACGAATGCCAACAGGACCACTTTGCTAGTGTCCAGTTGGGTTTCATCGAGAATCCTCACATTGGCGAGGGTCTTTTCCAGCTCGTTTATCTTCATTTCGAGCATTCCCTGAGCATCTTTTGCAGCATCATACTCAGCGTTCTCAGAAAGATCTCCTTTCTCCCGGGCTTCGGAGATAGCCATAGAAATTTCCTTTCTTCCGGAAGTCTTCATCTCGTCAAGTTCACCTTTCAGGCGATCGTAACCCTCTTGGGTGAGGTAGGTAATTTGAGACATAACAAATCGTTCTAGTGGTAAATACCGAATAGAATGTACGGAACTTCTGGAAACCATGATAATTGGGGCTCCAAAAGGCCTACTTCTTCGGCTAGACGTATAACACAAAGAACGTTTCTGCCTGGACAGAAACGTTCTTTGCGACCCAAAAATACGGGTTTATTTAGTTCTTACAAATTGATCCGCACACCGATGTTGTGTGAACCTTTGTACAGCTTGGTCACGCGATATCCATAATCGATTGCCAAAGAATGATCTGGGTTGTCCCGATTGATGGGCAAAACGAGGCTTGCTCCAGCAGCAACACCAGTGTATAACGGGCTATTTTCGGCTGTAGTGGATGTTGTTCCAATTTCATAGCGGTATGCACCACGAATGATGAACATCTCTCGGATCGCCAGTTCGACTCCACCACCCAGATTATCCCGGGAGAAGGAATTAGACGTGAAATTGCCCAAAGCAGTCAAACGATTCCGTTCACCCAGATAAAAATCATAGGAGAGGCCGATATTCAACATAGATGGCAATTCAAAACGAGAGACCCGCTGTAAAATTCGAATGGTTGTTCCATTCGCATTCGGGTTGGGCACCTCAAGTGACAGTCCTTCACCATTAAAACGGAGAGGTCCCCCTACATTCCGAAGGGAGATACCCATTTTAAAGTTATCACGTTCACCGGTCACATATTGGACTCCAGCATCCAGGGCAAATCCAAAGGCACTTACGTTAGAAAGTCCTTCAGATACCCCACGAGCCAGAATACCAACAGATACCTTATTGGCAAACATGTGTGAGTATCCCATCCCCAGATTGAAGTAGGAAGGGGAGAATGTCGCACCTGTACCTGCAGGTTGCGCATCTGTGGTCACATTGATATCACCAAAGCTCAGGCTCATCAAACTCAGTCCAAATGCACCATTTTTTCCGACCTTTTGAGCCAGTCCAACTGCATTAAAACTAATGTCTGCACCTTCCAGATAGCGGGTGTGTGCAATATTGACTTCTGTGCGATTGATCCGTGACAATCCGGCGACATTCAACCGCATTGCCTCAACTCCAGTAACAAAACTGGTATTGAGCCCATGAACTCCGGCCATCCGGGCCCAAGGCACCATCAACAACTGCGCAGCTCCAGCTTCGCCCTGACGATCAGGGTTGCCGGCAAACAGGAAGCTGGTCAGGCAGATCCCAAACAAGGCAGCGTATAACTTCTTCATAGAAACCCGTTTTCTGGTTTTGCTTTGAGGGGTATAGTGAAGACTGGGAGCATTCTGCCATGAGCATCATGCTCCCAGTCAGCAATTAAAGTTTAGATGGATCAAACTGACGTTGAACACCGAACCACTTTAAAGTTCGTTCTCCAACACCCGGAACATCTACATGAATGAGGTAAATTCCACTAGCCACGGGAATGCCTTTGTCGTTATTCAGGTCCCACTCCAAATTAGGAATAATTTGCGTGGTACCCACAGCAGCATTCGTTCTTTCTGACTGGGAAACACCCATTTCATTTCGGTTGAACCGTCGTATGAACTTACCATCCAAGGTATAAATGGAGACCGTCGCAACAGCAGGAAGATTGGTGATCTTGACTGTGGTGGCGAACTCATTATTCTCATAATAGGATAAACCGTAATAAGGGTTAGGTACGACATCGATAGCCGCAAGCAATTCTGGATAACCTGGAGGTTGTACAGGATTGGCTTCACGCCCTTCAATTGTCCACTCATAAGCCGGAAGCTTCTGGTTTTCAAATGTACCAGGAGCGATGGCATAAGACCGGTCAACCCGAAGCTTTGTCACCATTTGGTTGGGGATCAAACCAGCCGACCATGACGTCAGGAACGAATTCTCTGTCAGGATAGGCATAGATGTCCATGTCACCTGTCGGAGCGTGGTGATCGGCAAACCGGAAATACCCGGCTTGAGCAACTTCACATGGTATTCAGCACACTCGTCATACTTGTCTCTGGTGACATAAATGGTATGTTGACCACCGTAAACGTTCACCAATGGAATGGTAATATCTCCATCAAGAATATCCTCATCAGAAGGATTCCAGATCATATCACGACCATTGGCACCCAACGTGAAGTTGGCTCCAGGGAAAAGATCATTGATCACGTCAGGATAGAATACAGAGTTTTCTCCGTAGAAAATATTCAATCGTTCGCCGGTTTCGACATCCACTGCATAACCCGGGAACCAACCCAAACCAGTGGTACTCGGATCATAGACCGGGTCGCCATTGGCATCAGGCATTAATTCCAGGCTGGCATGTGCTCGCAGCTTCATATGGCTGGCGTTCCCTTCAATGGGAAGATCAGGAATACCAGTACCGGTGTAGTTCTTGTATACGTCACTCGCCGTTTCCACGACGATACACCGACTCCATTTTGTCCGATCAGATGTGAAGACAATATCGACGTTATTCAGAGAGTCAAGTGCGTTCTTCTTGTTCTGTGTCACCTGTGAGTTTGAAGAACTCACCCAGGCCGGAGTGATCAAAGGAAGAGTTGCATCCGGATCGAGTTGATAGCCACAGAGTACATAGGGATACCATGTTCCCCCGGCTACACTGCTGAAGGCCTGCTGAGGATCTAGATCAAAGAAGAATCCATTATTAGCTTCAATATCATCTGTCGGAATGAAATTGATAAATGTTCCATCAATCAAGGCACCATACCATTGCTGCCCTGTGGTGGAGGCATAGTCTAATTCGCCACCGATCAAGCCGTTTCGGGCTTCGATCTTCGCACCTGCATAAGGTGTCTGTCCAAGAGTAATGGAAATGCCGTATTCACGGAAGACCTGCTCATTGACTTTTGACAGTCCGATATCCGGGTTGGAAATCACGGTGTTACCGGCATTATCCATGTATTCCAGAATCCAGGTAGCCTGATCTGAAAGTACACCCGTGGATTCTACGGCAGGATCCTCCATCAGGAGACGATAACGGCCATCGCGCACTGCAAAAGGATTGAACACTTTCACGTTCACTGGAGCATGTCCACCTTCATAGCGAATTCGTCCATCGAATGAACCGCTGAGCAAGAGCTCATACATATCATCTTCCAAGTCCAGGAAGTTACCACCGGCACCTTCGCCATCAAGACGAGTCACCTGGAAGCCATCTCCATATGCACTATTGAAATTAATGTCTGTAATCGGTCTTGGTGTCACCTTGTATACGCGGACGTTATTTCGACCTTCGAGGTATGCAGTCCGTTGTCCAACTGGAGGTTCTACCGAGAAATCAAAGTCCCCGAAATTGTTGTGCGCATAGGCGACAACGGTATAGTAGTAATCCCGGTGGTTGATCAGGGTTCTGTCCGATTTGGCAAACAGATCTTCTGTGATCCGGAATGTATGGCGGATTCCTTGGTCCTGGCCGTTCACTTCGAGAGTGGGTAGCCAGACAGGGTTTTCAATGTCCGCAAACTTGGTTGATGCCCAGTTGTAGATCTTCCCAATACCATTTTGGATATCGACCTGATAAGCCAATTGGGCCTTCTCAGCATTCCCCAATTCAGAAAGTGAAACGTTAGCATTGGCCAATTGATAAATCTTATATCCTTCAAACTTGTACAGACGCTCTGACTCAGGCAGGTTTGTTGGTGCACGAAGATCCAGATCCTGGTAAGCTTCAAATGCGTTGTTGGTGATCAGCGTATCTGGCTCATTGCTCAAAACAGCAATGATCTGCTCATCCAGCTCCACCCAATCCATGTTCGGGGCATCCGGACCATCGGTGATGGCGAAGCAGTTATCGAACAGAGCCTGAGCGATACCATCTGCGAATAACAGACGGTCAAGACTTGGGCAAGGGTAATCTTCATCAGGAACAAAGACAACTCCGATAATCAATTCGTTGATTGCACCTGGCTTCAGTTCAAATGGACCAGAAGCTTGCAGTGTCCGGCGATCTCCGAATTCGAGGTCAGCTGTACACATACTCCATCCAGTCACATCATTGGGTGCTTCTGGAAAGGCATAGTTGGTAATTTCCTGACTCAGGACGTTATAACCACTGCCACCTTCGGTGAATCGTGTACCATCCTTCCAGGAACCAGACATAAAGCGATAGTATTCCCGGAAGTTATCCGGATCCGTCATCGCTTCGGGCCATGTACCAGCATCACCACCACCTCCACGGTTGTAGTAGGTGAAGGAGGACATCCCCAGCTCTCTATAGATCGGCTGTTCAATAGGTTCTCCTTCAAAATAGATGGTATCGTAGCCAATAATATCATTCAAGTCCAGTGGGCCACGGAAGTAATCCACACCCAGAATCGGCACTTTATCACAATAGGTTGGTGTTCCCTGGGCGCAGTTACAGTTCGGGAAGCCATCCAGGGCGTCCTCATTGTAAACAAACATGAGGCTTTCATTCACATCGCAACCGATGTAGTCATCGGTAGAGCAACCCAAATCCGGATCGACCCACATGGCAAAAAAGGTACTATCCAATGGCTGGGTTCCCCTGTTGATCAGGCGATACCGCTGGAAGGTCATGTCATTGACTTCGTCATTGGTCGCATAGGCAAATGCCTGCACCTGTACTTCCATACGAAGAGGCTCAGGACTACTTGTTTGCGTATGGTCATTACCGGCATCGTTGTAGATCCAGAAGATCATCTGATCCGGATAACGGGGGTCATCCTCACACTTACGAATGCCTATCCGTGGATAGTCACCTGCCAATGGATCATAGATACCGTCTTTGTCCTGATCCCAGAAATCGGCCAGGGCACCAAACTGGTTGTTTGGAAGCGAGAAATTAAATCCTTCTTCAAACCAGGGATTTCCCAAAGCAGGCCAATACAGGACGTTGTCCGGAAATTTATCTCTTTCTGATGGATCAACGCGTCCGGTCACCGGATCACGATTGAGGATATAAAACCGACGAGCATCGTCAATTTCATCCCCTGTCACCTCAAAGTGGCGGTCCCAGTTGAGACAGATAGAGTCAAAAGTCGTTCCTCCCTGTGATTCATCCAATGGGCCAGGATAGTAATCGTTACCACTTTGGCGGTACGTTTGAGCCGCAACCTTCAGGTTATCACCAGGAGCAAAACCACCCAGCCAGACAGAACCGGCAAAAATGGCACTCACTTCAGCCTGTCCGGAGGCTGGATCCACCTTTGGAACAATATAACGTCCGGAAGTAAGATCCCACCAAACGTCTCCTCCACCCAACAATCGAGCGCGAACGTTATTGATATCCATATCCGTAGAGGATCGGGATTGCGCACAGTCCTCACGGAGAGTGGCCTTGTGAGTCTTGCCTCCAATTTTACCTTGGTTGGGATTGATGTTGGCAAATACCGGCACCAAGAATGTCGCCAGCATGAATCCCAAGACACAGCGTTTCAAATTTTTCATTCTACGCGGTTTTTTTAAGCATTCAACCATTAAAATTCAAATATGGCACCGATGAAAATTCGACGGGGAAGGTTAAAGAACCCTGGATTCAATACAGCCCAGCTGTACACATCCAGGTAATAACTCGGGTCACGACCTACATCTTCCAGCGTTTTGACGGCACCTTCTCCAAATGTGGAGGCCAGGAATCCATCATCATCCGCTGAACCGGAGGCACTATACACACCGAGTACATTCCTTACATCAAGAACATTCTGTACCCGCAGATAGGCATTCAGCCAAAGTGGGTGAGCGTTCTCAATATTCTTGTTGGTCAGATCGAAACGTTTGTCGATCCGCATATCCAGGTTAAATCGCCAGGGCAAACGGTTTCCGTTAATCGTTCCGGAGTTTCCGGATCCACCAAAGGTCGTTGGCACCAGGTTCTTTGTATAAGGGCGTCCAGAAACGGCACTCGCCTGCAAGTTGATACCGGCATCCTGAAGGATGTCTGCACCCATGACACGAGGACCGTTATACTTTTTGCCTCTTCCGTAACGATAATCCAACACCATGTTGAAGGTGTGGCGTTCATCATAACTGAAGGGGAACAGGGTACGAATGTTCAATCCACGGTTTGTCAAACCGCTTTGTGAGTTTGCATCAGACCCAGTTCCATCTGCGAACTGCAGTGTGTAGTTGGCATTGATCTGAACGTTGTTCGTGCGACGAAGGTCATATTCAATGGTAAAGGCCTTTACTGTACCAAAGTCAATGTTGCCATAGGTATCGTAGTTACTGACCGGAGCTGGAACATACAATACTGTACGACGCTGGATCAGATCACGTAATTCGCGATAATATGCAGATAGACGAAGTGCTGAAGAGTTGGTCAGCTTTTGCTGGAATCCAACTTCATACACGATAGTCCGTTCAGGCTGCAGATTCGGGTTGTTAGCCGGAGTCCTGCCCTGATCTTCAAAATAGAAGTAGTTCAGTGGGGTAACAATAGTGTTGGATGTCGGGCGACTGATCAACACATCGTAGTTGGCAAAGAAATTCGACTCATTTGAAATCGGAAAAGAGAAGGCCAAACGAGGGACCCAAAACAGCTTTGATTTGTAATCTTCAAAGGACGTTGATGGCACGTAGTTCGGAGAACGAATGTCCCGAATATTTCCATCCTGCTCCGCATAATACGGTGTGGACGTAGACGTACCATAAATGGCTGTACCGTCCGGAGCAGGAGCTCCATTTGGATAGTACCATTGGTCACCGACACGGAAAGATTTGATTTCAGTGGAACCGTCCTGTTCGACATACACTTTATAGTCATCCCCGATATTCGCTGGCTTAGACTCTTGCAGAACAGAGCTGTAGTAGTTGTCTGCTGTCATAATGTCATACAGGGCATATTGATCTTTCAGTACGGATGTATTGGCATCGTAACGGTCTGCACGCAAACCCAAACGGAAGATGATATCCTTGAATTGAAACTTGTCCTGTACCCACATACCGAGGTAGGTTGGTCTCCAGGCTCCGACATTGTATTCGCGGCGACCTGTAACCTCATCGACAGCCCAGAAATCGTCAAACGAGACATTTCCACTCAATCGATTTCCGAGGTAGTCGTAACCGTAATACCCGAGCAGTCCCTGATCATTCAATTCTCGTGCGGAGAAAAGATCCAGAGACATATCTGAAGGATCGATCTCATCGACATCGACATATTCATTATTGGCAATCCCCAGCTTTGCACGAATGGAGCGCCAGAATTGACCGGCTACATCTGATGAACGCAATTCATACTCCCCAATCATCAAACCGGGAATAACAGCTGATTCAAAAGAGTCAATAGCCCCTCCTTCATAATCCAGACCGACAATATTCTCATTGGCTTTCAATCCAGCCAGCACCCATAGACGGTTCGGGCTGATTACGTAAGCACGGTTATCCCGTTGCTCGTACATCGCACCAATGGTCAGGGTATGACGCCCTTTGGCTGAACCACCAGGCAAGAGATCAAAAGAAAGTCCACCGGTAAAGGTGACAGTTTTGTCTTCTGTCTTCACGAATCGATTGTAGACAGTATGGATGTTATTAAAGTACCCGTAAATAGAAGTCAGGTTCGTCGGAATGAAACCGTTTCGGGCCAGATAAGCACCATCGTCTTCGGTATCGGAAGGAATCAATGAATTGTAGAGCGACAAACCGGGGTTTGTACTATTGCTCGCATCAAAACCCCGGAAATTTCTTGCATAACCGGTATGACCATAGAAGGCAATTGTCGAATCCTGCCCATTCGAACCAGGCACATTATAGGAAACTACACCTTCAGATGGTGTATAGTCATAGTTGAATTTACCCAGGTGGCCATAATCAAAGAACCGATCCTCATGTCGTGGATCATAGTTCGTACTGTTGTTGAATTCATATGCAAACTGCATATAGTAGGAAGCATTCTGAATCACTGAAGAACTCGCTTCTCCGCTGGCATTCGTTGAGCGACCCAGACGATGACGCAGTCTGGATAATACCCGGTAGGTATTGTCATAGTTCGTCGGGTTGTACTGCGTGTTCAATAGTGTCCAGTCTGCACCACCCGAACCAGATCCTGTATTGTGTCCGTTATAACTAGGGGTAAACTTGTCTACGATCTGGTTTAACGTACCCGTGATCGCCAGATCGATATTCTTGTTGAAACGGAAATCCAGCTTGGATGTCACATCCAATTGCTTTTCCCGTTCGTTTGGTCTTGTTTTGAGGAGTTCAACATCGTTATCTCCAATCTGCTCAGCTGTGGGGACCAATACATTGTTTGACCCGATACGCTCCAACGGATTTGCTTCGATCTCCTTGAGCTTCTCATCCTTGATGACATATACACCAGTGGCAGAAGGCCCATCATCCTCACGTGTCCGGTAACGACCGGAAAGACGGAATCCAAGAATTGGATCACCATCGCTCTTTTTCCAGATCGGTCCAGATACATAGCCATTGACCATATTGTAACCGAATGCGTCCAGATACTGGGATGTTTCCAATTCAACCTGGCCACTGTACTTCTTGCTGGCTCCTTTGGATGTAATGGATACACCACCACCGGTCACGTCACCGATCTCAGCTGAGAATCCACCAGTGATCACCTGAAGCTGGTCAATTTCTGTCTCCGGAGGCAGGGCGCCCGTGATCCGGATTCCATCCAGATAGTAGTTGGTCGCATTGGAGCGACTACCCCGGATGTTGACTGCACGTCCTTCATCCTGCGAGGACAAACCAGCTGTCGTAGCAGCCAGAGCATTGATGTTCTTGGTTGGCAGGTTTCGAATCTCTTCACCGGTTTTAATACCACCTCGGGTAGTATTATCCTGTTCGATCAAGGGAACCTTATAATCGGTCACCACAATCTCCTCCAGGTCAACACCTGCGGAAAGTTCGAAATCCAATTTGTTCACCTTACCAGCGAAAACGACCACACCGTTCACTCTTTGAGTGTTCAGTCCAACATACGAGGCCTCTACTTCGTAGGTACCCGGATCGATATTGGAAAAACTGTAGTTGCCGTCAAAGTCGGTCAACACACCCGTGAGCAGTGACCCTCCTTTATAGAGGGCAACGCTAGCTGAGATTGCCGGCTCGCCGGTATCGTCCAGGACCTTACCGGCCAGGGAGCTTTGGCCGGTTTGGGCTATACCCAGTGCCAGCGCAAAAAACATCATACAGAAAGAGGTAAAGATTCTCCTCATGGTTGACCCAAATTTGAAGTTAGGTTTAGAGACAGCGTGCAATGTTAAAAAAATTAACGTCATCAGCGAAATCATTCTTCAAGTTTGTCTTGTAAAAGACAAACTCAAATCTGGGGCAAACCCCTGTATTTCTGGTGATCATCATACGTATTCCATGGATTTAGTGCCTAGAACACAAATGTTAAAATTTTCATACACACCATTCAAGTTTTATCATTTTTCTTGCCAAAAGCGTATTCGCTCTATTAATACGTCTGCGATCCGTTCCAGGGACTCAGCCGTCCATCCTGCAATATGCGGACTTAGAACCACTTGTTCCATCCCATATAGTTGTTTGTAAGTGTCCAGATCCTCCAGCTGCTGTCTATCCGGCTTTTCTATTTCCAGGACATCCAGACAAGCTCCTCGGACTTGCCCGCTCACCAAAGCATCCACCAGGCTATGTGTATCGATACATTGCCCTCGGGAGGTATTGATGATGACGACACCCGGTTGACACAACGTCAAGTATTCGGCATTGACATAATGGCGGGTCTCTTCACTCAAGGGGAGATGTAGCGACAGGATATCCGCTGATTCCTGGACAGTACGTGCATCAACACTCTCTACCCATGGAAGCCTGGAGGTCCAATCCTGGGTGTATTTATCATGACCCAGGACACGGACACCCAATCCCTGCAGTTTGCGAGCAAATGCGCATCCAGTATGTCCCATTCCGACAATTCCCACCGTTCTGCCGGCGATCTCCCATCCCCGATTCATTTCTCGGTGCCATGAGAAATGCCGGACCTGTTGATCTGCCCGCAGAAGGTGGTTTGCCAGACAAAGCAACATGCCAAGAGCGTGCTCAGCAACCGCATTACTATTTCCTTCGGGTGCACCAAAGACGGCAACACCCTTTTCGGCAGCAGCCTGACGGTCAATGATCTCCATTCCCGAGCCCAGGCGAGCGATAAACTGGAGGCGAGATGCCTCTTCGATCATCACCCGATCGACCCGGATCTTACTATTGATCACCAAGCCATGATAACCATCTAACACTTGCCGGACACGGTCCAGGGTGATGTCAGGTTGTTCATCTACATCATATCCAAGCTTTATTAACCCAACGGGCAAACTCGGATGAACATGATCGGTGATCAGTACACGCTCTTTTTGCATGCTCCAATGTACGGACAAAGCTAACGCCCGGTGACAGCCCGGTCAAGCATCAATTGCCCACTGGTCCATCAACACCCGTCAAGTGCAGGACTGGCTGTACCGATGAAACAAATGACAGCCAATAGTCATTTACACATCACAGGAGTCGAACAAAACCATCACCTTTGTCCTGAAATCCGATGTATATGAAAACGAGAACGATTGATCCAAAACAGCTGCCTGTCAAGGATCTACACCAATTTATACTGGGGTCTGTAGCCCCAAGGCCGATTGCATTTGCATCGACTCTTGATCAGGATGGGCATGTCAACCTGGCACCGTATTCCTTCTTTAATGCCTTCAGCTCCAATCCGCCGGTGTTGGTGTTTTCCTCCAATCGCAAGGTCAAGGACAATCAAACCAAGGACACACTACACAACATCCGGGAGACAGGGGAAGTCGTGATCAATGCGGTCAACTTCTCGATGATGCGCCAGATGGCTCTGGCCAGTATAGAATATCCAGCGCATGTGGATGAATTCATCAAAGCCGGTTTTACACCTCTGGCTTCTGATCTGGTCAAACCCTTTCGCGTTGCAGAATCTCCCGCGCAAATGGAGTGTAAGGTCAAGGACATCATCACATTGGGAGAAGAGGGTGGCGCCGGTCATTTGATCATTTGTGATGTACTGCGCATGCATATTCATGAAAATGTCATTGATGAACAGAATCGGATCGACCCTCATCGGATCGATCTGGTCGGTCGTATGGGGCGAGCATTCTATGTTCGTGCCAGTGGACCGGCCATTCACACTGTTTTTCAACCTGTAGATGCACTGGCGATTGGATTTGACCAATTACCACAAAGTATTCGCCAGAGTCCTGTTCTGACCGGAAATGAGATAGCCCAGATCGCTGCTCTGACCGAATTGCCGTTACCTGCAGCTCTTGACTTGTTAGCCCTGGACCTAGAGGTAGCTAAATTGCTGGATCAGGAAGAAGGTTATTCCGCTCTTCACCTGATGGCACGGAATGCAATCACAGCCGGATCAATAGATCGGGCCGCTGGATTACTCATGCTGGCAGATTCGCTTTACGCTCAATAATCGAAGTGTCGCCAGGCCCGACCTGAATCACGACGTTTCTTTTTTCGCAGGTAGGTGACAAACTGATAGGCATACGGGTTCTTCTCGTCTGCCGAATGAGCCTCTCTGGATTCTTCCTCCCAGTCGATGTCCCGCCACTCTGGGAAAAACGCATCTCCTTCTACTGCGATATCCACTTCGGTCAGGATCATCTTGTCCACGATGTTCATTGTGGCCTGATAGATCTGTGCCCCGCCAATGATGAATGCCTCCGTTTCGCCTTCCCGAAAGACCCACTCCAGGGCCAACTCCAGGCTTTTGAACACCCAGACTCCTTGAGGTACTTCAATCGCTGAACGACTGATAATGACATTGACGCGATTCGGCAGTGGACCGTTGGGCAACGCCTGCCAGGTTTTCCGGCCCATGATGACATGATGCCCAGTGGTCAGCTTTCGAAAGAACTTCAGATCTGCAGGCAGGTGCCATGGCAGTTTATTGTTTTTTCCAATGGCCCGGTCGGGGGCGAGAGCGGCAATCGAGGTAACAATCATTTTGTTCGGTTATCCTAAGTATAGAGGTCCTGAAAACAAATCAACTCCAGGTTTAGCTGTTGAAGAGACTACCAGATTTTGACCCGGGATTCATCCTGGCGATACATCGTATTTCCTTCCTTTACATTGAAGGCTTGGTAAAATTCCGGCATGTTGACCAGAGGTCCGATGGCACGGTACTGCCCTGGTGAATGTGGATCAGTGGCAATTTGAGTTTTCAACGCTTCATCCCGGATCTTTGTCCGCCAAATAGTTGCCCAGGACAGGAAGTAACGCTGCTCTCCTGTAAATCCGTCGATAGGCTCTGGCCGTCCATGTTTCTCATAATATTTCTGGAGCCCGGAATAAGCCACATTGACTCCTCCCAAATCACCAATATTCTCACCCAGGGTAAACTCACCATTCACATGCAAACCAGGAAGGGGTTCAAATGCATTGAACTGGTCGATCAGTTTTCGATTGCGAGCTACAAATCGCTCACGATCACCATCCGTCCACCAGTTGTTCAAATTACCCACTTCATCAAACTGACTGCCCTGATCATCAAATCCGTGGCTGATCTCATGGCCAATCACGGCACCAATACCCCCAAAGTTGACGGCATCATCTGCTTTATAATGATAAAATGGAGGCTGCAGGATAGCCGCTGGAAATACGATCTCATTGTACAACGGATTGTAGTATGCATTCACGACCTGAGGACTCATAAACCACTCTGATCGATCCACTTCCTGATCCAGTTTTTTCAGGTCCTCTTCAAAATTCCAGCGAGTGGCCTGAACAACATTTTGAAAATAGGATCCACCTTCGGCAAAGCCTGTCACCTGAAGGTCCGAGTAGTCCTTCCATTTGTCCGGATAGCCGATCTTTACGGTAAACGTGGCGAGCTTCTGGATGGCTTTTTCCTTAGTGGTATCGGACATCCAATCCAGTGCCCGGATCCGGTCATCAAAGGCCTCCAGGATGTTTTGGACCATGTCAACTGCTTTCTCTTTGGCCTCTGCGGGGAAATAAGCATCCACATACAGTTTGCCCAGAGCCTCTCCCAGCGTGTTATTGACCATCCCCAGGATGCGCTCGTGCCGAGGTTTCATCGACTGAAGCCCACGAAGGGTTTTTCCATAAAACTCGAATTTGGTTTCCACAAAATCTGCACTGAGAAAGTCAGCTGCTCCATTGACAATGGTCCATCGGATATAGTCCTTCCAACTTTCCACCTGATTCTCCACCAGCAGGGACTCCAGGCGCACCAGATAGTTGGGTTGACTGACCACCACCATGTCCCGATCTGCCAAGCCAAAAGGTTGGAAATAGGCATTCCAGTCAAAGGAGGGCACCAATTCTTTCAATTCATCCATGGACTTCGGATGATAGCGGCTATACGGATTTCGTCGTTCCTCCTTGGTCATCAAGCTCTCTGCCATGCGGGTTTCCAGATCGAGAATACGTCTCGCTGCAGCACGCGCCCGATCCGGATCCTGGCCGATCATTCCGAGCATCTTGGCCATATGCTCCTGATATGCATCCCTCAATGCCACTGAAGCTGAATCATCCTTGACATAGTAGTCGCGTTCCGGCAATCCCAAATCACCCGTACCGATATAGATCGAATACACGGTACTGTTCTTCAGATCAGGACTGACCCCAAAGTCAACAAACGGTCCAGCACCTGCCCATTTTAATTCGACCAGCATAGCCTGCAAGTCTTCAATGGTCCGAAGTTGATCCACTCTATCCAGATAAGGTTGAATGGGTTGAGCACCGTTTGCATTGATATGCTTTTCATCCATACCTGTCTGATAGAAAAGTGCCGCCTTTCCCTGGTCGGTTGCTTCGCTGTACTCACCGGAAGCAATGGCGGATTCGAGTACCTTGAGCGTGTTGGCATCGGTATTCTTCCGCAATTCATCAAAGCTGCCCCAGCGTTCACGGTCAGCCGGTATTTCGACCTGATCCAACCAACGGCCATTGACATATCGGAAAAAGTCATCTGCAGGTTCTGCGGATGGGTCCATGAGAGAAAGGTCCAGGGCAGGTTTGATTGGCATATTCGCTACTGGTTGTGAGAATGCGGGAATCGCGATCAACAATGACAGGGTCAGAAACAGGGAGAATCGCATGATGTTGCTTTTGTGGTCGCAAATTTACTTTCTCTATGGTCATCTGGGAGAATACCTGAAGAAAATCACACGTGAATGCCAGGGATGATCAGGATCATTTCAAAAACAGCTGAAGGAGTACTCTGGAAAAGAGAGATTCCATACTTTTGGTCGTTATTTGTATTCAGTCTAAATAAATAATGATGCTCGATCGATACCTATTTATCCTGGGTCTTCTCCTGCCAGCCCTCCTAGCAGGTCAGACCATTCAGGTACATCCGGATTCTATTCCCGCTGAGGTGACGGTTCCACCAGTTACCGTGATCGGACATGCTGACGGGCTATTTGGTCGCACTCCCGGTTCTGCCCAACAGGTCAGCCGGGCTACATTGCACAGCATTGCCCCGATCAGTGGAAACGAGGTCTTCCGGACCATTCCGGGATTCCATGTAGTCGATGAAGAGGGTGCGGGTTTGCGCATGAATCTGGGTGTCCGTGGATTGGATCCGGATCGCAGCCGAAATGTACTTGTACTGGAAGATGGGATTCCTGTGGCCCTTGGCCCATACAGTGAGCCCGAGTTGTACTATACCCCATCGATCGAGCGGATGTCCGGTGTCGAAGTCCTCAAGGGCAGTGGTCAGGTCCTCTATGGACCTCAGACCATCGGAGGTGTTATCAACTACCAATCGATGGACCCACCTGTTCAGGGGAGTCGAGGTGATATTCGACTGCGTGTCGGAGAGGGCGGCCTTTTTCACACCCAACTCAACTATGGTGGGACCCAAAATGGGACCAGTTACCTGGTCCATGTCATGCGGAAACAGGCTGATCGCCTGGGGTATGCCGGGTATCAGATCAACGATCTGACTGGAAAATTTAACATGACCATCCGTCCGGAGAGCAAGTTGAGCTTGAAGGTCTCTATATATGATGAGTGGTCAGATGCGACCTATATCGGATTAACCCAATCCATGTACGATCAGGGTGACCAGGATTTTGTGGCTATGGCCCCGGATGATCAATTACAGATCAGAAGATATGCCGGTAGCCTGCAACATACCTGGCAATTTCATCCGAAAGCCTCGTTGAAGACGACTTTGTTTGGATACACAACATCACGAAACTGGCAGCGTCAAGACTTCAGTTCCAATCCTATGGCCGAAAACAGTACGGGTGTCGTCTGGGGTGATACCGCCATTCCACAGGGTTCCATTACAATGTTAGAAAGTACAGGACATCGGAATCGGCAATTCGAGGTTGCCGGTCTGGAGAGCCGCTATCACGTCGATCACCACATGTTTGGAATTGAGCAAGAGCTGGATGCAGGGGCCAGGATTCTGCACGAACAGGCATTTGAACAACGAGTGAACGGCACCCGAAAGGATGCTGCATCAGGAGCTTTGGTTCAGGATGAGATCCGGACCGGTTTGGCGGGTAGTGTATTTGCCCAGAATCGATGGACCGTGCATCCGAGACTATCCCTGACTACTGGTCTGCGAGGAGAGTTCTATTCCTATCAGCGAGAAATACTGCGGAACGTCTTTTCTGGGGAAATCAAGGACACCAACATCATCGGAGATTCACGGATCGCTGAGATCATTCCGGGAATCGGCATGAATTACACTCCTGCCCCTGACTGGACAATATTTGCCGGGGTTCACCGCGGTTTTGCCCCACCCCGGATCAAAGATGCAATCACATCTTCCGGTGAAGCAATGACCCTGGACGCCGAAACCAGCTGGAACACCGAGATCGGTATTCGGCACAAAGCAACCACATGGTGGGGCATGGAAGCGACTCTCTTCTATATGGACTTTGCCAATCAGATCATCCCTGTGTCCGAATCATCCGGAGGTTTGGGGACCGGATTGATCAATGGTGGATCGACCATTCATTACGGCCTCGAATTCGGATCGACCTTTGAATTGCACGATTACCTGCCTGCTGGCCATCAACTGGAAATCCAGGTTTCAACGACTGTGTTGCAAGCTCAATTTGATGCAGATCGGTTTATTCAGCAAGAGAATGACCAGATCAATATCCGCGGAAATGATACGCCTTATACCCCTTCATTGACCGGAACAGGGAGTTTCCGTTATGGGTGGCGTGGCCAACTGGGCATCCAATGGACCAGCCGATATACCGGAAGTCAGTTCACGGATGAAGTCAATTCCGTTGTCCCTTCTGCAAATGGAAGGACGGGTCAGATGGAAGCATTCTGGGTGCATGATCTGAGTGCCTGGTGGATCATTCCAAAGACCCGATTGGAAGTGGGTGCCACATTAAAAAACCTGACCAACGAACGGTATATCGTCTCTCGGCGACCCCAGGGCATCCGGGTTGGTCTGCCCCGATATTTCAGTGCTTCACTTCATTACCGGTTTTAGAAAGGATCTTTCAAACTCGTGATCTATTTCTGGAGTTGGGTGTTGTCTATTCAAGCAGCTTGCTTGAAGATTCTCTACCTTTGCACCCTCACAAAAAGAAGCTCTCCATGGTGTTTGATCTCGATATGATCCGGTCTGCATACCAGGCCATGCCCGCAAAAATTGATGCCGCCCGCAAGATGTTGGGCCGTCCAATGACCCTGGCTGAAAAGATTCTGTACAGTCACTTGCATTCTGATTCGCCGACACAGGCTTATACGAGAGGAAAGGACTATGTATTCTTTGCCCCAGACAGAGTGGCTATGCAAGATGCCACGGCTCAGATGGCCCTTCTGCAATTCATGATGTGCGGTCGGGATCAGACAGCTGTGCCCTCCACAGTGCATTGTGATCACTTGATCCAGGCGGAAACCGGGGCTTCTCAGGATTTGAAAAAGTCTCTCGACGTCAACAAGGAGGTCTTTGATTTCCTGTCAGTTGTCTCCAATAAGTACGGGATCGGTTTTTGGAAGCCCGGTGCGGGGATCATCCACCAGATCGTCCTTGAAAACTATGCTTTCCCTGGTGGAATGATGATCGGAACAGACAGTCATACACCGAATGCAGGTGGCCTCGGCATGGTGGCGATTGGTGTTGGTGGAGCGGATGCCAATGACGTCATGTCAGGCATGCCCTGGGAACTAAAAATGCCTAAACAGATCGGCATCAAGCTGACTGGCCAATTGAATGGTTGGACCTCATCAAAGGATGTGATCTTGAAAGTGGCTGGCATTCTGACCGTGAAAGGAGGAACTGGAGCCATTGTCGAATACTTCGGCCCGGGTGCCCAATCATTATCCTGCACGGGAAAAGGTACCATTTGCAACATGGGTGCTGAGATTGGTGCAACTACCTCTACTTTTGGATATGATGCTTCGATGAGTCGCTACCTCCGCCACACAGGTCGTGCTGATGTCGCTGACCTGGCTGATGGTATCGCTGAACATTTGACCGGAGACAAGGAATGTTATGCAGATCCTGCCCGATATTTTGATGAAGTGATCGAGATCGATCTCTCTACCCTGGAGCCACATATCAACGGACCTTACACTCCGGATCTGGCATGGCCGATCAGCCAGTTTGCAGCGGCTGTCAAAGAGCATAACTATCCACCAAAAATGGAGGTCGGATTGATCGGATCTTGTACCAACTCCTCCTATGAGGATCTGGATCGTGCAGCATCCATCGCTCGACAGGCCGTAGAAAAACACCTGAAAGTTAAAGCTGAATTTACAGTTACGCCGGGATCGGAAGTAATCCGGTACACGGTGAACCGCGATGGTCAGCTTAAGTCATTCGAGGAGATGGGCGGTGTCGTTCTGGCGAATGCCTGTGGACCGTGTATCGGTCAGTGGGCCCGTCATACAGACGATCCCAGCCGGGCGAATTCCATCATCACTTCCTTCAACCGTAACTTCTCGAAGCGGAATGACGGCAACCCTCAGACTCGTTCATTTGTTGCCTCACCAGAGATCGTCACCGCTATGGCCATTGCTGGCGACATGACGTTCAATCCATTGACGGACACATTGATCAATGAAAAAGGAGAAGAAGTTCGGTTAGATCCACCCAAAGGGGTGGAATTACCACCAAAAGGATTTGATGTTGAGGATGCCGGATTCCAGGCTCCTGCAGCAGACGGATCCAAAGTATCCGTGGCTGTAGCTCCGGATTCCAATCGACTGCAACTATTGACTCCGTTCACACCTATTCAAGCATCCGAGATCACCGATATGCGAATATTGATCAAGGCGAAGGGGAAGTGTACAACGGATCATATCTCTATGGCCGGGCCATGGTTGAAATTCCGGGGTCATCTGGAGAACATCTCCAACAATTCATTTATTGGAGCCATTAATGCATTCTCGGAAGAGGTGAATAATGTCGCCAACTTCGCTGCATCCGCAACAGAGCCAAGTTATATGCCCGTACCGGATTCAGGTCGGACATACAAGGCGGCAGGTATCGGGACGGTCGTCTTCGGTGAGGAGAACTATGGTGAAGGTTCCAGCCGGGAACATGCAGCCATGCAGCCACGATTCCTCGGTGTTAAGGCCGTTGTCGTGAAGTCCTTCGCTCGGATCCACGAAACCAACCTGAAAAAGCAGGGGATGCTGGCCTTGACTTTTGCAAATCCAAATGATTATGACAAGATCCGCCAGGATGATTTGATCGACATCCTCGGATATAAAGACATGGCACCTGGAAAGCCGTTGACAATTGCCCTCAAGCATGCCGATGGCACCTCTGACCAGATGACGGTTAATCACACTTACAACCAGGCTCAAATCGAGTGGCTGAAAGTAGGTTCGGCACTGAATAAGATCCGTCAGGATTTTGGACAAGCCTGATTCACACGTTATTGAAAAATTCAAACCCTCGCAGTTCCTGCGGGGGTTTGTTATATTCGTTCATTCCTCATCACAAAATGGAAAAAACCATGTTGAAAGAATTCAAGGCCTTCATTATGAAGGGCAATGTCCTGGACCTCGCAGTAGCGGTGATCATTGCAGGTGCCTTCGCTGCCGTCGTCACTTCATTTACGAATGATATCATTTTACCGCCTGTTGGCATGCTTCTCGGTGGTGTCGATTTTTCTGAGCTCGCATTCCAGTTGACAGCTGCAGAGGCAGGTCAAAATGGTGAGATCATCAAAGAAGCTGTGAAGATCAACTATGGTAACTTCATCCAGCAGATCATCAATTTTCTGATTATTGCTGCAGCCATTTTTATGGTGGTGAAGGCTGCTGAGGCTGCACAAAAGAAGAAAGAGGAAGCTCCAGCTGCTCCAGCAGGACCGACGACGGAAGAACTTCTCGGCCAGATCCGGGATCTATTGAAGAAATAGACTTTGGTCAAATCCTAAGGTTAAAGAGCCGGGCAGTTGTCCGGCTCTTTTTATTTCATCGGGTTGTTTTGTCAACCTGTTTGCGGTGATGGCAAACAGGTTGGCTTTTGTAGAACGAACGGGCAGTCAAATCGCAGAACCCTGGCCGTCTGAGGTAGCTGTAGAATCGATGGCAGCTCATCGTCGGTGAGACACCGACCCATAAATCTGCTTCGGGTTGGATCAGAGAAATAGGTCCGTCTGTCGGGGATGCTGGTGAGGCACCGGCATGAACATCATAAGGTTTTATATTTCATTTCCAGGTTCGACCTGTTTCCTCTCGAGGTTTTGGACATTCGGTATTGGAGCTTTGGAATTATTTGCTTTTTGTCATTTGCTATTTGGAAATTCCCCTCAACTCCACCGCAAGGCCTCCACCGGATCGATCCTGGCCGCACGTGCCGCAGGATATAGACCTGCGATCAAGCTGAGGCCAATGGCAAATCCGACAGACCCCAAAATGAGCCACCAGGGAAAATAGAACAGGTCCACAGGAGCTTCGCCCATTTCCTTGATCTTCATATTAATGATGGCTCCGGCAGCCAGGGTCACCAACCAGCCCAGGATAATGCCACCTACAGCCCCCACCAGACCGATCACAGCTGCTTCGCCAAAGAAGACACCTTTGATCTGGCCCTCACTGCCGCCGATGGCTTTCATGATACCGATCTCCCGGGTTCGCTCCAGGATGCTCATCAGCAGGGTATTGATAATGCCCAGTCCGGCGACGATAAGGGCAATAAAACCCACTACGCCCAGGACAGCATTGACCGCCAGAAAGGCTCTTCGGATCTCTTTCATCTGTTCCGCCAGTGCAAAGACATTCAAGCCCATTTCCTCCAGTTCTTTGCGTACCGGTGTGAGGTCATTTGGGCTGGCGACGGTGACCTGAATGGTGGCATACTTATCTGAGCCCCCCGACCCTTTCCGCAGGAATTCGGTGATGCTGTTAAACCCAATGCTGGGGATTCCTGCAGCAAAACCCTCCGGGATCAGAAGGTCACCTCCTTTGCTGGAGGCTGGTCCGTCGTGGTTCACCTCACGCACCCCAACAATCACCAGGACTGAAAAACGTTCGCTCAACGGGTTAGAATCCTGATTACCCATCATGGCGCCCATCATTTGCATGGGATTAAAGGATGCTGTACTCAGCATCAGCGTGTCTCCGATCAGGTCTTCCGCCTTAACATAAGTCCAGACATGTGCCGTATCCTTTTTCTTGGCCCGATCCATATCTTCCCCATCGATCCGGATCTTGAGGCGGCGCAGGAGGTCAGTCGAAATGACTGCCTGACCCAGGGAGTCATCCGTAAGGAAGGTGCCGGCAAGCAGATCCTGATAGGCCTTGGTCTTTCCTACCTCGGGATCTATCCCTGTATAGGTCAGGGTGGTCTCATGATCTCCCAGTCGGACTTTAGCCGGTTGTTGGATCTCCCCAAACGCATCGGATACCCCAGGCATCTTTTTGATCCGATCCAAAAGGTCATCATCCAAAGCGACATTGATCCCACTGGTATCGGTGAGGGATTCCAAAGGTCGATTCATATCCAGCTTCACAGGTGTCACCGTAATCCGGGAAAACAGCCCACTGTTGGTGAAGGCATCCGTCACATTCTTCTCCATCCCGCTTCCAAAAGCGACCATAGAGATGAGTGCACCTATGCCGATGACTACACCGAGGATGGTGAGGCTGGAACGGAGTCGGGTCCGCCAGAGATTGCGGAGAGCCATGCGGATGAGGTCGAGTGTGGTCATAATATTTCGGCTATTCAAGGTTCAAGAGTGACCTGGCGGTACACCAGTTCAAGATTCAATGTGAAGGGGTCGCTCAGGTAAGTTGAGGATCCACTAATTTGCCGTCTTGCATCCGGATGGTTCGTTGGGCCACCTTTGCCATGTCCGGATCGTGGGTGATCATGATGACTGTTCGTCCTTGTCTATTTAGTTCCTGAAGCAATTCAAGGATCATTTCCCCTGTTTGCGTATCCAGATTGCCGGTCGGTTCATCGGCCAGAAGGATGTCTGGGTCATTGGCCAGGGCACGGGCGATGGCCACACGCTGCGCTTCACCTCCTGATAGTTCGGTGGGATAGTGGTCTGCTCGTTCGGCCAAGCCAACTTGTCCAAGAAGTTCAAGTGCTCGCGCTTTCCGCTCCACTCTTGACACGCCACCAAAGGCCAGGGCCAGTTCAATGTTCTCCGCAGCTGTTTGGCCAGGAATCAGTTGGAAGGATTGGAAGACCATACCTACCCGATGACGGCGATGATTGACCAGGCCTGGTTTGCCTTCGGCAAAGAGGTTCACACCATTGAACCGGATCTCCCCCGAAGTCGGGGTGTCCAGTCCACCGAGCAGATTCAGCAATGTCGATTTGCCAGAACCCGACTTCCCGACGATCGCCAGGAACTCTCCCTTTTTGATATCAAAGCTGATATCGTTGACGGCTGGAACTGTTACAGTGGCTTTTTTATAAATCTTTTGAAGCTGTGAGATCTCAATGAAGGACATAGGCGCTATTGTGACCACAACATCGAAAAACTATCATGAACTGGATGGGAATAATCGACAATCAGGCAGTTGGGGAGGACAAAACGTCAATTGTGGTTTGAAAGGCGAGAATTAACCACAAAGCCACGAAGTGATTCTGGTTTCTCCACATCTCTTCGTCACTCTGTCTTTTCGTCACCTGGTCTCACTCCACCAGCACAAACCCTGCCCATGAATATGGATTGAAGAAGCGATCACGCATTTCTCTTTGGGTCTTGCGAAAGGCTTCAGGGATGGTCCCTTTTTCCTCCAGCCAATTGCGATAAAATGTAGTCATAAACTGCATGGTCTCCCGGTCAGGTACCTGCCAGAGAGACATAATCAAATATTTTGCTCCAGCAATTTGAAACGCACGCTGCAATCCGTATACACCTTCATTTCCTTCAATATCCCCGAGACCTGTCTCGCATGCAGAAAGGACCACAAGTTCAGTAGCCCCCAGGTCCAGCTGGCTGATCTCATAGGCAGAGAGAATTCCATCTTCCATACCCGCGGATACAGGCAGACCTGTTTGCCATGCATAGTTGCCGCCTGCAAGAATCAATCCTGATCGAAACATCGGATCTTCTGATTGCTGATAAATAATAGCCTGCCCTTCTTCATTGACAACGTCCGGATCTGGAAAAAAGAATCCATGTGTAGCAACATGCAATATTCGGGGAGAGGCCAATGCAAATGAGCCCAGGTCCTTAAAAGCACCCTCTGAAGCGGCCTCCTGATTCAAGTAAATCGCAGAATAATTTGCGTCCGTCAGGGATTGAAGAATGGCGTCCCCTTCTTTTTGCGTCCAGATCAAGGACTTCCAACTTCCCCCTCGAAGTATGGAGTCGGGACCTAACGTCGAAGATCCGCGGCTAGCCAATTCTGCTTCTTCCACCGGGGTAAATCCCGTCGGTGAAACACAAATCGGATCCGGGTCAAAGCTGATCCCACCAAAAATGGCAGCATTCCTTTCAGATGTCGAAGAACGATGGTCCGATGCCAGAAGTTGACGAGTACTGGTCATTTCAAATAAATGGTAGCGATCATTTAAAACCTCTATCTCGTCCAGGGGTAATGCCTGGAGGTTGATGCGATGCAGTAACCCATCTGGTGCAAAATAAATTGATTTTGTCTTGGGGGGAATGTGCTCCTGAATCGGGGTCCATATTTGATCCATCAAGGAAGGTAATTGTTCCTGATCTGGTTGCAGGCCTCGTTCTCCATAGGTGTACAGATCATTGACATAATCTCCTCTTCGTTCCGTTGATTTGGTGATTAACTGTGCGAGATCTGATTCCCGGGTCAATGAAATAAATTGCGGTGCAGTGCATTCTGGCAACACTAGTAATGCAGCATAGTAATAGGCGCCTTCATCGAGATAACGAATAAATTCAATCGCTGCCTGCTGTGGTTCCAATTGATCCCGGACAGCTTTCCATCGAATGGGTGACATCATTTCATTTAACCCGGAAACACTGCGTGCCATATCCTTCTCTAATTGATTGGCTTCTAATTCCAATTTCAGGATAGACGAGCTGTCACGTTCATGGGTAGGCATCATATATTCCTGGGTCAGATTTCGTTGGACAACCTGATATTGCTGATACAAATTGGCCGCTGTGGGGTGTCGGGAAGCCTGTCGCCGAACCTCTTGCACACTGCGTTGCAAGAATCCCTTGTAAAACAGAATATTGTCATAAACCGCCTCGCTCAGAACCGGGTGATCAGGGTGATGATTACGGGTGTAGGATATCTGTTCATCCTGGTTGGCTCGGATCAGGGTCATGTATTCACTAAGTTCTCGTTCGGATAAATGATGAATTCCACCCAGTAATTGTTTTCGGTCTTGTTCGGCTCTTTGGATGAACGCATCCACTGCAGAATCAACATCGCCCATTTCCCGATAAATCCGCGCCAGGTTTCCCCAGGCCAAACCAATATCCGGATGAAACAGACCATATATACCTGACCACTTCTCAACGACCTGCCTGCCCCAGGTCAATGATTCCGGATATCGTTGCTGCTCATGATACAATTGTGAAAGACTCAGACCGGTACGTATCGTCTCCATATGGTCATCACCCAGAGATGAGCGTTGAATCTCCAGGGTCTTCAGGTATAGTTCTTCTATTCCGGTCTGCTCACCACGTGTATGCAGAAAGGCTGCCTGGGTAGCCAAAGCAGCTGCATATTCCGGGTGGTCTTCCCCTAAAGTCGATTTTCTGATCCGGAACACTTTTCCCAATAGAGAATCCGCTTCCGGATATCTTCCCGTTTCATTGTATAAAATGGCCAGTCGCACAAGAGAAGTAGCCATGTACGGGTGGTCGGATCCAAGCACCTGCTCCCAGATATCTATTCCTTCACTGATTTTTGACTCTGCCTCTTTGAAAATGCCCATTTCTTTCAACAAATCACCCTGGCTGGATACACACATGGCATAATATGAATTCGAATGTCCCATCGCTAAAGCAAAAATTTCAGCAGCTCTGGAATACCCGGATTCAGCAGCCTCATATTCACCCATATACCGACTCAGATTTGCACGATTGAACGTCAACATCCCATAACGAGGATGGGAAGAGCCCAATGCTTTTTCAAGAATGGGCTGTGCTTCATCATAGTAAGATCGTGCGGTTGTATAATTCCCCTGGATCTGGTACAATACTGCCATATCTGAAAGGACACCTCCATAATCAGCGTGTTCAACACCGACCGTTTTGGCCCGAACATCTCGACATTCCAGATAGTACTTTTCTGCTTGATCAAAGCGGCCTATACCTTCATGAACAATCGCCAGTCGCAGGAGGCAGTCCCCTACTTTGGGGTGTACATGCCCAAACAATTGCTCGCGAAGATCCAGTGATACCTGATATTTGGATATGGCCTCATCCATCTCGTGTATACGATCATGAAAGAGTCCCTGAAAGTAACAGACATCGGAATAAGTCGCGGAGGCTTTTCCCAAATGTGCCACTGTTTTCATTTCGGCTATGGAGAAGATACTGTCCGCCTCTGCCCAGGCATTTTTTTTCAAATAAACTTCCCCCATGATAAGCAGAGTATCAATCTCCTGGATATACGACGTATCTGCCGACTCTACTTGTGCGTTCCCAGAAGTGGGAAGGCTAAAAAAAATAAGGGCCATCAAGACTATACCGACATAATGGTAGGTCCAACCAATTCTTTCAAATAAACGTGTTGAATTGGTGATCAAGCGGCCGTTCAAAAATAAAAATAGGGACTGAAAAAGAAGAGCTTGATCGGGCATGATAAGGTGGTTTCATCTGCCCTAATTTACAAATTACGTTCATGATGAACGAATAGGTCCATCCACAAGGCCCTCTACCCATTCATGGGGTTCTTAAAAGAAACGTAAACTCATCATTTCCTATTGGACTCCATCTTGCAGGTCGACCATCCAAAGGGGGCATACAAGGGGCAAAAGCTGATAAAGCTGGTCAACAGAAAGACAGCACCCAGGATCAACAGGATCATGCCCAGCGTACCGGAGATCGTTCCAGTGTAGTAAAGAATGCCGATGATGATGGCAGCAATGATGCGGATCGTCTTGTCGATCGTACCCATGTTCTTTTTCATAGCGTTGGAAATTTTCTGTAAGCTACCATCACTCACCACACTTGATCGGTGATCCAGATCACCTCACCAGAGAATCATCTACTCACAGGTCGCCCGAAAGCTAGTGACCTTCGATCCTAATGCAACGGGAATGCTATCCGGAAGCGAAGAGCTCCGCACAAACTCCAGATAGTCCCGGTATGTGCCGACATAAGCATATTCCAGGATCACCTTGGTCTCACCGATCCGACCTTTTACGCTCTCTCCCTGGTATGCAAAAATAGGCTGACCTGTACTGTCACGCCAGACCGGATTAAAGCCGCTGGTATCCTGTGACTCTGTCAAATTCTGCAGATGCACTCGATAACCCTTGCCATCGGTATAATAGAATTCGGAGGGGATAATCACCAGGCCAGGATTATAACTCGTTTGGGAAAAAAGGACTCCATCCCGATCCAGGCTGTAAACACGATATTCATCTTCAACCTTTACTTCCTGTCCACAATCCTCTTCCAGGAAGACGTATAATGGACCCTCATAACCTTCCGGAATGAGCCAGATGGCCTGCTCCTTGACCCGATTATCACTGGTGATGGAATAGATGGAAACAAAGATCACCGCCGGCAGCAGAAAGGCCAGCATCTTGTGGAAGACAGACAATCCACTCAACCAGACCATTACCTGCCCGATGAGATAAATCACAGCGGCAACATACATCAGATTACCCTCTACCAGGAAGATGCTATTACATCCACCAATGGCCAGGAATAAACCCAATGCGTAAACGACATTTATGGAGGAGAGGTCCAGTTTCATCTTCGATTATTCAGGTTAGAATTGACGCAACCAATGGATCATGCCCGGGATAAGTGCAGAGTGTAATGGCCGTTCCGGATCGGTGTAACTGGCCAAATTATCTGCCTGATCACTTACTTCTTTTAAAGCGTGATTCATGTCCTCAATATTTAGAAAGGTAGAACCCCGAGATGATCCCGACAAACGTTCGGCATCTTCAGCAAAGACCTGTAGATCCAAACCTCCTTGTATCACCAAAACGGGTACACCCACTTTAGCCATTTCTTCCGTGGGGTTGATCATTATCCAGGATCGAATATACGGCTGGACGCTGGGTCGAAAAAGAGCCATTAAATAAGGCGGAGACTTTGCTTCCTGACCTTCACGGATCTGCCGGAAGAGGCTGTCTGCCGCCACTTGCACAAATGCAGGTTGCCGCTCCAATTGGATCATGATCAGACTGTCGGCCGTTCGTCCTGCACCGGCCAGGGTGATCAGTCCAGCCACAGAAGGATATCGGTTTGCCGCCATGGTGGCCACCAAAGCCCCTTCGCTATGACCCGCAAGCAGGATTTTTGAAAAGCGTTCATCTTTCGAGAAGTGCGAAACCCACTTTCCCAGGTCCACGACCAGTGAATCGAATCGCAGGTCTTCTTCCCGGATCGAATCAAATGTGCTTTGGCCGACACTGCGTTTATCATACCGGAAGGTCGACACCCGATGATTTGCAAGACTATCGGCCAGCATTTGCAAGGTGGCCGCACCCCCTTGGGGTTGATTGCCATTCCGATCAGTGGGGCCGGACCCCGCGATGAGAATGACCAAACTCGAATCGGAAGGATGGGCGACCCGCAGGCTCCCTTCCAATGTTCCGCCAGGAACGGTCAGCTGAATGGTTTGATCCTGAGTGCCGCCTGTTTGGCAAAAGAAGGTCATGATTCCCAGGAAAGGGATCAGTCGGATCAGTCTTGAATAGGAAACGGAAAATGCCATGATGTCACAAAATCCTCTTAATTTCCGAATTCAATGGTCAAATTTTCCGCTTTGTCTTCATTCTTCAAATTCCTTGCTCTGGCATTCCTGCCCGTTGGACTACTTGCACAACCCTGTCAGGAGACTGTCGATCTCGGTAGCGATGTTACACTTTGCTATCCCGGCGGGGATGTACAATTGAATGCTGTCTACTCCGGCGACCCAAACCAGATCATCGGTATCGAATGGGATCCGGAAAGTGGACTTTCTGACCCGACCATCCTGGACCCCATTGCTTCCGTCAGCTCCACTACAACCTATACGGTTAATGTGAAAACCTTCAGCGGAAATAACCTGGTTATCAACGGAGATTTTGAATCTGGGAATTCTGACTTTACTTCAGATTACGTGCACAATCCTGTCTCACTTGTCGCAGAAGGGGTGTATGCCATTACGGATAATCCAAATCTACTTCATCCCGGTTTTGCGCCCTGTGGAGACCATACGGGAGGAGGCAATATGATGGCTGTAAATGGGGCCGGTACACCCGGGCAAAACGTCTGGTGCCAGACTATCCCCGTCCTACCGAATACCTCCTATGTCTTCAGTGCATGGGTTACCACTCTGGCCGCTGCCAGCCCGGCTATCCTTCAATTCTATGCGAATGGCAGCCCAATTGGGGCAACATTTAATGCCCCCAATAATACTTGCGACTGGATCCAATTTTACAATATCTGGGATTCAGGAGGCGCTTCTTCTGTGACCATATGTATCGTCAATCAGAACACAGTACTCGGTGGCAATGACTTTGCCCTCGATGATATCTTTCTCAGTGAGGTATGCGAAGTCACAGATACCATTACCATCACTGTCCTGGATGAGATCACAGAACAACAAGACTACGAGATCTGCTTCGGTGAGTCTGTAAACGTAGCCGGACAGACCTTCAATAATGAAGGCGACTTTGAAGTCGTCCTTCAATCCTTCCAGGGATGTGATTCGACCATCATGGTTCATGTAGATGTCGCCCAGGTCGAAGCCTTCATCGATGATCCACTGACTCTGGATTGTTATCAGACCGAAACAGACCTGGATGGCACTCTTTCCAACGGGACAAACGGGATCGATGCCTATCTATGGTCCACCTCCGGTGGCACCATCCTGACTGATCCCACTCAACCTTTTGTCTCTATTGGCAGTGGCGGCACCTATCAATTGTTGGTCAGCACCCAATTAGGCGCCATTACCTGCTACGACTCCATCTCTGTGGTCATCCCATTAGACACCATTGCTCCGCTGATCAGCATTCAGGATCCGCCCTTTCTCTCCTGTCAGGATTCTACCCTCCAACTGGCTGCCCAGGGCGGCCCCCTGCCCATCAGTCATTCTATTTCCTGGTCCTCACCCAACGGCACCATCCTCTCCGGGCAGGATTCCCTCATGCCCCTCATCCTCGGACCCGGGATGTACATCGTCGAACTCACCAACCTCGATAATGGATGCATCGGTCTGGACACCACCATCGTCCTGGCCGATACCAGCAAACCGGTGATCCTCCCGCTACCTGTACCCGACCTCACCTGCCTCGACACTTCCGCCCTACTCCAGGTCACCATCCCTTCTCCAGCCTCCGGGGTGACCCTCCAATGGTCCACCCCAAATGGACTCATCCTGGGAGGGACCGACTCACTGGCCATCACTGCCGGGGCTCCTGGCAATTATACCCTGCTCGCAGTGGATACTCTCTCCGGTTGTTCTTCCACCTGGTCGGGCATTGTCCAGGAAGATGTGACCATTCCTATCGTCCAGCTCCCCGCTCAGGATACCCTCGGCTGTCAGCAATTCGAACTCTCTGCAATCGCCACCTTACCTCCCGGACTGGACTCCCTGGCCATCTCCTGGTCCACATCGAACGGATCCTTCAACGGACCCACCGACTCTCTTATCGCTCTCCTCGGCGGTGAAGGACTCTACACCGTTCTGGTCGAGAACCTCGCCAATGGATGTCTTGATTCCGCCTCCATTACCGTTATCCGCAACGAGGTTTTACCCGCTGTCGTCGCTGGACCTGATCTGGTCATCGACTGTGTCCTCGATACCGTTTCTCCCTTTACCTCAGGGACCGATCTGGGGCCCAACATGAGCTACTCCTGGTCTTCCTCATCCGGGGGTATCCTCGGTGATTCCCTGTTGAACCCCTCTTTCTTTTCCGCTGGGGTCTATGTCCTCGAAGTCTTCAACACCCAAAATCTCTGCTCCGATCTGGATACGCTTGTCGTTACCGATATCCGGGCCCTGCCCGATGTGGCCATTCTGCCAGCAGCCGTGTTGACCTGTGCCGATCTGACCGTTGCTTTGGATGCCACTCCTTCCGATCAGGGACATCATCTGTTTGACTGGTCCGGACCCGGCACCATCTCCTCCTCTACATCTTTGACCCCGGTCATCCAGTCCCCGGGCTGGTATGTCCTGGTCAGTCTGGATACGTTGAACCAATGTGAACGGGTCGACTCTATCCTGGTGGCTCAGGATATCGCACCACCAATTTCGATCATTGCTAATCCGGACAGTCTCGACTGTATTAACCCTTCTGTCGTCCTCGATGCGGCTGCTTCTCTACCCGCCCCGGTTACCTTTTCCTGGTCCACTATTTTGGGCAATATCCTTTCCGGTGCTAATGGCCCCAACCCGGTGGTCAATGGTGGGGGCTTCTATACCGTTTTACTCACCGATCCTAACAATGGCTGTACCGTTCTGGATTCGGTCTTTGTCTATCAGGATCCCAACTTACCCGTAGCTTCCATTCAGGATGCCGATACCCTCACCTGTCTGGTCGACCAGATCACTCTGGATGCCTCCTTTCAATCACCCAACCCCAATGTCACCTTCTCCTGGTTGACTTCCGATGGGACTATCCTCAGTGGCGGGACATCCTTGACACCTCTTGTTGGAGGTGCGGGCACCTACACCTTTGTCCTCACCGATCCAGCCACCGGATGTACTGCTACTGATCAGGTGGTCGTCCTCGAAAATACATTCGTCCCAATGGTCACTTTGCTTGATCCGGGGCCACTCACCTGTCTGGTCACCCAACTCGATCTCACTGCGGTCCCCAATAATTATCCCGGAGCTTTGTCCTATGCCTGGTCGACCACCAACGGGCAGATCGTCGGGGCCACCACCGGCAATCCCATCCAGGTCAATGCACCCGGAAGCTATCAGGTGGTCTGGACCGTCCCTGAAAACGGATGTACAGGAAGTACCTCTATTTCTATCCTGCAAAATATTACCCCGCCTGTCGCAAATGCCGGGATTGATGTCCTTTTACCCTGTGATCCACCTACTGTCCTGTTGGATGGTTCCGCCTCTTCCGGGCAGGGACCGCTCGGTTTTGTCTGGTCGACTCCAAACGGACAGATCCTTTCCAGCGCCAACACCTCCGCACCGGAGATCGGAGCCGCTGGCCTCTACTCCCTGCTAGTCACCGATCCGGTCAATGGATGTACAGCCTCTGATTCCGTCCTGGTCAATCAAGAGTTGCCTTCAGGTCTCGACTTCGATCTCAGCCCTCCCGGCTGTAAGCGCGCTCAGGGGGAACTGGCCGTCCTCGGGTCTGCCGGCGGTTCACCGCCCTACTCCTTTTCCATTGACAGCATCAACGGGGTCTTTGCTCAGGGCGAAGCCCTCCTCCTCGATCCCGGATCCTGGACTGTCTCCGTCATCGATGCGCTGGGATGTGCGTTTGATACGATCATTGTCATGCCCGATCGACAGGACCTCAACCTGGTCGTCCCCCAGGAGGTCTGGGTGCAGTATAGCGACTCCGGACTCATCGAGCTATCCATCAATTTTCCTTCCACCTCCGTGGATACCATCCTGTGGAATCCGAATATCTGGCTGACGGCCACCAGTGATCCATTGGTATGGTACACTCATGCCCCTCTTGCGACCCAGTATCAGGTGACTGTCCAAACAGAGGATGGTTGTGAAGCCAAGGGCCTCATCCAGGTCCTCATCGACAATGATCCGGTCCTCTTTGTTCCCAATGCCTTTTCGCCCAACTCAGATGATGGCATCAACGATCGATTCTATCCCTTCTCCCGACCCGGGACGGTCAAACGCATCCTCAGCATGGGGGTTTATGATCGATGGGGTTCACGCCTCTTCTTCAATGAAGACTTTCCGCCCGATGATGCCGCCTTCGGCTGGGATGGCTCCTTCCGCAGCAACCGCCTCAACCCCGCCGTCTTCGTCTGGGTCATCGAAGCTGAGCTCAACACCGGTGAGGTCATCCAACTCAAAGGGGATGTCACCCTGCATTAGAAGGCTCGGTACTCCTCCCCTCTACTTTTCGTACTTTCGAAGGTTTGGTCGTTCAAACACAGGAAACGGTATGGCAGTATGTTGAAGGCGTTATTACTTACAGGATTGAGTGTATTGATGGTCACCACCCTCATGACAGCACAAAATAGTTGCGGCATCACGGTCGAAGCTGGAGATCCGGCAACCATTTGTCCAGGAGAAAGCACTACGTTGAATGGTACGGTCACCGGGGGGAATAGTCCCACTTATGAATGGACACCTCCAGACGGCCTGAGTGATCCAACCTCGCTGACACCAACCGCTTCTCCCACTGTCACGACAACTTACACCCTGACGGCAACTGGCGTATCTGACAATCTCATTGTGAATGGTGGGTTTGAAACTGGAAACATTGACCCTGCCACCAGTAATTACACAATGGTTTCTGACCCTTTGGCCATAGCTACGAATTATCCCAATTACTATGGCATCTTATCTGTCCCTCAGATCGCCCAATCGTTTGGGTGCACCCCCGATATTGGTGATTATACGATGGTCATCCATGGAAGTACAGGTGTCAGCGTAGACTTCTGGTGCGAATCCATCCCGGTGACTCCGAATACCGATTATAAATTCACGTATACCGTTTTCGGTATCCTTTACTTTTTTACCGAAGCCCCGGAGATCGTTTTAAAAGTAAATGGGGTAGAGGTCGGCTCCATAGTCGCCCCTAATTCCCTTTGCGGCGAAGAAACAGCCACTTTCACCTGGAATTCAGGTGGTGCGACCACTGCAGATGTTTGTTTTGCCAATGCGACTGTTGCAGGCGCGGGAAGCATGTGTTCCGTCGATGATATTATCATGCTGGAATGTTGTGTAGTTACGGATACAGTCACTGTGACCGTCCTACCGGAGATTGAAGAACAACAGGACTATCTGATCTGTGAAGGCGAATCTATTGATGTAGGTGGTCAAACCTTTGATCAGCCAGGTAATTATGAGGTCGTTTTGACCTCCTTTAAAGGGTGTGATTCCACGATTCAAGTCATGCTTAATCATGTAACGGTAGAAGCATACGTTTCACCACCATCCAAGATCAACTGCATATTGGATCAGGTGCTGCTGGACGGTTCTGGTTCTGTCGGAGAATTCGGCATTGGCACCTATAACTGGTCAACTGTTAACGGCATTATCCTTTCCAATCCCTCAGCGCCATCAGTCGACGTCGGGGCTCCGGGAACCTACACCTTAACCGTGACTACCACCAATGGTATGGTCACTTGTTCCGATGATATCGATGTCCTGGTGGAGATTGATACGATCACACCGATTTTCAACATTGACCCCATCGGCGCTCCTCCTTGTGACAACCCTGTTGTCACACTGAATGCAAACGGTCCCAACCTGCCCCCCAATGCAACATCATCATGGTCGACCTGGAACGGTCAGATCCTCAATGGGGGCAATACACTCATGCCGACCGTTTCGGGAAGCGGAGTCTATACTTTGATCGTCACCAACCCCGCGAATGGTTGTTTTGCTCTGGACTCTATCCAGGTACAGGCCGACACAAACAAACCCGTCATTCAGCCACTCTTCGTCCAGGATATTACATGCAGAGATAGTCAGGCGTTGATCGCAGTGGCTGTTCCAGTACCGGATACCGGCTTTACTGCTCTCTGGACCACCAGTAATGGAAATATTCTGTCTGTTACGGATACCCTGACGCTCCTTGTCGATCAGGGAGGCAACTACCTCTTGACGGTTACAGACAATACCACCGGATGTTCCAGCGAGTTCAATGCGGTGGTTAATGCATTTACTGACCCGCCAACACCGACACTCCCCATACCAGACACCCTCAATTGCCTGATCTCCACACTTTCCATAGAAGCTGTGTTATTACCTGGGTTTGACTCTCTGGAGGTTCAATGGTCGACCCCTAATGGTCTGATCCTTTCTGGTCAGGATTCATTAGTGATGACCCTTGGTCAGGCCGGCACCTACCAGATCCATCTTGAAGATCTAGCCACCGGGTGTCTGGACTCAGCACTCCTCGTGATCGTCAGTGATGCACAATTGCCACCAGTAGAAGCCGGTCCAGATCAGATCATTGACTGCGTGCAGGATACGGTGATCCCCATGACCACAGGATCCGCTTCCGGACCAGAATTCCTCTATACCTGGACACAAAATGGAAACGGTTTTGCAGGCGACACCCTTCTACAACCTGTTTTGACTGGTGCTGGAACTTACGTTCTGGAGATCCTGAATACAACCACAGGTTGTCGAAGCACAGATACCCTAGTCATATCAAATAATGCGACAGTTCCTGTAGTCCAAATCTCTGTTCCAGATACCCTGGATTGTCTTCAACTGCAATTGGTGCTGGATGCATCCGGCACAGATCAGGGACAACATCTGACTTCCTGGACCGGGCCTTCAGGCGGTATCCTGAACAATGGAAACAGCTTGATGCCTTCGATTGGCTCACCCGGATGGTATGTCCTGACCGTCCTGGATACCACCAATCAATGTCTTACGGTTGATTCTGTCCTGATCGAACAGAATATTTCTGCACCCAACATATCCATCCTTCCTCCGGATAGTTTGGACTGCGTCACTACGAGTATTTCTTTGGACGGTTCGGGCTCTGGCCCTTCTGGATCAGTGGTCTACTCCTGGTCTACTAAATCAGGAAATATCGTATCCGGGAAAACGACTTCCAACCCCGTGGTGAATGGCGGAGGGATCTATACGCTCTTGTTGACAAACCCGTCTAATGGTTGTACTGCTCAGGATTCTGTCCTGGTCTATCAGGATCCCGACCTCCCGGTCGCCTCTATCCAGGATGCAGATACCCTCACTTGTGTGGTCTCCGAAATCGGATTATTGGTCAATATTCAGGCTTCGAATCCGAATGTCACCTATGTCTGGTCGACGATGAATGGATCAATCCTGAGTGGAGCGACAACACTGACACCTACTGTCAATGGAGCGGGCACCTATATTTTCACCCTCACTGATCCTGCCACCGGATGTGTCACTTCTGATGAGGTGATTGTGACTGAAAATGTCTTCATACCCGATGTGGTGATCCTGTCCCCAGACACGTTAACCTGTTTGGTACTCCAGACTGATCTGACTGCAGAGGCGATCAATTATGCTGGTACACTAGCCTATTCCTGGTCCACTTCAACGGGCACAATACTCGGCAGCTCAACGAGCAATCCAATTGTAGCCAGTGCAGCCGGCACCTATACAGTCAAATGGACTGTCCCTGAAAACGGTTGTACGAATTCGACCAGTCAGATAGTCGTTGAAAACATCACCAATCCAACAGCGGATGCTGGAGCAGATACTGGCTTACCCTGTGATGGTTCAGATCTGCAACTGGATGGTACTGCCTCTTTTGGGCAAGGGCCAATCAACTATTCCTGGTCAACCGTCAATGGCGTGATTCTCTCTGGTGGCACATCTGCATTACCCTTGATCGGGCAGGCTGGGATTTACCTTTTGACCATCGTCGATGGGTCAAATGGTTGCATAAACTCCGATACTGTGGTGATCACGTCTACAGGATCTGGCACCGCAGCATTTGATCTTAATCCACCTGTTTGTGGAACTCCCGGACAATTCAGCCTCCTTCCTACTGGGGGCGTACCTCCTGTAGTCATGACCATTCAAGGCGTACCCGGTAGTTTCAGTCCAGGGCAAACCATTCCTTTGGCCGCTGGTACCTGGCCTGTGTCTGTAGCTGATGGTTCGGGCTGTGTATTTGATACGGTGATCATCATGCCTGCCAGCCAGGACTTGCTCTTGTCCCTGCCTGCGCAACTTACCCTGTCCCCCGGCAGTTCCGGACAGATCAATTTATCCGTTAATGTGCCCTCGTCTCAGATCAGCACTGTGGTGTGGACTCCGGATAATGGTCTGACCGCAACCACTGACCCTTTGATCTGGCAAGTATCTGTCACGGAGTTAACAACTTATCAAGTGACCGTTACCACCATTGATGGATGTACCGCCCAAGGGGCTATTCAAGTCGATATCACGACAGATCCTCCGGTATTGTTCGTACCGAATGCATTTTCGCCCAATGATGTCAATGGGATCAATGATGTCTTCTTTCCGTCATCACGTCCGGGCACTATCACCTCCGTCAAAAACATGGCTATTTATGATCGATGGGGGAATAACCTCTTCCTGCGTGCAGACTTTCCACCGGATGATGCAGACTATGGCTGGAATGGTCGATTCCGCGATAAATCCATGGACCCCGGAGTGTATATCTACGTGATCGAAGTTGTTCTTCCAGATGGTAAAACCAGGGTCTACAAAGGAGATGTGACCATGTTTTAATTCTTCCAGGTGGTGTTCTGAATGCTTGCGAACGGGAATGCTTATCTTTTGCATTCCAACACCCAAGTCTGTTCATGATATTGCTATCGGCACTCATCGCCTTCCTTCCTTTTGGAATGACACCCCAAGCCTGTAATGAAACCATCAATGCAGGGCCGGATCAACAAATCTGTTATCCAGGCGGTACGATCAACCTGAATGGGTTTTTCAGTGGGAATGAGATCAGCAGTCTGGAATGGACACCCGCTGCCGGTCTCTCTGATCCCATGATCATGAATCCTGCAGCAACCGTCAATCAGACCACCACTTATACCCTGACCATCAAAGCACCTTCTGGAAATAATCTGGTCGTCAATGGTGATTTTGAGAACGGGAACACCGGTTTTACCAGCGATTATTATTACGGTACACCCGGACTGGGGCCAGGCGGATATTCTATCCAAACCAACCCTCTCGTTTGCAATCCAGGGTTTTCGCAATGTGGCGACCATACTTCTGGAAGTGGAAATATGATGGTCGTTGATGGTGCTACCACACCAGGGCTAACATTCTTCTGCCAAACGATCCCGGTAGTTCCAAACACAGAATATTACTTCGAATTCTATATAACATCTGTTTATTCGGTATCACCGGCCAATGTCCAGGCCACTTTTAATGGGACACCTATCGGCTCGGTATCCGCTACTAGTACTACCTGCGAATGGGTCCAGTTCTCTACAGTCTGGAATTCGGGCGGTGCCTCCTCGGTGACCATCTGCCTTGAAGACTTGAACATCATCGGTGGAGGCAATGACTTTGCCGTTGATGATATATTCCTGAGGGAGATCTGTGAATACACCGATGAAGTGACGATTACTGTCCTGGATGAAATCACAGAACAGCAAGACTACGAGATCTGCTTCGGTGAATCCGTAAATGTCGCTGGCCAGTTCTTTGATGATGCTGGGGATTATGATGTTGTCCTCCAATCCTTCCTGGGTTGTGATTCCACCATCACAGTCCATGTTGAAGTGGCGGTCATTGAAGCCTATATTGTCCCACCTGAACCGATCAGTTGCTATTTGACAGAATCCACCCTGGAAGGTTCACTTTCCGTGGGTTCCAATGGCATCAGTAGTTTTTATTGGAGTACTACCGGCGGGGTGATTCTCAGTAATCCAACATCTGGCGCAGTGACCGTCGGAAGTGGTGGGTTATACCAACTCCTGGTCAGTACTCCATTGGGAGGCATTACCTGTTTTGATTCGGTATCCCTTCTTGTTCCATTAGACACCATTGCTCCGCTGATCAGCATTCAGGATCCGCCCTTTCTCTCCTGTCAGGATTCTACCCTCCAACTGGCTGCCCAGGGCATCCCGCTACCCATTAGTCATTCTATTTCCTGGTCCTCACCCAACGGTACCATCCTCTCCGGGCAGGATTCCCTCATGCCCCTCATCCTCGGACCCGGGATGTACATCGTCGAACTCACCAACCTCGATAATGGATGCATCGGTCTGGACACCACCATCGTCCTGGCTGACACCAGCAAACCGGTGATCCTCCCGCTACCCGTACCCGACCTCACCTGCCTGGATACCTCTGCTTTGCTGCAGGTCTCCGTCCCCTCTCCCGCCTCCGGGGTTACCCTCCTCTGGTCAACCCCCAATGGACTCATCCTGGGAGGGACCGACTCACTGGCCATCACTGCCGGGGCTCCCGGCAATTATACCCTGCTCGCAGTGGATACTCTCTCCGGTTGTTCTTCCACCTGGTCGGGCATTGTCCAGGAAGATGTGACCATTCCTATCGTCCAGCTCCCTTCTCAGGATACCCTCGGCTGTCAGCAATTCGAACTCTCTGCAATCGCCACCTTACCTCCCGGACTGGACTCCCTGGCCATCTCCTGGTCCACATCGAACGGATCCTTCAACGGACCCACCGACTCTCTTATCGCTCTCCTCGGCGGTGAAGGACTCTACACCGTTCTGGTCGAGAACCTCGCCAATGGATGTCTTGATTCCGCCTCCATTACCGTTATCCGCAACGAAGTTTTACCCGCTGTCGTCGCTGGACCTGATCTGGTCATCGACTGTGTCCTCGATACCGTTTCTCCCTTTACCTCAGGGACCGATCTGGGGCCCAACATGAGCTACTCCTGGTCTTCCTCATCCGGGGGTATCCTCGGTGATTCCCTGTTGAACCCCTCTTTCTTTTCCGCTGGGGTCTATGTCCTCGAAGTCTTCAACACCCAAAATCTCTGCTCCGATCTGGATACGCTTGTCGTTACCGATATCCGGGCCCTGCCCGATGTGGCCATTCTGCCAGCTTCTGTGTTGACCTGTGCCGATCTGACCGTTGCCCTCGATGCCACTCCTTCCGATCAGGGACATCATCTGTTTGACTGGTCCGGACCCGGCACCATCTCCTCCGCTACATCTTTGACCCCGGTCATCCAGTCCCCGGGCTGGTATGTCCTGGTCAGTCTGGATACGTTGAACCAATGTGAACGGGTCGACTCTATCCTGGTGGCTCAGGATATCGCACCACCAATCTCGATTATTGCTAATCCGGACAGTCTCGACTGTATTAACCCTTCTGTCGTCCTCGATGCGGCTGCTTCTCTACCCGCCCCGGTTACCTTTTCCTGGTCCACTATTTTGGGCAATATCCTTTCCGGTGCTAATGGCCCCAACCCGGTGGTCAATGGTGGGGGCTTCTATACCGTTTTACTCACCGATCCTAACAACGGCTGTACCGTTCTGGATTCGGTCTTTGTCTATCAGGATCCCAACTTACCCGTAGCTTCCATTCAGGATGCCGATACCCTCACCTGTCTGGTCGACCAGATCACTCTGGATGCCTCCTTTCAATCACCCAACCCCAATGTCACCTTCTCCTGGTTGACTTCCGATGGGACTATCCTCAGTGGCGGGACATCCTTGACACCTCTTGTTGGAGGTGCGGGCACCTACACCTTTGTCCTCACCGATCCAGCCACCGGATGTACTGCTACTGATCAGGTGGTCGTCCTCGAAAATACATTCGTCCCAATGGTCACTTTGCCTGATCCGGGGCCACTCACCTGTCTGGTCACCCAACTCGATCTCACTGCGGTCCCCAATAATTATCCCGGAGCTTTGTCCTATGTCTGGTCCACTACCAATGGGCAGATCCTCGGATCTTCTACAGGCAATCCCATCCAGGTCAATGCACCCGGAAGCTATCATGTGGTCTGGACCGTCCCTGAAAACGGATGTACAGGAAGTACCTCTGTTTCTATCCTGCAAAATATTACCCCGCCTGTCGCAAATGCCGGGATTGATGTCCTTTTACCCTGTGATCCACCTACTGTCCTGTTGGATGGTTCCGCCTCTTCCGGGCAGGGACCGCTCGGTTTTGTCTGGTCGACTCCAAACGGACAGATCCTTTCCAGCGCCAACACCTCCGCACCGGAGATCGGAGCCGCTGGCCTCTACTCCCTGCTAGTCACCGATCCGGTCAACGGATGTACGGCCTCTGATTCCGTCCTGGTCAATCAAGAGTTGCCTTCAGGTCTCGACTTCGATCTCAGCCCTCCCGGCTGTAAGCGCGCTCAGGGGGAACTGGCCGTCCTCGGGTCTGCCGGCGGTTCACCGCCCTACTCCTTTTCCATTGACAGCATCAACGGGGTCTTTGCTCAGGGCGAAGCCCTTCTCCTCGATCCCGGATCCTGGACTGTCTCCGTCATCGATGCGCTGGGATGTGCGTTTGATACGATCATTGTCATGCCCGATCGACAGGACCTCAACCTGGTCGTCCCCCAGGAGGTCTGGGTGCAGTATAGCGACTCCGGACTCATCGAGCTATCCATCAATTTTCCTTCCACCTCCGTGGATACCATCCTGTGGAATCCGAATATCTGGCTGACGGCCACCAGTGATCCATTGGTATGGTACACTCATGCCCCTCTTGCGACCCAGTATCAGGTGACTGTCCAAACAGAGGATGGTTGTGAAGCCAAGGGCCTCATCCAGGTCCTCATCGACAATGATCCGGTCCTCTTTGTACCCAATGCCTTTTCGCCCAACTCAGATGATGGCATCAACGATCGATTCTTTCCCTTCTCCCGACCCGGGACGGTCAAACGCATCCTCAGCATGGGCATCTATGATCGATGGGGTTCACGCCTGTTCTTCATCGAGGATTTTCCTCCCGATGATGCCGCATTCGGCTGGGATGGTACCTTCCGTAGCAATCGCCTCAACCCTGCCGTCTTCGTCTGGGTCATCGAAGCTGAGCTCAACACCGGTGAGGTCATCCAACTCAAAGGGGATGTCACCCTGCACTAGAAATCAGGTACCTATGATCTGGGAACCAACTGAGTATTCCGGTATTGATTTGTCCAATCTGAATCAGATTTGGCATTGCCTTCTACACAGAGTCAGTATTCCACTTTGTGATATCAAGGTAAATCCTTGGCGGAAGAATCTCTTGTTTAACCCGCCTTTTGCCGGCGTGGCACCTCCTTTTTGTCTTGGCAAAAAGGAGGCAAAAACCGCTGTCGCCAAAAGGGGCCTACTTTTTTAGAATACCAATACTCTCAATCCAAATAATGCTAGAAAGAGTCGTTTCATCAGGTCTCGGCCGCTCCGATTTGATCGGTACTTAAACTACTGGTCTTGAATCTGATGTTCATCTGATGAATCCTGTCTTGCTTGAGAACTGTATCTATTATCCGACCAAATAATGCGGCAGGTCAAGGAATGAACGACAAGAATAAAAGTCATGTTTAATACCAGGCCTGGAATACGAGACCTAATGTCTCCGGGAGGCCCTTGTTTGGCGACAAAAAAAGTGGCTGTCTTCCCGATGATGCCGTCTTCGTCTGGGTCATCGAAGCTGAGCTCAACACCGGTGAGGTCATCCAACTCAAAGGGGATGTCACCCTGCACTAGGGCTTCAGTCTAATCTATTCTGATCAGGGGACGATGAATTTTTCAGTCCAACTGGAGGTACTCCCTCGCCAATGCAGAAAATAGGCACCTGCATTCAAATCGGTCAAATCAATCTGAATCTGCGAGCTGCCCTGATAGGGTCGGACACTTCTCATATTCCCCATCAAGTCATAGATGACGATCTGTCCAGCCACTTCTGGAACTGATAATTCAATGGATATGCCTGCAGTATGAGCGATGATCTCAAAGCCGTCGGGCCGGCTATTCTGGACAGAAGATGCGCCAAATTCCTGGATGGTCATATTGGTGAAAGCTGACCCATCTCCTCCTGAGTTTCCATTTGCATTAGTGGCCACACCGGCAGTATAGAACTTGACATCCCCGGTGCCTGCAATGGGTGCAACCCATTCCAGCCGAAAGGTATCTTTCAAAGATGGGTATTGCTGTTCAGGGTAGAACCGGTTATTCACTGTCCGTACAGCTACTCCGGTTTGCGGATTTTGAAAACTTCCCGCCTGACTATTTCCCTGTCCTTGCAATGCGACAGTTTGAAAACCGAATTGCTGGGCGTTTTGATTGGCATTGACGACCACCTGCAAAATATAGACCTCACCCGGCATATACGTTGTGACTGGATTGTTATCCTGTAACAATTTCGCATCCACAGAAGTGTTGAAATTCCCACTGGTATGGCAAGTTTGGCAGGGCCCGGGGCTCAACGGACTCCCTGTACGGTCCGTCTTCTGCACTAAAGCAGCTCCTCCTGCATTTCCCAGCAAAAAGATCATCCCGATCATCCCCGAAATCACAAAAAGTATAGTCTTGTTTTGTAGCATTTGTTCTTGTTTAATAAAAACTCTTCTCTGGATACTTGCCTGGAATGCCCCGAAAATAATCACTGATCTCCTTCAGGTCTTTTTCTGCGTCCTCGCCCGGGTAGAACAGCGGACCAAACAAAACTGTTTTAGTGGTATAGTTAAATGAGCACAATAATATGGGAATGGTCGCCTTCCGGGCAATATGGTAGAATCCAGTTTTCAATTGATCTACACGTTTTCGGGTGCCTTCCGGGGCGATGGAGATGACAAACCGATCATGTTTATTAAAGATGTCCACAACAGCATCAACCAGATTATGGCTTTTTCGCCGATCCACCGGATAGCCACCTAGCCACCGAAACAGCCATCCCAGAGGAGGAAAAAACAGGGTATGCTTTCCCAGAAATTTGATATCCACGCCAATGGCTCTGCGGGTTAACAGCCCGATGGGAAAATCCCAGTTTGAAGTATGTGGCACTACAGCGATGATCACTTTATCCGGTTTGGGCTCCGGATAACCGGTCACTTTCCAACCAAACACACCAAGTAACCACTGACTGAACCGCTGTCCGAACATGCATCTTTCGCTTAGAAGTCGAAAATATCGCTTTCTTTTGTCATATGGTGCTCAGATTCATCCTTTGGTTGTCCTTTCTCCTTTTGTTCTTCCAGGCAAGAACTCAGGAGGTCGACTTCTCTTTGAATGGGGGATGGTACGATCATCCGGTCGAGCTTCGGTTGGTTTCGGAGGGGGAGACGATTTTCTATACAACGAATGGAAATGCTCCCCGACCAGGTCAATCTGAATTTCGCAAACCCCTGACACTGACCTCTACAACCCTGGTCAGGGCGATAGCTTGTACCGGTCGAACATGTGGACCAGAAACTGCACATACATTTCTTATCAATGAACCAAAGAGTGCTTTCCCTACCCTTTCAGTAGCCGTTCCACCTTATGCCCTCTTCGATCCGGAATCCGGCATCTATCGCGAAGGGTGGCTCGCCGATAACAGCACCTGGAAAAAGCAGGGGGCCAACTACTGGAGTAAAAAAGAATTACTGGCTCATACAGAGATCTTCGATGCAGATGGTGAACAGGTCTTTAATGCGAACACCGGATTCCGCCTTTTCGGAGGAATGAGCCGCATATTCGCACAGAAATCCTTTTCTCTGGTGGCCCGAGACAAGTATGGCCCCAAACGCATCAACTATCCGATGTTTGGACGAAAGGGCCTGAACAAGTTCAAATATCTGGTGCTCCGGAACAGTGGCAGTGATTGGGGGAAAACCCAGTTCAGAGATGCATTGATGACCTCTCTATTGAACAAGTGGGACTTGGAAAAACAGGACTATCAGCCTGCCCATGTCTATCTGAATGGCCAGTATTGGGGATTGTATAATGCCCGTGAGAAGATCAACCGCTTTTTCCTGGAAGGGCATACCGGAACGGATCGGGATAGTATTGATCTGTTGGAACACAATGCCCATGCGAAGGTGGGTACCGCTGCACATTACAAGCGAATGCTGGACTATATCCGGCGCCATGATCTGGCTGTCGATTCCCATTTCACCAAGGTAGAAGGGATGATGGATATCGAAAATTTCATGCATTATCAGATCGCTCAGATCTTTTTCGATAATCAGGATGCCGGTGGAAATATTCGCTTCTGGCGCCCCCGAAAGCCGGAGGGTCGCTGGCGGTGGATCCTCTACGACACAGATTGGGGGTTTGGTCTGAATGACGCTCTGGCCTATCAGAATAACAGTCTCGCCTTTCATACCGAGCCCAATGGGCCTTCCTGGCCCAACCCTCCCTGGAGTACTTATCTCCTTCGCCAGTTATTGCGGAATAACCACTTTAAGGCGCATTTCATCCGAACGTTCTATGATATCCTGAATCAGGATTTTCATCCTGACCGGGTGATCCGGCGGATTGATGGTTTTGCTGATCAATATCGTCCCGAGATTCCCCGGCACTTTGATCGTTGGAAACTGGATACCACCAAGTGGGAAGACCAGGTAGCAATCATGCGCCAATTTGCCAGAAAGCGTCCCGACTTCATGCGACAATTTATTCGGGACCAGTTTGGGCTAGGTGAAAATGTGTCTTTTGCGTTAGGATGTACTCGTGGTGGGGAAATGAACATCTCTCAGCGTCACCGTTGGGAAGCGGATACGGTTCAACTGGTTTATCCGGAAGGAATGGACTTAACTGTCCAAATAAAACCCCGGTCCGGTTATCGTTTTCTCGGTTGGTCAGATGGCGTTTCATCGGATCAATGGGTGCGAACCCTGACGATCCATCCGGGCATGCAGAAACTTACGGCTCGATTTGAACCCTTCATTCATCCGCTTGCCGACAAAGTCATGATCAATGAGATCGGTGCTTACAACCGGCAGTCCGGTGACTGGGTTGAAATATTCAATTCCTCCGACCAATCTGTAGATATCACCTCCTGGATCCTCGCGGATGCCAAGCATGAGTACCGTTTACCGACTGCGGTTATCCCTCCGGGTGGATATCTCGTTTTCTGTCAGGATTTGCGCAAGTTTAAAAACCATTTCCCGGGTGTCCCGGCAGCGGCTGGCACATTTTCATTCGGTCTGAACAAACGTAGTGAGTCGATTACATTGTACACGGAGGAAGGTGCCTGGGTGGACCAGGTGAGCTATACGGTTTCTCCGGTCGATACGGCTTTCACACTGGCCCTGCTGTTGCCTGATCTAAACAATGACCTACCCAAAAACTGGGAACTTCGGGTCGGGCAGGGTACACCAGGTGCGGGCAACCCGTATTATATCCAGATGCGCGTGAAAGACCGTCAGACCTATTGGATGCGATTGGGATTAGGTTTTGGATTAGTGGCCCTCCTCAGCGGATTATTTGCCTGGAAATGGCGACATGATCAACTGCGGTTTCGTCAAAAGAGGGATCCTTCCTGAGTCCATGTAACTCTCAATACACTACTTCCGTCCGATAGTCTTCCGGCTTCTCCTGATACAACTCCCAGTAGATCTCCGCAATCGCTTCTGAATTGTATTTGGCGTCTGAAGGCTGAACATACCCACAAACGGTCACCGTGGCGACATGGACCTTGGTTTCCTCAACCCGTTTGGCTAATGCCTGCACCAAATTGCGCATTCCTGCCTTACCAATACTGAGGGACACCCAGTCTGGATGAGGAGACAGCGCCTGCCCTCCACCTGTATAGATCAGACAGCCTTGATTCTGTTTCAGATACTCGGGTAAAACCGTTTGAGCAACGTGAAATGCCCCGCCGATATTGATCTCATTCATGGTGCGTACGGCGGGCCAGTTCAATTCCAGCACATCTCGCACCTCTACCATTGAGGCATTGAATACCACGACTTCTGGTAGGCCACTTTCTTTTTGAACGGCTTCTACCACTCGACGGACACCATTGGGATCCGCCACATCAGCGATCATCGTGTGGACAGTGATCCCTTCTTCTTTGAGCTGGCTGATCTGAGGTGCCAGTTTTTCGACCTGTCGGGCTACCAGGGTAACCCCGAACCCTTCTTTACCAAAGCGGCGGGCGATACCCTGACTGATTCCAGGACCTGCACCAAATACCAGGATATGCTTTTTCATTTCCGTATGATTTGTTTCGGCCAATGGTGATCAAACTGGCCGACGGAAAAAGTAAGGCAAATCTTCAACATCCATAGGATGGTTGTCGATTCTTCAAACATTTCGGGTTCAGCCCTGTGGTGCAATTCGAGACAAATGATGGTCTTCGCGTTCGCGCATGGCTGCCTTTTTTTCCGGATCATCATCGTGATAACCAATCAAATGGAGAACGCCATGGACCATGACCCGATGTAACTCCTGGAGAAAAGGATAGGATAGTTCCGTTGCATTTTCTTTCACACGATCGACGGAAATAAAAATATCGCCAGAGACCTTCTCATCACTGTAAGGGAAGGTGATCACATCCGTGAGGGTATCATGATCCAGATACTGCACATTCATTTGGTGCAGATACTCGTCGGAACAAAAAATAATGGAAATTCCGCCAGCGATTCGCTGTTCATTTTGGATGGTCTCCAGCAACCATGTGCTGGTCATCTCTTCATCTGGCAGGGAGAAGTCAACATCTTCTGTGTCAAACGAGACACCAGCCTCGGATGGTGATCCGGGCAACTCAGGAAATTCAATCATAGTTGGAAGCCCAACTCCACTTTGCATCCGTTGCGATGAAAGCGGACAGAATCGCAGAGGTTGTGCATCAAAAAGACACCTCTTCCTCCGATCTTGGTCACATTTTCAGGCACGGTTGGATCTGGAAGTCTTCGAAAGTCAAAGCCGCAACCTTCATCTTCTACGACGATTGCCAGCGACCCATTGATCCGTTCAGCTCGAACAACCACCTTTTTCTGGATATCCGACCGGTTGCCGTGGATGATGGCATTATTTACCGCTTCGGTAAGGCTGATCAGAATATTCCCGTGCTTCTCTTCGGACAACTGATGTTCCTCGACAAGACGAGCAACAAAGGTGTCTAAATGACGAATAGAGTGAGGATGGGAAGATATTCTCAACATATAGTCTGTAGCCAGGCTCATACACATTTACCTTATTATTCTCATAGCAATGCAAACCCTACCTGGATCTAACTCCAGGGTGAATCTTCATGTTCATGGGAATAAAAGCTGCAGAAGCAGCAGGGAAAGACAGCCTATTTCCTTTCCACCACATCAAAAACCCTCATCCGAAGCGGAAAGTTCCCCGCAACTTGCAACATTATCGGGTAATTTTCAAATTGCGCTGATACTCTTCGACCAAATTCTTGTAGTACGGTTTCAAGGCTGGTGACACCGTTCTGTAGAGTTCCGTTTCTGCTTCTCGCTTCTTCAGATATTCTTCCAAACTGGGTGGACGCTTTCGGTCATACTGGGAAGCCGTCTCCGATTTCCGCTTGTTGTCATACTCGCGCTCACGTTCAGCCCGTTCATGATCCAGCAGTTTGCTGAGGATATCCTCTTGACGTTTCATTGTCTCTGCGCTGAGTCGTTTGTTGACCAGATCAATCTCTGTCTTGTCCATCTGATCGATGATATCCTGTAGCAAGGGGTCGGGCTTTCCACTTTGCCGTTTTTCTTTATTCATATCCTCCAGGGCTTTCCGCATGGCGGCTTGTTTGGCCGCCATCTTGGCAAATTCCTTACTGGAACCACCCTCCCCATTTTTCATTCGACCCTGAAGGTCTTTCATCATTTCATTCAATGATTTCTGACCTCCACCCATCTTATCCTTGGGTGTACCGCCCGGTTTGGGATTGCTCCCACCGGGGTTTTGACAGTTCTGATTGCCAGCCATCTGGTTGGAGGCCTGTTGCTGCATCTGGTTGAGGACTTCACTCAACATCAAGGCCAGATCATTCAGGTTTTTCATGGCAAACTGCTGCTCAGCTGCAGCCTGGGGCTTTTGTCTTTCCTCCAGTTGTTTCAGGGTTTTATTCATATGCCCTTTGATCTCTGTAACCTTTTCAGTGACATAGGTTTCAATCTGAATCACCCGTTTGGAAAGGGCCTGAAGAGAGTCTTCCACCAGTCTGAAGTCATCCTGGATCTTCTTCTGTTCCTGGACGAGTTTGACATACCTGGGGGCTGTCTCGGCAGTCTGATTGACGCTGGAGATCAGGCCCTCCTGATCGAAGGAAAGCGTGACCAGATTTTCAAGTAGCTGACGAAGGGCCTTCATGTCCTCTTCCAGCTGCTCTTCTTCCCCTTGTTGCATATTCATCTCCATGGCCTGGGCCATGTCTTTCATCTTCTGTGCTGCTCCTTTCTGAGACTTGGATGCCTTACTGTTCTGTTTCTTTTCGAGTTGGTCTTTGGAGTCTTCCATATCCTGATCGATATCCTCCATTTTCTCTTCCGGATCACCCAGTTCTTTCGGGTTTTCCAACTCTTCATTCTTCTTCTCGATCTCCTTCATCTTTTCCTGAAGGTCATCAAACTTCTCATTCAGCTCTTCCTGCTTTTTTTCCAGGCTTTCCGGAGTTTCCGTTTCATTCTCCGTTTTTTCTGCCAGGTTTTCCTGTTCTTTTGCCAGCTCCTTCAGCTTTTCGATCTGATCCTGGAGGTCCTTTTCCACCTCGAGCTGTTTGTACATCTCCATCATGCGGTCCAACTCCTTATCGAGTTGTTCCTCATCCATTTTCATTTCCTCCAGCTGTTTAAGACTTTCATCTTTCTGGAGCTCCTGAAGCATTTCTTCGATCTTCTTCATCAGCTCCTTCATCTCCGGACTGACCAGTTCTTCGAACATCTGCTGCACCTTTTCCTGCTTCTCCTTGAGTTCTGGGCTTGGTTCAGAAAACTCTTCCTGATTTTTCAGATTCTGATCGAAAAGATCCTTGGCCTGTTGAATGTCCTGCATCAGTTCTTTCCGGCGATTCAGCAGCTTTTCCAATTCCTTACGGCTCTGCCAATCCAGGTCTTTTTCCTGTAGTAATTTCTCACTCAGCTTCTTGATATCCTTTTGGATCTTTTTGGATTCATCCATGGCCTTCTTCAAGTGGTCACGGATCTCATCATTATTTTTCTCTTCCTGGTCATCAAATTCTTCCGCCGTAGGCTTGGTGTAGCGCATCAGGTTTGTTCTGGAAGACTTTCGCCCATTGATGGCGTCATTATCCCACACTTCAAACCAATACGTGACTTCATCTCCAGGGGCGAGTTTGAGGGCCTGAATATCCAGGGTATAATCAAAACGTGCTTCCTTCCCCTTTTGGAGAGGAACCGGGCGAATGACGGCTTTTTCTTCGTCGCCATTCTGATGTTTGATCTGATAGGTGAACGACAGCTGACTGAGGCCATAGTCGTCGGCAGCTTCCCCAGCAAAAAAGACATAAGCATTGTCCAGACTGTCTGTAAACGAATTTGCTTGAATAGAGGGATGCAGATCGGGTATTACAGAGAGCACATATCGAATACTGTCTGCTTTTGGCAACTCCTGGTTGGAGACCAGGACGGTATACCGTTCATCTCGAGTTGCCCGCTTGCTATAGACAAAGATGTGTTCGCCCTGTCGCTTGATCGCTTCTGGATCCGACCCCTCTCCAAATCGCATGGAGATGGAATCCGTATGAGCTGTTTCAAACGACCAGCTCAATCGAGTGCCTTGGGGAACAACCAGATCACCGATATTCGATAGTATTTCATCCGGTCGACCAACATATTGCGGATAGTCCACGGAAACGGAGAAACTGGAGATCGATGGCTTTAGAAGGACATCCAGCAGCTTACTTTCAGAGGTTACCCGGCCTGAGAAAAGTCTAAATTCCGTGTCCTTATTGACATTGCTGAAGGTATAGCTGAAGAGGTTTCGATCGATCGGCTTCAATCGGTATTGATACTCACCGATCTCAATAAACACTTCATTGGGGATGGCAGAACCCTCTGTGGTCACTTCCAATTCAAAATCACCATACTGAACAACCTTCAGGGGCGCATCTCCCAGTACGAATGTAAAGGGAGCGGGTGGTGCAAAATCCTTGTTATTGTCGATCAATCGACGAGCGGGATCTTTGATCATACTCGGTGCCGCCCAAAGCAGAATAAACAGCAGTGCCAAGGGAGGGAGGGCATATTTCAGGTAGCGGCGATTGTTGCTCAGGTCGATGGCTGCAGGAAAGGAAACCGGGCGGAGGGTCTCTGTTTTTTGTTCGATACCCGCCAGCAAGAGGCTTGCTTCAGGTTGTTTGTCCAGTTGCTGCTTGAGCTGGAGGATATTGAGGAGTTTGTCCTCGACATGTCCAAAATGTTGCCCGATAATACTGGCCGCCTGTTCGTGGGAGATCAGCTTTCCCAATTGAAAATAGTGCAGCATGGGTATGAGCACCCAGCGGATCAGGGTAAATGCACTCAGCCCTAAAAAGGAGAAGAACAGAAGCTTCCGTGCCGTCTTGCTGAAATAGAAATAGTTCTCTCCCAGGCTAATCAACAGGAAAACCACACCTACCAGACCCACGGTCAGCAGCGTACCCTTCACCAGCTGGTTGAGGTAATACTTGCGGATGAATGCATCCAACTTACTGATTAGCAGATCATAGTTGCTTGGTCCCGCCATGAATGTCATTTGGGTTTAAAACAAATTTACCTTAAAAAGATTGCCGCCGCCACTCCTTTAACGCAGGAATGACCCCTCGGTTGCGCACCAGACCCTAAAGAAATGCGGTCAATGGGAACACTGGATAGGGAAGATCGGGAAGTTGATCTCCTTTTGCTCTGCCCAGAAAATAGCCTCCGCCGCCAGCACCACAAAGTTTGAGTTGGTGATCAGGGCCTTCCCAATGTGGAAAGAGATCATCGGGAATCATCGGCCTAAAAAGACGGGCTTGTAGTTTCGAGATAGCTGAAAACGCCTCACTAAATGGAATATGTTCCTGATGCAGAATCGAATGGATGGCCCGATGTATTTGAGGAAGAAGCTCCATCAACAGGAGGGTACGTGTAGCCTCTTCTTCCAGTAGTAATCGGAAGGCATGAACCAGGGGTGCCGTTTGACGAGCCAATCCAGTGTCTACCAGGAAGAGTTCCGGAGGCACTTCTGCCAATTGTGGCAAGCGAATACCCTGTTCCGGGTCCTGATGGATCGCATTTCGAGTCAGGCTGACCAGCGGGTCCATTCCTGAACTATTGCCATGAAAATACTTTTCCAGAAATGCCAGGCCATGCAATCGTGTAGTCAGATCTTCAGGGATAGAGCTACTGTATTGCTCCGCAACAGCGGCAACTAGCGCACCACTGCTGCCCATGCCGCATCCAGAGGGGATATTGGATTCGAATACACCTCCGTTTTCAACAAATTGAAAGAAGGATGCAGTATTGATGGGCCAGGGTAAAAGACCTGCTGATTCCTGATTGACCAACCACTGGGCCCAGCGAAGTAACGATTGATCAATCTGTTTGTGAGTCGACCAGAGTCCAAATCGTTGTGACAATGGAATGGCTAGAGCCTCTCCTTTCAACAGGACAGTGTACTCACCAAACAACAGCAATTTTGCGGGCCAGGTCACCATAATACATGCAGAAGCCGGACGATGATATCGTCCGGCCTTACGTCTTCAAAGGGCGAACTTATTGTTCTGCCTTTCGCTCTTCAGCTTTGCGCTCATCGACCTTTTTCATGTCGACATCACGCATTCCTTCACGAATTTCGCTTTCGATACTGTTGCGAGCGGTATTGAATTCCCGAATGCCTTTGCCGAGGCCGCGCATCAGTTCAGGAATCTTCTTACCGCCAAAGAGCAAGAGGATCACAAAAAGGATGACAATGATCTCACTGCCTCCCAAGTTGAAAAACCAAATAAATGCATCCATGATATGGCCTGTTTTAGCTTGTTTACTTATTTCTTTAATCCGATTTCCCGAAGACGCTCATCCAGATATTCACCGGCGCTGATCGGGTCATAGTGGAGCGGATGCTCCTCATTGACACACTCGGTCAAACAGGTGAGATCCATATCGCTGCGCGGGTGCAGGAAAAACGGGATCGACAATCGTGGCCTGTGCCATTCTTCACGCGGTGGGTTCACTACCCGGTGGGTGGTGGACTTCAGGTAGTCATTGGTTAAACGTTGAAGCATATCTCCAACGTTCACTACAATCTCATTTTCTTCGGGGACAATATCCAGCCATTGGTTGCCCAAGTCCTGAATTTGAAGACCTCCTGCGGAGGCTCCGACCAGTAATGTAATGAGGTTGATGTCCTCATGTTGCTCGGCCCGAATGGCAGATGCCGGTTCGACTGTGATCGGAGGGTAATGGATGGCGCGTAAGATGGAGTTGCCATTATGGATCTTCTCCGCAAAGTAATCCCGATCCAGACTCAGATAAAGGGCAATCGCCTCCAGGAGGTATCCCCCACTTTTTTCAAAAGCTCTATAGAGTTGATCACCAGTTGGGGCAAAATCTGGATGTTCTGCCACCTGGACATTGGGTGGATACTCCCCTTCGACCTGATCACCATCTTCAACCGTTTGCCCGATCTGGTAAAATTCCTTCAAGTCTGCAACGGTAGAATGCTTGGCATGCTCTTTCCCAAACGACGTATAACCACGTTGTCCGGCCAGGCCTGGAACCTCGTACTTGCGTTTAACCTCTTCTGAAAGGGCAAAAAAAGCTTTGGATTCAGCGTAAAACCGATCCACTAATTCAGTAGGAACCCCATGGTTGATCACCCCGACAAAACCGGAGGTTCGGAAGGCATTCCCAATAGCTTCTACAAAAGCGGCCTGTTGGGCTGCTGAGCCATTGACAAAAGAAGAAAGATCCACTAAGGGTATTGCCCGCTTGGTCATACCTGCATATTTGGGTCAAAGATACGAATTCTCAGATCGCTTAGCGTCTGGGTTTATACTTGGCTTCATCGAGAAACACCTGTGAATCCACTCGATCGGCAAGGGCTGCAATCCCCTTTTCGGGATGTCGGTTCAGCCAGGCTTTCACGATGCGCATACCGATCCAGTCGCCTGTCCTTCCCGGTGCTTCCATGGGCATGCCAGGAGAGTGCGGGCTGTACTCGACAAATTTGCGGTACTCCTTATAGTCGGTGCTATACAGGATATTTTCACTCAGGAAGTAGGCCCAGATGTTCTCCTCATTTTCCTGACACCAGGTCAACTGATCGGGGGTAAACTCTATTCGAGCTGTGTCGGCGATACCCGGAAGAAAGATATCCATCAAGACCTGGACCTTCCCATTGCGGATGATATGATCGATCAGCCGTTCACCAGTAGGTGGACCAATGATATCCTCCAAAAGGGGTTTGAGCGTTCTGGGGACCAGGTGGTCCCGGTTATAGGAACGGGTGAGGTAATTGGAAAAGACGGCATTGGAGGGGTCAATACGGCTATACGGGTAACCAGCGCCAAGATAGAAGTCCAACCCAACCGCCAATTCATCTTCCCCATAAATGAAATTGGCAATGGAAAATTCAGACAGGAAGGTGGTGATGATCGGTGTGGGTCTCTCCGGAAATATGACTTTCAGATAGCGGAAAGCCGTTTCAAAGGCTTCCAACTCCCGGTTCAGGTCGGGGTACACGACCTGGATCGTATCGTAGAGCTTACGAGTAGCTGGGAAGGAGAGGAATCCTTTAAGAAAAACATCTGGCCCTTCCGGGGCGATTCGGGGGTCTGGCAAACCCAGGAGCTGATCAAAATACAGCGTACTGAACTCACCATAGACACGATCAAGCTCTACGCGACCTGCCTGAATTTGGGCTGTATCCAGAGAGAAGAGGTCCTGATCAAATCGGCGGATCTCTGTTTGGATAGAAACGTCTGAAATATCCGGACGATCATAGTCCTGTGGTGTTTGATCACAACCGGCCAAGACAAGCGCTACAATGCCCAGAAAGAAAAGAGTCACATTTTGCATAGTCTGTACGTTCTACAACAAGCTGCGAAATTAATTAGGATATTTGCCCCTGAAAGGAAGAGTGTATACTTTTTCAATGCACTCATCCTTCTCACAATACTACAACCTATGAAACAACTGATCATTCTGTTTGTATTGTTCACTGTTGTTGGTTTGCCATCCGTACATGCCCAATATGACTTCAAATTCGGGTTTGAGGCTAGCCCATTCATCTCCTGGATGAGTACGGATAAGAAGCCGGTTAAGAGTGACGGTACAAACCTCGGGTTCCAAATCGTGATGAACGGAGAGTACTACATTCAGGAACGATATGCGCTCAAGGCTGGCCTGGGTTTAAGTTTCCGCAATGGGGGACGTCTGTTGCACACCGAAGGCGGAGCGATCTTTCCAGATTCTGATCTGAGTATGCCTTCATTAAAGGATCCTCTACCGCCGAATACCTCTGTGAAATATAAACTCCAGTATGTCGAAATCCCGATGGCGTTTCGGATGCGAACGCAGGAGTTTGGGTACATCCGTTATTTTGCGGAGTTGCCGATGCTCGTTCTGGGGATCAACTCTCAGGCCAGGGCAGATCTTGGTGTAGCCAATGGAGAGAATGAAGATATCAGCAAGGATACTCCGTTCTTCAACCTGAGCTGGGGCCTTGGTGCCGGTGCAGAATATTCATTGACCTCCACCACCTCTCTGGTAGGTGGACTCTTCTATCAACAGGGTATGGCGGATGTGACATCAGATAGTACTCCGGACGAAAGCAAAGCCGTTCTCAAACGCCTCATCCTGCGTATGGGTGTGATGTTCTAGAAAAATGCTCCTGAAGGTTTGACCCAAGGGAAAAAATGGCTTACATTTGCATCCGCTTCGATAGGAAGCACGAAATAAGGATGGTGCGGTAGCTCAGTTGGTAGAGCAATGGACTGAAAATCCATGTGTCGGCGGTTCAATTCCGCCCCACACCACAGGGACCCTGTTCGCAAGAGCAGGGTCTTTTTTATTTTCGGTCATGTACTATGTGTATATCCTCCAATCCGTCACTACTGGTCAATTTTACAAGGGTATTTCTAATGATCTGAAACGTAGATTCCACGAGCATAACTCTGGTTACGAAAAGGCAACCGCTCCATTCAAACCCTGGAATCTTGTCTGGTTTACCATCAAACCCAATAAAAGTGATGCGTATCAGCTCGAGACCAAGTTGAAAAACCTGACCTCAAACATCCGTATCATCAGGTTTATTCATAAGTACAAGCCGGTCGGCGGCCCGGACGAACCGCCAGTTGTCCTTAGTCCTGTCCAGATGGATCTCCTTTGATCAAGACCCTCTGCGCTTGTCCGAACTTCAACTGGCGGTTGTCCGGATCCAGACATCCGCTGGCTAGCGGATCGTCTGGGTTCAATTCCGCCCCACACCACAGGGACCCTGTTCGCAAGAGCAGGGTCTTTTTTATTTTCGGTCATGTACTACGTGTATATCCTCCAATCCGTCGATTCAGGTCAGTTCTACAAGGGCATTTCCAATGATCTGAAACGTCGTTTTCACGAACATAACTCCGGTTACGAAAAAGCTACTGCTCCTTTCGCACCCTGGAACCTGGTTTGGTACACCATCAAATCCATGAAAAGTGAAGCAACGATCCTGGAGTACAAACTCAAAAATCTGACTGCTCATGCGCGCATTGTGCAGTTTATACAGAAGTACAAACCTGTCGGCGGCCCGGACGTTCCGCCTCTAGCGGAAGTCCCGATCCACCCCGAGTTCTCGGGGCCGCTAAAGGCGGGATCGTCTGGGTTCAATTCCGCCCCACACCACAGGGACCCTGTTCGCAAGAGCAGGGTCTTTTTTTTGTTCCTGAATTCCTGCATCCCGCATGAATACGGGATTGTTCCGGGTTTCTGGTTCATTCCGGTTTCACAGCAGGGTACGATTGGGCTGTTCAACGTTCAAGGTGCTCCGCTCACACGGAGCCCTGTTCAAGGGTCAACGTGACCCCCGTGTTATCTGAGTTGAACGTTGTACCGGATGTCCTTGACCTCCTTGAACTGGCAGGGCCGGAGGCCCTGGCTTGAACTGTGACCCCAACAGGCAAATGGTCAGGTTTTTATCAGGGAGTGGAACGCGAAGACAATCAGGAACGTAGGGACCCAACCTACCGGCAGACAGGCAGAAATTATTCTTCGATTCGATCCCAGCCCCAGCCATCTTGTGTCCACGCATTGACAAATGAGGAACGAACCAGGCGGCCCTTTGGCTCATAGATTATAGTATACCCCGGGCCATCAAAGGCCATGGAAGCGTCATTGATCCGAACATTCAGAAATGGATAGGATGTCCCTAGCAGTGACTGATTTGTCATATATGCCGCTTTATAGTTTTCACTATAGCTATAGTTGGTCTTCCAGCCGAAAAACTCGACTTCCACACCCTGGAATTTCTGAAAAGGCAGATAACTCAAGGAATAGGTGCTTGAAAATGAATTTCTTTTGGCGACTTCAAAGAATAACCAGGAACTTGAAAATTCACCATACAGTGGTTCTATCCAGAGGGTATCTGTCTCGACATATGCCCGGAGGGTATACACGCTATCTGCATTCCAGAGGGTATTATTGACCACTGAAACTGAATGAGGGGTGAGGTATTCCTTGAGGATAAACACACCCTGGTCCTCCGAAACAACTTCTACAACCAATGTATCTGTGTGGTAGGTGATATTACTATTGGTCGCCGAAAAGTATTCATCACCGGAAAACCGGATGAATTTGGATTGCTGCCCAACCATCAGACAACCAATTTCGATGGGGTCTGGATTCTGCCCGGTATTCGGAGTTCCGGTTTCAGAGTCTTTCTGACAGGAGGTCATCACGACAGCCAAGAAGAGCATGGTCGCCAAAGACCAGAGGACAGAGGTGCGCATAGTACTAGATATTTTCCCTAATCAACGGAATGATCCGATAAACTGTGGGGTTTGAAACCCAGATGCATCAAAAAAGAACCCGGACGAGGGGTCCGGGTCCTGAATGGAGTATGAGAAAAATGAATACTCTGATTGAACGTGTCCGGATTGGTCTGATTCCAGACATTTTGATGCTTCAATACCAAAACTAATCAAGACCACTCCGTATTGCCCAATGCTACGTTCAATTTTCAAAAAGATGGAATGACTATGATAAATAGTCTGGAAACCGAATCATGTACGGGCGGGTTGATCAGGCAACTGAACTCCACCTTTTCGCACCATCTAATTGTATAGGAATTCGCAAGAATTCCGGATAACTTGGAACCCCTATGAAGCACATTCTCTATGCCTTGAGCATTTGCCTCTTGCTATTTTGTCATTCAAGCGCTTTTGGGCAACTTCCAGGGTTTACCTGGCAACCTGGGCCACTGACAGAACTCGATATCGTTATCCCGGTAAAGGATGGCTGGCTCTGGGCTGTAGGTGGCCTCAAGATGGGATATAGCCCGAGTTACCTGCAAAAACGATCACCCACTGGTGAATTGGTTTGGGAATCTGATATCCCCCCGCAGAACGGATCCTTTCTATCAGGCCTGGTGGAACTTCCTGACCACCGGATCATGGCCATATTTACGTTAAGCTTCTGCGATCACTGGGTAGGGCCTTCCTATATGCTCATTGATTCTGACGGGAAATTTTTACAGTACAAGGACATTGACAATACTTCCTATCAAACCTATAAATTGACCTCTTTTGTCCAGCAAACAGACACCTTTCTACTCGCATGGAAAAAAGATTTCAACACTTCTCCTCCTTATCCGTATTCCTTGACGCACTGGAATATATCCACCGGAACAGAATATATCTACCCTATCCAATCGGATGGGCAGGATCGTCCTGTCGTCCTCAAATATGATGATAACGGGTATATTCTGATCGGATTGAGCAGCGGAGGATTTGGCACATTTGCTCCAGAGACAGGACTAGTTTCTGATACGTTGGCTGCAGATTTTGGAATTGTATATGATGTAGCCTTCCAACCTGATGGCTCTTTTTTCACTTGTGGAACCGAGAAATTGGCTTTCTACAATGCACAGGGATTAAAATTGAAACAACTAGACCTCCCCAATGAAATCATCACTACCGGATATGCAACAAATGGAAACCTGGTCGCTTTCACAACAAATCAAGCCACATCAGAAAATAGAATATTTGTTCTGAGCAGCATTCTAGATACGATTTCGATCATTGAAAATCTTTCTGATGATGCACTATTGACACAATTACTAGTTGTGGAAGAACAACCATGGGCTCTCGGACAAGAGCATCAAAATGTCTTTGCCAAATCATTCTCCAGCACTAGTAATTCACCATTTCTCAACCAGGATGCAGAGCTGCTAGAGATCAGTTTTGAAAGCTCCCTGGATACGATCACACCCTATTTTACACCGAACTGTAAGGCCACTTTCAATTTGGAGAAGGTTAAGATCCATATTCTCAACAATGGTACCTTACCTCTTCATCAGGTATTCCTCAATTGGGATAATTACTTCCTATCATCCTGGTCATTTGGATGTGAATATTCGAAACAACAATTTCTTATTGAAGGCCTAGACCTTTTACCTGGTCAATCAGAATGGATCAGCATTCCAGATATCGAACTATATACTTATGTAGAATGCGGTACATCCATAAACATTGACCATGATTTTTGCATGGAATTAACCTGTCCGAATCAAATGATCGATGGGGATCATACCAATGATTTTTCCTGCACTACTCTAGAGTTTTTAATCTCTTTTCAAAAAGACCCCACCGCTTCAGAGATATTTTCAACTTACCCTAATCCGTTTGTCGATCAGATCACTTTGGAGAATATCCCTGAGGAAGCACAACACTTTTCTGTCTTTGATCAATGGGGTAGAATCGTCCTGAAAAGCGAAGTCAATTCTCCTAATAAAAGCATCATCCTGCCACCAGGTCCAGGTGGAATGTATGCAATAGTTGCCTTTAACAAACACGGCCAGATTAAAGGATCGTATCGTCTCATACGCATGACGGAATAAATACATCTACATGAAAATGAAATTCCACTTCCTCAATCAGATTCTTCTATTCCTCTACCTGATCTGCTGGGCTCCATTTATTTCCGCCCAATCTCTGGAGAAAAGCTGGCAACCTTTCCCAGTATCAGAAATGGGTCCAGTAGAACAAATGAAGAATGGATACGTCTGGACCGTTGACTCTCCGATGCATGGAAATGGGCCTGCCATCATTCAACGAGCTGATGATTCCGGAAATATTCTGTGGGAGAAGCATCTGTCCATTTGGCCAAATCTTATCCAATTGCTCGATATACTTGCCGGCCCGAATGAAGAGGTCATTATTTCATATTACTATATAGATTGTGATGTGGCAGGAGGATCAGGATTGATGATTTTGGATAGCTTGGGCGAGTTCATTGGAGGGTATAATTTGGGAAAAGACAATTCAAGTATTTATAATATGAAGTCTGTTTCTTCAACGAGTATTTTTCCACTAATAGGTGGCTATGGTAATAAATTGGTCCGGTTGGATAGTCTATCTTCCGATTTGGTATTTCTACCATTAAATCAGAAAGGAAACTTGATTCTCGAAGGTCCTGACAAGAAATTCTTCCTGTCGCTTGATGATGGTGGATTGGCGGTCATGGACCCTTTGACTGAAGCAATTTCAGACACCTCATTGACTTCGTTTCATGACATCCAGGACATCTTTTTTTCATCTGATACATCCAGATTCCTTGTAACAAGAGACAGTATTTTCCACGTCCATTCATCCGGCACTATCCTGAATAAAACGGAATTGAACAATTTCCAGTATTGGGATGGATTTATCAATCAAGGATACCTTTACCTGATTAATTATTCATCAGGCAATCCTGAATTGATCATTCTTGACTATCAGCTGGATACCATTAGTCTTGTTTCTGGTTTTACAGATGATACCCAGATTAGCAGGCTTATTCCTGGAAACAATGAACCCATCCTTTTCGGACAGGAAAGTAACAATGTGTTTCTTAAATCAATTTCACAAATTGGTGCCTGGAAACCGCTCTTAGCCGATCCCGCCATTACAGATGTGTCCTGGATAGACTTAAAAACAAGTGTCGAAAAATTTGGATACTGCCACCCTCAAGCCTCATTTTCAGGATTGAAAATTCATATCAAGAACAATGGATCAGACACTCTGGATCGTGTTTTAGTGAATTGGAATGAACAGGTTCAGTTTTCCATTCCTGTCTACTGGTGTCAATCATTTGCCCAGCAGTTATTGCTGGATAATCTTGACCTTGCTCCAGGTGAATCAAATTGGATACCCCTTCCTGATCTGACGTTCTTTCGGGATGTACCTTGCGATTCAACCTACCTATTTGATATCTGCTTCGAATTGTCTACACCCAATAACCGCATCGATGCGAATCATAGCAATGACAAATTTTGTGTTCCGATAGATGTGAAAACTACATCCACTTCCGATCCAAAATCTGATGGCCACATCCTGGCCTACCCTGATCCATTTTCCCATACACTTCATTTGGATAACCTGTCGAACACAATCAGGTCGTTTCAACTATTGGATCTATTCGGTCGGGTGATATCTGGTCAGCCTATTTTGACCTGGCCATCCTTCACGATCGATGTTCCAAACGGTCACAGTGGTTTGTACATTTTGGTCCTCTTTGATGAGGACGGGCAGATCATTGAAACGAAGCGCTTGCTTCGAGTAGACTGACTGGTGTAAAAATGGGACGTGCTTTCGATTAAAAATCCGATCCGATGGATAGATACAGAATCGGATCCTGCACCTGACGGGTCTCGATCCCCCAGGCATAATCCAGCTTGACCAGATATCCGAAGACAAGGGTGCGGGCTCCAAATCCGTATCCGGCAACAAGTGGATCGCGGAAGTATTTCAACTTAACCTGGACGGCTGGTGGATTTTCGATATAGATAATGTTCAATGGATTGTCATCGCTGTACGGCGATAATCCCTCCCAGGCTGTGCCCGTATCAAAAAAGCCGGTCAACTGAAGATTTCGGAAAAAAGAGGATCGGGTACGCGGGAAGATGTACTTCACAAAAGGCACCCGCAATTCCATATTCGCCAGGACAAAAGAACTGCCATTTCGGATATTATATTGAAAGCCCCTGAGGTTGGCTGCCAGGGTCTGGAAGCCATAATTGGTATTGTTGATCGGGATATCCTCGTTGAATTGCGGGAGCAGCCAATTATCTACTCCTCCCAGATAAAAGAGGATGCGTTCCTGTCCGAAGGAAGTGACACCATTCAGTCGGACGGCAAACACACTGTGTTTGAGAATGGGCAGATAATATCGGAAATCTACACCGGCCATTCCCATCAGTCCCTGATTGAGATCAAACGCAAACGGATCTGCCTGGATCTGAAAACCCTTGACCACCTCAGTAAAAATATTGTACCGCATCCCGTTGAGGATATTCGGTGCGACTGCCAGGGTATTGTCAAAGACATATTCTGCACGTAACCCCAATCGCTGTTCATTCACGGCTGGGAAAGCCAGAGTGGACTGTTCCAATGCATGCCAGAAATAACGGTCGTTTCGCAGGGTGCCCCGGAAGCGAAGGCTCCGGAAAATATCCAATGGATATCTCAACTGGACCTGTCCCAGAGTTGTTTGCAAGCGAACTTTGTACTGTGTCGGACTCCCGGGTGCACCCAGGCCTGGTGGAATCAAATGAGGGGGTCCGTTCAGTACGTTATTATTCAGTTCAAAAATATTGGACCAATCTCCACGATAGATGGAATAGTGTTTATCCCATCGATGTTTTTTGTCCATAAACGTGAGGAAAAATTCCGATCCTCGAAAATTGGTCGGTAATCGCATGCCTCCTTCAAATTCATAATCTTCCAGCAGGTCCTTGACATTTGCCTTGATTAATAAACCAGTAGCTGGAGGTGTAAACCGGCTGCTTCCTTCATCCAGATTCAGAAACTGGCGACCTGTGTAATTATCCAACCCGCCAAACAACAATGAGTTGTCAAATCGATTGGTCAGGTAATCCAATCGGAACTTTAACCGACTGGGGATAATTCTCGAGGTTACAAATCGTTGCGTCCTGGATTCGGATGTGTCCGGTGCCTGGATCAATTCTCTGGTATCGGGCAGCACAAAAGATGGTCCTTCTTCCAGGATCAGGTCTGGAGTAGGCACAGTCTCCGGTAAAACCTGGGGAGGGTATTGGAAAGGCGATTGAAAGTACTGGACAACGGTGTCCTTACGGGGATGAAAAAGTTGAGGCACATCAGAAGTCGGAGCGCGGGCCGGTTTTCGGACAACGGGAAGGGCAAAGGAGGTTTTAAAGGGCATGACCGTTGTGTCCCTGTTTAACTCTGAGAAAGAGATCTGGACCTTCTGATCGACAAATTGAAGGTCATACACTTTCTGTGTCCTCGGGGCGAGCGTATGATCTAGAATATGTGTCTGTTTATTTGTTGTTGCATGCGCAAACGCCTGGATCTCATAAACGGGTAACGCCCAGGTGCTGTCCACTTGCTCTGGAGGTAAGAAGGTAGGCAAGGTGTCCTGGTGTACAATCAAGACTGCTCCGTCTGTCAGTTGGAATGCTTGATCTGTTCGAATCAATACAGAATCCAGGTAGGCGATTTTCCGATTGTATATGCCTGACTCATCTGTCAACCAGGCAAACCAGGTGGTATCCAGTTGGATCGGCAGTCGTTCATTGATCAGGGGTGTATGGGTGACCCGAACGGCCTGTGAAGGACGCGTTTCCAAATCATAGAAGAACAGATCGAGCGTTCCTGTGGGGTTGACACTTTCCAACTTCTGGCGAGCCATGGAGTTATTTGGCCTGTTGGAGGTAAACAGCAATCCTCTACGGCCTTTATAGGTGAAGGGTGCCGGCTCCAGATCATCCCAGGCGTCCTGGGTGATCCGATCCGATTGACGGGTTGGAATATGATATAAGAATAGATCGGACAGTCCGCCTGTCGCCCCACTGAATACCAGTCGTTGAGGATCGAAATACCGCATGCTGTACACCCTTTGATAGATCGGTGCCAGATCCTGGACTTCATCTTCACCTTTGAGCAAGTCTTTAATCGTCAACTGCAGGCGGTCTCTTTTTTCAGTGAGTATGGCGAGATACTGACTGGAAGGATGCCAATCGATCAGTGGATATTGGTAGTCTGTCTCCTGAAAGGGATTGCGAAAGGCATATTGCATCACCTTTTTACGTTCACCAGTTTGCAGGTCCTGGACATAGATCTTAATCTTGCCGTCGCGGTTGAAGACATAGGCCAGCTGTCGCCCATCCGGACTGGCTCTCACATGGAAGACGGGAACATTGCGACGATTTCGCAAGGGTACTATATCCGGAGAGGGTGCATTCAATCCAGCAAAATCTCTGGTGTATCGCTCCTGAAAAAAACTGTACCACCCAGCGGTCAGCCCCGGAAAAGGAGTACCCAACACATAGAGCATACCCTCTTCTACATCCCGATAGATGCGGGCGATGTAGAGAATATTAGCCACTGAAGAGGGGCCAAACTGACGAGACAGATAATACCAGAAGGCATGGCCTGCCAATTCCGGATCTTTCTTGACCACATCATCAAAAGTCTTGATCTTTTCCTGTTGGAGAAGGGTGCGCAGTCGATCATCCGCATCGGAATTCCACTCTTCTCCTATGTAGGCGATAAGGCCTTCCTTAAACCAGACAGGCATGTTAAAGAGGATGGCATTCTGCACATACTCCTGGAGGTTGCCCCCGAATAACATCGCATCCAGATAGACTTCAGCTATTCCTTCTCTGATCTGTTTTCGAAGATGTTGGTGATCTCCATTGAAATAAACAAAGATCTTGTTGCCGTAGATCTTCGTCTTTCCGGTAACATTGGTAAATGCCTCTTCTGTGCCAATATTGCTTTGTTTGAGGTCAGTCAGATCGGTATAAACCAGAATCTCGATCTTATCATTCATGCGATGTTCCAGCAATTGCTGGATCTCACTATGTTCCTCCTCCGCGATCATCACCGCTGCCTGACCCACCATGCGTCCCTCTCCATACCAGTAGGTGATGAAATTCTGGCTTTCATACTGGAGCCATTCATCAAAATCACGGGAGTATTGGACGCGGTTCTTGCCAAACTCGGTTTGAATGCCTTGTGCCAGCACGGCTCCCCCGGTCAGGAGGAAGAATATCAGTGGGATGTAACGAATACCGTAAACTTGCACTTCAGGATGTTGGTTTTGACGATCCAATTTAGGTCTTTCCACATTCTAACCCAATCCAAACGCAGGAATCATGTCACAAGTTGTCTCACTCACCTACAGTCCTTTTGCAGAAAACACCTACCTCATCTATGATGAAACCCGCGAATGTGTGATCATTGATCCTGGTTGCTATACAAAGGAAGAAGAGAAGCATCTGGTTCATACGATAGAGCTTCACAAGTTGACCCCTGTCCGATTACTCAATACACATGGTCATATCGACCACGTCTTTGGCAATCAGTTTGTGCTGGACACCTGGGGACTTGAAGCAGAGATCCACCGTGGAGAACAGGTCGTATTGAACAGTGTGGCACAGATTGCCAAAATGTATGGTATTCCCATGCGCAATCCGGTGCCGCCACCTGGTCGTTTTCTGGAGGATGGGGAGGAAATCACGTTTGGCAAGACCACTTTGAAAAGCATACTCGCGCCCGGTCATTCCCCTGCTCATCTTTGTTTCTATCAGGCAAAGGACCACTACCTGATTGGTGGCGATGTCCTTTTTCAAGGAAGTATAGGACGAACCGATCTACCCGGGGGGAACCACGAGCAGTTATTGGACAGTATTCGCAAACGGATCTACGTCCTCCCGGATGAAACCACGGTTTATTCTGGCCATGGTCCGGAGACAACTATTGGTTGGGAGGCAAAAACCAATCCTTTTGTCCAGCGAGATTGAACCCAGAAAACACAATTCTGACCTTCTTTTTCACTTCATTTAGGAAATCCTCGCTTTGCTTCGGGTGAGGAGGCCTATTTTTGCCGGTGAAACAACTTAAAAGTCATGCATATTGCAGTAGTGGGTACGGGATACGTTGGGTTGGTCACAGGCACTTGTTTTGCTGAGACCGGTAATCATGTGACCTGTGTGGATATTGATGCGAAGAAAGTCGCTCAGATGCAATCGGGGAAGATTCCCATTTTTGAGCCAGGTCTTGACCTTCTTTTCGACCGAAACACCCGACAGAATCGACTTCATTTTACAACCAATCTGAAGGAAGCTATTGAGAAGGCGGAGATCATTTTTCTCGCCCTGCCTACACCTCCCGGTGAAGATGGATCGGCAGATCTGCGTTATATCCTGGGTGTTGCAGATGACCTCAGTAAGTTGATCACCAAATACACGGTGATCGTCGATAAGAGTACGGTGCCCGTTGGCACCTCTGAGAAGGTACATGCCGCCCTGGCCAAACACCTTTCTGAGGACCTTTTTGATGTGGTGTCCAATCCCGAATTTTTGCGAGAGGGCCTGGCTGTTGAGGACTTTATGAAGCCCGACCGTGTGGTGATCGGAACCAGCTCTGAAAAAGCCAAAAAGGCGATGCAGCATCTCTATCAGCCTTTTGTCCGTCAAGGCAATCCGATCATCTTCATGGATGAGCGTTCTGCTGAGATGACAAAATATGCAGCCAATTCCTACCTGGCAGCCCGGATCACCTTTATGAATGAGATCGCCAATCTCTGTGAACGGGTAGGTGCCAATGTCGATATGGTGCGCATCGGAATGGGAACGGACACCCGCATCGGGAAACGGTTCCTGTTTCCTGGAGTGGGTTATGGTGGATCCTGTTTCCCCAAGGATGTGCAGGCCCTGGCGATGACGGCCGATCAGTACGACTACGATTTCCGCATCCTCAAGACTGTGATGGGTGTTAACGAACGGCAGAAAAGTATTCTTGTCGATAAGATCCGCAAATACTATAACGGACAGTTGGCCGGAAAGACAGTTGCTGTCTGGGGTCTGGCTTTCAAGCCGAACACAGATGATATTCGCGAAGCACCGGCATTAGCGATTATTGACCTGCTGCTCTCGGAAGGTGTGAAGATCCAGGCATATGATCCAGAAGCGATGGACAATGTCCGGGAATCATATGGCGATAAGATTACCTTGACCGAGAATGCCTATGACGCTCTGGACGGTGCTGATGCACTAGCCATTATTACGGAGTGGAGTGCCTTCCGATCACCCGATTTTGATGAAGTCCGCAAGCGGATGAAGGAGACTGTCGTCTTTGATGGACGAAATCTCTTTGACCTGGAAGAGATCGGGGCAGAAGTGCAATATTATGACAGCATCGGGCGTCATGTAATGCGTAAGAACTAGTTCCAGAAATCATCAAAGGCTTATCGCATGTTGAAATGGTCTCTTTTCCTGCTTGTCCCTCTTTTCCTTGCCTCTTGTGGTTCTGATACAGAAATCGTTGAACTGAAAGATGCTGAAGGTGAGTTTACCGAAACGTTTGAACGACTGAAGAAAACCGGTCAGAAAAACGGTTTTTATCGGATGGTCTCAGATGACGGACTATTGATTGAAGAGGCCAACTATCTGTTAGACACATTACATGGCATCCGGAAGATCTATGATGAACTCGGTGTGATCCAGATCGAAGAAACCTATGATCATGGCCTCTTTTCCGGACCCTACAAGACCTATTATCCTGATGGCCAGGTAGAATTGGAGGGTCTTTATGAAAATAATGAGACCGCAGGTGTCTGGAAGAAGTACTACCCCTCCGGCAATCTGATGGAAGAAGTGGCTTTGGCCAATAACATGGAAAACGGGCCTTTCAAGGAGTACCATGAAAATGGAAAGATCAAAACGGAAGGCACTTACCTCGACGGGGATAATGAACACGGGGAACTCCTTAAATACGATGAAACTGGTGAGCTGGTCCAAAAAATGGATTGCCAGCGCGGGATCTGTCGGACCATCTGGACGAGTATGCAAAGCGCTGAGAAATGATGCAGCATCTTCGACTCCTGATTCTTCTTTCTTGCATTACCCTCCTATCACAACCCTCTCTGCATGGACAGGTGACCGGTGGTCAGCAAGCTTTTGCATTTCTGGAGCTTCCTGTCTCTGCCCGACTGACTGCCCTGGGTGGCTATCTGGTCAGTGCCCGTGATCGGGATGTCACTCTAGGTGTTGGCAATCCAGCACTCCTCCAGGCAGATATGCATGGGCAGTTAAGTTTCAATCATGCATTTCATGTCGGTGGTACTGGCAACGGCTATTTCGGGTACGGCCATCATGTCCAGCCCTGGGGAGTGACCATGCATGGTGGTGTTCGGTATATGCAATATGGAGATATCCCCTGGCGAGATGAATTCAACCAGGATTTGGGCACGTTCTCGCCCAGTGAACTGGCCGCTCATATCGGGGCCGGATGGCAATGGCAGGAACGCATCAGCCTGGGAATGAATCTTCGCTATGTTCAAGCCCGCTATGCCTCTTACCAGTCTACAGCGCTGGCCACAGATATCGGCATGTTCTATGAAAATCCGGAATCCCGCCTGGGAATCGGTGTAGTCCTTCAAAACATTGGGGGCCCTTTGACGCGCTTTTCAGACTCTGGAGAGCGGGAGGCTCTTCCCTTCAATCCGGTTATCGGGTTGAGCAAACGACTGAAGTACCTGCCCCTGCGGCTGACGGTATCTGCTCATACCCTGCATCGATGGAATATCCGTTATGATGATCCGGATCTGCGCACCCAGATCCTGTTCCCCGGCCAGGAAGCCGAGTCTGAAAACACTTTCGCCCAAGGTGTGGATAATGCCTTCCGGCATCTGACCTTCAGTGGTGAATTTCTATTTGGAAAGACAGAGTCCTTTCGTGTCCGTGTGGCATACGACCATCGTATGCGTCGCGAGATGCTGGTACCCAACTATGGCGGCCTGGCAGGATTCAGTGGCGGATTTGGATTTCGTATCTACCGCTTCCAGCTGGATTATGGATTTGGAGTCTATCACCAGGCTGGCAGTTCCCACCATCTGTCCATTTCTACGAATCTCAAGGAGTTCTTCCCTTCGATCTAGCTCTTACATCCAGGACCGCCCGTCAGTTTCGATCCTGAACAACACGTACCGTTGGAGCTGCTCTGCCTGATCCTGCGTGAGGTAAGGAATAACCTCGGTACCTGCCGCAGTATGCAAGGTGACAGAATACAGTTGATGCCATCGTTGTACTGGCGTTTGGTGCAGCGACAAACTCTGTATCTTATAAATAGGCAAGAGCGTTGTCTCGGGAGTCAGCCAACCTCTCTTCAGGATCAGCAGATCCTGATTAAGGAACCATTGCCAACGTATTGTCACCTTCCAGGCAAACAAGGCAGAAGTCAGACCCCAGATCAAAGCAGGCAGCCAAAGACTGAAGTCCAAAAAATACCCGGCCAGAGCAATGGAGACAGCAGGGATGATACCTGTTACGATCCAGCGTTTCCAGAAATAGCGGTGGTGGATACCCGACCATGCGCCATGACTTCGTTGTTCAGTGGGGAAGACCAGTCCAAGAATGCTTTGCAGTTGGTTTTGGTATAACCCTGGAATGGAGACCTGTTGTCGGCCTTCAGGGGAATCCGCTGTGGCTTGGGAGAAGTTCAGGTGGAACATCCCGAACATGCGCTGGATGGGGTTTTCGCTCCAGGTCAGCGACTGCAGTTTACGTTTGGTCACAACCGTCTCCCGAATGGTGAGCAAACCGGCATTCAGCCGGAACCGTTGACCCTGGACGTAAAGGGCGAGGTCAGCGTGTGACAGCAAGATCCGCACGACACTGGCGATGATCACCCCGACTGTCAGGATTGCACCCAAAGAGACCAGAACCATCATGGACTGAAAGGCTTCACCCATCTCTTCCAATTTGCCTTCAGGGAGAATATCCCATTGATTTTCCAGGTCGTCCAAAAATCCAATGACGACTGCCAGGACGACCCCGATCGTCCGTAGATGGTTCTGACTGAGGCCCACTTTGACCAGGTCCATAAATCCAAGGGTGAAGAGCGGAGTCTCCGCTTCCTCTTTCACATCATGTTTGAACGCCTTCGTGGGATAGGCTGCGCGTTTGAAGAGCTTGGCTTGCAACTCCGCTACGATGTCCATACCAATGGCTCGAATCTCTACTTCCGCTTTGGCAGACCCCGCTGTTTCCACCAGCACTTTTCCTGTATGCGTGATCCGATGTAACAGGGTTTGTTCGACATTCAGACTTTGAATCCGGTCGATGGGAATGGTCTTATTCTTTTTACGCAGCCATCCTTCTTTGATATAGAACGTATCCTCATCTATCCGAAAGGAAAAAAAGAAATGGTTGATCACTGCTGAAATCAGCATGATGACCAGAATGCCTAAGATCAGGTATAAACCATATCCATTTTGATTTTTAGCGGGCTGAACAAAGATGATCAGGAACAGGGGCCACAATTGCCGAACCATGATCCGTCCATAATGCCACAGGATAAACAGAATGGCCCAGGGGGATTGCCGAAGGGGACTATTGAAATCCTGGATCATGCCTGATGTCGTTTAAGGAAGGCCCAGAATGGGCGCTGCTTTAAATACTCCGGGTCATTTTCGTGGCGATAGGCTTCCTGTTCAAAAGAGATGGCCAGATAGGCCTGCATGTGATCCTTACCGGTGATCCGATGTCCGACATATTCCAAGAGGTACAAGAGATAAAATGGCAAGATCAGTAATTCCAATTGCTGTGCCAGATGGATGCGTTCATGCTGAAGTAATACGGGGTGAATGACCCCTTTCCTGGCCAGAATAAAGGGAAATAAGGCTATCGCCCGGTTGACTTTGGGCAGGTATTTCCACCACCATCCTCCTTCTATGATCAGTCCATTCATTCTTCTTCGTCCGATTCCTGCTGGATACGCCCCAGGATAAAATCTTTCAGTCGCTCCGCTATCTGGCGTTCGAGTCCACTAATGCTCACATCGCTGCTATTTTTACCCGCAGTATACACCTCCAGTGTTGCCAGGCCGTACATTTTCTCGATGGGCCCCTGCTCGATTTCACAGTGCTGGATACGATTGAACGGGACCACCGTTTCGCTCCACCAGATCCATCCTTTCTGAAACGTAATATCCCGTTCTCGAAGGGCATATTTTCGTGCCGCATAAGATTTGCGAATCACTGAGAGGGCGAAGGCAAATAGCAGAGAGAGGACAACCACAGGCAGGATAAACCAGTAGGACCAACCCTGAAAAATAACCCACGTAGAAAGAGCGAGTATGCTGATGGCATAGGCGATGATATTCCGCCGAAATTGCCAGCGTAACCATTCCTTCGAAAGCGGATGATACTCTACCTCTTTCAATTGTGGCAGATCCTTCGGATGAACCGGAAGGTTTTCAAAAACAGGTATCCCACCAGTGGATGGGTCGGACGGTTCGATCAACCCTTGTAAAACATCCATTTGCCTAGTTCCTTCAAGGTCACTTTTTTACCGTACATCAAGATTCCAATCCGGTAGATCCGACCTGAAAGCCAAACAAAAAAGACCACTGTTGCCATCAATAACACCAGAGACAGGGCGATCTGCCACCAGGGAACATCGAAAGCCAGGCGAGCCGGCATCACAATTGGTGAGAAGAGTGGAAAGATCGACGCCCAGACCGCCAGAGTACTGTGCGGTGTTCGCACACTGACCATCATGATATAAAAGGCGATCAAAACGGGAATGGAAATGGGAAGTGTCAAGCTCTGGCTTTCACCGATGTCATCTCCGACTGCAGATCCAACTGCAGCGAATAAAGAGGCATACAAGAAGTATCCCCCGATAAAAAAGAGGAGGAAGAGGGGGATGATTACCCACCAATCGATTGAGCCCAATTCCTGCATGGCCATCATGACCATGCTTTGCATGTCATCCGGGTCCATCTGGGATGCGGCCATTCCCGGACTCTGCATTTGCTGAGGATCGAAACCGAAAACAAGATTGACCAGCACACTCACCAGGGGGATCAGGATGATCCATACAAGAAACTGGGTCATCCCAACAGCGCCCACACCGATGATTTTTCCCATCATCAATTGAAATGGCTTGACGCTCGAGATCATGACTTCAACAATACGGTTGGTCTTCTCTTCCATGACGGAGCGCATGATCATCATGCCGTATATAAATACACCCATATACATCATGATCCCCATGATAAAACCCAATCCAGCGCCTATTGCCGAACGCATAGAAGAGATATCTTCCCCTCCTTCTTCGATGGGTTCAGGGTCAATCTCCACCGATGTTCGCAAACTTTCTACCACCTGGGGATCCAGGTTCATCGTGGTGATCTTGTATTCCCGGATGCGACTGGAGACGGCCGATTCAATGGCGCTTTCTACATCCAAACTCAATTGATCGTCACTGTAGTAATAGAGCTTGTGTTCCTTCGCCTGAATATCGGAAAGCGGTGGAATGACCAGAACGCCATTATAATCTCCTCGCAACGTTTGTGCCTTCAATGTATCGAGGGAAGCCGTTGGAAAACTGAAAAAGGTATTGCCATCATCTTTGATGGCCTTTTTCAGCATATTGTCCTGATCGACGATAGCGATCTTGTTGGCTTCGTCACTTTCGTAACTCATGATGAACCCCACAAAAATAAAGAAGACCAGAAAGGCCAATGGGGTCAGCAATGTGGTCAGAATGAATGATTTCTTCTGAACCCGGGAAAGGTATTCCCGCCGAATGATCAACCACAATTTATTCATGATGGGGTATTAAGCGGTTCTTCAATGATCAAGCCCTGTTCCTGCACTGTCTGGATAAAGATCTCGTTCAGGGAAGGCAGGATCTCCTCAAAACCATAGACATAAACACCTGCATCCACTAAAGCTTTTAAAAACAGGTTTGAATCTCGTTCTTCTGTAAATCGCAAGGTGTATGAACCATCCGACTGATTGATGATCTCCTTGCTCTCCAGAATACCTGCAGGAATCTCACCACTCACCTGGTAGCGAAACAGGTTCTTCTTTCGTTGTTGTTTGATCTCTCCAACTGCGCCTTCCAATACATTTTGCCCGCGATTGATCAGCACGATCCGTTCACAGATCTCCTCCACCTGTTCCATACGGTGGGTGGAAAAAATGATGCTGGCACCTTCTGAACGAAGGTGATCGATCTCATCTTTAATCAGATTGGCATTGATGGGATCCAGGCCGGAGAAAGGCTCGTCGAGGATGATGAGACTGGGCTTGTGAACGACCGTTGCAATGAACTGCACCTTCTGTTGCATTCCTTTTGACAGTTCTTCCACTTTCTTATTCCACCAATCACTGATCTCAAATTTTTCCAGCCAGTGATGGATGGCCTCTTTTGCCTGTTTTTCTGACAGTCCTTTGAGGCGGGCCAGGTAGATTAGATGTTCTCCCACCTTCATCTTCTTGTACAATCCCCGTTCTTCCGGCATATACCCGATGTCTTCGGGATGATCATCATTCAACGGTGCCCCATTGATGAGAATACGACCCGTATCGGCCTGGGTGATCCGGGTGATGATCCGGATCAGGGAGGTCTTCCCTGCGCCATTCGGTCCCAGCATACCAAAGATGCTGCCTCTGGGCATCGAAAAGCTGACGTGATCGACAGCTTTGGTCGTTTGATAGGTCTTGACCACATCGGTCAACTCCAGAATATTCGCCATTGACTGCTATTTGGTCGCAAAATAGAACTTGATAGACAAGCTCAGGGTGAAGAATCGAAGAAAGGAGCATTTGGTTCGATAAAAAGTCGGATTTTCCCTCAAATTCAGTTATTCCATGGGTCTTCGTGTTTTATTTCTGATCAATCCTACCGCCGGCAATGGACAGGGAGCTAAAACATGGGAAACAGTCCAGACTGGCCTCCCGGCTACCGGATGGAATTGGTCAAGCCGGATGAGCCAACAAAAAGGAGATCTCATCTGGATGGCAGCAGAATCGAGGAAAGAGGATTGGGATCGGCTTGTTGTGCTCGGCGGCGATGGGTCCATGCATGAGGTGATCAATGGTCTTCTTGGATCCGATGTCGCAACACATCCAACACCTGCCTTGGCCCTGATTCCCTGCGGATCGGGTAATGACTGGTCTCGTACCTGGGGATACCCCCGAAAAATCAAGCAATGGTTTGATCAGGCCCATTCCTGGACCTTGCAGGACCATGACGCTGGCACCTTGACTTTTCAGCGTGACGGACTTGAAGAAAAGGCCTATTTCCTCAATGTTGCCGGACTTGCCTACGATGCCTGGCTGGTCAAGCAGATCGAGGCACATCCAGAAAGCAAGGGCCATCCTTTGATCTATTTGTGGAGCATTTTCCGGTATCTCCTGTCCTATCGCCCCCAACAGGCATGGGTCAGCAGCGGAAACCAATCCTGGGAGGGTCGTTTTTACACCCTGAATGCCGGGATCTGCCCGTACAGTGGTGGAGGGATGCGTGTTGTCCCTCATGCCGATCCAAGTTCTGGAAAACTGGCGCTGACCGTGGCAGGCAATTTGCCACTGTGGCGCATCCTCTTGAATATCTGGCGTTTCTATAGTGGCTCTATCGGAAAAGTGAGGGATGTATATACCCTGTTTGGACAGGAATTAGTGGTCGAGTCTCGAGATGATCAGCCCTTGTTTGTGGAAGCAGATGGAGAATGGAAAGGCGAGTGCCCCTGCCGCATTCATATTCTGCCCCGGGCATTTAAAGTATGGGCGCCGCCTCGTACCCCTTGAAGATTATTCCTCTGTTTTAGCAGGTCCAACCTTCCGGACCCAGCGATAGAGGTCATCATCTTCAGCATCACGAGTGGAACTGAAGTACCCTCCCTGACCATCCGCCTGCATATAGAAGGTGATATCATCCAGGGGGCTATTAAAGGGACGACCCAAATTGATGGGGTTCGTCCAGACGCCAAAGCTGTCTTGTTCAGAAACAAACAGATCGTAACCGCCATAACCGGGGTGCCCTTTGGAGGCAAAAAACAATCGTCCATCCGGGGCGATCCAGGGAAATCCGTCATGACCCGGGGTGTTGATCCGATCACTCAAAGGCGTTGCTCGCGACCAACCGGTTTTTTTCTGTTCAACGATCCACAGGTCCAGACCACCCATTCCGCTACCCCGATCAGATGCAAAAACCAACCATTGGCCATCTGGGGAAATTGCTGGATGCATCATGTTGATCTCCGGATTGGAGAATGCTCCGGGCTGTGGTTTTGACCAGTTCCCTCCCTGGTCCCGATTGGAAACATAGATCTGGAGCGGGTACACCCCACGTTTATTGGGTTCCTGGGTGTTCCGGGTGAAATACATAGTTGAACTGTCCGCCGTCATAGAGGTATAGCCGACATTGATATTGATCTCATTGAATCGGGAGGTGTACCGCTCTGGATCACTCCAGGTAGAATCAGTGAGGGGTCGAGTATAAAAGAGGGCCAGGTAATCTCTTCCCGTCCATTGAGATTTCTCTTTGAGCAGATGTATACCCGGTGATCGATCAGAAGTAAAAAGGAGCCCTCCATCCCAGGGCAAGGCGGCATGATCGTCTTCATCTGAATTGAAGGGCAGTTTTTCATACTCGGCATCCGGAAAATACGGTGGGATGGAGCCCACGATCAGGCAGGCATCAGCACGGATCAATGCCAGAGAGTCGGATGGCTCAGCTTCAGCATAGCGGAGGAACCATTCGCGTGCCTGGTCATATTTGCCATTGCTCATCAGCGCCTCGCCATAGAGGAACCACATGTCTTCATTGACTCGATCTTCAAGGATCAAGGTGTCGAGCAATGCTTCTGCTTTGGTCCATGCATTGGTCAGTCGATAACAGGAGGCCAGTTTCTGGGCGGTGGATACTTTAAAACGAGACCGCAGGGCTTCTTCATAGATGGGAGCGGCTTTAGCGTACGAACGTACTTTATACCATTTGTCCGCTTTGCGCAGATCAGCACTCTGCCCTTGAACCACCCCAAAAAAGAGGGGTCCAAGGAAACTGAAGACCAAAAAGAATTGTTTACATTTCGACATAGGAGCAGAATGCCTGACTCCTACAAACGCATACTACACCCGAAATGATTCCAAAAATGAGATTGTTACTTGCATTCATATTCAGCTTCACCCTGTTTGCCGCTTTCGGCCAGGATGATTCAGCCATCACCTCCGATCAGATGAAGAAGCCTATCTATCAGGTTCATGAAGGTGAGCGAGACTTTATCGATGGCAGCAGCAATGCCTTAACTGTTGACCTCCCTGAGATCAAAAGCCGAACTGCGGAAAAAATCTGGAAGGACTACATCGACAAGTTTGGTGGAAAGACCAAGAAGAACCGGGATATGAAGGGATATATGACCCAGAATACCGAGATTTTTGCGATCGGTGGGTTGCAGAAAATGAACGTATACGCCCGGGTCGAAGATGACCATGATCGGGTCACACTGACTGCCTGGTTTGACACCCCAAAGGGGATGCTGCGATCAGATTCAGATAGTAAAGCCTTCCTGGCAGCGGAGAAATTTCTCCAGGATTATGCGCTGGAGGTGAAAATTGCTCAGGTCGAAGAAGACCTGGAGGATGAAGAAAAAAACCTAAAGGATCTGGAACGCGATATGGATCGACTGAAGCGTGACAATGATGGTTACCACAAGGACATTGAAAACGCCAAGGATAAGATTAAAAAAGCCGAGGAAAACATCGTCGATAACGAGAAAGAACAGGAAACGACTACTGCTCGTTTGGATGAGCAGGAACAGAAGGTCAGTAAGGTCAGAGATCGATTGGCCTTTTTGAAAAAATAAGGCCAATCCAGCTTAATATCGCATTCAATTAATATTCGTAATTTTTTAATACGAATCTTTTTGCACAGTTCATGGGTCTGAAGGCCAGATGTGCTCGCAGGTTCTTTATCCTTTTTTCATTTCGTAACCCCTTCTTATCAAATAGATTGGTGGATTGTCGTCAATTTTCAGGATGGCAGAAAACGATAGAATCGTGTTCGCCTGTTGAAAACGGCGAGTTACTCACATCGCATGTGAGTATGTGCGGCATTCAATATTCTATGTGATTTCGGGACAGCCCCCTTGGTCAACTATCTTTGTTGGACCGACTAAACATTATGGCAGAAGCACCAAATACAACGAAAACCGGAAAGGAATTCCGCAGCCGCCGTGAGCGGGAAGCAGACCTGTCCAATCTGGTTTTTGGAAAGGTGCCACCGCAGGCCAGGGATCTGGAAGAAGCGGTATTGGGCGCCATCATGCTGGACAAGGATGCCCTTCCCATGGTCCTGGAAATCCTCAACCCGGAATCCTTCTACGTCGATGCAAACCAGGAGATCTTCAAAGCTATGTTGGCCTTGTTTGAGCACTCCAAACCGATCGACCTGCTCACCGTTACGGAGGAGCTCAAGCGGATGGGAAAACTGGAAGGAATCGGTGGACCTTACCAATTGGTCGAACTGACCAATCGTGTTGCATCCTCCGCTAATATTGAATTTCACGCCCGGATCGTTGCACAAAAGCACATACAACGGGAGTTGATACGTGTATCCAATGTGACGATACGGGATGCATATGAAGACTCGACGGATGTTTTTGATCTTCTGGACAATGCTGAAGCCGGCCTGTTCAAGATCACCCAGACCAATATTTCCAAAAGTTACGAGCCCATTGGTGCATTGAGTGGCCTGGCCCTCAAGCAGATCGAGGAGCTTTCGAAAAAGGAGGATGGCCTGACTGGTGTTCCTTCCGGTTTCCGGGATCTCGATCTTCTGACCAGCGGCTGGCAACCTTCAGATCTGATCATTATCGCTGCTCGTCCCGCCATGGGAAAAACAGCGTTCACCTTGAATATGGCGCGAAATGCTGCGGCAGAGTTCAAGAAACCGGTTGTGGTTTTTTCTCTGGAGATGGCCAATCTCCAGCTGGCAATGCGTTTGATCTCTGCGGAAGCAGAAGTCCCTGGCGACCGCCTACGGAACGGTCGACTACACAATGATCAGGAATGGGCACGTGTCCATCGGGCCATTGAGAAATTCAATGATGTACCCATCTTTATCGACGACACACCAGCGATCAATATTTTCGAGCTTCGGGCGAAGTGCCGACGACTGCGCAAACAGCATGGCATTGAGATGATCATCATTGACTACCTCCAGTTGATGTCCGGCAGTGGTGATGCCAAAGGCAATCGTGAACAGGAAGTATCCGGTATTTCCCGTGCGCTCAAGGCCATGGCCAAAGAACTAAATGTCCCTGTGGTCGCCTTGTCTCAGTTGAGTCGAAATGTAGAATCTCGTGGCGGGTCCAAGCGCCCTATGCTCAGTGATCTTCGTGAATCTGGAGCTATCGAGCAGGATGCGGATATCGTCACCTTCCTCTATCGACCTGAATACTATGGTATTTTTCAGGATGAAGAAGGCCGGGACACTCAGGGACTAACAGAGATCATTGTCGCCAAGCACCGGAATGGGGCTGTGGATACTGTTCGATTGCGGTTCATCAAGGAGTTCGCCCGTTTTAATGACTGGGATGAAATGAGCTTTGATGACTTACCCATGCCCGATCCGATGGGCGGGAGCGGCTCTGTTCCTAATGTCATTACCCGGTCCAGCCGGATGAATGATGACAATGCGGATATCCCGTTTTAGGACGGTACATATTCCTGTGTTCCTGATTCCTTATTTCTGATTTCTGATTGATTGTTTCCTTGTGAATCACTGCAGGGTGAAGCTCAGTTGTTGGACAGGCAAGCAGCATCTCCCGAGGCAGATATGCTAAAACACGGAATATTCGGCCTCCCCCTTTTATCCCCCTCATGATGGCAGGCTTCTCCGGGTTTGAATCTCGTGTGGGAGGGGGACATTTATGCGCTTCTTAGCGTGTTAAATAATGGCCGTTTAATAGGTAGACCTGGAATACTCATAGCCACGTTAAACCTTCAACGTCAGAGCTGGCGCTCTGACGTTGAACCAGCCAGTTGGCGGGCAGGCCTTGAACAGCCAAACGTTCCTGCATCACCGCCCAAGCCCGAAGCCAACAAGGAATTAGGAACACAGGAACCTTGCCTCCGGCAAGCAGGCTGGAATGCCCTGCCTCCCCCTTTATCCCCCTCATGAAGTCAACCTTCTCCAGGTTGTACAGTCCTGTGGGAGGGGGATACACATGGGTTTTGCAGCATGTAAAGGCCTGTACCAGCGCAACCAGAAACGTGGAATCCGACAGTTGGAGGGACCTGGGCCTCCAATTTCCATGCATTCTCTACCTTCGAAGCATGACAAATCGAAACATCCTCAGCCTTACCGTCGCACTGGCGGTGGCCATTTTCATGGCAGGCTGTCAATCAACAACGACCCCATCTGATGAGGGTATGGCTAAATTCACCAATGACGGTTCCTTTAAAAACGCACATGAAATTCCTGAAGAGCTGGATTTTGACGGCAGGGGAGAGATGATCACCTTTCCAACAAGTGGTAGTGAGGAAGGGCAGGCATATGTTTTACGTACGTCAAGCCCCTCTAATAAACACTTGTTTGTGATCCATGAATGGTGGGGTCTGAATGATCATATCAAGCAGGAAGCAGAGCGGCTTTTTGATTCATTAAACGTCAATGTCTGGGCATTGGACCTCTATGATGGTCAGGTGGCCACAGATCGGGAAACAGCTGGAACACTGATGCAGAGTCGATCTGAGGAACGGCTGAAAGCCATCATTTCGGGTGCCCTGACACAGTGTGGTCCCAGCGCAAAGATTGCCACCACAGGATGGTGTTTTGGTGGTGGATGGAGCTTACGGGCTTCTATTCTGGCAGGCGACCAGTCTGTAGGATGTGTAATCTATTATGGTATGCCGGTTGAAAATGCCAAAGACCTGGTCCCCTTGAAAGCGGAGGTTTTGGGTCTGTTTGCTGATCAGGATAAATGGATCAATGCAGAAGTTGTCCGCAAGTTTGCCGGCTTATGTCAGGCAACAGGAAAGACCTTTACGTATCACTTCTACGAGGCAGATCACGCCTTCGCCAATCCAAGTAGTCCACGATTCGATGAGGCATCTGCACGTCAGGCCAATGAACTTTCCATGAACTTCCTGAGGAACAAACTCCGTTGACCTCATCCCAAGGGGTGTATCTTTGCCCAACGGGAGCTGTATGGATATCTATCGCCTGAAATCGATTTGGAAATGGGGACTTGCCCTGGCGGGAATGCTGGTGGTCATCCTCTCCCTGATTGTCATCCGGCAAGTGGTCGATAAGATCAAGGCCTTCGAACACCAAAAAGTCGTCTTTTTCAAGACTGCAGTTGAAGACCTTCCCAGCAATCCCGATAATGCCTCCTTTGTTCTACATGATGCCATTCTTACAGCGGACTTGCAGGTACCTCTCATTCTGGTCAATGAGCGAGACGTTATCGAAGACGCCAGGAATTTCGGTGCTGAGCTGGATACATCCCAACAATTTCTGAAAGAACGCCTGCTCAAGATTCAGGCGAACGGATACCCACCACTCGAATTGGCCGGTGGCAAAAGGATCTATTATGAGGATAGCACATTGGTCGCCAATCTGCGCTATCTGCCCTTTATCCAGATCGCATTGGTCTTGGTGTTAATCTTTTTGGGGTACATGGGATTTAATGTCTCTCGACGAGCAGAGGAAAATCGCATCTGGGTGGGGATGGCCCGAGAAACCGCACACCAGCTGGGCACCCCATTGACCGCCATAGTTGCCTGGGTGGAATACCTGCGAAATCATGCCAGTGGAAACCCACAGGTCACTTTTGCCGCTTCAGAAATCGAACGAGATGCAGACAAATTAGAATTGATCGCTGATCGATTCAGTAAGATCGGTTCCAAAGCCGAATTGGTACCGCATAACCTGTTGACCAGTCTGGATCGAACCCGGTCCTATATGCAAGCGCGAGCACCGAAGCGCATCGAATTCAACTTCCCTGATCCAGCAGCGCCTCCGATCATCGTGATGATCAATACTCATCTTTTTGAATGGGTGATCGAAAACCTCCTTCGCAATGCTCTTGATGCCATGGAAGGTGAGGGAAAAATCAGCGCAGAAGTCCGTCAGGAGGGTCGATGGGTCATTGTGAATATCAGTGATACGGGAAAGGGTATTTCTTCGTCGCGTTTCAAACGTGTGTTCAAGCCGGGATACACCACCAAATCAAGAGGGTGGGGATTAGGGCTATCCCTGGCCAAACGGATCGTTGAATCGTATCACAAAGGAAGGATCTTTGTGCGGTCCAGCACCCTGGGCAAGGGGACTACGTTTGAGATCTTACTGCCGGTGCCGAAGGGGTGAATTTTAGTTCCTGGTTCTCCTGCCTCCCCCGGTTTGGCACTTTTGGGAGTCATCACCCTGGATTACTGCCGTCGCCAAACCACCCCCTCATGATGGCAGCTGTCTCCGTATATTGATATCGTGTGGGAGGGGGACACGAATCTTGCATGCCCACACCGTTGTCCAACTCGGAACCGGAAACAAAGGAACCCGAAATTATGCCGAACCACCTACATTTGTGCCGTGGAGAATTTGCAGCGGCTGCTCAGCGCCTATCGGCAAGATGAGCGGATCGTCCAGCTGACAAAGGCCCTGGATCAACATCAACGAGGCCGGATATCCCTGACCAATCTGGCCGGGGCACAGGATTGCTTTGCCCTTTTGGCGGCATATCTACAGGCTCCACGCCTTCATTTGTGGGTAGCACAAGACCTGGAAGAAGCCGCCTATATCCAGAACACCCTGGGCAATCTGTTGCCTGACCGGACGGTGCGTTTTCTCCCCGACTCCTTCAAACGGCCTGGCTATTTTGCCGAACTCAGTAGTCAGAATATTCTACTTCGAACAGAAGTGGTCAATCAGATCAGTACCGACAGCCAGACCCCTGAACTGATCGTCACCTATCCGGAAGCGTTGATCGAAAAAGTGCTGCAGCCTCAGGCGCTGGCCAAGAATAGGATCAGCATTATTAAGGGTGAAAATCTGGACCTGGATTTCATTCTGGAAGTGCTTCTGGAATACGGATTCGAAAAGGTCGACTTTGTTTATGAACCGGGTCAATTTTCCATCCGCGGTGGGATCGTGGATATCTTCTCCTATGGCAATGAATGGCCTTACCGGGTGGAGCTGTTTGATATCGAAGTGGAAAGTATTCGAACATTCGACCCGATGACTCAGCTTTCCCGTCAGCGGGTGGAACGGGTCAATATCATTCCGGATGCTCACAAAGGGTATGACCCCAAACAGAAGACGGATATTTTTTCGATTCTCCCAGACAATGCTGTGATCTGGTTGCGTGATCCTGAATTCCTGCTGGACAAGTGTCAAGATGCCTATGCCAAGGCTATCGATTTTGTGCCGGATGTACTACCGGGAGAAGCAGAAAAACTGGTGGCTATTTTCAAGGAGAAACCCTTCGTCCCTCCGAGAGAAGTCATCGATGGAATGGGACAGTACAGTCTGATCTTCACCGACAAAGTTCCCAAAGGGTATACCGCAGATCTGACCCTGGATATGAAGGGCCGACCTCAGCCCAGTTTCAATAAAAACTTTGATCTGCTGATTCGTGATCTGCGGGAAAATGATAAAAAGGGGTACACATTTTACCTGTTTACCGACAATCCCCGGCAGGTCGAACGCTTCCATGCGATTTTTGAAGAACTGGATGCAAAAGTCATTTTCCATGCGATAGTGAAAGGGCTGCATCAGGGCTTTATCGATGATGATCAAAAGATCCTCTGCTATACGGATCATCAGATCTTCAATCGCTACCACGCCTATAAACTGCGTCGTGGATTCACCCGCGATCAGGCGATGAATCTGCGGATGGTCCGCGAACTGGTGGCTGGTGATTTTGTGACCCATATCGATCATGGTGTCGGCAGGTATTCCGGTCTGGAAAAAATTGAAGTGAATGGCCATGTCCAGGAGTCTGTCCGGATCATTTACAAGAACAATGATATCCTGTATGTGGGGATCAACTCCCTGCACAAACTGGCCAAATACATTGGCAAGGATGGGACCGAACCACAGCTGAGCAAGCTGGGGTCGGAATCCTGGAAAAACCTCAAAGCCAAGACCAAAAAGAAGGTCAAAGACATTGCCAAGGAGCTGATCGCCTTGTACGCACGCCGTCGAGCAGCTCCCGGCTTCGCTTTTGCTCCTGACGGGTACCTTCAAAACGAATTGGAAGCATCCTTTATCTATGAGGATACCCCCGATCAGTTCACCTCAACCCAGGATGTAAAGGAAGATATGGAACGGGCCAACCCCATGGACCGTCTCATCTGTGGAGATGTCGGATTCGGAAAAACTGAAGTAGCGGTCAGGGCGGCATTCAAGGCAGTGGTCAATGGAAAACAGGTGGCCATTCTGGTGCCGACCACCATCCTGGCACTACAACATCAAAAGACCTTTCATGAGCGCCTGGGTGATTTTGGCTGCAAGGTGGATTATATCAACCGATTCCGCAGCAGCGCGGATAAAAAGCGAATACTCGGCGAACTGGCTGAGGGCAAAGTGGATGTGATCATCGGCACCCACGCTCTGCTGGGAAAGGATGTCAAATTCAAGGACCTCGGATTGCTGATCGTCGATGAAGAGCAGAAATTTGGGGTCAGCTCCAAGGAAAAACTCCGGTCGATCAAGGTGAATGTGGATACATTAACGCTAACGGCGACCCCTATTCCTCGGACGTTGCAATTCAGTCTGATGTCCGCTCGGGATATGTCGATTATCCGGACACCGCCACCCAACCGACAGCCCATTCATACGGAGGCACGCATCTTCAGTGAAGATGTCATTCGCAATGCTATTCTCAATGAGGTACAGCGCGGCGGTCAGGTGTTCTTTGTGCACAACCGGGTCAAGAGCCTGGGAGAGGTAGCCGGACTGGTCCAACGACTTTGCCCGGATGTCAACATTGCCTTTGCCCATGGCCAGATGGAGGCCAACAAGCTGGAAAAAACACTGACCGCATTTATCAATGGGGAGTATGATGTGTTGGTGAGTACGAATATTATCGAAACAGGTCTGGACATCCCCAATGCCAACACCATGATCATTAACAATTCCCATCAGTATGGGCTAAGTGATCTACACCAGTTGCGCGGCCGGGTGGGGCGTTCGAATACCAAGGCCTATTGCTATCTCATCCACCCTCCTTTGTCGGTCATGACGCCTGAAGCGCGCAAACGGATCAAGACCATCGAGGATTTCAGCGATCTGGGCAGTGGCTTTCATATTGCCATGAAAGACCTGGATATTCGCGGGGCAGGGAACATGCTGGGCGGGGAACAAAGTGGCTTTATTTCGGAGATCGGGTTTGAGACATTTCAACGGATCCTTGATGAAGCCATACAGGAACTGAAGGAGGAGGATTTTGCAGATTCTTTCCATGAGGAACAGGGCAAGCACCGGTTGTTTGTCCGGGATGTCACCGTGGATACCGATGCAGAAATGCATATTCCGGATGAATATGTCTCCAGCATCCAGGAACGGTTGAATCTCTATACGCAGTTGGATGAAGTGGAGAATGAAGCGGATCTGAATACGTTCAGTGAAATGCTGACGGACCGGTTTGGTCGTATACCCGAAGAAGTAAATGAGCTCTTTGACGGACTTCGCCTGCGATGGATCTGCAAGGAGATGGGCTTTGAGCGGCTGGTGCTGAAAAATGGCAAATTGCGGGCATATTTCGTGCAGAATCCCCAATCGGCGTTTTATGACAGTGCGGCATTCAAAAACCTGTTTACCGTAATGGCCAATCGGGGTCAGGAGTTGGGATTATCCATCAAGGAGATTCGGAATCATCTGCTGGTAGCCAAAGATGGTGTGATGGATCTGCGGGAGGCCCGGAAAATCTTACAGGAGTTGAAAGAGGCGTTGGATGGTGTGTCTCAAATCATCCCGTAAATGGAGACCTGTCCAGTCTACCTCACCAACGTCACATCTCCTCGTCGGACCATGGAGCCCCCAACGGGATCGGTAAAGGAAATGACATACGCATATACCTCCATCGGCTGGGGCTCACCTCTGGCAATGCCATCCCACATTGGATCATTACTTGTCTGTTCAAAGACAACCTGCCCCCAGCGATCGTAGATTTTCATAGTGATCAGCACATCACAATCTTTAACCAATCGGAATACATCATTCACGCCGTCTCCATTCGGCGTGAACAGATTGGGGATATCCAGGTGGCAGGGGCCACAATACCGAGTCGCCAGGTGGATACTGTCTGTTGCCATTTGCCCGCAACTGTCGACCACACTCAGTATATACGTCCCTTCCAGGGTCACTGGCCTGACCAGATCTGGAAATCCATCCGACCAGAACCAGGATACCGCATCATTGGTCAGGTTGGGGATAATCAGGTAGACCGAATCTTCGCAAAATGTGGCATCCGCACCCAGATCCACCACAGGTGGCGGAAGAGCGTCCACACGAATGATTGCCGTATCCGCCTTACCGCAAAGATTCCAGACAAAGAGGGAATATGCATTTACCGGTGTGACAGGTCGAATAAGGTCTGGCCATCCATCCCCCCAATCATAGAGAGTACCCGGCGGGTCAAGGGTCACTTCCACCCAAGCGGTGTCACCCGGACAAAGCAACGTGTCGGGAGGTAACACTATGGTCGCTGAAGGCAGGAAAGTAAGTGTGAGGCATATGATGCTGTCACATCCGGCAGGGGTGATGGCCGAATGGCAATATGTTCCTGGCTCGGTGAGGGTCTCGCCAAAGAAGAAAATGCTTTCCCCTTCGCACAGGGTATCGGATAGATTTGTGAAAAGACTGTCGGATACGATAACTTGAATACAGGATATACTCAGACATCCCGGAAAGAGCATCATTGTGTCACAATACTCTCCTGCAGTTCCAACCGATTCTCCGAATATCTGAACGACCTGACCGGGGCAGATCTGGACCGTATCGCGGGTCAGGGACTCTTTTTCTTCTGGCAGGATGGTCACCTGATCTACCCCGGAACAACCATCCATATTGACTGCATTCACCTGATAGGTCTGTGGTGTGAGCACAGGGATCTTCACGTTACCACATCCGGCATCTAGGCAGATCACATTACTAGCTGGAATCCAGGTGTAGTCCGTCCCTCCATTCAACGTGAAGTAGGCTGTATCTCCCGGACAGGCACGGAATGTATCCGGTAATCCGGTGATCAACAGAGAATCCAGGATGGTCAATCCAACTGTATCAATCGATTGACAGAAACCGTTGTTCATCACCAGGACAAAATCAAAAGACTCCTGAATCAACACCTTTGGTTTTGGTGAGTTGGGATTATCCAGCCGGTTCCCTGCATTCTTCCAAAAATATATCGTGCCGGGCACCTGTTGCACAGACAGGTAATGCGTTCCATTCCCACAAAATGAAGTATCAGAAGGTGGAACTGGCAGGCTGATCACCTGAACCAGCGCTGTATCCTGACCCGGGCACCCGGCCTCATCCAGGATCAACACCGAATAGAGGGATGTCTCTGTGGGAGCCATTTTGGCGGACTGCCCCGCACCTGGTAAGATGTTAGGACCCATCCAGGTCCAACTGACACCGGGGGTGGTCAACAAGGTGGTTGTATCGCCCTGACAGATCGTGACATCTGCGGTCAATAATCTGGGGAGCGGATGGACATCGATCACATATTCCTGAATGATATCACAGCCATCCGGCCAGTGCATAGTCGCCAATACGATAAAGGTCTGTACATCCGTTCCGATATTGGGAAGAGCAAACCAGGGCTGGGCACAATCGGTGCAGGAGAGCCCGGGGCCTTTCCAATCGATCTGGACACCAGGAGCGGGGGTGCCCAGCTGAATGGAATCATTCCAACAGACCGGTATACGGCTCTGCGCTGGGAAAATAATGGGCGTGGAGATCGACTCTACTAAAGAGCCACATGTGCAATTGGTCGCCTCATCGATCACCACCAGCAGATGACACCACTCCTGAGGGAGTAAATCCAAAGGACCAAAAATGATCTGAACAGACCCATTGATACTGGTGAATTCGAAGGGCCGGTTGGCCAAAAAGGTATCACCGGAGGAAACCTGGCCATCACCGTCTTTGTCTAGCCAAAGGTCGACACCACCATGGCCGGGTGTTGTTCCACCGATCTGGGTCAGATGGACCAGGACACCCTGTCCACCGAGATATGGAACAGCTTTTACTGACGCAATCTCATAGGCAGGCCGATCGATCAAAAACGGGATGTACCGGCTACCCGTGATGACATCGATGGCACAATCCTGTCCGGTGGTCTCACACAGGGCATTCACAGTTGCGGTGGTATAGACAGGAATGAGAAGGGGTTCGCAGGGCGCATCCGGGTCCAGAAACAGGACTACAGAAAGTGATGTGATCGGAATGCCCCCCTCTAGTGGCCAAACCAGTCTATTGCCGACTAGTTGAGGTTCAGTAATAGATAAATTGGTTAGGCAGTTTCCGGCCAGATAGGTCAATCCTGCGGGCAATTGTATCGTCACGGATTCCGCAGAGGAATTCACCTGGTCGGTGGGGATCTGGATCTCCAGAACAATGGATTGTTGACAGTCCGCCGTGTCAGTTACGTTCACCTGGATATCCAGATCATGGGGGACAGATACCCCTTGAATAAGATAGGGCCCGGATATTTTGGTGACCACATTTGTGGGCTGATCACAGATCTTATTGGCCTTGTATGTATAGATCAATTTGGTCCCGGAAATAAACCCGCAGGTAGTGAGGGTTTGAAAATGAAGATCCAGACTATTCAAGGGGCTACTGTTGACTCCCGGCAATCCCTGATCCAAACCGGGGACCAGGGAATCCAAGACCCATTGGAGACGTCCGTCTGATAAGATCTCCGGGTCGTCGATCGGGTACACCGAACCTGAGCCCGCTTCGTAGGTCACGGTTGCCGATCCGGGCAAATAGATCAATCCAAAAGGCAGGGTCACGATCGTCGTCAGATCATACACCGCACCGAGTTCAGAATCTAAATGCAGGGAACGGCTGATGGGCATGGTATCACATAATGCCGCACGAATAGTATCCTCGTTAGGCATCAATTCCAGAACACCAGGTGGTGCAAAAAAGGAACATGTATCATAATGGATCACACATGCATTATCCAGATTCGTCGAATCACAACTCCATCCCCAGGCCAAATAAAGGTCCTCTTCCTCACAGGATTCGTTTTGTGCGGATAATTCAAGGTAGAGTGTATCACAAACACCTAACTCACCCAGGAGAAACCGTTCACCGTCAAAGGGATAGGATAACCCCGAAACGGTATTGGTTAAGGAGACACCTGTTAAAGACTGATTGGACGAGGTGGCTTTTACCCAAACATTTGGCATGGGCACCACATTATCCAATGCGTCAAAACAATTTTCGATTTGTAATGACCAGGTGCTTTTTGCCTGGAGAAAATGTTGATCGCAGGTTAATAATTTAAATCTTGAAACGGGCCTTTTCCAGGTAAAGAGTCGATTAGAGGTCAAGTTGGTTTCTCCATGATTAAACCGTTTGGCAAAGGGTAGGTAATTCAGGGAATACTTCGTGAGTTTTCCACTGGTTTGTCGTTCACATAAAATTGAGGTCATGTGAATAATCAATCTGAAGGCATTATCCTCCTCTTGGAGTTCTAAAATGGACGCAGGCAATTCCAGGCAGAATCGACCGGGGATTCCCTCCGAAACAACAAGGGGCAGATATACAGCTGTGCTCTTTCCGTTGATGCGTAATTCGGTCACGAAAGCCGAGTCCAACCGAAATCCATCCGGCTCGATACAAAATGACAGAACAGAGTCGATCAATGTCCGGTATTCAAACGGAAAATAATTGGTCAATACGCCAATTTTGATCTGATGATTTGGAGCGATATGGCCATAGCAGATCGGAAATACACCTGTGTTGATCAAAAATTCATCTTCCAGACAGGTATATCCCATGCTGGTATTCGGACAGGGACAAACCCGTCTGGAAATGGTATCCGTAAAGGGGCCATTAAATAAAAATACATTGCTTTGGCCTCCGATAATGATCTCGTACCGGTTGTAATTCGGTGGATAAGGTCGGTAAATCCGCTTCATCAAAAAACGACTTTCGAGGCGTACCGAATCCAACCGATCCAGGCGAAATCCCATTGGTACCTGATTGAATTTTTGGGCAAGTGTATCAAAATGTACTCTGCACCAAACTGTACTATCTATCGGGTTGAGATCATACTCTACCGGCACCTCAAAAATATTTCCAGTTGGATGATCCACCACACGGAGGAAATTGCCGACATTCTGGATGCCGTTCAACAATTGAAAAAATTCGGCAGATTGCTTGTCGGAAGGCAAGGGAAGACCCCCACGATTCCCAAACTTTATCCGAAACCAGATAGACTCATATGTCTCTGACGAGGAATCCGTTTTTACAATTCCATTGACAATAAAACGTATGGTGTCGCCAGCCATGGCTCTGTCCAGTCGGATCTTTGTAAAATCGAGATCGCCGATCGGGTCCGGTTGAGCATTATTGTCATTATCTGGCAACCCAAAACTCATTCTCTCCATGGAGAGTGTGTGGTCCAAATAAACAGTTAATGTATCCGGGCATTCACCATCAAAACAATCCACCTGTATTTCACGCGATGCACAAACAGTAGGATTGAATCCCGGTGGACAATCTTCATCCAAATGGAAACGGGTTATTGCCTCTAAACGCAATTTGGATGTTGGACCCAGACACTTATCATCACAATTGGTGATGAGGGAAAATTCACAGGGTAGTGGAATACAAATGCTGTCGCAGAACAACTGAAGATGAAGCGGAATAGATGCTTCCTTTTCCGGCATCGGCAAGGGGTATCTTAATTGGATGTTGGTCCCTGCACCGGTTTTATTTATGGTTGAAACCAGGGGATTGATCGAACCGATCGGGAAAAGTGTATCCACCAGTTCCAGCCCGCATGGGACAAGAAGGTCGACTGTCCAATAGCCATCTTCATCAAACAATCCTTCTGGAATGAACAGTTCGAAATTGACCTTCTGACCGTCTTCCAGTGCCCCAAACTGTCCTCCTTCGAAAGTCATGCCACCGATGAACAGTGGCGAGTCATTAAAAATGGAATCCTGGGCCTGAAAAAATTGATCTCCAGGACGGGCACAACTTTTCTCATAGGCTATCCACCATTTCCATCGTCCCTCAAAAAGTGTACAACCTTCGGGGCCACAGAAATAATGATCAAAGGTGACGGTCAAGGTTTGTCCAGGTGGAATGACCGGCAGCCCCAGGGTGGCCGTTTTTATACCCATTTCTCCACATGAAATGGGAATCGTGTCACCAGTTTGAACATCGATCTGTACTGGCAGTCCCTCCAGCGTTGCCATAAAGGAGTTGAGCAAAATATGAATGTTCGGGTCATCCTGAATGAGCATATTCAGCTCCAGATCCAGGACAGACGAATAAGCGCTGGTGTTGGTAATGGACCAGGATTGTGTAAATGCTTGCCCGTCATAACAGGTAGCAGTACTGGTCGACACCTGAATGGAATGAATTCCTCCTTTTTCGGGGAGAGGTTCAATATACACCAGGGCCTTGACCTCTGCTGCCTGGCATTCGGACTGGTTGCATCCCCAGGCTGCCCGGATGGAGGATAATGCATCTGTCCCATCAAACGAACAAAAAGCCACATAGACCTCCTCCGTGATCACGACCTCTTCATTAAAGTCCAGGTACCCGTCCTGGTTGCCGACTTTCTGAAAATCTGCTGCAGAAATATAACGAGATAGGAGTTGGGGAGTCGTGCCTGCATCTGTACCATTGGCTGAGGTGATGAGTAATTGTTTGGGAACCTCATCGGTGAATGTAAATCCACTCAGCCTGCCTAATCGGGTATTTCGGATCGTGAAGGTCCGGGTCAGTGTCTGTCCTTGAATGGCTTCGATATAGGTTTTGTTGACATTAGTGATGACCAGTCGAGGTGTTTCTACATTATACGGATCAGAGGGGAATGTGGATGTGGCTCCATTGATCGCCAGGATAGCGGTCGTATTGAAAAACGATCCCTGGTTCAGGCAGGGCAGGGCTGCACAATCTGTCAGGACAGTGATAGCCACCTGGATAGTAGATCCGGCAGGCAATTCCGGAAATGCAAAAACCGGTTGATTCAGGTCCGAGATATCAGCTTCCGAGCCAGAGGTGACCGTCCCTGGCAGGTACGTCATCCCACAAGGCAATTGAATGGTGACTTCAATATTGCCAGTGATTGTACCACCTGAATTCTGGACCACAAATCGTTGTACATGTTCCTGACAAACGGTAGGCACTTCGGTAAAGGAGGAGAAGGAGATGGTTTGCGCAAAGAGGGTTCCATCCAAGCATGCTGTACAAAGGATAACACTGAACAGAAGGAAGAGTCGGCTGCGTTCCATCCTCTCAAAATACGTGTTTCTGTAATAAGGGACAACGATGCCACGTCTGAGATCTGTCAGGAAGCGGGCAAAGTGCGTCAACTTCAGATATCGCAGAAATGGAGGTTTTTCTCAGCGGAGGTTTTTCTATGTTCATCCAATCCTTCTTTCAAGGCCTTGGAGACCGCCGCTCTGACAGAATGGACTTGCAGATTTTCATAGATTTTGGAATATGTTTATTGACCGTGGCAGAGGTCATCATGCTTTTGCCGGGAAACAAAGTCTATCGAATAGTCCATAAAAAAGGCCAACGACACTAGATGTGCAGTTGGCCTTTTAAAATCGATTCTGTGCGTTTATTCCGTCAGCTCAGCAGGTTCTTCTGCTGGTTCAGGTATAGTGACTTCATTTTCTTTGACAGCCCGTCGTTCACAGCGATCACAGAGGTCGGTGATACTCTTCAGCTCGCGGGCCTGAGCCACGGAGCCTTCGAAGATCTCGGTGGTGCGGTCGGAGTTGATGTAGGAACAGTCTGAGAAGAGGTGGTAACTCTTGCCGGATTTGGTCCAGTACACATGGTTGACACCACCGGTCAATGCCTCGACCTGCTGAGTTTGTTCAGTGTATTGTTCGATGGAGGCTGGATTGAGGTCCACACCGGTCGCGCCAGCTATGATCAGGGCAATAGCGGCAATGGAGCCGACAATTCCTTTCTGCTTTCCGCTGAGGTCCTTATTCGTGAAGATCAGGATGACCAGAGGCAGGAAGGCGATAATGCTGATGATCAGGCCCAGTTGATTCTGGATGAAGAAGCGGGTTTTATCCTTTTCGGATGCTGGATCCAGGCGGTTGGCCTTTTTCCAGAACACATTTCCGACCACTGCAAAGATCAATGCACCGATAATGAGTCCGATCAACCAGCCCATTTCTACCGGTGGTTTCCGGAGGATCATGATGGCCCAGATCTCAATGCCGATCGCAGCGATCCAGGTGAGGATGGAAATCATGCGGAAGTTTTTCGCCTTGCCTTTACTTTCCGCTGATGCTACAAATCCGGAGGTGCCTGTTCCGGTTGATGTGTCATCGCCTCCTTCTACGCGGGTAACTTTTTTGGATGTGCCTTTGTCTGCCATGTTGGTTTTCAATTAGATGTATGTATTGATCATCCTGTAGGTTAAGGACGAATTTACGGTATTCCGTAAAGAAGAGACGTTCAAATCTTTGGAACTATCCACAGGCCTATCCTCCTGTGATCGAAGCTAGGTTGGATGGACGGCCTCAGGTGTAGTTCTCCAGCAAGAGGATGTGGCAGCCATTGGGCTTCACAAGAGGCCAATCACTTGGTGAGAAAGTAAACCAGATGGATGTCCTCATCGCATCAAACAGGATACACTGGCCACCGGTATCAGGTTTCGGAACTGCAGATTATTGTCATAATTCGTTCGGACACCATACGACAGGAGGACATTTCTACTGATCCGCCAATCACCGCCATAGGAAGCTGAAAAGTTAGTGATCTGGGACAGGGCTGTACTGGCCTTATCAAAAACAATATCCGAGTTGGAGGAAGAGTAAAATGATTCAGCAAAAAAATTGAATCGTGGACTTCCGTATCGAAAACTGACACCCATGGAAAAAATGCCTTGCATTGATTGGGCGTTGGCGATCTCGGCATTAAGTGCGGTGTATTTCACTACGCCACTCAGTAATATTTTACGCCCGATACCCTTGCAAGCATTGACCCAAATGCCATATCCTTCCCCATGCAACTTCAGATTAGCTAATGAATCATTTTTGTAAGAATAGATCTTACCAAAGGCTACATCGACATAAGATGTGTTCCAGTATTTCTGAATTTGATCCTTAGCGACCTTTTGGATCCGTTGCTTCTGATCACGATCCAATGCATCGATCTGGTTTTTATAATCATCGATCACATCGCTGAGTGAATCGCGGCTTTCATGTGTGCGGGTACTGCGCTTGTATCGTTTGATCTCATCGATCTTTTCCTGGATAGTAGCACGGTCTTTTTCGTAGTCGGATTCAATATTATTGTACGCGTTCTCCACTAACAGAGGATCCCGCTCCCGGTACAGATTGAGCTTGACAGCCACTGACAATCGACGGGTCAGATCATCATCTTCGATGGTACCTGCTGAAATATCCAGGGTACTCAACGTCTGCATCCATTTACTGGCCTTACGGTATTTGCTCAGATTGGGACGATTGTACATGATCTCCCACAATGGCTGGGCCTGGAGGGCCAGGTTGGGCTTCAACCGCCAGGAGCGGAAGGACCAGTCGACCTTAATGTCCCGAATATTGGCGGGACGGGAAACCTGGTTGGGATTGATGCCCAACATATCAAAAGCCGGAGAAACAGGAATGGCAAACTCGGTGGCTCCGTTCAGGCTGGAATAGCCGTCAGACTGGCTATAACCGATGGAGAGTCCCAGGAAGAGGATGAAAGTTGTCAATACAATACGTAGCATAGCAATTCAGTGAAGGCGAATGAAAAAATGAAATTCTCAAAAATTGGCGGGGAAAGCAGTCTCCAAACGATCGACCTGCCAGCAAACCAGCTGTGCAAAGGAAAGGGAATCTGCTCCTTTCTAAAGTCAATTGGAAAACACACCGCTATTCGACCATTAAACTATGAAATCTGGGGGATTCGGGGGTCTCAGGAAAAAACTTGTTTTGGTGGATTCTCCTAAACTGAGATATCCACCTCTTGAGAATCCCTCATAGCTCAGTTCTAGGAGAAACCATCCAGTTCTGGCCATGCGTCATAGCGTGTCACTCATTGACTCTAATCGTCCTTCAAAGGCAAAACCGCCCCGAAAACAGGGCGTTTACCGCGTTTGCCATAGCATAACTAAGGGTTTCATACGGAGTAGATACGGACTAAACACGGGGTTCATAGGGAGTACACACCCATTTCTGGGAATTTTCAAGTGCCCGAGGTGGTCGAACAGGATGGTATATGGGGAGAACATTCTGGTGGGCAGTTACATCCTGAGGAACCTCTTAATGCGGTCCAATCGCTTGATTGCTCCCATGGTTACGGCGAAGAAGCTATCCCCAATTACGACAAGTTCATATTGACTACAATTCTTTTAATTACCGGTTCCTCGTTCTGGATGTGAGTGGGGAGTTCTTCCGGTTGGCGACGGAGACGGATAAATAGAGTGCTCGGAATGTTTGATCAAGGTCACTTTCCAAAAATTCAAGCTGTTATATGGTTGATCGATCTGGGGCCAGACAAATGTGGTTATCATCACATCTCATGGTGATCCAGGTCATTGGCAAATGAGCCATTCTTGAGTAATTATGCTTGATACTTTATCCAGATGAACAGGACGAGCTACCGGTTAGCAAGTGTCCAATGGGGTTCTGGTCTGACCGGCGGATTGTTCTTCTCAATCCAGTCCGATGAAAACGATCATACAGCCTCACCTTGGTATCATTCCACTGATTCTACTCTTGAGTTTTATTCCAGCCATAACCCAGGCACCATTTATCACCACCTGGCAGGTGACCACGGGTACTGGTTCCGTGCTCGGTCAGTCTATCCGCATACAGATTCCGGGCACAGGAACTGATTACAGTATTTCCTGGGAAGAAGTCGATCATCCTGAAAATCACGGGGAGACAATCGGTAGCCATACGACTTCAGTTTCATTTCCTTCATTTGGAATATACCGTATCAGTATTGAACCAGGCAATGGCACATTCAATCAAATCAAATTCAATAATACCGGTGATAAAAATAATATTCTGTCCATAGATCAATGGGGTGATATTGAATGGGCAGATATGGCAGATGCCTTCAAAGGGTGTTCAAATCTGCAATGCAATGCATTGGATCTGCCGAACTTGTCGATGGTCCAATCCATGGAAGGTATGTTTGAGGATTGCACCAAATTTTTAGGACCGGCAAATATTGGTGAATGGGATGTCAGTCATATAAAGAACATGCATGCCATGTTTAAAAATGCATGGAGATTCAATCGGGATATTGGAGATTGGAATGTTAGTGGTGTGACAGATATGGTCGAAATGTTTTCCGGAGTGATTGTGTCCCACTCCTTTAATCAGGATATCGCTGATTGGGATGTTTCTGCAGTCGAAAATATGAATGAGATGTTTTATAGAGCTCAATTCTTTAATCAGTATATCGGTAATTGGGATGTTTCATCTGTGAAAACTATGATGGGAATGTTTCATGGTGCAAATGCATTCAATCAGGATATTGGCGACTGGGATGTAAGTGCGGTTACTGACATGAGTGAAATGTTTGCTGGATTTGGTAGCCCTCATGCCTTTAATCAGGATATCGGTAATTGGGATGTTTCATCTGTGAAAACTATGATGGGAATGTTTCATGGTGCAAATGCATTCAATCAGGATATTGGCGACTGGGATGTAAGTGCTGTTACAGATATGAGTAAAATGTTTGCTGGACTTTACAAACCTCATACTTTTAATCAGGATATTGGCGACTGGGATGTGTCCTCGGTAACGAATATGTCAACCATGTTCTTGGTAGCAAATAAATTTGATCAGGATATCGGTGATTGGAATGTTTCCTCGGTGAAGGATATGAATGGCATGTTTTATAGAGCTGAATCCTTTAATCAGGATTTGGGTGGTTGGAATGTATCCTCAGTACAGGATATGGCTGGAATGTTCCATGGCGCCAATATTTTCAATCAGGACGTTGGCAAATGGGATGTTGGTGCTGTAATGGATATGAGTAGAATGTTTTCTGGGCTTTATGATCCGCATGCCTTTAATCAGGATATTGGTGATTGGGATGTTTCTGCAGTCGAAAATATGAATGAGATGTTTTATAGAGCGGAGTCCTTTAATCAAGACATTGGGAATTGGGATGTCTCCTCAGTGACGACTATGATAGAGCATGTTTCATAGCGCAATGTTTCAATCAGGATATTGGAGATTGGGATGTGAAATCCGTGACGAATATGTCAAGCATGTTTTCCACTGCCAATGCCTTCAATCAGGACATTGGAGATTGGGATGTATCCTCAGTGAAAAATATGACTGTCATGTTTTCTGGCGCAAAGGCCTTCAATCAAGATATCACCGATTGGGACGTGTCCGCTGTTAATAATATGAATGAAATGTTTTCTGGGGCGGAGTCCTTTAATCAGGACATTGGGAACTGGGATGTATCATCAGTGAAAAATATGGCTGTCATGTTTTACGGAGCAAATGTTTTCAATCAGGATATCACTGATTGGGACGTGTCCGCTGTAGATAATATGGGTGGAATGTTTTGTAACGCTGAATCCTTTAATCAGGACATTGGGAACTGGGATGTATCTTCTGTTAAAGAAATGTCGGGAATGTTTGCAGGTGCAAATTCCTTCAACCAGGATATTGGGGATTGGAATGTCACTTCAGTATCCGATATGAATACGATGTTTTATAATTCAATGTCTTTTAATCAAAATCTGGGAAGGTGGAATTTGTCAAATGTGGAAAATCTGGATAATTTTTTATCAAACAGTGGAATGGATTGTGAACATTATTCCACCACTTTGATCGGATGGAATAAAAATCCAGAGACACCCAATGATCTAGGACTTGGTGCTCAGACAATGAGCTACGGCACAAATGCAGATCCGGCCAGAAACAATCTGATCGAAAATAAAGGATGGACCATTTCAGGTGATAGCCCGTCCGGCATTGAATGCAGTCTTAATGAACCGTTTGTTACTACCTGGAAGACATACAACCCAGGGATAACGGATATCAATCAGATCCAGATTCCAGGCACGGGCACTAGCTACAGCATTGCCTGGTCGGAAGTGAGTGTCCCAGCAATTTCTGATCCAACGATCGGCAATAGTATTACCACTATTACCTTTCCTTCTCCAGGGACCTACAGTGTAAGCATCACTCCCGGGGATGGAACATTTACCCGGATCGCGTTCAATGATACCGGTGACAAAGAGAAAATTCTGTCCATAGACCAATGGGGAGATATCTCCTGGACCTCGATGATTTGCGCTTTGTCAGGATGCTGTTAATCTCACATGCGCAGGCAAGTGATATTCCCGATTTTTCAGAAGTGCCACCTGTTTGCCGGAATATGTTTCAGATCTGTAAAAAGTTGAATGGGCCACCCAATATCAGGAATTGGGATGTATCAAATGTTACAAACATTTCATTTATGTTCTTGGCGGTACCAATTCTTTTGATCAGGATATTGGTGGTTGGGATGTTTCCGCTAGTCACAAATATGGAGAAACGTGTCCTCTGTTAACGAATATGTCGAGTATGTTTTCGAATACAGATGCCTTTAATCAGGATATCGGGGGATGGGACGTGTCCTCTGTAACGAATATGTCGAGTATGTTTTCGAATACAGATGTCTTTAATCAGGACATCGGGGGATGGGACGTGTCCTCTGTAACGAATATGTCGAGTATGTTTTCGGACACAAATTCCTTTAATCAGGACATTGGTGGATGGGATGTGTCCTCTGTAACGGAGATGTCAGGCATGTTTTCTGGAATACAGATAGCTTTAATCAGAATATTGGGGGATGGAATGTATCCTCCTCAACAATTATGTCGGACATGTTTCGAAATGCCTGGAGTCTTTTAATCAGGATGTCGGGGGATGGAATGTATCTTCTGTAGCAAATATGTGAAATATGTTTTCTGGTGCCACATCCTTTGACCAGGACATCGGGGGATGGAATGTATCTTCTGTAGTAAATATGTCAGATATGTTTTCTGGCGCCACATCCTTTGATCAGGATATCCGGGGCTGGGAAGTATCTTCTGTAACAAATATGTCGGGTATGTTTTCTGGCGCCACATCCTTTGATCAGGATATCGGGGGATGGGATGTATCTTCTGTGACGAATATGTCGAGTATGTTTTCTGGTGCCACATCCTTTGATCAGGATATCGCGGGCTGGGATGTATCCTCTGTGACGAATATGTCGAGTATGTTTTCTGGTGCCACATCCTTTAATCAGGACATCGGGGGATGGGATGTATCCTCCGTAATAAACATGACGGATATGTTTCGAAATGCAGAGTCTTTCAACCAGGACATCGGGGGATGGGATGTCTCCCACGTCACAAATGTGAATGGCATGTTCAGGGATGCAGATTCATTTAATCAGGACATAGGTGAATGGGACGTTTCCTCTGTAACGGATATGCAATGGATGTTCTTCTATGCAGATTCATTTAATCAGGACATCGGAGGATGGGATGTTTCTTCTGTATCTACAATGGCTAGTATGTTCAGACATGCAAATTCCTTTAATCAGGACATCGGTAATTGGAATCTGTCAAATGTGAAATCGTATGTAGACAATGCTAGACTACAGTGGAATGGATTGTGACACAGTATTCTCAAACACTGATCGGCTGGAATGACAATACAAATACACCAGATGATCTTTCGCTGGGGGCATACCCGCTCCAGTATGGCACCAATGCTGCCGAAGCTCGTGACTACCTCAAGTCGGTTAAGGGATGGACAATCACAGGAGATAGTCCAACTGGGATGGATTGCGGTCTGACACATGTTGAAGAAGTGCTACAGACCGACTTGACCATTTATCCTAACCCGGTACGGGATTGGGTGACCATCCATCTTCCAGAAGGAAAAGGCGGAATCACGATGGAAATCTTCACTATAACCGGACAAGTGGTGCTACAGGGCACTTTTTCTGAAATAACCGGCGGAGTAGATGTTTCAACCCTGCATCCAGGGACATATCAGATGACCCTAAAAAGTAATGACGGCTTTTATAGCACAATGTTTGTGAAGGAATAAATCATCTATTTTATGCTATGGCCTACCTGAAAATAATGGCTTGGAATTTCATAAATCAAGGAAGGACTTAGTTGCCCCTTATCATCTGGGGCCTACTCAATTGGGGTACCTTAAATACCACCATTGCCTCAATTATACGAAAAGAAAAAACCTCTAAATGTTATAAACCCTCAATACGTAATCCACAGCTAATGCTTACCTAATCAGGCAACTATTACGAATCGACTACCTTATATATGTCATATCCAGAAACATCTTCAATGAAAGCACCTGGGCCAACATCCATCGAATTTCTGAAAGGCATTCACCACACGACTCCAGAGTTCTTCGACAAACTGAGAGACAAATATGGTGGAATTGTACGATGCAAACCCCCATTATGCGCACCCATATATCTCATCAGCGAACCCGAAGCGGCCAAATATATCCTCTCACATAATGCTTCCAACTATGTGCGAAATGATTTTGTCTCTCGCCGATTTCGGGCACTATTTGGAAATGGCTCTGTCGTAGCAGAACAAGATCTTTGGGCACAACAACGGAAAATACTCAATCCGCTGTTTCAACACAAAAATCTTTTAACCGCCTTTACGATAATTACGACTGAAACGAACAAATTGCTTAACAGTTGGTCAATTTTAGCAAAACAAAATAAACAGGTAGGTGTGCTTAAACAAATGCAAAACCTGCTATTAGATCTACTCTGGAGAATATTATTAACACATCCCACTGATGGAATTCGTCAAAGCATTTTATATCCCGTAGACCTAGGCGTTAATTATGTTGGCTCCCTGTTACCATTTTACTACCCCAAATGGTTTCCTACGTACTCAAACTTCTCATTTTATGTATCTAATAAAAAACTCGAAAAAATAATATACGCTATCATCCAAAATCGAGTAATTAATGATAAAAACCGTACATCTAATCCCGACATGCTTGATAGATTACTACAATATAAAGACCCGACAACCAAAAAATGTCTCTCAAATCATCTCATAATGGAAGAGATCAAAACCATGACACCTGCGGGGTTCCTGACAACATCATCTGCAATTACCTGGTTTTTCTATGAGCTCGGAAATAATCCTCAGTACATGGATACAATATCGGAAGAATGTACTGAACTACTGAAAACTGGACCTATGGATTATAATAAAATGACTAAACTAAACATGACTACTCAATTTCTTTATGAAACGCTCAGGTTACACCCGACAGGATGGACTCTCTGGCGAAGCGCAAAAAATGAAGATATAATCAATGATTACAAAATAGAAGCAGGAGCCTCCATGGTCGTGTCCCCATATACCACTCACAGAAATCCAAAATATTGGCCGAACCCGAATAAATTCAATCCTCATCGTAATTTTCATGAAACGGTAGACTACTCTTATTTTCCATTCGGTTTAGGACCCAGAAAATGTTTAGGTGAAAATTTGGCCATGGTCGAAATGCTCGTCATCATACCTATGATCCTTTCCAAATTCAAATTCCGTCTGGTAAAAAACCAAAATATAAAAATTGACCACAGAGTTATCCTCACTCCCAAACCTGAAGTAAATATACATTTACAACCAATTTAATATTGATCGAAATATATCTCCCATAAAAACTGTGATTATTATTGATGTTAGAACTATATGCATTTCAACTATCAACTAAAATGGTCCACTAAAAATCGCTTATAAAAAACTCCAAAATCAACAATGCGTTTTTCATTCGAAATATCACAAAGATTAACCGCAGATATCCCTGGCACTTCTGCCAAACGATAAGGCAGAAAGGAATTCCAATAGATAACTCGGGCACCACTCTCTGAGCAATTTTTTAATTCCATGGCTAATTTTGTAAATTCATCTATTCTTAAATAATCAAAAATATTTGACAAGTTGAAACCTTCAAAGCAATTGTGATTGGTGATCGCATCTTCAACATATCCAACTTGTAGCACTATTCTGTCCAGTCGCTCTCTAATGACATAATAATTATCTGATTGCATATAATGAGGCAAACAATCCCCGTATGCACCTAGCAATCCATAATGTAGGAATGGATTAAATTGACATGTTTGGCTGGTCAGGTGTCGTTCAATAGCCCCCCTCAACCACGCACTAAGAGACCTATCATTGTAATTGAAGTAATCTGCATCAGGTCCAGTGAGTCTTAGCACAGTATTATTGAAAAATAATCGAAATAAGATTCTCCATCGAGGAGTATTCCAAACCTCATGATAAAAACGGATCTGCTCAGATTCGGGCTTTAGGGATAAAAGTTCACATGTCGTCCTGGTCGAATGCATCAAGGGTCTGTAATAGTGAGCAAAACGAATTATATTTTGCTCCGCATAACCTGAATAAATAACCCCCTTTACGATTGACTTATTCATAGTATCCCAAAATGATCTGGCAGGATTCGTCAAGTTCAACCGAATAAGTTCATACACTTCATTTCTGGTCGAGGAAGGTGTGAAACCAAGAAAATCCAAACAAGCTTCTCTCTCCAGGAACCGAATGGCACACATTTTAAGTTCAAGCAAATATATTTGAATTGGATTAACATCTGTAACCACCACCTTTTGAGGATCTAGAGTTAGCAGTGATAAAGAATTATCACCTCCAGAACATACACTAAGCAAGCGATCGTCAGGATTCCCAGGCATGAAACGCAATAAGAGATCAGGATCTTCCCAACAGCAACTGTACCGTAAAAAGGAATTATTGGCTCGAAACATACGTGAAATTGTATTTATTTAGTCCAAATATCAGCTATCCCAAATTAAAACATTTAATGAAAATCAATATTATCAATTTTACTATCTGATCTGAATTCATACTTTTATCCTATTCTATTTTGCCTTAGCGAATGGAACTAAAGGCATTTATAGTTGGTAAAGCAATCTCAGGAAATAATAATTTGCCAAGTCTTTTAAAAATTTTATTTTTTGTCCTACTTCTGAAGTATATATAGGTTTCCAAACGCTTCAACTCACTACCGCAAGTCAACTTTGAATAATAGGAGGTTTGACCCAAATGAATCCTCCTGACCCCTTTATGCGCTCCATACAATACCATACACCGAATCAAGTTTGTGTAATGGGACTTATTATATCGCTCATCTTCCTTCGAAACTAAAATGAAGAACATAATTCCATCGTCTTGAATAACCAGAGAACTAATCGACCTGCTCTCTCTCAGATTCTCTAGTTGAAAATGCAGAATTCTAGGAGACGCTACGTCTGAAAGCAATTTGAAAAATTCATTCGGATACTCTTCTAACTTTACAGGGGTTCGCTCCATCAGCATTTGATAACCCTTGTTAAACTGGTCGACATGTTCAATAGAAAAAGGAGTCACATTCAGGACAAATCCACTGTTATGACGATCATGCTCATCGTTTATCAGGGACCACGCTAGAGCATACTTCCTGCGATAGGGGCTCCGAAATTCCCTCAAAAATCCGTCGATTCCCCCTGGCGGATATTCAATAATATTATCTGGCAGTGTTGGCAAATTGATGTAATCCTTTTGCTTTAGAATAGGAAAAATCAATTGATCAGGATTGAACTCTTTCCAAAGTACCAGGTTCGTATTGGATTCAACTGCCCATTTGACCATACTGGTATGCGTGAGACCGATGATCTCATTACGGAACGAATTATCTGTCCAATGTATATTGTGTTGACCAAAACTTGCAGGTATACCACAGCAGATCATCGGCACGCGCAGAAGACCAGGCCATTTTCTCTTTATCCGCGTCAGCCAGGGAATGCCTGCCAGGAGATCCAGATTGAGGTCAAACCGGGAAAGGACTGCAGCGCCTACCGCCCGATCCTGCTCATAGAACAACAGATAACGATAGTGGGCATATTCTACTTCTGCCAAGGCCAAAGTATGTAAAAATGGGATTGAAGAATAAAAATGCCCACGCACACAGTTCTCCCAATCCAGATCAGGCAAATCCAAAATCCTGGAATATACTCTGACTAGCAAACTATTCCTTGAATGCATGCTCAGCAAATTGAGGGATCAATCGAGTAAACGCATATTTGATCGCTATACTATCCCCTCTATCCATCGCCCTTGACAATTCTTTATCACTGTGATGTCGATGGGCGTTCAAGAATTGCCAGCCAATCTTTGTCGTCCCCCAAAGCAATTTCAGATAGTTCCATGACCAAATACTGGGTAGAGTTCTTTTTGTAATCTGCCTGGCTCTTGGAATATTATACACTACTGTGGCATATGTTTGAAGTAATTGCCAGTAATATTGTCTTGCAGGCATTCGAGTACGTATTACAGAATGACTCAGATCCCACAAACCATGAGCTTTACGAGGAATGATCAGCCTGTCTTTATATAGTTCGAAAATACTGGTCCCTGGAAGTGGTACCAAAGGCGAGATATTCAAATAGTACAAACCGGCCTCATGAATAAATTTTCGAAGTCGTTTCCAATCCTCCACCGTATAATCCGGATTGGGGATCAAAGAACCATATATATCTATCCCGTGCTTTTGGAGTATGCGGATTGCCTTCAGATTATCCGCTGCCTCGGCTTCCTTATTCATCCCTATCAATTCAACATCAGTAACTGCTTCAAGTCCAATGAAGACCGCTGTCAAACCAAGATCAGCCCACTCCGCAATGATCTCTTCATTTGATGCAATAAAATCAGCTCGGGAGTACACCAGATAGTGCTTTTTTATCCCGTGGACCCGGATCAGCTCAGCCAGTCTTTTCAGCCGGGAAGGTTTGATCAGAAAAATATCATCGACGATATACACTTCATTTTCAGTAAAACTCATCAGTTCCTCTACAATACTTTCCGGACTCCGGCTGTAGGGTGTCCCCTCTGTAATCTGCCATGTATAGCAAAAATTGCACTTGTACCAGCACCCCCACGTTGTTTTCATGGTGACCACAGGGCGATGCATCAGATAATAGTATTTATGCTTCAGGTGGGCTACCAGGTCACGTCTCGGGAGAGGCAGGTCATCTGCTTTTGGCATATAATCAGTGCCCGGTGTATGAAACAAGGTTTGTTCATCCATGGGTATGGCCAGCCCCGGAATTTCAGTCAGGTTCCCACCTTTCATCAGACATTCAATAATGGTGTTGATCATGTGAGTTCCCTCACCCTTTACAATAATGTCCACACTATTATCAATAAAGTCCTCAGCGACCCGTGCCGCCTGAACTCCACCCACTATGGTCAGGCAATCCGGGTTCCATCTCTTCACCTCGCGACAAACCTTGATCACTTCGTTCACCCCACTTATATAACTGCTTGTACCGACTACATCTGGTTGGAAATTCAGTAGGCGCTCCACCAATCCGGATTCAAGGATCATATCCATGATCTCTACCTGATGATCAGGCAAGCCAGCAGCTACATATTCCAACTCCAGCGGTTCACAGATCATAATATGCTTCAACCCGATCGTATGTTCGGGAACAGGTGGACGGATGAGCAGGATCTTCATAACTTTTCGCTGGTTTTAGACAATACCCGGAGTGATTCTTTGCCTGATATGATTCCGATAATGCAGATTGGTCCCCAAAATAAAGGAGCGCATCATCCATTCCGTTTGACGGGGTATACCCTTCAGGCGTTTCAAAATAGCCCTGAAGGAATAGATCTTGTTATACAATACCCAGTAGTTCTGGTTCAGCAAATCCGCTGACATCTTTTTGGGGTGGAAGACAGCCTTTCCGCCATTGTATTTTGCCAGATCATAATCAAAGACTCTACCTTCCTCTTCCATTCTTTGATAGAAGCTCGTTCCCGGAACCGGTGTAATAATATAGATCCTCGGTAAAGGGATATGGTTTTCCATAATGAATTGATAGGTCTGTTCGAACACGTTGACCGTATCATCCTCTAAGCCAAGGATCATCTCTGATGAAACTGCAATCCCAGCATCTCTGACCTTGCTGAGTGACTCCCCAAATCGAATTGTTTGATTAAAGGTCTTGGAAACTGTGTCGAGACTAACCTGATTCACAGACTCGATGCCAAAGCTGAGGATCCTGCATCCGCTTTTAAATGCAAGGGCAAGCATGTCGGGCTGATCGGCAATATGAAGACTGCACTGGCTTGCCCAAAAAACCTTTTCATCGATCAGAGCGGACATCAATTCCTTAAAATACTTCCAGTCAACTCCGATGTTATCATCAATGAAAGCGATATATCTACTTCCACTCTTTTTCGCTGCGCGAACATCTCGAATGACTTGCTCTACAGGTCGCTTTCGGTAACTGCGGTCAAAATAGGATTGGATCGAACAGAAATCGCACGGAAATGGACACCCTCGAGTAGCTTGAACGGGGCGCCAGAGCCCTTTCTCTTTGGAATCCATTAAGTCGTATCTGGGCATTGGGACCTGACGGATGTCCGGGCGACGCAACATATGATATTCTTTAACGGCGCGACCATTTTTGAAATCTTCAAGAAATCGGGGCCAGGTCTCTTCCGCCTCGCCAAAGATCAAATGATCGGCATGCTCCCTGCTCCATTCATGGGGTGCTAACGAAGCGGCTATGCCGCCAATCACCACAGGCACTCCTTTTGCTCGAAACTGATCTGCGATCTGCCAGGCACGCTGTAAGCCTGAACCCATACCTGTCAATCCAACCAAGTCCCAATGCCTGTCCCATGGAATATCGTGGACCGGCTCATTAACCAAGGTCAGCTCAATGTCATCAGGTGTCACCGCTGCAAGTGACATCATCGTCAGACCGGGGAGATAGAGCTTTTTCTTTTTAATGGGCATCCCTCTGTCATCAAGCGCAGTCGGCGCAATAAGCAGTACTTTTAGCTTCATGTAGGCTCATTATAGCAAATCCAAATACTCTCTCGAGAGTAAATTATTGAAAAATGAAACACCTGTATATGACGCAGGTCATCAGAGAAATAGACCCTCGCCTAAAGAAAGATAGAAAGCAATTCGCTTCGCTACCATTTCTACTTGCCAAGAAACATCCCGCCTGGCGCCCTGGTTTGCGCATATTTGAGGAAGAGCTGCTCCATCCAGATAAGAATCCCTTTTGGAAATCCAACTCCTGTCGACTGTTTGTCTCTGAAATATCTGGCATGATGGTGGGTCGTCTTGGCTTCCTAACCCCAGGCTACTTGAAGGAACATCCAGGTGCCGGAATCTTGATCTTTCCAGATTTTATCCAGGATAAAGATGTCTTTGCCGCATTGATAAGCCACGTTGAACAAGAAATGCGACAGGCCGGATGTATACAGGTCATTGGCCCGATGAATCCGAACATCCATTACGATGTCGGCATCCAGTTTCAAGGGTTCACCTTCAGCAATTCCGCATTCATGCGGTATCAGCCTCCTTATTATCTATCCTATTTTACATCTGCTGGGTACACCTCTCTGGCTGATTTTTATGCCTGGGGTTTGACAAATAACCAGTTCTTAGTACAAAACAGCCTGGTCAAAATAGAGCAACGGATTTTACATGATCCGGATCTTCGAATCCGTCAATTAAGGACCAAAGAATTTAATAGTGAGCTAAAATTGTTCTTTCAGTTGTATAAGGATTGCTTTCAGGATCACTGGGGATTTGTTTCTCCCAATTTCGATGAATTCTCATTTCTTGCTTCCGACCTCCGGTATATTCTGAAGGATTCGCTGGCACTGATTGCCGAATGGAGGGGCAAACCGGTAGGCTTTGTGTTAAGTATTCCAGATGTCTATGATGCGATCGATAAAACACAAGATGGCCGTCTATCCCCACGTGCTTTGATTCATTTACTGATTCATTTTCGAAGGATCAAACATGTGAGGGTCATGATTGCTGGAGTTTTACCTGAAGCTCGTCACATGGGGATTCATGTTCCACTATTCCTGCAAATCGCGCGAAACATTTTTGCTGCAGGCTATGAAGGTGGGCAGATAGCATGGGTCATGGAAAACAATGCGCCCATGACCCGAATTCTGACCATGATTGGAGCTGAACGTCAACAAGGTTATCGACTATTGATCAAACAGCTCGATTAGAAACTGGAATGTTCTTTTTGCCTGTTCACCAAAAAGGATTGTCTCTTTGCCATTCCAAGTACTTCATTGACCTGCATGGTGGAGATCTCACCCAAACTAAAATGAGTATTTATCCCTTCCAGACCCATCAAGATGGTCTCACTCATACAGGCAAAGATTTCACCAGGCATCAAGGGTATACCTGGAATATAATATTCCGGGTTATTCGGTGAAGTGATCACCCCACCTCTAATAACAGTGGCATGAGGACAACAGATCATCAGATCGGAATCAACATCACCTGGCACAGATAGATCACAAATGACTACACGGTTACTACCAATCATTTCTGGTAAAATGAGAGGATGAGGGGCATTACTGGCAGAAATGATCATACTGGCTTGTCCAAGATAGGAAAGATCATCTGTTACCAAAATCTGCTGGCACGACCCTGTTGTCTTCAACTTTTCAGCCAAATGATAAATAGGGGTCAATCTTTGAGGTCGTCCGATCAGAATGAGTCGTTCTACTTTGTGTGATAAAAGCTCAGCCAATACCTGACCAATATTCCCAGCAGCCCCAACTACTGCCGCTGTAGCGTTGGACGGATCTATACCCTCTTGCCTGGCCACACGGATCAACGACTCGTAAGCACTCCCTACAGTAAACGCATTTCCCGTAGTTAAACCAATAGGTTTGTGAGCGAAGGTTTTGCCATTTTTTGTCAAAATTGATGTATACCCACCCAGGCCAACTGCTTGACAACCCTCCTGTATTGCCAGGTCGATGGCATCTTCAATCAATTGAACCATCTCCTGCCTGGTTTCACCCCGGATAGCCTCATACATCTGCGCAGATGAAACGGGTAATCCGATAAAATAAAGACACGTCTCAGATGCAGAACCTTTTACCCTGATCCTGTTATAAACCAGTGGCGCCCGGATCGCAGAAATCGAACTCAATAATTCAGTTAACTGAGCTTCGGACCAGTGATTGATATGTGGATCCCATAGCCCGACATCAAGAGCATCAATGAAATGACCGATAAAGGCCACTTTCCGACAATCATCACATGCATCCATTTGTCTTTGGAATCTCTCCGGTCGATTTTCCTTCTCCTCCATCTTACCGTTGACCAAATGAGAAAGTAGTGCCCCGACATCTTGCGAACGAATGATCTCGCAAAGATCGATCAACCCAAGTTCCAACCGGTCAATCTCCTCCTTAGTCACAAGACAGGACGGCTCCACCCGTAGCACCAGATGATGCCCCAAGGCTGGGCCTATTCGGAGTCGGTGCTTTTGCAATAGATAACCAGTGAGACAATATCCTAAAAGACCTTGCCGGAGCAAAAAGTAGAAAAGATTGGAATCCCACTCCCGTTCGGCCCTCAATTCAATCCCCATCATCAATCCTGAACCACGAACATCTGCAATGATATCTTTATTGGCTTTATGAACTCTCGCCAGCATACTTTGTAACTGACCAGAACGAAACCGAACCATTTTCTGGATGTCTTGGCGTTCGCACAGATCAAGTGCCTTCAACGCCACTGAACAACCCAAATCATCTTCGGCGAATGTAGAGCTGTGTTTCATACAAAATCCGGGGAGAAATTTGGATCTGACAATACTGCATGTAGAGATCTTACCGATCCCTCCACCAAGGCTCTTGGATAAGAGAATATAATCAGGGATCAATCCGATCTGAGTGCAGTACAGGAATGTCCCGGTTCGACCCATTCCTGACTGGATCTCATCTGTAATAATCGGTATCTCAGAATCAGCACAATCCTCTTGCCATCCATGAACCACATCAGGATGTAATGGGTAAATCCCTCCTTCCCCCTGTACAGGCTCCAAAATGAGGCAAGCAATTGGAACCCACCAATCCATGCAAACTCGCAAAACGTTACCATTTGGCCGAAGAATGAAATAAGGTATTCTCAATGATTGGATCAAGGACTGCATAGCTCCCTTCTCTTGCGGAATAAATCGCACATCAAACCCAATGTCAATAGCTGTGCTCTTGAATACTGCATTGCTCGTCACACCCAAGGCGGCATTCGTCTTGCCATGAAATCCATTTTCAACGGACACAACAATTGCCTTTTGGTTCCTCACCGCTTGATTGCACTCCTTCACTAGATTAAGGATATCGGAACGTAATGCAGGATCAGATCCATTCAAGCCTAACAGTGCTGCTGCATCTTCATCCAGTGTGAGTGTCAAGCCTGAATAAGTTTCTGAACTGACCACCAGTCTATCCAATCGATCACGGTAGTAGAAAACAGCGTGCTTGAGGGCCAATTCAACAGCTTCTGCGCCTGTTGACGCCTGCATGGTGATAAAGTCCCTTTGGAGATCACGAAGAAGGAGTTGGTTCAACCGTTCACTCAGCTCTGCTGCTCTGCTTCGAACACTGGCCTGGGCACAAATGACCCTCTTTTCCTCAAAATGTCTTTGAACTTCCCTGATCAATTCAGGGTGGTTATGTCCGAATAATGTGGCCCCATATCCGCCCAGAAAGTCACTCACCTCAATTTCGGCACCATTTTCATCATGGAAATACAATGTATTCGCGATAGCTTTAGTGTACACCACATCCATTCCTGCCAGCGCCAACAACCTTCCTTGAAGGGGTTTCATATAATGAATAAACTTACCGACGATATCTTCCATGACAATCACTTATCTGAAAAAGAGTGCGACCCTGTACTTCTATCATCTTGCCTTCATATGATATTTACTATATGAACATCGACCATAACTAAAAAATATCATATCAATATATTTAAAACTCTATCAAGGGAATCAATCAATGTTGCGGGACATAAATCATCAAATAAACATTTCCAAAATCAATTCACGAGCTGAACAATAATCCAATTGCTAACCACAAACAACAATACCTAATATAACTATGTCCTGAAATGCTTCTCGATTGCCTTCAGGTTTCTATTATCCGTCAATACTTTAGTGAAATCATCTTTATGCTTCGTAATCCTCCATATCGGTGGATTGAAGGAACAAATGGTCAAAAATCCCAAGGTTGGATCCAATTTCCAAATTGAAATAGGATCTATCCAACGATATCCCAAAGAAACCGAAGGAGATATGCTGGTAACAAAGTGCCAGAAAAAACTAGGATTATAGAGAATGTCGCCAGGCTGTAACACACATTCATACCCCACTACTTTATCAAAATGAGGAAATTTGTTCGGATCGGGATCATCGTGGACCAAATCGCTGATAAAATAAGGCGTACGGTCTATGTGGATCTTAAAAACCGGATGGTACTTTGGCGGATAAATTACCCAGCGTTTTTCTCCTTCTACCTGCAGAAACAGATTCTCAGAAAGAGCAGTATGGATATGAGTAGATGATTGTTTGGCGCCAATAAACATCTGCAACTGATTTGACCCCGGAAGTGAGCAAGATACCCTATCCCGATACCAATTCCAATTAATATCATCCTTAAGCTCCGGATGCTGGGTTAATAAAGGATTAAATCGAATATTTACATTATGGCCCCGCTGCATATAGGCAATGGCCTTACCTAATGTTGAGAATTCATACTCTACCTTTCCCTTATCGTTTTTTACAGGATCAAACAATAGAACTTCATCAGTACCATACATTTCTGCAATTTTCTTCTGGCTCCATTTATGGGCACATGGCCAGTCCAATGCGGCGCCTTCAAAGACCACTGGTCGTTTGCGTGCAAAATCTTCCTTGAATGCCCGAGGGGATAGATCTCTCCGCCTTTCCACCGGGAGCAACTGTCCAGGCGGAAGATCTCCTATGGCTTCTTTCAACTTGGCTTCTATCCAGCGGTCCACCGACTCCCGTATGAACCTTGACCATTTATCTCCTAGGAAATGGATTGCAATATTCCGAAAATTGTAGAGATAAGTGTCTCTTTTCCTAAGAATTGGCGCATTCATATCCATATTCAATAGTATTTAGCAACTCCGTCTTAGGGACACCCTATAATGAATCCAAAATGGAGGTCAGACCGTCTATCAGCGAAGGTCTGATCCCGTCCAAAAGGAAGAGTTAACTAGATAAATCATTTATCTCCGGACGCACTGACACATGACGTAGTTCGTTGTCTTACTATGTCCAAAAGGAAAAGGTGCGACCAGCTCACCGCTTCCAATCTCAAGAGTCCATGGAGTGGAATCGTGGTATTCAGTAGAACTCCAACGCCAGCCATATAAATTCAACAATTCCTTCCAATGGTGTAGATAAATCTGATTCAGTTCACCAGCGGCAGGAAGGTACCAATCATCGAAACCGTAGGCATCCAGGTCGGCGCAGATTTTTGCGGCGTAGAGTATGCCACCATTGGTTCCCAACTGGGCAAGGATCTTTATCGTATTGGCCTCACCGTTGAAATCCAAAATGGCATCAGCAATGTTGTTAATATCCTTCAGGGCCGCAATGTTTTCGTTAGGTGGGCCCCATTCCACAGAATAATATTCAGTCTGCGTCCACGGGCTTTTTTCAGGAGGGTTGTTGATGCCCGGGTGGACATAAATGGTATCACCGTTGTCCATCATCACTTTCAATAGGCTATCTAACAGCGGTGGCACTGGCGTGTATTTCTCATCCTCCTCTTTTTTACAGCAGGCCATCAGGGTAAGGATGGTGAGGAACAGGGTAAGTTGTAAGCAATTCATATTTACATGCTTCACTTAGATATAATTCATCCATACAAACAGATATAATAAAACATCTCTTTATCATCTAATTTACCTATACTAAATCACATTTATACTAACAAATAATTTAAAGACAGTTAACGATAATTAAATTTAGATTAATTATTATATGCTATACCCATTTTCTTCAAAAGTCTCATATGTGATACTACACCTCCCCAATAAGTTGTTTGATTAGGAATAAAATCATGATCAATCAAAACTCTATATAATATCTTATTCAATTCCGGATAATAGATATGATGGTAATGAGGAAACAGATGATGTGCAATATGATTATTGAAGCCACCCAGAACAAAATTTGCTGTTACACTAAATGGATACATATCATTCGAACACATTATTTGATTGCGAAACCACGATGTATTTATTAACCCATTTTCATCAGTAATGGGGTAAGCTGTACCTTCCACGTGATGTGTCATAAAAAAAGTGTACAGCAGAAACAAGGATTGCGATAGATGCATCGCAATAAATCCAATTAATACGATATACCACGTTTGTAAGGAAAACATTAAGGGAAAGAGTAGTACAATAGAAATATAAACAAGCTTTTGAAGCCAAAATGATACATGGTACTTCAAGCCTTTCCTAAACGTATATTCATCATCAAAAAATAAAATAACAAAATCTTTAATAAATACCCAGTATAAAGAATAAGTCGCATAAGCAAAAGGCGCATATATATGCTGATTCCGATGATACCATAAATATTGACTATCTGGTATCACCCTAATCAATTTTGTAATCTTCAGATCAGAATCATATTCTTCTACATTAGGTGCATAATGATGTGAATTGATGTGTCGCTGCTTCCAGGCCTCTGCATGTGCACCCACAATTGTATATATAATAATAAAACAAAGATTATTTAACCATTTATTACTAAATATAGTATTATGAGCCAAATCATGTGAAAAATTAAACGCAAATAATAATGCTGAAAAACCATAAATCATGTACCATAAAACAAATACAAAACGATTTTCAATATAGTACAACATAGTATAAGCAAAAAGAAATATCCCAAAATAAAAAACAAACTTCAATAGAATTCTGATGATAAAGCTCACTTTACTCATAATAAGCCCCTTCTCTACCTGCTGGTAGATAAACTTTAGCAATTCGCTATCTTCGGCAATATAGATATGCTTATCTCTCAAATGGTATCGATTTATATCCCTGATGAGCACCCATAGCTTTTAAAAATCTAAAATGAGACGCCAGGGATTCCCAGTAAGACATTTCCATGTATTTCAAACCATGCTTTTCTACCAATTCACGGAATATGGGCAGAATATCTAAATAATGGACATGACTTATTTGTGGCAATAAATGATGTAACGTGTGAGCATTAAATCCACCTAATGTCCAATTAAAGAACCTGCTATCTGCATTATAGTCCACGGATGTACACAATTGCAATTTGGCCCAACTCATTTTAAGATTGCCCTCAGAATCCGGAATTGGATGTTCAACAAAATCTGATACATGCGACACACCCAAAACACCGACAAATATCAGGGAAACCATAAAGTGATTCAATAAAAAAGCAAAAACTATAGTAGCCCAGCCAAAAGGCAAAAGGTAGATTGGCAAGACAATCATGTAACCGACATATAAAAGCTTATAAATAATCAACTTAATTACTTCATTTCGAGGTATGTCAATCTTAATCGTTCTGCTCGAATAGTTAATCAGCATAAGTGACTCACGAAAGAAAAACCAATTCAGCGAATAAAGTAAATAGAGTAAGGGAGCATAAATAAACTGATACCGATGAAACCATTTCAACTCTTGAGTTTCAGTCATTCGAAACAATGGGTTATTCAGGACATCAATATCACTACCCTCAATGTTTGTGTATAAATGATGCGACTCATTGTGATTCCTTCCCCATACATAGGCGTTATTGCCTTGGAGATTAAAACTAAGTGAGAATAATATCTTGTTCCAATATTTACCCTTAACAGCAACTCCATGTGCAGCATCATGAGAAATATTGAATGCTGTTAACAGCACAGAAAGCCCCATCAGTAAATAAAATGTATAAAACTCAATAACAGTTGAGCTCGACAGCATAAGCAAATAAAATAGAATATCAAGACCAAAGTATAGAAATATCTTAAATAACAATATTTCATTACCAGATTTATGAATGCCCTTTTCTTCAAAATATTCATCGACTTTTTCAATCAACTCCTTATAGAAGTCCAGGCCCTCGTCCTTTGTAAATCGAATTCGTTTCATTGAAATATTCTTAAGACATCAGTCAACCCTTCACATATATAACCTCTCCTGTCAGCTTATAAATTTACACCCACCTGCCCAACACTCTCAAGAAAATCAGATATACATTTGGCGTATTCCATTCAATGCATGTAATAACTGCAAACAAAATTTAATAACATGCATAATTGAGTCGATGAACGAATTAACGGTAAGTTGGGTCAATGCCAGCTTCTTTCATAGACCGTACATTCCTCTACAATCTTACTATACTTCTTAAATAGGTCAATTTTCTCCTTGATTGTCTTTGCTTCAACAGCCTCATATACAATGTATTTATAGAGCTGCATGGCTTGCTCTAAACTTAATTCCAATCGAATATCTGGATCGCCAATTAAGTTTGGAAAAATAAGAAACATACCATCTACATTAACTATGGTTGCACTTAAAGATACCTCTTGACCATGGTATGTAAATCCATCTGGGTTTCTAATTACAAATTGAAGATAATTATCAAGCTTTCCATGAAATAGCTTTGTGTTGTATAAATAAGGCATGGAATACATTCGATTGAGGCATGGTATCAACAATACGTATGAAGCATTAAATATTTCTGCCCGGTTAAGTTTATAATCTACAAGTGCGGTATCTAGATATTTGATAATTGAGGCAGAAAAAGGAATGAAAAGAGTTGGGTTTACACTGGTGTTCCGACCCCTGTAAAATATTTATGAGCTTATCATGTATTGTTACAGTAAATGCGATTTTATTGTCTACTAATAAGAAAATATTTTCATCGATATTGCCAATAAAATCAGATTTTTCGGCTTTATCCTTTGCTGAATTCAAATAAGCCTCCATCTCAACAACATCGACCCTTTGAAATTGTGAAAACTCCTCTAAGGTATTCTCAAGCGCGACATCTGGTTTTCTAATCTTAGTCAAGTGCCTTCCGGTGCTACACCCTATACCTAAGATTAGTATCATTGAAACAAGAAACAAGTTCATTGTATTGAAATAATTTTTCATAACTCACTATTTAAGTTAATATTATAAATGTCATCATATATTGTATTACCTGTACTAGTTAATTTTTTCCGTATCTATATTAGATAAAATGACTTTCATTCATAAATGAATGCAAAATCAAATAACGACTATTTCTCAAAACAAAATATCCTTCATACGACAAGATGTTAATTCTATTCATTACTCTCTATGCGCAACTAAAACTACAAGACCAATTCGGCCATATTCACTGATACTAATCAATTAGAATCATGATATAGATCATATCTGATCATGTTATGAACACCAATAGAGTCCAACCGGATCAAAATAAAAAACAAAGATATTTACATCCTCTAAGGATAGATTGACTAAAATCTATCTAGACCCTCCACCCGATACTCCCTATCTACTCATATAATATCAATTGATATGCCCCCATCTCTATGAATGCAAAAAAAGACAAAGTGACCCACTGATTCCGATGCAAAGTGACCCACATTTGAGGGCAATCTCATCGATGAGTATCACCCCCAATTTGACATTATTACCGGTTGGGTGAAAGCTAACTCCTGCTGCTTATAAGCAAGATCAGAAAATGGCGAATAAACCAATCGGAATGAAGAAGTTAAGAGCCTCTGTACGGCTTTATGTAAAAGGCCACAGCAAGCGTTCTATCGACCTGATGTGCAGTCTGTCCAAAAATACCGTTGAGAAGTAGCTGCAGATCCATGCGACTCCTGTTGAGCCGTGGGAACAGATTGAACATTACCATCACTTTGGCCTTTAGCCTATGGTCATGGCAAATAGTCATACCCTACTGTAGGATGTCAAAGATCCCTGCAACCTTGATGAGTTGATCATCACTTCACAGGTTCCCGTATATAAATGGGATGATCTCATCCCGGATAACACAGGGACAGATGCTATCATGGACCGCATTGTGCACAAAGCACATCCCTTCGTTCTCAAAGGAGACTCAATGAGGAAAAAACGCTTAAATAAAGAAAGTAAATGAATCATCTCAGCTACCGAATAATGATGTCAAAACAGATGCTCAACGGGGTGGGCCAATTGACTTCGATCTCAGAGGGCTCCACTCAAACGGAACAATTGTGTGCACACACAACTATTTATTAAAGCAGCATTTCACAACACCCATCACAATGGGTTAAAGTCATTGACATCACTAACTTATGTCATAGGAAAAAATGGACGTTTTTTAAATCTTTGCACCGCACAAAATAGCATCAATGGCTAAATGAAATAACCATCAGCTATACCAGCACTATTGTATGTTTATTGATCATCTCTTTAATTAAAAGTCATGAAAACGATAAATCTATTATACTTGCTGTTATTAGCTTTCATCAGTGTTCTATTAATTCCGGGGTGTCAAAAAGATAACGACACCAGACCCACTCCTGGAGAACCTGAGGAATTCACCCCTCCAATTGAAACGATAGAATTATATGGCGTTCGTTTAATTATTGATTCACTTGTATGTGATGCTCAATATGACAATGGCAGTGATGAAGAATTCTATGGCTATCTGGAAGCTTGGACCACATACGAGAACGGCTACCTCAATACCAAAGAAAAATATGAGACAAAGACTACGAACCGCGCTCTTATGTGGTTTGCCGAAGGAAATGCATTAAATTACAAACAATTAAAGGTCGGAGAAAGTGTTGATATAAATGAAGTCATTGATTTCATTTTCAACCCCAGCACCTTAGGCCTGGCCACAATCCATCTAAAGGGCAGATTAAAAGAATGGGATGGTAATGGATACGATAGCCATGATCTTATTGGCACCACGGGCATCGATATTAAGGCAGATCAAATAGTGATAAATCAGCAATCAGAACTTAAATTTGATAAACATCATGGAACTGGCACTAATGATTGGACTAGAGCAAGTTTCTATTATCACTTCGAATTATTCAATCCTCGCTCCAGTGGTATTTTACCTTCTGGTAAGCTGCCCTCTGATATATTCACAGACCTATCAATCTACCCAGAGTTGCCTACTCCCACTAGATATGAGGATATGCCTCCCTCAATTTCAGAAAAACTTGTTGTAGGTCAAATGATTAGGAACAATTTCCATCCGAGCCCAATTCAAGTCAATACTCAATTGCCTGTAAGTGGCCTCGGCAATGGCCCGTTTTATGCCTATAAGCTACAGGATTTGAGTTCTCCTCCAATTTTTGTATCAAATAATGCTCCGTTTAATTCTCCCGAAGTTGAGCCTGAACAAAATTATAATGAAGGAGAACGGTATGGCTTGGTTTATATCGATAACGAAGATAAGGAGGCCAAAATAATCGAAAATAAGACAAGGTTATTAGCCCTCGAAAATACACCCCGACTCCAGCTTATGCGTTATTACAAGCCCATTCGGTGCTGGCGACTTCCAGCAGGTGCATATTGGAGCAAAGAAATTTCTTATACCAATAGTTGGACAGAAGAAATGCATGTAGAATTTTCGTTAACAATGGGCTATGGAGGTGAACTTTTCTCTAGTGAGATAAAATCAATTTTTGGCTCTTCATGGGAGTATAATTGGAGTGAAACCGAAAGCGAAACTCTGAGTTACACTGCACCAAATGACAAAAATGTAATGTATATCGTTTGGCAGCTATTTGAAGAGTACAGGCTGATAAATGCGGAGGGGAATATCTTTAGCGATCCGAACTATCAGTTCAAAAGCATGGAAGTGGTTTCCATCCCGACTAATCACATTGTACCAAGGGCCTATTTGTTTAATGCACAATAACAAGTCAGTTTAGATTATTAAGCATTTGTGCTGTCGATGTTTCATTTATCTCATCGGCAGCACTTTTTATGCGATTTACCAATACTGTATGCCTTTTCACATTTCAATAGTTAATGTGCAAAAAAAGTACAAAGTGACCAACTGATTCTGTTGCACAGTAACTCACTTTTGAGGGCAACCTATTCAATGAGTATCACCTCAGCCACTTGACATTATTGCTCTTTGGCCGAAAGCTCCCTTCTGTAGTGTAAAAACCGGTTCAGAAGATGGCGCAGAAACTTAAAGACATGTAAAATATATAAGCCGCTCAGCCGCTATATGTAAAAGGCTACAGCAAGCGTGCTATCGATCTGAGGTGCAGTCTGTCCAAAAAGACCGTTAAGAAGTATCTGCAGATCTATATGGCTCTCGGTTGCAGCCTTATCCATTTTAGGACAGGGTTAGAGACTGTTTCAAAAAGTGTAATAATAATTCTAAACCTTACTCCCTTGATCTACATGCTCGAGCTTTCTACCCCCTCAACCCAAAAGGAAAACGCTTCATTTTAGAATAGAGATCGTGTATTAATGTTTAGGCATTTAAGTTTTTTTTACTTTAAATGTGCTAATTCAACAGAAGAAAACAAAAAGATATTCTTCAAATCATCGTAACAACAACCAGAAGTTCAAGCCGGGTGTCTTTTCAAGAACGCCCTTCCCGATCCACTCTTCAATTACTTTTCAAATGCAAACATATTGCTATCTATCTGGAAACGATATATGAGTCAATAATTCAGCTAGTCACTTCAGTATGAAATCCGAAGGAACTTGAAAAACCTTTGTGATGCCGATCAAGCCTCTTATCCAAATTGGAAATACATCCTGTATAGTTAGATCCATCACTACAGGCTAATATGTACACTTTGAACCCAAACTTAGCAGATACAGTGCCTTCCAAACCCATGTTCGAAAATAGGGAATCAATATCATTTTGAGAATGAATCCAGCATCTGAAGACAAGCCGCTTCATTCTACGTTGCGGACATTGTCCGCCGTAGCTCGCCATCCTCTTAGAAAACCTTAATTGTAACGGTTCGCTAAGACATAAAAAAGCTCGCCTGCGTCCCTTTGATGGGATTTCGGCGAACAAAGCTCGCCTGCGCTCCTACGGAGCTACGGCGAGCGAAGCCTGCCAATGCTCTTGACATTCCAGAAGGCGGACCTTGTCCGACGTGGCTCGCCCCCTCTTCCGAGAAACCTTAGATGTAACGGTTCGCCCAAACATAAAAGAGCTCGCCTGCGCCCCAGCGGGCTTCGGCGAGCGAAACTTGCCCACGCTCTTGACATTCCAGGAAGCGGACCTTGTCCGCCGTAGCTCGCCCCCATCTTCGAAAACCCTAATTGAAACGGTTGGTCCAAACATTAAAAAGCTCGCCTGCGCTCCTGCGGAGCTTCGGCGAGCAAAGGCGGAGAAGGAGGGATTCGAACCCCCGGTACCGTTGCCAGTACACCGCATTTCGAGTGCGGCCCATTCAACCACTCTGGCACTTCTCCTGGTGGGCGGCAAATGTACCTCGCATTGCGGAGATTAAAAAGAAGAACACACTTAGGTCAACATCCCACAGAGCAATCTCTGCCTCCATAACTCCTCAACCCCTAAACTCCATAACTCAACCTCCCTACCGCATCTGCTCCCGGGTATAGAAGATGAAATCCGTATACGGTAGCAGTCATCGGACGGATCAATTGGGCGATCTGCCCCCGATGATAAGCACCGTGCAACAACATGTGTTGCAAGATATCCGACTGGTTGCCGATGAGTCTCTCCTTTCGAATTTCAGTACACTGCACGATCGAATTACCCTGCTTCTGGTTGAGATCAACGTCATATCCTCCCGGTTGCAGTCCAGCCAGTGTTCACTTTTCAGGAGGTAAGACCTGCCACCTCCAATGGAGACTCCTCCTCTCGCATCCGACTGATCCAGACCCGCTGCGCATTCAGAATATGCGCGGCAAAATGGATACCTTCTCTGGCGCATCCAGCATGCTTCTCGTCAAATCAAAAAGCCGCTTGTGGCCAGTGAGTCGTAGTCAAAATGGTCTTTCGAATCGGTCATGAACTTGCGTGTTAGTGTCTGAGAATCTCAAACGTAATCCTGAAAGCGATGTTACAAAAGAATAGTCCAACGCTGCGTGGATTAAGCAGTATTCCACCTGCGCTGGCGGGACGAATGTTCATAAAATTGTCTAGGTATTGACCTCGGTGCCTTTTTTCAATTGAGGGTTCGTTAGTCCACCTCCGTCTTCATCCCCGACCTACCGGTCGTGGATGAATCCATCCCCGCCAGCGGGGGACATTGCCCTTCGCGGTCACTTCCCCGTCCCTCAGTCTCTGAGTCTCTCCGTCCTTCGTCTCTAAGTCTTCCCCGCAACCACCACCTCGATCTCCCCTCACTTTTACTTGGGCACCCTACTGGCCGGCTCGATCAGCTCTGCTA
>CALNZC010000014.1:0-2163 GCA_942490895.1 uncultured Saprospiraceae bacterium
ATTCGTGCTTTGGCCTTGAGACCGGATCATGGACAGCTTCTGTTCCTAATTGGAGAATCCTTCTCCAATTGAGACAATGTGAGGATGCACTGCCCTATTTTAGGAAAGCTCATCAAATCAACGATGGACATTTCGAATCTACCCAGGGGTTGGCCATCTCCTGCTGGAAACCAAACACTATGAAGAGGCCATTGTGCGCTGCAATCAGGCGTTGATGACCTTCGGTCCAGCGGCTTTACTGCTTCAGATCAAAGGAGATGCCCTGATCGAAATGGATCGTATTGAAGAAGCGGTCAGTTGTCATTTGGACTTATGCAACATGGATCTCGATATTCGGGACTTTGTGGTTGTTCGCATCCAAAAATTGAAAGAGCGCAACCCGGAGGGATTTCGACGATACGCAACAAAAACCGTTTCTGACAAATATCCACATTTTGAAACCATCTTGGGCACAGCCCTAAGCACAACTATCTAATCACTCCTCAACCCTGAACCTGAATACCGATATGGAGGAACGAATGAAACAGGGACAAACGGACGGTTTATCCATTGTGAATGATCCGGCCAATTACAAAAAACAAGACGTGGATTTCACCGAGCCTCAAGGTGATGACACTGTGGAGCTTGGGAACACTAATGTTTCCCGGAGAAATTTCATGAAACTGGGTGGAGTTGCCGCTGCCACGGCAACTCTGGCGGGCGCGGGAACAGCCGGCTATAAAATTGGTCGCTCGGACGATGCTTACACGGGATACGGGAGAACGTATCAGGGCGGTGATATGTTTTTTAATCGGGAGCCGTTTCGTGTAAAAACAGCCGCCATGATGGAACCGGTCGCCAGGGTCGAACGGCCAGACCGCTATGATTTTATCTTCGACCGTGTCAAAGCGATTATGGGGTATATCCAAAAAGGAGAATGGAACCCGGGAATGGGGCTGGAAAAACTGCCCGGTGAAGTGGGGAATTACTACCGAAAATCCCCAGAAAAATACGAAATCATGCTGGACTCGCTACAAAAATGGGCCAAAAGTCGGGACGATTGGAAAAACGGGAAACACCTGCGTTATACAGTGCCAGCGGCCTATACGGAAAGCTTTGCTCAAGCCGGAATGTACAATCGTCACGGGTCCACTATCCCCGAAGATCCAGATGATGTTTATCGGGAAACCGGAAAGCCGATACCACCCGAAGAATGGGATTTTCGTCATGTAAAACGGAAACACCCGATGGAATTTAAATCGCCGAAACACGCGACTAAGCTGATTAAACGCATGGCGCATTTGTTTGGAACCTCCATCGTTGCCATTGGTAAATTTGATTCACGATTTATGTTCACCAATAAAATGCGTGGCATGCCAGGCAACGGTGAGAACTGGGGAGATAGAGTCCCGGAACACTGGAAGAGTATCATTGTTTTCGGTGTGCCAATGTATTGGGATCAGACCTACTCTGCTATTGGATATTGTACCTCTTATGATGCGTACTTTCGATCACGGGTAACGGCTGGGCTTTTGGAACGATTTATCAATGAGTTGGGCTATCCGGCACGGGCTCAGTTTCCGGGGCACCACTATGAGATTATGATGGAACCCTATCTGTTGACAACCGGGCTGGGGGAATACAGTCGATCTGGATTGGTCATGGTGCCTGAACTTGGCTGTAATGTTCGACCGGCTGCAGTCATCACGAATATAGATTTTGAATATGATCAGCCGATTAGCGTGAAGATGTCGGAGTTCTGCATGAAATGTAAGATCTGTGCCGAATCCTGTCCATCTGGAGCCATCAGTCTGGCCGATGAGCCCGATACGATAGTGCGTGGCTTTAAGCGTTGGAAACTGGATGATGAAAAATGCTACAACCAGTGGTCGGCGGGACAGACAGTTGATGCTTTGGGCTGTCGGGTCTGTATTGGTGTCTGCCCCTACTCACGAAAAAACACCTGGATACACACAATTTCGAGGGAGCTGGAACCACGTGATCCCACGGGTTTGGTGTCCAGCGGCTTGTTAGCCATGCAAAAAAACTTCTTCAAGATTCCCAAAGGACAAGACTTTCAATCTGACTGGCTTGGCGGTAAAGAAGCTGTCTATCACAATCCACCGTGGTATTTTAGAGCGGAAGAAATATTTGAAGGTATTGAAAAAACATGGGAATACCATG
>CALNZC010000015.1:0-3000 GCA_942490895.1 uncultured Saprospiraceae bacterium
GGAAGCGTATGACGTTTCTGATTACACTGACAAGGGAAATCCTAATTTTGGTACCCTTAGGGACGCCATTGATGACCAAGAGGCTGACGAGATCCGTTTTCAGGTGACGGATCCAACACTTACAGAGTACGTCTATACCATCACTGAAGGGGGGTTTAAAGATATCGATTGGGATATTGATTTTTTCAATGATACCCCGACAACAGTGACCCTTAAATGGTATGGTATAAATGATAATGAGTTGTTGGAAGTTGAAGATAATATAGTGTTGCGAATTCCCGATACGTTTCATTTCGAGGCAGAGGGGACACAGAATGTCAGGGCGATACGGAGCAGTAGTGGTGATGATATTATTATCCTTGGACCTCTTGGAAACAGGATTTCTGTAAAGACAACCTCGGGTTCCAGTGCGTATGGTCTGCGGTCTGATGATGATATCCGTATCCAGGATGATGTTGCTTCCTTCGGCGATTTTACAGGGTCGCTTGATGTGACATCAGCCAGAGACCGGGCGATGGGTATGAGGGCAGATGACGATATTGTCATCGCTCGTGATCTTGGTGGTGAAATAAACGTTAACGCCAAAGACGACGAAGCTCTGGGTTTGGCTGCTGGAAGGCCCGGTGATGTCGATGGCGGTAATGACGGGAATTATAATAATGAGAACGATGGCGGATATTCTGGGGACCAGGATATCGTGATCGGTCGGCATGTTACTGCAGATATGACAATTGTTGCCGGCAATGCCAGTATTGATCCTGATACAGGGTTGTTGGCACCGGATGGCGAGATCCTGGATTCAGGGAATAACAACAATGCCTATGGCTTGTGGGCTGAGAATAACATCTGGATCGGCTTTGGAGATGACAGTGAGCCCGGTGACTTTGCCGGGAAGCTTGCTGTTGGCGCTCTGGATGACGATGCTTACGGCCTCAGCACTCGATATGGAGATATCCAGATTGCACGGGATGTGACAGCTGACGCACTGTTTACCGTTACTGCTGGTTATGAGGGAGCATCTGATGACAATGAGAATGCCTATGGCATGTATGCCAGTGATGATATCCGTATCGGGAGAGATCTGAATGGAACCTTTTTGATCAAGGCGTTCGATGAGAATGCCTATGGTTTGCGTGCCGGTGACTTTGATGAGTCTGGGGATAACGGTCAGGAAATAACCATCGGTCGTGACCTGAAAGCTGATATGACGGTAATTGCCGGGAATGGCTCTATCGATCCGGAGACCGGTGTGAGGACCGTAGGCGAGTTACAGGAAGGAGGCGACAACAACAACGCTTACGGCCTGTTTGCTGACAATGATATCCGTATCGGTTTTGGGACGGATGCAGAGGGTGACGAAGATGGCGGTATCGACGCAACGCTTAACATTTGGGCGCTTGATGACAATGCCTACGGCTTGCGTTCGAATAACGGCAGCATCATGATTGCCAATGATGTCGCCGAGACCACAACAATGACGGTTATGGCTGGAAACGGTAGTATAGAGCAGCCGGTTTTATTGTTGGCGGATGGTGATCCGGATCCTTTTGCAGGCTGGACTGTCGGGGAAATACTAACTGCAGAAGGAGACAATGATGATGCTTATGGTCTGCGCGCGGAGGATAATATCGAGATTCTCGGAAACCTTGGCGGCACCTATAATATCTGGGCGCTTGATGATAATGCATACGGCTTGCGTTCTGATGAAGGGAGTATTGAGCTGGGCAGTATGACGGCAACCATCAACGTGATGGCCGGCTGGGATGAATCCGGTGAGGATAACAGCGGAGCATACGGACTCAGGGCTGACGACAACATTCTTATTGGAGATGGTTATTCCGGCTCAATCAATGCCAAAGCGCACTCTTCAATGCCGGGTTCCGCTTATGGCATGTATGCCGGTGAAGACATTGTGATTGGTGGCACGTTCGATGGTAGCATTATGGCGTCAGATTCCATGGAAGCATATGGTATGTATGCCCGGGGCAGTGTTTCCGGAACCGGAGAGGACGCATTGGCTATTCAGGACGGTACGATTACCGCGAGTGTTGACGGGGAAGGCACTGCTATCGGTATCCTTGCCCGTGGCGGCATGAACCTTGATATCAGCGGTGAATCCCTGATATCGGCAACGAGCCAGGATGATGGTGTAAACGGTTCTGCAAGAGCCTTGTCTTCGCCAAATAATTATGATGATACCGTCACTATACAGGATTCTTCGGTCCTGATCGGTAACGTGATGCTTGGCGGCGGACAAGACGTGATGACCGTCATAGGGACGGAAGACGGTAATCCCGATATCGAGCAGGTTGCCCGCCTGAATGGCGGCCCGGGACCATCTGACGATGATCAGCTTGTTTTCCGGAACTGGAGCGGCACCCTGGGTGATGAAGTCGTGAACTGGGAAACCATCGATGTCACAGAGGGTTCTGTCGTGAACCTTGGAGGCTCGAAAACTGATACCGATAATCCTCTGAGCGATGGAGAAGATGAGCCGTTTGCCGCAATTATGAGCGTGTCTCCCACTACTATCGTCACCATGACCATAGATGAAACATCAGAGGTCCAGGCGATGGGTGAGTCCGCTGGTGATTACGTTCTGGCAGGTGATCTCTATAATTTTGGCCATCTGAACCTGAGCGACGGATCAGCTGACGATACGTTCAGTATTGTTGCTGATGGAAAAGATGGAGGCGGTAACTACTATGCAGCAAGTGCCCTTTCGCTTGATGCTGATCTGAGTGTCAGTGGTGTTGATTCCGACGAGTATCTCGATGTTGCCGGCGAGGTATCGGGCCAGACAACAGTCACCATCAACAATGTCGAAAGCCATGTTGCCCCGACCGTGGGTGACGGTATCGGCATTATTTTTGCCGGAGACGTTGAAGAAGGTAATGACGAGGCCTTCGTTCTTGGCAATCCGAACGATTTCGGGCCATTTGCCGTCGAGATCGCCCAGGTCGATATTCCTGAGGATGGCTTTGCATGGTATGCACAGTC
>CALNZC010000016.1:0-6036 GCA_942490895.1 uncultured Saprospiraceae bacterium
AGCCAGCGCTTGTTTACACATCAAAACACTCAACGGCTACTGGCAAATCGTCCTGTAGTGAATCGCTGAGGTTTGATTCCACCTGTGGTGGGTCCTGGTCCGTCTTCGATACGCCTTGGTTGTTGGCTGAACTGGAGACTGGCTGCCTGTTAGTAGTCACAGTTTCCCAGTACAAAAGCGCTGGGTCTTGTGGACTAGTCAGAGTCTCTGCTCTTCGGTCATTGAATGAACCCGCCTTATAGTTGGAGCCATTGCTTCCTGTAGACGACGTTGATGTAGTAGAGCTGGGCCGTTTCGGCCGTTTCGTCTTTCCGGACTCGCTCATCAGTGCTGGAGTTGACGTGCTTCTCTGAGTGGTTGAACCTGTGGAATCGCGGCCTGTGACGACAAGCGCCATGGACTTCATTACTGTACACTTGTTAATGGCCAAACCGGGAGTTGCGCGGGTGAGTTTTATGATTGCAAAGCGCTCCTTAGCACAGAGCTTGCAGGCCTTGCTTGGTACCAAAGGTCTTCACACAAGAAATTGGTTCGCCTTGCCACAGGATATCGACCTTGAACTTGACGAAATCCTTGACGTGTTTCTTGACTGTTCCTTCTGGGACAAGGTTAGCAAAGTGTGCTGCAAATGAATCGGAGCTCTTGCCGTTGATGAAGAGGTTCTTGGTGTCTTGGACGTGACCTTGCATCCTCGTCTTGACATGCTGCTGAGTGTTCCCCAAGTAAATCTTGCCAGTCTGGAGACATTTGGCCTGGTACACCACAATCTTGTGGCGACACTTGCCTCTGAATGGACACACTTTCTTGTCTCTGCAATTGCAAGGGAGGTTCTGGAAGTCTTTCGAAATAACTTCACGGTTGAGCTTGGTGCTGTTCAAGTCACCTTGAAGAAGCTCGCGAATGTTAGAGAAACAGTGGTATGACATTGAAACACGCAACCACTTGAGCATCGGGAAGTTCTGCTTCAATTCTTGAATTGTCTTGTGGACTGGCTTCCTCCAATAGTGACTGAAACCAATCTTAAAGTAGATCGCCCTTGCTCTGTCTCTTTCTCACCTTTTCTTTGTTGCTCTGCCGACTTCATCTTTCGATGCCACATCTAGCTCTGCTGCTCTTGCTCCGAGGGTGGGCACTTCAAAGTCTTTCAAAAGATCTGCCTTGTCTAGAGCACCAAAATGCTCTGGGTAAAGCTCATCCAGCTTCAAGTCCACATTGTCCTCGTTGACCATCGTCAATTTCGTCAGCCGGTGACACACACCAGTGTTGATCGCCTTGAAGCAACCTGGAGTGTGGGCACTCCCATTGTTGAGATACTTGAGTTCTTGGTTTGGTTTCATGTACACACCAAAGGTCAAATCTCCCTTAACGTCCCAGCTCATCTCCATGTCGAGGAATGGGAAACTACTTGCCGTTTCCACTCCAACTCTTCCATCAATCTTGGGTGCTCTGTTCCAGCCACCAGGATTCCAAGCTTCAGCTGTGAACTTGAGGTTGTTTACCGGCAACGTCGTTAACGCCTTGTTGGAAAGACACCAACCAGTCTGCCACTTCCGATTGTGTCTTAATCCCAGGAAACACCGTGACTCCATTGTTGCGATAGATGCCAAAGTACTTGGTCTCGTCAAGCACGCCTTGATTCATTGTTTCAAGAACAAAAGCCATTCCGAGATCCGCCAGCCAAGCCGCTTCATATGCGCCGATGGTGAGTCCTCTATCCTCCATATCCTTGTCACCATCGTTGAGGTAGTAGACTCTGCAGAACTGAATCAATGTGTTGGCCATTCCGAATTTAATGAGATCGAGACACGTCTTCAGCTTGTCAAACTCGTTCTCGACTGTAATGTTCCTCGCATAGTATTCAACTGCTTTTCTAATAAGACTGAAGCAACTTGATTGAAGGATACATTGCCTCTGCATCGACGGATGCTATTGTACACTCATCTTGTTTCAAGTCTAAATCTTCCAGGTCTGCTTTAAAACTTGCTGCTTGAGTAATCGTCCTTGATTCAAAGTCAATTCCATGTTCTTCAAAACTGCTCTGGATACCCTTGTAGCCAAGTTTGGAGAAACCGGCTGTGAAGTTTGTTGCCGGTACTACATTCGTGTTGGAAATCTTCCTTCAGAGTCTGGTTCTTTGTGGTCTTTGATGAGGATCTTGGGCTGGGGGATCGCCTTTGAGTAAATCTTCTCCTGCAGGACGAACGCCAGTTCCTTATCCGAAGCCGGCTCTTGTAGTTCATTCAACTTATCGACACAGCTGTCGTAGATCTCAGTAAGTCTTGCCCTCTCAATCTTGATTGCTCCCTTGGATAAGTGCTTGAATGTCTCCATCTTGTAGTCCTCCACATCCATTGTGCGAAACGAATTGGTCTGGTCCGTCGGTACAACGACCAAGTTGGACTCCTTGAGTTTCTTCAGGAGGTCCTTAACTTCCGTGCCACGAGTTCTTGTGTTCCACTCGATTGTTTGACTTGGTGTCATCAACCGATTGTCAAGTTAACTCTTCCTCCAGCACCTGCTTGAGGAAGCATTCTAAGAATTCCGGGCTGCCAACCGGCGCCTTTGACTTGGGGTTCTCTCTCCTCAATCCTGATCCCAGTCCAGCAGCTCTCTCCATCGCTTCGCAAAGTTCCATCTCCTCCTCTTATGTCATCATCGAGGTTGGATCCGGCCATTGCCAGTTGGGATCAGTACGTGACCTTTCCCAAAGAGTGGCAGTCAATAAATCGGGGTGCTCATAAAAGTAAGCCACCCGCCTTGTCTGTTCAAAACTCAATTGTTCAATATTGCGGTTCCTCCAGTACTCCTTCCATCTGCAGGCCGTCTTGAACTCACCAATGCCATTGATGACATCGATAGTGCGCGCCTCTTCGGAAGGCTCAGGGACACTCCGCAAAATTTCGGGAATGGCATTTTTGCCAGTTTTCGTTGTATTGTCACGATCGCCAAAATCGGAAATTCCGATTTTCTCGATAGTTACTTCCGATTTTGGCGATACTTCCGAGTCACAGAAATCGGTTCGGAGCGATTCCCGGTTTTGGCGATTCCCGAGATCGCAAAAATCGGAATTCCCGGTTTTGGCGATACTTCCGATTTCCTCGTGTGTGGTATCGCTACAAATTCCCAATTTTGGCGATACTTCCGAGTCGCAGAAATCGGAATCCCCGATTTTAGCGATACTTCCGAGTTGCAGAAATCGGAATCCCCGATTTTAGCGATTCCCGAGATCGCAGAAATCGGAATCCTGATTTTGGCGATACTTCCGATTTTGCGATGTAGCACTTCCGATTTGAGCGATCCTGTTGGATAGATTTTTTTCAAAAAACTCAAAAAATACCACTTCCCGAAATTTTGCGAATGTCCCAGGCACAAAGCGCTCTGACATTCTCACAACAAAAGCCAGCCGGGTCGGTTTTGGCGGCAAATTTGAATTTTTGAAATTTCGCGCCCTCCACCCGAGCATACAAGGATGCGCAACAACCAATGCAATGTTTGCCGTGGTGTGTCATCGTGTATGATATCTCCTGTAAGGCATATAAAGGCAAGGGCATCGCCAACCATTGTCATCAACCACCTTATCAGCCTGACGCGGGGATAAAGCGTCGGAACCTTTTCAGAGAAGAAAGTGGCCCCTACAAAAACGATTGGAGCAGCATGGCGCCGACATCCAATCAGCCACAACACCACAAACGCGCGGGCAGCTCGAATTTCAGTCTCGCCAGAGTCTACTTCAGGTAACAAGCGTGAATATGAATAAAGGGCAGAGAGGAGAATTCCACAAGCTCCCGAATATCTTTCATACTTTTCCGGAATACAGGCTGGCCATGCCTTGCCATTATCGTTGAGCCGCAGCCGTCCAGATCCAGACCCACCGCCGGACACCCCGCATCCTCGGCCATAGTGATCAGCTTTTTCAACACATCCTGGGCTCTGGGTTTAAAGATTGCGATCCCCCCCCCATTTTCCTCCGTTAAAACCTGCAGGGCGGGATTGTCATCAGGGGTGTAAAACCAGGTATCCCCCCGCCAGCCAATGGTACCGGCCTCCCGACATCCATTGACGATGGCCCGGCAGAAATCCTTTTCCGGCATGGCATTGTTGTATTTTTCAATGCCTGCAGTGGAAGCAGCCATCACCGGAAAAGCCAGATTGATTCCAAGAAAATTCATGGAGGTATCCGGCTCAACGTGCTCACCGACCACCCTCATTTTCAACCGAAGGTTCATAAGTGCCTGGACATTATTCCTGAAGGATACCCCCTGCCCGGCACCGCCAAAACCAATGGGTTTTCCATATGCCTTCTTTCTGGCAGACCTTATCAAAATTACCATCACACAGAGGGTATGCAGCACAAAGACCTTCAAGACGCTTTCCGGCAACATTTCCGACATCTTCAGGGGTTTCCGGGATATCTGAGGACTTCAATATCCAGAAGCAGTTTACCCACAAGCGGCACTGCAAGTGGGACAGTTAAGTCAGGCGCGATTCACCTGGGTTACTTCTGTGTCCGCATCACAGTAAATACCACTAAATATAGTATTACTCCTTTTTATTCTTTCATATGAAACTCCGTCCAAGGTGCTGCAATAATGAGAGTTTCAACTTTCGTTGTGGCAGGTGGTCACTGCCATGTGGGGTTTTATATGAAAAGGTAGCCTTCAAGTTCAACCTCAGCAGAGCCCTCCCCCGATGGGCATAGGGACCGGACAATCGAGCTGTCTACAGTTCCGGTCCGGGACCATTGCCCGTCGGGGGAGGGGCGGCATAATGCCATTTGGCTCCGCGTCTACGCCCCTATCTTCGTTGTGTCCGTCAGAACATGGCAGTTTTTATGAAAAAGCAGCAGCCACTTTCTCCGGATCAAAGACATGATCAATAAGGGGTTTTTCAGAAAGTTCCTTGATCCGCTGGTGAAAGGGAACACCTCCTTTTCAAACAATATGCCCGTGGGAATCTTATCTCCCCATTCCATGGCAAGCCCCATGGCTTTGGCAAAATCTCCGGGATCGTGGGAGGCATCAATATCATACACCCGGTCCATGTACCATTTCTGGGTGTTGATCTTATTAAAGGACACACAGGGCTGAAGGATATCAATGAGGGCAAAACCCTTATATTGCATGGCCTTCTGAATAAGGGCTGTCAGCTGTTCAGGTTTACCGGAAAACCCCCGGGCCACAAAACCGGCTCCGGCGGCAAGGGCCACGGCCAGAGGATTAAAGGGCTGGGAGACGGTCCCCTGTTTCTGCAGCCGGGTCACAGTGCCCAGAGCGGTGGTGGGGGATGCCTGGCCCTTGGTGAGTCCATACACCTGGTTATTGTGCACCAGAAGGGCAATGTCCACATTTCTTCTGATGGCCGCCAGGAAATGGTTTCCGCCCTCCCCATAACAATCCCCATCCCCGGAGTTCACCACCACATTGAGATCATGGTTGGCGGTTTTGCACCGGTGGCAACGGGGAGTGCTCGACCATGGAGAGTGTGTGAAAGATATTTCCCTGGATAAAATGTGGGGTTTTTCCGGCCTGACCGATGCCGGAAATAAACATCATTTTTTCCGGCGGAATATTCTGGGCGGCAAAGGCCTCTTTCATGGCCGCCAAAAATGGGAAAATTGCCACACCCCGGACACCACTTGTTCTCAAAATCATTATAATCGCTGGCTTGGACCATGATTTACTCCATTATATCTTGTGTTTTTTTTATGATATATTCCGGGTACAGGGGACGACCATCATCTTTTAAAATGGCGGCATCATAAAAAATTCCCGTTTCCTGGGAAATAAGCATTCCCCATCTGGCAGTTAATTCTGCTCCACCATGATAAGGGTCTTGTTTTCCAGAATTTCTGTCCATTGCTGCCGGTCCAGGGCTGATATCTTTTATTATCACCGCCCCCATATCCCTTCCCTGTTGCCTCATGATCCTGCACGCCTCCAGGATAATTTCCCGGGAAGATCCTCATCCCACCAGTAGAGAGGCACTGTCCCCATGAAATACCTGGGGAGACAGTCATTTCCGCCAGCATGGAGCAAT
>CALNZC010000017.1:0-12494 GCA_942490895.1 uncultured Saprospiraceae bacterium
CGGTCCAGTAATCCTTTTCGAATTCCCGAATGGTGGTGGAGATGGCTTTCTGCAGGGCGAAGGCTGGGAGAGCAGGCACTTCCGGGGGCAGGTAATCGTTGGAAGTCCCTTCCCCGCGGATGGCGGCGATGGGGAGGATGAGGTCGCCAACCTGGTTCTTGTCTGGGCGGAGACCGCCGCATTTGCCCAGGAAGAGAGCGGCTTTGGGTTTGATCGCTGTGAGCAGGTCGATGATGGTCCCTGCATTGGGAGAGCCCATACCGAAGTTGATGATGGTAATCCCACCAGCGGTGGCGCACATCATACTGCGATCCTTGCCAATGATGGGCACCTTGTTCCACTCGGCAAAGAGTTCGACATAATGGGAGAAATTACAGAGTAGGATGTACTCTCCAAATTCATCCAGGCCCATCCCCGTATAGCGGGGCAGCCAGTTGTTGACGATCTCTTCTTTGGTTTTCATGAATGGCAGGTTTCACTGCAAGAAACGAAAAAACCAGCCCATCCAGTGTACGGACAGCTGATCACTCCGGAGTCAGACCATACATCAGGAATCTGGCCATCTGTGATTTGATATCCGTTGGTTTCATACGAGTATTCAGTCCTTTTCCGACATAGAGCCACCGAAGGGCCGAAAGCAACGTCAATAGGATCAATTTAGGCTCCATGGGTCGGATCTGGCCAACCTTTTGTGCCCGTTCGATCAAGGCGAGGAACCCCACTTCATATTGTTTGCGCAAAGCGCGGAACGCAATCAGTCGTTCCTTCGGCAAGTGACGCCATTCATCGTTAAACACAGTTTGGCTGGTGGGGTCCTCCAGCGCAATGGTCATATGCAGATCCAGTAATGCCCGGATTTGCTCGATCGGTTGGACATTGGTATCGGAGATCACCTGCATCCCTTTGGTGAACCGATGGGCAGCGTGGAAGCAGATATGATCCAGCAATTCCGTTTTGGAAGCAATGTGCGAATAGAGGCTGGATGCTTCTAATCCAACAGCAGCTGCTAATTCACGCATGCTGGTGGCCGAATATCCCTTTTCCTGGAACAGACGGGCAGCTGCCGTATAGATGGCCTCTTTCTTGTCACTAATGACCGGCTGGTTCATTGTTGGTCGAAATCGACAAAGATCTCTTCGCTTTTCGGATGGCTCTGACAGGTGAGGATAAAGCCCTGTTCAACCTCCCAGGGTTCCAGCGCATAGTTGACATCCATATCCACCTCACCCTTGACCAGCTTGGCCCGACAGGTACAACACACGCCACCCTTGCAGGAGAAGGGTAGATCTGCCCCGGTTTGCATACTGGCATCCAGGATGGCCTTGCCATTGTACGGCAGGTCGAAGGAAAACACTCGGCCATCCAGTTGAACTTGTACCTTGGCCACGCCATCCTTGCGGGCGGGCTTTTCTTTGTCCTGGGCGACTACGCCAGGGTTCATATCTCCAACTGGGGTGGTGAAGAGCTCGAAATGCACCTGACTTTCCGGAACGCCAGCGGTTTGCAAAGTATCCTTCACGGCATGGATCATTTCTTCTGGACCGCAGATGAAATACTGATGATGGGTTGTCTCCGGCACAAATCGGTCGAGGAGGTTTTGACAACGAGACCCATCAATGCGACCTTCAAATAACGGAGAGGACTGGCTTTCCCCACTGAAGATATAATGCAGGCTGAACCGCTGCATGTTCAGGTTTTTCAAGTTTTCCAGTTCTTCCAGAAAGATCACATCTGTTTTTTTACGATTGGCAAAGAAGAGAGTGACTCTTGTCTGGGGTTCGTCATGCAGGATCTGTTTGATCAGGGATAGCACCGGGGTGATGCCGCTTCCAGCAGCAAAAAAGGCTACTTGCTTTGCACCTTTTGCTTCAGGGTGGAGCACAAAACGACCCTGCGGAGGCATAACCTCCAGGGTGTCGCCTGCCTTCAATGAAGTATTGGCGTAGGTAGAAAACCGACCGTTTTCAACCTGCTTGACAGCCACTCGCCAGGTCTCCTCGTATGGAGCACTGCACAGGGAGTATGATCGTCGGACCTCTTCTCCGTTCAATTGGGCACGCACCGTGAGGTACTGTCCCGCTTGGTAGGCAAATAATTCCCGCTGATCTGACGGGATGTCAAAGGCGATAGATACCGTATCGTCCGTCTCTTGACGGACCTCGGCGACTTTTAATGGGTGGAAGTGCAGCATACGAATGAACGTTCGTTCGTAAAGATAATGAGAAGTCACAATTTCTTTGATCAACAATCAAATTGATTCGAATTGCTGACGGCATTTTCATGAGGAAAATGTAAAACTGCTTTTCGCAATTCGCCGGTTGCTTCATGTATGGTAGAACCCAATCTGGTTATGGTTGGAAAGGTATTCGGCGCTGAAACAGAGAGCTTCCATGATGACTGACATTCTCCTCGACCTCTCTACTCCCTCCCCCCCGCGAGTGCGTGGGTTCGGGGCTAAAGCTTCGGTGGACAAGCCTCCCCTCCAAACTCGATATCTGCCAGGATGCCCAACAGTGTAGGAGTGTACCCTGAAAGCAAAGTATGTCACCAGATTAATGGCTCACGATCAAGAATTCCACCCGTCGATTTTTCCGTCGCCCTTCTTCCGTGGCATTATCGGCCACTGGTTGTTTCGCTCCCTTTCCGGACCATTTGAGACGTTTGGAATCGATCTGTTTTGCTTCGAGATAACGAACAACAGTCTGGGCACGTCGCCTGGACAAATTGTTGTTATACCAATCGCTCCCCTGGATGTCAGTATGCCCGATCACTTCGATGCTCATGTTTGTATATCGCCGCATGAGGATCACCAATTTGTTCAATTCGGGGTAGGCTGTAGTCAGCAATGTATCCTGGTCCCAATCGAAATAGATGTCCTTGAATCGGATCAACATGCCCGGTTGAGGGCTGAAAGCGGTCAGGTCGGGTTGGACAACAGGCACAGGAAGGATGGGTGGCAGCTTGCTCAGTCGGAAATCATCAAAATAGTAATAGGCAAAAGGGAGGGGGTCCTTACGCTGCGGTTTGGCACTGGTAGCTTGATCTGTCCTGAAATTTCCAACGATCATGTGACGCGTCTCGGATGCTGCGGTAAATGTGCCAGCCAGCTTTTTCCAGCGGCCATGGCTGCAATTCACCTGGGAAGAGGTTTCCCAGGAAGGGGTCAGATCGAGGGGCACATCATCATCGATACTCAGCGGTTCAAAGGGGAAGGCGAATCCAATTTTATTGATGGTCATAGAGCGGGGTAAATGGTTGACCCAGCACTCAATGGCATATTTCTGTCCAGAGACCAACGGCTCCTTCAATCGGACCTGGAGGTATTCCCGGCAATGGGGTTTGCCCTCTTCACAACCATAGAGGGTTATTCCAGCCATAGACTTACCTCCGTGCGGCTCTTGCAGGCCGAATCCTTTGTCTTCCCAATTCTGGGGAACATGAACATCAGGCCCATAGGCATCCGGTGAGGCAGCGGTCGGCGAACTCCAACTTTTTATGACCGCCGTAAACTGTTTGCCCCGATAGTACCAACCAATAGGTGGATTGGCGAAAAACTCAAAACCAGGATTGGGAATGAGATTATCAGGGTCGGGATCCTGAGCCTGCACGGAGTTCCATGCACAGCAGATCAACAAACTCCAAATGAATGTAATACGCCCCATTGTCCAGACTAAAACGCCCCTAAGGTACATTCCCTCTCTAGAATAGGTTATTCCCGACGAAGAGGGCTACTTTTGCACCCGAAAAGACACTATCATGAATTTGAACTTTATCCAGGAGTTAGGACTAAACGCAACCAATGCAGGGACCTGGACCGGTCTCCAGTCCCAAAACTCCAACACCTATTTGGAATCCTATTCACCTGTGAATGGCAAACTGATCGGCAAGGTCAGTGTGACAACAAAGGAGCAATATGAAATGGTCATCACTAAAGCACAGGAGGCATTCCTGAGCTGGCGATTGATGCCGGCTCCCCAACGCGGTGAGGTCGTTCGTCAATATGGTGAAGTGCTTCGGGCAAATAAAGATGCCCTGGGTCGGCTGGTTTCCTATGAAATGGGCAAAAGCCTTCAGGAAGGCTGGGGTGAAGTCCAGGAAATGATCGATATCTGTGACTTCGCAGTTGGCCTGTCGCGTCAACTCTATGGTCTGACCATGCATTCGGAGCGGCCCAATCACCGGATGTACGAACAGTGGCATCCACTGGGCCCAGTGTCCATTATTTCAGCATTCAACTTTCCAGTGGCGGTCTGGTCCTGGAATGCGATGATCGCAATGGTATGTGGTGATACAACCATTTGGAAGCCATCCGAGAAAGCACCACTATGTGGTGTTGCTTGTCAAAACCTGTTGAATCAGGTACTCAAAGCGAACAACGTCCCTGAAGGGGTGTGTTGCCTGGTTAATGGTGATTATACCGTTGGCGAATGGATGACAAAAGACAAGCGGGTTCCCCTGGTGTCTGCCACTGGTAGTACGCGTATGGGGAAGATCGTCGGTGCTACCGTTGCGGAGCGTCTCGGGCGTACACTACTCGAATTAGGTGGCAATAATGCCATCATTGTCACACCATCTGCTGATCTGAAAGTGGTCCTCACAGGGGCTCTCTTTGGGGCGGTGGGTACTGCCGGACAACGGTGTACAAGCACACGCCGTCTCATCGTCCATTCTTCTCTGTTTGAACAGGTGAAAGAGTCCATGACCAAAGCCTATGGCCAGTTGCGCATTGGCAATCCGCTGGACGAAAACAACCATGTCGGTCCTGTGATTGATCAGGATTCAGTGAATAATTACCTCAAAGCGATCAAGGCTGTTGGTGATCAAGGTGGAACCATGCTCGTCGAAGGTGGTGTGCTGGAAGGCCCTGGCTACGAATCCGGATGTTATGTGAAGCCGTGTATTGCCGAAGTGGCACACGACCTGCCCATCGTCCATCATGAGACATTTGCACCTATTCTCTATCTCATGAAGTATGACACTCTGGATGAGGCGATCGCGATCCAAAACGAAGTACCTCAGGGATTATCCTCTGCGATCATGACTGCAGACATGCACGAAGCCGAGCAATTCCTTTGCTCAGCCGGGTCGGACTGTGGTATCGCCAACGTCAATATCGGAACCAGCGGTGCCGAGATCGGCGGTGCATTTGGTGGCGAGAAGGAGACTGGCGGCGGTCGGGAGAGTGGATCGGATTCCTGGAAGGCGTATATGCGCCGCCAGACCAATACGATCAACTATGGCCGTGATCTGCCATTGGCTCAAGGGATCAAGTTTGAGCTCTAATCGTCAACTAAACTGGCACCTGGTGTTATGTTCTTCAATTAACAAGATCAAACAGTGTTTGGAACGGGTCTGATGCCTCTATCTGGATGAGCTTTTACTTTAATGTTTCCACTAACTATCCCTCATCTTCTTAAGACAGTTGAGATGGCTTTTAAGTGGTGATTGACTGATTACTAGATTATTTTTGAGAGAGTTATACCAGACGCTGATTAACACATTATTATTCCTTCTCCTCGACAATAACCCAATTAACCCAAACGAAAATACGATCCATCTCAGATCTGCATCTCGTAGGGCGAGGGGGGTCTTCATCTTGAATGGAGTCCGGCAACAACCCCTTACCTTTATCCTTTATGGTCCAGGAAATCCTTCTTCGCATCCTTCTTTCCCCGTTCTCTCTCCTGTATGGATTTGGGATCAGCCTGCGCAACCTGGTCTATCGCCTGGGATTAGTCCGCCCTGTTCGATTCGATTTGCCAGTAGTTTCTGTGGGAAACCTTTCTGTAGGTGGGACAGGAAAGACCCCACATATTGAATATCTGATTGTCCTTTTGCGGGAATACCTTGAATTAGCGGTGTTGAGCCGGGGTTATCAGCGAAAGACCAGAGGTTTTCACTACGTGAATCAACGCAGTACGGCCAGGGATGTCGGAGATGAGCCCCTCCAGTTCAAGCTGAAATATCCAGATGTGACCATTGCCGTTTCAGAAAGCCGCAGTCTGGCTATTCCGCAGATGGTCATGAACCAGCCCGGACTACAATTGATTCTCCTGGATGATGCCTTCCAGCACCGCTCCGTCGAACCGGCCATGCATATTATGCTGACCGAATACAGCCGTTTATTTACCCGAGACTTTCTTCTGCCTTCAGGCCGGTTAAGAGAGTGGCGTTCTGCTTATCTGCGGGCCCAACAGATCATTGTCACCAAGTGTCCAGATGATCTCAGTCGCGAGCAGGCAGAGCAGATTCGCGAAGAGATTGATCCAGCGCCTTTTCAACAATTGTATTTCAGCCGCTTTAGATACGGCACACCATACCGCCTCTTTGGTCCTCAGGAGCGCATGAAAATGACTGATCAGGTCAATGTGCTCTTGATCAGTGCTATTGCCAATACAGATTATCTGATGGGATACCTGGAGAATCAGGTGGGGATACTCGATGGGATGCCCTTTGAGGATCACCATTATTTTACCCCGAACGAGATGGATCAGATGCTGCTTCGCTTTCAGAAGTTGCCCGCAGATCAGCCCAGGATCATTCTCTCCACCGAAAAGGATGCGACACGTCTGGCCCTGCATGGCGCCTGGTTGCAGAAACAACAACTGCCGGTATTTATCCTGCCGGTTGCTGTTGAGTTTTTATTTGATGACGGCCCGCGCTTTAATGAGAAGATGAAGGACTTCCTGCTTTCCTTCGAATCCTGAACCGGTTGTGATGAATCCTCTTTTGACCCTTATCTATTACACCCTGTATGCCCTGGTGAAAACAGGATTGTGGGTGTATTACAGGATCGATTCTGGTCAGGGGTTGCCGGCAAAGGAGCCTGAAGGTCCGCTGATCGTTCTCGGGAATCACCCGAATGCATTGATCGACCCCTATATGGTGGTCTCACGATTGACCCGCCCCGTTTTTTTCCTGGGCAATGCCAGCCTGTTTAAACACTGGTTTGCCAATTGGTTCCTCAACACCTTCTATTGTATTCCCATCGAGCGTCCTAAAGATGTAGGAGGTCGACCGATTGACAATGCGCAGGCTTTTCGAAGAAGTCGCGAGCACCTGATGAGTGGTGGCGCTTTGTATATCGCGCCGGAAGGCACATCTGAACGGGAATACCGACTGCGCCCCATCAAGACAGGAGCTGCACGAATTGCTCTGGACGTTCTTCAGGCTGATCCTACCCAGAAGGTGGGGTTTCTCCTGGGGGGGGTCACCTACCAGGATCACCCGTCGTTTCGCAGTCGCGTCTCCCTCCATTTTGACCATCTGGAAATGGGTGTTGCAGATCTTCCTGGTCCCGCAGATGAATGGGCCACCGTAGAATGGTTGACACAACTGCTGGAGCAAAAAATGCGGGCATTACTGATCCACAGTGACCCGGAAATCGATGATCAATTGATGCACAGCCAAGAACTGATTCGTCCCTGGCTCGAAGGGACGGACTGGCGCCGTCGCTTGCAAACCCTGCAGGGGTTCTTGCTCCAGTTAGGAGATCGGGCTGCATCCTGGAATTCGACTTTGAGCCATCTGATCTCGGCGAAACAACTGACCTCTGTGGATCCGCGATGGTTGGACCGTAAGGAGCCGGTGATCAGACTGGTCTTTCTACCGCTGGCATTTGTGGTCCTATTGCATCATTTGTTGATCTACGGACTTCCGGAGTTGCTCAAGCGTGGGTTAAAACTTCATCTGGTCTATGATGCCACTGTGCGGTATCTGGGTGGTTTGATCGGCTATCTGGTGGGCGTTCCTTTGCTTTGGTGGTTGATGGGTCGGGTGTGTTCCACCTGGGAAGTACGCTTTGTTTGGATAGGGTTTGTTCTGGCGTTGGGGCCCTGGTCCTGGCAGCAATGGCTGTTTTTTCAACGGATCAGACAATGGTGGTCTTTCAGAAAAGCCGCTCGTGATCCGCAGTGGTTGGAAGCATTCCGGACACATTTATCCCCATTGACAGGAAAGACGGAATGATCACCTGGAGTCTGATCGGTTGGGTGATCGCATTGGGCTCCATGTTCATTCAGGTCCTGTATTGGATCCTGGTGTACAGTCGGGTAGGCCGATGGCAGGCGGATCCGAATGAGGCGTCAATCGTTGACAAATCGGTGTCTGTGATCATCTGTGCCCGCAATGAGGCCGATAATCTGGCCAAACACCTTCCCCGTTTCCTAAACCAAAACGACCGTTCCCTGGAAGTAGTGGTGGTCGACGATAACTCAACTGACCACACGGGTGCAGTTCTCTTGTCCATGCCAAGGTCGTTAGTGACCTTTACGACTGTAATCGCGCCGCCAAAACCTGCACAATGGAAAGGCAAAAAGTGGCCCCTGGAGTTTGGGATACGGCAAGCGCGACACGAAGTTCTTTTACTGACAGATGCCGACGGTGAACCGGCAAGCGAACATTGGGAAAAAAAGATGACCGACAAAATCGGTGATCGATTCCAGATCGTTCTCGGGTATGCGCCTTACAAACGCAGACCCGGTTGGCTCAACCGTCTGATCCGATTCGAAACCGCCTGGACGGCCATCCAATACCTTGGATGGGCACTGGCGGGCCACCCCTACATGGGCGTGGGACGAAACCTGGCTTACAAGAAGGAAATCTTCCTGAACGCCGGCGGACTGGCCCGGCACGCAGATTTACCCAGCGGAGATGATGACCTCTTTTTACAAGAGGTGGCTCACGGGAAAAATACCAGCGTGCAATTGGATCAGGACAGTTTCGTTTTTTCTGAACCGGAATCCACCTGGCCGGATTGGCTGCGACAAAAACAACGTCACCTCAGCACGAGTTGGCGTTACAAACGCTCGACGCAGATCCTTCTCGGCCTTCACGCAGCAAGCCTCCTCCTCTTTTACCCGGGGTTGTGGCTGACCGGCGGACCCTGGTGGATCATCCTGCTGCTGATTCTGGTGCGTTGGGCCGGACTCCGCTGGTGGATGGGTCGCTCCTTGCAAAGGCTGGGAGAACAAGACCTGATCGCCTGGATTCCCGTTCTCGATACACTCTATCTCGGATACCTGGTCGTGATGACCACCTTAAACGTAAACTACCAAAAGCCAAGGACATGGAAATGAATACACTCTCTCAAAAAGCCACAGAAGATTACAGCCTGGTCCTGAAAGCCATTGATGGCGATCAGAAAGCATTTGCCAAGCTGTTAAGCCGTTATCGTCAATCCGTTTTTCATGCCATCCTGAAGATGGTCCGCAATCGCGAAGATGCAGAGGACCTGACCCTGGAAGCTTTTGGGAAAGCTTTCAACAAACTGTCCAGTTACACACCGAATTACGCTTTCTCTACCTGGTTGTTCAAAATCGCCATCAACAACTGTATCGATTACATGCGTAAAAAGCGCCTCCGTACCCTCAGTCTGGATGAGCCGATCGAAGCGGGTAGCAAGCAGGACTTCTCTGAGATGGTCCGCTCGAATACCCGGGATCCGGAAGCCGAAATGATCCGCGAACAACGCGTTGATGTCTTGCGCCAGATTATTGGCGGATTGAATGATAAATATCGTTTGATGGTTGAGCTCCGCTATTACGAGCAGCTGAGCTATGATGAAATTGCAAACGAGTTGTCTATTCCACTCGGTACCGTGAAGGCTCAGCTCTTTCGTGCCAAGCAACTTATGTCTGCTCAGTTGAAGCGTCCGGGTGCCACAGCATATGTGGATGTACCTGCCAGCTTCGCTGCGTAACGAACACCGTCCGCACACCTGTCCCTTGTGTGGCACCTCTCTGAGACACGCTCATTCTGTGTCCCAGTTCAAATCCCACATCACCGGTTTTATAATCCTGTGAAAATGCCTTGAGCACCGGAATTGCCGCCCAGCAGCAGCAATCTCCGGTGCGCGGGTCGTTTTAGAGGTTATGCTTTGCCCGCCGAAGCCTTGGCGTAGGTGGGAGGTTATGAGTGATGGGGTGAGGAGGAAATCCCAAATAACAAATCCCAAATAAAATTCAAATCCCAAATCCCAAAATTCAAATGGTAGCTAGTCTTGGATTTTGCAACGAAAGATTTATCCACTCCATCAATTCAAAAGAGTTTTTGGTTGATTTCGTTTCGCCACAGTATCATAGTGGACGATCAAATTTTCACAGGGTATATCTCATCCGGAAGCTGATTATGATTGGAGGGAGTACTATCGGAGGATGCTGTTAAATGTGCCACACCGGAGAGAGAAAATGATGCCGGAATTCTCAGGCTATTTCTGATCAGGACGTTCACCTTCCTCTTTCTTTTTACGCTCTTCATCCAGAATCAGATCACGCAGCATTTGGCCGCCGGGGCTGTCCGGCTTATCCATATTGGCCAGCATGAATTCGTAGATGAGGGACGGGTTTTTATAGTCTTTCAAGAAGGAATAGGTGAGAATAAAATTTTCCAATTCGTCAAAAGGCAAAAATGTCTCGGCCGGATATTCATCCAAATACTCGATCATGTACGGAAAGACGGACCAATTTCTACCTTTTTTCCCAGCTCCATTAGGCAAATAGCTGTGTAATAAATGGGCCATTCCAGTTCGAGGAAAACCAGGAAAAACTGCATCTCCACTAGCATACACCTCCCACTCACCACAAAAACGAAGACTGTCCTGGTTTTGAAAAATATAATCTATAACCGCCAATTTTGGGATTGTAGTTAACAGAATAGTGGCCTCTTCCTTCGTCGCCCTGGAGGGAATCGGAGATTCAATAATTTGGATGAGCCTTGCTTGCAGGATGGCTACACTGTCTTCCAATCGCGACAACGATTTTTGCAAGGCAATGATTTCCAACGTTAGTGTATCGGACAGTTCCCTGATCTCACGAGCACTTAATTTTCGTTCCCTTTTTTTATACAGAAACGAAAAGGGTCCTTTCCCATTGGCTAATTGATGAATGAGGGATGTAACGAAGGCTTTCTTTTCTTCTGAAGCACTGATCTCGGGATGATTGATCTTGGAGGTTGTCAGTTCGATGAGGAGTTCACGTCGCAATTGCTGTACGGTGGAATCCTGACCGACCAGTTGTTTGAGATCCTGGATCATCAGAGAGGTATCCACTATTCCATTGGGTTGAATATACTGGGCTTGTGCATCAGTATTTACCCAGCTCGTCAGGCAAATCAGGAGAATAAATCTGTACTTACCCATAATTCGTTCTGTTTGGATAGGGTTGTCCGTGATCATTCATCGAACGATTCAGGTTTCTTCGTTGGTATGCTCCATGCCGATGCTGGATAAATGAATCTTCAAGTAAGATCGGGTAATGGGTATTGAAAACTCTACCTTTGAGTCTATTCTATCCTATGCAGGTCATCCTCGATCACTTCCCTCATCTCACATCTGAACAGCAGACGCAATTCGCTCAGTTGGACGAATTGTATCGCCTTTGGAATGCCCGGATCAATGTGATCTCCCGGAAGGATATTGACAATCTCTACACGCATCACGTCCTGCATTCCCTGGCCATTGCCAAATTTGTTCAATTCGAACCCGAGACGCAGATCGTGGACCTGGGCACCGGAGGTGGTTTCCCGGGTATTCCCCTGGCTATCATGTTTCCGGAAGTATCCTTTACCCTGATCGATGGCACCCGCAAGAAGATCGCGGTGGTTGAAGCAGTTGCGGAAGGATTGGGATTGACCAATGTGAAGCCTCTTCCCGTGCGAGCTGAAGAACACAAGGGCAAGTATGATTTTGTGGTGACCCGGGCAGTGGCAGAGTTGAGCATGTTGGTCCGTTGGTCCGAGCATCTCCTTCAGCATAAGCGCCAACTCCACGCCATCCCCAATGGGCTGATCGCCCTGAAAGGTGGACTGGTTAAACAGGAGATCAAGATGCTCCCCCGAAAAATGTCTGTGGAGACTGAACCGATCAGCACCTGGTTCAAAGACCCCTGGTTTGAGGAGAAGTCCCTGGTGTGGGTGCAGGCGTAGATTTTTCGCTATTCGCTAGATCCGTGGATGGTTTTAGACGGAGCCAAATAGTATGGTGGTAGATATAGACCTCTGTCGCGATAGCCCAAGGTTTTAAGGTTTTAACCCTGGGTATTCCTTGAGAAAAGGTTGAAACCATTTCCAGGTCTCTTGATTTTCTCTTCCCAGGGATGAATGCCTGGGCTACACCGTCTCCGGGTTGGGGACTGATTCAACAATATATCCATCCCAAGGCGCAGCAAAACCTCGTTTTTTCAATGGTGAGTATGACATTCTGTTGTTTATAGACTCGGGTCATCATTGGTTGGAAAACTCTTGCTCCTCATTTCTTATTCAATCTCTGTGTCCTGGTTCCCATTTCCGCTTTCCGTCTTTTTCTCGCCACAGCGGGCCGACAGTTCTATCCAATGTTTGGCATCAGGTTTTCTTGCGCCCCTTCAGGGCTTTTCAGGTAGGGTTGGTTCCATTCATCCCGCGTTGCGGGATGCTCAGTTCTTGCGCCCCTTCAGGGCTAGCCAATTAATCAGGCAAAGTCATTTCCTCATTCCTCATTTGTTATTTCTTATTCCGTC
>CALNZC010000018.1:0-3941 GCA_942490895.1 uncultured Saprospiraceae bacterium
TAAATTGTCTGGAAAAGAGTAGAAAGAGCCTCGGCATTGTCGGGGCTTTTTTATGGAGCAAGAACTTCGGTTGGAAATCCCAAATCTGAAATCACAAATCCCAAATAAATTGCATCGAAACAATGACCGAAACGTCAAGTGTAGTTTTGGTCATTCGAATTTCTAGTGCTTCGAATTTATTTGAATTTTATGCTTGTGTATTGGTACTTCCCTTGGTGCTTCCAACACTGTCCAGATTAGGATTCCCCGGTACTGAGAGGATACTCCCGGGGATTTACTCGGTCTCTGAATCTCTTCGGTCCGCGGTCCTCGGTCCTCGGTCCTTCTTTCTCCTCGACTCCTCCACTCATAACCTCCTTCCCTACCTCACCACCTCCACCTCTCCCTGCCGTTGCATGACGGTACCATCGGTGAGCAGGATGCGAGCCTGCCATAAATACATGCCAGGGTCGACAGCTTGCCCGTTCGAGCGGCCATCCCAGGCACAAGCAGGATGCAGGAGGGGAAAATCGGCACAATGGTGAAGCAGCCCTCCCCATCTGTCGTAGATGTCAAGGCGGGAGATGCTGACAACCTCCTCACCTGCCAGAACCTGCCAGGTATCATTAATGCCATCGCCGTTAGGACTAAAGGCTGTCGGGAAAAACGCTCCAATGGATGGCACACTGACCCGGATTTGAACCGAAGCCTGGGCAATGCACCCCCGGCTGTCGGTGATGACTACTGTGTAGGTAGTCGTAGATGTCGGAGCAGCAATGGGCACATCACAATCGACACAACTCAAACCAGTAGCTGGACTCCAGACAAAGGTCAATCCACCCACACCTGAAGTAACAGGCTGCAAAGTGACCGCCCCGCCGGCTTCTATAGTGATATCATCAGGAGGCAGAGTGACACTAATCGAGGCTGGAGGACTGACTTCCAGCGAAAGCACAGTATCGCAACCAGTGGAAGTACTGACGGACACAGCATAAAGCCCTTCCATAAGATCATCACGAATGGGTGTGCTCATCCCATCTGACCAAGTGAAGGTCATGCCTGAACTTGGCGCAATGGAGATCAAGCCATCTGTTTCTCCAGGGCAGGAAGGCGGCTCGATGATTGTTGATACCGTAGGAGTAGAGCTGACAAGAACAGTCACGATACTGAGACTATCGCAACCACTTACCGCTGATAAGGTCAAAGGATAATCTCCTGATTGGCTCACGAGCTGACCATGTACGAGGGCATTCTCACCAGCACACAACAGAAACGTATCTGTGGTGGTGGGCCCAATTCAGCCTGCAATGCAATGGAATCAGTGTATCAGAGACGCCATCACCGTTTTACGGTACAGTAACCGTTATTGCAAAAACCCAATCAGAAAAGGACCGCCCAGTCTGCAGAATACTACCATCGGATCAGATGATCTCCTTTGTAATGAGAACTATGAATGTAAAGAGATGCTGCCTCTCCCGCACAAACTCATTTTTAGAAAGGCTCCACGAAGCAACAAAAGGATTTTTGACAATAATGACCAGCGTATCGCTCACCGTATCACAGGGACTGAACCGGGTGGCGATGAGGGTATCTCTACCAGGGGTGTGAAAGTCGAGTACCAGACTATCCTGATCGCTGAAGGTGACAGTGTTGGCGCCGTGATAAGCCCACTCCGTATAAGTGCCGGGGGCGCAGGTATGGCTGACGGTGTAGGTCCACTGCTCGCGCAGGAACGGGGCTGACGCTGGCCAGACAGCCAGGGGGCATGTGGCCGCCAGTAGCCGGCGGGCATGGTAGGCATCCCAAGTCCACTTTCTCCCGGGCTGATGTCCAGCCCCTTCCATAGGAAGTTGCAGGCCGGGCCGGCTTCGTTGGGGGCATCGATGACATGCAGCCAGGTGTTGGGATAGTCGCTCACATAGATGTTTTCATCGGGACCCGGTGGCCAAACCTCCGCCGGGATGTTAATGTATGCTCCAGGTCGGACATGGATGGACCAGTACTGGAGGGGTGTCATAATCGAACAAATCCTGCTGATAGATAATCGGGTTGGCCCATTGTGGCGATATGGCTCTGCTAAAATACAGCTTGGAAATATCTGGTGAAAACTCAACACCATATCCATGACCAATGTTAAAAAACAAAACTCTGAATCTCGACTTTACCTGTTTCACTATTCACGCAAGAATTTCAACTAAATGGAGCCGTCACTATTTTTGTGGGGAGATGAAGCGTAATTTATTGCCAACTTGTGACCATCAGGAGAAAATTTCATTTGTCCGGCAGAAGCTGAGCAAGGTGCGGATGGGTCGTCCACAACTGTATAGCCCATACTGAACAGAATATTTGTCCTAAACCGGATTAAAAAGAGCACAGGTAATGAATTCATTGCCGTCGGCAGCTCCGGCACACCAGCCACCAACCGCCCTGCGCAGGGCATTGACGGGATGTGGCCGCCACCCGCTTCAGCCAGGGCCAAAGAAGGGGGTTAAATACCGATCACCTCCCCAGTCCATCATCTGGCTATTGAGATCCACCACAGAATGCCGAGGGTCTTGAGGCTGTCAGCAAGGACTGTCGTAAGCCTCGGGATTGAACACATCGAACAGACTGTCCGATTCCGCAAGTGCAAGGTGATGTCGTGGTGGTGGAAGAGGCATTCGCAATGAAGATCTTTCCTTTCGGCAGATGTCATGATTTCGATTATAAATATCAGCTCCGTTCCAGCACGCAGTAAAGCTCACCATCGGCTACACCATCCGGCCTGGCTCAATTCATAACTCCAGAATTGGGAATGGGTTATCGTCTTTGGTGGTGACTCGTTGAAATCCAGAATACCTTGATCCTGGATATACCATCGATCCGGTTCATGACCTGAGAGACATTGAGATTTGATAGCAAATGTAAGTTTGTCAACAGTAGACAAGATGATAAAAGATCCCTAATTCGAACGCAAAGTAAAGATAATGAATTGATCATCTGGAATTAAACGATTCTATAGCAGCAGGATCGCAGCCTGCGTTTTCCTCTCGATGCTGAGAGGCATTTTTGATATTGAACAAGGGCGATATTCGACGCAAAGATAGGGGGCACCAAACAGACGCAAGCGGCCCATCTTTCAGGTCTCTTTTGACATGTGCCTTATTACTCAGGGTTTTAACCCTGGTAGTCTTCAGGTGAACCATGGCACAGAAATCCACTTAACCGTATTTATCAAACATACCAGCCGGCAGTCGCAAATGTTGCCAGAGGCCCGGGAGGTGATGCAGAGGAAATGGTTGAAACCATCTCCAGACCTTCAAGCAGGTTCGACTCACCCAGGGTCACACTTCCTCCTGGCAGTTGAAAAGCCTCGGCTACAAAGTCTCCGGACTGAGTGATTATCGCACCATAGAACATCCATGATTTACCGTGAAAACCTCGTTTTTTCAATGGAGAGGTCAAGTTTTGCCTCAATTCTGTTTTATTTGCTGATCGATTTCAATTTACATCTACAATCTCTGGGGCAGAGCACCTCGATATCATAGTGCAGAAATTGTCTGAATCACGGATGTACGCACAGACAGCATGATTACACGGATTATTCCCGTTTCCTTTTATCCGTGCAATCTGCGACATCGGTGCAAATCTGTGATTCAGACAAAAAAGCACGGCCTTCGGCATTTGAAAAGTAAGTGCAGATTGAATCTTGTTTCCCGCACAGAAACTTCCTTTTTTCTCATTCTCACTCCAGTGGCGACTAAAGTCACCACTACAATTTTTCGGTCCTCGATCCTCCGTCCCCGGTCCGACCTCTTCCGTGTCACCTGCGTCATCAAACAAATCCGTGATTCAGACAAGAGTAAGCCGCAAAATGTCCGGATCAGGATTTACAGGATCAGGGGATGAACAGGGTGGGGGTGCTAAGAGCGAATGGCACATCCTGCGAACGCTCTCCTGCTTTGACTTTCGAAATAACCCAA
>CALNZC010000019.1:0-9174 GCA_942490895.1 uncultured Saprospiraceae bacterium
TGATAAAAAATCAGAACGGTGAAATTGAGCAGGTTGAAGCTGACTCCATATCAGAACTATATTATAACAATTTGGTATCGGGCACACCCAATGATACGCTATGCATAGATGAGCTATCTCTATTTCCAAATCTTCATTATTTATCTCTTGACGGCATCTCAATAGACCATTTCACTTTTTCCAATCACAATCATTTGAGAAACTTAAAGATCTTTGATAACAAATTTGACTTTACCATACATCTGGAAAATCTACCTGGTCTTGACAGCATATCATTTTATGGCTTAGGCAAAAAAGTAAAAGAATTTTCATTGACAAATGTGCCCTTAAAATATCTCAATGTTGGTTTTTTGGCTGAAAAATCGTGGATTGAAGCAATTCATTCTTTAGAAACATTAATAATCCCATTTTACAACTTTCAAAACAACCTTCCTATTAAACTTGACTTGAGCCAAATGAATAATTTGCGCTATCTGGACATCAACAACAAAGACCTTCATACGATCTACTTCCCTGTGCCAAACAAAATTGAATACCTGGACATCTCAGACAATTTTATCACTTCTTTTGATAAAACAGGATTTAATGAAATTAAAGATATCACGATTGACCACAACTATCTGAAAGTCCTGGATCTTTCCGGGCTAAGTACGCTTGAAACTTTAGATTGCAGCTCTCAAAACAATCTACTCCTTTCAGAATTATACCTTGAGGACTGCAATAACTTGAAAGTATTGAATTGCGAAAGGTCCAGCTTTGACACTCTTGACCTTTCAGGACTCCCGAAACTCGAATCTGTTAATTGCAGCTATTCTGGATATGCAAATTTCCCAGGCGTTAAAGCAATTAATCTGTCAAATTGCCCAGCCTTAAAAAATATCGATGCGTCAAATAGCGATAAACTTGAAACTCTGGATGCATCTGACTGCCCTGAATTAGAATTAATTGAGGCACAGCTATGCGAATTACTCAAAAATGTCAATTTATCAAATAGTGTAAATTTAAGAAACTTATACTTCAAGTCTTGCAATTCGCTTGAAACTTTGGACTTATCGTGTATAACGAAATTGAAATCTGTAGATATTCTAGATGGGACTAATTTTCAATACTTGAACATACGCAATAAAACAAACGATGGTGATAAGTTTTGGTATAGCTCAAAATTCAAACAAAATATAAACATCAGTGTCGATCCAGAAGAACTTGAATTCTTTACTGAAGAATTCCCTGAGGCAAAAGTTAGCCCTTACTTTTTATACTCTCCACCATGTAAATGGACACTTGTAACAGGAAGTGTGCTTTTCGATGTAAATAATAACGGATGCGTTGGAGGAAAAGGAATTTCTGATGTCAAAATATCGCACATATCCGCTCTCATATCGGACCATACATTTACAAATACTGACGGACACTTCAGCTTCTACCCTGCAGCAAATCAGATAGATATTACACCTGCAATTGGGGCATTCGAATTGACAGATTTCGGCCTTTCCAATCCGGTTCAAATTGACATCCCTTCTGATACAGACCAATTTTCCCTGGATTTCTGCCTATCCCCAATAGTATCCAAGAATGATCTTGAAATCCAAATTATTGCCCTGGACAATGCACGACCAGGATTCGATGCTTCATATAAGATAGTCTATACAAATAAAGGCTCACTTATCCAATCCAGCCATATTGCTCTCCAGTATGAAGAAAATGTAATGGAACTAATCAGCTCATCTCCTGATGTCGACTCCACCTCCTCTAATTATCTAATTTGGAATTATACAAACCTACTGCCTTTTGAATCCAGAGAAATCCTGATAAAATTCACGCTCAATACTCCTGCAGATCCTGCCCACCCTTTAAATGGTGGAGACTTTCTATATTTTGTAGCTACCATTTATTCAGAAACCGAGGATATTGACTTAAGTAACAACCGATCCAGTCTGCTCCAAACTATTGTCAATTCTTTCGATCCGAATGATAAGACCTGTCTGGAGGGTGAATACTTGCCGTTGGAAGATATCGGCAAATTCCTTCATTACCTTATTCGCTTTGAAAATACAGGGACAGCAGAGGCTGTAAATGTTGTCGTTAGAGACGTGATTGATACTACCGTTTTTGATGCTTCCAGTTTCTGGCTTGTGGCCTCGTCGCATAAAGTTAATGCCCGCATGACAGCGGACACCCTCCTGGAATTCATTTTCGAAGATATATACCTGCCATTTAATGATTCCATCAATGACGGATATGTTCTTTTCAAGATTCGGACCAGGTCAGATTTGCAATTATCTGATCAATTGAAAAACGATGCTGAAATTTATTTCGACTACAATCTGCCTATTTTGACCAATACAGCGGTAACCACTGTTGGCAAGATCGTCTCATTGGAACCTCCTTTCGTCACATCTGAAACAAACGGGTGGCTCTTCCCGAATCCTGCAAATAACCGAATAGAAATTAAAGGCCTATCAAATATCCGACAGGTCGAAATATATAGTATGACCGGACAACTGGTACGACATTTCAAAGGACCGCTGACGTACTATCCAATTGAAGGAATTCCAACTGGGGTTTATGTGGTTCGCACACTTACAGATACAGGCACTTCATCTCTTTTGATGATGAAAAACTAATTGCTTGATTTTTAAAGAAGACCAAAAACATTTAGTCCGTTCAAGCAGTCCTTCTGTTCCTCATCAGATCTTCATGATTTGGACGGTTTTAGCAACTGCACCCTGTTTGACATGCAGAATATAGCCCCCCGTCGGAAAGGCCGACATCGGAATGACCTCAAAGAAGTCAACGGTTGATTTACCGAATTCGCCAGCCCAAACCTGTCTTCCGTCCATACCCGTCATCGTCATCTGTACCGGGTCAGCTGTTCCATTCCGAATATGGACTTCTACCTGATTCGTCACCAACGTCGGCATGATAAAAAACCACTCGTCAGCTACATTGATCGCTACCTGCTCGGACGGATTTGACGAGCAGCTTCCATCATCCGCTCGAACTCTGTAGACATAAGATTGACCGGGTTGAACTGCCAGGTCGAGGTAAACCGTATTGCCGACATTGGCCAGGAGGACAAAATCCATATCATTTGGCCCTTTTCGTTCGAGCAAATAACTGCTTGCACCGACAACGAGGTCCCAGGTGAGGCGAACCCGATCGGCAAGCGACTCCACCTTCAGTCCTTGTGGCTCGGACAGGTCGCAATTGCACATATTGATCACACCAGCGATCTGCTCCCGGACTTGAGGTAACATCGGAAAAAATGCATCTCCCGGGCAGGACGTATTACAAGATTGCCGGTGACCGGATACGTTTGGAATGACACCACCTGATGCAGGATGAAAGGAGGATCCCAGCGGATCGATCTCTTCTGCACATGCCTTCCAGGCATACAGATCCGACAGCGAAGAAATGGCCGCAATGGTAGGCTCTACATTGGTAAAGTCGCCCATTACACAAGTCCCCAGTGTATTGCTGTTCTTTCCACAATAATGGGCGCCCAGGATATTATCTCCCCGGCCGATATAAACTTCACCATTCGGATCCACCAGCCAATTGTACCCGATATCCGACCAGCCATTGCCATTGACATGAAAGTTCCAGATACTGCGGACCACCGCTGCCCAGTCGGACGAGCTGTTACTTCCTGCAGAATGATGGATGATCAAGTGAGAGGGAAAAACCGGTTCAGGAGAAGGATGGGGAAGGCAACTGCCGTCCGGACACCATTGTGACCGGTCGACAAGTATGGGCGGTGGGCAATCGCAGGCTTCATTCCGTAGGACAGGTTCCGGGGGTGTCAGATCAACACCAGTTGTCGGACCTGGATCAAAAAGATGGATGATCAGTGTATCGATAAACTGTTGATCCCATGGCGCATCTACATCTACACGTATATGGAACAGACGGGTATCCGGCTCCAGAAACACCATATTGGTGAAAAACCGAGACTCTCCATCTCCTGTGTGTTCATCCTGACTCAGTGCCAGCCAGGGGGAAAAAGAATCATTCCGCTGATACTTGATCCGCACTGCACTTGCTGGAATCGGGTGGGTAGAACGCCATTCAATATTCATGGCGATAAACGGCTCTGCCTGTTCAGGCATATGCAATGCCGTGCCCCAATATCCACTATAGGTTTGATGTTCAAACCGCAAGTCCTTTACAGGCACCTTGTGGACGAGGTATGTCGACTGCCCGTTCAATGAGGCTGTCAGGCTAATGATCAAGAGGAGGAACAAAAACCGCATACAACAAGATTAGGAAAAAGGAATGGTTCCATCCTTGCAGATGGGTTGTCTGGCCCAAGAAAGCCTACTTTTGCCTGTGAATACAAACCAATACCTGCAGAACACAGGTTCATGCCAGAAACATAACCATTATGGAAATCAATTGTTCCGGTTTGAATGCCAACATGACACCACGGTTCTCAAGCATGTCTGTGGCTCTTTCTCTGTTTCTGGTCTTCACCCTGACCGGATGTCAATCGATTCGATCTATATTCCATTCTACTAAAACTGCCCCTATGGAAGATTTTGACACCTTCTACAACCGATTCCACGAGGATGAGTCCTTCCAGCGAACCAGAGTCCGGCATCCTTTGGGCGGCATGATGGTCGAAGAGGGAGAGGAGATCGCCTGGACGCGGCAGAATTTCCCGCTCATGAAGGTCCGCATCCAGGAAGTAGACACAAAAGAGTACAAGGTTTCTACAAAAAAAGATGCCACCAGTTTTACTCAACGGGTTTGGCTGGAAGATTCCGAATTCAGTTCTGAATACAAATTTGAACTGATCGATGGCAAGTGGTACCTGGTTTATGTCATGGATGTCAGTTGAGGAGATTTTGGGTTAAGTCGTTCTTGCGTTTTTTGCAAGAGACATCAATGCTTTCTAATCCGGCACTCAACCGAATTTCAACAATTAGCGAGGCGTTGTTTTGTCACCATTTTTGCGGAGTGGGCAAAAATATCGCCAAAACGCAATCATATTGACTTCAAAACCCAGGGTTAAAACCCTGGGCGATTGACTATTTGCCCAAGAGTAGCTTCACCTCCCTCCCTCTTGTATGCCAATATGAACAGTATGTCAAGAGGATATAGAAATCGGTGTTTCAATTGGAAACTAGAAAATAGCCCTGACCAATTGCCCATGAAAATGACACCTGATTTACCCATCGTCAATGAGACTGACATATTGGAGCTGATCTCCAGGGATCCCGTTTTCGACAAGATCCATGCTGCCTATGGGGCCCCTCCAGACTGGCAGCGGCCTCAGGGGTTTATCTCCCTGGTCCGGATCATCCTCGAACAACAGGTCAGTCTGGCCTCGGCAAAGGCTCACTTTCTCAAATTGGATGGCTATCTCCCTGCATTCACGCCAGAACACATCCTTTCCCTTACGGATGAAGAGATGCGACACTGCCAGATCAGTCGACAAAAATGCAGGTATCTCAAAGCACTATCAACTGCCATCCTGGAAGGACAACTCGATCTGGAATCCCTGTCTGGCTTGAATGAACAAGATATTCGCGCACGACTGACTCAAATCCCGGGGATTGGCGTTTGGACCAGCGATATTTATTTGATGTTCTGCCTGCAAGCAAAGGATATCTACCCGCTCGGCGATGTCGCGATCATCAAAGCTGCTCAATCATGTACCTCGCTGACGACAAAAGAAGAGATCGCTGAGCGATCACAGCAATGGCAACCCCTTCGGTCATTGGCTAGTTTTTACCTTTGGCACCACTATTTACGTTCACACAATCGGCCCGCAGTATTTTAACGAATCAGGGCAGAATGAAACAATAGAATGATATGACCCAGTCGCAATATAACCCCGCCCACCCCTCTGTTCGGAGGCCCCTGCGCAGTCAGATAAATTACAGGCGTTTTACTTTTGAATTTCTCTCCATATTTATTGCAGTTATCTCCGCCTTTGCGCTGAATAACTGGAACGAAGATCGCAGGGACCGAAATGCCGAACAAAAGATCCTTTCTGAAATCCGGAACGGATTAGAACAGGACAAGCTCGATATAGAACTGAATATGTATGGCCATAAAATCGGATTGGCCGCCTGTGAATTCTGGCGCAAAGTCATACAAAATGAACCTGTCCTTCTGGATTCAACGGCATACAAGCTGCTCGATCTGACTCGCGATTTTATTGCCATCCAAAATAGAGCAGGCTATGAATCTCTCAAATCCAAAGGATTGGAAATCATCACCAATGATACCCTTCGACTGGATATTATTGCCATTTATGAATATGATTTTGCCACCTTGAAGAACCTGGAAGAGCAGTATGAAGAATTGCAATTCCAACGGAATTACTTCCGCGATTTCAAGGAAATCCTGGGACCTTCCTTTAAGTGGAACGAACGGGGTCAACTCATCGGCATCCAAACCCCTGTAAACCTCACTCCAGAGGAAAAAAGCGTGCTCATGTTGAACCTATGGAAGATTAGGGCGAATCGAACTTTTGCCTTGAGCTATTACCAGGAGGTCAGCAGCAAGATCGATCGGATCGTTCAACGCATTCAGACATTAAAAGCCCAGTAGTTTTCCTATTTGACCAAGACCAGTTCACCGGATCTGCGCGTGGTTGTTCCATCTGGCCATTCCAGCATAAATTCAAATACAAACACGCCCGGGTCCATTTCTTTGCCCCGGAATCGCCCGTCCCATCCCAATTGCTGAAGGTCATTCGGCCCACCCTTCCCCTGATAGACTTGATTCCCCCAACGGTCAAAGAGTTGGAGCTCCCAGGATGCAATGGGTCCGGATGGCTGGATCTGCCAGATGTCATTAATGCCATCACCATTCGGTGAAAACACATTCGGTAAAAATACTTTTTGATCCTCGCCAACTTCCAGAGTGATCAGCGTAGACAGTTCGTAACGGCAGCCACTACTGTCGACAATGACAATCTCCAAAAGTGTTTCAGACTGAAAGGAAAAAGACTGTGAAAAACAACTCGGACAAAAGGCCGGCAATAATGGGATCCACTCAATAGTTGTCCCCATTACAGCAGTATCCCCACTCACTGCCAGCTCGATGATTGCACCTGGCACCGTAGTGATTAGTGTCGGCACAGTAAACTGCAAGCTCGACGCAGCTTTCAAGACGATCGTATCTCTGATTAGACAACCCCATTGATCACGTAGAGCCACAGGATATATTCCTGCCGATAATCCGTCAAGTGTATCCGTCATCGGCCATGTATTGCCCCAGTCTACCTCCACCTGGGCACCAGGCGGTAGTCCCACCCAGGCAGAACCGGAAGCTGCTTGACAATTCCACAACTGACCAACGGTATAACTGAGCGCCGGAGGTGAAAGGACCTGCAATCTGGAGAGCGTATCACATCCGGCACCAGACGGAAGGGTATCCGTAAATAATCCGGCTTGGGTGATCCAAGAGTTGTCCCAAAAGAGTGAGTCCCCCTGACAGAGGACCTGGGTATCCAGACTGCTCACAAATGTACCAACTTCAATAAATACGGTATCAGAATAGGCACATCCTGATGTCGTCAATCCAGTATAATGGACCAGGTCCGATTGGCTGCCCGACCAGGTCGTATTCGCACAAGTATCACAGGTTATCCCTGTTGAGCTTTGCCATATATGGAAGGAGAAGGGACCGCCTGAGAGATCCACAGAATCCCCGGAGCAGACCAGCATCGTATCCGGCATCTGGAAGGCCGGGGCGGGCGCCAGCTGTACAACAACGCTATCTCGAAAAACCTGCTGGCAAGAATCGCGAACTTCCACCCAATACACACCAGGCGCCCATGCCGTAAAGGTGGAATCTGTGCTGTAGTCAGACCACAGGTAACTGGCAAATCCTTCACCCGCATTCAAGGGGACCACCCCGGTTTTGCATTGTATAATGGTATCCGGCAGGTCCAAACTCTGTGGAGAGGCCAGAGACAGATAGAGACTATCGGAGTAGGAGTATCCGCATGGATCTGTAGTCACCACCCAATGCCAACCTTCGGACTGGGCGACATAGGTCGATCCTGCAGAATTGTCACTCCATTGTACTGTATTCCAGTCCGGGGCAACAGAAAGTGTAAGAACACCTGTGCCACAGATCAACGTGTCCGCACCCAAATCTGGCCCCTGTCCGCCTGGTTTCAATGCAGCGGCTACCATGTTTTGGGTAAAGTTGCATTCTCCCTGATGCCCGGAAAGCGCCATGCCCGGCAGAAATGGAGGGGCCATTCCGCCCGGATCATTCCAGATCAGCCACAACGAATCTGAAACTCCGGTCCAGGATGGATCCGGACTGACCGTGATATCCAAACATTCTCCTGGCAGGAGAAGAGGAACACTGCTGGTATCCACACCCAGATATTGCGATCCAACAAGTCGAGGATCTCCAGAATACCAGCTGAAAGTCACCTCTTGAAGGGGTATCTCAAATTGGCCTTCATTGCACACCTGGATCATCCAGACAGATTCGCCGCCCGCACACCAAACCGAATCGATGGAAACAGCAAAATCAATTGAATCCCGATACTGACCCATGGTGTAGGCCGTCTGAAACTGGCCCAGGCCCTGAGCGAGGGCGGGCAAATGTATTTCCTGTTGAAACTGAGGGACAGTCAGGTCATCATTAATGTGGGTATTACTGAACATATACTGATTCCAAACCGGACGGGTCGGTGCCCATTCGACCAGGTCCCCTTCGTAAGCACGAACGGAGTATTTGGCACTGGAAGGATCCGGATTCGAACAATGACAGATGATCTCGGCATGACCATCCAGATCGATATCCGCGATAATAGGATGTTCATCGTTGGTGATCGACCCGCAACTGTCGCGATAGAGGATGGTCCCCGTCGCCCCGTCGAGGATATCCAGATAATCCATAGAGCGGACCACCACCTCCATCGGACCATCATCGCAAAGTCAAATCCGACAGGCATACTCCCGGACAGCTCCTTCACACTGTGTTTCCACATGACTGTAAAATCATGATCATAAGCCAGGACAAATCCACCCACAAATGGCTCATATCCAGAGAGGGCAAATTCCAGCTCAGGGTCGTCATCCAGGTTAGCGACCATAGGTGGACTGGCAAAGATCTCACTGATCGTGGCCTGGCCCATGAGCGTTGGTGTTTGTCCATCCCAAACCAGCACTTTCCTGGATAATTTCGGAATGGATG
>CALNZC010000020.1:0-28518 GCA_942490895.1 uncultured Saprospiraceae bacterium
TTAGATCGACTGACAAATGAAGGCATTCCAGGCCAAAAAGTCTGTCGTTATCAATTGCAGATCGAAGATGCCGATCTGCTCCGATCCTTTGATCGTGTTATTTTTGTGGATGCCAGCCATGAGGCTCTTCCGGGTGGATTTGTTTTGCACCGGATAGGACCACGAGATGAAGTTGCATTTACCACCCATGCCTTACCGCCGGAGTCTGTGTTAGCGCTTAGTCGAGATGTGTATGGTCACAAACCCAGAGCCTGGCTCCTGGCTATCGAAGGCGCTCATTGGGAGTTGGGAGAGGGCTTGAGCTCATCAGCGAAAGAAAACCTCCAGGCTGTGCTGGAATTGTTCGCAGAAAATGCCTCGGTATAAAAGGGACGCCGCTTAGAATATATTTAAACGAGACACCCCGATCTTATTGGCCACTTTCATGTTTAAAGAACGTCAAAGGTTGATATTCGACACTTCCGGAGTCGTCCATGATGTGAACATTCCTTCAACAGTCATACGACCTCTCCGAGGTCGTGAAACCATGTTTAGCTGATGGATAGTTTTAAAAGGACCCCGGCGGGGTCCCATGTCAAACGGCGAAGAAGGGTCCTCATTTAAATTTGTTCAGAAAACCAAGGAATGTATTATTTTTAGACAAACATTGTCAATTTAAAATGGCCGACACATTTCATCAGATCTTCCTTCACATCGTCTTTGCAGTTAAATTCCGTAAGTCCATAATTCATCCGGATTGGGAAGAAGAGCTTTACCGCTACACTACAGGTGTAATTCAGAATTAGGGAACTTCTGTTAACCCCCGAAATAGACCAAGACCAAAGAAGTCCAAGCGAGGCGAGGCATTTTGAAGGAGAATAGCCATAGCTATGTGACTGAGAAATAACGAAGATTCGTGAAGGAATTCATTGGTAAGAAAATCAAAGATATTCGTTTGGTCATTGAGTGGGGTTGATAGAGGTGCCCTAAAGGGCACAAATTGCTGGCCATAGGAGGAATGCCGGATCATGTCCACATTTTCATCGGTTTGCGTCCAAGTGAAGCCTTGTCGGACCTAGTGCGGGAGATTAAGAAAATGACCACAGCATTTATTAGAGAAAAGAAATTCTGTATAGAACAATTTCAATGGCAAGAAGGATATGGAGCTTTTTCACATAGCCGATCTCAGATCAGCCGTGTGTGCCATTATATTGAAAATCAAAAAGGCCACCATCAGAAAACATCTTTCAGAGAGGAATACAATAAAATTCTGAAAGATCTGTAGATCGAAACGCAGGGAAAAAAGAAATTCAATTTAATGGATGAGGATATTCACCCTGAATATTGATTTCAGGAACAGCCCGATCCTATAGGCCTATGGGTAATCAGATAATTGAACAGCCATTGCCGACTCCTCTCAAAACACTTTACCTGTTTAGGCAAAGTCAAACGGACAATTGATAACTGATAACCGACAACCGATAACTGAATTAGAACAAGCTCTCGATGATCTGCTCTTCATTGATGCCTTCTGCTTCCGCTTTGAAATTGCGGACGATCCGGTGACGGAGCACATAGGAGGCAATAGCACGAACATCTTCAATATCCGGACTGTATTTACCATTAATGGCCGCATGACATTTCGCACCTAACACGAGGTACTGTGATGCACGGGGACCGGCACCCCAGGAGATATATTCATTGACCATCTGGGTAGCCCGCTCCGTATTTGGACGGGTCTTGGTGGCCATACCCACGGCATATTCCAATACGTTGTCTGAGACCGGGATCTTGCGGATCAATTGCTGGAACTCCATAATCTGCTTCCCAGTCACGATATGTTTCAGATCAGCAACGGTAGTTGTAGTTGTCTGGCGAACCACCTCCAGCTCCTCCGAATAAGAAGGGTAGTCCAACGGGATATTAAACATAAAACGGTCCAACTGAGCCTCAGGTAGTGGATAGGTTCCTTCCTGTTCAATAGGGTTCTGTGTCGCCAGTACAAAAAACGGACTCGGCAAGAGATGCCTGTCTCCGGCAACTGTGACACTCCGCTCTTGCATCGCTTCCAGGAGGGCCGCTTGTGTTTTGGGTGGTGTCCGGTTGATCTCATCCGCCAATACAATATTGGAGAAGATTGGTCCACGATTAAATTTGAAATGACGATTATCATCCAGAACTTCTGAACCGGTGATATCCGAAGGCATCAGATCCGGGGTGAACTGGATCCGCTTGAAGTCCAGTTCCAATACTTCAGCGATCGTGGATACCAGAAGGGTTTTCGCCAATCCGGGTACTCCGACCAACAAACTGTGACCATTGCTGAACAGGGATATAATAACCGCACGGACAACCTCATCCTGTCCTATGATTACTTTACCGATCTCGGCCTTCAGATCCTTGTAAGACTGTGCAAGTGCATCCACCGCTTCTACATCATTCTTGTATGTCGTCATAAATCAGTGCAATTTGATTGTCTCTTTTGTGACCGGAGACACCCCGATAAACGAGAGAAGTCCCTGGCTTGTTGCGGCCAAAGGTCGAAACCTTCTCGGTCAATTCCCAAAGACTTCGGCCAGTTTCTCCTCCAAAGCGCCACCACGGAGGTTGCGGCCCAGGATTTTTCCCTCCCCATCCAGGAGGACTGTGTGCGGGATAGAGGTGACGGAATACATCCCGGCCACCTCATTCTGCCAGCCCTTCAGATCACTGACATGCGTCCAGGTCAGCCCATCCTTTTCGATGGCATCCAGCCACCGATCCTGCTTGCTATCCAGACTGACACCCAGGACTTCAAAGCCCTGGTCTTTATATTTTGAGTAGAGCTTGACCACGTTCGGGTTCTCCCTGCGGCAGGGACCACACCAGCTGGCCCAAAAATCGATCAGCACCACCTTGCCCCTGAAATCAGTCAAACTGACGGGGGTTCCTTCCGGGTCATTCTGGGTAAAGTTGGGGGCAACGCCTCCCTTGACAAAACGTGCGATTAGTTCCAGCTTATATTCCAAATCCTTCACTGGCTCGGGATGAGTATCCTTGTATTTGTCAATATACACCCCGGCATAATAAGCGAATGCAGAGGGGTTGCCTTTTTCTACCCCCTGGATGACCCCGCTGAGCGCTAATTGATAACTCTGCTGATTTTTTGGGACTCTGGCCAGGGCTTTGCCCACATATTCCTGTAGAACTTCAACAGGCATTTTGGTGCTGGCCAGTGTACTTGCATATCCTTTGAATGCCTCATAAACCCAGGGCTGATAGTTGAAGTCGCCAGTCTCAAAATCGGCAAAACTGAAGTACTCGTTGACAAAGTAATCCAACTCGGACGTGTAGTCTGATGGTTGGATAAAATAGCTCAGGTAAGTGTTCAATTCCAGGATACGCGCAAAGAATGGATTCGATTTCTGGTAATCCTCCAACATCTGCAGCTTCAGACGATCCACCTTGATCATCTCTTCGGTATACTCCGCAGGTACCTCTTCACCGCGCAACTGGCGACTGTACTGTCGAGACAATTGGTTGGTCCGATTCTTCAGCCCGTTCATCTTGCCCTTCATCTCTTGGTACTCCTCATTGAAAGGTGACTCCGAGATAGTCGATTCATTCATTTTGGCGCAATTCACCAAAACCTTGACCCCGTCTTCCTGACCCAGGATAATGGGAAGCACATCCTGATCGGAAAAACCCAGATAGAAAAACTGCCACTTCAGTTCCGGAATGCTGAATGTGGCCTGGCCATCCTTGACCTGAGTTTGCAGCACAGGCTCGAAATGAAGCCCACCCAAACGATACAGATAAATGGTGGTCTTCGATTCAGGACAATCGACCTCAGCTGTCAGGGTAATATTCCCTGCAAATAGGGGTTGAGTCAAAACAAGGGCCATCAAGGCGATCAGAAAACGATGGATCATGATACAGTTGTTATAAATTCTTGTTCGGTCAGGATTTGAACTGTGCCGAGTTCCTGCGCTTTTTTCAGCTTACTTCCAGCCTTCGCCCCGACCACCAGGATGTCCAGGTTGCCGGATACTGCGGAGATGATTTTTGCACCGGAACGCTCGGCCAACTCCTGGGCCTCTTTGCGACCCATCTGCTCTAACGTTCCAGTGAACAGGATAGTTTTCCCGGCTAAAGGCGCATCTCCGTCAATAACCCGGGGCTTGTCCTCCTCAGTTTGCGTCAGATTTACGCCCAGAGCTTCCATTTCTTCCAATAAGGCCAAGTTCTCAGGCTGGCCAAAGAACGCCATGACATTTTTGGCGACAATAGGCCCAATGTCCTTAATCGACAAATATCGTTCCTCATCCCAATCCCGCAGTTCCAGCACATGGCCGATCTCCTCAGCGAGCAGCTTGGAGGCTTTTTTCCCCAGATGGTGAATACTCAGGCTGTGAAGCAGCCGATGGATCGGGTTGGTCCGGGCCTTGTCAATGGCATTCCTCAGGTTGTCCGCTGATTTCTGGCCAAACCCGTCCAGTGTGGCGATACGGTCATAATCCAGGCGGTAGAGATCCACAATATGGCGCACCCACCCCAGGTCGTAAAATCGCTCGACCTGCGAACGTCCTAACCCGTCGATGTCCATCGCATCCTTGGATACATGAAAGATCATCCGCTGTTTAATCTGGGCCTCACATTCGGCATTCACACATCGCCACGCAGCCTCATCCGGTTCACGGAACAGGGGCGTATGGCAAACGGGGCATTCTACAGGGAAGACAATAGGTTGTTCTGAGCCATCCCGAAGGTCCGCCAGAGGCTTGACGATATAGGGGATGACATCACCCGCTCGTTCAACCAGGACAGTATCTCCCATTCGGATGTCTTTACCCGAGATGAAATCCTCGTTGTGCAGCGAAATGCTGCTGACCGTCACGCCGGCGAGTTGCACCGGTTCGATCTTGGCTACGGGTGTAATAGACCCGATCTTACCCACCTGGTATTCCACATCGATCAGCTTGCTGGTGGCTTGTCGGGCCTTGAATTTAAACGCGATCGCCCAGCGTGGATGATGGCTGGTGGAGCCACATCGTTCCTGCAGATCCCGGCGGTTGACCTTGACGACCATGCCGTCGATCTCATAAGGATAGTCATCCCGTTTGTCCGCCCATTCTTCGCAGAATCGGACAACCTCATCTATATTCTGACACACCGTCCGCTCTTCCACCGGTACCTTGAAGCCAAGACTGGCCAATGTATCCAGAGACTGTTGATGGGTCGGAAATTGGGCGAGCGCATCCTGTCCATGACCGTCATCCGCATACCCCAGTTGATAGACGAAGACTTCAAGCCCTCGTTCAGCAGCCTCCCTTGGATCTTTCATCCGCAGGCCCCCGGTTGCTGCATTCCGGGGATTGGCAAACAGAGGGAGATCCTGTTCTTCTCGTCGCGCGTTGATCTGATGGAAGTTGTCTTTACGAATGATGGCTTCTCCCCGCAATTCAGTCCGTTGGATACCGAAAGCTGAAAATCCTGCTTTAAGGGGTACAGATCGGATGGTTCGGGCATTCGCCGTGATCTCTTCTCCTTTGACACCATTGCCCCGAGTGGCTGCTCGCACCAGTCTGTCGCCTTCATAGACCAGGGTGATGGTACCGCCATCATATTTGGGCTCCACAGCATAAGCGATCGGTTCATCATCGCCCCAGGCCAACAACTTGCGGATCTGCCGGTCAAAATCCAGGAGGTCTTCCTCGTTATAGGAATTGTCTAACGACAACATGGGGGTGAGGTGTTCCACCTCAGGCAGATCACTGGTCAGATCTGAAGATACCCGCGAAGTAGGGGAGTCTTCCAATCTGCAGGATGGATCCCCAGCTTCGAGAGCTTCCAATTGTTTGTACAGTTGGTCATACTCAAAATCGCTGATGAGGGGATCATGCAGGACATAGTACCGGTATTCATGGAAGCGAATCACTTCTCCCAACAGTTGCGCCCGCTGCCGGGCCTCTTCTGGATCGGCAGGTAGGCCTGAAGTCAGTAGAGTCCTGCCTAACTGATCGAGTTGTTTTTGTTCCGCTACAGAATACATGGAGACGAAAATACACGGGTTTCCGAATAACCCGACATAGAAATCCCCCGCTGCCCCAGGGTATCCAGGCACAGCGGGGGATTGCAGATGAAAAAGGGATTTATCCTTTCAGGGCCTTCAGCTTGGCTTCCAGCTCATTCTCATCACCTGGCAGATAGCCATTGTGGCTGTAGATGATCTTGCCATCTTTGATCAGGAAGGTGTGGGGAATGGTCTGAACATTCATGGCATGCTGAAAGTCTTGCTTGACATCTGAAAGCACGGTGTACTTCCAACGCTTTTCATTCACCATAGGCTTGACACGAGCTAGTGCACGCTGGTCATCAATGGTTACAGCGACCAGTTCGACACCATAATCAGTCTGCCATTGGTCATATTTCTTGGAGATGGCATCCAGCTCCTTTTTACAAGGTGTGCACCAGGTGGCCCAAAAACTGATAATGGTCGTTTTCCCAGGAACAGCATAGTCCTGGATATTCACTGGTTTTCCAGCCAATGTCTTCAAAGTGATATTGGGCAGGGCGTCTTGGGCGGTGGTCGTAGCGAGGGAAAATATCAGCGCCAGGACCGGCAGGATGAATTTCTTCATAGAATGGGTGATAATTTGATGAATAGGGTGAGGTGAATCAGTTGTCTTCAAAAATAACCCTTTTGAAGGTGGTCTAACACTCAAAAACCTATCTTTAACCACCTGTTAACGAATTCAACCCTTACATACGTGCTCAGAATTCACTCCTATTCACGACCTGTTCTGGTCCTGGTGGCCGCCTTCTTCCTTGGATCAACCTCACTGATCGCACAGGAAGATAACTCTGGAAGACTCTCTGGAAGTTTCCAGGCCAATGTCAACTTTTTCCAGCGTGATTCAGCCATCGGAGCGGCCAATACCCCGGGATATGACCGACAATTGGTTGGTTCTGAAGCGTGGCTCAACCTCGACTATTCCAATTGGGGCTTTGACATGGGCATCCGATTTGACCTGTTTAACAACTCTAATATTTTCAATCCGTTGGGTTCCTATAGTGGCATCGGGATCGGTCGTTGGTATATCCACAAGAAGATCGGTGAGTTTGATATCACAGGTGGTCAGATCTATGATCAGATCGGTAGCGGACTGATCTTTCGAGCCTATGAGGCGAGACCCCTGGCCATTGACAATGCCCTGTATGGTGCCCGAGTGGCCTACCATATTACCGACAACTGGGAGGTCAAAGCCTTTGGTGGAAAGCAACGGAACATCTTTGACTACTACAATCCGTCCGTTTGGGGCGCGGCCCTGGAAGGATTCATCCCCGGTAACGCAGATTATACATGGTCTCTGACACCGGGTATCGGAATCGTTCAGCGGACCTATGATGATGCGACTATGGATCAGATCATTGCCGCCATTGAGACCTACACACCTGAGGATGGCTTTATCCCCAAATACAACACCAGGGCAGCTACTTTATACAACACTCTGAATGCCGGAAACTTTACCTGGTATGTCGAAGGCGCCCTGAAAACAGAAGATGTTTTTGAAGATCCCTTTGCTCTGAAAAACAATTGGAATGGTTCTGTAACCCAGGGTCGTCTGGTGAGCCGTCCAGGGAATGTATTGTACACTTCTGTTGGTTATACCACCGGAGGATTGGGGATTATTCTGGAAGGGAAGCGAACTGAGGACTTCCGCTTTCGCGTCGATCCTTTTGTCAACCAACTCCGTGGCCAGGTGAACTTCCTTCCGCCCATGTCCAGGGTAAACACCTATCGCCTGACGGCGCGTTACAATGCAGCGACGCAGGAAATTGGTGAAACAGCTGGTCAAATGAGCATTCGGTATTCGCCGAACACCCACTGGGCCTTTGGTGCCGACTATTCTCAGATCATGGATCTGGATGTGAAAGAGCTGTTCTACCGTGAGATCTACCTCGATGCAACCTGGAAGCCACAAGATGCCTGGAATATTCTCTTTGGTGTTCAGCACCAATGGTACAACCAGTTTATCTATGAAGGAAAACCGGGTGACCTGAGTACGATCACACCCTATACCGATATCCAATACAAGATCAGTGACAATAAGGCCTTGCGCCTGGAGGCAGCAGCCATGTTCACAGGTCGTGTCGGTACCGCTGAAAATGTGGATTACGGCGACTGGCTCTTTGCACTCCTCGAATATACCATTGCGCCACACTGGACGTTTACGGTATCGGACATGTTTAACTATAACCCCAAGCGGGTTAATTCGAATACCGGTGAATTTGAAGACCCTATCCACTATCCTCGCTTCGATGTGTTCTACAGTACCGGCCCTCACCGATTTGCCTTTTCCTATGTCAAGCAGGTGGATGGCATCGTGTGTACCGGAGGCATATGCCGTTATGAACCCGCCTTCAGTGGATTCAAAGTGGGCATGCAATCCAATTTTTAATCGACTAACTTTAAGATCATGAATCGATCGATCGTCTATACCTTATTCGCTATCGTTTTCCTCGCGGGCAGTTGCAAGGAAGTTTCTCCGGACTTGACCTTCGGCCCTCCGAGCGGACTGAGTGATCGCGTGGTGGTGGTGGAAGAATTCACCGGAGCCCAATGTGTCTTCTGCCCTCCGGGATCGGCAGAGTTGGAAAACCTGCTCAGCCTTTATCCCGACAATATGATCGCAGTTTCCATCCACACTGGTTTTTTTGCCACGCCCATCCCCAACAAGAGCAAGTACGATTTCCGGACGGAAGATGGGGATGCATTGGAAGACATCCTAGGTATACCCGACAAAGGCTATCCGAGTTCAATCATCAATCGGAAAGAGTTTCCAGGGGAGGGTAGTCTGCATACTGTAAAAACATCCTGGGCAGGCTACATCGGCCAGGAAGTCGCTGAAGAAGCATTGTTTGGCCTTACTGTAGGCACCACTTGGGACCCAGTTTCACGAACATTGCAAGCCGATGTCAATGCCATCGCCAGAGAAAATGTCACTGGGCCTGTTCGTATCACTATCCTGATCACCGAGAGCGGGATCATTGATTACCAAAAAGATATAAACTTCGGCGAGATCCCGGAATATGAGCACAAGCATGTCCTCCGAGATGTGATCTCCAATAGTGTGGAAGGTGATGTAGTCGCTTCCGGTACCATCACTGCTGGCCAGTCGATCGACTATGCAGTAAATTATACCCTGCCTGCGGAGTGGAAATCGGAAAAGTGTGAGGTAGTGGCCTTTATCTCCGATGGCAATACCCGGTATATCTATCAGGCAGGCCATGCAAAGGTAGAGTAAACGGCTGTTCGCTGTTCGCGATTCGCTCTTCGCTTGGTTGGTGGCTGGCTGGCGCCATTTGAATTTACGTTGCTCGTTTGGGTGGTAAAAGGTAAAAGGCGAAGGGTAAAGGGAGCTTGATTTCCGAAATAACGCAATATCACAATAACGAAATAACGCCCAGACAACAAAGGGGGGAAAGGAGGGGAGGAAAGGAGGGAGAAGAGAGAGAGATCGGAGGGCGGGAAAAGGAGCCCAAGGGGGGAGGAGAATGTGTGCTTGAGAGGTAAGGGTAAAAGGCGAGGGGACGGGGCTGATTGATGGTTGCTTGGGTTCAGCAGATCTTAAATCATTCATCCTGAATGAATGGGTCAAGGTTTATTGGAAGTTACCCATTACCCATTGCCGAATCTCCAATCCTGAACAACCAGGTCTCATACTTGGGAAAAGTTAGAGCGAAAAGCGAACGGCGAAGCGAACAGCAAAATGCTTCATCTTCCCTTACCTTTGCGCCGAAATCACACGGCATGAAGATATCTCTCAATTGGCTCAAGAATTATCTGGACCTCCCCCTCGACCCGGAAAAGATCGGTGACCTCCTGACCAGTTTGGGTTTGGAGGTAGAAGGTATGGACAAGATCGAGGCAGGTCACAATGGTCTGGCGGGGATATTTGTCGGTAAAGTGCTGACCTGTGAAAAGCATCCGGATGCAGACCGTTTATCCCTGTGTACTGTGGATATTGCACAAGGAGATGTTTTGTCTATTGTCTGTGGTGCTCCGAATGTGGCGACTGGCCAAAAGGTATTGGTGGCCACCGCCGGTGCGAATGTCCTGGGAAAAGAAGGTGAAGCATTTACCATCAAATCAGGAAAGATCCGTGGTGCTGCTTCCGAAGGAATGATCTGTGCTGTCGATGAACTGGGACTCGGTGAGGATCATTCCGGCATCCTGGTCCTGGACGATCAGGCTAAGGTCGGTATGCCAGCGAAGGAACATCTGGGTTTGAAGGAGGACTGGATCTACGAGATCGGACTGACACCTAACCGATCGGATGCAACCAACCATATTGGCGTAGCACGGGATCTGTATGCGGCTCTGGTTGTGCGTCATGGTTATACCGGTGGCATGAATCTGCCCAATGTCAAAGACTTTCCTTCCGGTGTCAATACCCACCCGGTGCAGGTCATTGTCGAAAATGAACGCGCTTGTCCTCGATATTCCGGTGTCAGCATCTCCGGGATTAAGGTGGGCCCCTCTCCCGAGTGGCTCCGCCAGGCGTTAACTTCCATCGGAGAGCGTCCGATCAACAATGTGGTGGATGCAACGAATTTCATCCTGCACGAAATGGGTCAACCCCTGCATGCCTTTGACCTGGATAAGATCGGCGGCAATAGCATCCGAGTCAAAACACTTCCGGATCAGACACCATTCCTGAGTCTGGATGAAGTCGAACGAAAACTGGATGCTGAAGATCTGATGATCTGTGATGGAGCCAGTCAACCGATGTGTATTGGGGGCGTTTTCGGGGGGCTTCATTCCGGCGTTACCGAAACAACAACCTCAATTTTTCTTGAGTCGGCCTATTTTGATCCGGGCTTTATCCGGCGATCCAGCACTCGTCACAACCTTCGCACAGAGGCAGCCAAGATCTTCGAAAAGGGGGCGGATCCAGAAAGTACCGTCTATATCCTGGAGCGGGCCGCAATGTTGATTTGTGAACTCACTGGAGGAAAAATTGCCTCTCCAGTGGTGGATGTGTATCCTGATCCTGTGACAGCTGTCCGCGTGGATGTTCGGGTCTCCAGAGTCCGGTTACTCACCGGTGTAGACCTGGATATTGCTGAGATTCGCAGGGTGCTCGCCGCATTGGGCATGCCCATCCTTTCCGAATCCGGCGATACATTCACAGTCCAGGTGCCGGGAAACAAGAGTGATGTGCTCCGAGAGGTAGACGTCATTGAAGAGATCCTTCGGGTGATCGGTTACGATCGGGTCCCTGAACCAGGTAAGATGTTTGTTTCCGTACAAACCTCTCCGAAGCCGGATCCGGCAAAATTGCAAGACAAGGTGTCCGCGATGCTCAGTGCCCGAGGCTTTCACGAGGCCATGTCGCTTTCCCTGGATCAATCAGCACGGTATGAAAAAGTCGCTCCGGAAGTAGCAGGCACATTGGTCAAAATTCACAATACCTCTAATATCCATCTGGATAGTTTGCGCGCTGATTTGCTGCCTAACATGTTGGAGAATATCCTGAGAAATAAGAACCGTCAGAATCACGATATCCGTCTGTTCGAATTTGGAAAAACGTACAGTCGGGACGGTGAGAAATTTATGGAGAACAATCGCTTGATCCTGGCGATGACGGGCAAGCGGGAATCAGAAAGCTGGTTGAACAGTGGACGAGAACAGTCCGATCTCTACACCCTCAAGTCAGAGGTGGAATCGGTCCTGCAATTCCTGCGTATTCAAGGTTGGCAGGAACGCCCTTCTGAAGATCAGGGACTGGAGCCTGGCCTGGTCTGGGCCCGTGGCCCCAAAGAGATGGTCCGTATGGGTGCGGTCAATGGCGATTGGTTGGAATTATTGGATGTCGACCAGCCGGTCTGGGTGGCTGACTTCAATTGGGATGTGGTGTTGGATTTTATCCCGGCGAAGGATGCAGAGACGACTTCGTTGAGCCGGTTTCCTGAGGTTCGACGCGACCTGGCCCTGGTGTTGGATAGCTCCGTTGCCTATCGGGACATCGAAGCCGTTGCCCGAAAAACCGAGAAAAAACTGCTCCAGGAGATCAACTTGTTTGATGTTTATACGTCAACAGAGCACCTGGGTGATGGAAAGAAATCCTGTGCGGTCAGTTTCCGTTTTGCCGACCCGGAACGGACGTTGACGGATCAGGAGATCGATGCCATCATGGATAAGTTGATCGCGGGGTATGAAGCCGGGTTGGGGGCCGTGATCCGACGTTGATCGAATGGCCTATTCAGGCTTGTATGCAGCCATGAGAATCACAGGTTTGTCATGATGAGCGGTTCAACGTTCAAGGAGTTCCGCCAGGGCGGAACTCAGTTCAATGTTCAAGGTACAGGGAGTGTTCGGGGTTATGCTCGCTCATCGCCCGACGGATTGCATCGGTGGTGAAATACCGCCCCGGAGCACATTCGATGAAAACGGACATGTGGAACGGCCCGTCTCGCGCTGCCAGCGAGACACCGGCACCAACGGCATAGGCTCCTTCACTCCTCACCTCCTCCACTCCCCCCTAATCCCTGCATTGTCAGCCGCCTGTATCATTTACTTCAAGAAAAACATGGACAAACAACCCGAGCGTTGGGTTCTTTTTCTATTTTTACCTGTTGAAGGAGTATGGCAATACATCAACTGACCGACCAACTGGATACGATTGAGCTCAAAGCTCGGCAACTTGCCGTGCGGTTGCGTCATGTACAAGGTGTGGGTGAGGAACTCCAGGAATTGAATTCGCAGCTCAAAAGAGAACTCGATAAAGCAAATGACCGCATAAAACACCTTAACGCAGCAACGGACACACCTGTACCGGGTGCGGCTCATCTCGTGGCGGATGCCCGGGATCTAAAAAAGGAGATACATCGCTATATAGACGAATTGGACAAGTGTATAGAATGGCTGAGCAAACAGGCATAACCGTATGATCACCGAGACTAAAAAGCAAGTGACCCTGGTCATTGCAGGGCGGTCTTACCCCGTACAACTCGATTCGGTCGAGGAACGGGAGGTCAAGACAGTTGTGGCTGAAGTCAATGCTCGGGTGGAATCGATCCAGTCCCGTTATCCCAAGCAGGATAAACAGGATTGCCTGGCCATGGCCGTACTCATGTATGCGTCTGAATTACATAAGATCCAGCACACCGGTGAACTAGCCGAAATGCAGGAGGCAATGACCACCAAATTGGCGGCCATAGAAAGCCTCCTCGATGACCTCCTTTCCTGAGCCGTTCCTCTTCCGACGTCTGATTTGCTGTGCCGTGAGGTGAGATGCAGCAATCGTACAACACTATAAATACCCATTATGGAATTATTCATCGGAATCGGGATCGGACTCCTCGTCGGCGGAGGGGTGATCTGGGCCTGGCTGTCTGTCCTAAATAAAAAACGAATCGATGAGGTCAATGCCAACACTGACCACGTCCTAAAGGAATCCAAGCTCACAGCCAAGCGCCTGGTCGACGAAGCTGAGGTCAAGGCCGAAAAGATCATCTCCAAGGCGGAAGCAACCAATGAGACGATCAAGCAAAAGAAGATCCAGGAGGCTCGGGAAAAATTCAATAAATACCGGGCAGAATTTGAAGACGAGAAAGCCCAGTACAAGGTCGAGATCAAGGAACGGGAGATCGAGGTGAGAAGCCTCGAAAAGGAAATGGGCCAGCGTGAAAAGGACTTCCAGATGAAACTGGATGATGTCGAACAACGTGAAGGTGACCTCCAGAAAGTACGTGACAACCTGGATATCCAACTGAAGATTGTCTCTAAAAAGAAAGAAGAACTGGATGCAGCCAATGAAACCCATATCAAGGCGTTGGAGAGCGTGTCCAAGCTTTCCGAGCAGGAAGCTCGCGACCAGTTGCTAGAGGCCGTCAAAGCCAAGGCAGAGACGGATGCAATGGCTATCATTAAGGATTCTGTTTCTCAGGCCCAGGCAGAAGCCGGGAAGCAGGCTAAGAAGATCATTATCCAGACTATCCAGCGGATGGCATCTGAGTTTACGATCGAAAACACCGTATCGGTATTCAATCTGGAATCTGATGATATCAAAGGCCAGATCATTGGTCGGGAAGGACGGAATATCCGGGCCATTGAAGCAGCCACCGGAGCTGAGATCGTCGTAGACGATACACCGGAAGCCATCATTATTTCCAGCTTTGATCCGATCCGAAGAGAGATCGCACGATTGTCCCTGAAAAAACTGGTTGCAGACGGACGAATCCACCCAACCCGGATCGAGGAAGTCGTGGCCAAAACCAAAAAGCAACTGGAAGAGCAGATCGTGGAGATCGGTGAACGGACAGTGATCGATCTGGATATCCATGGTCTGGATCCCTACCTGATCAAAATGGTCGGCCGGATGCGTTTCCGTTCCTCCTATGGGCAAAACCTCCTCAAGCACTCGCTGGAAGTGGCCAACCTGTGTGCGACCATGGCCGCTGAGTTGGGGCTGAATCCGAAACAGATCAAATTGGCCAAGCGTGCCGGACTGCTCCACGATATCGGTAAAGTATCCGAAGAAGAATCAGAACTGTCCCACGCGGTCCTCGGTATGCGCATCAGTGAGAAGCATGGGGAAGTGCCCATTGTCTTGAATGCCATCGGTGCTCACCACGATGAGATCGAGATGAATAATATCATCTCACCCATTGTCCAGGCTTGTGACTCCATCTCCGGCGCCCGCCCGGGTGCTCGTCGGGAGATCCTGGAGAGTTATCTCAAACGGATCAGTGATCTGGAAGAGTTGGCTATGTCGTATGACGGAGTACAGAAGGCCTATGCCCTCCAGGCTGGTCGCGAACTGCGGGTTATGGTTGAGGCCGAAAAGGTCACTGACCAGTATGCCGATGATCTCTCCTTTATGATCTCTCAGAAGATCCAGGAGGAGATGCAGTATCCAGGGCAGATCAAAGTCACCGTGATCCGCGAGATGAGAGCAGTGAATTACGCTCGATAACTTCATTTTTACTGTGAAAAATAAAAAGATCCGGGGAGTCCTCCGGCTCTTTTCGTTTCGAGCGTTGACGGATTTGAGCCATCTGAATTGGGCCTTCTTCGTGGCCCCTGGTGTCCATTGGGTCTTTGTGGCATTCATTTATTCAGGCCATCAAGAACTTGGTTCGCTCTGGTTCAACGCTACTCCACTCATGAAGTATAAGCGAATAAACCCATAACCGCTGTTGGGCCTTTACATTTGCATCATATCAAACAGAACTGTATTGAATGGCCATCTGGCACCCTATCCATTTGATAAGTTTATGTGTAAATTGCAGAAGTGGAGTTGGGCTGATCGGAGGAAAACACCTTTCGTTTTTTCAACAACATTGTATCCCGTCTTTGCTTGACCAGATGAAGCACTTTTGTAAACATGTGCACATGGTATAGATAGCGCTAGGCTGTAGAGTTGTGAATATTAGCTGATTGGCAAAAATATAAACTCAGAATAAATATGAAGAGGTTCTTAAAAAAGCTTGTCCCGGTCCAATTGAAGAAGATGGTCCAGGAGTACAGAATGAAAAAAGTAGAAAAGGAATATGGTGGGAATGAAGTGACTTGCTTGATTTGTAATTCAAGCTTCAAAGAGTTTGGCCCATTTGGACTGAGAGAAAGGAAAAATGCACGTTGTCACAATTGTGGTTCCTTGGAAAGGCATCGATTACTTTGGAAATATCTCAACGACAAGAGAATCACAGGAAAGCCATTGTCCATTCTTCACTTTGCACCCGAGAGAGTTTTCTATGACAAATTTGCAGTGTCAAAAAATGTTAAATATTTCCCCTGTGATTTAGTTCCTGAAATTTATAGTTATGCTGGCCCGGTAAAAGTGATCAAAGCCGACATTACACAAATTCCGTTTGACTCCAATTCTTTTGATTTTATATTATGCAATCATGTCTTAGAACATATTCCTGATGACAGTCTTGCCATGTCTGAACTATATAGAGTCATGAAGAATGGTGGGGTTGGTATCTTTCAAGTCCCTATCGATTATGATAGAGAAAAGACATATGAAGATTTTTCAATAACCACGCCTGAAGGGAGGTTGAAAGCGTTTGGACAGCATGACCATGTCAGATGGTATGGGAGAGATTATAAGGACAGGTTGGCAAGTGCTGGCTTTGATGTTACAGAAGATGATTATGTGTCAACTTTCTCCAAAGAGGACCAGTATCGCTACGGCTTTTTGAACGAAGAGAAAATCTATTTCTGCAAGAAATAGGTTGTCAGTAAAAGTTAAGTGGAAGTAACATGGAGTATTGCTCTTTATTTTGTTTTGAACCCGACTAAAAAAAGCGAGCAAATGAAATTGCTCAAATTACTTTTCGTCCTCACGCTGATCTCCTTTCGCGCCCTCACCTATGGGCAGGAAGTGCCCATTCTTGCGTACGGCACGGACATCAATGGTCAGGTGCAATTGGAGGTTTCATCTTCAGGAGAGCACTACTACCTTCTGAAGGTCAGGCATGACTCTATTGGGGAGTTTGATTTAGTCACTTCCATGACCCTGGGTAAGCCGGGAACTACAATGATTTCGGAGCCATTAGGCAGTTATCCGGTTGAGCACTATCAGGTCCTGGAATATGTCCTCGCGAATCCTATGGATATCGATGGAGATGGTATAGATGATCTCACAGAGTATCTTACTATTCCATTAAATGGTCCAATAAATGCAGCCCCTGCTGTAGATGTTGTGGATGGTGCAGTTGTCCTGGAAAGCGATGAGGCGTTTGATCAAATCGCTATTTCGAAGGATTATGTGGAGTTGTCTGAGTTTCTCAATGGAATGGAATATGTCAAATTTATTATCGTCGGGTTCCATACTAAATCCCCTTGGATCTATTTTATCAATGGATTGACCCATGATCTTCATTTTGATTTCGCGAATACAGTGGGTATCAGCAATAATGGGGATAATGTTAAAAAAGGTCAGATCATTTATCACCCTGGTGTCATCTCAGACAATGGCACTACGGGCCTTTTTACGTTTAATTACAGCAATGGGCATGGCCAGGATTTTGATGTCGTTCAACGGACCCATGAACTACTTGCGACAAACATGCCGTTTTTGAAAAACAACCTGTCGTATTATATCACGCCACGAAATGCGGATGAATTTGAACGAGATGCGCTACTGTTTGATGAGTCCAGAATTCCATTACTGTTTGAAGATGATGTTTATGCCGGGCTCGATTATTGGGGCTTGAATCCGGCTGAGGGCTATGGTTATTTTCGTCACATGACCTTATCGGAGATTCCAGGGCCCCGGGATATTGTGCTCTACGACGCCTTGCCAAATTCTCTTCCACGAGTCGGAGGTATCATCACGTCAGCTATCCAGACTCCTTTGTCGCACGTAAACCTGCGGGCTATTCAGGACAAGATCCCAAATGCGTTTATTCGGGATCCTTTATCTATCGATTCCATTGCGAATTTGATTGACCACTACATATATTTCAGTGTCCAGCAGAATAAGTATGTGATCAGAGAAGCTTCTCTGGTAGAGGTGAATGACTGGTACGATCATATTCGGCCTCAGAAAGAACAGACGCCGCCCATAAATTTATCGTATACCTCCATCTTGCCATTAGAAGACATCCATTTTGAGATGTTCGATGGATTTGGAGCCAAATGCGCTAACGTAGCCACAATGAGAACATTCGGTTTTCCGGAAGGAACCATTCCAGATGGCTTTGGGGTTCCCTTTTATTTTTATCGAGAGTTCATGAAACATAATCAATTCTTCGACGAGGTAGAATCGATGATGAGTGATCCTGAATTTGCAGCTGATCGGAATTATCGTGATCAAGTGTTGGCTGATTTTAGACAAAAGATCAAAAAGGGAGATATGCCCGATTGGATGCGTGATGAGTTAATGGCGATGCATGAATCCTTTCCTCCAGGTACATCTGTTCGATGTCGATCGAGTACAAATAATGAGGATTTACCAGGCTTTAGTGGTGCTGGATTATATGACTCAAAGACACAACATCCCAATGAGGGGCATATCTCAAAATCTATTCAGCAGGTATATGCGAGTCTGTGGAATCTCAGGGCTTTCGAAGAACGTGAATTTTATCGGATAGATCACTTTAATACAGCTATGGGTGTTTTGTGCCACCCGAACTATTCTGAAGAAAAAGCAAATGGTGTTGGGGTGAGTGTTGATCCGATATATCAAACGAGCAATACATTCTATTTGAATACGCAGGTGGGTGAGGAATTGATTACGAATCCAGACTTTACGTCTTCACCTGAAGAAATCCTTCTGGATAGGGACTCAAACAGTGAGGAAGGGTATGTTGTCGTGGAGTATTCCAGCCTCCTCCCCAATAATTCGATTATACTGGAGGAGCATTATTTAGATCTGATGCGGGACTATCTCACTGTCATCCATGATCAATTTGAGGTGCTTTACCATGCAGAAAACAGGACTGATTTTGCAATGGATATTGAATACAAGATTACGAGTGACGATCGATTGATCATCAAACAGGCTCGCCCTTGGGTGACTTACGCTGTTCAGGAAGACACAGTAGTTGTGGAGCCAATGAGCCCTGGATTAATCGTGTACCCCAATCCTGTCGAAGACGATATCGATGTTCATTGTGTGGATTGCCATTTTGAGCGGTTGCGGATCTGTGATCTATTGGGTAGGCTGATGCAAGAAATATTGTTCAGTGATGCCGATCAGTCGCATATGCATGTGTCGATAAAAGACCTTCCTCGGGGGGTGTATATTTTGAGCGCCACGACGAATATGAATGGGCAATATGTTTCAAAGAAGCTTGTCAAGCATTGAAGATGAGGGCATCCAGGAATTTGTTAGTGTGACGTTTATAGGTCTTCCTTGGATAGACGTTTTTTATCCTGTGTTTATCGGCTCAAGATATATCAGGCAAGGTCAGCTTATCCCATTGCCCAACACCCATATACCCTTTTCGTCCAAGTCCTCATTGTGAAATACTGAAATCTCTTTATCTTCCAGTAAACATTTCCAACATGCTTCACCCTGCCCACTTGCACCCGACGTCAAATGTGGATACCAATAAACTGGCCTGGCTCGCCTGGTGGCAGGAACAACGGAGCGAGCTGGTCTCCCGACGAAATGGGGACATCTTTATGATCGTCTTTTCAGGGCTGATCTTTGCATTCGCCTATATGGATGGTGATGTTCATTGGGGTCATTACATGGGCGGATGTGTTGCCCTGATCATGGCAGTTTATTTTTACTATCGCCGCCGAACTGAAAACGAGGTGCAGGAATGGGACGAGATCGGTCAGTTACCCTATGTAGAGCAATGCCAGGTTGTTCAGCGCCAGTTATTGGACAAAGGGAAGCCGGGTTGGCTCCACCCTTGGTATCTGCTTGGATTTCCAGTCCTCTGGGTATTGATTTATGTACCAAATCTGGAATGGACGTGGACTTCAGATATGACAGACAAACTGATCTTCGGTATCATCACAGGAGTAGCCGTCAATGTCGTGGTTCAGTATCAGAAACGCGCTCAATGGCAAAAGGGGGTCGACCTTGCCAACAATGCTCTTGCCGATTGACCGGACTTCCCCTCCATTTGGGATGCGGGACAATGCAGGCACTCTTTTAGTATTGATTCCAGTGACTTCAGTATTTTATTTGGCAATTGCCACCAGTTCAGCAGGATTGCACTGATCCTGAACGGATATTTTCACTCTACCAAGTATTGTTCGGTTTGCCTGTTCAAAAAATAGCTTGAAATTATCTTCCAAAACACGGGGGCTTTACCTACCTTTGCACCGGTTTTGGGGAGGCACCCTCCTCAAATTCGAAACAAGCTGCAAATGAAGGGCTTAGTACGTCAACTCCTGATTCTCCTCCTCAGTTTCGCCTCCACCTTTGTGTTGGCCCAACATGAGGGCGACTCTTCCGGCCATGATCAAGATCCTGCCGGTCATGTCGAAACCACTGACCATCAGGCTGGTGAAGCCGATCATGGTGCCCCCCATGCCGCGAAGAAATACAACCCCTCACCCCTGGTGATGGGCCACATTGGCGACGCCCATGAGTTTCATATCTGGGGCAATATCTCCCTGCCTCTGCCCTGTATCACCTATGAAGAAGGTCAAGGATTGTCTTTCTTTTCCTCCTCTGTCTTCCATCATGGCACCATGGCCAGCCATGGATATGTTCTGGATCATGGCGTATTGCGCAAAGCCATTGGCTTCCCGACTCGGGATGCGGTCGAACTGGAAGCGTTACACACGGATGATGAAGGGCACGTCCATTACGTTCATACAGATGAAGTGAAAGACGAGGTCGGCAAGATCTCCGAACATAAAAGCATCAGCTACCAGGGGCAAACCTATAACCTCGAAGCAGCCAGTAAGATTTTTGCAGGTTCTTCCTGGATCGATTTCAGCATTACGAAGAACGTGTTCACCATGTTTTTGGCGACCATCCTGCTCTTTGTCATCTTCTTCGGCATGAAGCGCTTTTATGCCAACAACGAAGGCAAAGCCCCTCGCGGCTTGACCAATTTCATGGAACCCTTCTTTGAATTCATGCGGGATGAAGTAGTCAAGCCGAGTATTGGCCCGAAATGGGAAAAGTACAATGGCCTGATCATGAGCCTGTTCTTTTTCATCCTGATCTGTAACCTGCTCGGACTGATTCCCTTTTTCCCCGGTTCAGGGAACGTCATGGGGAATATTTCAGTGACCATCGTATTGGCACTGATCACGTTTATCGTTGTAAACTTCAGTGGTAACAAGCACTATTGGCAGCATATCTTCTGGATGCCCAATGTGCCTGTGCCCATCAAAATATTATTTATCCCGATCGAGTTGGCTGGCCTGTTTATCAAGCCATTCACCCTGCTCATTCGTCTTTTTGCCAACATCACCGCAGGACATACGATTATCCTGTCGCTGGTGAGTTTGATCTTCATCTTTGGTGAAGTGGGGCAGAATGTCGGAGGTGCAAGTGTCGGGGCGGTGGTTGCCTTCATCTTTGTGGCCTTTATGAACCTTTTGGAGCTGCTGGTTGCCGTTCTGCAGGCGTTCATTTTTGCCTTGTTGTCTGCCTTATATATCGGAGCAGCAGTTGAAGAACACCATCACGAGGAAGCACATTAATTCATTTATATAACTGTTCGTATCATGACTGGAACGTTAGCAGCTGTTGGTGCAGGTCTCGCCGTTATTGGCGCAGGGATCGGTATCGGACAAATTGGTGGTAAGGCTATGGAAGCCATTGCTCGTCAGCCTGAGGCTGTGGGTGATATCCGTACGAATATGTTGATCGCAGCGGCCCTTGTAGAAGGTGCTGCTCTGGCGACCATCGTATTGGCATTCTTCGCCTAATCATCACAAGAACCGCGGGACGCTGGGTGCGATTGGCACCTAGCATCCCGCCTTTTCAACCGCATTTCAATTTCATCGCATATGATTTCGCTTCTGTTTGCACTTGAATTCAGCGTCATCAAACCCGACTACGGGTTGCTTTTCTGGACCGCTATTATCTTCCTCACGGTTTGGTTCGTGCTGGGTCGCGCCGCCTTCCCCGCCATCGCCGAAGCCCTGAAGAAGCGTGAAACCAATATTGCCAATGCATTGGCATCTGCAGAAAAGGCCCGAGAAGAGATCCAGAATCTTCATGCCGAGAACGAGAAATTACTCGCTCTGGCTCGTGAAGAGCGTTCTGCAATCTTGAGAGAAGCCAAAGAAGCTCGTGACTCCATCGTCAAAGAAGCGAAGGATAAAGCGAAGGAAGAGGCACAGCGGGTGATGACCTCTGCCAGCCAGGAGATCGAAAAACAAAAAAATGCCGCCATTCAAGACCTGAAGACTCAGGCTGGATTGATGGCCCTGGATATTGCCGAGAAGGTGATCCGGAAAGAATTGAAAGGACAACCTGATCAGGAGGCTTTTGTCAAAGGCCTTGTGGACGACCTCAAACTGAACTAGAGCACCTATGTCGGTTAATCGCATTGCTTCCAGATATGCTAAATCCCTGCTTCAGCTTGCTGAAGAACAGGGTCAGCTCGAAGCTGTCCGTAACGATATGGACACCTTTGGATCCGCTCTCGAACACAGAGATTTATACCTCCTGCTAAAGAGTCCGATCGTTCATGCCGACAAGAAGATCAGCATCCTCCATGCCATCTTCAAGGACAAAATGACCCCTTTGACCATGTCCTTTCTGGATATCTGTGTGATGAAGGGACGCGAACCTTACCTGACCGAAATGGCGGAGGGCTTTATCGCTCAATACCGCGAAAAGAAAAATATCCTCTCTCTGAAAGTCATCTCTGCAACGCCACTCAATGATCAGGTGCAAAACCAGATCAAGGAGCAGGTGAAAGCCAGCGGAATGGCCAAGGGAGAAATTCAATTGGATGCCACCGTCAATCCCGATTTGATCGGCGGATTCATCCTCGAACTGGAAGACAAACGATACGATGCCAGCGTGGCCCGCAAACTGGACCTCCTGCGCAAAGAGATCAACACAAAAGTGACGCTTTAAGCATTTTTCAACTTCAACGCCTCAAACAAAATCTACGATCATGGTGGATGTAAAACCCGATGAAATATCCGCGATCCTCAAGCAGCAACTGTCCGGATTTGCCACAGCTACTGAGCTGGAAGAAGTAGGCTCCGTTCTCCAGGTGGGTGACGGTATTGCCCGCGTGTACGGCTTGACCGGCGTACAGGCTGGTGAATTGGTCGAATTCGAATCAGGAGTTCAAGCGATCGTACTGAACCTCGAGGAAGACAACGTCGGTGTGGTATTGATGGGGTCTAGTGCAGGGATCAAAGAAGGCAGTACCGTCCGCAGGACGAAGAAGATTGCCTCTATTGATGTCGGTGAAGAATATGTGGGCCGTGTGGTCAATCCGCTAGGTATGCCTATTGATGGCAAAGGACCCATCGGAGGGACCAAGTACACCATGCCTCTGGAGCGTAAAGCACCAGGTGTCATCTATCGTCAGCCGGTATCCGAGCCACTGCAGACGGGTATCAAGGCCATCGATGCCATGATTCCTATCGGTCGTGGACAGCGGGAGTTGATCATCGGTGACCGTCAGACGGGAAAGACGGCGATTGCGATCGATACCATCATCAACCAGAAAGAATTTTACGATCGGGGCGAACCGGTCTATTGCATCTATGTGGCTTCTGGCCAGAAGGCATCTACGGTTGCCCAGGTAGCAAAGACCCTTGAAGAAAACGGTGCCATGGCCTATACGACCATCGTTGCGGCCAGCGCTGCAGATCCGGCACCATTGGTATTCTACGCTCCCTTTGCGGGTGCCGCCATTGGCGAATTTTACCGGGATACCGGCCGTCCGGCATTGATCATTTATGATGATCTGTCCAAGCAAGCTGTGGCTTATCGTGAGGTATCCCTCCTGCTGCGTCGTCCTCCGGGACGTGAGGCTTATCCGGGTGATGTATTCTATCTGCACAGCCGTTTGCTCGAGCGTGCGGCGAAGGTCATCGGAAACGATGAGATCGCTCGGAACATGAACGACCTTCCGGATTCACTGAAGAATGCTAAAGATGCCAACGGCGAACCACTGGTGAAAGGTGGTGGTTCATTGACTGCTCTGCCGATCATTGAAACCCAGGCGGGTGACGTATCTGCATATATCCCCACCAACGTGATCTCGATTACGGATGGTCAAATCTTCCTGGAATCCAACTTGTTTAACGCAGGTATTCGTCCAGCGATCAACGTGGGTATCTCTGTATCCCGTGTAGGGGGTAATGCCCAGATCAAATCGATGAAAAAGGTGGCAGGTACACTGAAACTGGACCAGGCACAATTCCGTGAATTGGAGGCGTTTGCCAAGTTCGGTTCTGACCTTGATGCTGCAACTCAGTCTGTTTTGGACAAAGGACAGCGCAACGTGGAAATCCTGAAGCAACCCCAATACTCACCAGTATCTGTAGAGAAGCAGGTGGCTATCATTTACCTGGGTAGTAAAGGTCTGTTGCGTCATGTGCCGATCAACAAGGTGAAGGAGTTCGAGGAGAACATCCTGAACACCATGGAGCAGAAGCACAGTGCGATCCTGGAGAATTTCCGTAAAGGAAAGCTGGAGGCAGATGATCTTCAGATTCTGGAGAAACTGGCTGCTGATCTGTCTGCGTCGTATAAGTAATTATTGTTTTTAGGAATTATTGCCCTGATTATGGCTGCAAATCTCAAGGAAGTTCGCGAACGGATCAAATCGGTCATTGGGACCCAACAGATCACCAAAGCGATGAAAATGGTCTCGGCTGCAAAATTGCGCCGGGCTCAACAGGCCATTGTCGATATGCGCCCCTATGCAGAACGTCTGAACACCATGATGGTGAATATTCTGGCTAATTCCGATGGAGATATCAACTCCTCATTTGGCCAGGTTCGCGACGTGCAAAAGGCATGTATCGTGGTAGTCACTTCCAGCAAGGGGCTTTGCGGGGCATTTAATACCAACGTGATCAAAACGGCGGTCGCCCGAATAGAAGAGAAGTATCAGGACGTTTTGGATAAGGGCAACCTGACCATTGTCTGCATCGGTAAAAAAGGGAATGAATATTTCCGCCGCCATTATACGAAGGCCACGATTATCAGTGATCATTGGAATCTGTTCCAGGATCTTCGCTTTGAGCATGTCGAAAAGGCGGCTCAGGAGCTGATGGACAAGTTTTCAGATCAATCCTTTGATGTCGTTGAAGTTTCTTACGGCCGCTTTAAAAACGCGGGCACCCAGTTTCCTGAACTACAGACCTTCCTTCCTGTTGTCCAGGATAAATCGGAGGCTGCAAAGCAAAAGACGAAGGCTGATTATCTGTTCGAACCGGACAAACACGGTTTGCTGGATCATTTGCTTCCAAGCATCCTCAAAACGTCCTTTTACAAATTTCTGCTGGACACCCATGCCTCCGAACACGGTGCACGGATGACCGCTATGGAAAAGGCCACAGAGAATGCGGAAGATATCCTCAAGGAATTAAAGATTACCTACAACAAGGCTCGTCAGGAATCGATCACTCTGGAATTGTCCGAGATCGTTGGTGGCGCCGCTGCTCTGGAGGGCGCCTGATCAGACTCCTCCTTTTAACCACTCCAACACAATGAGAAAGGCTATTGCTTTTCTTCAGTCGGCACGCTTCGGCAAGCCTTCTTTATGCATTGATTATTGATTAAATAGAATAAGTCATGGCAGTGTTAGTCGGAAAAAATGCCCCGGATTTTGAAGCGGCGGCCGTATTGAATGGACATGAAATTGTAAAAGAATTCAGCCTGTCCCAGTTCAAAGGAGAGAAGTATGTCCTCCTGTTCTTCTATCCAAAGGACTTCACTTTTGTCTGTCCTACCGAGCTACATGCCTTCCAGGAAAAACTTCAGGATTTTCGGGATCGCAACGTGGAAGTGATCGCTGTATCGACAGATACAGAGCAATCCCACTGGGGTTGGTTGCAAATGAGTCCTGAACAGGGTGGTATCAAAGGGGTGACTTATCCTCTGGTGGCCGATACCAATAAGAGTATATCATTCAATTTCGATGTTCTGGCAGGCCAATGGTTTATCGATGAAGACGACCAGATGCAATGTGAAGGAGAAATGATCGCCTACCGCGGGCTCTTCCTGATCGATAAGCAGGGGATCGTACGTCACCAGATCGTCAACGATCTACCTCTTGGCCGGAATGTGGATGAAGCATTGCGAATGGTGGATGCACTCCAGTATTTTGAAGAAGTGGGAGAAGTATGCCCTGCCAACTGGAAGAAGGGCATGGATGGCATGAAGGCCACCCACCATGGGGTGTCCGAATACCTCTCTACCAGAATTGTAGAGAACTAGCGTATTGACAATAAAATAGAACGTCCCGATAGTCTGCTGAACAAGTCGTCTATCGGGGCGTTTGGTTATGGAAAAGGTCGTTCAGGCGACAAATGTGGTTGCGTTCGTCCGGTTTTATAGTTCATTCGTCCAAGTTTCGCAGAATTCCGTGTGTTGTGGATATTGAACGCCGTATCTTTTCAGTTGAATTGGCTTCTCCATCTTAAATCCATAGTATGATGATGAAAAATTTGATCCTGATGTTGACATTGATGTTAGGTGCGCAAGCAGTATCTGCTGCTGCTGATCCGATCAAGGTGACCTCCGTTGAGGGGATTACAGAATATCGGCTTGAAAATGGTCTTCGGGTCCTCCTGTTTCCAGACCAGTCCAAGCAAACCATCACCGTGAATATCACTTATCTGGTAGGCTCTCGTCACGAGAACTACGGGGAGACGGGAATGGCTCACTTATTAGAGCACATGGTGTTTAAAGGCACACCCAAGCATCCGAATATCCCACAAGAACTAACCGAGCATGGTGCTCGTCCAAATGGCACCACCTGGTTGGATCGTACCAATTATTACGAGACATTTAATGCCACTGACGAGAACCTCAAGTGGGCATTGGAATTGGAAGCGGATCGCATGACCAACTCCTTCATTGCCAAGAAGGATCTGGACAGTGAAATGACCGTCGTCCGAAACGAATTTGAATCCGGCGAAAACAGCCCATTCAGTGTTTTGATGGAGCGGATTGTCTCCACGGCCTATCTGTGGCACAACTACGGAAAATCCACCATCGGTTGTCGTGCGGATATCGAGAACGTACCGATCGAGCGCCTGCAAGCATTCTATAGAAAGTACTACCAGCCAGATAATGCCGTCCTGACGGTTGCCGGTAAGTTTGATCCAGAGAAGACATTGGCACTGATCAATCAATACTATTCTCCAATACCAAGACCCGAACGCGTATTGCCGGATATCTACACTCTCGATCCAGTTCAGGATGGAGAACGCTTTGTATCTCTCCGCCGTGTAGGTGATGTCCAGTTTCTGGGTTGTGCCTATCACGCTGCACCTGGTCCTCATTCCGACTTCGCAGCTATCGAAGTTCTGACCAGTGTTCTGGCTTCAAATCCTTCTGGACGTCTTTATAAGGCTATGGTCGATGGGAAGAAAGCAAGTCAGTCTTTTGGCTGGTCTTTCCAGCTGCATGATCCGGGATTGATGATGTTCTTTGCGGAGGTTCCCAAGGACAAAAATCTGGAAGATGCGAAGACAACTATGCTGTCTACACTTGATGATCTGGTGAGCAATCCTCCGACAGAAGCCGAAGTCGAACAGGCAAAAAATGAGTTGTTGAAGAATATTGAATTGTCTTTCAATTCATCTGAAGGGATCTCCAAGCAGTTGAGTGAGTGGATCGGAATGGGAGACTGGCGTCTGATGTTCATCCATCGTGACCGGATCAAGCAGGTGACTGCAGATCAGGTATTAAAAGTGGCCCAAAACTATCTGAAGCCAGACAACCGTACTGTTGGGATCTTTATTCCAACTGTCGACCCTCAACGGGCAGATATTCCGGCTATCCCTGATGTAGCTGCTTTAGTGAAGGATTACAAAGGCACTCAGACCATTTCTGAGGGCGAAGCATTTGATCCCTCTCCAGACAATATTGATTCTCGGACAGTGACCACCACTGCCAAGAACGGAATGGAGATCGCTCTACTGCCCAAGAAGACACGTGGAGAATCAGTCAACCTGTCCATGACCTTGCGTTATGGTACAGAGAAGGCTCTCATGAACAAAGGGAAGGCTGGCGAATATGCAATTGATCTGCTGGAAACCGGTACATCCAAGATGAACCGGGAGGAGATCAAGCAAGCCTTTGACAAATTGAAGGCCACTGTGCGGATCAATGGTTCTGCTACGGGTGCGAATGTGAGCATTACCACCAAGAACGAGAATCTTAAGGAGGTCCTCACCTTGGTACATGACATCCTGCGCGACCCTGTTTTCCCACAGGAGGAACTGGACAAGCTGATCGAGCAGAATCTGGCTTCCATGGAGCAGAATCGCTCGGAGCCACAGGCCATTGCGGTTCGTGCCATTCAGCGCCACAACCAACAATTTGCAAAGGGACACCCCAACTATGTGGGAACGCTGGATGAAGAATTGGCAGATTATAAGAATGTCACACGTGATGAGATTGTCTCCTTCTACAAGGATTTTGTCAGTTCTGCCAATGCGACTGTGAGTGTCGTAGGTGACTTTGACCAGGCAACCATGACCAAGCAGTTGAATGAGCTCTTTGGAGATTGGAAGGCACCTCAGAAATATGCACGGATCGAACGCCCATATCGGGCACCGAAGCCAGACAACCTCAACTTTGAGACACCAGACAAAGCCAACGCATTTTTTATTGCGGCTTTGCCCATCGAGATGAATGATGAAAGTGCAGATTACGCTGCTGTTACCATGGGTAACTTTATGCTCGGTGGTGGATTCCTGAACAGTCGTTTGGCCACTCGTATCCGCCAGAAAGAGGGATTGAGCTACGGCGTCGGTTCCTTCTTCAATGCAGGTGCGCTGGATAAATCAGCTTCATGGGGAGCTTATGCAATCTATGCCCCGGAGAATGCCGAGAAACTGGAAGAAGCGTTCAAGGAGGAGATCCAGAAAGTGATTAAAGATGGCTTTACAGCGGAAGAACTGGAAGC
>CALNZC010000021.1:0-104156 GCA_942490895.1 uncultured Saprospiraceae bacterium
CAACAACACCTGGCCCGATTCGAGAAAGACGTTCTGGCCAAATTGAATCCTGACCAACGACAGGCTGTCGATCAGATCGAAGGACCGGTGATGGTGATCGCCGGTCCGGGAACAGGAAAAACCCAACTTTTAGCCGCCCGTATTGGCAATATTCTGAGGCTGACAGATACTGATCCCCGGGAGATCCTGTGTCTGACCTATACCGAAGCCGGGGCAACGGCCATGCGTCAGCGGCTCATCCAGTTTATCGGGCCAGAAGGATATCGGGTACCGGTCCATACGTTTCATGGATTCTGCAATGTGGTCATCCAGGAGAATCCGGCCCGATTTGGCGGCTATCGTGAACTCCAGCCCCTGACCGATCTGGAAGGGCGAGAACTCCTGAAAAAACTGATCGATTCACTCCCAGCTGAACATCCCCTGCGTCGGTTGCGGGGGGATTTTTATTATGAGGTACCCCGTCTGTCCCGTCTGTTCAGCACCATGAAGCAGGAAGATCTATCACCAGATCAGATCAGCGAAGCAATTGACCTGTATCTAGAGGAGCTGCCCACGAGAGAGGGCTATTTCTACAAGCGGAAATACAAGCAGTTTGAAGCAGGAGACCCCAAGGAGTCTGCCATCCAGGCGGAGACCAAACGCATGGAAGATACCCGCATCGCTGCTCGACTGCTACCCGATTTCCAGGCGCTGCTGGAAGAAAAAGGCCGTTACGATTTTTCGGATATGTTGCGGTGGGTCCATCTGGCATTTAACGAAGACACTGAGCTACTCCGCACCTACCAGGAACGTTATCTCTACCTGCTGGTGGATGAGTATCAGGATACGTCAGGATTACAAAATGGGATCCTTTACCAGCTTGCCGATTTTTGGCAGGAACCCAACCTCTTTGTGGTGGGAGATGACGATCAAGCCATCTACCGCTTCCAGGGGGCCAGCATGCAGAACATCCTGGATTTTCACCACCGATTCAGGCCCGCTCCATTTATCCTGAAGGAGAATTATCGTTCCGGCCAGGCCCTGTTGGATGCCAGCAACGCTCTGATCTCCCAAAACCTGGGCCGGCTGAATGAAAAGCTGGGGCTCGAAAAGAAATTAGAGGCTAAAAATACCAAGCTACCCCAACCGGGAGTCGCACCTCAATTGCTGGAGTTTGGAACCAGTACCGGAGAGGAAGCCTGGATCGTAGATCGAATCCAAAGCTTATTAGATTCGGGTGTCCCTGCTCCAGAGATGGCGGTACTCTATCGCAATCATAAACATGCAGACAACCTCATCCGGCTCTGTCGCCAACGCGGCATCCCGGTCAGCCAGCAACGACAGGAAAATATTCTGCATGATCCATTTATTCAAAGTCTACTGGAAATCCTGGCCTATATCCAGGGTGAATACAATCAACCCTTCAGTGAAGAACTGCGGCTGGTTGAAATTCTGCATTACAGGTATTTCGGTATCGCACCATTGGATGTAGCTCGACTTCTGCGATACATGAAACAGAATTATGCCGCCCATAAAATGGATCCGTCCAGAAAATTACTCAGGTGGCGAGACCTATTGGCTTCTGAAGCATTGTTATCGCAAACTGGTGTTTCAGATATCGCGGCTATTTCCGCCATCTCCAGTCATCTGGAATACTGGATCGGGCATTTTAAGGAGATGACCATCCAGAGCTTATTCGAACGTATTCTGACCCGTGGTGGAGTCCTGGCTTCCATTTTGGGCGATCCTCAAAAACGACGTCTGCTTGAATTGGTCACCACACTTTTCGATTATATCAAAGCAGAAACCTCCAGTGACCCCAAGGTCGAATTATCGAAAATACTGAAACAGTTTGCGGATATGGTGGAGGGCAATATAGCCTTGCCGTATGTCCACTATATTGGCAATGCAGAAGGCATTCCCTTCAGTACGATTCACTCCGCTAAAGGACTGGAATGGTCGCATGTATTTATGATCGCCAGTTCAGCAAAAAACTGGGCCGGACAGACAGGTGGACGTGATTATAAATTCCCGGACACCCTGCAACGGAATACAGAAGCCACTGACGAACAGAATGCGGAGGAAGAGCGCCGCCTGTTTTTTGTGGGCATGACTCGAGCCAAAGAAGGTTTGTCCATCAGCTATGCCCAGGATCAGAAAAATGCCCGAACAAAAAAGACGGGAACGAACGACCTGGCGGCACCTTTTATGTGGGAGTTGCATGAACAGGGGCAGCTTCCTATCCAATCGCTGGATATGCCAGCTGAATCTCGCGAAGATGCCCTGGAAGCCCTTTTACATCCCCTGGATGAGAATCCTGCTTTACTGGAAGAAGGCTGGCTGAAGGAGCAGGTCAGCAACTTCGTGATGAGCGTAACTGCTTTGAATAAATATCTGGTGTGCCCACGATCGTTTTATTATGAAAATATATTGCGGGTCCCTTCTGGCAGAAATCGATATATGGGGTATGGCAGCGCCGTGCACTTTGCGCTGGAAACCGTTTTTCGTAAAAACACCCTACTGGAAGGAGATGTGACGGAGCAATTACTCAGCGCCTTCGAACAAGGCATGAATCGATATCAATCACACTTTACAGAAATCGAGTTTGAGAATACAATTGAACATGGCAAACAGGTACTTCCCTGGTATGTGGGAGAAGCCATGCCGATCTGGAAGCAGGCGGAAAAAACAGAAGTAGAAAAAGCCATTCGCCAAGTGGAGTGGGAAGGATTTCCGATCGGCGGAAAATTGGATAAAGTGGAGCACTATCAAGATGGCCTAATCGTGGTTGATTATAAAACAGGAAATCCTGCCAATGCTAAAAAGAAATTAAACAGGCCGGGCGAAGATTGGAGAGAAGAGCCCGGTGGCGATTACTGGCGCCAAATTGTTTTCTACCATATGCTGGTGACCGCAGATCGAACACTAACCACAAAAATGAAAGCCGGCGTCATGGAGTTTATTGAGCCGAACAGCAAGGAACAATTAGAACGAGCCACCATAGAGGTGACGCCGGAGGATCTGTCCATCGTCGGTGAGCAACTCGCCTATGCATTTGAAGGGATTCGCAATCTGGAATTCAGCAAGGGATGTCATGAACCCAACTGCTTCTGGTGCAATCTGGTTGACCATCATGTTCTGGCAGACAGTATTACTCCAGGTGGAGAAGATCCTGATCTGGCGATGGACGAAAGTGCTTAATATATTCTGATTTCACCCTTGTCAAAAGACTCAGGGCATTGGATGCCACAGAAGCATCTGGCTATGCCTTATTCGGGCTCTCTGAGGATGCCATACAGCTCCATACCTTTTTTCACCAGGTGGGCCATATCCGTTGGTTCTAATAATGCGCGCTTTTTATAGATCGCCAGGTAATACCCCAAGCCTTCTACGGTCCATTCCCGGTTGATGCGGAACATACGGGCAAACTGAGGGGTCAGAAGTAATTGGCGAATGAGGTCTTCGTCCTCTCCTTGCAGGAGGTTCTGATCAGAAAAGGCTTTGTCTTCTGAAAAATCAATATCCTGCATGCCCAACCATGTGCCGATGCGGTCAAAAAAGTTTTCAGGGCGCAGGAAGAAGTCGGGTAAGGCCAGGTCTTTGGCTTGAATGAAAAAAACCGTTTGATAAAGTCGTCGTGAATGATTTCCTGCTGGCTTCTTCCAGGTAAAATCAAAGGTCATCAGGGTGGAATTCAGCAACGGGTCTACTCGTCGCGCCACGTTGTGGATCTCCTTCGAAAATCCGTTGATAAAACCGAAATGATTTCAACAGAGCTGCATCTGAGAAGTCGTCCGTGCCAATAAACTGGAAATCCAGGGTACCTGCGAGGCGGCGTAAGGCATCTGTCCTGGTAGATGTAAGCTTGCGAGAGATCATGGAATGAAGGTACGGAAAGGGGGAGAAATGAGTATACATCGATGATCCTCCAGCAAGCATGGGTTCTATATATCCACAAATCAATTCCAGTCGGCATGCTTTAGCCACAAGAATATGCTTTACACTTTATTTGACTCCCCTATTCATACGCAGAGATTCTTGCAGAATAATAAACGCATGAGGCTGAAGCCATTTCAATTGTTTCTTTACACCCCGCGGCTGAAGCTGGAGGCTATTGACCACTCCTTTTCCTTTTATCCAACACTCTACCTACTTGGATATCTTGAATTCGCCAGCAGATATAACCCTGGCCAGGATATTCAATTGAACATACTGCCTTTTCCGGCAGTTAAAGAGTATTTAATCATCATTCTGCAATCAATAGCCCCGGGCTTTGGCCCGGGGTTTCGTTCAACCACAAACTCGGCTTCAGCCGAATGAATATACTTTCCTATCAATTTGAATCCCCAACAGATAAAAGGTGAATTTATCGTTGTAGAGAAATTAATACAACCTATGGAGATGAAGACCAGGAAATCACCCCAGCTCACGCCAGCGGGCGAGGTATTTGGCAACCAGGTCAAATTCGACATTGCAGAGGTCGCCAGGCATCAATGTGCCAAAAGTAGTATGATCGATCGTGTAGGAATGATCGTCAGCAGAAAAAGTATCCCGGGTCGGCTGAATAACGGTAAGGCTGACCCCATTAATACAGACCGATCCCTTGTCGATCAGTAAATGTGCCGACGCTGGATCAAAATGAAATGTAAACCACCAGCTACCATCCCGATCTTCACGATGGGTACAGGTCATCACACCATCCACATGACCTTGAACCAGGTGCCCATCCAACCGATGCTGGAGGGAAACAGCCCGTTCGAGATTGACTGGACTCCCGACCTGTATATTCCGAAAATGACTCCGCTCCAGACTTTCAGCAACCAGCGTGACTGAATGTTGCCCCGGCTTGATATTGGTAACTGTCAAGCAAACACCATCATGGGCAATACTCTGATCGATCTTCAACTCATCCGAAATTGCTGAACTCACCCAAAGATGTACGTTGGTCCCTTCTTTTTCGACAGCCTCAATCTGACCGATGCATTCAATAATTCCTGTAAACATGATTCTTCATATTTATACTTCAGCAGGGCATGTTCATTCCAGATCTTTCGAAGATGATCAACCGATCAGGGCCGAAGGATTTGAATATATCCCTCTAATAAATTTTGCGCTGGTACGATGCCTTGCACACGCTGTTCAAATACTTTACAGACATAAAAATAGGTCCCGTCAGCACACTCCTTTCCCGACTGATCACGTCCATCCCAAAGGATATCCGGATCTGTGGTTTCGAAGACCAGCCCCCCCCATCGGTTAAACACTTTCAGATCGATCTGCTCAATAAATCGATAGGGATATGGCTTAAACAAGTCATTCTGATTATCGCCATTGGGAGTAAAGGTATTGGGCAGTTCATAGTCCGGACAATTATCGACACAAACGACATTACTCGGAAATGACACATTGCCAAGAGAGTCCAATGCCACCACTGAATAACATCCGGCTAATCCGATATCCGGTCGATGAATCTCTGTTGTATCCGCAGCAGAAAAGAGCTCGCTCACCAGGAAGCTTTGATCCTCCCCCGGGGGACGGAAATAGATCTGATATCCTGCAACATCAGAAACCTCCGGGCAAATCGACAACGGACTGATCCAGGTCAATTCATTTTCGAGAATATCCGGAAACGGTCCTTCAAATAAACTGTCGCAAACATTGCTGACCGACAGGACAGGCGGACATGGTGGCACCGTATCCAGGGGAACACCACATGTTTCCTGAGAAAGGTTAATCAAGGTATCTGGCAAATTATCGATCCCGTATTCTCCGAATGATCGAATGCGATAACAATACTCTTCACCATTGATCAGGCCGAGGTCCAAATATTCCGGAGTGGTGGTTATGGCCAATGGCTCCCATATTGATGACATGGTGTTCAATCGCTCTACCTGATATTGATAGTTGATCCAGGGGACTTCCTCCTCCCAGGAAAGGAGGTTGCGTTGATCTGTAGACGCTACGGTCAGAAAAATAGAGGATGCCGCTGCGGAAGCGCCAAGCAATTCATCTGCCGGGCCGGTATAAAATTCAATCTGATAAGTGTAGGGGGAGGTTTGTGTGTTCAGCGCCACATCAAATTGAACTGCTGTATCATTCGCGGTTGAATAAGTCGGCGCACTAAAGTCGCCTCCCAGTACAGGTGTCCAGTTAGAAGTGCCAATGCCCGGAGATCGCAGCAAACGATAGCGGTATGGCCCGGGGTAGAGCAAGGTGTCCAGATCAGGAATGCGTGGCTTACTCCAGACGATCTCCATCTCTCCTGTAGTAAGGTCAGTCGACTCGACGCTGACCGCAGTCAGCAAGGGAAGGTTTCTGCTCAATTGGACACATACCTCTTTTGAAGGCAGACTCTCCACCTGATTAAACGGATTACCGGCAGAGGAGAGTCGAGCAAAATCGGCGACAATCCGATAGCAATAGGTCCGTCCCGCTTCAACATCGGTATCGACAAAGGCATAGCGGCCATTGATCACCGTTTTTTGCTTAAAGGCGATCCGGGTATAACCTTTACCCGATAATCCAGTAGTGCACGTATCTATTGGAAACGGGTTGCTTCCAATTCGACGCCAAACCGAAAACCCCCGGAAGAATTCATCGGCTGCATCTTCACATTTGTACGGACTTTCCCAGGTCACGGTGACGGTATCCTTCCCCGGGTTGGCCTTCACATCCAGAGGTGGAGGACCCACCACTTTGATCAATAAGGTATGCAGATCTGCAAGTGGTGAAGTCGCATCATTATCTACCGCCTTGAAGACCACCGAATAGGGCTGCTTTGAGATCTCCTCACAAACGGTCGGCCAGAAAAAAGATCCCGAAACGGGTGGAGAAACGGCATTGGGCGGGGCAAAGAATTTGGCTGGTGAGAACGGGTCGATAAAGGGGCCGCCCAATGCCGTTAACAACACGAGTTGTCCGGCATCGAGATCTGTGGCCAGGACCTCCAGCTCAAGGGTATCGCCGGCAATCACACAGATCTCCTCCAGGGTCTCAATCACAGGTGGATTGTTGTCACAGTCTTTCACCAGAACCTGCATATCCCGGATAATGGTATCGAGTGCAACACCATTGCGATATTCCACAATGATCATGGCGATATTGTATTCACCGGCGACCAAAGGGGTCTCCCAGCGCAACTCGCCTGTCACCGGATTCAATGTAATCGAATTGGGGCCACCAGAACCGATCTGGTTAGGAAATTGATATTTGGGTACTGGTGTTCCCTGCTTCTGCAGCGGTACAATCAGGTGGTAAGACAGACTGTCATTATCCGGATCTGAGGCGTTTGGATTATGCACAAAGGTGCGTCCCACACACCCGAAGTCTATCGGTGGCTGGAGGAGAACCGGTGTGCTGTTACATCCCTGAAACTGAGGATTCAGAAAGGTGTAGATCGTTTCGATGTAAAATGGAATACTAACTGAGTTCGGATAATTGACATTGAGAATGTCATCGATCCTGTTCGGATCGTTCATGCTGATCCGATATGTTGCCCGGGCCGGATACACATGGATACCGATGTACAGGTTCTTCTTGATATCATTGGCCAGTGCTTCGCCAAAGGGGATTCCTCCGGAGCCAATGGGCCCATTCGTTCTGTAAAGCCATTGTTTGGTCCCATCGCCCCATGAAACCTCCACGCTATCCCGGTCAGCAGCAACACTGGACGCTTTGGTGTAGGTGGTGACTGTCACACGCAGGGTCAATTCGCTGCAGTTACCGATCTGTTCGACGGTAATCTCACCTGCCCGGTTGTGGGTGGCCCAGAGGCTCAATGGGAATACTAGAAGAAAGAAAAGGATCAGACGATTTGCCACCATGGACCGAAAATATGGATTGCCAGGGATATAACGGTCAAGAACCGAGTATGTTGACCGTCAGCTTATGGGATTTGTCGCCCTGACACCAAAAATCAAGAATGGATTTGATCAAATTGTCTTCTTCCAGGCTCTTCTTGTCCGTACATGTTTTGGATCATACCGGCGCCACATAGCCTGGACCTGGGTATTGCCTTCTAGCTCAGGATTAGTTTCCACCCATCGGATACCAAAATCCATGAATGTCTCCATGACTTGCTGAAAGATCAGGGCATTGACTCCCTTATTGCGGTATTCGTCCGCTACACCGATGAGTAGCAGGTCAGCTGTATCGTTCCGACGAGTAGCCCGATATAAATGAAGCCAGCCAAAGGGAAACAGATTTCCACGACATCGTTGTAACGCCTTCGAAAATGAAGGCATAGTAATCCCGAATCCGACAACTTGATCTTCCCCATCCAGGATAACAGCAAGGAATTCCGGTTTGAGGAAACGGATGAATTGAAGGGTGATGGCTTCCGCCTCTGTTTCATCCAGAGGAACAAAGTCATAGAGGGTCCGATACGCTTCCCGGATCATGGAGAAGATACCATCTTTATAGGCCAGGATTTCTTTCCGTGAACGGAAACGCATCTGTCGCAGACCATACCGTTTCGAGAGCACATCACTTAGTCGATCCACCCGATCGGGGACCTCCGCAGGCATGGCGATGCGGTACTCCTTCCAATCCACATCCTTCTGAAAACCCAGCGCTTGCAAATGGTCGACATAATAGGCAGGGTTGTACAGTGTGACCATGGTCGGGAGGGTCTCAAATCCATGGACCAGCATTCCCGCCTTGTCGAGGTGTGTAAACCCTACCGGACCTTTGAGCTCAGTCATGCTTTGGTCTACTGCCCAGTCCTCAATGGCTCGAAGTAATAAGGTGGTCACCTCCAGATCATCGATGACATCCAGCCAGCCAAAACGTGCATGGTTCAGCCCGGTCGCTTCAACCTCCAGATCATGGATCATACCCGCAACACGTCCTACGATACGGCCCTCCCGATACGCAAGGAGGTAAATCGAGCGAACATGACGGAGGGTGGGGTTTTTCTGCCAATGCAGGGTCGCCCACTCCATCAGGAATAAGGGTGGCACCCAAAATGGATGTTGTCGATACAGCTTTTCTGGAAACCGGATGAAAGCCTTCAGTTCGGCATTTGTGCTGACCTCATGCAGGGTGATCATTTCATAAACATACTACACCAATGCCAGGGTTGAATGAGGCAGTCCTCAAAAAGCCGGTTACAACTTGGACCAATGGATCGTTTGCCAGGATTTGCCATGCCTTAAACGAAGAGCATAGAGACCAGGTGGAAGACCTTTGACATCTATTTGTGTGTTTGTTGTGCCTTCCATCAAAACCCTGCCTGTCAATTCAATAATGGCAAATTCGATTGGTTGATCCACTGGCCAAATGTGAATATAGGCGTATGCTGGGTTTGGATAAATATGATATTCCTGAAGATCAGCATGTGCATCAATCGATGTTGTATTACAGGGACCATCCGTCCAATCATTGATGCCATCCTGTATAGCTGCGCACGGGTTGATATAGGTCGAATCATTACATCCACAGATGGTATCCGCGGGTTCAAGCGTACAATCCACAAAAAAGAGCGGGATGACCTCATTTTCACAAGGCAAGTCTTCGCAGATGCCCGGAATGACATATTCCACACCCTCTGCAAATGCATAACATGGATTGGGATAGGTCTTTCCGTCACAACCACAGACCGGTTCTTCTGGTTGCTGACTGCATATATCCTCGATCACCTGGGCATCCAATACGGGTAAGGGAGCCACAATGATGCTATCGCATTCGAGGTCAGGACAGGGACCATCCACATAGTGGATCACACCGTCCGCATTGGCAAAACAGGCATTGGGATACGTCACCCCATTACAGCCACAGACTGGTACATAGACTTGTGGACAAAGGATCTCATCTGGAATAACATCCGGATTTTGGCAATTTGACCAACAGGGACCTGGCTGGTATTGGCGGATACCACTCCTGTCTGCCATACAAGGGTTGGGATAGGTTACCCCGTCACAGCCACACACCGGGTCGTAATTGAACGGGCACGGGTCTGAAGAAACCGAGGCAGAATCATAACAATCGCCAGTGAGGCATGGACCAGGTTCGACCGATGTGATCCCATATCGATACCGGGCGACACAACTGTTCGGATAGGTGACACCATCACAACCACAGACCGGATCATAGAGATCAATACAAGGCATGTTCAAATCGATCAGGTTGGAATCGATACAAGGTGGTTTGGGACATAATCCAGGTGTCCAGACAAGAACGCCATTGTTTACCGCGTCACAGGCATTCAGATAGCTGATGGTATCGCAGCCACATACAGGGTCTGGACCCAAAGCGATACAATCCAGGGGAGGATCAGGAAGGTCACTTGTTTTGCAGGGTTGCTCTTCACAGGTTCCTGTTTGATAATATTCAACGCCAGCGCCAAAGGCATAACAGGCGTTCGGATAGGTGATCCCGTCACAACCGCAAACGGGGTCTACGGGCAGATTGCCACATTCATCTTCAACTACCGTCGGATTTTGAACAGGTAAAGGCACTACGATGAAACTATCACATTTGACGTCCGGACATGGACCTTCAAAAAAATCAATGACCCCATCTGCCAGGGCATAACAGGCATTCGGGTAGGTCACACCATTGCAGCCACAAACTGGATCAAAGAGTTGAATGCATTGGGTCGGATCGAACCCGTTATTCGGATCCCGACAATCCTCCTGGCAGGGCCCATCAGTATAGGATATCATCCCATTCCGCATCGCTGTACAGGCATTCGGATAAGTAATTCCATCACAACCACAAACGGGCGCATATTCAAATGTGCATGGGTCATCCGACACCTGGGCTGCGTCAAAACAGTCGTCAGTCCCGCATGCACCTTGGGTATATTCACTCACGCCATAACGGTAAGTGGCAATACAGGCATTGGCATAGGTTTTTCCATCACATCCACAGACAGGATCGAAATTCTGTGGGCATTGGATGCTTAGATCGATCAGACCTTCCTGGATACAAGCTGAATTTGCACAGGGGGCGCAGGGATCAAAATTCGGATCAGGGCAGGGTGTAGGGATGACATCTCCTTTCTCCCAAAGGATTTCTTTGTCAAAATCATCAGGTGTCAAACCTGGCACCAGAACTCCGTTGTTGTCATCTACGTCTGCAAAATAACATTCCCACGCATTTGGTCCATTGGGAATAAACTGGCACAAATAAATACTAGTATCACAATAGTCTATGAATCGAAAGAACAAGTTATCATTCGCTGGCCCGAATGTATAATGTGAATAAAAGAAATAATCATTCATATAGAATGCTAATCCCGCATCTACGTCCTTAAAAAAGCTCTGTTGTCCCAAAGCAACTAAGGAATCAATTGTCATGACCATAATCTCCGAACAGAGAACTTTCGAAAAGTCGCCATTGCAGTCATCCAACCCACCTACATTCCATTGAGTATTGAACATTTCTTTTCCATCCACAAGCTCCTGGCTTTGGAGTGCCGGGAGTGAAAGAGAAACGAAGGCAGCAACAACAAATAACGTCCTGAAAATGGTCATGAAAGCGGAAAACATAATTAACGGAGATTAGCGATGATGACATTCGATCCTGACGAAAGTAATCAAAAAATGAAAAAGGGCACCCTGCTTTCAGGCATGCCCTTTTCTATTTGACTATAAGAAAACGCTCGTGTTGGTTCAGCTTATAAAGAACTGAACCTCGCCGTAAAATGGCGAAGGAAGGGTGGTTCCCAATCGATCTTGTAACCTTTGACCTGATCCGCTTGCTCCAGGATCTCGCCAAAGGTCTCGATGACATAATCAAGGTGACTCTGGGTGTAGACTCTTCGTGGAATAGCCAACCGGACCAATTCCATTTGTGCGGGGATCAAGCTGCCATCGGTGTCATATTTACCAAACATGACAGACCCGATCTCGCAGGATCGGATCCCTCCCAGGCGATACAATTCGCAAACCAGTGCCTGACCAGGATATTGATCCACTGGAATATTCGGGTATAATAATTTGGCATCGATATACACGGCATGTCCACCCGGAGGTTGCAAAAGTGGAATGCCCATGGCGGTGAGTTTCTCACCCAGGTAACCTGTACTTCTTATGCGATAATGCAGATAATCAGGATCGAAAACTTCTTCCAACCCTATGGCGATAGCCTCCATGTCGCGCCCGGATAAACCTCCATAGGTGGAATATCCTTCAGTGATGATCAATACCGTCCGGCATGCGCGAGCCAGTTCCAAATCACGAAGGGCCAGAAAGCCACCCATGTTCACCAGTCCATCCTTTTTCGCGCTCATGATCGCACCATCCGCCAGGGCAAACATCTCCTGGGCAATATCCCGATAGGATTTGTCTTCGTTCCCTGGCTCGCGATGCTGAATGAAATAGGCATTTTCCGCTACCCGGCAAGCGTCTAATAAAAACATGACGCCATTCTCTTTACATACCGCGGCAACTGCCTTGGCATTATCCAGGCTAACCGGTTGCCCACCTCCACTATTATTGGTCACCGTCAACACGACTGCTGCCACATTTTCGGCACCCCATTCGGCTATACCGGCTTTCAATCGCTCAACGTCCAGGTTTCCTTTAAACGGAAAATAGCTTTGGGTATCCTTATTCTCCGGGATGGGCAGATCTACACCTGTAGCACCGGAATATTCAATATTTGCCCGAGTAGTATCAAACAACGTATTGGAAAAAAAGACCTTCCCCTCCCCCCCAAGGCGAGTGTACAGAAGATGTTCTGCGGCGCGTCCCTGGTGGGTGGGTAAAATATACTCGCATCCTGTCAGCTCCTGGATCACTTTTTCCAGCCGCAACCAACTGCTTGCTCCTGCATAACTCTCGTCTCCACGCATGATACCGGCCCACTGCTCGGCACTCATCGCCGATGTTCCGCTATCCGTCAATAGATCGATGATCACATTTGTGGAGTGTAGAAGAAATGGATTGAAAAATGCATTTTTTAAATGCCCTTCTCGCTCCAAAACTGTACTCATCCGGATGGGCTCGACCACCTTGATCCGGAAAGGCTCAATAATTGTTTGATGCTTCATATCAGAGGGTTCCGCGCCGGCGTTGTTCGTCTTCGATCGATTCAAATAGGGCTTTAAAATTCCCTTTGCCAAAACTCATGGCACCCTTTCGCTGTATGATCTCAAAAAACATGGTGGGGCGATCTTCTACCGGTTTGGTGAAAATCTGCAAGAGGTACCCTTCATCATCACGGTCGACCATAATACCCAGTTCCTTCAAGGCTTTGACATCTTCATCAATCTGACCCACCCGATCCATAACGGTATCATAATAGCTTCCCGGAACGTGTAAGAATTCTACACCGCGTTTTCTCATTTCGCCGACTGTATGCAATATATTTTTGGTGGCGACAGCAATGTGTTGACATCCAGCCCCCTCATAAAAATCTATATACTCTTCGATCTGTGATTTCTTCTTCCCTTTGGCCGGTTCATTAATTGGGAATTTAATTCGGCCATTCCCATTGGTCATCACCTTTGACATCAAGGCAGAATACTCGGTGGAAATATCTTTATCATCAAAAGAGATCAGGTTGGCAAATCCCATTACCTCATTATAGAATTTCGCCCAAACGTTCATCTGATTCCAGTCGACATTCCCGACCATATGATCGATATATTCCAGACCGATTGGGGTCGGATTATATTCCGATTTCCACTCGACAAATCCTGGGAGAAAAACGCCCTGATAATTTTTTCGTTCAACAAAAATATGGACCGTATCGCCATAGGTATGGATCCCTGAACGGACAACCTCTCCCTTGTCATCCTTTTCGACAACTGGTTCCATAAACGAGCGTGCACCACGGCTGGTCGTCTCTTGATAGGCTGCCCGGGCATCATCTACCCACAACGCGATCACCTTCACGCCATCGCCATGCTTTTTGATGTGATCGGAAATCGGCGTCTCTGATTGCAAGGGTGTGGTCAAGACAAGTTTGATCTTCCCCTGTTGAACGACATAAGACACCCGATCCCGGACGCCCGTTTCCAGGCCGGCATAGGCCAGTGACTGGAATCCAAATGCTGTCTTATAAAAATGAGCGGCCTGCTTGGCATTTCCAACATAAAGTTCAACATAATCTGTACCCAGGAGCGGCAGGAAATCATCTGCTTCAGAAAATATTTTTTCCAGTCCGTATTGGTAGTCTTTAATTCCAGTTAATGTGGCCATTCTAAGAGGTTATGAGGTTATGAGGGGAGGCGTTTATGCGTTTGTTTATATGGATCTAACCGACGGAGTCGAGGTGGTTGATCCAGGATTTATAATAATCTTCCACATCCAACTGCATCGCCGCTTTGGTGATCTGCATTGGACGGAAGGGGTCGATCATCACCGCTAATTCCTCGGTAGATTTCTGGCCAATGCTGCGTTCGATCGCACCCGGGTGTGGGCCATGGGGTAATCCGGCTGGGTGCAGGGTCAACTGTCCTTTGGAAATATTATTCCGACTCATAAAATCACCATCGACATAATAGAGGATCTCATCAGAATCAATATTACTATGGTGATACGGTGCTGGAATAGCTTCGGGATGGTAATCGTATAACCGGGGAACAAATGAGCAAACCACAAATTGATCTGCTTCGAATTGTTGGTGGATGGGAGGCGGCATGTGAATTCGCCCGGTCAGCGGTTCGAAATCGAAAATGGACATGGCGTAGGGATAGTGGAATCCATCCCACCCGACCACATCAAATGGGTGGGTGCCATATATGTAGGGGTATATCCGATTCTGCTTTTTGATCAACACTCGAAAATCACCTGTTTCCGAATGGGTTTCCAGATCTTGAGGAAGGCGCACATCCCGTTCACAAAATGGAGAGTGTTCCAATAATTGTCCGGATTGATTACGATATCGGGCCGGGAATCGAATCGGGCTGTAAGACTCGATATAGAGCAATCTGTTTTCTGCACTATCAAATCGGATCTGATAAACCGTCCCCCGGGGAATAACCAGGTAATCCCCATATTTGAAGTCCAGACTTCCGTACATGGTGGACAGTGTGCCGGAGCCCTGATGGATGAAAATCATTTCATCTGCATCTGCATTTTTGAAAAAATCTCCGGTCATGGATGACCTAGGAGCCGCCAGGCCAACAGTCAGATCATTGTTGACAAACAGGGCTGAACGACTCTCCAGATAATGATCGGTCGGGGGTAATTCAAATCCCTTAAAACTGAGGGCTTGCAAATTCTCGCTGATGGCAATTTCAGGAGCAATACTATAAGGTGCCCCCTTTTCCTTGACGATGGTCGGTGGGTGTAAATGATAAACCAGGGCAGATACACCACTAAATCCCTGAGTTCCGACCAGCTCTTCATGATAAAGACCTCCGTTTGACTGGCGAAATTGAATATGACGTTTGCGAGGGATCTGTCCCTGACGATGATAGACCGGCATGAAGTGGAGGGTTTGATTTAACCGAATAAAATTCGGCCGACTGCCCATTCTTGCCGGTGACCAGGATCAATTCGCCTGGTGATGTGGATTAAGTGAAGAAAGGGAGGAGGTTGGAGGGGAGGCGGTTTTGGATCCAATAGCTGGCATTCTGTTTTCAGACGCCTGACTGTTCAACGTTCAAAGGGGTAGCTGGCGCTACTCCTGTTTAAGGTTCAAAGTTCAAGATGTTGAACCTTGAACAGAGGTCCGGCTTGTCGGCGCTCCTTGAACGTTGAACATTCCAGTGTTTATGCGGCTGTACACATCCAGACCACCAGAAAACAGAAGATAGCGGATTACTTTCGTCGACCGAGGACGAGGGTCTCTATCCGTCCGCCACGGTTCATCTTGAGCGTCAAGGTATCCTCCTGAGGACGTTCAAAACGGACCATCATCGGTGCTGTTCCAGCCTCTTCTGATTGGGTGTACAATCGGCCATCGTTGACTTTGAACGAACCTTTTTCATCCTGATTACCAAAGATTGCCGCATAGCGATCTGGCAACTCGAATATAAAGACCACTTGGGAAGGGTCATCGGTAACGGGTTGTCCTTCTGTTACCCAGCGCACCCCTTGCCATTCTCCAACGACCAATTCCGCCGGCTGTGTATCTGATTGACACGAGACGACAACCAAAAAAAGAAAGAGAAGCAAAGAGTAGTGGGTACGCATCAGCAATGATTTGACCCAAGATAAGGAACTCCCGACAGGATCACCGTGTGGGGACCACCACTCGGGCTGCCCGACCATCGGTGGTCAACAACTGATAAATACCAAGGGGCAGTTCATCCAATTGCAATCGATCCACGTTATCCTGGCGCAGCCAAACCCGTCCGGAAATGTCCGTCAAAGTGATGGATAATACTTCGGGGAGATGGAGGATTCCCGTCTGGTCCAGCGGATTCGGATAGACTGCCAGAGAACCCCATTGCGGGTTTTGGGGGTCAGAAGTATGGGTCCAGGGAGAATCAATGGTATAGATGTCAAACCGAGCTTCCAGGTCGCCATTGGGCAGGGTATCCATCTCTACTATACGATTGGGTTCCGCATTGGATGCCCATGGATCTTGCGCATTCAGTGAATCACCGGCGAAATACATTTGTGAGGTCAGCTTCAACGTATCATTGACCCAGACCTTAAAGTGGGTATGCTTGGGCCTCCCGGGATATAATCCGGGTAGAATACTATAGTAGCTGTATTCTCCGTCAGCATTTCCCTGGACACGCGCCCGATAGGCAAAGTCGTCCGGATTGCCTTCTACATTGGAATAATCTCCATTTTCATTGGGGTGCCAGATATCCAGCACGGGATTTGGCACTGGCACTTCACATCCATAATAATAAACCGTCCCTCTCACCCAGATCTTCTGGGCATTCGACTGAAGAACCGGGGCAATGATGGAATCTGTCTCCGGCACTCCGGTCACATAATAGGGGCCTTCAATATCACTACCCGTGGGGAGGCATTGTGCCGACAGGACAGCGGGCATCAAGAGGGTGCTGGTCATGACGGCCAGTAATTGGAAGATCTTCATGGGGAGGAGGTTGGTCAGGTTAGTCTGTGAAGTTACAGCTATGCGACAGGAAAGTCAATGGTTTGGCGAGATGAGCCAACGTGGAGTCAGATCCGCTTTCGGAGAACCGGACACTTCTTACATGCTTTGCCAGCCCTGTACTTTTTGCAGCATTTCTTTTTGAAGACGAACGACTCAACCTTCCTTTGTGGCACAAAAGGAGGTCGATTCAAGAGAGTCATGACAAGTAAAAACATCGTCTGTGAATTGCAACAGCAAACTTACATCCGACCAGGCAAGAACCGAAACGAATGGACCAAATACTCTCTGGGATTTTGACTGAAACGGTCAAACAGGTCTGCTGATCATTATGATCCAAATTATCCCTCCACCTAAGCCCGGTCACTCCTCTCTACCGGTTTGTGCCCTATTTTCCATCCAAGATCATAACCTATGAAAGATCAGGTTATTCAGGCATTGGATATGCAGCACCCTATCTGGGATCGCTTCCTTACGATTGCTCCACTTGTTGTCATCGGCACGCAAGAAGATGGGGGGTATGATCTGGCGCCCAAGCATATGGTTACAGCCCTGGGTCATGACAATTACTTTGCGTTTGTGTGTACACCACGTCATCAAACCTATCACAATGTGGCCCGTTACGGAACATTCAGTGTCAGCTTCCCCAAACCCGACCAGGTAGTCTTATCCTCTCTGGCGGCGAGTCCGCGTTGCGATGACTTTAAAAACAAACCTATTGTCTCCCAACTGCCCATTCATCATTTTAATGATCATCTCGATCCTTTTCTGGAAAACAGTTATCTCTATCTCGCATGTGAGCATGATCGCACAATGGATGGTTTTGGTGACCATAGTCTGATCTGTGGCCGGGTCACCGCGGCCTGGGTAGATCGCGACTATTTGCTCGACAGTGAAAGGGACATTCAAGATCAACTCAGGCAGTTCCCCCTTCTCGCCTATCTGGATTATGGTCGGTATGCAACCATTGATTCCAGTTTTGCCTTCCCCTTTCCTAAAGATTTCTCGACCTGACCATGAAAACGGCTGCAGACCACATATTATCCTGGGTAAACAAGCAGCATGGATCCATGTTGGAAATGCTTGATGAACTGGTCCGATGTGAGAACCCATCTGCCGATCCGGCCAGCCAGCAAGAAGCATTTCGTATTCTCTCCAAAATCCTGGTGCCCTTAAACTTTCATGTGTTCCGTGCTGCCGGCAAACACACCGGCGGGTGGCTGATGGCCCGACCAGAAAAACGCCGGAAAGGACAACCCATCCAGTTGATGGTCGGGCATATTGATACGGTCTGGCCTGTGGGCACCTTACAACATATGCCCATTCAGGAGAGTAACGGCAACTGGCATGGACCCGGGGCATTTGACATGAAAGCCGGATTGGTGCAAATCATCTTTGCCTTATCCTACATGCAAGAGCAGGATATTCATCTCCCCGCTCTTCCCGTCATCCTGATCAATGCAGATGAGGAAATTGGAAGTCGCGAGAGTACGTCAGCGATCCGACGCTTGGCCCGTCTCGCATCCCGCTGCTTTATCCTGGAACCTCCTCTCGGACCAGAAGGAAAGTTGAAAACTGCACGAAAAGGGATTGGCCGGTTTGTCCTGCATATCCAGGGCAAGTCTGCCCATGCCGGACTGGATCCAGCGTCTGGTGCCAGCGCCATTATTGAACTATCCCTTCAGATTCAGGCCTTGAACGCCCTGAATGATCCGGAAAAAGGAATCACCGTGAATGTAGGTATGATCGAAGGAGGAGTCGCTCCGAATGTGATCGCCCCGGAAAGCAAGGCGATTATTGATGTTCGTGTATATCAGCAGGAAGATGGTGAATACATCACTAAAAGAATTCTGGGATTGCAGGCATCGCAACCGGGGATTACACTGAATATCACAGGTGGAATCGGCCGGCCACCTCTGGAGCGGACACCACGCAATCAGGCTCTGTGGGAACAAGCCAAAAAGGCCGGAGAGGCACTTGGAATGACCCTTGAACAAAGCATTGCCGGAGGTGGATCGGACGGAAATACGACCAGTCAATACAGTGCTACCCTGGACGGAATGGGGACCACTGGGGATGGTGCTCACGCCCGGCACGAACACATTCAGATCAGCAGTCTTCCGGAGCGTACAGCTTTACTGATCATGATGCTTCAGAACCCCTTATCCCCTGAAAATCATTTGCCATGAAACGCGACCTCATTTTTACTTCACTCACGCGTATCAGCAATCTGGATACTCAACCATTCCGTATCGAACCCCTTGGTCATTCGGCCTGGGAAATGGGCGACTATATTGCCCTGCGCATTCGCCACCGTGGACATGGGGGTGTCCGTCTGGAGTTGATGAATGGGCGAATGATGGAACCCTTGTCCGGTCTGAGGGTGATCGGTGTCCTCGGAGACCGCCACGCCACTCTGGAGGTTACTGGTAAATGGAAAGAGGCCAGGCCAGATCAGCCGTTTCATCTCCTCACCGGAGCTGGCTTGGCCGGTAAAATGACCTCCTATTCTCCATTCTCCCCGTATCCCATGGAGGTGGAGTATCTGGGACACATCACCAATCGCAGCAGGAAAGTGACCATGCATCAATTTCTACCGGATCCGAAGTGTCAGCCCTTTACAGGGCCCATCATTCTGATCGTCGGTACATCCATGTCAGCAGGAAAGACCACGGTGTCACGGATTGTCATCCATGAACTGGTCAAGATGGGACGAAAAGTGCTTGGTGTCAAAATGACCGGAGCAGGTCGATACCGCGATATCCTGACCATGGCGGATGCCGGAGCAGACGCGATCTGCGATTTTGTTGATGTGGGACTACCCTCTACGGCAGTGCATCCTGAACTGTTCAAGACACGAATGGACCTGCTGTTAAAGGTCATGAATGCTAAAGCTGCGGATGTGGCGGTGGTGGAGATCGGCGCCTCCCCTATGGAACCCTATTGTGGCGACCTCGCCATGGAAGCGATCAAAGATCAGATCCGGGTGACCTTGCTCTGTGCCTCCGATCCCTATGCAGCACTCGGTGTTCAGACCGCATTTGGATTGAAACCCGATCTCATTGCCGGTCCGGCGACCAATACGATCGCGGGAGCACAACTCGCTGCACAGCTTTGTGGTGTATCCGCTATCAATATCATCCGTCCTGAACATCTTTCCGACCTTGATCAGTTGTTAATCGAAAGATGCAATCACTCAGATGCTGCCTGAACAGGTAAATATGTGCACCCACTCTTTCTCCCTACATTTGCATACATTTTTTCAATTGCCTGCCACTACCACACATCCCCTTATCCACATGGATCGTTTGGAAGAGCATTTGCCTGCCCTGGCAACGGCCTGATGGGATGATTCATTGAGGCAGGCAAACAGCTCTGGCGGTGTACAACGTCCTGAAAGGAGTGCTGGGCATTAATGATGACTTTGTCAGCAATGTACCGGGTATGTTTTTCAGGAAGAACAACAAGAAATAGCAGATGTCACCAAAGCGAAATCATATTCTCCTCCTGATCCTGGCAGGCGTGGTTTTCTACCTGCCTTTTCTGGGTGGTGTGCATTTGTTCGACTGGGATGAAATCAATTTTGCGGAAATCAGCAGGGAGATGCTCATCCTGAAGGAATATCTGCGGGTCTATGTCAATTTTGAGCCATTTTGGGAAAAACCACCACTGTTTTTCTGGCTCCAGTCAACCAGCATGGCCTTCCTGGGAGTTGGGGAATATGCTGCCCGCCTCCCCAATGCCATCAATGGCATTTTAAGTCTCATTCTGGTGTATCTGATTGGTACACGAATCTATCACCCTCGATTCGGTTTGCTGTGGGCGGCTGCCTGGCTTGGTAGTGTCCTGCCCCTCCTGTACGCCAAATCAGGGATCATCGACCCCTGGTTCAATTTCTTCATTTTTCTGGGCCTGTACGGCTTCATTCTGTTCTATTGGAAGCGGGATGGCAAGACCGGCATTACCGTGAATCGATCCGCCTGGACCTACCTCATTCTCGGTGGACTGGCCATTGGTCTGGGTATCCTGACCAAGGGTCCGGTTGCCTTTCTCATCGTCGCCATGTGTATCGGCGTCTACTGGATCTTGAAGCGTTTTCAATGGTTCACCCATCCGGGGCATTGGCTTTTATTCACCCTGAGTGCTGCCGTGATCGTGTTGATCTGGTTTGGGCTGGAGACGATGAAGAATGGTTCATGGTTCATCGTTGAATTCACCAAATATCAGTATCGGCTATTCAGCACGCCGGACGCAGGTCATAGAGGCTTTCCGGGTTATCATGTTGCTGTATTGCTGGTGGGGGTATTTCCGGCGTCGATCTTTGCGGTTCGGGCATTCTTCAAAATGCCCGAAGAGGAAAACGATATCCGTAAAGATTTCAAGCTGTGGATGAAAATCCTTTTCTGGGTGGTATTGATCCTGTTTTCCGTTGTCCAGTCGAAGATCGTTCACTACTCTTCCATGTGTTATTTCCCGATGACTTATCTGGCAGCAGTCGTGCTGAATCAGTTATGGGAAGAACGGATTGCCTGGAAAGGCTGGCTGCCTGCTGGATTGATGGGTGTCGGTGGACTTTATGTTCTGGCGACTATGGCCCTGCCATGGCTGGGAATGCACCCGGAAATTCTGCGGCCGATACTGGCAGCGGATCCATTTGCAGTGGCCAATCTGGACGCAGACGTCATCTGGACCGGTTGGGAAGCGTTGGTGGGTGTCTGGCTGCTGGCCATTCTGGTGTCCAGTCTGCGTGCCTTCCGCAGGAAGGACACACGGATTGGGGTGATCGTTCTCTTTGTTGGAACCGCCCTATTTGTGGTCTTGACACTATTTACCTCCATTCGCAATATTGAAGGCTACTCCCAACGAGCGGCTATTGAGTTTTACGAGGCGCGACAGGGAGAGGATTGTTATGTACAGCCTGTTGGCTTCAAGAGCTATGCACATTTGTTCTATACCCGCAAAGAGCCGGTTACGAATCCAGATTCCTTTGACCAGGAATGGCTGCTCTTCGGGCCGATTGACAAGCCAGCTTATTTCGTCACCCGTATCGGGAAGGAAGATCGTTTTGGCAAGTATTCGGATATCCGGGAGATCGGACGAAAGAACGGTTTTATTTTCTACAAACGTGAACCTCCAGGGAATCGGTAAACTGTGGATTCTTTGTTCGTTGCGACAACCTCCAGGAAGTTGTTCTGTTGTTCGTCAAACAAAACGAATATGACAGAACGCAACATGCAACGGGTCCTTTATGTGGCCGGCATTTACAATCTGATCTGGGGGACCAGTGTTATTCTCTTTCCTTTTCTGGCCTTTGATCTGGCGGGCATGGCCAGACCACTCTATCCCATGATCTGGCAATGTGTGGGCATGATCGTTGGGGTGTACGGTGTAGGTTATTTCCTTTCCGCCCGCAATCCTATCCGACACTGGCCCATCACACTCGTCGGATTGCTCGGTAAGATTCTGGGCCCCATCGGGTTTGCCTGGTATCTCCTGAATGGTGATTTTCCTGTCTCCTTTGGGTTGGTCATCCTCTTCAACGACTTGATCTGGTGGATACCTTTTGGTTTGATCTTGAATGAGGCATGGAAGACCAGAACGGTCTGAATATGATGACTGTCGTCTAACCGGACACCCAAAGCCAAAGCCAGATCGTCCGTATCGTCCAGAGCAAAGTCCGGCCCCAATTGGTTCGGACTAATTGGCGAATCAAACCTGCATCATATCCCGAGGACAGGCGTTTGTGTTGCGGAATATGAATGAAAAGGGTTGCCCCCCATATACCTGCCAGGCAGAGAGCAGGAACAGCGAGCTGGGTAGTCCAGTTCATCTGACCCCACCACATCAGGAATACGCCCATTTCTATGGGCATGAGCAGACCTGTCAAGGGGATGATCCCGCGTAAATGTGATTGGTATCCTGCTTTAAACCCATCCCCTTCCACAGATAGATAAAGGATGGATAATGAACTACCTGGATGGTCCAGATGAGGCCGGTCAAAATAGAAGTAACCACCAGGTTTAGCAGAGCCATGTTCATAGGAATCAAATATCGGAAACCGGTAAATTGTTCCTGGAAATAAAAAAGGGGATGTCTTGTCGACATCCCCTTTTTTTAAATCAGTTTGGGTCGGTTAGGTAGACATGGAAGCTTTAGAACTTCTGCACCTGCTTAGCCGCTACTTCACCACCGGCGAAGGTGACCCGAACAAGATACATACCGGGCATCAGTGCACTGCCATCGATCTTATTCTGACCGTTGCGGATGTCAGTGCGAAGACTCAGGCGACCCTGCATGTCATAAAGATCCAGAGTGCGTGGCTGAGCTTCAGCTGCAAACGTCAGGTTCAATTGACGGCTGGCATCAAACCAGGCATTCAGCAGTGCTTCGGGAGCAAGAGGAGGTGTCACGGAAGAGATCGGCTCACATGGCTCGACGATATTCCGATCCTGATTCACCCAGTTGCCCGCGATGAAGCTCTGATAAATCGTTTCTGATGTCCATCCTTCATTGGTGTCCCACTTGATGGTTTCACGATTGGCATCTGTCTTGACGCCATTTGGATTGACACTCTTGTAAGAGACAAGGGTCGGACGGTCCTGGCCATCATAGGTATAGGTGATCTCTTGAACAGTTTTCCAGTTACCTGGGGCACCAGTCTGGATTTCCTCCTTGCTCATCAGGCCGGGCTTGCTGTAGGTGTACAAAGAATGACTGTTGTAATCAAATGACATCGTTCCATCATTCCAGCTTTCGTAGGTGATCGAAGCCTGATCACCACCCATGCTGACATAGGTGTTGGTGATGCGGGAGACGTTGTTGTAGACCATCAGGTCCGTATCCCACTCCCAGGATTGGGCAATCAATACCTGACCTGCACCATTATTGGTGTATTTTGTAGAATCACCATTTTCAAGAGCAGATGTGACCAGATCAACGCCTTTGCTGGCTTCTGAGGTCAAGAAATCATTTGCATCGTAGTAGTACAAATTGACACCGAAGAGGACAAAGCCCAATGGAAAACCAAAGAAGGCTGTATTGAAATAGGTATCCTGTTTGACCAGCTTTCCGTTACCGTTATAGGTTGGGAGGATACGAGCCACCAGGATCAAATCACCTGTGAACTGATCCGGACCGTACAATAAGAGAGAGTCATACGATACTGGTGCTTCTTCGAGATCGAAGTCGCCAACAATACCATAGCCTTCGATTATCTCGGTAACCAAGAAACCGCCTACTTCATCATACTCGGAAGCGGTGATCTCGATGTTGGTCTTACCATCCTCGTCATTCACTTTGGTGATGGTCTGGAAGGTAGAGTCCCACTTTGTAGCTGTGGAATTCCAGGAAAATTCTGACTCACGTGTACAGGATACTTCCTCACGGAGTTGAGCGGCAGCCTTTGGCTTGACCGTGCGAAGATGTTGAACAACACCTTCGATCGTCGGCAGTACAGGAGCATTTTGAGCCTGAAGACCGATGGTCAGGAAAACAGCAATAATCAGTAGTGAAATTTGTCTCATGGAGTTTAGAGTAAGGGATTAAGCCACAAAACTACGTGAATGGCACATAGGATGTCAAAGCAAATATACATAAATATTAATTAATTATATATTTCAGCGACTCAGCCTGTTAGAAATACTGGAGCATGTGTCGAAAAGAATATCCTAACGTATTGATATCCAAACAACTTTGATCCTGTATCACACGCAATGCCGCTACTTTAAAGCGGACATTCGCCCGATACCCAAGATAAAATTTTAAGAGAACTTTATCATTTTCCTCATGGATCAGCACCAACTTTTGCTGGTATTCCGTCAAAAAAAACGTCCAAAGGTCGGTTCGACCCACCGATTCCAGGTCCATTCCCAGGAATGCAACTTCATTGAGGAGGTCAATTTGCCGCAGATGGTCGTTGAATTCCAGGCAGTCAAACAAGACAGGTTCGGGGAGTAAAAAGATATTCCGGGTGTGCAGGTCGCCATGTACATCCCGGGTGAACCCCAGCGCATGACGCTCCTCGATCCGAGGCTCCAGTCGATCCAATAATTGTTTCGCCGAAGTGACACAATCACGCAGCTGCCGGGCGGCCTCTTCTCCCAGTTGATCCCGGGTCAGGGACTCAACTTTGAGCACATCTGCAAAATCCAGCCATAAGCCATGAGCGGAAGGAGCCATTTCAACCTGTTCCGCCTGACTGTGGAATTGAGCCAGATGACGGGCAAGCCGTTTCATATCCTGTCCAGTCACCTTTCGCTCCCGCAAAAGAACATCCATTTGCCGGTGACTGTCCAGGCGTACCATCTCCACCGCATGATCGATCACTTTGCCAGGGCCTTCTCCAAGTTGAATCATGCTATTGATCTCCCGGAGAGGCACCACCCGAAGGTAGATCTCAGGGCTGGTCCTCTGATTCAACGACAATTCCTTCTCACAATCTTCTTTCCGTTTCTCCTGACTGGAAAAATCCAGAAAGGCATAGCGAATGGGCTTGCGGATCTTGTACACACGGGTTTTCCCCAGCAGCACCCAGGAAATATGTGTTTCGATCAGGTCAGTCCGCTCGGGGAGGTTCGCCTGAAGAGAGGAAATCTGCGCGTGGGTCATGCGGGATAATTCAGATTTATTTTTTCGAGTCCATCCATCACCTGGTCCACCAGGTCTGGCAGAGATTCCCGGTCAGTATAGAGAATCAAATGATCTTCAACCATGGGTGACCATTCCTGGAGGATCAGATCATAGACCTTTTCATCGGCTTCACTGTCCGGACGATCCACCTGGACACGACGGCGGATCACCTCTTCATTCGCTCGCACTTCAATCCAAAACACCGGGACTTTCATTTCTTTGGCCATAGCGTTCCAGTCATCCCGCTCTGCCTGTCTGGAGAAGGTGGCATCGACGATCACCATTCGTCCGCCCTGAATTTGGTAAATAGCTTCGTTCTGCAATTGGTGATAGACCTGTTGTTTTTCGGCAGAGGTATAGTGTCCGCGTAGACCCAAGTCAGCCCGCACACCATCGCTGTTCCGGTGCCAGGCACCGAGGGCATGGGCCAATTCCCGGGCCAGAGTCGTTTTTCCTGTCCCGGGCAGACCAAAGACAAGTATGATGGCAGTCGAGTCGAACTTCCCCATAGAAGAGTTGTTTCCAGTCAAAGATAATTCCAGGGAGGTGGACATCGGATAAGCTGGCTTCTCTCCATAGATGATTCCCATTGCCTTCAGGAAATTTGCATCATGCCCATGATGATCCAATAGAGTCTCCTACATTTGCGGCCATTGGCCGGCTTTTTGCGGATACCGGTCAAACGATTTACATGGCTTTCCATTCACTCTTTTTTTACAATAACCGATCATGAATACACCGATTACCATCGCACGCGGAGACGGCATTGGCCCTGAGATCATGGAAGCCACATTGCGCATCCTCAAAGCTGCCAAAGCCCGAATTGATATTCATGAGATTGAGATCGGTGAGAAAGTCTATCATCAGGGTCACACCTCTGGTATTCGTCCATCCGATTGGAAGACACTTCGTGAAAATCACATTTTCCTCAAAGCGCCAATCACCACACCGAGTGGTGGTGGTTACAAGAGTCTGAACGTTACGATCCGGAAAACCCTCGGCCTCTTTGCCAACGTCCGTCCGTGTCAAGCACTCCATCCGTTTGTGCCAACCCGCTTCCCGGCCATTGATATGGTGATCATCCGGGAAAATGAGGAAGACCTGTATGCCGGTATTGAACATCGGCAGACACAGGATGCCACCCAGTGCCTCAAGCTGATCACCCGTCCCGGAACGGAGAAGATCATGCACTATGCCTTTGAATATGCCAAGGCCGACGGTCGCCAGAAGGTGACCTGCATGGCCAAGGACAATATCATGAAGATCACGGATGGTCTCTTCCACAAGGTCTTTGACGAGATCGGCGTACAATACCCCAAGATCGAAAAGGAATACAAGATCATCGATATCGGTTCTGCCCTCCTGGCTGACCGGCCACATGACTTTGACGTGGTGGTCACGGAAAACCTGTATGGTGACATCATCTCGGATATTGTGGCTCTGATCTCCGGATCTGTGGGAATGGCCGGATCGGCCAATATCGGTGAATCCTTCGCGATGTTCGAAGCCATCCATGGCTCTGCGCCGGATATCGCCGGGCAGGGAATTGCCAACCCCTCCGGACTGCTCAATGGCGCTCTGATGATGCTGACGCATATCGGACAAGGCGATATCGCAGCCACTATCAAAAATGCATGGCTCCGGACCCTGGAAGACGGGATCCACACCGGAGATATCTACCAGAAAGAAGTGAGTAAAAAGCGAGTGGGTACAAAGGAATTCACAGATGCCGTCATCGCCAACCTGGGCAAGAAGCCGGAGATCCTGGAAGTGGCCGTCGCAGGGGAGAGCAAGGGTGGGATCACGATACCCCCCTATCGCCGTCAGATCGAGCACAAGGAGCTTGTCGGTGTCGATCTTTTCCTGGATTGGCGTGAAGGTTCTGCCGATGATCTCGGCCATGTTCTGAGCAGTCTGCCACTCCGACACCTCAAATTGAAAATGATCACTAATCGCGGTGTGAAGGTCTATCCGGATGGACTACCCGAGACCTTCTGTGCTGACCACTGGCGTTGTCGATTTATCAGCAAGCAGGCCCAGAGCAGTACCCTCGAACCAGACTATCGCCCTATCCCATTTGAAGGCATCCTTGAAGCCATGCACGTTGCTCATGCGGCCGGTCTGGATGTGATCAAGATTGAGAATCTCTACGAGTTTGATAATAAGCGTGGGTTCTCATTGGCGCAGGGGGAGTAGCGTTCCTGCCTGCATGCCGTAGTCATGGTTCCTTCGTTCCTTCGTTCTTCCCTGGCGGGAAGAACTGTTCCTGGTTGGCTTCGGGATGGGTCAGATATCTTGTTGGTCTGGCTGTTTAACGTTTAAGAGGGACCGACCAGTCGGCCCTCTGTTCAAGGTTCAATGTACCGGGTTTTGAGCGTTGAACTATCAAGCGCTTACGCACCTTTTCCTGGTGTTTGAGTTTGATCCTAGCAGTCATGTTGTATCCGCCGGACGGCATATAAGCAAGACAATCATGCGGTTTAACCGTGGCATAAAAAAATGGGTTGGTTTGGGTGTCTCACCCGAACCCTTTATGTCTGCGGTGTCTCACCGCATCCTCGAAGGCGAATCTGGTTCCTACCTGCATGCCGTAGGCATGGTTCCTGCCATCTACCCTGGCGGAAAAATCTGTTCCTTGTTCCTGGTTGGCTTCGGGCTTGGCTAATTATCTAGTTGGTCTGGCTGTTTAATGTTTAAGGAGGGCCGACTGGTCGTCCCTCTGTTCAAGGTTTAATGTACCAGGCGTTAAACTTTGAACTGGGGAAGCGCCAGCTGACCCTTGAACCTTGAACTGCCCATCTTTTTCTTGCCTGTACACATCCAGTCAACGAGGAACAGAAGGAACCAGAAATCAGAAACATCTCCGATGGTACCATCCATCCGTTTCACCCTCCCGGGGAATCCCCAAACCAAGGATGTCCTAGCCCAGGTTTTTTAATCGCCGAAGGAGATAAACCCGGGGACACCAAAACCGGATGGGAATAGGAAACCATTAAAATGGTATTCGGACGATCGGCCCAATCTCATATTCCACTATTACCTGTTTGTAAAGGAAATGGTTAAAACCCTGTTCGCGGAAGGTGGAAGCCTCTTTTTGTATTCTCACCTATTTCTAATCCAGATAATAGAATTCTCATCTTACTGACAATCAAATACTTAAAGAAATAATAGAAGAAATTATTTGAATTTATCATTCTCCTCAAATAAAATCAAAGAACCAGAAATGCGGGATAAGCATTTCATGCCTAAACAATTGCCATGAAATCAATACATCTCTTTTTGGTTGCTTTTCTGACGATATCTTTGACCTCTTGTGCTGTTGTGCGGCAGGGAGAGGTTGGTGTCAAACGCACACTTGGAAAATACCGGGAGCAACCCTATACGGAGGGTCTGCGCGTATTCAATCCATTTGTCTCTACTATCGTCAAAGTCACCACCCAGACGGAAAATCTGGAAGTAGCACTGAGCATTCCCTCCAAGGAAGGTTTGAACATTGCCGCTGAAGTTTCCATACTGTATCATGTGATACCGAAAAAGGCTCCTGATCTGCTGATCAACATCGGTAAGAACTATGAACGAAATATCATTCTTCCGGTCTTTCGTTCGGCAGTGGCGGATGTGAGCTCACGTTTTTTTGCACGAGATATGCATACGGGTGAGCGTGCTCAAATTGAGAAGGCCATTCGTGACCAGATGATGGCCTTGTTAGATGGGAAGGGAATCGAGATCGAAGCCGTTCTGTTGAAGAGTATCCAGATGCCCAAAAATCTGGCCCGGGCCATCGAAGAAAAATTGGAAGCCGATCAGAGTGCCCAGCGAATGGAATTTGTCCTCAATCAAGCCAGACAGGAAGCTGAACGGCGTCGTATTGAGGCAGAAGGCGTACGGGATGCACAGTCTATCATATCAGAAGGGTTAAATCCCATGATCCTTCAATTCAAATCAATTGAAGCCTTTCTCCAACTAGCCCAGTCTCCCAATTCCAAGGTCATTCTCTCAGATGGTGACCTGCCCATGATGATGAATCTGGATGACGAAGGCAAGCTTTAGCCTCGTATGGATTAACCAGTAATTTCTTTGTTCATTTTCTCATAGTTCACTAGCCTGCCGCCGGAAAACGTTCCGGCGGCTTTTTTTGATTGACAACCTGATTGATGCTTCTCATACTTCGGGTTGGTTTGGGTGTCTCACCCGAACCCTTTGTGTCTGCGGTGTCGCACCGCATCCCCAAAGGCAAATCTGGTTTCTGCGTTCCTGCGATCTTCCCTGGCGGGAAGATCTGTTCCGCGTTCCTGGTTGTCTTTACTCTGGGGAGGTGTGAAACGTTGGGCTGTTCAACGTGAAAGGAGGACCGACAAGTCGGCCCTCTGTTCAATGTACTGGACGTTGAACCAGCCGGTTGGCGGGCACACATGGTTCCAGGTGTTTGAGTTTGATCCTAGCAGTCATGCTGTTTGTATTGGATGTTCGGCGCTCAAAGCGTTTATTCGTTTATGAGTTTATTCGTTAAACCCAACCTTTTGTCCACAATGAGACATGAATGACGTAGAACGTTGAAGGTTGAACAGGGTAGCGCCAGTTGACCATTGAACCTTGAACAGCCAGGCTTTTACACGGGTGTTTACATCCAGACAACCAGGAACAGTGTCTGGCATCAAGACCTGTTTTCCACCCCCGTCTTTTTTCGTGACTGGCAGTCACGAAAAAATCCACCCCCGCCAGCGGGGGACAAATAGGCACATCCCCAACGAAATCCCACTCCGGATCGTTATCTTAGGCAACAACGAGATCGAAAGAGGGAATGACCTACCGCCCGAACAGTACGGATGAGGAGCTGGTCGCAGGATGCTGCGATGGCCATCGCCTTGCCCAACGCTATCTGTACGAGCGGTATGCCGGCAAAATGATGGGGATTCCCATGCGCTACACCCGCGATCGGGAAGAGGCCATGGAGATCTTCAATCAGGCATTTTTGAAGATTCTCCAGAACCTGCCCAGGTATCAGCCTACCGGCCCACTTGGTGGATGGATGGCCCGGATCGTGTTCAACACCTGTATCGATTACGTTCGAAGCCGCAAGACCTACAACCAGACCATCCGCTTTCCGGAGGTGATGGAAGTGGATGGTGTCAGTCGGAACGAAGCCCATGATCAATTGGATGCAAACGTCATCTATCAGTTGATCCAGGAACTTCCTCCGGCGGCTCGAAATGTATTCAGTCTGTATGTTATCGACGGATACCGACACAAAGACATCGGCGAGATGCTGAACATCGATGAAGGCACCTCTCGCTGGCACCTGGCGCAAGCCCGAAAGACCCTCCAAAAGAAGATCCTGGAAATGGAGCAAACACGAACCGTGAACACATGAAACAGAAGATATCATCTGAAGAACAAGCCTGGCGCCAATCCGCGACCAACCATGAGTTTCCGTTGCAGGACGGTGACTGGTCGGCTATGGAACGTCTCATCGACGGTCAGAATGACCCCGCTGCTGGTGGACTACCCAGTGGAGCAGGCTCCTCCACTGCCCTGAGCAATCGCTGGCCCTTCCCCTTCTTTGCCGGCATACTCATCTCCCTGCTGCTGATGGCTGGTCAAGCCTGGTCGGGACAGGACGAAACTCCAGGGCTGGATACACCTGTCAACATTCAGCAACCCCTGATCGCCGATCAAACAACTGATGCGCAAGCTAAACCAGAGATGGCTACTGACCGCTACACGTCCGCAGCCGAATCTGCATCTGCCGCTACTCCAAAATCGACTCAACAATCTATTGCATCAACCCCAACAAGATCAACGAACACTCCGAACAGCAATACTCCTCCACCATCTCCACCACAGGCATATGCGCTCCCTGATCCGGCAACTCAGCATGTACCCGCAATGATTCCTGCCCTACAGGAATCACATGAACCATCACGTCCGGCGGTCTCTGATTTCAACACCCTGACTGAAGCAGAATATACACCGGGGTTGATGGCCTTTTCCCGGCTGACCGGAAAAGTAAGCACCGGATTAGCCGTTCAATCACCGGAACTACCCACTCCAGTCGCACCAGATATTCCGACACCTGATCGGTGGTCTTTCGGATTTTTAGCTGGTGCACGGATGGCTCTTCCCGACTGGCCTATGGCAACCACTTCATTTGGTGGACTTGCCGGTGGATTTATTCAATATGACCTATCACCTCATTGGTCGGTTCGTGCTGAATTAGCGGGAAAACTCCTGAGCAGAAATCTTCAGCGATCAGACTCTGATCTCCTCTTTGATGGTTTCGGGGCGACCTTGAAAGTAGACCAAAGCGCAACGACCAACGGACTCCTCTTTTTTGAAATGCCCATTCTCGCCGTACTTCGCCAGGGTCGTCATGAATGGTTTGCCGGACCCAAACTGGCCCTGGTGCGCGTTCGCAATGATGCCAGCAGTCTGGCCTATTCCGGGAATGCCTTCACCGAGGTGAATTCCTATACCATCGTAGAAGGAGTGCGCCGTTTTGATGCCGGCTTGACTCTGGGTTATGGCTATCGACTGTTCCATCATTGGGGGATCGACCTGCGCTACAACCAGGGCCTGTTGGACCTGACTCATGACAACTTCTTTAACAACACACATACACTGATCAACAGTGATCTGCAATTGACCTTCCGCTATGTTTTCTAATCGATTCACCATCTTCAGCTTTCTCATTCTTGGCGGCTTGTTGCTCACTTCCTGCAAGTCAGATAAGGTCTTTGATCTGGACCCTACTGATCCGGGTACTGGCATTTTTGAAGCGAGGGGTACACTCACCCCACTGGAAGGTGGATTTGCAGAATTAACCTTTGCCTATATCAGCGGAGAGATCGATCCATGGGGCTATTCAATCATTGCAAGCACCTATGAAGATTTTGTGAATAATTCTCCCTACAAGACCCTCGTTGGACGTCTGACCCATCCATCAGTAGATATTTTTAGTATTGGTATCCAATCCAAAGAACCCTTCGATGCAAGCAATATGGTCTGGGGCTGGTCTAAAACCGAAATTGACAATCTTCTCCAACCGGGGGACACGCTCTCCATCGGCTACGGACCAGGGGAAGCCATCCTAGGGGTCGGCCATCCGGATTTTAACCATCCGACCGGGCCCTTTTATACAGTGCCGACAGAAAATCAGGGTGGAATCAATCCTAACGGCCCCGGATTTGTGATCATAGATACAGTCGAACCCTATATGGCATCCGCCTATGAAATCACACGAGCAGGCCTGCGTGTACATGTCCGATATCAAGGCCGTATTAATGGCATCTTCGGACAGCCCGATTATTGGGTCACCGGTACCGCTGTGCTGTTCTTTGAGTATTGATCTTTGCGGAAGACCAATTTCCTCGTTCATTTTCTTCCAGAACAATCTTTCTCCAGTTTGAGGCGCTTCCCATCTGAAGCCTGAGTACTCGCCATTTCAATGGCTCATGTAGAGTGCCCGAACCCCTTGGCGGTGCCCAATCTTGTCAGGAGCCACATCGGGTCTTCAGATTTAGTTGAGTCTTTCTGACTTAAACGCGGCAATAACCAGGACCCATATCCCCCGCCTTCAAGATCGGAAAGACATCCTCATCCCCGAAGTGATCAGCCTGTATGAACATACATGCCTCAGCTGCCCAACTCATTTTTTGCGTTTCCTATTCATTTTCAATGAATTATCTTCCACCAACAGGAAGAATTAAAATAGTAGCCGGTGTACGCTTCTGCCTATATTCGCAGCTACACGCAAACAATAAACCACACTCCATCACTATGATCAATAATTCCTTCATCAAAACTGCAGCGCACAAAACATTGGCCCTCCTATTGGCCTGTGCACTTTCTGCCCAGATGGCTACAGCGCAACTCAATTGTAACAATGCAGTGCCCATAGAAATTGGTACCACATACAACGGAAATACTACCGGCGGAAACAGCAATGTATCCACGTACAATAATGATCCATGGTGGCAGTTAACCGGCCCAGAAATTGTGCATACCCTTGAATGGCCGGGTGGTGATATCCTGATCAAGTTGAGCAACAAAGCTGCCGCTCTGGATCTGATTCTCGTGAAGTCCTGTGATGCGAATGATTTTGTCTATTCCGGAGGAGGCAATTCTGGTACTGCCGACTCGTACATTCAAATATATCTGGATCCGGGTTCCTATTATATTGTTGTCGATGGATGGCAACAGGCAAAGGGGGGATATGACCTGTTTGTCCGACAGAATATATCGGTAAACATTAACGGTGTGAACCGCACTTTCCTGCTGATTGACGGTACTGTATATGAGCAAATAGGGCCAAACCAGGTTGCCATTGCGACCAATGTCGAATCCATAAACAAAAACTGGGGCCATGTGACGAACAGCTCGACCGGAACAGGTAAGGATGAAAATGTCTTATCCATTAAACAAGTAGGCCAGGACAAACCGAAGATTTTCCTCAATGAGAATTTCAATACGGACTATTTAAAGCAGAAACTGTTCTGCCAGTCACAAACACTGTCACTATTTGGAGAATTTGTCTTTGATGGAAACGACAATATATTGACAGGATGCGATATTCTCAGGTGCGAAAACGGATATACGTTGGCCCACCAGAATGATGGGCAAATAAAACTGCACACCCCGGCAAATAGCAATAACTGGCTGGATGTCAAACAAGTGATTACTGTAAATTCCGTTTCCTACTACATCAAAAAAGATGACTCCACTGTCTGGGAATTAACCGGGGCCGAAGCTCAGGCCAGTATGATCGGTATTGACGCTCAGTTACTACAGGACAACGATAATCAACTGATCAAAATAAGTCAGCAAGGAGACTACGAAAGATGGAATGGGACATCCTGGTCCAGCCTCACCCCCAACTACACCAGTGTAAGCCCTGAAATGACGGATGATGGATTATGGTTCTTTATTCAGGCCAAACCCCAATTGGAAAGCGGTGTCAATGTCAATATCAACCACAAACAAGGATTGACCTATGATGCTAATGGCGATTTCAAAATGGACTTGATCCCGTCAACCGGAAATTGTGAGGAATATCTATGGCGCACCAAAAGTATTGGCGGTGGCAAACGACTGTTGATCAATAAAGCAAAAGGAGAGAACAATCCGCTTTTAATGGCCACAGATGGCACTCTGACTTTTGAACAAGGCATGGGCGTTAAGGAATGGGAAATCAATCTGGCTGATAAAAGCACATATGGGACTAATGCATACCATTTGGTTGGTTCGAATTCCGATAAAGCTTTATCCTATGAAAATGATATCCAATCGACCACACCTGTTCCAGGAAGTCCGAATCAGACTTGGATATTCCAATTCAATCAACTGGCCAAAGATTACTTTTTGCCCATCCCGACAAAGACCAACCTGGAAACCTACTACACAGACAATGCGAACTTCAATCTAAACGAAGACGCTCCTGCCATCCTTGAAACCTATAATAAATTCCTGAAAGGCGATCATGGTGTCACTTTCTTTGCCACAAATACTAGCAGCGACTGGGCGATTGTCAACTATTATTTTACAGTAAATAATATGATGAATGCCGTCAATTCCCCGAAGCCAGCGGATCCGCAAGTGAATCCCAACCAAATCAAGACGCTTTCGGCGATGGCAGGAAGAAGCATTGTCATTATTAATAAAGACGACTTGAACGCTCAAGTCCCCAACCACTATTTCACCCAGGGTTTTAACTCCTACAGTGTGGCCAGTTTAAGAGGCTCATCCGGATACAATGCGTACCGAAAGTGGATCCTTGTTTCAGAAGAACTCACCTGCAAAACGGGAATTGTCAATCGGCCACTTGATCAAGCATTCAGACGATTTGATCACGGTGTTCATGAATTTGGACATGCGCTGCAGGAGCTATGCAATTGGATCGCTATTGTCGATGCTAATAATATGTGTGATGCGGAAAAGGGCAAAAGCTCTGAATGCTTTTGCTATGATATCCAATACTGGTTTAACAGCAGCGGAAATAGCAACACCTACCCTGGATTGAGAGCAAACCAGTGGTGGCAGTCTCCATCCATCTCCAGTATGGAGAGGGCTCTCTTTATGGAGAAAATATTCAATAAGAATAACACCTGGATGCCCCCTAAAGTCCTTCGATCTGATGGCTATAATCCTTCAGGACCAACTGAAAACACAACTCCATCTGCTGTTGACCCTGCCTTACTCAGTAAATTAGTTTTATTTCCCAATCCGACAAACGGAAAACTGATCCTGGACGTACCGGCCAATATTCAAGCATACAGAATGGTTGTGTACAACTTGACCGGTCAATCTGTACACCAGCAATCCATTCAAACTGGTGTAAATCAAATTGATTTACTTTCGATCGGGCATGGTGTATATTTTATCCATGTGGAGACTGCGCAAGGCAATGTATTGCGACGGATTATTGTCCAGTAATTAAGACACTAAATGGTTATCCATTCATATTGCTCGCTCCAGGACAGCCTATCTAATTCACCTCAATAAAATAGAATGAAGCCCTTCATCCTCCTTTTCATCCTGATAATCACGGTTAGTGGCTTGAGCGCCCAACCCCCCTATTCAGGTACGATATTTATTGATCCGGATATCATGACAGAAACCGACCCATCTGCCCTCCAAAGCACGACCTATACCGGACAGGGGATGGTGACGATGTACGATCGAAGGATCCCGGACTGGGTCACCGTAAACGCCTTTCTATTTGATGTCGTTTGGGATGATGGTATCATCAGTGTCGCTCAAGTCAACCCTGAATTTGGAAGCATTGCCGCAGCAGAAATTGAAGCGGAGAAATATGCCTATCTCATTGGCCAGTTACCCAGCTGCCTTAGAGAAGATGTAAATGAAATATGGATCCACCAGGGCGTAGAAGCGTTTGGCGGTGGTAACAATTCCATCCTGATCCACACCGGTCAAAGTGTACTGTATGAAAATGACGGCATCATTGAAGAGACTTTAGTCCATGAAGCCTGTCATACCTCGCTCGATGCAGACCATGCAGCTTCCGCTGGCTGGCTGGACGCTCAAATGCTGGATGATGAATTCATTTCCGACTACGCAAAAGACAACCCGACCCGGGAAGATATTGCAGAGAGTTACCTGACCTGGCTGGCTGTCCGGTACAGACAGGACAGTATCTCCGTGGCCGACTATAACAAGATCACGCAAGCCATTCCCAACAGACTGAACTACTTTGATTCGATCACATGCGACCTGTATCCTTTCGTGAAGAAGAATACCAGCATCACCACTTTTGATCAGAATATTCTTGACATTCATCCAAATCCCACAACAGGTATTCTCTATGTTGATTCTGAGAACATCAGCGGAGAGGCGTTTCGAATCCTCAATCTACTCGGGCAAGACCTCACATCGATGACCACCATTAGTGGAAATCAAATGGACCTTTCCCGACTCCCAAGTGGGCCGTACATCATCAAAGGAAGGACCATGATCAATAAAGTTTACAAGCAATAGGCAGGCATGCCCGACGAAACGCATGAAGATACCATGGGGGTATTGGGGTGAATGCCTGATTCATTTCAATACCCCTACGATTTAGATCGCCATCCATCAGACAATGCACCTTCGCTTCCTTGTGAGAAGGCTCATCTACTCCACACTGCTCAACTGCCCATTCCAGGAAAAGGGGTATGTTTAAGGGCTGATTATTTAGCGGTAAGACAGCGAAAGCAAGGCATCCCCTTAATTGATAATCTTAGAGACTACGTATCCCCATCAACGGTAACCAGTCGGTTCATGAAGGATCATCAATACTGGAGCAGTGTGTGCATTAGCTCCAGTCATCATTTTAAGAAACACTACATCCATGATCAGATTTTTCAGGAAAATCAGGCAAAGGCTCTTTATTGAAAATAAATTCAGTAAATACTTGCTCTATGCTATCGGGGAAATTGTGCTGGTGGTCATTGGCATCCTCATTGCGTTACAAATCAATACCTGGAATGAAGGCACAAAGAATCAACACCTGGTTTCCGTTTACAAAACCGAACTGATCAATGACCTAATACTGGATGCCAGTCATTTTGAATTTCATCTCAATCATGCACAGGCAGAAAACAATATTATTGACAGCATTCGGACCATACTGAACAATCCCGAGGCTAATCAGGAAACTCTGAACAGTGTCATTCGAAATAGTCTGACATTTTTTAAAAGAGAACCATGGGTTATGATCGCCTCAACGGAATATCCCATTGTGAGTGACAATACGTTCATCTCGCTTCAGAACTCGGGTCAAATCACTTTGCTAGACAATAAATTGCAAGAGGAATTAGTCAGCTTTTACGGGTATACCAAAAAGTATTCCTTCATGGTGCAGGAAATCATCAACAGTAAAAACGCAGTCTATTTTGATTATATCAACACGATACCTGCGATTCAATCTTTAGATCAAAATATTGTCAACCCGAACCTGTATCGTCTGGCTTGGCAAAATGTGGATTGGAGTATTGTACAGATCAAGTTCATTAAATTATTGAACATGTATTATGAATTGAATGAAAAAACGAAGTTCTTCAATTCCATGCGTCTGCAAAAGACAAAAATAATGATGGACATACTGAAAACTGATTTGAATCACTAACGCATGTCAACCCATCACCAAATGCACATCGACTCCGCTTGGCCACATGCACTGAACGCTGACAGGTATGAACAGTAGACTCACATATCTCTTCATCCTGACGCTGATCAGTTTTGCTTCCTGTAAGAAAGATCCCGACATGAATAACCCATCAGGCCCTCCTGGTCCAGGTTTTCATACAAATACCCTTACAGTTGATGGCATAGAACGGCACTATATCCTCTATGTGCCTTCGGCCGGATTGGAAAACGGCCAGGTGTATCCGGTAGTTTTTTTACTTCATGGTCATGGGGGTTCAAAGGACATTCTCTCCGGACAAAACGGTACAAATTCTGCCTTTCATGCCTGGAAAGAAGTAGCCGAATTAAACTCCCTGATCTTGTGTTACCCAGACGGCACCGTGGGTCCAGATAACGCTACCGGGTGGAATGATTGTCGAAGTGATGCAACCAAACTCCCTTCACAAAGTGATTCCAAATTCCTGGATAAACTGATTGATCTGTTTATAAATGATTACCTGGGCGATGCAAAGAGGGTCTACATGTGTGGTGTCTCCAACGGTGGATTCATGACCATGCGAATGGGCATAGAGCATGCGGATAAAATTGCCGGCCTGGCCATCATCAACGCCCAAATGGCCACACATTCCGAATGTGGGCAGCCCGCGACTCCACTCCCCATTCTGATCATGAATGGAACTGCCGACAATCTCGTCCCCTATGACGGCGGCACGATTGGCCCAGATTCGGGAACTGCGCTTTCCACCGACAGCACGATAAACTTATGGGTAAAACTCAATGACCTTCCGACCACACCTGCGATCCATGATTTCACGAATATCGAAATGGATGACCACTCCACAGTGGTCAGAGAACTCTATTCCAATGGCGCTACTGGGAATGAAGTTTGTCTGTATAAGGTGATTGGTGGTGGGCATGCAGAACCCAGTATCCACCATCAATATTCGAGTCTATTTGAGCTCCTGGTGGGCTATCAAAATCACGATATCGAAATGGCCCATGAGGTTTGGGAATTCTTTTCGAGTAAATCAAAATAACCCCTGGACAAGTCCGCGCCTATCGCAAAATGTGTTCATAAATTACGATTCAATATGAAATTATCAGCCCCATTCCAAAGACCTGAATTGCAAAAAGGAATTGGCAAAGCAGGCATGTTCAGTTTAGCTTTTGGTGCGATGATCGGTGTGGGCTGGGTCACGGCCATGGGTTCCTGGTTGTCCAATGCTGGCCCCCTGGGCGCTATTATCGCATTCGCACTTGGTGGACTACTCATGTTAGCGATCGGGTTTTGCTATGCTGAAGTGACTTCTGCTTTGCCACTCGCGGGTGGCGAAGTGGCCTATGCCTATAAGGCCTACGGCACATCAAAAGCATTTATCGTGGGTTGGTTTTTGGTATTTGGCTACCTGTCGGTTTCCGCTTTCGAAGCCGTATCCATTAGCAAAGTCATCAGTTACTTAATCCCAGCTATCGATTACTGGCAACTCTATACTGTTAACGGCAGCCCAATCTACTTTTCGCATATCGTGTTGAGTGCTGTATTTGTGTTATTGATCAGTGCTATCAACTACACCGGTGTAAAAAACTCTGCACGCTTTCAGGTCGGGCTGACCATCCTCTTTATCAGCCTCACCTTCATCTTTGTTATTGCCGGCCTCGTGATGGGTGACTGGAATAACCTGCATCCACTGTTTTCCAGAAACGTCTCAGGGTCGGTCACTGCCGGCATTGCGATGGTCTTAGTCACTGTCCCCTTCTGGTTTGTCGGTTTTGATACGATTCCCCAGGCGGCTGAAGAAGCCAATGAGGGCATTTCGGCAAAGACCATAGGGTTGCTCATCCCTTTATCCATTGTTGCAGCAGTCAGTTTTTACATTCTGCTGATCATCAGTACTTCCATTGCGGCGCCCTGGAATGACATTCTCAGCGACAAGCTTCCTACTGCGAAAGCGTTTGGAATTGCTTCTGGATCTCCCTTTTTAGTCAAACTTATTCTGGTTACGGCCATTGTCGGCCTACTCACCAGTTGGAACGGGTTTTTTCTGGCCGGGTCCAGAGTCCTCTTTGCGTTAGGCAGAGGAAAGATCATCGCGCCCGTCCTTGGGAAATCACATGCAAAACATCAGACACCATACAAGGCCGTTCTATTCAGTGGATTGGTCACCTTTCTGGCTTCATTATTGGGGCCTGGCGCAATGGTCGCTCTGGTCAATGTGGGTTCACTATGTATTGTCATTGCCTTTTTCGGGGTTTCGGCTTCCTTTCTGACGTTGCGAAAAAAGTTTCCGGACTTGCATCGCCCCTATCGCACACCAGGAGGTCGGCTTCTGGGATATGTAGGCATGGTGGGTTCACTATGCATCCTGCTATTGATGGTGATTCCGAATAGTCCGGTCACCTTGGCCTGGCCTTTTGAATGGGTCATCTTTTTGACCTTGTCCATACTTGGCTTTCTCTTCTGGATCTTTAGCCGAAAGAGCCGGGAGAATGTCAGTAAAGAGGAAAGGAATTATTTAATTCTGGATGAATATGTATAGGCTGAACTATCCTGTTGATTACATGATCCCAGATCAATTCATAATCTAAAACTACAGCCAATATTTAGTTCATATTTTAACGTCGTTCTACTTTTATCAAACATCTTTGACTGACTGAGTTTATAAAAGGTCGTTAATAATTAGGACAATTTATCATGCTCCGCCGCTAAATAGCGACGGAGTGCGCCTCCAGACGCTTCGGTCTGGACAGGTCTCACATTTATCCGCCGTAACAAAGTGAAGGAGGACCACCGTATCCCGACCTCGAGCCCTCGGGGAGGGAGATCGCTTATACGGCGGTTCGACAACCATCATGGCGAAGCTCTTTCCACCAACGCCACAATCCGCTACTTTATGAAAAGGCAACGTATTGGCTAAGCTGTACAGCTTATTACTTTCACTCTCCAAATCGAATTTTGCAGAAGTCATCGTTTGGTCCTTCGCTACTAGTAGATTGCTATAGCCAGCTTTCTACTTTCACTACTATGACCTCGGCTGACTTCTCTCCTCAATTACCAGTGCGGCCGGCCCACCCGCTTCGCGCCTGCCAGCCGAAGAGGCTGGGTTCCCTCCCTTGAATGTCCCCCGGACAGTCACTCTTCGAGATCGGTCGGTCACCCTTCGGGATCGCTCAGTCATACTCCCTAGCTAATCCGGACTCACTTTTGAGCCCAGTTACTCCCTCACTAAGAATAGCTATATTCGAGAGGCGTTTGCCATTCGAGGCACACACAACGTATACAATGTTCATTGCGAGCAAAAGCTCGCAACGCCATTTATGCTAACCGTTCTCAGCAATAAAAAGAAAAAATGAACCGAGCAATAATCACAATTCTTCTAATCATTCAAATTCCGCTTTTTACAGCAGCTCAAAATGACAAAACATTTGAAATTCAAGCCGACAAGGTTGATTCAAACTCAAATTCAGAAATACAATTATTCTACGGAAAATTCAATTCTTGGATCGGGTCAATTGGAAAAGATTCGGCTAAAATTAAACTGAATGAAAAATTGATGGTAAATAATTTCATCATCTTTTCTGAAGACGGATTGATAATGAAAGATTTGAGTTTTCATTCGACAGAATCGTGTAAAAATAAAATTTTGGAAACTCTACCAAAACATGGAGCCGTTAACGTTCAGAACAATTGGATTTATGTCTCTTTAGAAAGCCACGTGAATAAGCGTGATTTAATCGAAATTTTGGATTTTTTAAAAGAACAAAACATAGATTATCAATTTGGAAGGGAAGATGAATTTGTGCCGAAATTGATGAAAAAGTAAATACTGCTGAGAACAGGCGATGATCGGGGTATTGGGCTTTATTGCAGGAATCATACTGCTGTTCGGAGATGATTGGATTACGGGAGGTTTTGGTGCCATTTCCAATACATTTGTGGCTTACCTGTCCTAAAGTCGATCTCAGCATTCGAAAGAGTGAGACTAAAGATCACTTCTGGGCAGTAATAAACACCCATATTTCATAGTAGACAGTTCACATCTCCCGGCCCGGATATACACTCCGGGATCTCCGTCGGTCCTGTTCGCCCATACCGGTGAAAAACAATAGCCTGAACTTCACAACGACCTGTCAGTCTTCGACTCCAACCGTCCCTGGAATTAAAAGGACCTTCCCCCGGTAAATACTTCTTACCTGCTTTACGATACTCCTTCAGATCAAATAACAGATTGAATGTATATCAGTTATCCAGCCAGGACACTCCGAATCAGATTTTTTCCGAGCCCCAACCATTCTATAAATGCCGCTTACTTTTTCCAAATGAACACAGAATATGTATTTTAGAGCGTCTAAAACCACTGAAGGCAAACCTCAAGGCGTATCGTGATGAATCCTCTACAGGGCTAATAACCTATATCTATCGTCGCAATCCCTATACGATATCAAGAACAAATTCTACTATTTATATAAGAGTCATATGCCGTACTTAGATCAATATTCTGATAACTGGACCTCCTTGCAAGCGCGTCACCTCATGAAGAGGACCACATTTGGACCAACTATTGAAATGGTCAATACTGCTACCAATCTGGGACTAGATAACACAATAGAGGAGCTATTCGCCAGTCATCCCATGCCGGATCCACCCCTCAAGTCCATTCCCGATGGCACGGGTAACAATCAACTGAATGATCCCGGTGCGGTTTACGGAGAAACCTGGGTAAATGCTGCTCCCTTCCCCAATGTCAATCCTCCCATGTATCGCAATCGAATTCTTCGCTCCAGGAGCAAATCGCTGTACTCATGGACTTTCCTGCAAATGCATTATTCCGGGATTTCAATCCGCGAAAAGCTGACCCTGTTCTGGCACAATCATTTTGTGGTGGGTGATGCCACCATTGCACATCGGGAATACCTATACTATTCATTACTGAGGAACCATGCTTTAGGAAATGTCAAAGAGCTAACGAAGCAGATCACTATAGATACAAGTATGTTGTTTTATCTGAGTGGCGCAGAGAACACAAACGCTGCTCCTAATGAAAACTATTCAAGAGAACTGCTGGAGTTGTTTACCATTGGAAAAGGACCTCTAGTCGCACCTGGTGATTATTCGCATTACAAGGAGGACGATGTCATCCAAATGGCCAAGGTATTAACTGGATGGCGTGTAGCACCCATCAACAATCCAAGTACCCTGACTGCACAATTTGATCCTGGAAAACACTCCCAGGGTGACAAGAAATTGTCTCATCGTTTCAACAACGCCATCATTTCTGAGAATGGCGATCAAGAGTATACGGATCTGATCGACACCATTTTTGAGCAAGAAGAATGCTCCCGTTTCATTGTGCGGAAACTGTATCGGTGGTTTGTGAACACGGATATTACCAGCGATATAGAGGATAATATAATTGAACCGCTCGCTGCCATCATTAGAAATAATGACTTCGAAATTTCAACCGCCCTAAAAGTACTCTTAAAATCAGAACACTTTTTCGAATCTACTGCATGCATGATCAAGAGTCCTGTCGACCTGATCATGTCCGCCAGTCGCGGGCTTGGCATACAACCACCCCAGGGAGATATTGAAGATGAATATAACCATTGTTATCATTTCTACATCATGAGTGCTGATCTTGAACAGGCCCTCTATTATCATCCCGATGTTGCAGGATGGAAGGCCTACTACCAAGAACCACTATTTGGAAAACTCTGGATCAACAATCTGATGCTCCCTAAACGACATGAGTTCTGTCGATTAATGATAGAAGGTGGTCAATTCAGCTACAATGATGTCAATTATACCATTTCCTCCCTGGTGAATGTGCTCAAGATTGTCACCAATATTCCGGATGCAGGAAACCCCAATACACTGATCACCAAACTGGCTGAAATCATGTTCAACTATCCCATTGCTGCCAACCAACTGGACAGTCTAAAGGATATTCTCATCCCGGGATTACCCGATTTTGAATGGTCTGTAGAATATGCAGATTACCTTTCTGACCCTACTGATCAATTACTTGCAGAATCTATTGAAAACAAACTCAGAAATCTCTTTTCTGTAATGGTCAGAATGTCCGAATTCCAAATCATGTAATCATGAAGATATCTACAATAAACAGAAGGGACTTTATCAAAACCTCTGCTCTTGCCTCTATTCCATTAGCATTAAGCGGCTTTCCCTTATTCTCGACAAGCAGGTCTCATTCTTCATTATTCGATGAAAAGAATGATAAAATCCTTGTATTGATCCAGTTGCAAGGAGGAAATGACGGACTGGCAACAATCTATCATTCTGGACAGTATGCCAACTTGCAAGCCGTCCGCAATAATATTATCGTACCAGAATACCTCATCTTGAATTTTCACAATGAATACGGATTCCACCCGGCAATGCAGGGCATGAAAAATGTTTGGGAAATGGAATCTCTGGGCATCGTCCAGAATGTCGGGTACCCCAATCAGAATCGATCCCATTTTCGATCCACTGATATTTGGAACTCCGCATCCAATGCGGATGAGTTTGATAGCACAGGATGGATCGGCAGATTTTATGATCTGAACTACGCTAATTACCCAACAGGTTATCCAAACTCAGAATGCCCGCACCCATTTGCCTTAACTATGGGCAAGATCGTATCTGAAACCTGTCAAGGAATCAATGCCAATTACAGCTTGTCCCTGTTGGACCCGTTTAATCCGGGAACAGCCCTTGTCAGTGCAGAAGGCAATATCCCGGACAACTGCTTTGGAGATGCCCTTACCTTTGTAAATGAGACCGTGTCACAGACCAATGCCTTCTCCTCGGTCATTACTGATGCCGCCAATGCAGGCAACAACCTTTCTTCCAAATGGAATACCCTTGAAACCCAACTTGCACATAAACTGAAAAATGTTGCCCGTTTAATCTCCGGAGGGCTGCAAACCAAAATCTATATTGTCCAATTGGGTGGTTTTGATACTCATGACAACCAGGTGGTCGACGGCGATACAGGTATGGGTCGACACCATGATTTATTAAAAGAGCTGTCGGATGCCGTTTGTGCATTTCAGGATGATCTCCAATTACTCAACATCAGTGACAGGGTGGTTGGTATGACATATTCAGAATTTGGGAGAAGAATTCGTTCCAATGGCGCTTTGGGAACTGATCACGGAACTGCAGCACCTCTTCTGTTATTTGGTTCTTGTATAGACAACAAGATATTAGGTGATCACCCGGATATTGATACACAAGTGGGGATTGATGAGGGTGTACCCATGCAATATGACTTCAGGGACATTTATGGGACTCTCCTCCTACAATGGCTGGGGCTAAAACAAGAAGAAGTCATGAATGTGATTTATCCGGAATTTCAAGTTTTACCCTTGTTAAAACCGCAATGCATTGAGACCACTTCACAAAAGAATCCACTTTTAGATCAGGCGTTAGACATTCGACTATATCCAAATCCTGCCAGCCATTTTCTAGACGTGGATATTTTCACCCATCCAGGCTTGACCAGAGTCAGAATCCATGATACAATAGGAAGCGTTCTTCAATCAAAGGATGTCCATAGTCAAATGACGCAATCCCAAATTATACGCTTGGATATTTCTTCACTTCCTTCAGGATCTTACTTTATACATGTTGAAAACAGTTTGGTTAACAAAGTCAAGAAATTCATCAAAGCGAACTAAGGGCGCATGGCATGGAGGTTGCACCTCAGGATCAGGCTAACATGGTCATATTAGCTTAAATTTCCTGGGAACTCTATTCTGGACTTTTATTATCCATTTTTGACACCGCATAGACTAGATTGCTTATAATGACCCCAAACGAAATTCTGCAGTGCTCCTCACATCGCCCCTGGATTCTACCCACAACTCCGTGGAACTATTACCAGGAATGGAACAATGTCGTTTTCCTGCATTGGCAGGTCGACTTGAACGAACTGAGAACCTTTGTTCCTACTGAGCTGGAGATTGATTTATTTGACGGATCAGCCTGGGTCTCTCTGGTCGCGTTTACTATGGAAAACGTTAGCCCCAGATACCTTCCCGATTTTGCACCCATTTCCACTTTTGATGAAATCAATATCCGAACATATGTCAAGCATCAGGACAGACCGGGCGTCTACTTCTTGAGTATTGAGGGTGGAAACAGATTGTCCTGTTTGATTGCAAAAACATTGTCCGGGCTCCCCTATCGTTATTCCAACATGAGACGAGAAGAATCTCATTTCCAGTCCTGGAATAAACAGTATTCCGACTCATTTGAACTGAACTATAGAATTGGGCAGGACCTTCACAACAAAACAGAATTGGATCAATGGCTTACAGAGAAGTATGCATTATTTCAAGATGACCATCCATCTATTTCTTCCTTTGACATTCATCACATGGAGTGGCCGATCCAATCCTGCGACCTTCAGGAGTTGACAATACAGTATCCTCGATTTACCAATCTCATAGGACACAAACCCGATCTTTGCCACTATTCCAAGGGCGTTCAGGTCCTCGCCTGGAATCCAACGAACGCGAGTTTCTCTTCATCAAATGTTCAAGCTGTCGACTGACAACTCTGACGGCATTGTCACCTACCTCAATGAGCACAAATCAGAATCTCCATCTCTCCAGGCATATCAATATCATTCAGGTCATTTTTCTGTTTATAATAACGCTGTCTGCTTGCCATGCACCTGACCAGGAGCGTCTGCGGGAAATCGGAATAACGCCATCACAGATCAATTCCGGGCCAAAAGAATCAACAGACCCCCTCTTCTTTATAGAAGGACAACTCTGCCAGCACCTGCGCAAGATCTACCAGGATCATCGTGGTCATCTGTGGTTCGGAACCAATGTCTACGACCTCATGCGTTATGATGGCGACACCCTGGTTGTATTCTCCGAAAGAGACGGCGTCGGTGCCGGACGCATCACGAGCATCACGGAAGACCGGGATGGACAGGTCTGGTTCGGATCCTATCAAGGACTCACCCGATTTGATGGCCAGTCCTTTTCACGATTTCCCGCAGAGGAGGGCACAGCTCCTCTGGACGTCTGGAGCGTGCTCATCGACAGAAAGCAAAACTTCTGGATCGGCACCATCGATGGTGTCCTCCGATTCGATGGACAGGACTTCACACCCTTTCCCCTACCCAAAGCACAGGTGGAGGATACCACGTCCATCCTGTCTTATGATCGGGTGACCAGCATCCTGGAAGACCGGAACGGCACTCTATGGTTCGGGACAGATGGATTTGGAATTTGTCAATTTGACGGTCGATCCTTTTCTCATCTGACCATGCAAAACGGACTGTGTGACAATAATATCACCAGCCTGCTGGAGGATCAACAGGGGAATATCTGGATCGGTACCATGTTTGGTGGTATCAGCCGATATAATGGCCAAACATTCACCCATTTCACCCGGGAGGGCCAGGTCAAAGGCGAAGAAGTGTACAGCATCTATGAAGACGCCAAGGGGAATATCTGGTTTCCGGCAGAAGGCCATGGGGTATATCGTTATGACGGAACATCCTTTACAAACTTTCACACCCAAAATGGACTGGTGACCGATGGCATCCAGTGTATTTATGAAGACCGGGAAGGCCGTTTATGGCTGGGTGGCTGGGGTGGCCTGTTTCGCTATGATGGACAGTCTTTTTTCAGCGTAACCAAAGAAGGTCCCTGGAAATAAGCCAACATTCAGTCGGATCCCTCCTCAGCACTGCATGGGCGCCTCTCCCCTGGAAGAACTAACTTCGGGGTTTCACCACCACTCCCGGTTCAACTCTCCCTGCCATTTCATTGATCGAATCTCATATCGCCCCGCAGCTCCCCGCCCCCATGCGCCTCCAGGAATATGGTGTCGGTCTGTTTCAGGCAGCTTTGACCAAATCAGCATTGAAGAAGGCGCTGAAGAAACACTGTATCACCGTCGACGACCAGATCGCCACTTCGGCAACCTGGATCCGGGGCGGCGAATACATCCAATTTTCCCCTACAGACGATGATCGCCCCGGCAAGCAACTCCTCTTCCCCCTCGATGTCCTCTTTGAAGATGACCATCTGGCGGCCATCCACAAACCCGCTGGCATACTGGTGAGTGGCAACAACTTCAAGACCATCACCCATGCGTTGCCCCAGAATGTCTTACGCAGTCCGCTGTCTGATGCGACCACACCCCAGCCTGTTCATCGACTGGACTATCCCACCACGGGCGTTCTATTAGTCGGAAAAACCAGCAGCAGTATTCGCGCCCTCAACCAGTTGTTCAAGGAAAAAGCCATCATCAAGACCTATTATGCTGTGACCATCGGTGCCATGCCCGAACAAGGACAGATCACCACCCCGGTGGAGGAGAAGCCGGCCCACACGAACTATACCGTGATCGCATCCGTGCCATCACGGCGATTTGGCCACCTCAACCTGGTTCGGCTGGCCCCGCAAACCGGACGCCGGCATCAATTGCGCAAGCATCTGTCCGGGATGGGAAATCCAATCCTGGGCGACCAGGACTATGGAATTAAAGAGCTCATCCTGAAAGGCAAGGGCTTGTATCTGCATGCCTTTTCCCTATCCTTTACACACCCCTTCACCGGCGAGGACATCCTCCTGAAGGCAGCACTACCTCAGCGGTTTGAAAAGCTATTCGAATCGATCAACGTTGGGGATCTTTGAAACGCTAAACCTTCCCCCAATCCCACATATCTTGTGGGTGCAAAAACAAGATTAACCCACAGGTATTCTGCAGAGTACCTTATACAGCCAGCCTTCACATATACACACTGTACCTATGGCCAGTATTCCCTTCACCTTGAACGACAAAACAGAATTCATCGAGTTGTTGAAGCTGTTGAAGATCCAAAGCCTGGCTCAAAGTGGCGGGCATGCCAAGATGATCGTCGAGGACGGCCTCGTCTTTGTCAATGGGGAACAGGAATTCCGAAAAAGGCGCAAGTTGCGTCCTGGCGACAAGATCGAAGTGGAAGGCACCCTCATTGAGATCGTGCAGTAGCCTGGAGAGCACCTCTATCGGCAGGGTCCGGTTTCCGTTACCCGGCAGCGATTGTTGCCTTCGTGGGCTTCAGGGATCCGGTTATCCCAATCCACCGTCAGGGTGTAGGATGATCCTTCTGGAACACCGATCCCATGACCCAGCTGCACTTCCCCGTGGGCTGGGATATTGCTCATCATGGTCACCACACTACTGGCGCCGGGATGATCTGATTGGATCAGCACACCAAACAAGGCATGGACGGGTTGATCACAATCGTTGCGAACTGTGGGACGAATCCAGGTACCCAGATCCGTTCTGACCACCTCAACATGCGAGAGGACCAGATCGGCATTGGGTACTCGAGTCATCCGGCCCGTTTCCGGGTCAATTTCTTCCTCCCCACAGTTGCGGTTGGGATTGGGGACCAGGGCTTCTGCAGGATGTAATAATTCCTCCAAAGGAATCATCTCCTGATTGTCCTCTGGTTCGGGACCGGGTTTTGGGGATTGAACAATCTGTTTGTCCTGACAAGCGATCAGGCTCATCAGCAGGAGTATATATAGCAGGGTTTTCATAGTGTCAATTTACAATCTGAAAGAGCCTGGGTCAATGATGGCTGTCATGGCCGCATTTGACAAAACTACAGGGCACAATTCAACCCCATCCAAACAGTGTCGTGATGGATACGATCTATCCTGGAAAACGACCTTTAGACCTGAAAGATGTGATTCTAGTCACCCTGCAATGGGCGAATGCCTGATGTATCATTGTCTCATCCACTTTCTGGACGGATTCGCTGGAATTCTTGTTGTAGAATCGGACAGAAGGATGTCCATCCCCTCTTAAATTCGTAATTTCGCCCTTGAAAGCGACCCCCATTGTGTCGGTAGCACAATCAAGTATTTCCATTAAAATTTGAATATCATGGGTTTATTCTCCTTTATGAAAAACGCGGGCAAGAAGTTGTTCGGCCAGAAAGACGAAGTAAAAACAACAGCTGCACCAGCGGCACCGGCCAGTAAGACCGATCTGCTGAGAGCTGAGGTTGTCCGTCTGGGCATTCCTGTCTCTGGATTGAATGTCGAAGTGTCAGAGATGGTCACCGTATCCGGTACCACCGCTACGAATGCCGACCGCGAAAAAGTGATCCTCGCGATGGGGAACATCGATTGTGTCGGTTGTGTAGAAGACAATATCACAGTGACGAATCCGGAGCCGGAAGCAACGTTCCACGTGGTAAAGTCTGGAGATACCCTCTCCAAGATCTCCAAGGATGTCTATGGTGACGCCATGAAGTACAACACCATCTTTGAGGCCAACCGCCCCATGCTCGAACACCCGGATAAGATCTATCCTGGTCAGACATTGCGTATTCCTGCCCTGTAAAACAGCGCCTGAACACATTAGAAATCAAGGGCGGCCCACAAGGGTCGCCCTTTTTTTAAGTTGTCGGATACTGCCCGATCTGAAACCGCTACATTGGACCACGTATCCAAAATTTTACCTTTCATGCTCGGACTCCGCACCACCATTTATCGCGTCAATGACCTCTCAACTGCCACGGCCTGGTTCACAGAAGCATTTCGAACTCCACCCTATTTTGATGAGCCTTTTTATGTAGGGTTTAATATTGAGGGTTATGAATTGGGGTTGATCCCCAATGAAGACCCTGATGGAAATAATGAAGACAATGTGCATACCTACTGGGGCGTAAAAGATGTCGAAAAGGAATACAAGCGATTGATCCAATTAGGCGCGGTCGAATTTGAGGCACCCCACAATGTAGGCGGAGAACTTGTCGTCGCCGCTGTAAAAGTCCCCTCCGGAAATGTGGTCGGATTAATCTATAATCCTGCCTTCAAATTGCCTGAATAACCCCCTCCCAAACGCGAATATCATGATCAAAAAAACACTCCTAATACTCCTGGCGCTTTTCCTGGTTTTTTTGGGAGGCTTCACTTTTTCTATTTTTTCAACGACGGGGTATTTTCGAAAAATAACAAATAAACTTCCAGGAGAAGTCATCCGATCCATCGACCTGCCCGGCGTAGAGGACATGCAGATCAGCCGGATCGACAGCTTTATTTTACTGTCCTCGGATGATCGTGCCGCCAAACGGGATCGGCAGGACCGCCAGGGCCATCTTTACCTGATCGACCTCACCGATTCCACCTTGACGCCACATTGTCTGACCACCGATCTGGATATGCCGTTTCATCCCCATGGGATCAGCATGTTTCGACGCAGCGAAAACAACTATCGGGTCTTCGCCATCAATCATGTCAACGATGTCGAATCCGTCGAACTGTTCGACCTGCTGGATGATACCCTCACCTATCAATATACTCGGCACGATGAAGCATTGGTCCACCCCAATGATCTGGTGGCCCTGGATGTCGAACACTTTTATGTGACCAACGATCATGGGTATACAAAGGGGTGGCGCAAACTTGCAGAAGAGTACCTGGGATTGGCTGTTTCCAACGTGGTGTATTTTGACGGAAATACCTGGCAGGAAGTGGCCAAGGGTATTGCCTATGCCAATGGGATCAATTGGGATTCAGAACGCAAACTTTTATATGTTGCTTCGCCTCGTAATTTTCTGGTAAAAGTGTATCAGATCGAACCGAAAGGCAATCTCACCTGGATCGAGGATATCGATTGTCAGACCGGGGTCGATAATATCGAATTGGGGCCTGACGGGAAATTATGGATCGGATGCCACCCCAGTTTACTGACCTTCGCTGCATATGCCAAGGGTAAAAAAGAAGTCTCTCCCTCCGAGGTGATCACGATCGATTATCGGGGCAAAGGCGATTACACGTTAGAAACCGTTTTTCTGGATGATGGTCACCTGATGTCCGCGGCGACAGTGGCACCAGTCCTGGGTGATCTTCTTTTCATTGGCAATGTGATGGACGATCATTTTTTAGTACTCAAACAGCACTAAGTATCTTCATTTCAATGGGTAGGTTTCCACATGAAGGCAATTATAAAATATCCTCAGGACTGGTTCGTTTTCATAAATATCGAATGTCATGTATCTGCACAGCTTTTTGGTAATCCTGACTGCCCTTACTTTCCTTCCTTCATCTATCATCAGCCAAAACGAAAAGACGACCACCAACGCCATCCAACTGACTATCGGTCTGGCCAACACCTTGCATTACCAGCAACCAGTGAAGCTTTCCTATTGTAGTGCAGGTTGCTTCCTTGAAAAACAGGAGGCTCGACCTGCAGTCTCCATTGCTCTGAGTTATTACAAAAGCATCTTACCCCGACATTCTCTTATGGCAGGCTTCGGGATCTTCCAGGTTCGGTATTGGGAAAAAGGAATGGGATATAATAGTATGATCAATCTCGTACCCTATGAAAGGACCTATGAGCTCTTTTATCAGTCAGCCAGCGTTGGCTATCGGTTCACACCCTATCCGAATCAAACTTTTTCCCCATTCATAGAAAGCAATGCTTTCTATGAATGGTCTGAAATTGGAGGCCCCTTTTTTTCCCTGAACGGTGTTTCCCTTCAACTATGTGCAGGTGTTTCATGGAATATCACTTCGCGCATATCTCTAATCCTGGATGGTTTTTATAAATCGGCCATCATGGACTACTATCAGGACGGGTATTACCACAATACTTATTACCCCTTTGCATATGGCCTGGACGGAAGTGCAGCCTTGAAATTTTAACAATTCCCCTATATCCAGCTGTTAGGAGTGTCGCCATTTAGGGAGTGACTCGCTATGCGTTTGATCCAGCTTTGAGCGGATGAAAATAAAGTTGAACAGGCGTTAAACCTTTCCATTCCAGATCGTCTAACTCCACAATACGACCTTCACAACAGAAATTCAAGCGGATGAAAATCACCCTCTCTATCCTTGGTATCCTCCTGTCAATCAGTATGAATGCCCAGGGGTTCTATGACCTCTCCACCATCCAAACCATCGAGATCACCTTCGCTGAAAGCAACTGGGACCAGCTTCTCGATGCTCAGAAAGCAGGCAACGAAGACTATATCATGGCTCAAAGCATCAGCATCAACGGCACCGTTTTCGACAGCGTCGGGGTGAAGTACAAGGGCAACAGTACGTATAAAGCCAACCAGGTCAAAAACCCCTTTCATATTGAGCTGGATACCTACAAGGATCAGGAGTATGAGGGCTTTACGGATATCAAACTGAGCAATGCGGCCAACGATCCCTCCTTTCTTCGTGAGGTGCTTTCCTATCAGATCATCCGTCAATATATGGCTGCACCTCTTTCCAATTATGCCAATGTCTATGTCAACGGGCAGCTGATCGGCTTGTACAGCAACTCCGAATCCGTGTCCAAGAAGTTTGTCAAAAAACATTTCTATTCCAAAAGCAATGCGTTCATCAAGTGCAACCCCCCGGGTGGTGCTGGCCCCCAATCGAATGACCTCCCCAACCTGGTTTACCTGGGGCAGGACAGTGCGGCCTATGTGGATGCCTATGAATTGAAATCGGATATCGGTTGGAGCGAACTGATCGACCTCTGCGATACACTTGCCAGTCATACTACAGCCATCGAACAGATCCTGGATGTCGACCGGGCGATCTGGATGCTGGCATTAGATAATGTCCTGGTCAATCTGGACAGTTATATCGGTGCTTTTGCCCAGAACTATTATCTCTATCGCGATGATCACCGCCGGTTCAATCCGGTGATCTGGGATTTGAATGAATCTTTTGGCCGATTCTCCATGACGGGATCAGGCAATCTGCAAAATACGACTGCCAAGCAACAGATGAGTCACCTGCTCAATAGCACCGATCCGGATTTTCCGCTGGTGCAAAAACTGCTCAGCATTCCCCTTTACAAGCGGATGTACCTGGCCCATGTCAAAACCATCCTGCTGGAGAATTTCGACAATGAGTCCTATTACACCACTGGACTGGCGTTGCAGAACACCATCAAAAATGCTGTTCAAGCAGACAACAATAAATTTTTCACCTACACCAATTTCATCAACAACCTGACTCAGGATGTCACCGGTGCTCCCGGTCCCGGAGGAGGAACCACACCCGGCATCACCAATCTGATGGATGGCCGAAACAACTACTTGTTGGGGCAATCCGATTTTACCAAAACGGAACCGACCATTTCCAATATCACTCCATCCAATCCGACACCCGCTGTCCAGGAGACCATCACCATCACGGCAGCGGTTACCAATGCCAATACCGTTTATCTCGGCTATCGGAGTCAGATAGAGGCCCCTTTTGTCCGGATCCAGATGTGGGATGATGGCGCACACCAGGATGGTGCCGCCAATGACGGAGTTTATGGTGCCGCTATTTCGGTGGACAATGAGTCCGTCCACTATTACATCTATGCTGAAAATGCCAATATCGGGCTGTTCGATCCACGACGCGCTGAACATGAATATCACCTGATCACGGCGACTACAACCAACCCAACGGTGGGCGATCTGGTCATTAATGAATTTATGGCTTCGAATTCCAACACCCAAGCCGATCAGGATGGCGAGTATGATGATTGGGTTGAACTGTATAACAATAGTGACTCCCCGATTGACCTGAGCGGCTATTACCTTTCAGATGATGTCAGTGATCTGACAAAATGGACTTTTCCTGCCGGTACAGTCATTCAAGGAAAGGACTACCTGATCATCTGGACAGATGATGATGAAGATCAGGATGGATTGCATGCCACTTTCAAGTTGTCTGCTGCCGTCGAAAGTGTTGTCCTCAGTGATGCCTCCGGGGTCATTCAGGATCTCATCAGCTATACCGATCAGGTGACCGACATCTCCTTTGGACGATATCCGAATGGAATCGGAAACTTCCAATCCATGGAACCGACTTTCCAGGCCGAAAATATGATCTCCACCAGTATCCAACCTGAATGGGCCACAAGTTTTTCAATCGGTGTATCCCCCAATCCAGCCTCCGATCAGTTCCTCCTGGAGATCAATGAAACGCAAGTATCCGAAAGAGAGGTGATCATTCAGGATCTATTCGGAAATGTCGTGTACCAGGATCAGGTGATGGGTTCACGTCAGATCGATACCGCCAACTGGCCGGTGGGCATGTACTGGATTCGGGTGGATAAATCCGTCCTCAAACTATCTGTGTTACGGTAACCGCTATCGGGTAAATCTGCCTTCGTAGAAGTACTTGATGAGGATAACCTGGATGAGGATAAACGGTATAACAATGACCAGGGATTTGGGCACATGCTCAAAAACAGACAGGACATTGGGTAAAGCGATCTGAAAGGAAGGCATGGGTAGCTGATCCAACCATTCTCGAAGTTGAAGCCCTCCCGGCCTTACCGGCAGGGAAAACGAATAGAGGATTGTCGAAATGGTCAGCAACGCCAGGGCGGCCCAAACTGCTGTGGGAATGAGGGGACGAACGGGTGCGAAAGCTCCTTTCTTTTCAGCTCCAAGACGAGCGATCACCCGTGTAGAAAGATCCGATGGGGCGGGCTCATATCCAGCAGACTGAAAGAGGTCACGCCAGGCTGATTCATCTTCCGAGTCAAATGATCCTCGGTTTGCCGGTCTATTTTGCTTGCTCATCCGCCATTGTTTTTTGCAATACTTGATGCAATATTTTGCGACTACGATGCAGTTTGATCTTGATATTACTTTCTGTCAATCCAGTCATGCTGCTGATTTCCCGGATCGATAAATCCTCAAAATAATAGGCCTGGACCAGAATCTGATCCTGGGTCGGCAATTGATCCAGCGCATGACGCAACAACACCCGTTTATCTGCGGCATCCAGAGCGCCCAAAACTCCTGTTGACTCCAAATGATCGTTTGGCGTCTGATCGTCCACTTCCAGGGTTGATCTTTCCCGCCGGACCTTTTTCAACCGATTGAGGCCTTCATGGTAAGTGATCCGATAAAGCCAGGCTTTCAGGGGTGCCTCACTTCGGTACTGTGGCAACTTCCGAAATGCTTTCACCAAGACATCCTGACTGAGATCTTCGGCATCCTGTCGATTCTTCAACAAGGTCAGGGCAAGGGAGAAGATCATATCCTGGTGAAGCCGAACCAGATGGCCATAAGCCACCAGATCCCCCTGGGATGCAGCGTGAGTCCATGCCTGTTCCTGATCACGATCCATATATCGATAAAGACAACATCAACTTCAGATCGGTTACAAACCTGAATACATACCCCATTTCAACAGGAAAATACAACCAATTTGTAACCGATCCATCATTGCGTTTGTCGTTTCACCATATACATCCAATTTACCCATTTGAAAAACAAAACATCATGGAAGAATTTCTGGTTGCTCTGACAATATTTGGTACCTTTTTTGGCGTGATTTATCTCTTCTACAGCACACGACATAAAGAACGGATGGCACTGATCGAAAAGGGTGAAAGCGCTGATCTCTTTGTGACCAGCAAACGGAAAACAGCGATCCCCCTCTATGCCATCATTCTCATCAACTTTGGCTTATTGGGTGTCGGCATTGGCTTGGGTATACTTCTTGGTGAAGGCATTCACATGGCCGGAATGAATCAGGAGATCAGCATGCCCAGTTCTATATTTCTCTGCATCGGATTGAGCCTGCTGGCCGGATTCACCATCACGCGACGCATGGATCAGAGATATCGGGAAGAGGACCTTTCATAATTCCTTCATGATATTGGTGTCGCTGAGGACAAGGATGCACACATGACTTCATTTTACAAGCGATGCTCAATGGCTATCTTTAGTGATTCTTCATCAATGCCAACATTATGAAATTAGGTGCATTTTCCATCAGTCTCAGTGTGAAAGATATCCATGCCTCCCGCCAATTCTATGAGCATCTGGGATTTTCAGTCTTTGCTGGAGATATTGAACGGAACTATCTGATCATGAAAAATGGCAATGCGCTGGTCGGATTATTCCAGGGCATGTTTGAGAATAACATCCTCACGTTTAATCCTGGCTGGGATGAATCGGCCCATGCACTGGCCGAATTTGACGATGTCCGAACCATCCAGAAAGATCTCCAATCAAAAGGCGTAGCCTTTATGAGTGAAGCGGATGAAACGACTTCCGGACCGGCCAGTTTTGTGATCATGGATCCGGATGGAAATGCCATCCTGGTCGACCAGCACGTCTAATAATTAAGCGGCCTCTCCCTTTTGGTTCAATCCCTCCCACATTCTTACTGCATGATAGGCGGGACCCATTCATATCGAGGAAAAAGATCCATTTGTCATCCAGACGGTGGTTTCTGAGTGGGAGATGTCCTAATTTGCGCATTACTGAAACACCTACTGTTTTGATATGCACAAGACTATTCAGCTCATCTTTCTCTGTATTCTGGGATGGGGGTTGCCGGGACTGTCAGCCCAGGGCTCATACCTGCCAACTGTCGTGGAAGGCAACCACTGGACCATTCGTCAACATCAGGGCATGGGCTCCTATGCCGATTATGGATATGCCCTGAAATGCGACACATTGATTGACAATAAAATCTACCTGGAAGTCCGCTCTGATGATGAGTCACTCCTGGGTTGGACTCGGGAGGATACGACCACACAAGAAGTATTTTACTGGAAGAAGGGGGATCCCGCAGAGGACCGCATTCTCTCCTACCAGGTGGACGTGAAGGACACCTTCTGGCTTAAGGGATTTCCATTGATCTGCGATTCCATCAACACCCGGTTTAGCTTCGGGGAAAACAGAAAGGTCATTTATTTTACTGGCTTTGTGGCCTTCATTGAAGGCGTAGGGCATTCCTTTTACGGGATTCATGATTTTGGTAATTATCAAAATATTGAATCCTTTACTCCTGATTCAGTTTTTTGTAACCCTACCACTGCATTGGATCCGTCCTTTGGATCTGCAGAATGGAAGGTCTTTCCAAATCCGACCTCTGGCATTCTGGAATTGCATTTCCCGGGACAAATCTCCGGAATCATCCAGTTGACAGACCTCTTGGGCAGGGTATTTTACCAGACGAATACGCCCCTCCAGTCGCCCATCCAGGTGGATGTTAGTACTTGGCCGAATGGCATCTATTTATTGATGGTCAATGGTCAATTTGTCCATAAAGTGATCAGACAAGAATAGGTGTTGCGTTGACCCAATTATCTGAAAAAATGGACCCGGTCGATCACTATATCCAGGCTTTTCCTGAATCAACAGCAGCAGCCCTGACCCATGTGCGGAATACCATCCGTGAAAACGCACCAGCTGCTGATGAATGCATCAGCTATGGCATGCCTGCTTATAAATGGAATGGAAAACCGCTGGTCTACTTCGCCGGCTACAAACACCATATCGGTTTTTATGCTACACCGACCGGTCATTCTGCTTTTGAAGAAGAATTGAGCATATACAAACACGGCAAAGGGTCCGTTCAGTTTCCCCTCGACCAACCCCTGCCATTGAACCTGATCCGAAGGATCGTCCTGTTCAGAATCAAGGAAGTTTCTGAGCCTCGCTCATAATCCGGGTATAACCACCTGATCGAGGCAAATATCATGTGTTTCGACCGGCACTTTATCCCGGAGTTGGACGGGATAACCGACTCCGACCTTCCAGGCTTCCGGATGTTTCGCCAGGAAGGTGTCATAATATCCGCCACCATAACCCAGCCGATATCCGGCTTTGTCAAAGGCCAGTCCGGCAACGATGATCAGGTCATAGTTGCCTTGATATTCAACTGCATCTTTCGGGTGATAGGTGCCAAAAACACCCGGCTCCATGTCCTGTAATGAATGGACCACCAGATTGGTCATCTGTCGTTTTCGCAACGTTTTGGGAGCGACGACCGTGATCCCTGCATCCAGCAATCGCTGTAGCAGTGGTAGGACGTTGACTTCTTTTCCCATGGTCAGATAGCTGTGAACCACTTTGACGTCACGCAACTCGATCAAGTCCCACAGGGTCTGACAGATCCGCTCCGCCAATTGGTTTCTTTCAGTACGAGACAATCGCTGACGAGCTGCTTCCATCTCGGAGCGCAGCTCTGCTTTTTGATCGCGTATATTTATCATCACCCGATAAACATAACAATCAAGTCTGAAGATACCTCAATCTGACCTCCATTCTAGATTGACACCTCCCCCATTTCAGGCAAGGTCACCCTTCCTCATTCCTCAATTGGTGCTTCGCACCGAGTCCGAATTTACCTCGAAGTCACACAGTCCCACGGTAACAAATCCCTTCCTTATTCCTGATTTCTTCCGCCCCTGCAGGGCTTGAATCCATTTCCAGGCAAGGCCAAAGATCACGATTACCGCATTCCCAAAGTCTCTTCGTCCCTTCATCCCTGAGTCTCTCCGTCTCCAATCCCCCGTCTCACAGTCCCACGGTCACAGAGTCCCTTCCTCATTCCTCCCGCCACAGCGGGCAGGCATTCCTGATTTCTCATTCCTGATTTCTCATTCTTGCGCCCCTTCAGGGCATACAACCCATTTCAGGCAAACTCAAGTCTTCCGATTTCCGATTTTATCCCGCCCCGGCAGAAAGACATTCCTCATTTCCTTTCTCTCCGTCACCGAGTCCCATTTATCTCAAAGTCACACAGTCCCACGGTCACAGAGTCCCTTCCTTATTCCTGATTTCTTCCGCCCCTGCAGGGCTTGAATCCATTTCCAGGCAAGGCCAAAGATCACGATTACCGCATTCCCAAAGTCTCTTCGTCCCTTCATCCCTGAGTCTCTCCGTCTCCAATCCCCCCGTCTCCAAGTCACACGGTTACAGAGTCCCTTCCTTATTTCTGATTCCTCATTCCTGATTTCGCATTCTCCTCCTTCTGGCGACTGAAGTCACCACTACAAAATTCCGCCTTCCACTTTCCCACTTCCGACTTCAAAACTCCATCTCTAACACAAACCCCTTAACTTTGCACCTTCGTTTTGAAAAGTACGACCTCCACCATTATGGCACAGCCCCGTTACCGCGAATTCAAACAACTCCACCTGCCCGACATCGATCAGGAAATCCAGGCGTTCTGGAACCAGGCGGATACCTTCAAAAAGTCCATTGAACAACGGGACCCGGAGCACACCTATGTCTTCTATGAGGGACCACCCAGTGCCAATGGCAAGCCGGGCATCCATCATGTGATGGCGCGTACAGTAAAGGACCTCTTCTGTCGCTACAACACCCAGAAAGGATTTCGGGTCGAGCGCAAAGGTGGATGGGACACCCACGGACTGCCCGTAGAGCTCCAGGTGGAAAAAGAGCTGGGCATCACCAAAGAAGACATTGGCAAGTCCATCAGCGTAGACGATTACAATGCGGCCTGCCGCAGTACAGTCCTGCGATATAAGGATCTCTGGGACGATATCACTCGCAAAATGGGTTACTGGGTCGATCTGGACAACCCCTATATCACCTTTGACAATAACTATATCGAATCCTGCTGGCACCTGCTGCGCACCTTGTATGACAAGCGGACCAATGCCGGGGATTCTTACCTCTACAAAGGATTTACCATTCAGCCGTTCAGCCCGGCAGCTGGAACGGGTCTCAGCTCGCACGAGCTCAACCTGCCCGGTTGTTATAAGGAAGTGACCGATATCTCGGCCATCGCCATGTTCAAGGTGAAACGTAATGAGGCCTCCTCTTTCCTCTTTGCCAATGAACAGGAAGATGTCCGCATCCTGGCCTGGACGACTACTCCCTGGACCTTGCCCAGCAACGTGGCCCTGACCATCGGCGCCAAGATCAATTATGTCAAGGTGAGCACGGTGAGCCCTTATACCGGAACACCCATGAGTGTGATCCTGGCAGCTGACCGCCTGTCCGGCTACTTTGATCCTGCCGGAGAAGGCCAATCCATTGAGGCATATTCCACCAATGACAAGATCCTTCCCTACACCATCCTGGAGACTTTCCCCGGGAAGGACCTGGACGGCCTGTTCTACGAGCAGTTAATGCCCTTTGTCACCAGTCCTGATCTGGAAGAAAGAGGATTTCGGGTGATCACCGGAGATTTTGTCACCACAGAAGATGGTACCGGAGTGGTTCACACGGCTCCCTATTTTGGTGCCGATGACTTTCGGGCTTGCGTAGCCAATAACATTCCCTTCATCGGTATCCCTGATGAACATGGGGTCCTCCAGCCCGTGGTCGACCGTCAGGGAAAATTTGTGGAGGAGATGGGCGCATTTGCGGGAATGTTTGTCAAACCTGAGTACTATCCGGATGAGGTCCGGAATCAGAAAGATTTCAAGCCCACCGATCTGTTGATCGCCCTCCAACTGAAGGACGATGACAAAGCCTTCAAGATCGAAAAGTACAAACACAACTATCCGCATTGCTGGCGCACTGACAAGCCCGTCCTTTATTATCCGCTGGACTCCTGGTTTATCCGGGCATCCGCCGCCAAAGAACGGATGGCCGAATTGAACCGGACCATCAACTGGAAACCGGCACATACGGGTACTGGACGTTTTGGTGTCTGGCTGGAGAACCTCCAGGATTGGAACCTCTCCCGGACCCGTTATTGGGGTATACCCCTGCCAATCTGGCGGACGAAGGACGGCGACCTGGAAAAATGTGTCGGCTCCATGGAAGAACTCCAGAAAGAGATCGATATGGCGAACAAGGTGCTTCACCTGGATCAAACCCTGCCGAAGGACCTGCACAGACCCTATATCGATGAGGTCATTCTGGTAAGCCATGACGGTCGACCGATGAAACGTGAACTCGACCTCATCGACGTGTGGTTTGACTCCGGATCCATGCCGTATGCACAATGGCATTATCCGTTCGAAAATCAGGAGGCCTTCAAACGAAACTACCCTGCTGACTTTATCGCAGAAGGAGTGGACCAGACACGTGGATGGTTCTATACTCTGCATGCCATTGCCACAATGTGTTTCGACTCTGTAGCGTATAAGAACGTAGTCTCTAATGGACTCGTCCTGGATAAGGAGGGGAATAAAATGTCCAAATCAAAAGGCAATGTGGTGGATCCGTTCATCACCATCGCTGAACATGGTGCAGATGCCACTCGCTGGTATATGATGGCCAATGCCGATCCCTGGGAGAATTTGAAGTTTGACGAGGGCGGCCTTCTGGAAGTCCGGAATAAATACTTCGGCACCCTCTTTAACACCTACAACTTCTTTGCACTATATGCCAATCTGGATGGCTTTGTCATGTCTGACAAAGATCAGGTTCCGTTTGCCGAACGGCCGGAACTGGACCGCTGGATCCTGTCTAAACTCTACAGTCTGGTTCGCGACGTACGCTTGCATTTAGATGACTACGAACCGACCAAGGCGCTTCGTGCTCTGGAGAATTTCGTAGATCGCAACTTGAGCAACTGGTTTGTTCGCCTGGCTCGACGCCGGTTCTGGCGGGGTGACATGAATGCCGATAAGTTGTCCGCATATCAGACTCTATTCGAATGTTTGCAGGTCGTCTCTCAATTGTCTGCACCTGCCGCTCCCTTCTTCAGTGACTGGCTGTATCGGAACCTGACGGTCACACAACAGGCACAGGAGAGTTCAATGCCAGAAAGTGTACACCTGACCGATCTGGTGAAAGAAGATCCATCCCGGATCGATCCGGAGCTGGAGATTCGAATGGAATATGCCCAGCGCATTTGCTCCCTTGCACTCAGTATCCGCAAACGGGAAAAACTTCGGGTACGACTACCGCTACAAAAGATCCTGCTGCCCGTTCTGGACAGTGCGTTCATCCGGCAGGTAGACGGCGCCAAAGACCTCATCCTTTCCGAGATCAACGTCAAGGGAATCGAGTACATCACTGATGCAGATGGATTGCTGATCAAGCAGGCCAAAGCCAATTTCAAAACCCTGGGCAAACGACTGGGAAAACATATGAAGGCGGCTGCCGAGCAGATCGCTGTCTTTACCAATGAGCAGATCAACAGCCTGGAAGCCCAGGGCAGTGTTGACATCACCATTGATGGTGAACAGTATGCCATCACTGCTGAAGATCTGGTTGTGACTACCGAGGATCTACCCGGCTGGAAGACAGCAAATGAGGAAGGCCTCACGGTTGCCCTGGATGTCAATCTCACCGAAGACCTGCTTGCCGAAGGCATCGCGCGGGACCTCGTGAATCGAATTCAGAATCAGCGGAAGGAGCAGGATTTTGAAGTGACGGATCGGATTCGGATCACCATTCAGGATCAACCGGATTTACGGAAGGCCATAGAGCACTTTGGCAACCATATCCAACAGGAAACGCTAGCAGACAGTCTGGAGGTCGCTCCTACCCTGTCCAATAGTGTAGAGGTGGAACTCAGCGATGAGCTGACCGCCCACATCCTGGTGGAACGGGTGTAATCCTTCTCCTGGGGAATAAAGGTCATTTCAGGAGGGCGGGTGATTTACTTCAGGCAGTTCGATTAGCCTTCCACAGGTTGAAGATCGGGGCCATAAAGAACGACATCATCCGGACGGGTGCGTTTCCATCGTTTGTGTGTCCACAACCAGAAGGCAGGTATTTCCCGGATCTCCTCCTCCAGAGCCAGGGTATGTTTCTGGGTGATCTCGCCATATGGGGCAGACTGCGGATTCTCATCCAGCAACTCAAAGGACAGTTCGTAGTACCCTCGTCGAGGTTTGGCGATACGGCCAAAAACAACCGGCCAGCCTTTTTCACCGGCGAATTTTTCGGTGCCAAAAAAGATGGGGGTTTCCTGACCCAGAAAATTCATCCAATAACAACGCCGCACATTGGAAGGTGTCTGATCTGTCGCAAAAAGGATGACTTCCGGACCCGCCGGTTCCTGCTCCGCAAAAGTCTTGATATCATGACGCGATAACATGCGCATCCCGTATCGCTCACGGGATGTGAGCAACTTGCGGTCCATGTATTTATTCTTCAATGGAGTGTAAACACCCTGGACTGTAAAATCAGGGTGCATACCAAGAGCAACAGAAGTCAGCTCCCAATTGCCATAATGACCTGCTGCGACAATGATACGTTTGTGCTTTTTTCCCAATTCAATCAGCAACTCCGGATTAACCACTTTACATGATCGTAGAATTTCTTTCCGACGAATGGAGAATTGCTTTACAGACTCCATGATCAGGTCGGACAGGTGGAGGTAAAATGACTTTTCAATGTCAATTATCTCGGCAATAGACTTTTCCGGGAATGACCGGTTCAAGTTATTCCGGACGACTTTCTTCCGGTAACCCACTCCCCGATAGATAATAAAACATAACACGTCCGAGATCCGATAGATCAATGGTAAGGGTAGCCAGGACAATGGCAGGATCAGGCAATACAGTAGAATACGACTCACGCAAGAACTATTTCACAAAACGGATCAATGACGATCAAATAGATACCCCCCTTTTTCAGCGCCCCACACCTGCACATTAGCCGCATCAAAACCTTGATCCCAACTGACAATTTGATCTCGGGAAATCGTCACCACTGATGAGGCGTAGCTGGCACCTCTGAGGCTGCTTTTGCAGTCTTGGTCTTTGGTCGATCCGGTATAAACACCATCGGTATACACCAGATCAACGGCACAACCGTCCCGTATCTCCAGATCTTCCGGTTCCCATTGGTCGAAAAACGTTGGATCGGTGCTTTTGCCTATGGACTGCTCTTCGTCTGGAACGAGGTAAACCGCACTTCGAAAGGTACCATTGGGGCGCATTTCTACCTGATAGACACGCTGGCGATAAGGTTTATCCAACCGAGAGACTAATGCTTGCTCGACATAGAGCCAATGTTGACCTGGGTATCGATTCTCCCAAATGGGTGTCATGATCAGAGATATCGCATAAAAGTCGCTATCCTGAGAAGCTTGTGTTTCGCTGGTGAATGTACCAGTCATCCAGGTGGTCAATTCTTCCAGGCTGCCGGGTTGGGCAGACAGCGATGTGGTCAGGAAGAAAAGCAAAAGTGAGAAAGGAAAGGCACGCATACATCAAAGATACGGAATCAGGGACCTCAGAATTGATTATCCGAAGGAATGAATTTGCTTCACCCGAAAATGAGAACTCATTATTTCAGGACGCGTGGCGCAGCTGCTCTGCGAAGTCGATCATTAATCGCCCGGCCGATGCCCTGATCCGGGACAGGTTCTGCGATCAGGTGGTCCAGGCCCAGTGCATCCAGTTCATGCAGCCCGGCATACAGTCGTCTTGCAGCTGTATGAAGGTCGCCATCCGGGGCGAGGACAAATTGTCTTTCTCCGGGCACTCCCTGCCCCAGGCTTGAAAAACGAAGCCACCCGATCCGATCACCCGGGCTTACAGAAGGTTCTCCGATAGTCAACGTCGTACGCGGAGCATAATGCCAGGGCAACATCCCCGGAGCATCCGGTCTGTCTGAAGGGGCCACCCGTTCCGCTTGTCCGATGAACGGCTCCAGTTCTGCCTGTGTGATCCCACCTACACGATAGATCTTCCATTCGCCATTTTCTCTCCCAATGATGGTCGATTCGACCCCCACACGACAGGGTCCACCATCCAGAATATAGGGGATTCGCTGGTTCAGCTGACCCAGCACATGCTCTGCTGTGGTTGGGCTGATCCGACCAAAGAGGTTGGCACTGGGTGCTGCAAGCGGGAAGTCACAATTTTGGATGAGATCCAGAGTGAGTGGATGATCGGGCATCCGAAGTGCAACGCGTGACAAGCCGGCGCATACCAGATCTGGAACAGCAGGTGAACGATCCAGAAGCAGGGTGAGCGGGCCCGGCCAGAACGCATCCATCAGTGCCTGGACCTGATCATCCCAATCCAGGACCAGAGACTTTGCCTGATCCGCATGAGCCACATGGATGATCAATGGATTATAGAGAGGACGCTCCTTGGTTTCAAAGATCTTGACAATGGCTTTTTCGTCCAGGGCATTGCCAGCCAGGCCATAGACTGTTTCTGTGGGAATAGCCACCAACTCCCCTTTGCGAAGCCAGTGCGCTGCCTGATCCAGATCTTTTCCAATCACAGTCTTCCAATCCATGCTGTGAAGGTACATTGTTCAGGATTTTCCAATGTCTTCTCCAGATGAAGTTCTCATCCTAGGACGAGATCATTGCCTCCGGCTTTAAAACTGTTTGAGTTAATTAACCGAGCGAAATAAAATGGAAAAGCAGGTTGGCTTCAGGCGGATACTTGCCTAAACATTAAAACAGAGGACTACAGGATGCGGTGAGACACCGCAGAAATAAAGGGTTCGGGTGAGATACCCAAACCAACCCTTTTTTATTACACAGTTAACCCGAATAATCGACTTGCTTGTATACCGCCCAACTCAAACATTCGACGATCAAGCGTCTGAAAACGGGCTTCTAAGACCCGGATCAATAAAATGGCATTTTACCTCTAGATATTCCTTCAACCCGAAGACGATCTAGCCCCGGGTTTTAACCCGAGGTATACTGCCATACCCTAGCAGGAATGGTTTCAACCATTTCCCTCACAGATATCTGATGCGCAAATACTTGGCTGTTCAAAGTTAAAGGGTCAGCTGGCGCTTCCCCAGTTCAAAGTTTAACGTATGGTACGTTAAACCTTAAATAGAGGACCGACAAGTCGGTCCTCTTTGAACGTTGAACAGCCCAATGTTTAACTACTTCCAAACCCGAAGTCAACCAGAAACAAGGAACAGTTCTTCCCGCCAGGGAAGATCGCAGGAATGCAGGAACCAGATTCAACTCCTAGCAGCATTGAGCAGGGGGCAGATTTGTCGGCCCTCTTCACACATTAAACTGCCTGGCATCTAATGCCTACTCCTTATTCCTAAGACTACAGCTCCAAAATTTCTACAAACAAAAAGCCGGCTCATTTTTCATGAGCCGGCTTTTATCTTAAATACTCTGATCATTACCGTTGCATGATCATCGTCTTGGATTGTTGTCGTTTTGGCGTACGGAGATAAGCAAAATAATTGCCTTTGGGCAGATTGCTTGCATCAAAGGTCACCGTATAGTTCCCCGGCGCCATGTAGCGGTCCACCAGTACCTTAACCGTGTATCCACCACTATTCATCACACTGAGGTGAATTTGTTCACCTGTGCTCATATAGCTGATCTGTGTGCTTCCCGTAAACGGATTCGGACTATTGTCAAACGGATTGTCGACTGGATCTGCATAATCCGGATCCAATTCGTATTCCTTGGTTTCGCAACCACGGATCAAGGGGATCTCCGAATAGGCATCGTTCAACAAGGCTTTGACATCAGCAGTCGGGACGCCGAACCATTGATTTAACAGCGAACCATAAATGGACCGGAAATCATATTGCATGGCGACTCCTTCGGAAGCGCCTACATCATCTGTAATGGTCGGATTCTGTCCGAATACCCGACTGTTCACACAGGAACCGAAGACAAAGAGAGGGGCAGCCGATCCATGATCTGTCCCATTCGCGCCATTGGATTTAATCCGTCGACCGAATTCAGAAAATGTCATTCCGACTACCCGCTGATCCAGTTTCTGAGCCACCAGATCCTGCTGGAAAAGGGCGATGGCTTCAGAAAGTCGGTTGAGGAGAGTGGCATGTCCACCTGCTGTGGTATCTCCCACATTCACCTGATTGGCGTGGGTGTCAAACCCTCCAATATTGGCGATGAATACTTTGGTCTTCAACCCTCCTGAAATCAACAGGGCAATGGTTTTCAACTGACCGGCCAGATTGTTATCTGCCGGATAATCAACCATATTAGCGCCTGCTTCAGCAGCCTGGGTGATTACTTCTGAATAGGCATTTGTTTGGGCAATAGACGTTCGGACAAAGGCGATCTCCTTTCCATAACATTGGGTTGGATCAGATGTCATATCATCATCTTCCAGCAAGGGCGACAAACCGAATGGATTGGTCAGGGCCAATGAAAAATTCGATCCGATTCCCTGGCAGGTTTCAGAGACGGTCGACCCAATAGTGATCGCAAACGGATCGGGATATTGATTGTTGGGATACCCTTCCGGATAACCATCCGTAATGCTATCAAAATGCCGACCCATCCATCCGGTGTTAATCACCTCTGTGGCCGCAGATGCACTTTGCCAGATATCCGTCGAGCGGTAATGTGAGCGGTTCTGGTTGGGATATCCCACTCCCTGGAAGACAGCTAACTGACCATCCTGGTAGGCCTGATGCAGGCCGGTCATGGTCGGATGCAATCCCGTTTTATCGGTCAGTTTCAAGGCAGAGGTTTCCGGGATCAGGATATTTTCTCGGGCCAGAAAAAGATTGCTGTACTGGTCAAGTGGGAGGACCATATTCAACCCGTCATTACCGCCATTCATTTGGATCAGCACGAGGACCTTGTCGGAGTCCGGTTGCATCCCTTTGAACAACGCATGTTGGGTAAACGCAGACAGCTTGTTTCCATGGAGGAAAAGGGGAAGGGTGACTGCTGCGGTAGACGTATGTTGGAGGAAAGTTCTTCTTTTCATCAGAGTTGATTTTTCAGGGGTGATCAGCTAAGTTGATATTCGGGCATCTGCATCATGGTGGCGATCAGATTACTCAACTTGTTGAGGACCGCCTTAGCCAATTCTTCATCATTTGGGTTGGCCAGATGATCACCATATTCCACCGTCCATTCATATTCGGGCAAACCGGGCAGGAGGACCTCCAGCAGGTAGGTTTTTTTGTTTTCAGAGACCCCTCTCGGGAAAAGTTGCAGTGAAAGTTCATCGATCAACGCAATCGGATCAAACGGATCATCCAGAGAAGCAACCCAGTCTAACAAGGGCAGTGGAGCATATAAGTTGCCCAATTTCAAACCCCGATTAGTCATGGTTTTGGCAATCGTCGCCCGGATAGGCAAGGTCACTGAGTTGAGCCATCCCTGATACCAGGACGGTTCTTGATACCAGGCTTTCCATCCCGCCACACTCGGTGGTGCGTAATAAGACATCTGCAAGAGATCGAAATTGGGGAACACCAGACGCCACCAACGGTACTTGGTATTCAGATCACCATCGGGGAACCAGCCTCCCTGGCGGAGCATGGTCATCACGTAATCCACCGGATGTTTGATCATCGCTCCACGGATACAATCCTCGAAGAAATGCTCACTTCCCAGCAAGGCAAATAGTGGCCAGCTGATATCGTAATCATGCTGGATCAGAGTCTGGGCCATTGGCTCGATCACATTCGCTTCAACGTCTGCATCGATCTCATAATAGACAAACCAGCGATACAGTTTGCGACAGATGTGCCGGGCACATTCGTCCTGTTCGAAGATCACATCAATTGCATGGCTGTATTCCTGGGCACCCATATTGGGAATGACCGTATTATTGAAATGATACGAGAGTTGCTTACTGGTCTTGTCATGCCGACCATCGGTGTAATAGGATTCTACCGGAACACCCGGCGTCTGAGTGTTGTATCCGCGATCCCGCCAACCCGTAAAAACACGAGCCAAAGCCAACACATCATCTTCTGTATAGTGGGTATAATCGCCAGGTCCAATTTGAGGACCCTTGCCGATGGTGAACAGTTCCATCACCTCACGGGCATAGTTCTCATTCGGCTTGCCGCCGGTGCTTTGGTTACCATTGAGGTAACGCAACATAGAGGGATCAATGGTCATCATTTTTGCCAGCTCCCTGAAATTTCCCAATGCATTGTCCCTTAACAGCGTAATGTATTGATACTGGAATTTAGGGTCATTGACTTCGATCCGGCCTGTCACAAAATGGTTGTGCCAGAACAGGGTCATCTTTTCGCGTAGACTTAGTCCACCACCGAGCATAATCCCGACAGTCCAGGCATACAGCGAGTTGTTTCGGTAACCTTTCAGGTTGACAGCGGCATCATACGGTGCATCAATCCAGGTATTGCCAACCGGTACATTCGTGTCGTTGGCAAAATAATAATTGATCGGCGGGGTAGGCAGCGGATCTTTTTTGAACAGTTGGTTCAGGGTCCAGGACAGGCCATTTTGAAGAGCCTGATCGATTTCTCCCTGGGTCGGTCCAAAGGTTGTTCTTCTCAACAAATGGGCAGCAGCACTCCGATCCCATGTCCCGGAATACGGAGCCAACGTTCCGCCGCCGCCTGTCGTTTTCCTAATTTTACTTGATTTTTGGGATGCTGTACGCCCGGAGAAGAGGAGTTCTAACGTTGATCTTCGATCCATGATCCTGATTTGAGAATGAGGGAAATTTCATACCCACCGGACTGTTCCGGCACGGAAAACGACACTTTTAGTCTTGGATAAAAATAGGGTTTTCAATTCATTGATGCACCTCTCCAAAAAAGAGTTGCCTGATCCTGATAAAAAAAGTGGTTGTTCACGTCATCTGGCAATTGCTAAATTTACCGCACTATGTATCCAAATCTCAGTTATCTCGTCCATGCCCTGACCGGCTGGGGACCCGACAATTTCCTCTCTGTCATCCAGACATTTGGCCTTTTTCTGGCCATTGCCTTCCTGGTCAGTGCCTGGTTTCTGGCAAAGGAGTTGAAACGTAAAGGCGATGAAGGACTGTTCCAGCCGACCGCTGAGACCTCCATCGTGGGTGCTCCACCATCCTGGTCGGATGTCATCTGGAATGCCATTTTCGGCTTTGCCCTCGGGTTTAAAGGCATCTATGCCTGGCAACATGCCGCCGCCTTCCAGGATGATGCAGCCAGTGTTATCCTTTCATCAAAAGGTAGTCTGCTGGGTGGCTTGATCGGACTGGCCCTCTTCGGCGGCTGGAAGCTCTGGTTGCGTATGAATCCAAAAACCACCGGTGAAAAGAAAACGGTCATGGTCTGGCCACATGACCGTGTCTGGGACATCGCCATGATCGCCGGCATCTCTGGTGTGGGTGGATCCAAGCTTTTTTCCATCCTGGAGGATCCAGCAGCTCTGATGGCAGATCCCATGGGCCAGATCTTCTCTGGATCTGGACTGAATATCTTTGGCGGACTGATTATGGGCTTTATCGGAGTCTACAGCTATATCCGCTGGAAAAAGATCCCTGGCCTGCATTTGATCGATGCTGCCGCCCCGGCTCTCATTGTCGGGTATGCCGTGGGCCGCATCGGCTGCCAGCTTTCCGGTGATGGTGATTGGGGTATCCCCAATCCGCATCCAGTGCCAGAGTGGTGGTTTCTCCCTGATTGGATTTGGAGCTTTGATTTTCCACACAACGTGATCCATGAGGGTGTCCCCATTGATGGCTGCACCTGGAAATTCTGTGAGCGCCTGCCCGACATGGTTTATCCCACTGCATTTTACGAGACCTTATTAGGCTTGGTGATCCTGGGCATCCTCTGGGCCGTACGCAAGCGTCTGAAGTTTCCAGGCATGCTCTTCTTCCTCTATGTTTTATTAATTGCTATCGAACGGTTCTTCATCGAAAAGATCCGGGTCAATCAGAAGTTTGATGTCCTCGGTTGGCAAGCCACCCAGGCAGAGGTTATCGCCGTGATCCTCTTTTTTGTCGGTATAGCTGGCATGATCTTTTTCTGGAAACGAGGACAAAAGCAGGCTAAAACCAATCATCCGTGACCGGACTAGACTGGGGAATCCTCCTGGCCTTTCTGGCAACGACTCTGGTCATCGGCCTATGGTCCAGCCGACATGCTGGCAAGGATGCTGAAGAGTTTTTTCTCTCTGGCCGACAGATGCCCTGGTGGCTCCTGGGGATCTCCATCGTCGCAACTACCTTCTCTGCCGATACACCCAATCTGGTGACGAATATCGTCCGTCAGCATGGGGTCAGCGGTAACTGGCTATGGTGGGCCTTCCTGCTCACCGGTATGCTTACTGTATTCGTGTATGCCCGCTTGTGGCGGAGGTCTGGTGTGTTGACCGACCTGGAGTTCTATGAGATCCGGTATGGTGGCCGCCCGGCGGCCTTTTTACGTGGATTTCGTGCCGTTTATCTCGGTGTTGTCTTCAATGTGATCATCATGGCTACTGTGATGCTGGCCGGCATCAAGATCGGCGGCGTATTACTCGGTTGGTCACCCTTGCAAACCGTATTGATCGCCGGTTCAGTGACCCTGGTATACTCCGCTTTAGGCGGATTACGGGGGGTCCTCTGGACTGATTTCATCATGTTTTTCATGGCCCTGGCCGGTGCCATTGCTGCTGCTGTCTTCGCCCTGGATCATCCGGACGTTGGTGGATTGACTGGCCTGGTGGATCACTTTTCAGGAACCAATACTCTGGATCTCATCCCGGATCTGAATGATCCCTCTGTTTACGTTCCCTTATTGCTGATACCCATTGCGGTACAGTGGTGGAGTGTCTGGTATCCCGGTGCTGAACCGGGAGGAGGTGGATATGCGGCCCAACGTATGCTGGCCGCCAAGGATGAACAACATGCCCTGGGTGCTGTCCTCCTATTCAACATTGCTCACTACGCCTTGCGACCATGGCCGTGGATCCTGGTGGCTCTGGCCTCCATGATCCTGTATCCGGACCTGGCCTCACTCCAACAAGCTTTCCCGCATATGGATCCTCGGGTCGTCAAGGATGACCTGGCTTATCCGGCCATGCTGATGCTCCTCCCGGCTGGTCTGTTGGGCCTGGTGGCCACCAGTCTGATCGCTGCCTTCATGAGTACCATCTCTACCCACCTCAACTGGGGCGCATCCTACCTGGTCAATGACCTTTGGGTGCGCTATATCCGTCCAGAAGCCCCTCCTGCCGAGCAGGTACGCATCGGTCGATGGTCAATCCTGATTCTGATGGTCCTGGCGATATTGGTCAGCTTACTACTGAGTAGTGCCCTGGAAGCATTTGGTATTCTCCTGCAGATCGGTGCAGGCACCGGATTGATTTACATCCTGCGCTGGTTCTGGTGGCGCATCAATGCCTGGACAGAGATCACCGGTATGGTCATCTCCTTTCTAGTGGCCCTGTACTTTGCTTTCGTGCATACTCGCCTGGGACTGGAGCCTATCCCCTCCCAGGTCCAGTTGGTGATCGGAGTCATCGTCACCACCCTGGGTTGGATACTAGTCACTTTCTTGACTTCGCCAGAGCCCCAGGCTGTCCTTTCCCGGTTCTATTCCCTGATTCGCCCGGCTGCCATTGGATGGAAACCGGTGATCAAAGCAGGCCTTCTCAGTCAAACCCTGAAAGAAGACCAGGTGAATGCCGGCAAATTGCCGATGCAGATCCTGGCCATGGTGGTCGGTTGCTTTCTGGTATACGCAGTCCTCTTCACGATCGGGTACTGGTTGTACGGGCAGATGGATAAAGCCCTTCCCGCCTTTGGTGCTTCCATCATCCTTGGCTGGATCATGGTGATTCTGGTGAAGAAAATACAGAAGGTGGCTTATTGATTTCACAGGTGACCGAGGATCTGGATCATCACTTCAGATCTTGGAAAACCTGGACACCCACCTCTGGTGGCCCGATTCCACAATGAGCATGTACAATCCAGGCGACAAGGTGTGGATATCGATCTGGTTGGCAATGACATCCACCTGTTGTTCTCTTCCAAATAAATCAACGATGTACATCCGATCAATACGCAAAGGAGTCTGGATAAAAAGTTGAGTATGTGCCGGGTTGGGAAAGAGGTGGATATTCGGAGAAAGTACAGGCTGGATTGCTGTAGTGGAAGTCTTTTTCGTGATGGTCAGATTGTCGACAGTAAATTCACACAAGCCATGAGTATGGGTGCCATAATTGTGAGGAGCCGCTCCTAGTCCAATAAAGGCTATACTATCAAATGGGGGATTGACCATAATATTCTGCAGTAAAACGGTCTGCGGTGTCGTGTCCCCGGTCCCTACGATCCAAACTTCCCGATGGTTTGCGCCGGAGGAACCTTTTCCAGCCTGACCGAGAATCACCCGACAGGTGCCTTCCCCTTTACAGGTGTAAGTGAAGGCCAGATCGATCACTCCTTCATTCGGTACTGGAGAATAGTAGGCTTCCGTTTCAATCGGCCCTTCTATGCTTCCGGGTATATTACTCCTCAGGACCATAGCAGAATGACCCTCATCCAGGGAATCGGTCTTTTCGACATTCGGTACGCCCTCATATACTCCGTATTGGACTGACCAATATGCCGGCAGACTATCAGGGGTCCATTCCTCAAAACCATCCCAAAAAAGTTCCATTCGATCAGTTGTATCTGCAGGCCAGGGACAAGTAGCCAAAACGTCTTCCCGGTTTCGGCATCCAGGGGCATTCTCATGAATAAAATACTTACGATAATGACCCAGATAATTACAAATATTAGGTAATCCACAATCCTTTAACTGCGGATTATCTGAAATATGCAGATATGTAAGAAAAGGAAACACGTCGGCAGATTGTAAGCCTGTCAGGGATGTCAGACTATCGTTACTGAAGATAAACAGATTTAACCCGATGGTATCCAGTTTATCCAGGCCAGTGAAATTAATCAGAGATGGATTTTTATTGATAGACAGTACACTTTTGACTGATTTTAAATTCTCCAGGCCTGAAAAGCTGGATAAAGAAGTTTCTGTAATCCTCAAAGACCCTCCAATAGATGTTAATTGACTCAGTCCGTCCAAATGGACAATATCCAGGCCCTCGATGCGCACTGAACCTTCGACATCATGACAATCGGGATATTGGATCGCAAAACTGTCAATTTCATTCTGGGTGGTGAATACCAGATCTTTTTGTGGGCACCCCTGCGCATGCGCCCCAAACATACCGATCCAATACAGCAGTACCAAAGCGATGCTCACTTTCATTGGACGATGTAGATTCACCTGGTGCATATCATTTATTTTCGATGTCCTGGCATGCCCTATTTTCCACCTGGAGAAACGATCATTTTTTGCACACCCAAAATGTCGCCATTCATGCTTTTTAAACTGACCAAATAAGGCCCCGGAGGAAAAGTAGATAAATCCAATTCAACAGGCTGATCAAATGCATGCTGTTGATTGTAGAGTTGAATTCCGGAGGGATGATGAATGAGCACTTGCCCCTTCGGATAAACGGGTGCATCTATCTGTACTATCACCCGATCCACAGCAGGGTTTGGAAACAACTGAAAGGCAGAGGGCGCGAGAGAAGAAGGGGATGGGTCTTCCAGATCATCAACAATCAAATAATTGATTTCAACTTGATCGATCATCCACCCTTCCTGATTTGTATCTACACTATCCGACAAAAAGGTAAATCGGATATAAGCTTCATTGACTGGATACCCGTCATACCCGTTCCAGCAAATCCCCTGACCTATCCAATTCGAATGAATGCGGGATAATCCAAATTCTCCCGTAAAGAGCGTATCCGTCGTCATGTTTCCAAGCCACATGGGCTTGAATACATCATCCTCAAGGACATTCACCCAGGTGTTCATGCTATCATAGGACACGTCAATCCGACCACCATCTACTCCAGGTTCGCAATCCATTTTCTGATGCCAGTGGAGTATCAGAAAGAGTTCAGATCCCCATAATTTTTCCATATCCATCTTAAACATAAAGGAGGAATGGTTCCCCACCGGATAACTGTTCAGGGTATCCGTCACCAGGGCATTCGGCTTGGAAAGTGCGCTGGAAAAAATGGTTTTGTCTGGTGCGCCCACCTGCCAGATATTGGAAACATTGGCAGTGTCGATAGTGATGGGCAGGTTCTTTTCAACTTCAAAATTATTGGACTGCTGTGCGAAGCAGCACATCCAGCATACCTGCACCAGCATCATTGTCAGACCTACTTTCGACATCTTATTCAGGTTTAAATGGGTAAGAATATTTTCCCAATCATCAATACAATAATGCCGACCCGATCCACCTTAGCCCGTCCTTGCTTTCATACACCTGTAACAGGATGGGGTCCTCATTCCTGGTAAATACTTTAGGGCACCTTTAGTATCCTTCTCGCTCCAATCGTTGGAGCAGTTCTTCACCAATCTTTGTACCCCATTCCTGACCGGCCAACATAGATTCTTGAGTCAATTAGGGCAGGACACTGATCATCTTGGTTCCGATGGGTGATTGATAAAAAGCAATGAGTTCTCGAATCTCTCCCTGTGTAAAATGCTTCTCATAAATCGGAATGACCAGATTGGTCAGATCTTCAGCGCGGATACTCTGGATAAATTCATCCCAAAATACAGCTGGAACATCCGGATAGATCTGATGATAAGATGACATCATTTGACGGGCGACCTGAATACCCAGATCCGCTGCACCTGTCAACTCCAGAAACTCTTTGATATCCTCTCGGATGGTGGTTTCCTGGCTGTAACTGATCTGAAAAGACGCCAATGCAATGAAGCAGAACAAGATTCTTTTACCCATCATCATCTTTGTTGATCATCTAGAAGTTGCACCCAGTTTCATCGTGTACGAAGAGCCAGTTGCTCATGTCATCAAATATACAATTGCCCGCTCAATCATGCTTGCACCATGGTTCAGCGTCACTCATGCTTATCCAGATCGTCCCATTGGCATTCACCCTCAGGATGGTGAGGACGGAGATTGCCCCTTACCTCCAATTTATCTTTACCTGAATGCAACCATCTTTACACTTTATCCGTTCAACTTTCCATCCAGCCACGTTACATGAAGTAACACAAGGTTGAATGGCCCAGATACAGGAGAGAGGAATTTCGGGTTGCCTATGGCATCCATTGGAGGGTTCTCCTATATTTGTGCCCCCAACAGGGTCACGTGGCCGAGCGGCTAGGCAGAGGTCTGCAAAACCTCGTACAGCGGTTCGAATCCGCTCGTGACCTCTCAAAAAGGACCGCCCTTCGGGTGGTCCTTTTGTTTTTTATCCTGGCCCCATCCAGTATCTTTCCGGACCTGAGGATGTTCAATCCTCCAAACCGGAACGTGATCTATGCCCTTTTCCACCATTGATCTGATTGTCTTTTCCGCCTGGATCCTGTTTATGATGGGCTTTGGCCTGTGGATCTCCCGGGGAAAGCAAACCACCACTCAGGACTACTTCCTGGCTTCCAAATCCCTGCCCTGGTGGGCTGTTGGCGGGTCACTCATCGCTTCCAATATTTCAGCCGAGCAGTTTATCGGCATGTCCGGATCTGGATATGTAGTGGGGTTGGCCATCGCTTCCTACGAACTCATGGCGGCAGCCACCCTCCTCCTGGTGGCCAAATACTTCCTTCCCATCTTCCTCAGCAAGGGCATTACCACCATGCCACAGTTTCTGGAAATGCGGTATGACAAGACCGTCCGCACCGGGTTAGCCATCTTTTGGGTGCTGCTTTTTGTGTTTGTCAATATCACCTCTGTCCTCTATCTCGGCGGATTGGCCCTGCAAACCATCATGGGTGTCCCCCTGATCCTCGGTGTGATCGGATTGGCCATCTTTGCCTCCACTTTTTCCATAGCCGGTGGTCTCAAAGCCGTCGTCTGGACAGATGTCATCCAGGTAGTCGTCCTTCTTCTAGGTGGATTGCTGGCCAGCGTCATGGTAATGCAGGAATTGGGTGGCAGCTTCTGGGGTGGCTTGGCCACCTTATATGAGCGGGCTCCAGAAAAGTTTGACTTGATCCTGGACAAGGCGCATGCAGAGTATATCAATCTGCCCGGGATCAGTGTCCTGATCGGCGGCATGTGGATCGCCAACCTCTATTACTGGGGGAACAACCAATACATCATCCAGCGCGCCCTGGCCGCAAAAAGCCTCCGGGAGGCCCAACTGGGGACCGCCTTTGCCGCCTTGATCAAACTGATCCTCCCGCTCATCGTCGTGATCCCCGGGATCGCCGCATTTGTTCTCCAGGCAGACATCCAAAAACCGGATGAGGCTTACCCCTGGGTATTGAGCAATTATGTCACCACCGGTTTCAAAGGCCTCGCCGTAGCCGCGCTGATCGCCGCGATCGGTTCATCCCTCAGCTCCATGGTCAACAGTGCATCCACCATTTTTACGCTGGATATTTACAAACCCTTATTGCGTCAAGCGACAACTGAAATCACGGAAACCCATCTGGTTCGGGTGGGGAAGATCTCTGCCGCCGTGGCGCTGGTGATCGGCATCATTGTCGCTCCGCTCCTGGGCAATCTCGATCAGGCCTTTCAATACATTCAAGAATACACCGGCTTTATCAGTCCCGGTGTCGTCGCTGTTTTTCTGCTGGGGATGTTCTGGAAGCGGACCACAGCTCAAGCAGCCCGATGGGCAGTCGGCCTGGCCATCCCCCTTTCTGCAGGATTCAAGTTTTTCTACCCTGCTTTACCCTTCCTCGATCGTATGGGTCTATGCTTTCTTTTCCTCTCAGCGATGATGGTGATGATCTCCTTATGGGGAAAAGCCGATGAAACGGATAAGTCGTTCCAACATGATGCCCATACCTTCGATACGGATTCACGATTCAACCTGATCGCTCTGGCCACCTTGGGACTCCTGGCCGTTATTTATTCCATATTCTGGTAATCCCCGGTGAGCATGGCCAATCCATCACAAGGCATTCCACCCGGCTGGCAAGAGCTCATCTCCTGGCTCGAGGAAGCCACCTTATGGGGGACTATTGCCAAGCCTATGCCCCAATCCGTAAAGGATATTGCCCGGCAGCTGGACGTCACCCTGTCGGATGATCCCACGCTGGCCTTTCTGGAATTGATGGCCCTGACCTACCCGCTGGAATTGGGCGCACGAGAGATCCCACTTTCCGGGCATCAGGAATTGATTGGCAGGCCAGCCCCCGTGCGACAATGGTCAGTCCAACAGGTCAATGTGCTTAACCGCATCCTGACCTATCCAAAGTCTCCTGGATTGAAAGAGGCCTCATGGCTTCTCCAACGAAACGAATGGCCCTGGCCCGAAGCAACGATTCCCGCCTTACTGGATCTGGTAGATCAGCATCCTGATCTATGGGCGGTGATCGGCGAGGCCTGGCCACCTTTAGCTCAATGGCTGGCGCATCAGCTGGGAAGCAAGTCCTCTTCTTTTCCGATCGGTCCACCCGACCCGCGAACAGTGGCATTGCGTGATTGGCCGGTCTACCTTTACCGTTGGTTCCAACATCAACCAGAATCTGCACTGGAATGGATGCTTGCACATCATCAGGAGGTCCCTGAGGAAACTTGGGAGCCCTGGCTGGAATGTTATGGGTCGGCCATTCCCGAGGGCATCCTCCCTCTGCTAATCGTTCAAACACCCTTCGTCGTGTCAGCGCATTTGACGCCCTGGCTGCGTGCGCGCGTACTTTCCGGAGACACCGTACTCATCCAGGAGGTCATGGATCGAGTGCGGCCAAAAATCAACCTTCATGAGGATACGTTTGAACTGGTCCTTCCTCCAGGCGGACCGGAATGGTGGTGGACAGGAATGCCCGGTCAAACGGATGGCTTTCGGCGAAAGTCAGCCTTCATCCAATTAGTCTCCTGCCTCCCACCCGACACATGGACCGCCTGGTTTGAACGCTCACCAGACGACTTGATGGCCCGGTTCTTTTCCAGTCCGGATGCAGCCACTCTGGTACCCGCAGTTTATCTCCAACTGAAATCCTTCCCTGCCCCTCAATGGTGTCTGTCCTTTCTGAACCAGCGCCTGCAATTTCCGGAAATGCAATTACCCGGCCTCGAAAGTAACCTCACTCGACACATCCCTTCTCCGGATCTGGCAACCCTCGTCGAAGCGCATATTCGAACAGCCCGCTATCAACTTATCCCGGGAAGTCCAGCATGGAACCTGTTGCTCAGTCCGCATTTATATTGGACAGAGTCTCTCCTGGAGGCCGTGATCCAAGCTTTTCAACAGCGCCCAGCTCTTGCTTACGAAGCAGCGATAGATGAATCATTCTTTACTGCCCTGGCCTGGAGAGGGTCTTTGGGTGGCTTGATCCGTCGTGCCCAACGGGATGGAATGCGCCAGGTTTTTCCTGCTCCATTTTCACGCCTTGCCCCGCATATTCTGGAGGTGATGGAGTGTCGTAAGGCCCTGCATGTGGCATTGACTCATCGGGAATCACACATTGGCTAAAGGCGCAGATTTGGCTTACCTTTGTCCCCTGATTGACCCGAATAGTCTATGTCTCAACTCTTATCCATCATCATCCCGGCCTATAATGAAGGTCGGACGATCCACTTCATCCTGGACAAGGTTCGAGATGCAGAACTGCCTCAAGGGTTGAACAAAGAGATCATCATTACCAATGATTGTTCAACTGATGATACGGAGGAGGCCATCGAACGGTATATAGCGGCCAACCCCGGAATGAATATCATCTATCAGAAACACGAGACCAATAAAGGAAAGGGAGCAGCTTTACATACAGGGATCACCCGTGCAACCGGAGATTTTCTGTTGATCCAGGATGCCGATCTGGAATATGACCCCGAGAATATTCCATCCTTCTTCGCCCTCTGCTCGAGGGTGTGGCCGATGTAGTGTATGGCTCCCGGTTTATGGGCGGCCGACCGCATCGCATCCTGTTCTTCTGGCACTCTATTGGCAACAAGTTCCTCACCTCGTTGTCCAATATTTTCACCAACCTCAACCTCACGGATATGGAAACCTGCTACAAGGTGTTCCGCCGGGAGATCATTCAATCCCTTCCTCTTCGTGAAAAACGATTCGGATTTGAACCGGAGGTGACCGCTCGCATTGCCCGCTACCCGGGCATCCGGATCTATGAGGTAGGCATCTCTTATTATGGCCGTTCTTATGCCGACGGGAAAAAGATCGGGTGGAAGGATGGTGTGCGGGCCATTTACTGCATCTTGAAATACAATCTCTTCGCCCGATGAGGCGGGAGTTCCTGCTGAATATCTTCTTCCTTGTCGGGATCAATCTGCTGATCAAGCCCCTTTACATCTTCGGGATTGACCTGAAGGTGCAAAACACGCTGGGCACAGAGACCTACGGATTATTCGCTGCTCTTTTCAGCCTTTCTTACATCCTGCAGATCATCAACGACGCGGGTCTCCAACAGTTTAACAGCCAGACCATCTCCCAGGATCGCAGCCTACTGCACGACCAGTATCCCCGATTACTGGGCCTCAAATTCTGGTTGGCACTAATCTATTTGATCGCCTGTGGATTATTTGCCACTTCTATCGGCTACGGTCTGGATGTCCTGCCGTTGCTTCTGCATATTGCTTTCAATCAAGTCCTGTTATCCTGGATTCTCTTTCTGCGGTCCAATATTTCCGGCGTGGGTTATTATCGGAAGGACAGCTTTGTATCCGTCCTTGACAAATTTCTGATGCTGGTCATTTGCGGGGTATTACTGTATCACCCTGTATTGGTCAAGCAGTTTACTTTATCCTGGTTCATCTGGGCACAAACAGCCTCATTTGTCGTCACCATCGTGGTTGGACGGGCCTTTTTACGGGGGCATGCATTACGATTCTCCCGATCCTTCAGCTGGTCTGCTTTACGACCTCTGATGATCCGTAGTCTGCCTTTCGCGTTAGCCGTACTCTTGATGAGTGCTTATACACGTATGGACACCTTATTGCTCGAACGATTATTACCGGATGGAGAACATCAGGCCGGTATTTATTACATGGCCTATCGACTGTTGGATGCCGCCAATAATGTGGCATTACTCTTTGCAGGACTCTTACTTCCCATGCTGGCACAACAGCTCTCCCGAAAAGAGAATATCCAACCATTGATCGTCCTGGGAACAAAACTCCTTGTGGCTGGGAGTGTGGTGACTGCTGTGGCCGTCAGCCGATATGCACAGCCTATCATCCACAGCTTGTATGATCATGCCCCCGAAGAAGCTGTTTCTGCTTTGCGCCTGTTGATCTGGTCGTTTGTACCGGTCAGCATGATGTATGTCTTTGGCACCTTGCTGACAGCGGGTGCCCGTTTGGGCTTGATGAATAAGGTGCTCGGAACCACGGTCATACTCAACCTCGTACTCCTTTGGGTCTGGATCCCACAAACCGGAGCAGTAGGGGCGGCCACAGCAACCCTCATCACCCAATCATTTGTCGCACTGAGTATGTTGGTCATTTCCTTCGTCGTGATGCCCATCCAGGTGAACCTCAAAGAGCTGGCACCCATCCTCCTGTATGTAGTTTTGATGATTGTTTTGCTCTATATTCCATATTCCGGTCCTGCTTCCTGGATCGTTCAATTTGTCGTTATACTGTTGTCAGGGTTCGGAATAGCTGCTGTTTTAGGCTTACTTCCAGCAGGGAATTTCCTCCACCTTCTGCGTTCCCGGGCCCGGGCGTGAGGAGTTTTCCTAATTTTGCGCCATAATCCAGCCGGATGAATACAAATGAGAGCTTACTTGGAGTGTTTCGAATCCTCTACCAATGGCGGAAACGCCTGCTGTATACTACATTGGGAGTGGGTATTGCCACCGCATTGGTCTCCCTCTTGCTCGCCAACTACTATCAGGCGACCACAACTTTTTATGCAGCGAATTCCGACCTGACCAAACCTGACCGGGTATTTGGCCCTCCAGGCTCCTATGTGGAGTATTTTGGATCAGGTGCAGATATTGATCGATTGATGACCATCGCCGGAAGCGTAGATCTTCTGGATCGGATGATCGATACCTTCGATTTATTCACACTGTATAACATCGACCCGGATGAGGCGAAGTCCCTTGAACGGGCCCGACTCAAGTTGTCAGGACGGATGGAAGTCAATCAGACCAAGTACGACGGCATCACGATCCGTGTCGAGGATAAGGATCCCGAACAAGCGGCTGACATGGCCAATATGGCTCGAAATATTGTCGATCAAATCGCCAGAGAACATATTCGAAACAGCCAGAAATTGCTTCTTGCGACCTATCAGATCAGTATCAATGAGAAACAATCGTATCTGATTGCCCTGGCTGATTCTCTGGAAGATGTTCAGCGCAATTTTGGTGTCTATGACTATCGCTTGCAGTACCAGATCATCGGTGATCAGATTTCCAGAAAGTCCATTCAACTGGTCGGTGATGAAGCCCGTCTGGCCACCTATCGTCGGATCGGGTATAACAATCGGGATACCATCGCCAACATATCCGCCAGGGTGGCTGCTTTACAGTCTGAACTGGCTGATCTCAATGGCACGTCCACCGGTAGTCAATTCAATATTCGTGACTTTGCTCACGGAGCTACTCTCTTCAGTAAGGTGCAGCAGCAATTCGAAAATACCAAGAACCAGCTGAGCTACGATATTGAAAAGGCCAATCATCTCACCGCTGCCATGAACGGAGATACTCCTGCAATTATCCCCTTTGAACAGGCACTTCCTCCGCAACTGAAATCCCGACCCAAACGTGCCTTCATGGTCCTCTCGGCCATGGCACTCGCCTTCGTTTTCGGGATACTCTTCTTGCTTGTCCGGCGTCAATATCAGATGATCGACTGGAAGCAACTCGCTGCGGATGGACGGTAAAACCGTCATCGGAAATATGTCCTTTTGGTCGGATAAGCGTTTGTGGAACGCCTTCATGGGGTTGACCATCTTCTGTATTTTGGGAGGTACCTGGTTGGAGGATCCTATGGTGATGCTTCTGCCCGGAATTCTCCTTGCTGCCGCCTGGTTTCTGACCGATCTACGTCAGGTGTTTTATGTCCTGCTCTTTTTCATCCCTCTGTCCATCGAAATGAATTTTTCGAGCGGTCTGGGAACCGATCTACCTACAGAGCCGCTGATCATCCTGATGACCGGTGCGTTTGTACTGATAGCCCTCTATCAACCGCAAAAGGTCGGATTCAGGCACATTTTCGACCTCCTCCTGCTCATCCACCTCGCCTGGATTGCTTGCAGCGCCATTTTCGCTGAGGTTCCACTGATCGCGATCAAATTCCTGCTGGCCAAAACCTGGTACATCCTGACTTTCTATGGAATGGGGCGCCTCTTCCTGACCTCACCTAAAGCCTGGCGAGTGGCCATATGGTGTCTGCTGATCCCTTTGGCCATCACCCACATCATCATACTGTTTCGCTTCAGTAGCTATGGATTTTCATTCAAGGATGTCAATTCAGTGGTGGGGCCTTTCAACCGAAACCACGTCACCTTTGCCGCCCTGGCCGTTGTCTTCCTGCCGTTTGGCTGGAATCTCTTTCGCTCCTACCGAAACACCCGGATCCTGCAATGGGTGATCCTGGCCATGCTCCTCATCATTCTGGTGGGTGTACAGGTCTCCTACACCCGAGCCGCCTACATCGCACTTTTGGGCGGGATCGGTTCCGTGTTTTTGATCCGCTACCGCCTGATGGTACCCACCCTGACCATCGCCGTCATCGCTGTGGTGCTCTTCGGTTACAGCCTGGTGCAGAAAAATCGCTTTCTGGAATTTGCACCGGACTACAACAAGACCGTTTCTCATTTTGAATTTGAAGACCTCCTCACCGCCACGATCAAACTGCAGGATATCTCCACTATGGAACGGGTCTTCCGATGGGTGGCCGGAAGCTATATGATCGGTGAACGCCCTTGGACTGGCTTTGGTCCCAATAATTTCTATACGAATTATGAAGTGCGGACGGTGCGGAGTTTCCGAACCTACGTGAGTGATAACCCTGAAAAATCAGGTATTCACAACTACTACCTGATGACCGCTGTCGAACAGGGGATTCCCGGACTGATCATCTATCTGATCCTCATTTTTACGGTTTTGATCATCGGTGAACGGATCTACCACCGCACCTTTGATGAGCAACGCAAACGAATGGTGCTCACCGTTTTGGCCAGCCTGGTCGTCATTCATATCATGCAAACCATGAATGATCTGTTGGAAACAGATAAAGTGGGACCCTTCTTTTTTATCTCTATGGCCATCCTGGCCAACATCGACCGGATCAATCAGCAGCAGATTTCAACTGAACCGACACCGACAGATCCTGTTCCGACCCGAATCGTCGAGAGCTGACCTGATGAAAGTCCAGCCCCCTGGAGGGAATGTACCGGTAGGTTGCCTTTGTCGTCCGTAAAGGGTTGTCGACCTCTGTTTCGATCAGAAGGCTATCGACGACCTCTCCGGTCTGCCAAACATGCAGTGACCGGACCTGGAGCTTGTCATCCATGGATTGATAGTGCATTTGGAGTTGAGCTCCATCGAAGAGGGTATCCCGCACATATTGATCACGCCAGGCGGGGCGATTGATATCCCATTGTTGGAGCAAGCTCATTTCTGTAGTCCAGACATAAGCGACCAGTGTCTGGGTCTCCTCCTGCCCATCGATCAGGACCGTTTTCACAACGTCATGCTGCCCCCCTATCCGACTTAATTCCTCATCGAGGAATCCCTTCAGATCAAAAAAGGTCTTTGGACCTTCAGGAGACTCCTGCTGACAAGAAACCAACAGCAGGACAAACCAAAAACACCATCCGGAAACCCTCATAACTCTTTCCATGTAAGCAGGTTCTCCCCATCCATTCGAACAGGAACATCCATCCCCAATAAACCCAGGATGGTGGGGGCAATGTCGGCCAATTTGCCATTTCGGATCTCCACTGGCACAGGGTCCGGAGAAACATAGATCACAGGGACAGGATTCTTGGTGTGCGCTGTGTGCGGCGTGCCATCTGGATGTTTCATCGTATCCGAATTTCCATGATCCGCAATGAGGATCAGATGGTAACCCGCCTCCAATGCCGCCGGGATCAATCGGGACAAACAGGCATCCACAGTCTCTGCAGCTTTTCGGGCGGCTTCAAAAACACCGGTATGTCCGACCATATCCGTATTGGCATAGTTCAGCGTAATGAAATCCGGTAGTTGGGTCGCTATTTTTTGCAGAACAGCATCTGTCAATTCAGGGGCACTCATCTCCGGTTGAAGGTCGTAAGTAGCCACTCTTGGTGAAGGGACAACCAATCGGTCCTCACCAATGAAAGGCGCTTCTCGCCCTCCGGAGAAAAAATAGGTCACATGTGGATATTTCTCCGTTTCAGCCATGCGCAACTGGGTCTTCCCCGCTGCTTCCAGAACTTCCCCGAGGGTCTCTTTCAGGTTATCCTTTTCGAAGATGACCGGGATGTTTTGAAACGACTCATCATACCGGGTCATGGTCACATAATGCAATTCGAGCGGATGCATGTTCAACTCCGGGAAAGCGGTCTGGGTCAATACAGTTGTCAGCTGCCGGGGTCGATCTGTTCGGAAATTGACAAAAATCACGACATCACCATTCGCCATACTGCCGGAATTGTCATCCTTGGATTGAATGCTCACTGGCTCAAAAAATTCATCTGTGATTCCAGCAGCATAGCTGGCGCGTAATGCCGCCACTCCAGATGGAAACTGTTTGCCTTTGTCATGAACCAGCAGGTCGAAGGCCTTTTTGACGCGCTCCCACCGCTTGTCCCGATCCATGGCATAATACCGGCCCACCAGCGAAGCGAGTTGTGCCTGGGGAGCATGAGTTAAATGGTCTTCGAGTTGTTGAATAAAACGAAGTCCGGACTCTGGACCTGTATCCCGGCCATCTGTAAAGGCATGAATTCGGGTATCCGGCACACCAGAGACTTGTGCCAGGTCCACCAGAGCGATCAAATGATCCAGATGACTGTGGACGCCACCGTCTGATGCCAGGGCAAGCAGATGCAGTTTTCGACCGGGCTGACACGCCTGTCGCAGAGCAGTCTGCAGGATCTCATTCTCCGCCAGGCTCCCATCTGAAATGGCCCGGTTGATGCGCGCTAGCTCCTGGTAGACGATCCGACCCGCACCGATATTTAAATGCCCGACCTCCGAATTTCCCATCTGTCCTTCCGGCAGGCCTACAGCCGAACCATGAGTCACCAATGTCGCATGTGGCCTGGACTGCATGAGTTCATCAAAAACAGGCGTGTGTCCTTGAGCAATCGCATCGACTGACGGATCGGGGCCTAATCCCCATCCATCCAAAATGATCAGTGCTACCCGTTCAGCTGGTTTCATCTTACAAATGTACATTCAACGCCCAGAATGGTTCATGTTCAAGGGGATCGGAAACTACATTCCGCACGAAATCCCATAAAAATCTGAGAGGGAATCCCGTTTGGAATATCTTCGCCTTCATGTCCGGGATCACCCGAAATCCAAACAGCCCTTCAAAAACATTGGCATTTATCCTGCTCCTGATCGGGGCTGGCACCTATCTGTATGCCTATGTCTATGGACGATCCCTGTATCTGGATGAGGCGAACCTCGGTTTAGTCCTGGAGACCGTTTCCTTCAGTGATCTATTCCTGCCGCTTCCATTCGAGCAGTATGCACCTCCCCTTTTTCTGGCTGTGGCTAAAGGCGCATTATCCATCACGGGTCATCACGAGTGGGGCCTTCGTCTTATTCCGCTTCTGGCCGCCCTGGGCAGTCTGGCGGGAATGGCCTTCCTCTTGAGCAAGCTGAATTGGAGCTGGGGAGCCCGATGTTTTGTGTTTGGATGGATGGCATTCTCACCACACCTGATCCGATATGCTTCAGAATGCAAGCAATACAGCTGGGATGTCCTGATCATCATCTTGTTGATCTCTCTGGCCTTACGATTTCGGGAGCACCCTCCAGCCCGATGGTTATGGGTGGGAACAGGCTTGCTCTTCGTCCTCATGCCATGGGCCTCCATGCCTGCCGTATTCCTGTTGGGTATATGGGGCGGATTGGAGATCCTGGAAAACCTGCGCACCCGGAACGTCCAGAAGTTGATCGGCTGGGCTAGTGTGTCCTTCCTCAGCCTCCTTTCGTTCCTGGTCTATTATAACCTTGTCATCGGCAGTAATTTGGGCAGCAGCTTGCTTCTCGATTACCATGAACCTTATTTTATGCCCTGGCGCCTCGACCAGCCCGGGAATCTGACCAGGGCCTTTTCCATTCTGAATGATCTCTGGGCCTTGTCGTTTGGTCATACTGCGATCTCCTTATTTCTCGGATTGGGCCTGGCTATCCTTGGGTTTCTGACGCTGATGGGTCGGAATCGGTTTTTGGCCTACCTGCTGTCCGGCCCAATCGGTCTGGCGGTACTGGCATCTATGACGGGTCAATTCACCCTCATCCCCAGAGTCAATCTGTTTATGGCTCCCCTGTTTCTCCTCTTGGCCGGTGCAGGTATGCATTGGATCATCAATCGATGGTCATCCCGTTTTCTCCCGGCCATTCTGACAGTTATCTGGATCCTCTGCATTTCTGCTTTTCTGGGCAAGGTGACCAAACTCTGGCAGGAGCCGGAAATAGAGGACCTACACCAGGTGATCCAGAAACTGGCAGATCTGGATGATCATTCACCCTGGTATGTGCACTGGGAGGCCACCCCTGCATTCAGATATTATACAGAGTTTCATACGGATCGCAGCCGTTACAAATCGAACAAGGCCATCATACTCCCCTGGATGGAAGATCATCAAGTGCAGGCTCTGGCAGAGCAGGACTCTGCATTCTGGTTTGTGTTTTCTCACCTGGTCTCTGATCAGGCCCGCATGGTGCAACAGCAATTACACGCTTCCCTGGAGGGGCCGTTTACCCCAATCGACTCCATACAGGCACATTGCGCGCTGGCGATCAAATACGAGAAACAGGTTAAAATTGAAAATTGAGGAACAATTACAACTTTCAGCCCGTTTTAGGGTCATCTATACGAAAGCTGGGCAATACCCCTTGCCTAACCTTTCGTTAAACGGTAGCTTTAGACCGCCAACACCAATTCACCCATGAAGTATTTCATTCTTTTTATCAGCCTGTTCTTTTCTACTGCAATCATGGCCCAAACCAATGCATTGCAGGCGATCAACCAGGCCATGCAACGCGGTGATGCAGCAACCATAGCATCCTATTTCGACCAATCTGTCGTTCTGGATATCCTTGGAGATGAGGCCATTGCCACACCAGCAGAAGCACGCAAACGTCTGGAAAGCTTCTTTTCCAAGCACAAGCCTGCTGGTTTCAAGCAGTCCCATAGCGGCTCTTCCCAGGGCAAGGATTCCCATTATATCATCGGTGAATTGAACGATACGACAGGAAAATATCGGGTTTACCTCTATTTCAAGACCAGCGGAGGTAAATACGCCCTTCAGGAATTACGCATCGATCAATAAACGGCTGTCCGCATCTGTCTGGCGGCATCTGTCAGGACGTCTTCCGTTTTTGCAAAACACACGCGCACAGTCCGGTTATCTGCAGGTGGTTTTCTGTAAAACGGACTGATCGGGATCAGGGCCACCCTGCAACGCTCCGTATAATTCCGTGCAAAGGTGAGATCATCCTCATCACTCATCCCACTGTAATCCAGAAGTCCAAAGTAGGTGCCCTCACAGGGCAGTACCCGAAATGGAGAACCCTCCAGTTCCCGTGTAAAATGATCTCGTTTCGCCTGATAGAAGGTGTCGAGATCTGACCAGCTTGCCGGATCCTCCATAAATCGGGCCAGGGCCACCTGGCTGGGGGTATGCACACTGAAGACATTGAACTGATGCACTTTTCGATATTCTGTTGTCAGTGCCGGGGGCGCCACTACATAGCCCGTTTTCCAACCCGTAGCATGAAAGGTCTTCCCAAACGAAAAGGTCACCATACTGCGCGCATACAGTTCTGGGTCTGCCAATACACTCAAATGCGGGAGCCCATCAAAAACCAGGTGTTCATACACCTCATCCGACAGCAGGAGTAGATCATTCTGCAGGACAATCTCCTTCAAGGCTGCCATATCTTCCGTGCGAAATACTTTGCCCAAGGGGTTATGCGGATTGTTGGTGATGATCAGTCGAGTCCGGGAGGTCACCTTAGCACGCACTTCATCCCAGTCCACCTTGAATTCCGGACCCTTCAGCGGAATGGACACCGGAATCCCTCCAGCGAGCAAGACTGTGGGTAGATAGCTATCATAGGCTGGTTCCAACAGGATGACCTCATCACCTGGATGTACAACGGCCTGGATGGCACAGAACAGTGCCTGCGTGGCTCCAGCTGTGACGGTGATCTCCGTTCCCGGATCAAGGCGAACACCATAACTCAGTTGGATTTTGTTGGATATCGCTTCGCGCAACATGGGCAGTCCCGGCATCGGGGCATATTGATTATACCCTTCCTGGATCGCCTGTCCGACCAGGTCTTTCAAGCGTTGTGGCGGTTCAAAATTGGGGAATCCCTGAGCCAGGTTGATGGCCTGGTGTTGTTGGGCCAGGGCACTCATCACTGCAAAAATGGAGGTGCCTGCGTCGGGAAGTTTGGAAGAGATTATTGCCATGCTGGAAATATACTGCTCTTTTCGAAGTCCCAATAAAGATGATGAGAAGGTGAGACTTTGAGACTTTGTGATGGAGGGACGCTGTGACGGAGAGACTCAGGGAGGGCCACCACCAAGGATTGAGGGCCGAGGCAAGCTCAAGGCGGAAGTGCGAAGTCGGAAAGCGGAAGTAATATTGAGACGTCGACAGGGATAAGGGGTGAAGTGTTATTTCGATATTTCGTTATTGGGTTATTTCGCCAAATAGACAGGGCTGAGGGCCGAAGGATGAACCGTTGCGGCTGCCTAAATTGCCGGATCAAACTGGAGGTGGAAAGCGAAGGTGACTTTGAGACTGTGTGACTATGGAATGGAGGGACGCTGTGACGGAGAGACGTATTGACTCAGGAAGGGACCTTTTGCCATTTACCTTTTGCCATATACCAGCCATTCTTTGGGAATGATCAGCGAAAGGCGGGTAGCGAATGGCGAACAACGAAATGGGTTACACCATCTGACCTGCGATCCGATCAATTGCGTCAGCCAGAGCTCGATCCTTTTGGGTGACCACATTTCCGGCAGAATGGGTCCGCAGACGAACCTCTACCCGGTTGTAAACATTGGTCCATTCCGGATGATGATCCATCTTTTCGGCGGCCATTGCCACCCGGGTCATAAACCCGAAGGCCGCATTAAAATCAGGAAATTGGAAGGTACGGGTCAGGCTATTGTCGGATTCAGTCCAGGGCATGATGACAGGTTTGGACTGAAGGTACACTGCGTCAGGTTGAAACGCAAAGAAGCAAAGACGCCAAGCATTTTTAAGCCAAACAAATTACCGCTCGTCCCAATTGCCTTTGTCCAGGTTCAGCAGCGCGAGGGTCATCAGATCGATGGTGGCCTGCACATCTGTCTTATGGACCATCTCGATGACCTGGTGAATATGGCGTGTCGGGATAGATAGTGCGCCAGCGATAGCGCCGTTTTTTCCATAGCGTTGAACGGCAGCGGTGTCTGTGCCACCAGCGGTCAGGATCTCTGACTGCCAGGTGATCTTGGCCGCATCGGCCTGATCGCGCAGATAGTCCACCATTCGCGGATCGCAAATGGTCATTCCGTCAAGGATCTTGACGGCGACTCCCTTTCCGAGTTTAGTCACCATTTCCTGAGGTTGGGCGCCCGGCACATCAAAGGCGATGGTGGTATCTAGAACGATCCCGAAGTCTGGATTGATCCGGTGAGCTGCAGAAATGGCTCCTCTCAAGCCAATCTCCTCCTGCACTGTAAAGACAGCGTGGAGGTCAAAGGGCAATTCTTTTCCTTTGAGGGCTTTCAGTACTTCGACCAGGATGAAGACAGAGATTCGATTATCCAGGGACTTACTGTTGATGCACTCCCCCATCTCGATCATCTGACGCTCCCGGGTCACGGGGTCTCCTACGCGGACCAGTTTCTTGACCTGGTCTGCCGGCATACCAGTATCGATAAAGAAATCTTCGATCTGCACTGCTTTATTCCGCTCCTCAGCCTTCATCAGGTGAATGGGCTTACTGCCCATCACGCCAATCACTTCTTCGCGACCATGCACGATCACACGTTGCGCAGTGAGGGTCTTGGCGTCGAATCCACCCAGGGTAGAAAAGCGCAGGAAGCCATCATCATCAATATGCGTGACGATGAAACTGATCTCATCCATATGCGCGGTGACCATAACTCGCTTGTCCTGACGGCCTTTGCGCAGGACCATCAGATTGCCCATGGGGTCAACAGTCATTTCATCGACCAGGTCCGCAACCTGTTCTTTCAGGAATGCGCGGATGCGATGTTCGAATCCCGGAGCACCGGGGATCTCGCAAATCTTCTTCAGGAGGGTGACATTCATGTCCTGTGGTTTTCGGAAGGAGCGCAAAAATAGACAAAAGGCCCTTACTTTGGCAGCAAGCCGCCAAACCTCAATGTCTGTGCAGTATCGGGATACCCGCAATTTTCTTTCCAAACTCACCATTCGCCGTCTGTGGAACGCGGGCAGGGTCCTATCATCCTACTATCTGACAAGGCTCACCAGACAGCCGATTCAGTGGGGGCTGCCCATGACCATCTCCATTGAGCCGACCACGGCCTGCAACCTGCGCTGCCCGGAATGCCCCAGTGGATTACGTGCCTTTACCCGGGAAACCGGTAACCTCAAAGCAGATTTTTTCCGGCAGACCATCGATGAACTGGCCCGGGATCTGATCTATCTGATCTTCTACTTCCAGGGGGAACCCTATATCAACCCCAACTTTCTGGATATGGTGGCCTATGCCCGCAAAAAGGGGCTGTACACCATCACCTCTACCAATGGCCATTTCCTGGATGACAACCAGGCGCGCAAAACGGTCGAAAGTGGATTGGATCGCCTGATCATCAGCGTCGATGGCACCACTCAGGACACCTATGAACAATACCGTAAGGAAGGTGATCTGGAGACGGTCCTGGAAGGCGCACGGAATGTAGTCCGATGGAAGCAAGCGCTAAAGAGTGCCACTCCGCATATTGTCTTTCAATTTCTGGTCGTCCGTCCCAATGAACATCAGATTCCGGAGATCTATCGACTGGCGGAAGAGATCGGTGTAGATGAAGTCAAACTGAAGACAGCCCAGGTCTATGATTTCGAGAGGGGCAATCCACTGATCCCAATGGATCTGAAATACAGCCGTTACCTCCCCCAGGAGGATGGCAGCTGGCGAACCAAACATGCACTGGCCAACCATTGCTGGAAGCTCTGGCATGCCTGCGTGATCACCTGGGACGGGATGGTCGTCCCCTGTTGCTTCGACAAAGATGCCACCCACCGTCTGGGTGATCTAAAACATCATTCTTTTCGGAAGATCTGGCAGGGTAAAGAATACCAGCAATTTAGAGCGCAGATCCTGAAGGGTCGGGATCAGATCGATATTTGCACGAACTGTACGGAGGGGTGTAAGGTGTGGGTGTGAAATTATTTCAACAGCACACTCACTGAATAATAATCCTGATTGTCTGTAAAGTGATGGACATCGCGGAATCCGCTTTCACCCGTCATTACCTCGATCTCAGACAAGCTGTATTTCTGAGAAACTTCAGTATGAATCAACTCATTGGTTTTGAATAAAAATTTCTCGCCAAGAAGAGAGACTTCCTGAGCTCGCTGACAGACCAGGTAACTGGCCGCAATTCCAGTCACCGGATCATACACCGGATAATGATCGAAGTGTTCCACCTGAAAATCAGCGCCCAGCTCCCGGTTGATCCGGGTGAGCAGATTCAGATTGAAGTGTCGAGTCACCCCTTTTGCATCATTGTAGGCATTGAGGATAACCCTGGGGTGTTTGCGCAAATCGACTGCAAGGAGCAAGACATCATCTGCCGACATATGTCCGTATAAAAACTGCAATAATTCGACTGCCTTTTCATTGGGGTAGTTGCCAATATTACTCCCCAGAAACAACAGCACCCGATGATGGGTGGTCTGGAGGATCGGCAGTGTCTTGAAATAATCTCCTGTGATCGGATGAACTGGAATATTCGGGGCGACTTCAAAAAGGTGCGACTTGTTTGTTTGTAAAATTTCCGGCGAGATATCCAGAGGATAATAATTCAACGACCGACCCAAGGCAACCAGGTTTTCCAGGAAGCGGACCGTCTTCGTCCCGTCTCCAGCGCCCAATTCTACGATATCCAGAGAACCCTCCGGAAGAAAGGACGCCAGTTCAGATGTTTTTTCACACAGGATTTCCAATTCACAACGAGGGAGGTAATATTCTTCCAGCCCCATGATCTCCTGAAAGATCTTGTCGCCAGCCTCATCATAAAAATACTTGGACGGCAATCTCTTGATTGGCTGCCTTAATCCAATGAGAACATCCGTGGCAAATTGATCCAGGTCTCTCATCAACGGGCTATGGTTTGGGCCAGACGAATGCCTGAAAACATCCAGCGCAAATGCGGATGAAAGAAATTCCTGTAGGTCGGCCGACTGTGCTCCGCCGGGGTCGCGAAAGAAGCACCACGCAAGACATGCTGATTGACCATAAACTTGCCATTGTATTCACCCAGGGCACCCTGTGCTTTGCTGAAACCCGGATAGGGCAGATAGGCACTACCTGTCCATTCCCATAATTTTCCCCAGTTGAACCGGCTGGCCGCCGCTTCCCATTCAAACTCTGTAGGCAGGCGCATGCCCTTCCATTCTGCAAAGGCACTGGCCTCATAATAATTGACATGCGTCACTGGCAGATCCGGGTCGACAGGTGCAAATCCGGTGTAAGAGTACGAATGCCACCTGCCATCCACCAGGTGCCAATAGTGTGGAGCGATGATCCCCTGATTGCGGATATGATCCCAACCATCGGCATGCCACAGGTCAAATCGCTGATAACCTCCATCTCTGATAAAATCCAGGTATTCAGCATTTGTCACCAGGCGATCCCCAATAGCATAGGGCTCGAGAAACACCCGATGAGGGGCCAGTTCATTGTCAAAACAAAAACCTGCCCCCTGATGGCCGATGGTTCGGATACCTTCCTCCAAGGGGATGAAGGTCATCTCGCCTTTTTCGGGTCTCAGTTGGAGAGAAGTATCAAAATCCGGAAAAGTGGGTTGATGTCCCAGGATGTATTTGATATCGTAGGCCAGAAGCTCCTGATGTTGCTGTTCGTGGTGGAGTCCCATCTCGATCAGATCGAAAACTGACCGTTCTGGATCATTCCGGAGCAGGCTCGCCACATGGTCCGTTACATACTGCCGATAGGCCAATACCTGGTCGACCGTAGGGCGGGTCATCAAGCCTCGATCTGGACGAAGGACCCGATCACCGGCATGGTTGTAATAGCTGTTGAACAGGAATGCAAAATCCGAGTCAAAACAAGTATAGCCCTTTTTGTAGGGCACAAGGACAAACTGTTCAAAAAACCAGGTGGTATGGGCCAGATGCCATTTGGGAGGGGAGACATCCACAATAGGCTGTACAGAATAGTCCTCGATCTGCAATGGAGCACAAAGGGATTCGGTATAATGACGGACGCGAAGAAAGTGTGATAACAAAACGACGATGTGGTAGTGGGTCCAAGGCCGGTGGCCAATACGGTTTTTCAAAAGTGCAGCTTGTTTCTCAACCATAAAAAAGACGAGATGTTCACCGTGAAAGACATCCTCCCTACCTTTGTGGGATGAGTACGTATCAGGCCACCCTCGACTTTGCCCGTGAACTGGATCGCCAGGACCCCTTAAATGAATTCCGGGATCGTTTCCATCTTCCCCCTGCCCCGGACGGCAGTCCTTCGATATACCTGTGCGGAAACAGTCTGGGACTGCAGCCAAAATCCACCCGCGACTATGTGAATGCCGAACTGGACGACTGGGCCAAACTGGGCGTTGAAGGGCATGTGCATGCCCGTCATGCCTGGATGCCCTACCATGAGTTTCTGACCGAGAAAATGGCCCGAGTGGTCGGTGCCAAACCGGAAGAAGTGGTGGTGATGAACAGTCTGACGGTGAACCTCCACCTGATGATGGTCTCCTTTTACCTGCCGACCTCCAAGCGCCGCAAGGTGGTGATCGAGTACAGCCCCTTCCCATCCGACCGATATGCTGTGGCATCCCAGTTGCGCTATCATGGTTTCGACCCCCAAGATGACCTCATCGAGCTCCAGCCAAGGCCTGGTACAGATCAGATCCATTATGAGGACCTGGAAGCCTTAATGGCCAAGGAAGGGGATCAGATTGCCCTACTGCTAATCGGTGGAGTGAACTACTATACCGGACAGGCCTATGATATCAAACGCATCACGGCACTAGGGCACCAATATGGATGCATGGTCGGTTTCGATCTGGCCCATGCCGCCGGCAATCTGAAACTCAATCTCCACGAGGATGGTCCTGACTTCGCAGCCTGGTGCTCATATAAGTACCTGAATTCAGGACCAGGATCACTGAGTGGTGTCTTTGTGCATGAACGTCATGCACAAAATGAACGCCTTCCACGTTTTTCCGGATGGTGGGGCCATGACAAGGAAACACGTTTTCTGATGCCGGACGAATTCAAACCGATCCCGGGAGCAGAAGGATGGCAATTGTCCAATCCGCCCATCCTGCCTATGGCCGCTATGCGCGCCTCCCTCGACCTCTTTGATGAGGCGGGGATAGATCGGCTGGTCGATAAAACGCAAAAATTGACCGGCTATCTGGAATGGTTGCTGCATCAGTTAGACATTCCTCGACTTTCCCTGATCACCCCTGCTGATCCACAACAACGTGGGTGTCAACTTTCCATTCGGGTGGAGGGTGCAGACAAGTCCATCTTCAATCGATTATCTGCCCGTGGCATTATTGCTGACTGGCGAGAACCGGATGTGATCCGGGTCGCCCCTGTACCCCTTTACAACAGCTTTGAGGATGTGTTCCTGTTTGTGGAACGACTGGGGGAAGAAGTGGCGAGGAGTTGAGGAGGTTATGAGTTAAGTAGAAGAAACGCAACGTCGCAAAGACGCGAAAGCCAATTACAAATAATGGTTATTTCGTTATTGAGTTACTTCCTTCGGCAGTCAAGATTTCGATATTTCGAAAATACACCGCGCGAGCTCCAAAGGATTTAACGGGAGTATCCTGGAAGCGAATAGCGAAAAATCATTCGTGATAACCTCTACGCCTCTCCTTTCCAAGGAGAAAGGAGCCATATCGTTTGGCCTTTTACCCATTACCCATTACCGGCCCACATAAAGCCAGCTACCTAGAGTGGCGCCAGCCACTGACGTAACCAGGCGAATAGCGAATAGCGAATAGCCCCGAGTACTCGGGGCGAACGGCGAAATAAAAAAGCCCGGACCAATGATCCGGGCTTTTTTATTTCAGAGATAATTGAAATTATTTATCCTCCTCGTAGCGAATCTCCACGGGCTCATCCAGGGTGGTGATCAGGATCTCCGTACGGCGATTGTATTGGTGCTGTTCTTCGGAACAATTCACACCTTCAGTGCAATGGTTACGCAACAGGGTCTCCCCATATCCCACAGCAGTAACTCGTGCAGGCTGAACACCCCGGCTGACCAGGTAGTTCTTTGCCGCAGAAGCACGAGATTCTGAAAGACGTTGATTAAACTTGTCACTACCCCGGCAATCGGTATGCGCACCCAGTTCTATCTCCATGGTAGGATACTTCTTGAGGAGGTCATACACCACATCTAATTCGTTGGCTGCACCAGGACGCAGGGTCGCTTTATTATAATCGTAATAAAGATGTTCTAAAACAATGACTGAACCCTCTCCGATCGGCTTGGCAGGAGCGGCCTCCACTGGTGTTCCAGAGAACGGCAGGAGGAGCAATTCTGCCTTCCGTGTTTCGGCATAATTTCCATCTGTGGTAGAGACTCTCGAGCGGCCCGGGATATACCCTTCCTTATTCGCGGACAGGGCGTAATCTGCAGCATCAGATAGACAATAGCTGAACGTACCGTTGATATCAGACTCCAGATACACAGGGGCGCCATTGGTCATTTCAATCACCACAGGAACATGGGCCATCAGAACGCCCGTCTTTTGATTTTTCACCCGACCTTCCAGCAGGAAGCAATCCTGAGGGCGGACCCGGATGACGATCTCGTCTGCCGTCGGTTGGGCCGGAGAGGTATAATTGTATTCTTTGGTGATATAACCTGGCTTGGAGACCAGGATCAAATAATTCTGATCGATCTTCATTTGGCCCAGCGCCATTCCATTGGCATCGGAACGCGTATCGGGGGCATTCAGATCAAGCGTCTTTTTTCGCACCAGGTTCAAAGTCAATTTGTCGGGAGTAGATGCTGCTGGCGCGAGGGCCATATCATAGATGGTTTCACCAGTGACAAATCCGTAAGGATCCTTTTCCAGTATGAAAATGCTGGCATCCGGGATAGGCTGGCCGGTTTTTTCGTCGACGATCTCCACCATCGCTCTGGCGACATAATTATCCATGTCACCAGCGAGAGAGTAAACGGATTCAAATTGGTAGATGTCATCCTTACCGGCTCCGCCCGGACGATCGGAGGAAAAGAATCCTCGTTTTCCATCATCCTCCAGGACAAAGCCCAGATCATCAAATGGTGTATTGAATGGTGCACTGAAGATCTGTGGATGGACATCCGGCAGATTTCGAGTATTGACCGAAAAAATATCCAGTCCGCCCAATCCTTCATAACTGCCATCACTGGAATAAAAAAGATAGCCGCTGTAATGAATGAATGGGAAAACTTCATTGCCCTTGCTGTTGATGGCAGGGCCTAAATTGACAGGTTCACTCCAACCTTGCGTGGCACGATCGACAAACCAGATATCATAACCACCATATCCACCTGGCCGATCCGATGCAAAGAAGAGGCGTTTTCCGTCTCTGGATAAGGAGGGATGCTGGCAGGAATATTCGTCGGCATTGAAGGGAAGTTCAGTGACATTCTCCCAATCCTGATTGCCCCGACGTGCTGTGTAGATCTTCAACCGTACCCGACCTTGATCATCCGCACGTTGCATGCCGCGCTTTTGATTGTTGGAGGTAAAAAAGATCTGGTCCCCGTTTCGGGAAAAAGCCACTGGACCTTCATGCAGCTGAGAATTCAGCTGCCCTGAAAAAATCTCTGGCTCCACGGGGGTGCCATTGGGGTCAACCCGGGTATAGTAAAGTTCGAAATAGGTCTCTCCGATCTTGGGGTCCAAAAATCCACCCTTTTTGCGGGAGGAAACAAAGACCAGTCCATTGTTATAGAAAACGGGAGAAAAGTCCAGATGCTCGGTATTGATCGCCGTTGCATTGGTGATCATGATCCCTTTTCCTCCGGTCTTTTCATAGAACTTATCTGTCCCCTTTGTCTTGGAGGATCCAGATTGCTGACCGATCAGGCTAAAAGGCATGACCGCAAGGGCCATGAGGACGAGGAGGTTGGGGAGTATGTTTCGCATGCTATAGGGAAGATTGAGTGCTCGGTCAAAAGTTACCGATGAAAAACGAATTCTTTCGCTCAATTAGTACATTATTTGAAAAAACGAGGATTATCGATCTCCGATGCCTCATCTTTTCCAAAGCAGAAGCGGAGTAAAGCTTCAAAGGTACCGTTTTGATAATCACGAATATCCGACAGGGCAATATCATACCCCACACTCAACAAAAAGTGCTGGCGGATACGGAATCCCAGGATGAGATCGATGGACTCGCCAAGGCCCGGATCACGGTCTCCGCCAAAGCGATACGTCAACCCGGCATGGAATTGATCTTTCATCTCTAATGCCACATGCAGGTCTGCATCAAAGGGGGCGTTCTCCACGTATTTCAGCAGGAGCTGTGGATGGAGAGCCAGGAAGTTATTAAGGGTAATGCGATAGCCCCCGAGGGCATAATAATGGCGAAGTTCTGTTGAAGGTCGATCGGCACCATTTCCAAAGTCAATGTTCCCTTCTACCAGACGAGGAACACCTGCACCAGCGTACCAATTCACGCCCTGGTAATAAATACCTGCCCCGAAATTAGGCAAGTACTTGGTCTGCAAACCCAAAGGGACACCAGGGTCCAAACTGATATCCTGGGTGCCTTTGACCCGTGCATCCCCGTAATCTTCCGCAAAGTATCGTACTGACCCGGCCAATCCGACACCGAGGTATCCGCGACCCAGGGGAATGCGATAGCTGTAGGCCATTTCGGCGGTCACATTTCGTGTGATCCCGATGGAGGTTCGGTACAGGTTGATTCCCATGCCCACCCGTTGCTGAAACAAGGGCGTATTGAAGCTGACCATCTGCGTCTCTGGAGCACCTTCCAGACCAATCCATTGCTTGCGATAGATGAGGGACAGGCAAGGGCCGCCTTCACTTCCGGCAAAGCCTGGAGTGTAGAAGAGGCGGTTGAACATAAACTGGGTGAATTGCCCGTCTTGTTGACCGGAGATGGGCGTTATCCACAGAAGTGAGCCTATGCAGGCAAGCAGGAAAAGTCGGATCCGTTTCTGTTGCATGGCCATTAGTATTTGATGAGGAGAAATCCAGATTCCGGCAGTTCGCCATTCTGGAGATCCAGGATATAGAAATAAGTCCCCGGCGGCAGTATCTGACCGCTGTAGGACCCTGCCCAGTTGTTCATGTAAGGCGATGCTGCGAACACTTCATCTCCCCATTGATTAAAGATGGAAAGTCTGTTTTGGGGATATTCATCTGCCAGCACCAGACAGGGGATCACCAGGATATCATTGACCCCGTCATTATTCGGAGTAATGATGGTGGGCATTTCACATCGGGGTTCCAGGCCGATCTCAAGGACCACGATAGCCTCTGCACAGACACCCGGACATTTTTCACTACAGACTTGATACCGGAAAGTGACGGTCCCGGTATAGTTGGCGGGTGCCGTGTATCGATAGATCCCTTCGGCTACTTTTTCGATCTGACCAACTAAGGGTTGGGTGAGCAATTGAGTGGTCACCGGACCGAAGATCGCATCATTGGTCAGCACCTGAATCAGGGTTTGTCCGGCAAACGGAATGGCCAATGTGTCATGCGCGGCTAAGGGACCATACTCGTAATTGACGATGAGCGTATCCCGGGAGGATTCACCGCAGATCCCCTCATTCAATTCCCAGACAAACACATTGAGTCCCGGCTGAAGGTTGCAGGCACCCGCACTGGTCTCTCCCAGACTATCGATCAGAACTCCCGGGTCATGAGAGGACCATCGGCCAGAACCGAGTTCGGTAAAATCCGCAGTCAGCGGCATGGACAAACAGCCATATCCGCAATCCTGGCGGTCTACACCGGCGTAGGCATCATCATCATAGTTGAAGACCTCCACAACAGCAGCGGAAGATGGGCACGCACCATTGTCGACTGTCCAGGTGAAGAAATAAGTGCTCCCCGGCTCGATATTCGTAATGTTCGAAGTGACTTGGGAAGGGTTCACAATGGTCACACCAAGTCCGGCCTGACCTGTAGTCTGACTCCATGCTCCGGAATTCGGAGCAGGATTTACGGCTGTTACCGAAGCTTGCTTGGCCCGGCACAGTTCCAATGGTGATTCCACCATGGCCTGAACAGCCACTGAAACCGACGCGGTGTCAAAGTCAGTGCTGTAATTTTTGCATGCTCCGTTCGACAATGTCCAGGAGAAAATCAGCTGATCTCCGGGTAAATATCCGGTGACCTTCGTACAATTTGCATCTGGAGTGAGGAGGGTCACTGGCGTCCCTGCCGTCTGTTGCCACTGCCCGGCACCAATGGTCGGTGCCTGGGCGCAAAGCTCCAGGACTTCACCATTACAGATCTTCACATTTGGCCCTGCATTGGCAATCTGATTGGGGATGGTATTGATCTGTATGGAGTGAATCACAGAAGGTTTGGACTGGCAACCATCTACCGTGGTGATGGCGTAAAAGTCATACTTCCCTTCCTTGTATTTTCCCGGCAAATCGAGGGGGAGGAATGGCTGAATGCCGGAGTTGCCGATCAGGGTGTCTGTGTTGCCGTCAAACCAGGAATACGTCCCTCCCGGTAGACCACCGGTGAGGGTGAGCTGACAATTCGAAGGCACTTGAGCGCAGATCAATCCGCCACAGTTATCGGAGACCACCGGGGGTGAAGGGTTGGATTTGACTTGCTGGAAAAACTCTTCTGACAATGGAGAGTAACAGCCATTCATCAGGATGCGCACCTGATAGCTACCGGTGAGGTTTGTCGTAGCGTTGGGAAGGACCAGGCAATTTCCGCCGGTTTGATTGGTGATCGGTCCCTGCCATTCATAGGTGGCCCCTGCCACGAAAGTCGCACAAGCGATCAGGGTATCCCCGGCACAAACGGGTGAATTGGTGGTGATGGCCGGAGGAAAGGGAATCGGATGAACAATGACGGTGATCTCGTTGGACTGATTGGAAATGCAACCATCCACGATCACTTTCAACTTGTACTTGCCTCCCTGATTAATCGTAATCCCGGGAATGGTCAAGGTAGGAAAGAGGGTGGTGTCTTGTTTGAGGGGGCCCATCCAAATGTATTTGACATCTCCTTCATAGGGATCGTCCGGGACATGAATAACCAATGTCTCCCCTGCACAAATCTCATAGGGATCCTTCGGAGCCGGATCGTCCACCTTGATCACAGGAGTGATCGGGTGTGTCATCCATGGCGATGAAAATAGTGGCGGGAAGCGATGTACAGGTATTGTCCACCTTTTTCACTTCGAGGCTGTACAGGCCAGATTGAGCACCGGTGACATTCAGGAGTTGCGCCACACTATCCAGAGAAAAGATCATCCCGTTGGGTCCAGTCCAGAAATACTGATAGGTGCCGCCTGCATCAGGTGGAAAAACAGTTGGGAGAATCTGACAATCTTCAAATCCGCTTACACAGGATGGACAGGAGCTGGAAAGGGCGGTGACCTTGGGCCGTTCCGTTAAAACGATTCGAAGAGAATCTCGAGTGGTACAGCCTTGAGGATTTTCTGCTAATAGATAGTAGGTGCCGGGAATAGCGGGGACCGTTGGAGCTGACCCCAGGTAGGTTTTTCCATTGGGAGCTGTCCAGGTGAATTTCGCCACATTCACCCCGTTGACGGGCAGGATGATGGTATCCCCTTCGCAGGCCAGAAGGCTATCGGGTAATTGGATATTGATCGGGTGGATGATCACCGGGAGTGGAAGAGAACCATCGGAGGGACAGTTCGGTGATTGAAAGACCTGCAGTGTCCAGGTGCCGGCATTCATCAAAAGCGCTGGTGCAAATAGTTCCGGGGTCGTGGTGGTGAATACCTGACCCGTCTGTTGGTGTGTCCACTGGTAGGTCATGGCCTGTTGCCACTCAGTGGTGAGGTGGATGGTATCGCCCTGGCAGACCGGACTATTGCTGTGAATAGACGGTCGAAATGCACCATTGGGCCCGATGTCGATCTGGACAGAGCCCGTGGCGATGCACCCGGTCAGCCCCTGAATGGTCAGGACGTATGTCCCGGAATTACTTTGCTTGGGATCATCAATGATCGGGCTGGCCTGATTGCTGAAATATCCATTTGAAGAGGTCCATGTATAAATATAAAAGTCGCCTTGCCCCGGAGTGGGGATGGAGAATGTGGTATCTGGGATGAGGCGGAGGCTGCCCCCACAGGTATCCAGAGTAAAACTCGGAGTCAGCTCTTCATTTTGAATGGCCACTAGTGAAGAGCAGGTATCGCTGTTTCCGGCCAGGTCAAATGCGACGACCTGGACATTATAATTCGATCCGGCATTGTTGCAGGTAAAGGTCTTGGGATGCACTCCGTATTGTGTGATCCACGGAATTATTCCAAGTTCCCGGAACTGTCAGAAGGTCTGAATGGGACTTGGGATATTGATTAGTCCCGGGGAAGGGTTGGTTTCGGAACAACCGGGGTTTACATATAATAGTGGGCGTTGGTCGGTCTCTACATAAATGGAGTAGGAGCAGCTGGAGGAGTTCCCATCTCGATCCATCAATGTGGCAGGTGGCCAATAGCGCACGGCATTCAGGATTGATAAAATTTGCCGTTGAAGGGCCGGTATTTCAAATACCGGACCCGACCTGCTGGTCACATTATTGACGATAGTATAATCTGTCTCTATGAGGATAGATCAATTCTGCTGGGCATGACTCAGGCCATCTGCGCCTGTTGGGTTGAAGGGGTCCACAGGACTTGATAAACCCGAGTAATTGAGGATAACCTCCTTGTTAGACACCAGGTGCCGTCTACCTGTCGTTGAAGTCGAGTCCGTGTTCCTCAACAATGGCTCTGGAATCGTAAAAGTAAAGATGGCCTCTGCTGCACATTCCTGCGGTATGGTAACTGGCCCGGTAATCCCCAGGAAGGTATTGTTTTCACCATAAATCTCGAAGAACTCTCCCGGGTGGGCCGTATCGCCCTGAACGTGTAATCCCTAGAGCAGGCCATCGCCGGGGCCAGAAGGCGAAGCAATGGAAAAGAGGAAGTTGAGATCAGCCGGCACCATCCCTGCGTTGGGGTCTTCCGAAAAAGACGAACGG
>CALNZC010000022.1:0-54841 GCA_942490895.1 uncultured Saprospiraceae bacterium
TTGCACAGCGACATAAATCGTACCTGGAGTTTGCGGATCCAGGATAACTTTTGCGATATGCTCGCTTTTCTCCAGCCCTTTATGGCTCCAGGTCTGACCTCCATTGGTACTGACATAGATGCCATTTCCAACGGACACTGAATTTCGGACCCAGGGCTCGCCCGTGGCCACCCAGACAGTATCGGGTCTATCCTGATCAATGGTGATGGCCCCAATAGACTGGATATGATCATCAAAAACAGGCATGAAGCTGGCTCCTGCAGATACAGATTTCCATACTCCCCCACCGGCAGAACCGACATACATGATTTTGGGCTCACGATGTACTACCGCCAGAGAAGAGACCCTGCCGCTCATCACTGCCGGTCCAATGTCTCGGGCCCGCAGGTCACCAAAAGAAGCGCTTAAAGGTTGTGTTTCCTGCCCGAAAAGGCTTGTCGAAAATGCCAGAATCAGGAAGAGGAAGGAGTACAGGTACTGCATAAGTAAGGGGTTGAATAGAAACGGGCCGGAAGGAGTGTGGACTATCTTCCGGCCCGTTAAAAAGGGCAATTGGGGTTCGCTTATTTGTCTTCAGGGAAGGCAAAAAGGTCATCTGTGACAGGCACGTTTGTCTCGATCTTATCGAAGGTCAATTGGGCCACCACTTCACCATTGACCTTCGTGGTCATGGAGTGTGGCATCATCATACCGTCGACTTCATCATAATCACTGAGGTATTGCTCGACGGGCATGCCTTTCATCTGGCCAGAATTGGCAAATGTCTTGATCATGAGGGGTACAAAGTTCTCTGCATCGATGTAGTAGAAACGATCGTCACCTGCTTTGGTGGTCAGTTTGACCACTAAAGTCTGGGTGCCATCTACTTCTTCTTCACCTTCCAGGCTGGCTTTATGTCCTTTTTTGGCATAATCCATCAGGTCATCCTCGAACATCTGCTTACCGGCTTCCGTCGATTCTTCAGATGATTTTTTCTGAGGTGCAGTTCCACCCATGAATGGGTTGATGGTCCATGCAGTCGTGCCATCAAAAGCTTCCACATATTCTGATCCTTGAATATCTACGACCAACTTTTGACGATTCGGGCGTGACATGACCATGGTGAATGGAAATTCCATGCCCATCTGATTGGCACGTCCGGTCATTTTAGTGGACTTCAGGGCCTGCCAATTCTTGAGGCCACCCACATTTTGATAATAATTCTTGAGGACCTCATCCAGAGATTGAGACTGAACCATGCTGATGGCAAAGCCACCGATCAAGAGTAGAGAAAGAAATTTTTTCATTCGATTTGTGTTTTTAATAGTTCGAAAATAAATCCAATCCGGCTAATCCGACTTGTTTTTTCGGTCAAACACAGTAAATGCTCGACCAAGGTGCATTTTTTCTTGGGCACTTCTATTCACCTCCGAAATAGACCAAGAACGAAGTAAATCAAGCGAGATGAGGCCTTTCGACCGCGTGCCGCCTTAGCTTCAGCAGTGGCGCAAAGAGTTTAGCCACAGCTAAGTGATTGAGAAATAATCCCGAGTACTCGGAACGCAGGTTTACTGCGGTAAAAATCCGCCAGCTGGCGGGATTGTTTGGTCATTGAGTGGGGTGAATAGTGGTGTCCTCTTGTCAAACCAGTCAAGATGTATCTTTGTTACATGGAAGAATCTTCGACTACTCGGACCGAAGTCGGTCAACTCGGTGAATTTGGACTGATCGACCGGTTAACAGCTCCATTTATTCCCAATCAACCAACAACAATCAAGGGCATAGGGGATGATGCCGCTGTATTGGATACCGGAGGGGATCAGTTCACACTTGTCTCAACAGATATGTTGGTTGAGGGCATTCATTTTGATATGATGTACACCCCATTGAAGCATCTCGGCTACAAGGCGGTGGTAGTGAATCTCTCGGATATCTATGCGATGAATGGAACGCCCTCTCATATCACGGTCAGTTTGGGGATCTCCAATCGTTTCTCCGTGGAGGCCTTAGAGGAGTTTTATGCGGGTATTCGATTGGCTTGTGAGACTTATGATGTCGATTTGATTGGCGGGGATACGACCTCTTCCAACAAGGGGTTGATCATCAGCATAACAGCAATGGGTAGGGTTGACAAGGACAAGGTGGTCTATCGATCCGGAGCTAAGGTGGGTGATCTGATCTGCATCACCGGTGACCTCGGTGCTGCCTATCTGGGGTTGCAGCTGATGGAGCGTGAGAAGCAGCTTTATCTGGATCAGCCGGATATCCAGCCTGATCTGGAAGATCAGAAATATTTGATTGGCCGTCAATTGAAACCGGAAGCACGCAAGGATATGATCGCTGCTTTTGCGAATAACCATCTGAAGCCCACCTCTATGATCGATATTTCGGATGGATTAGCCTCTGAATTATTCCATATTGGCAAACAGAGTGGTGTTGGAGCCTACCTGGAGGAATCAGGCATCCCTGTTCATCAGGATGCCAAGATGATGGCGTTAAAATTCCAAATGGATCCAACGACATGTGCACTGAGTGGGGGTGAAGACTATGAACTACTGTTTACGATAGACCCCGCAGATGTGGACCGCGTCAAATTTCTCCCGGATATCTACATTGCCGGAGAGATCGTACCGGCAGAAGATGGTTTTACACTACATACTACCGGTGGCAAACGCCATCCACTCAAAGCTCAGGGGTGGAATCACTTTGATCAATAGGGTATATCAGTTACTCCCTTATTTCAGAAAGAGTACCAGACCTGTGGCTAATTCACAGGATCCAGGGATATCCGCACGTATTTGATGGTTTTTCCGGCTTCCAGATGAAGTCCTTCATAATAGGTCTTGAAGGCCAGCTCAGGTGTCGGCAGTTCCCCTGAATAGATATCGTCCCAATGACCTAATAGATGGGCGAAGGGAACTTGCTCCAGCGTTTCCAAGGTGAATGCATACAATCCGGGGTCATCCGTTTTCAAGTGGATGATCCCTCCCTTCTGAAGCAACGGTTGGAGGAGAGTGAGAAAATGGGGACTGGTCAATCGCCTGTTTTCTTTGCCATCACGTGGAAAGGGATCAGGAAAGGTGATCCAGATCTCACTGATCTCTCCAGGGGCAAAGAACGCATCCAGCATTTCGATCCTGGTTCGGAGGAAGGCCACATTTGTCAATCCCTCTCTGAGGGCGATCCGTGCGCCCTGCCAGATACGAGCCCCTTTGATATCGACCCCCAGGAAATTGCGATCCGGGAACTGTCGGCCCAATGCCAGACTATATTCTCCTCGACCACAAGCCAGTTCTACCGTCAGCGGTTGATCATTCCCAAAGTGATCGGCTGACCATTTCCCGCGCAGATCAAGCGTTTTACCTTGTGGGCCCGTCAGGGTTGGTCGTTTAGCATCAAAATTCTGGTAGACATTTTCAAACCCGTCCAGGTCAGCGAATTTGTCCAGTTTGTTACGACGTGCCACGTATTGTCAATGTTGATACAGAAATAATGGATGGACCACTTGATCTATCGAATCAAAATGGAGCGTAAAGGTAAAATGATTCTTGCCGACTTTGGGAAGGCGGAAGTGGGAAGGCGGAAGTGACTTTGTGACTGTGAGACAAAGAGACAGAAAGACTGAATGCAGAAGTGCTTTGGACCAAGAGGGACTCTGGTATCGATAGGGATGAGGGGTGAAGTGCTATTTCGATATTTCGTTGTTGGGTTATTTCGATAGTCATCTCGAATCAGGCTTTGACAATTGACCAACCAGGAACTTGGAACCAGGCACGCAGGAACAAGGAATGACTTACCACTGATGCGAAAGGAATCAGGAATGAGGAAGGGAATCTGTGATCGTGGGACTGTGCGACTTTGAGACGGAGTGACTCAGAGACTCAGAGAATGGAAAAGCGGAAAGCGGAAATGGGGGGAGAATACTTAACCTTGACGGATCACTTGACAAGCCCTGAAGGGGCGCAAGAAAACCTGATGCCAAACATTGGAAAGGTATGCCTTCCCACCGGGCGGGATGGGAGGGATGAAGTGCTATTTCGACGGCCAACTCGAATCAGGCAAGCACAAATGAGGAATGAGGAATCAGGAATGAGGAAGGGACTCTGTGACTTTGAGACGGAGTGTCTCAGAGAATCAAGCGGAAAGCGGAAAGGCGGAAAGCGGAAATGGGGGGAGAATACCTAACCTTGACGGATCACTTGACAAGCCCTGAAGGGGCGTAAGATCAGAGCGTTGGGCAGCGCCCAACGAATTAGAGTACACCCTATTAATAAAGCCCTGAAGGGGCGCAAGAAAACCTGATGCCAAACATTGGAAAGCAATTCCGGCTCGCTGGCCGAAGCGAGAGGGATGAGGCGTTATTTCGATATTGAGGTATTTCGACGGCCAACACGAATCAGACAAGCACACTTTTCGAAAGGTCCCGACCCCCGAGTACTCGGGGGGCAAAAAAACCAAATCGCATTCCCATTCTGCTCACCTGATCAAAGCCAACCTTGGAACACAAAAAAAAGCCCTGATGCAGAACACCAGGGCTTTTTTATAATCTGATTGGATCAGATCATTACTTCATCAAACCGGACAAAGCACTCAGGCGAGGCAGTACCACAAATTCGGTACGGCGATTAGCCTGACGGCTGTCACCAGTTGCAGGATCAGCGGCGTCAGCAGGAGCTGTCTCGCCACGACCAGCGGCAGTCAACTGATTGGCGGCAACACCATTCTTCACCAATTCGCGAACGACGGAAGTGGCGCGGATCACGCTCAAGTCCCAGTTGTCAGCATAACGGGCAGAAGAAATTGAACGGCTGTCGGTGTGACCTTCAACCATCATGATCAGTTCAGGATTTGCCTTCAGTGTTTCAGCAAGAGTGGCAATGAAATCACGGCCTTCCTTTGACAAACGGACGGAACCGGACTTGAAGAGGATAGGCTGGGCACCTGTCAGATACATGCGATCATCACGTGTCTGAACAGTTAAACCTGATTTTTCATAGTAACTCAGCGCATTCTTAAGGGCAGTCTTCATGGAACCGAGTTCTGAGCCACTAGCATCGCTTGCTTTTTTGGCAGCATCGAGCTGGTTTTTCATGGCATCGAGGTCTTTTTGAGCCGATGTCATTTTTGCATTCAGGTTGTCCTTTTCTTCGGATAGCTGCATTTTTTCAGCTTCCATTGCCTTGAGCTTGTTCTGATAGTCGCTCAGCGACTGGGCCATGGCGTCTTTTTCAGCCATGAGTGCGTTGAATTTCTTGGAAGAAACGCAGGACTGACCTGCAACCGCCAAAACCAACAGTGCTACGAGGAGATTCAGATGTTTCATACTGGAGAGTTTGTTTCTTGTTCTTCGTTAGTTCGGCAAAGTTACCATTTTGTTGGTACCAGCAAGAATTTCCTTCATATTTACTTAAATCCCATCACAATATTTTCTTGATCCATTGCCACTGGCAACCCAAATTCCCTGTTACTTTTACCGTCAAACCAATAGATATGCATAATTTTCTCATTCACTTTCATTCCGGTTGGCGCTGGATTTTCCTAATCATGCTGGTGATTGCCCTGATCAACAATCTGATCAAATGGCGCCAGGATGCTACGCAAACTTCATCCGATCAAAAATGGAATCTATATGCCATGTCAGCGGCACATCTCCAGCTGATCGTCGGATTTATTCTCTACTTCATGAGTACCAAAGTCCAATTTGGAGGTGAAACCATGGCTGATCCGATCCTGCGTTTCTTTACCGCAGAGCATGTGATGACCATGGTCATAGCCGTTGTCCTCATCACCATCGGGTACTCCCGAGGAAAGCGGGCTCCAAATGATACGGCCAAATTCCGTCTTGCATTCTGGTATTACCTCGGAGGACTGATCTTCATTCTTGCAGGTATCCCCTGGCCCTGGCAGGAATACGGTGCCAACTGGTTCTAACGGATCAATTAAACGATACCATTGCTAAATCCCTATTGTTTAGGGCTTCTCTCTGCACAGATTATCTTTGCAGAAAGAAGCCCCTTTTTATAGCCGAGTCTCTTCTCGTACTCAACTTGAAGGTCATTGTGATGTTGCTCATCTCCGAACACATCGAATGAAGGACACCGGGCTATCTTTGCCCCCATGCGTTCTGCAAGATTTATCTACGTCATCCTGTGTCTGCTTTTATGGATCGGAAGCCCACTCTTCGGTCAGGATTCGACACGGGTCTTCCCTGTTGTGGAAGTCGTCGATGAGCGGATCATGACTTCACCGGGCCAGCCGATTCAATTTGCAGATAGTCTGGATCAGCTATTTCTGCACACCGGCAGTTTACAAGACCAATTGCAACTGCGTCCTGCAAATCATATCCGTTCCTATGGCCCAGGCCGGCTGTCCACGCTCAGCAGTCGTGGCAGCGGTGCCGGACAAAACACCACGACTCTTTATGGTCTGAATCTGCTCAATCCGCTGTGGGGATTAGTCGATTACAGTCAAATTCCTCTGTTTTTCTTTCCTTCCACTGGACAAGTTTCCGGCAATCAGACCTCTCGCACGGGCAATGGAAGCGCTGCCGGACAGTCTGCATTGGGGACCGGTCTGCAAGACATACAACGATCCGGAGGAGAGGCGCAATTTGAACACGGCAGTTTTGGCACCTGGAGGGTGGGGCTTGGCGGCCGTCTGGCCTATCGGAAAAACACGCGGGCCCTGGTGCGCATCCTGCATGAACAAGCGGAGAATGACTATTCCTATACAGACCTGTTTGGCACAACCAAGCATTTACCTCATGCCCGATTCCATCAACAAGGCGCATTGATTGATGCCGTCTCTCAGATCACGCCACAGCATCAACTGGGTGTCACCTCCTGGCTGTTGAAAGGACGTCGGGAAATTCCTCCAACAGTGGCTCAAAATTCGTCCGAAGCGACCCAGGAAGATGCATTGGCCAGAGTGTTGCTTCGCTGGCAGTGGCAAACCGGCCAATGGGTAGGCGGTGTTCGTCTGGCCTATCTGAGTGATTTTTTGCACTATGTCGATCCGGCATCTGGTGGATTGGACAATCGGACCCGATCAAATCAGGAAGAAATGCAGACCTGGGCAGCCTTTCATGCAGGAGGAGGTCATTCCTTTTTTGGTGAAGCCGGATATCGGTTGATCCAGGGACAATCAGACCATTATCCCAACCTCACAGATGAATCCCGGCGTCATATCCTCCTTCGCTACAGTTGGTCTTCTCGATCAATTCCCTGGCAATTATGGATTTCTCATCGCACAGAAAAAGCTGCTGAAGAGTTGGCAGGGTCGATCCCAGCTCTGGGGGTGGAATATCGCTTGGCCGATCTTCGGATCCGAACACATATCAGTCGACATATCCGATGGGCCGCCTGGGATGACCGTTTCTGGGTTCCCGGTGGCAATCCGGATATCCAACCCGAAAAAGGCTGGGCTGTTGAAGGGGGTGTACAATGGACCTTACCGCTAAAGCACAAAAATGTCCTCCTGGACATCCAGGGGTATTATCGCAGGGTAAATGATTGGATCCAATGGACACCGCAATCTGCCGGCTATTGGTCGCCTGAGAATCTATTCCATGTCCAGAGTCGAGGGCTGGAAACCAGCGTGACCTGGAAAGTCAATCACTGGTTTCGATACAACTGTCACTATGCGCTCACACAATCCAGGCGGCAGGATGAGGACGAGCTTCTGGCGACCCATCAACAACAACTTCCCTATGTTCCGGTGCACGGTATCCGCCAGCAATTGTATGCAGAGGTCGCCGGCTTCACCTTTAGGGTCCGGCATCATTGGACAGATGCCGTATCTACGCTTGCAGATGGTAGTTCATCACTGCCCGCCTTCCATCTGATCCATCTGGATCTGGCTCGTGAATTGGATTGGGGTCGGCAGCATTATCTTCTGTGGATTCGGGGTGAAAATATCCTGGATCATGAGTACACCCTGGTCAGAAACCTTCCACTCCCGGGACGGCAGTTTTCACTGGGTGTTCGATGGATGATGGAATAACCATCTTAGCTTTGGCTATTCTTACTCTGTCAATTAGAAGGTAACCCGAACGTTTAAGAACACTCCAAAGAAAGTGTATTACACCCGCAAGGTAGAAAGACCACCATCTACGCCAATGACTTGCCCGGTAATCCAGGAATGCTCAGGATCAAGGAGAAATGTGGCCAATGAGGCAATGTCCTTGGGTTGGCCGACCCGTTGTAGCGGATGACGGCGGGCTGAGGCATCCATTTTTTCAGGGGAGGAGAGGAGTTTTTCAGACAACTGTGTCTCTGTCAGTGAAGGCGCAATAGCATTCACTCGCACGATTGGAGCGAGTTCTGCTGCAAGTGATCGGGTCATTCCTTCAACTGCCCCCTTTGCAGCAGCAATAGATGCATGGAAGGGCATGCCCTGGCTGACAGCAACAGTGCTAAAGAATACCACAGACGCATTACCTGCCCGTTTCAGTGAAGAGAGCGATGCCTGGAGGGTACGGATGGCACCGATCACGTTGATCTCGTGGTCTGCACGAAACTGGTCTGGTTTAAGACTTCGAAAGGGTTTAAGGACGATGGATCCGGGGGTATAAACCAAACCGTCCAGTGGTTCAGCAGTGACTTCTTCTGGCAGATCATCGTTCAATGCATCAAACGAAAACCAGGAAGCCGTTGCAGGCGTTTCGCCCCTGTTTCTAGATCCGACAAATACAGAATGACCGGAAGCGAGAAGGCGCTCGACAATGGCCTTACCAATACTTTGTGAACCGCCAATAACCAAATAGCGCATGTTGGAGTGTTAGAGAACAACCCAACAAAGCAAAATGGTGACAGTTCACAGGATGATCAAAGAACCTGGACAGTACTCCGCCAAATGGTGTTTGGCACCTTAGTTCCACAACCCCAAATGTTCCAGATGGATCTCCTGGCCATAAAACTGCCGGGTAGTGGCCTCAAAAGATGGTGTATAGTCGGATACGTAGAAGCGATGCGGTGGTGCCGGGTCTGTCCTCAGGATACCAGCCTCTTCCAGACGCTTTTTCACGGCATGTGCAACGACATCTGTAGAATCCAGGATGCGCACTTTCTGATCATACCAATCTTCGATCTCCTTGCGGATCAACGGATAATGGGTACATGCCAGTAAAAGGGCTTCAACCCCTTCCAGTTTGGGATCGCCGAGGTAGGTATCCAGAACAGACTTGCTGATCGCATCATGAACAAACCCTTCTTCGATCATTGGAGCCAGCAATGGTGTGGCCAGAGAATGGACTTGCATGCTGGGGACCTTGTCCCGAAGTCGGGAAGCATAAATCCCTGAATTGATGGTGGTCTTTGTTGCGATTACGCCCACATGCTGATGCCCGGAACGGATCACCTCTTCCACAAGAGGATCAACCACATTGACAAATAGAGTACGGTGTTCAAAGAAATCAAGAAGCACTTCGTACGCTGCAGAAGAGGCACTGTTACAGGCCACCACGATCATCTTGCATTTTTGTTCCAGCAGAAACTTGGCAATGCGCAAACTGTAATACCGGATCGCATCGGCGGATTTGTCACCATAGGGCATATGGGCGGTATCACCGAAATAGATGATCTGTTCCTGGGGTAACAAACGCACAACGGCATTGGCAACCGTCAGGCCGCCAATGCCGCTGTCAAAAATGCCGATCGGGCTATTTTGAGGTTCCAATTTATTTCTGGACAGCTGGTTCTTCGACCGGGATAGTGATCCCCATCTTGGTCATCACCATCTGGGTGACATTCAGCTTTTCTTCTGCATAAAGCAGAATGCCATTGCCCGGGCTGGCATCAAAAATGTATTGATAACCACCGTCCGACGCAACTGCATCGATCGCATCCTGCATCTTTTGGATAATGGGTGCGATCAGGCTTTCCTGTTTTTCCGCAACCTTCTGGCGCATTTCCTGCTCCAATGCTCCAATAGTGGTTTCCAGATCCTGGAGGGCCTTGGCTTCTATTTCCTGTTGTTTGGGGGCGATATCTCCCTGTTGGACTTTCTTTTGCAATTCCATGCCTTTTGTCTGATACTCCTCGATCATGGATTTCAGACGGGCTTCATATTGCTTTTGGAAGACTTCCAGGGAACTGTTGGCTTCTTTGACCTCCGGCAACTGGCTCATGACCTGTGCGGAATTGACATATCCAAACTTCTGAGCCGAGGCCGACAGGGCCAGGAATCCGAAGCAAAGGGTGATGATGAGGTGCTTCATGCTTTTCTAATGGTTTCTCTGTGATAAGGGTGTGGACTAGAGCAGTCCAGATCAATACCATCCACCAGCTGGTGGATGGTCAGGGCGCAAAAGTAGGGAAAGCCCTTAATTACGCGACAATCTTTGAATAAGATCTTCAGTCTTGTCAAATTGAGGATTGGCAAAAATGATTCCTGATGAGCTGCTTTTATCGAAAATGAAGTCATATCCACGTTCGTTAGCGTAAGCCTCGATCATACCATAGACCTTGTCCTGAACTGGGCGGATCAACTCCTGCCGCTTTTTAAACAGTTCGCCTTCAGGTCCAAACTTGGACTTTTGCATTTCACGGATCTCCTTTTCTTTGGTCAGGATCTCCTCTTCCTGCTGTGCCCGCATTTCTTCACTCATCAGGACTTGCTCCGCCTGATACTTGTTATACATGCCTTTGACCTTGTCAAATTCTTGTTCGATCTCCTGTCTCCAGCGAGCGGCAATTTTATCTACATCTGCCTGTGCTGTCTTATAGTCCTCCAGGCTTTCCAGAATCAAATTGATATCGACAACGGCTACTTTTTGTGCCTGCAGGGTTGTGGTGCCCATGAACAGGCCAAATGCCAGAATGAGCAGGGTTTTAATGTACTTCACGTGTTTTCTATTTTTTTATCGAATAAAGGTGCACTACTCTAAGCGGTAAAAATACAGTTTTATTGCCTCGGGAAGCGGCTCACCTGTCCTTCCTCTGATCCAACAGGGCAAAGCTTAGTCTTTTCTTAACAGACATATCTGTAAATCAGCCGATTAGATGTAGTAATGAGTCCTATAACCATTCATATTAACGGCCTTTTAACAGCTGTTTTCCCGCTGTAAAATCCGTAGGTTTGTCCAAACGAATGCCTATGCGACCCACTTGGAACGGAATCTATCCCGCATTGACGACACCTTTTTTGCCTGATGAGACCATGGACTTCCACACCATGGATAAAAAGATAGATGATCAGATTCAAAGTGGTGCTGACGCTTTGATCCTGGGCGGTAGCCTGGGAGAAGCATCTACTCTTTCCGCCGATGAAAAATTGGATCTGCTGAAGCATGTGGTCTCCTGTACTGCTGGCCGGGTGCCCGTGATCATGAACGTGGCAGAGTCTAGAACGACAGATGCTTTGGCATTTGTTCGTCGGTCTGCCGATGCCGGTGCGGATGGTCTGATGGTCCTTCCGCCGATGCGCTACAAGGCAGATGCAGCTGAAGTGACCAACTGGTTCAGTCACATTGCCCATGAAACAGACCTCCCCATTCTCCTGTATAACAACCCTGTGGATTACGGTATCGGATTGTCACTCGACCAATTCGAGACACTGCTGCACATTCCTACTGTACAAGCAGTAAAAGAGTCCACCCGTGATGTCACTCAGGTGATCCGGCTGAAACGAGCTTTCGGCGATCGATTGAAGGTGCTTTGTGGTGTGGATACCCTGGCTTTGGAGAGCCTGATGTTAGGGGCTGATGGATGGGTAGCTGGTCTGGTCAATGCCTTTCCGGATGAAACGGTGGCCATTTACAGGTTGGCGCGCAAGGGCGACTATGACGCTGCCAGACGGATCTATTCCTGGTTCATGCCCTTACTTGAACTGGATATCCATCCCAAACTGGTGCAGTATATCAAACTGGCGGAAGGCGCCTCTGGGCGTGGCACCCCCTACGTTCGAGCACCTCGTCAGCCGCTGGATGAAACAGAGCTGGCGACTGTCATGAAAATTATTCACGAAGGACTGGCCAAGCGGCCAACTCTCTAATTCTCAGATACGACCTATGAAAGATATCACCATACCCGGCGGGAAGGACGCGGAGAAAGCGCGCAAACTGATGCGGGTGTTCAGTCCGCTGACTGGAACGGAATTGGAGGCGGAATATCCTGTTTCCCGTTCAGAAGAAGTCCAATATGCCGTTGAACAGGCAATGGCTGTTTATCCCGTTTATTCAACGATGAGCGGTGCAAAACGGGCCGACTTTCTGGAGGCCATTGGCGAAGAGATCCTGGCCCTGGGTGATGACCTCATCCAACGAGCGATGGCAGAAACCGGCCTCCCAGAATCCCGGCTGCTTGGAGAGCGTGGGCGAACCATTGGTCAGTTAGGCCAATTTGCCGCTCACATTCGGGAAGGGTCATGGGTGGAGGCCATCCTCGACCCAGCTGATCCGGATAGAAAGCCATTTCCCAAACCCGATCTGCGGCAGATGCTCACCCCCATGGGACCTGTGGCCATTTTTGGAGCTGGCAATTTTCCACTGGCTTTTTCTACGGCTGGTGGCGATACTGCCTCGGCTCTTGCCGCTGGTTGCCCCGTGATCCTCAAAGCCCATGAAGGACACTTGGGGACCAACGCTTTGGTGAACCGGGCGATACGTCTGGCGGCCAAACGCACGGGCATACCTGAACATGTCTTCCAGTATGTGGTTGGTGATGGCTATATCACGGGTCGGGAATTAGTCGCTCATCCAGCGATCAAGGCAGCGGGCTTCACCGGATCATATGGCGGAGGAAAAGCATTGCTAGAGGTGGCCAACGGTCGGCCGGAGCCTATTCCTTTCTTTGCAGAGATGGGAAGTACCAATCCTGTGGTGGTTCTACCTGAAGCCATGACTGCGAGGGGAGAAGTCATCGGTCAGCAGCTGGTTTGGAGTTTCACTCTCAATGCCGGCCAGTTCTGCACCAATCCGGGGTTGATCATTGTCCGGGAAGGCGAAGGACTACAGAAGATGATCGATGCCATGCATGATGCTGTCCTGGCCCGGCAAGCAGAGTTGATGTATGGCAAGGGCATTCGGACCAACTATGATACCCGGACCCAGGAGACGCTGCACGCCAAAGGTGTCTCCTTGATTGGAAAGGGTCCCGATGGCGGTCCATTAGATGGACAGGCTACCCTGGCAAGGGTGAATGCTGTGGATTTTCTGCTTCAACCTTCCTTGCAACATGAAGTATTCGGTCCGTTCAGCTTGCTGGTGATCTGTCCAGATGATCAAGCCCTTCAGCAAGTCCTGCATGCATTGGGTGGACAACTGACAGCCACCCTGATGGCCGAACAGGAAGATATTCATGGCCGGGAAGATCTGCTCCGGGAGCTGGTCAATCGGTGTGGACGACTGGTCTGGAATGGCGTTCCTACCGGTGTGGAGGTCAGTCCGGCTATGCAGCATGGCGGTCCCTGGCCGGCCAGTTCGGATAGTCGCTTTACTTCAGTCGGAACGCAGGCTATCCGGCGATGGGTGCGGCCAGTGAGTTATCAAAACCTTCCCGAGTCCTTTCTTCCTCCAGCCTTGCAGTCCAGTAATCCTTTAAAGATCTGGCGGAAGGTAGGTGCGGAGTGGAGCAAGTCAAGTTTGTAATAAAAGCGGAAGTTGGAAGTGTTATTGGGTTATTTTGTTATTGCGTTATTTCGAAAAGCCGGACCGAGTGACATACCGGCAATGAAAAACCTCTGTGTGACTCTGTGTCCTTTGTGGTAAAAAAGGAAATGAGACTGAGCGACGAAGAGAAAAGGCGGAAGTCGGAAGTGGGAATTGTTATTGGGTTTTTTCGTTATTGAGTTATTTCGAGGGATGTGGGATAAAATTGGTATTGGGTATTGGGTATTCGAATTTATTTGTGATTTGTCTTTTGTGATTTGGAATTTCTGCTAAATGTGTTATTTCGTTATTGAGTTATTTCGAAAGGCGGGGCCGGGAATATTACGAAAGTGAAAGACCTCTGTATGACTCTGTGTCCTCTGTGGTGAAGGATGAAAGCGGAAATGGGTTATTTCGTTATTGCGTTATTTCGAAGGGCATGACCGAAGATCGGAGGAGACTGAATGGTTGATAAATAAGCAGTTTCGAATTTTGAATTTGATGTTTGGAATTTATTTGTGTTTTGTGATTTAAAACATCCCTCTTGGCTCTTTCTATCTTTCAATGCATTGATGCCCATACATGTGGCAATCCGGTTCGGGTGGTCACTCAAGGAGGCCCCGAACTTGTCGGAAATACCATGGCTGAAAAACGTCAGGATTTCCTAGCACATCATGACTGGATCCGTCAGGGGCTGATGTTCGAGCCCAGGGGACATGATATGATGTCTGGATCCATCCTGTACCCCCCACATGATCCGGCAAATGATGCCGCCATCCTGTTTATCGAGACGAGTGGCTGCCTACCCATGTGTGGCCATGGGACCATCGGTACGATCACGGTGGCTATCGAACAGGGGCTAATCTCTCCAAAGGAAGAAGGACTGGTCCGGCTGGAAGCCCCTGCCGGGTTGATCCTGGTCAGTTATGAACGACAGTCATCAGGTAAGGTCTCCTCTGTCCGATTGACGAATGTCCCCTCCTTTCTGGCCGCTTCCGGATTGGAGATCGAATGCCCTGGATTGGGTTCGATTATGGTCGACATCGCTTACGGAGGAAACTTCTATGCGATCATCGATCCTCAGGAGAACTTTTCGGATATGGCCGATTATCCTTTGTCCGACCTGATCGCCTGGAGTCCGGTATTACGTCAACGGTTGAATGACAGGTATACCATGACTCACCCAGAACGAGAGGACATTCGTGGAATTAGCCACATACTTTGGACGGGGCAGCCGACCGTTGCCGGGGCGACTGCCCGGAATGCTGTTTTCTACGGGGAGAAAGCCATCGACCGTTCACCTTGTGGTACAGGCACTTCTGCGCGAATGGCCCAATGGGCCGCCAAAGGGAAACTGCATCCGGATGAATCCTTTATCCATGAGTCTGTGATCGGCAGTCTCTTCACCGGTCGCATCGAACAGTTGACGCAGGTAGGTGAACATCCAGCCGTTATTCCATCGATCGAAGGATGGGCGGTGGTCACCGGATTTAATACCATCCATATCGACCCGGAGGAGGACCCTTTTGCCTATGGATTTACGGTGGGGTGAGGGAAACCATTAAAATGGTTTCTGTATTTTTTATGGATTAGACAACCCAGGGTTAAAACCCTGGGCTACATCGTTATTTGTTTCACAGATGTTTATAAAAGGAGAATGAAATGGATTTGATCCTTGATGCCGTCGTTCATCTTCTTCTCCTGTATTACATCTTAGGGTAAAACCCTGGGCAAACTCTGGGCAACGACGTTATCATGATCTGATGTTTTCTCCAAGGATATCCCACTCCAACGGATGTCGACGCATCCCGGGGCTTCGGTCTATTATATTACGTACCCTTTTCAAAAAGAGTCCTCACCTGTACCCATGCCTATCCACACATTACAACTCGAGATGTGGTAGCCCAGGGTTTCAACCCTGGGACTAAAAATCATCGTGTATCAGGGAATGGTTTTAACCATTTTCCTCCCCTAATCCATGCAACCTCATGAATTCCTCATATTCCTGCCTGAAGCTCATCGTCTGATGGTGTTCTTTCTGGGTGAGTATATAATGTCGAATATGATCGAGTTGAGATGCGCTGACAGAAAATGCACCATATCCATTTTGCCAGCTGAATTTATTGGATAGAAAATCCTGTTGATTGATCCAATGAGAAACACCTCCTTTGATCTGTTTCATTATATCAGAAATGGAACGTTTGGGGTCCAACCGAAATAAAAGATGTACATGATCAGGCATTCCTCCAATTTCTAAAAGAGGGCAGGAAATTTCCTCCAATTGTATGCGAAATTGATCGTAAATGGCCCTCTCAAATGCAGGTTGAATGAGGTTTTGATTATCCTTGGTATGAAATACTGCATGAATGATCAATTGGGTATAGGTTTGGGCCATTGGATGCGGTTTTGCATCTAAAATAATCAATACTGAACTATTGGGGAAAGGGGGAAACCATTAAAATGGTTTCTGAAGTTGTATGGATCAGAAAACCCAGGGTTGATCTCCTTCGGCGATTAAAAAACCCTGGGCTACATCGTTATTTGTTTCACAGATGTATATACATGGTGAATGACATGGATTTGATACGTGATGCAATCATTCAACTTCTTCTCCTGTATGGCATCTCAGGGTAAACCTCCGCCGGCGGTCAGGAATCCCTGGGCTACATCGTTATTTGTTTCACAGATGTAAATACAAGGACAGTGACATGGATTTGATCACTGATGCCGTCGTTCATATCCAGGTCGCACGCGCCTCTTTTACACCGATCTCCTTCGATTTATAATCAGTCACGAAAACACCGAGCGCAAGCCTCACATTATTTTATCTATCCCCGACTATGGAAACGATCTTTGACCATTCCTGCCCACTTTTCTACCTGAAAACGACGTAGCCCGGGGTTTCAACCCCGGGTTTAGAATTCACCTTGCACAAGGGAATGGTTTTAACCATTTCCACCATCATTATTCCTCCTCTCCAAACAAATCGCCCTGCTTGGTATCGAGGTCAAACTCGACGGTGTCGCCGGGATGGTATTTCTCTGCCTGGGCTGCAGCAGCTTCGGAAAGCTGGATCTTGTCCAATTGATAAGGGACCAGCTGGTTGCCCAACGCTTTCCAACCTTTGATATCCACGATGTCGGACAGATTGGCGATCTCATGTTGCTTGACTTTCTTTTTATCCCGGTACCAGTATTCGACTTCTACATCCGGCAGAATACTTGCAAAAAGCAACTTGCTGTTCCGATGGTCGGTGAGGTAAGAAAATTTCTGTCCGGTGGAAGAGGTCTCGATCTGGAAACGCTTGACTAACGTCCATCCTTTATTGCCATCATAATGAACGGCCGAGATCACCATGTCTGGATGATATTTCCGGATGTCGATCACGGTGGTGGGGTCGTACCGATTGGTCAGGTCGAAATCGGAAATTTCATAATTGCCATCCATATACAGGGTCAGGATCTGATCTCCTGTATCGAAGGCACCGAGGTATTTTCCGCGTTCTTCGGTATTCAGGCGGCCACTGGCCTCATCCATCCAGGCTTCCTGTGCTCCAAGGGTGGATTTTCCGAGTCCGATCTGCTGAATCTTCTTCACAGCATATTTGGTCAGGATATTTCCCTGGGAACTGCGGCTTTTAATGGCCAGTTCGGCAAAGTCAAATTCGAACTGTTTGATTTTGGCCCGGCAGTTGGGTGAAAGGATCACCTCGATCATTTCAGATTCGCCGTTGGGCTGCACGGAGAAATACAAGACCTTACTGTATTTCGTGCCTTTGGTGAGCGGATATTCCTTGTCCCGCGTCACCGAGGTGACGTTAAAGCGTTTGACATAGGCATTCCCGCTATCCCCATCAAAATAGACCAGATGATAAGTGGTGCGGTCATCCTTTTTATTCCATACTCCGACATGGATGATGTCCTTACCTACAAACACCTTTTCGTCCACGCGGACCACACTGAACGTGCCATCTTTCTTGAAGGTGATGATATCATCTATATCCGAACAGTCTGAGACAAACTCATCCTTTTTGAGGCCCATCCCGATAAAACCATCCTTTCGGTTGACATAGAGTTTGGCATTATTGGCAACGACCTGACGAGCCTCAATGGTTTCTAATGACGTAATGCGTGTTCGGCGTTCCTTTCCTTTCCCATATTTGGCTTTCAGATTTTTGTACCACTCGATGCTGTAATCCGTGAGGTGGGCCAGGTGATGTTTGACTTCTTCCAGATCAGCCTCGATCTGTGCGATGAGTTCATCTGCCTTAAAGCTGTTGTATTTACTGATCCGTTTGATCCTGATCTCCGTCAGTCGGGTCAGATCATCTTCCGTGAATTCGCGCATGAGCCGCACCCGCTGGTCCTTGGCTGCTGGCTTCATTCCCGGCGTCAGGACATATTGACGAAGCCCCGAATCGATCGCTTCCAAAACGGCCTCCCAGGTTTCACATTCTTCGATATCGTGGTAGATGCGGTTTTCAATGAAGATCTTTTCCAGGCTGGCGAAGTGCCATTTTTCTTCCAGCTCTCCTTGCTTGATCTCCAACTCACGGCCGAGGAGTGTACGGGTCTGCTGGGTGTTATACCGCAGGATCTCATCAACGGTGAGAAAGTGAGGCTTGTCCTCAACAATCACGCAGGCATTAGGTGAAATAGACACCTCACAATTGGTGAAGGCATAAAGGGCGTCCATGGTCACCTCCGGCGAGACACCGGATTGCAATTCGATCTGAATCTCCACATGTTCCGCCGTGTTGTCGATGATCCGTTTGATCTTGATCTTGCCTTTATCATTGGCTTTGACAATGGAGTCGATCAGGGAGCCTGTGGTGACTCCATAGGGGAGCTCCCGGATGATCAGGGTCTTTTTGTCTGGATTTTCGACTGTGGCTCTGACCTTGACCCGGCTTCCCCGGCCCCCTTTGTTGTATTCGCTGACATCGATCTGACCGCCGTTATCAAAATCGGGGTAGATCTCGAATTTCTTGCCCTGGAGAATCTTGATGGAGGCATCGATCAACTCGAGGAAATTGTGGGGCAGAATTTTGGTTGACAGTCCCACAGCAATCCCTTCCACGCCCTGAGAAAGCAGGATTGGGAATTTGGATGGGAGGACGATCGGTTCCTTTTTGCGGCCGTCATAGGACAACTGCCAATCGGTGGTTTGTGGATTGAAGAGGACCTCCAGTGCAAACTTGGTGAGACGGGCCTCAATATATCGGGAGGCTGCAGCGCCATCCCCGGTGCGGACATCCCCCCAGTTGCCCTGAGGATCGATGAGCAAGTCCTTTTGACCCAGGTTGACCAGGGCATCACCAATGGCGGCATCGCCATGGGGGTGGTATTGCATGGTCTGGCCGATGATGTTGGCAACCTTGTTAAAGCGGCCGTCATCCATCTCCTTCATGGCATGCAGGATGCGACGCTGAACGGGTTTTAGCCCGTCTTCGATGGCCGGAACCGCTCGTTCGAGGATGACATAGGATGCATAGTCGAGGAAGTATTCCTCATACATCCCGGACAGGGTTTGGAGTTCTTCACCCTTATTAGAGGCCATGGGATATGGTGTTTAAAGGGGTAAAAATAGGGAAAAGGAGAGGGGAAGAGGGGTGTTCGGCGCTCGGTATTCGGTTTTCGGTCCACAACAATGGAGCTTTGCGTTCAACCAGAGCAATTTACAACCAAAGATTCTGGAAGAATTCAGGTTGCAAAGCCTTATTCCATCTTCAAAAAGGCTCTGCTCAAGGTAATATTTAGGAAAGCCAGTCTGACCGAACGGCGAATACCGAAATCCGAAGTACCGCCCTTAGTCTCTCAGCTTACTCAGTAGCCGTAGAAACTCGATATACAACCAGATCAGGGTGACCAGCAAACCCATAGCTGCAAACCACTCCATGTACTTGGGCGCGCCCAGTTGTTCACCCTTTTCGAACATATCAAAATCGAGGAGGAGATTCATGGAGGCGATGCCGATGATCACCACACTGATCCCGATGCCCATGATCCCGCCTTCGTGCAGATAGGGGACCTGAATACCGAAGAATGACAAGCCCCAGGAGGCGAGATAGACCAGCATGACCGCCATGGTGGCCATGATGATGCCAGAGCGCAAACGTTGCGTGACCACGATGATCCTCGCCTGGTAGAGAAAGAGCATGATGAAGAGCATGCCGATGGTAAGGCTGACCGCCTGGAAGATGATCCCGTTATAAGCCGCGGCGTACATCGCCGTTACCGTCCCCACAAAGAGACCTTCAGCCAGGGCATACAGTGGGGCCAGAACAGGCGACCAGGCCGTTTTGAAACTGGCAATCAATACGATCACCAATCCGCCTATCGCGCCACCCCAAAGGAACATGGAGCTGGGGGATGTGAATCCGATCACTGCTGTACACAACATCAGCACAGCCAGAAAGAGTGTCTTGGTGACAGCCCCACTGGCCGTCATGGTCTGACCATCAGCAGATAGGATGACCTCTTGATTGGCAAAGCGCTTCTCATTGAGAACGGGGTTACTGCTTTCACGATTACTGAAGAGACTCATAACGGGAATTTTGCGAAAAGTAAGAGATTCCTGGAATTCCCAGGCACAAGTTGTTACCAGGACTGTGAACTATGGATCACTCCTGATGAAGTTCCTTCTTAAATCCCTGAAATCCTGCATCTGAAATATTCGTAGAAAGTGCTTATAATCAGCATCTTAGTCAAGAATACATGAAAGCCCGTTTGGATTAAAATCACTACCTTACTAAGTCGAATACAGTTCGTCCATATGCGATTTTTCTCCATTTTCCTTGTGATTCAGTTTTGTTTTTCAGGTTTCCTGAGTGGGCAGGAAACCGCAAGTTTGTTGAAAGAAAGGATTGAGCAGGCCAGAACCTTACTCAGTCAAAAGCAAACCGAAGAGGCCCTGGATATCCTCAGGGAAATCGATCTCTCAGGGCCGGATCTGAACCCTGCCGATCAATCCAACATCATCCAACTCCTCGGATCCTGTTACACCCGGTTGCAGCAATATGAGAAGGCGACAGAAACCATTGTTTCCGGTATTGCCCTTCTGCAACGGCATGATACCCTGCTGGCCACCTTGGAATACCAATTGGGATTGAGCTACTATCGGGAGAGTGACTACACCCGAGCCACAGAACATATCCTGATCGCCAAAGACCTGTACAGGCAGCTGTTTGGTTCTGAGATCAAAGAATACAGAGCCTCCCTGAACACGCTCGGATTCTTTTACAATATCCAGGCAAAGTACAGTGAAGCAGAAAAAACATTTCTCGAAGCCCAGCAGATCAACTTGAGGCAAACCGGTGGAACCGATATGCAATACGCCCGGATCATCAACAATCTGGCGGATGTGTACACCAGTCTCAATCGATATGATCAGGCAGATGAACTCTATCAGACGTCCCTGCGGATCAAAGAAAACCTGAGTGGAAAGGAAAGCAGTGATTATGCCAAGACCCTCTACAACCTGGCTGATTTTCAGGCCAGCCTCGGTCGGAATGAAACAGCAAAAAATCTGATTGAAGAGGGCATCTCCATTTATCAATCCATTCAGGAAACCGAGAACCCGGTCTACCTGAAATTCCTGGATTATCAGGCGATCCTCACGGAGGAGCTTGGCGACGCGGAACAAGCAGAAAAGCTCTATCTGGAAACACTGCAGATCAGAGAAAAGGGAGGTGCGGATAAACATGACGATTATGCCCTCAATCTGATTAATCTTGGCCAGTTCTATGTCAATCAGGATCAACCAGATAAAGCACTTCCTTTTGTTGAAAAAGCCGTTCCATTGACTGCAACCATCTATGGAGAGTCCCACCCCACTTATGGTGGAGTCCTTACCCTGCTGGCCTCCATCCTGGCTAAACAGCAGATGAATGCACAGGCCAAAGAAAATCATCTGAAAGCCATTCGGATCATTCAGCGGTCACTGGGAAAAAACCATATCAAGGCGTTTCATGCTCAATTTGCTTATGCCCGATTCCTCCAGCAATCTGGCAGTAAAAAAGAAGCCATTGCCCTGTATAAAAAAATAGACCATATTCCCAGAGAATATCTCAATCGGGCTACTCGCTTTCTATCCGAAAAAGAACTGAATGACAAGGTAGAGGAGTATCGCCTGTTTTCACGAGAGATCTATAGTCTGCTCCGGGATGAACCTGAAGATCCAGATCTCACCGGCCTGGCGTATAATACCACTCTGTTTTACAGAGGATATATTCTGGGCAACCTGCAGCGCATCCGGCAAGGCATGCTCAAAGCCCGAAAGATCAGCGACGCTCGTGATGAAGTCATCTCCCTGCACAGACAATTGGAAAACCGATTAAATGAACCCGTCGAACAACGGGGAAACACCCGGGAACTGGAACGCAAAATTGAAGATCTGGAAAGTCAGATCTCCAAAACGCTGGGCTCTTTCCAAACAGATGATCAGGAACTTGACTGGGAGGCCATTCAGCTTGCCCTGGGCGATCATGAAGCAGCAGTGGAGTACCTGGCTTTCGCAGATCCAGAGCGAGAAGATTCCGTCTATTACGGCGCATTGATCCTGGACGAATTTGCAGACGCCCCCAAATTTGTCGGCCTGTGTACCGAGTCTGAATTCGCCTACCTCTTCCCCTCCAATGCTGTACGACAGGCAGATTATATCAGTCAGTTATACGACTTCAGTAATCGTGGATTACAACCGGAAACCGAAAAAAGAACTCCACTGGTGGATCTGCTATGGAAACCCGTCCAGCGACACTTAGTGGACGTCGATCGTGTCTACATTGTACCAGACGGGTTTCTGCATCGCATCGCCATCGCGGCACTTCCGACTTCACTAGAAACGGTGGTCTCTGACTCCATCGAACTGGTCCTGTTTTCCAGCTCTCGACGGGTTGTTCCCCAGAACAATCGAATTATGGCCTTTTCGGATAAAACCTCATTTCTTGTCGGTGGTGTTCAGTATGATGGAGAAACATCAGGTGAGCTGGCAAGCCGTTCAAAAAACACGCGACTAACCTGGAATTATCTGCCCTGGGCAGAAAAGGAAAGCAATTCCGTTGCCGAACAGTTAAGCGCAGCTGGTTTTACTGTCAATATGCTCAAAGGGACGGAGGCCAATGAACAGAATATTTCACAATCCATTGAACGACCTGAAGGCTGGAGGATCATTCATTTCGCCACTCATGGATACTTTCATGATGAATCAACCCCAACACAAGAAACGGAGGGCAGCTTTTATGGAAAGGGAATGATGAATAGCGGATTGGTCCTGGCTGGAGCTAATCGACTTCAGGAAAACGCCAATTCTACTTTTGAAGATGGATTACTTTCTGCTTATGAAGTCAGCCGGATGGATCTATCCAAAACCGAACTGGTCGTTTTATCGGCTTGTGAAACCGCACTCGGTAATCTCGCGGATGAGGAAGGGGTATACGGTTTACAACGCGCTTTCAAGTTGGCAGGTGCAGATAAAATGATCATGAGTCTCTGGCAGGTACCAGACAGGGAAACCAAAGATTTTATGGTGACCTTTTACACCAATTGGCTCCATGATAAATCCAGCATACGCGATGCCTTTCAGAAAACCCAACACGAATTCAGACAACGATTTTTCAATCCCCACCAATGGGCGGGGTTTATCTTGCTAGAATGAAAATATTCACTCACATCCTTTTCTTACTAGGGATAACGCTATTTCCGTTTACGGCTATTCACGCTAATTCGGGGCCTTGTGATCCTTTGGCTGACAGCCTGGAACTGGTCACCTTTTACCAACAGCTCGGTGGACCGGACTGGTTGGACAACACAAATTGGCTCGTACCAGATCAACCTGTTGAGGCATGGTTTGGAATCACTGCGAATAGTGAAGGTTGTGTCACAGAAATTCAGTTGTACGATAACCATCTAAGCGGCAATCTGTATGACATCAATCTTCCTCATTTACAACATCTCATTATCAGTATTGGCTCCATAGCAGGCGAGATTCCAGATTTTTCCAACATACCGGAGTTAAAGACACTTTGGGTCAATGACCATCAGCTCAGCGGTGAGATGCCAGACTTTTCAAATATGCCAGCACTGACGAATATCTATTTGAGCAATAACAACCTGTCAGGGTCGCTACCTGATTTCTCCAATCTGCCCTTGTTGACCAGTATCAGTATTTGGTCCAATCAACTATCTGGATCCATCCCGGATTTTTCCAACACGCCCAAACTATCCAATCTATCCATCAGCGGCAATCAATTTTCAGGCGAGATTCCAGACTTCACCAACACACCTATTCTGACGACACTAGATGTCAGATCCAATTTGCTGACGGGATCCATCCCGGATTTTTCTGATCTATTCAATCTGAAGGTTCTGTTCCTGGCAGAAAACCAGTTGACAGGTACGCTGCCCGATTTTTCCAATATTCCCTTCCTGCAGGAATTGACGGTTGCTGATAACCAATTGACCGGAACCATTCCGGATTTTTCCGGCTTGAGTCAGTTAATCTACCTGAATCTCTCCACAAATCAATTTTCGGGAACCCTACCTGACTTTTCCAATATGCCGAAACTGGAGGGCGACCTCTGGATCACTTCGAACCAGCTGTACGGTCCCATTCCCGATTTTTCGAACATTCCAAATGTTACCGGTCTGTTCCTCAGATTCAATGACTTCTCAGGTGAACTGCCGGATTTTAGCAATCTACCCAACCTGGATCAATTGGATGTTTCCAATAATCATTTGTCAGGTGATATTCCAAACTTTAGCGACATTCCTGAATTAACGTACCTGTGGCTACAACGCAATCAATTCAGCGGACAGATCCCAAACTTTGACAATCTGCCCGACCTCGTCTATCTGCAACTGGACCACAATTCATTATCGGGTGAAATACCGGGCTTATCTTCCATTCCCAATTTATCTTTTTTAGGCGTCTATGATAATTTCCTTTCCGGCGTCATTCCTGTTATTCCTCAATTAAATAACTACCATCTATTCAATAATCTGTATACATTTTCAGACATCATAGAATCTGGAAATCTATCGATTCAAGGTTTTAATTACGCCCCACAAAAACTCTTCTTTCAGGATACAACCATTCTGGTCAAGAAAGATTCGCCAATCACGATTGATCTGGGCATAGATGAAACACTGACGACAAGCTTCTATTTCTGGGACAAGGATAGCACCACCTGGAACCCTCCACCAGGAAATGATAGCAAAACCAATAAGCTGATCTTCAATAATCCGACCATCCTGGATGCCGGTCGCTATACAGCCACCGTGTTCAATCCGCAAGCCGATCAACTGAGCTTGCACAGCCATACCATTTCTCTCCAGGTTTGTGATGAACAGTCTGATTCACTGCAACTGGTGGATCTCTATAATGCAACAAATGGATCCTCCTGGACAAATAAAGATAACTGGCTGGTTCCTGGCCAACCGATCAGTACGTGGTCAGGTGTATCCACCAATGCATTCGGATGTGTGCGAAAGTTGGATCTGTCTACCAATAAACTGAATGGATCCGTCCCAGCACTTGATCTGAATACACTGGACACATTGATTCTGAGAAACAATTCATTGTCCGGATCCTTACCAGAATTACAGACTCCTTTTATTCGCGTTCTCAACCTGGGTTTCAATCAATTCAATGGCAATTTCCCAATGGTCCTGCCATCTCTGGTAGATCTTACGGAGTTGGATTTCAGCTCTAATGCCATTTCAGGGGCCATTCCTCCGGATCTGGGTGACTTGTGTGAACTCACCACATTACGAGTCGATCACAATGATATCACTGGCGAATTGCCAGAAAAACTAACCTTACTCTTCAATCTGAAAAAGGGCCAGGTGGACTTCAGCGATAATCAGATTGATTCGCTGAAAGAGAAAATTATCTGGTTCTGCCCATTCGGCGATACCATCTTGCAAACCAATCCAAGCTATGATCGCTTTCTGGGCATTTGCAATGTGCAATGCAAAGGAGATGAATGGGAGAATCTGGAAAGCTTTCCCTGGGTCGTCGATACCATCAACGGCATCAATTGCAGTGTGAACTGCGCCCAATATTATGCCCAGGCGGGATTTGTCATGGTGAGAGGTGTGAGGGTCATGTTTACATTGACGAGATGTTATCTTGTGACAGGCACCCAACCCGTTTTTACTGAGGAGGTTCGTTTCTTTGATTGCGGAGGTCACCTTCTGGAGACGGTCACACTTACAGAAAAATCTTTCAACACAGATTTTGGTGCTATATCTACCGATGAATTCGCATCCTTGACGTATGATATCAGATGGATCTGTGGACAAGCCCTGGATATTAATACATCCATTGAAGATCCTCAGATCGACCTCATTCCAGAACAACATCGAGTTTATCAGATCAACTGCTCACCGAATCCGGCGAATGCCTGGATTACCTGTGGAGATCATTTTGACATCCATCCAATATCTATTAAGATAGTGGATATGATGGGCCGGAACCATCCCACCACTTTTCATGTGCAAAATCAACAGATCACCATCGATGTACAGCATCTGCAGGCAGGAGTTTACTTCGTAGCCATCCAGGGAACGGATGCCCGATATTTCAGTAAGATCATCATTCAATAACCAATAAAGTTAGTGCGGGTCTAAAAGAATTGGGCTATTTTACTTCATCCTCTTTCAAAACAACGCGCATGCATCGTTCTTTATGGATTTTCACTTTCCTGGTTGCCTCGAACGTTATCGTCCTTGCACAGTCTCCTCCATCCAATTCCGTCTGTGATCCCTTCCAGGACAGTTTGAAATTAGTCCAATTCTATCAAGCAATGGACGGTGGTAACTGGTTGGACAATACCAACTGGCTGGACCCTGCACAGCCGATAGATAGCTGGTATGGCGTCTCATTAAATGTAGGAGGCTGTGTGCAAGGACTTAATTTAACCAACAACAATCTCAAGGGTGAATTATACGACCTTGGACTATCGGAACTGAACTATCTCAATTTAAGTGAAAATCAAATATCCGGTAATCTTCCTGACTTCTCTACCCTTCCCAAATTGCAAGATATAAGACTGTCAAACACCCAATTGAGTGGTCCCATTCCCGATTTTTCGGGACTGCCCCAACTGCGTAACCTATTCATTTCCAACGCAGAATTAGATGGAAATATTCCGGGATTTTCGATGATGCCTGATCTGTCCTTACTCTTTCTGGGTGGCAACAATCTAACTGGATCAATACCAGATTTCACATCGTCACCCAAACTGTCCTCTCTCAGTCTCAGCGACAATCTGTTGGATGGACCCATCCCCGATTTTCAGAATCTGCCCGTCCTCCAGTATCTGGCCCTGTACAACAATAATCTGACTGGTGAGATACTCGACTTTTCCAATTTGCAGAGCCTGACCACACTGGACCTGTCAAATAATCAATTGACTGGAAACATCCCTGATTTCACAAACCTTCCAACACTCACCTCGCTCCTGCTCGATCAAAATGACTTGTCAGGCGAAATACCAGATTTCTCCAATTTATCATTTTTGAGAAGTCTGCACATTTCTTCTTGTAATTTATCCGGATCCATTCCAGATTTTTCCAAATTGGACAGTTTAAGAGGATTTTATATAAACAACAATCAACTTACCAACAACTTACCTGATTTTTCCAACCTGCCTTGTCTGATCTCTTTCGAAGCTGACAATAATAAATTATCTGGTGAAGTACCTGATTTTACAAATTTGCCTAAACTAAAGACCCTTTCATTAAGGGACAACCAATTTACAGGGAGCATTCCGGACTTTTCCAACATTCCCAAGCTACGATACTTCTCTGTGATCAATAACCAACTCTCAGGTGAAATACCCGACTTCCTCAATATCCCAGAGCTTTATTATCTGGGTCTGCAAAATAATAAACTGACCGGGCCCATACCAGATTTTTCCAATATCCCGGAACTGACACGACCCTATTTAGGTAACAATATGCTCACAGGTGAAATTCCTGACTTCTCCAATATTCAGAAAATCACGGAGTTGAATCTGAATAATAATAACCTTACTGGCGAAATACCTGATTTTTCCAATATCCCAAATGTAGGACGAATGATCCTGAGCTATAACCAGCTGACTGGTCCCGTTCCACCTTTTACGAATTGCCCGAACATTTATGACTTATTCTTAGACTTTAATCAGTTATCCGGCGAAATTCCTGACTTCTCCAATATCCCCAAAGTATACAACCTTGTTTTACATGACAACCAGTTGACTGGTGGAATACCTGATTTCAGCAATTTGCCAAAGATGTATCGGCTTTGGTTGTGGAACAATCAATTAAGCGGACCTATTCCCAACTTTTCCCAATTGCCGGAATTGGGAATTCTCAACATCGCCAATAATTCATTTACCGGTTCATTACCAGATTTCAGTCAATGTGGTAAACTGGCCTATATCGTTGCGGGTAAGAATGAATTAACCGGCCCACTTCCGGCATTTGATGATCTTCAGAGCCTGATCTATATCAGTGCTGATAACAATGATCTCTCGGGAGCCATTCCCGCCTATCCAAAGAACATGAGTCTCTGGATTCGAAACAATCAATACACCTTTACGGATATTATCGAAAGCAACAATCTGGACATCGCCAATTTCCAATATACCCCGCAAAACTTATTCTATTCCGATACCGTGATCTACGTGCCGAAAATGAAATCCACTGAGATCCATTTGGGCATAGATCCGAACCTGACAACCAGCAGCTATCATTGGCAAAAAGACTCCCTCGAATGGATGCCACCTGCCGGTAATGATACCCTGAACAATTTTCTGATCTTAACCGATCCCAAGGCTAGTGATGCCGGTCGATATACAGTCTCCGTTGTAAATAGTGAGGTTCCTATCCTGGAATTACACAGCATGACCATCTCCCTCCGTGTGTGTGATGTCCTGTCGGATTCACTCGAATTGGTCAACTTGTATAATTCGACCAATGGTCCATCATGGTCCAACCCGACCAACTGGTTAACCCCTGGAAAATTGATCGGCGCATGGGAAGGTATTACGACGGACAGTTTTGGCTGCGTCCGCAAGATCGATCTGTCCAGTCAGCAACTGACGGGTGACCTACCCGCCCTTGTACTCAATACCCTGGATACCTTGATCCTTCATTCCAACGAATTAAACAATGCGATCCCTGAATTAAGTACTCCCTTTATACAAATGGTCGACTTGCATAACAACCAGTTTACCGGCGACTTCCCACAGGCTATGATCACCTGGATGGATCTGGAACATCTTGATATAAGTTCAAATGGGATATCTTCCGCAATCCCTCCGGACCTGGGTGACTTGTGCGAGCTGACCACGCTCCGCCTGAATAACAATAATATTCCAGGAGAACTTCCAGAAGCCCTGACTATGCTTATAAAGCTGAAAAAGGGGCAAGTTGATTTTTCAGATAATGATATCGATTCTCTGAAAACCAAGATCATCTGGTTTTGTCCTTACGGGGATACCATTTTGCAGATCAATCCCAGCTATGATCGTTTCCTGGGAATCTGCAACGTCCAGTGTGCCGGAAATGAATGGGATGATATCGACAACTTTCCCTGGATCGCCGATACTATCAATAACCTGAAATGTGACGAAGAAGCCTGCATGGCCAATACGGCAGAATTTGGGTTTGTCCTCGTTCGGGGTGTGATGGCTGCCTACACAAAAGAAAAATGCTTTACCTCACTATCACTGACCCCTGCATATACTGAAGATGTACAGTTTATGGATTGCGCAGGGCAAGTTTTAGAAGAAACGAATTGTGATCAAAATAATTTCTGCTCCCAGTTTGGGGCACTGACAGAAGCGGAATTTAAAAGTTTAAAATTTAACCCGGTCTGGCAGTGTGGACAGGAGCAAAAAATTATTTCATCTGTCCAGGAACCCGAACAACCTATCGTTCTCAAGAAACCTGAATTTATCCTAATCAACTGCTCACCGAATCCAGCCACAACCTGGGTCTCCTGTGTGACAGATTTTACGATGGAACCACAGTCCATTCAGATCACGGATATCATAGGGCGTCATTATTCTGTCCCATATCAGATTCAAGACCAACAGATCATAATTGACATTCACCACCTCTTACCGGGACTCTATGTATTCAGTATTCAAGGAAAAAATGATTTTTATATCGCCAAAGTACTCGTCCAATAAACCCTTTTAAAAATATCTGTTTGGCTGGCTGTACAGTTCAGTAATTGAAAACCATTATCTTGACATTTCAAGTATTCGAATATCATGCCCTACTTTACCCCTGCCTTCATCGACTTCTTCCATCAACTGGAGATCAACAACGACCGCGACTGGTTCAATGCCAATAAACCACTTTATGAAAAAGAGGTCAAAAAGCCTTTTGAAGTCTTCGTTGGGGATCTGATCGACCGAATGCAATCAATAGATCGGAATATTCTGATCACACCAAAAGATGCCATTTTTCGCATTTATCGAGATACCCGTTTTAGCAAGGACAAAACACCGTATAAAACCCAGGTGAGTGCCATCATCAGCCCGGGCGGTCGAAAGGATATGGACTATCCGGGGATGTATATCGAACTGGGTGGAAAGCACGTTCGGGTATACAGCGGGTCATACCAGCCAGATAAAAACCAGCTCCAGCAAATACGCGAAAAAATTATCACAGAAGGGTCTCGTTTTCAAAACCTGATCACGGATAAAGACTTTATCAAACATTATGGTGAGGTGCGCGGCGAGAAATACAAAGTATTACCCAAAGAAATCAAAGCTGAAGCCGAAAATCAACCTGTTCTGTTCAACAAACAGTTTTACTACTTCAGTGAATGGAAACCCGACGTCGTGATGAAGAAAGATTTCTTGGATCAGGTGATGGATCGTTACCAAGTGGCCCGGCCCCTCACAGAATTTATGATCGAGGCGCTTGCCTAAAGAGACGAATTCTCTCTATTGGATTCAATGTATCTTCGAACTATGTCCAACCGCCTTCTCCTTTTTTGTGCTTTATTGCTCTTCGGGATCGCAGCAAATGCGCAGAAGATCCTCCAGATCGAGAAGGCTGGAAGCCTGAAAACCTGGCGTTTTCATGTAGGTGATGAACTCACCTTCAGCGATGTCGGACAACCGGATCAGTTCTATACCCGCGAAATCGTCGACCTCTTTCCGGAAGTCGGTATTATCCAGCTCACGGATGTTGCGCTTCACCTGGATTCCATCGCCATAATCACCTTTCCGGGTTCGAACAGTTGGGCCAAAGGTCTGGGAAATACCCTGTTGACCTTTGCCGGAGTTTGGACGCTTTACAGTCTTCTAGACAGCGCGATCAACTCCCGTGATCCTGCCGCATTCCAATATTATGCGGGAGGTGGTGCCTGGGTCGGAGGTGCAGCCCTGCGATGGGGAGTCCCTGAAACCAAAAAAACCATGGGTAAGCACTATCGTGTACGGTTACTGGATCTGACTTTCTATCCGGCAGCACCCAATTAATCTGCAGCCCATTCTTCGGCTTTTTTCCGCTATTGCAACGCCCGTTGTAGGCCTGTATCCCAACCTTTGCCTGGTCTGTCTTCATGAGCCAAGCAGGAATTTGGTCTTCTTCTATATAGCCTCCTCCATCGGTCTGCATATACTTGATATATACTTCATCCCTACTTGATACATACTTCATATATACCTGGTCTATACTTCATTGACTCTTCCTGTTTGATTCCCAGGTACTGCTTTCCAACATCCCGTCCACAGTCAGAACACGTGATAAAGGGAATAAATTAAATCGCACGAACTAGGGTTAGAGAATAGAGATTGGGAAGGAACGATATGCCGTCGAGGCCCGGACTTGCAAATAGTACACCCCGGCAGGCCAGGAGGCATCCGGCGTCCAGACCAATTCCTGATATCCCTCCACCAGTGCCTGGTTTTGCAATACGATCATAGGCTGACCCAGAGCATTCACGATCCGGGTATGGATCGCAGTGGGCTGCGCCAGATCGAGGATCAACGAATATTGACCCTGTTGGTCCGGGCCGCGCAACTCCACTTCGTCATCCGAAAGAAAAAGATCGTCCGAATGAGATATTGTCGTCGTTCGCAACCGAACACTATTGGGATCTTGCAAACCTCCAACCGTATTGAAGTTGCCCAGTGAATTTCCAAGAGAATCAAAGCGATGCACCAGATCCACGCCCCAGTCCCCGATTAGAACATCTCCGTTCGGAAGCATAGCCACACCCTCGGGATTCACCATGCCCGCGGCCCAAACGCCTTTATAGACTCCGTTTGAACTATATCTGACGGCGTTACCCACAGTCCAATCCGTGATAAAAAGATCGCCACCCGGACCCCACCAGATATTGGTTGGTCCCTGAATGATCGCAGAGTTTATAAAGGTACCCTTGTCCTGGCCATCCGGACCAAAACGATGAATAATCCCGTTGCCCCCATTCCCATATTGAGCGATATAGAAGTCACCATCAGCATCCCAGATATGACCCAGCCCATTGGGCACGCCCACAGCGGTAAACTCATCGACAAAATTGCCTTCCAAATCGAATCGGACAACCTTGTTCTGGGTGGCACCCCATTGTGTGACATAGATTAGATTATCCGGACCGATGGACATTTTGGAAGGTGTTTGCAGGGCATACCCATTGCTGAAATCACCGAGATAATCCATGGTCTCCCCGTCATAGGCTTTGATCGCATTATTTTGAAAACCGGTGACCAGCACTCGACCATCCGGATGAAACAGAATATCCTCAGTGCCGGACAGGCCCCCATTACCGGGAGAAACAAAATTGCCGAGATAGCTTCCATCCGGGGTAAATGTTTTGACACTGTTATTGGCCCGGCTACTGACAAATACCGTGATCACATCCTGAGCTGAGAGAGAAACAGCAACAAAAAGTAAGACTACTAAACTAGTGGTGAGTTGGCGCATCACAATTGGAATGAAGTGAATCCAAAAGATACGGAATCAGACAAGTCAGAACCCGTCCTCACATTAGCTGAGCAACGTATAATTGGTCGGCCGGAAGACAGAATAGATAGATTATCACTAGGATATCCAGTGAACGTGTGCTTTCACGGAAACCTGACAACACTACTCAGGGTTATGCGGGTAATGGCAGGGAAGCCCAATTCAACCTTTTGTGGTGTTCAGGATCAGCGGATCTTCTTGATCCGTTCTAACTCCCTGGCCTGGTCTTTGGCTTTGATGGAATCCCGCTTGTCGTACGTATTCTTTCCCTGCGCCAGGGCAATCTCCAACTTGGCCAGACCCCGCTGATTGATATACAATCGCACAGGAATAATGGTATGTCCACGTTCTTTTACTTTCTTCAATAGCTTATTCAATTCCGAAGAACGCAATAACAATTTGCGCAAGCGACGCGGGTCATGATTGAAGGATGTGCCCAGTTCGTATTCTGCGATGAACAGGTTTTTGACAAACAACTCCTGTTGCTTGAAATAGCAAAATGCATCATTGAGGTTGGCTGCACCCTTCCGGATCGATTTGATCTCTGTCCCCGTCAGCATGATACCCGCCTCGAAGGTCTGGATGAAATGAAATTCATACCGAGCCCTTCTATTGACGATCTCCATGATCGGTTTTTCGTCCTGTTTCATGGAGCTGTTCTTTGATAGGTGAATGTCAGTTTTCGATCGCCGCCTTCTACCCAGGCCAGGAGGGTGCCATGTTCGCCTCGCTCATAAGCAATGCGTTGTGGGAAATCGTGTTGCGGGTTTTCAAAAAGCAATAAGCCCTCCCGACATTTGGTCAATACAAATGCTACCGGTTGATCCTCATTCTGGCCAACGACCTGGGCGATAAACACACCCTTTTGATCACTGATCTCCAACCGCATTTGCTCGAGAATACTCGTATCTCCATCGACAACGGAAAAGGAGGTCCCTACTAAACGCGTATCACTATCCACAGCCCAGGTCTCAAAGACACTCTGATCCTCCATTTTCCATGATCCTGACAGCCAATGCAAATCCCCTGCATCCGGGCAGGTGGAAACCCCTGGTACAGTCATGCAGCCAGCAACCAGAGAAAACAGAAGGATACTTATGACGAATCGCATAGCCTGCAAAGATAGGGCGAAATGCCTTCGACTACCAGAACTCTTCAAAATTCGTCCCAATCGCACAGACATTCCACTGATTTCAAGCCAAAAGCAACCAATTATGGTATTTTTCCATCCAGATTAAACGCAAAGGCTCTACAAGTGTCCAAACCTCTGACCGGCTTTCGCTTCACTTCTCAATATTTCCTTTCTATGCGCCATCTCCTACTTCTGGTATTTGGAATAACTGTTCACTACGGTTTCGGGCAGGACCTTCCCTCAGCTCTGCATTTCGATCCTGCCACCCACATACTTTCAGCGAATGGCCAGATCACAGAAGGTGTCTATGATGAAACCGTGATCCGGACTATTGATCTGGAGTTCGAACAACCCAATTTTTGGAATTTACTTGCTCAAAATAAAACGGCCCAGATAGATATCCCGGCCACAATGACCGCTGATGGCAATGCATATCCCAATGTCGGTGTCCGGTTTAAAGGTCAGACCTCCTATTCCCAGCTGGGCAATTCGGACAAGAAGTCATTCAATATCACCCTGGATTATCTCGATCCCGATCAGAACTGGGGCGGCTATGAAACTATCAACCTCAACAATGCCTTTCAGGATCGCTCCTTCATGCGGGAAATCCTGTATCTCCATCTCCTTCGGCAGCATATTCCTGCCGCAAAAGCCTGTTATGTCCATCTGAACATCAACGATGAGAACTGGGGCCTCTATCCACATGTTCAACAACTGAATGGGCAATTCCTGAAAGAATGGTTTTTCAGTAATAATGGAACTCGATGGCGTGCAGATAAGCCACCGGGATCACCGAATGGCCCTCCAGGCCCTATGTGGGGTGATGGTACTGCCGCTTTAAATGATCTGGGTCCGGATACCACCGAATACCAGAAATATTATACCCTCAAAACGACCAGCAAGGAAAATCCATGGGACGATCTCGTCGCTGTTTGTGATGTACTCAATAACACGCCATTAGACCAGCTCTCTGCTGTGATACCAGACTACCTGGACCTGGATCGGACGCTTTGGTTCCTCGCTTCTGAGATCCTTTTTACCGATGATGACGGTTATGTCTACAAGGGAAAGATGGATTATTACCTCTATTGGGATCCGGAAACAGGTCGAATCACACCATTGGAATTTGATGGCAATAGTCCCATGGCCTCCAACAAGATCAACTGGAGTCCATTTTACAATGAAAACAAAGTCAATTACCCGCTACTCAACCGACTTCTGGCAGTACCTGAGATCCGTCAGCGTTACCTCGCGCATTTTCGCACCTTGCTAGAAGATTCTTTCGAGCCGAATATGGTTCATGGCCTCATCGATCAGTATGCCACCTTTATCGATCAGGAGGTGCAGGGTGATCCGAAAAAACTATATACCTATCAGAATTTCCTCAGTGAAGCCAGTGTTTTGAAGACGTTTTTCACTAATCGGTATAGCTTCCTCCAGTCCAACAATGAGATCTCCCAACCCACACCCACCATCAGTGATGTTGTCATGGTCAGTAACTCGGGTATGTGGGAAGCTCCATTAGCCGACGAAGAAGCCGTGATCCAGGCTGAAGTGACCAGCTCAAATGGTATTTCTTCGGTGAAGGCCTACTGGTCCGATCAGCTGACAGGGAATTTCTCAGTGGTTGAACTATATGATGATGGCCAGCACCAGGATGGTGCCGCCCAGGATGGCACCTTTGGAAATGTTCTGCCCGGCATGACTGCCGGGTCCTGGATTCGCTTCTATATTGAAGCAGCCGCAAACAACCCAGACAAATCAGTATCCTATGCTCCAGTGGGTGCTGAACACGATGTATTCCTCTATCAGGTAGAAGCCAAGTTGGCGGAGAATCCTAACCTCGTGATCAATGAACTCATGGCCAGCAACGATATGACGGCCATGGATGAAGCGGGTGAGTATGAGGACTGGGTCGAATTATATAACAAGGGAACAGTGGAACTGGATATCAGTGGATACTACCTCAGTGACAAGGCCGACAATCTGACCAAATGGACCTTCCCTGACAATACCACCATTCCTGCAGATGGATATCTGATCGTATGGGCGGATGAGAATGGCAGCGAAGGCCCTCTCCATGCCAACTTCAAACTCTCCGCCTCCGGGGAAGAGCTCTATTTATCCAATCCCGATCTGGAATTGGTCGATCAAGTCACCTTTGGCCAACAGGAAACAGACATGGGTTATGCCCGCATACCTAATGGAACAGGTTCATTTGTGATCCAGGAACCGACTTTTCAGGCAAATAATGAAGGGCCTTCTGCAGTAGACCCCAATGCTGCCGATGTTCTGACCTGGCACTTTATTCCGAACCCTGCCAGCTCTTGGCTCTATCTGTCTGGTGTGACTGAAGAAGCGATAACCATTCGCAATATCACCGGGCAAGTGATGTGGTCCAATCCGGGAGAAGGAATCCAATCCATTGCGATCGCAAACTGGCCAAACGGTGTCTATATCGCACAGTCAGGACCCGTTGTCCAGCGACTGGTGATCCAGCATTGATCTAGTTCAACGATCTCTGAAGAGAGGAGGTTATGGCGTGATTTCGGTATTGGGTTATTTCGAAAGACAGGGTGGAATTGTAAAGCGCGGTAATTTCGAAATGAGGGCCTGATTAGTTTTGTACCCCAAAGCACTCGGGGTGAGAAATGGTTCACGCAAAGGCCCCGACCCCGAGTACTCGGGGTCGGGGCCTTCTCTTTTACTAGTAAAACACTGAGCAATGTGTGTACCAGAAATTGGGATTCTACAAGAGAAAAATTTCCTCTGGGTAAAAAGCCAATTTAGCCCACTAAGAAATTCTGTTTTGAGTTTCTTAGTGGGTTAGCCTATACTGGATGAGAAAGTTGACCCTCTAGCACTCATTTTATTTCACCGCTAAAGTGCTCTTAGTGACTTAGTGGTCATTTGAGACTGTGCGACCATGTGACTGTGAGACTCTGTGCCACTCCGTGTCCTCTGTGGTGAAATGCAGACGAAGAGACAGAGGGACTCAGCGACGAAGAGAATTTGATTGCCCCAGAATTTCTTAGTGGGCTAGCCTTTACTGCATGAGAATGTTGACCCTCTAGCACTCATTTTATTTCACCGCTAAAGTGCTCTAAGTGACTTAGTGGTCATTTGAGACTGTGCGACCATGTGACTGTGAGACTCTGTGCCACTCCGTGTCCTCTGTGGTGAAATGCAGACGAAGAGACAGAGGGACTCAGCGACGAAGAGAATTTGATTGCCCCAGAATTTCTTAGTGGGCTAGCCTTTACTGCATGAGAATGTTGACCCTCTAGCACTCATTTTATTTCACCGCTAAAGTGTCCTTAGTGGCTTAGTGGTCAATTAATCCAATATCTCTTTGCGCCTTTAAGACCTCGGCGTCTTTGCGAGACATCTCCTATGACTCCCAATCCAAAGCTACAATCCACATTCCCTTCCTTCACGACCGAAATTGAGTACATTAGACAGTCTAAATGAGTGTCTTATGGGTGCAGGCGTACGCCTTTCTTTGATCTTGTGTTATCTCCTGGTAGCCATCAGTGGTTTTAGCCAAGTGCTCATCAATGAGTTTTCAGCGGCCAATATGACCACCATCGCTGCCAATAACGGTGAATATGAGGACTGGATCGAACTCTATAACCCTGGCCCTGGAGCTGTCAACCTGAGTGGCTATCATCTCAGTGATCGGGTGAATAATCCCACCAAATGGGTGATCCCCAATGGCGTCAATATCCCGCAGGGAGGATATCTGGTCTTTTTTGCATCTGATCTGAATAGCTTTATTTCCGGGCAATACCACACCAATTTCAAGATCACCCAAACGGACCCCAAAGAAGCCGTTGTGCTTTCTGATCCGGCCGGAACTATCCTGGATTACCACGATCTGGATATCCCCAATCAACAGGATGACAGCTGGTGCCGGTTCCCGGATGGAGGGCCCTGGAGACTGGGCACCAACCCCACACCCAATTCGAGCAATAACGCCACCTACTCCGGCTATGCACCCGCCCCGGTTGCTGATCTGGAGGCCGGATATTATCCAGGGGCTATCGCTGTGACCCTGACACCGGGTATCCCAGGCAATATCCGCTATACCACCAATGGCACAACACCCGGAGCAGGCTCACCAGTCTATTCCGGACCCATCCCGATCAACACGACATCCATTCTTCGATGGTTTCTGATCCCCACTGACCCGACCATCTTCCCCTCATCAAAAGAAACCAACTCCTACTTTATCGGTCCGGATAAACATGAACTCAAGGTGGTTTCCATCTGCGGGGACAATCTCCAAACCCTCTTGACGGGATCCTCTATCACTCCTCAGGGAAGCTTCGAGCTCTTCTCAGAAACAGGCACCTTCATTGATGAGGCCAGTGGAGAATACAATCGCCATGGAAAGGACTCCTGGGCTTACGCTCAACGGGGGATCGACTACATCACACGCGATCAGCTGGGTGTCGATGATGAGATACACTATCCCCTCTTTCCATTACAAAATCGAAAGGATTATCAACGGCTGATCCTCAAGGCTGCCGCCAATGACAATTACCCCTTTATCAATGGGGCCCATATCCGGGATGCATTTGTCCACGAACTGGCCCAGCGTGCCGGTATGAACCTGGACGTGCGCAGCTATGAACCCTGCATCCTTTATGTCAATGGCAACTACTGGGGAGTCTATGAGATCCGGGAGAAAGTGGACGACAAAGACTATATCAAACGATATTACAGCCTGGAAGAAAATCAGGTCGACTTTATCAAAACCTGGGGAGGCACCTGGGCGGAGTATGGCACCACGGCCAACTGGAACACACTGCGGACCTACATCCTCAACAACAACATGAACAATCCGGCAAACTTCCAGTATGTCGCCGATCGTCTCGACCTGCTCAGCCTGGCCGACTATTTCATCATTAACATTCACACCGTTTGCAAAGACTGGCTCAACTGGAACACGGCCTGGTGGGGCGGGGATGACGGACAGGGAAATCTGGTGAAATGGCGGTATACCCTCTGGGATATGGATGCCACATTCGGGCACTATATCAACTATACGAATGTCCCCAATACTGGACCAACTGCCGATCCATGCGACATCGAAACACTGCCCAATAATTCCGATCCACAGAGCCACGTGGATGTACTGATGAAGCTGTTCGATAATCCTGACTTTCATGACCTCTATATCAATCGATACGCTGATCTGAACAACACAGCGCTCAGTTGTACAGCCATGATCGATCTACTCAATGAACTGATCGATCGGATCGAACCGGAAATGCCTCGCCAGATCACCCGTTGGGGAGGATCCATGGCGGAATGGCAGGATGAAGTCCAGGACTTGCGGGACTTTATACTCAGCCGCTGTGTGGAGATCGAAGACGGTCTAACCGACTGCTACCAGCTTTCCGGGCCACATGATCTGACCGTGATCGTCATGCCGCAAGGCTCTCCCAATAACGTCCGCATCAATACCCTGAACCCAACTCAATATCCCTTCTTTGGCAAATATTACGGCGGGGCGGATCTCGATCTGACAGCTCTCCCTGATCCCGATTGGGCCTTTGTGCGCTGGGAAACTGATTCGCTTAACCTGGGGCCAGACCTGATGGCCAACCCAGTGGATGGCAAATTGAACGGACCCGATACCCTTTGGGCCTATTTTGAGCCCATCTGCATGCTGGGTGTACAAATCCTGCCCCCGAATAAGGTTGCCCTCGACTGCTATCAGGCACCTGTTGTACTCGAAGGCGTCGCCTTTGATGGTAGTGATCAATATACCTGGACCTGGACCGATGAAAATGGAACCATCGTACAAAGTGGGTCGAACAGCAGCTTCACTGTTCAGGCGCCCGGCTGGTATACCATGGCCGTCTGGGACGAACAATTCCAATGCGAACGAACAGACAGCTTCGAGGTTGTCGATAATCGGGTCTATCCCATTCCTGATCTCGTGGATCCAACCCTGTTGACCTGCCTCAATACCACCGCCACCCTGGATGCCACCGGGTCCGGCAATGGGCTGGATTTCAGCTGGAGTGGTCCATGTACAGCAGGCGATCCGACCCAGGGCATGATCAATGGCACTTGCCCGGGTTGGTATTCCGTCATTCTGACAGACCCGGCAAACGGTTGTACGGCCATCGATTCCGTCGAGATCCAGCAGGACATTCAACCACCTCAAAACATCGCTTTGGCAACGTCCCAGGACACCCTCCCCTGTCTGGGGACCGGAGTGGTGGCCTCCCTGCAGGGTCCAGGCCTGAATCAGGGCTACACCTATTCCTGGACAAGTACCGGCCAGATATCCGGTGATCCTTTGTCTGCGCAGATCACCGCACTGACCCCGGGATGGTTTGTGGTCCAGGTGACCAATCCGCTGAATGGCTGTTTTTTCAACGATAGCATCCTCGTCGTACCGGCACTGGACCTCGCTCTAACCATGAATTTCACGCTGGTTCAACCGTCCTGCGACCTGGCCAGCGATGGCAGTGTCTTGATCGATAATATACAGGGAGGGACTTCACCCTATACCATCGAACAAACCAACACCGGAGCGATTGCCGTGAATGGTCTGCTATCCGGCCTGTCCGCTGGAAACCAGCCTATTCGAATCACCGATCAGGCCGGATGTGCTGCAGATACGGTGGTCAATCTCACCCCTCTGCCTCCGGCAGACTTCAGTGTACTTTCCGATCCTGCCAGCTGTGCCACCGCTCTGAATGGCAGCCTGACTATCCAGAACATCCAGGGCGGAGTTGGACCCTATTCTTACGAGATCCAGCCCGGTGGCACTAGTCCTGATCCCCTCTTTGATGGCCTTACTGCCGGAAACTATGTATTGACCCTGCATTATGCCGGGGTCTGCTCCGTCAGCAAAGCTGCAGATGTAGGCATCCAACCTCCGGTGCCCCTGGATGCAGCGTTGATCTCACCGACCTGTGCGATGGCCACCAACGGGCAGATCACTCTTCTGCCCGGAGGAGGAGAACCGCCGTATACCTGGTTTCTGAATGGACAAATGGGGACCGGTCCCGTCTTTACCAGTCTGAATCCCGGCACCTACCAATTGGCTGTCGAGGATGCAGCCGGATGCACATCCACTGTGCAAGTCACCCTGGATCTGGGCCAGCCACCGACCATTGACCTTGGTGATGATCTGGTTGTCCTTCTGGGCGATTGGGTCGACATTCATCCCACTATATCCGGGACAGCTGCCTCATTGACCTGGCCTGGATTTACTTGCCCGAACTGCCCCAGTCTGTCCTTTCAGGCCTGGATGGATACGACGGTTACGGTCCTGATGGTAGATGATGGAGGGTGCACGGCTTCCGATGAACTGAATGTCCATGTCAAAGCCCGGGAAGAGATCTACTGGCCAGGCGCCTTTTCGCCCAATGGCGATGGCATCAATGACCTGTGGTTGCCGATTGCCCTGTCACCTCTGGCTCAAATCCTGGAGGCCGGAATCTATGATCGATGGGGAAACCTTGTGTTTTCACGATCAAATGCCACTATGAATGATGCTTCTGCCTGGGATGGGACCATGAACGGCGACCCTTGTCAAAACGGGGTTTACGTCTATCGATGCCGCATCCAGATCGAACCGGGAAAGGTGATCGAGCGGGCGGGGGAGATATTGTTGGTACGTTGAATATACATTCTAACTCCATTTCAATTTGAGGAGTTAGCTAAGTTCTTGTTGTTCCTTTTGGAAAAATGCTCCAGCAAATTCAATTTGACGTTTGTACGTCAAATTAATGTTACCTCTTTCATTCATAATATAAACAGCTTAACTTAGGCTGATATATGTTTCCCGTTTAAATCCCTACCCAATCCTGAAACATCTACCCCCCCCCCCGAATTATTTGACATCTGATTCTTGCAGAAAGTACAGTAATCGCTACGTTTCGAACTCAAATTCGTTTGTAGCCAGCTTTAAAATCCTGTTTATGATCGTCTTGTTCGGCAGCACCACTGATGCATTGGCTCAACAGGATTCATTTTGTCTGACTCAACCGGTGCCCTACTACCTTCCTAGCAGTTTCAGCATGGGGGATGACTGTTTTGAAGGACCCTATACCCTTCGGGTATATTTGCATATCGTTCGGAATTCAGATGGATCAGGAGGTATCTCTGTCAGTGATGCGTTGGATTGCCTGGAAGTGTTGAATGAAGACTTTGAGGATCACAATATTTCATTCTTTACTGATTGTGATCCGGATGAAATCCACTTCATTGATCAATATTCCACAAACGACCTGATCGACGTATGGCCCGAAGCGGTGAAACATGACGGGATCAACATTTTTCTCTTTCCATCCAATGTCAATGCGAATACCAAGGGAATAGCAACCCCTCCAGGTATAGATGATTACCCCTCTGTTTCCGTTGTCGGGAATTTCAAGACAGGATACACCGGACACACCCATGTCATTTCCCATGAAGTCGGACACGTGCTTGGCTTGTATCATACCTCAGATGATCTTGACCTGGACACCCCTTTCGATTGTTTTGAAAATTATCCAGGTGAAGGTTCTTGTGGATGTAGTGGACCTTGCGAGTATGATGGCGACTTGATTTGTGATACCTATCCGGATCCTTATCCCGATGGATATTATGATGCCAGTTGTGTATTTACCCCGGAAGTCTATTCTGGAGGGTTTGCATATTCAATTGAAGATGGCTGCGATATCACATTCCCGATCCCAGATGTAACAACACCTGTGACAAACATCATGTCATTGTGGGAAAAGGCTACCTCAGGCAATTGTTGGGCGGGAGGCGAATTTACCTTCTGCCAGGGGCTGAAAATGCGGAAGGTTGTTGAGGAATATGGCACCACACACGGTTTTCTGGCAGATCCCAATCCAGCCTTTCAAACGTATACGATTACTGGACCTGGAACAACCAACTGGACCCAGGAAAATGTCAACGGAATCATCTATGTGGCATCTGAAGCCGTCCTTACTATTACAGATCGGACGATATGTTTTACTCCTGAATCTAGAATTTACGTGTCGAAAGGAGGGAAACTTATAGTGACCAACAGTACACTTCGGTCACAATGCGCCGACAAATGGCAAGGCATTGAAGTCCATGGAAATGGTGCCGCCATACAAGTGGATGAGAGTGGCACCCTGGATGAAACAACAAATGGTGTAGTAGTCATTCAAAATGGATCAACAATTCGCGATGCACATACTGGTGTAAGATGTGGTGCTTTTCTTTATGGCTATGTAGCTCCATACAGCAAGGATAAGGGGCTGCCCTATTTTGATCCTACGTTGGGTGGAGGATACCTCAAAGCAACGGAGTCAACCTTCGAAGAAAACGATATTGCTATTCATTTCGGGCCCTATGACAAATTATTTGAGAATCAATCCATCATTGAAGATTGCGAATTCATATACAGTGGTCCCCCATTAGCTGGGAATCTGCTTGCAGCAGGTGTAAAAATCGTGGGTACAGGCGAAATTGAGATTTCCGGCACCTCTTTCTCGGGCCAGTATATGGTTGGTGTGGATATGCTGGATGGAATGGCACTCATACATGAAGAATGCAGTTTTAATACCCCTCGTGGAGTGGATGCTTATGGAACAACTCCTTTTGCAGGATGGTTAGATATTAAAGGAGCTCCTCAAGCACCAAACACATTTGTGGGAAAACTTCCGATAGAAGTCCATGCATTGGATATGGGGGTGGGTACCCGCATTGTATATAATTCAATCTCGAACCAATTTGAAGGTATTACAGTATCGGGCCCTTCTTCGGTTAATATATCCAGGAACCAAATATCATCAACTTATGGTTCAGCTTCGGGTGTATTGGCAATAAATGCCAGCCTATCTAATAATGGTAATGTATTCTGCAATGCCATCTCCCAAAAACAAAAGCAATCCATACAGTGCATGGAAGATAATTCCCAACTGCTGATGTTCCGAAATCAATTGACCGTCCAAGAAGAGGTGAATCCCAATTTGAAGTTTTCGGCCATTCTCAATTTGGGCAAGATATTTAAAGATCAAGCGTATGTAGATCCTAATACATTTAACCAACTTCCCGTTGGCAATGTCTTCTCTACACCGGCAGAAAAGTGGATCTCTAATTCAGGTGAGCCCTTTATATACTTCGTACCGAATAGCGATCCCAATGGCAATTTAGTGCCTCCGGTGCTTGATAATTTTACACTTGATATCAAGTTTACAGACCCTCCAAATTGCTCTTCAATCCCAGACCCGATTGGTTCGCCGGATGAAGAAGAACGTGAGGATCTGCTCGAACTGAAAGATAGTTTGTGGACCGAATGGAGTGGCACCTATACTGATTCTTCTGCCTTATATGCCTGGACCGCTGCCAATCGGGCCTATATGGCCCAATTTCAGGCTCAGGAACAAGTGGAATGGGCCAACCGGGATACCAGTGGGTTAATGGCTCTGTGGGCAGAATCGGAAAATCCCGGTCAATGGAAAACCTTCGGCTATCGGGCGCAAAGCGGGGATATGGCCGGTGCGTCCACCATGTTGAATACCTTGGTTATCCCCTATTCGGATACCTCCGAATTCCGCACGTTGCAGGCATATAATCTCCAACGCCTCAATCAGGACACCTCCTTTTTCACAGTTTCCGACAGTATTTGGGTTGATCAGGTAGCCCGTTCCCTTTCCCCCAATGCCGGGTATGCCCGGGGCCTCCTACATGCTATCTATGACTGGCGGTTCATGCCGGATCAGGAAGCCGAACCGCGGTCGTCATCTGATGGAGGAGTTGGAGCGTATGCAGGCAAAAAGCAAGGGGTCTGCTACCCAACATTTCTTAATGGGTCGATGAATCTCAAGCCTTGTCTTGAAGGACATTTTGGAGAAGAATATATGTTCATCATGGTGAACGCCCAGGGGCAATTTGTTGCAACTTACTCTGGTTCCTCTCTTATTGTTTCTGTCGGCTCGTTACCAACCGGAATGTATTATTTCCGATTAGCTCATACTGATAGTCAGATATCTGGAAAGATATGGGTGCCTTGAGGCATTTTCTTCTTTGGGGTATTTGGTTGTGGACATCCTTGAATTTGTCTGCGCAATCGACATTTTCCAGGGATTTCGATTTCGATGGTGATGTGGATCACGCCTGGGATATTAATATCGTTTCGGATGAATTCTTTCTATCCGGGACCTCCGGATATTTGCAGAATACTCGTTTTGCGATGAGTCTGATGAAGGTAGATCCGGCTGGCAATCTGATTTGGAAGAAGATGTACGGCACTCAGGATTCATTGAATCAGCCTGCTTCAGCAAATGGCTCCAACATTTTAGTTCGGGATTCGGTACTGTATTTTTTCAACCGGGTAGCGGATTCGACCTTGAACTATCAGTTCGGGGTGCTGAAACTGGATCTGGAGGGGAATGTCCTGGCGGATTATCGATATCCAAGGATTGACTCCGTTCAAATCGATCTGGCCTGGAATATCTATGGCTGTCCGGACGGGAATATTCTCCTCTTTGGTAAACGTCGGATTGATCTTGAAGATGGCGATTTATTATTGCGAAAGATTAACCCAAACGGCATTCTTATCTGGGAGCGAATAACAGTGGGTCCCAATAACCGGGAAGATCCTTGGAACGTGGCCTTTGGACCTGACAGCACCTTTCTGTTTTCCACCTTTACCTGTGCTGACAGTATTGCTTGCCTGGATACATTCCATTACGTCCTGCGCAAGATGGATCTTGATGGTAACCTGGTCTGGAAGAAGAACTACCTGAAATCCAAAGCGAACAAGGTGCCGCCATTCAGCTATGTTTTGTCTAGGCCTGGGGGATATTATCTGACTGGTGGCCGGGAAATCCCTCCCAATGATCCGACCTATGGAACGGCCACCCTGGTGATTCTTGGCCTGGATGACGATGGATTAGTGGACTGGGAGTTGGCCTTGAAGGACTGGCCGCTGCCTGATTATGCTATGGCTGGGAATTACGCTGTATCCCTCCAAAATGGTGACATGATGTTCTGTGGGATTGGGTATAAAAATTTTGAAACGAAAGGGTTGATCCTTCGCTTTTCCCCGGATGGGCAGATGGTGTATCGCCGATTGATCAGCGATCCGACCATCAGCGATCCTCATGATGGTGAGTTTTATGATCTGACAGAAACGGAAAACGGCGATTTAGTCCTTGTTGGTTCCATCCGAAATACGAGCCAATCGAGTCCGAAATGCGTCAACTACTGGATGGTGCGACTGGACAGCCTGGGGTGCATCGAGCCGGGATGTGATGATGAGGAGCAGGTATTTTCAGAGCCTTCCATCATCACCACCTACCCGGTCATCCAGGGGGTGTTACGCGCCTGGCCGGTGCCCTGTCCTTCGGGTCAGCCACTTCAGGTGCAGGTGGCCACGGGCGGTGGTACGCTGCAGTTGAGTGATTTGTTCGGGCGGGTGATGGTCACAGAAACAAGGGAATTGACAACCAGTCCGATGGAGATCTCCACAGCCAATTTGATACCAGGCGTATATACCTTGTCCTATCGGTACAACCGAGGGAAATCTGTGGATGCCATACAGATCATCATCCAGTAGCTATGAGAAATCTTTATTACCGAAAGCATGGCTACCCTTGTCAAACCGGGGTTTACGTCTATCGCTGTCGCATCCAGATCGAACCGGGAAAGGTGATCGAGCAGGCAGGTGAGATTCTGTTGGTTCGTTAAAAGGTTGGCCGGAGCGTATGCAGATGATTGACCAGAGGCGTCTGTGACAATGTTCCGGACAGATCCAGCCATTTCATAAACACCTCGAACGTCTTCTGCTCGAGATCCAGGATGCGCAAGTCAACCTTAATCCGGGCCTTCTTTGCCTCCAGGATCAACAGTGGTTCAGCGGATAATCCAGGAATCGAACCTGTCTCCATTTTTCGCAGAAAGCTGTTTTGCCACTGTTCTTCCTGCATTTGTTTTTGTTGGATCAAGAGGTCAAACTCCATCTGGAGATCGTTTAACCTCGCTACAGTTTGTTGTTGCAAAAGAGACATCTTTTGTTCCGACTCCAGTTGTTCCAGTGCCAGCTCCTGGCGCTTGATATTCCCCGCCTTGGAATAGGGAATATTCACTCCCATACTAATGCTAAACTCTTCCCGGAACGGATCCTTGGGATCCTGTTGATATCGGCTTTGCACAAAATCCAAAACCTTTTGCCGTTCTGCTTTTTCCACTCGTTGTTCGAGAATGACAGCATCCAACCGGGATTGTGCTTCCAACACCTGTGGGGTCGTTGTACCCCCTCCCTTTCTCATCATGTCCACCATTTGGGCATCAGTAACCCAGGGGTAGGTCTTCAAATCTTCAACTGCAGGCGCAGGAATAGATGCGGCCAGGGGCCGTTGCAACATCTGGCGAGTTAGACTGAGTTCGTTCAACCGACTTAACCGTTGCTGCCGGTCCTCTTCCACCTGCATCAAGTCCTTGAGATCAGCACCATCGACCTGGCCGATCTGACCAAGGACCGCCAGATGCTGCTGATCAATATCCACCGCTCTTTGGACCAGGTTCATTTCTCGATCCAGCATAATAAGGTCAAGAAGCCGCTCATAGGCAGTGACCAGAGACTCATGAACAGCTTCCCTGGTTTGCAGGGCATATTGTGTTTGCATGACATGGACCAAATCTGACTGCCGGTGCTTCGCTCTCAGTGATGATGGACTCAACCGAAAGACATATTCCTGTTGACTTAGATCGAAATTGCCCGTTTCTGTCCGAAATTCCAGCTTGTCGATCCAGGACATGGTCGGGGGATGGCTAGCCAGAAAACCCGCTGCTTCCTCCGCCATCTGTACCTCAGGAGCAGTGGTTTGAGCCGCCAGATATCGGGTTACGGGATCATCCTGCGCATGTAAAGTCCATCCGAAAAGACAGATCAGGCTGATGGACAGCAGGCTCTTCAACAAGGAAATATGAATCTGGCCAATCATCTAATCAATTGCATCAATGAATAACTGCACCTTTTCCTTTTGCAGGAAATCATTCTTTCGGGGGATGGCCACCAGGATTTCTCGTCCGTAAGTTTTCAATTCTGGCATTTTCCGAAGACGTTCCGGTATTTCGACTACCCTGGTCCCCAGAGCGACCACCTGACCGCGACAGAAGAGCTCCGGCCGGACCATAGACACCACATCCAGAGAATCATTCAACTTCACCTGCAGCAATAGACTCTCATGGACATATCCTTTCACCAGTGTGGGATGCTGCTCATAAAACGTGACTAGAGTAGAAAAGGAGGATTGATGTTCGCCTACCCGGCCATGGACATTCCCCACCAGCCCATCATAGGGCGCGGTTATGATCAAATTGTCCTTACGGACCAGGAGCCAGTCTCGTTCGGACACCTGTTTTTCACGCTGGATCCGAAAGGGTGTGACCCCTATTCGAAGCTCCTCCTGCAATTCCATCAGTTCGAGTGAATCTGATGTAATTCCGGCCTGCAATCCACTCAGCATGCGCTGTCGTTCAAGGGCCAAGGGGAGTTGCCATGGGCTCATCTGTCATTTTACCTACCGAGGACAGGATCTCTTTCTGAAAAGCCAGATTGGCCTCCCATTGAGCAATTTTAAGTGAACGTTCCTCTCTCCGGCGTTGGAGAGCTTCTGATTTCTGCTGGATGCGAGCCCGCATATCCGACTGCCAGATCCGTTCCCGCGCCTGCAGGTCAAGGGTTTCATGATCCACCTTTTCCAGACGATAGTCCAGGTCGGCGATGCGTACTTCCAACAGGGTGTCCCCCTTGTTCACGGCCTGTCCTTCAGCAACCAGAATATCGATGATCTGGACATCTTCCTCCAGGTTTATTTCCGTTTCCTGATTTTCGGCAAACCCGTAGAAGTACTCCGTATGACGATTGTGCTGACTGTTCAACAACCAGAGGGTGATCATGCCGATCAGGAAAAATAAGGCCAGATAAATACTGCGGCTGCTCATAGGGATCAGATTGCCGGTTGATTCTGTTCCAGAGTCACGCGGACATCATGGATTTCGGGTACATGCAATAAAGCATGGCGAAACGCCTGAGCCTCCGCTGATTTGCGCAGGGTAAACACATACATGTATTCCAGACGTGGACGGACATCTTCCCGGGTGATCAGCCTGAAACGTTTGACCTCAGATTCCCGGCAAAACGTCTTCATGATCGTCTGGACCTTGTTCATATCAAAACCCTCTTCTGGCGCCGTGAAGCGCAATTCACCCAGGAAGACGGAAGGCGCATTAAAGGGTGACCAGGACAACAGGAATGCAGCAAGGCAGAAGAATCCGGTCCCGACAAAGGCGATCTGGAAGCTGTACGCGCCACAGGCCAGGCCTACAGCCAGTGAAGCAAAGATGAAGAGGATATTGCGGGGATCCGCGATATTGGTTCTAAATCGAATAATGGCCAATGCGCCAATAATTCCCAGACCTCTTGCCACACTATCACCGATAGCCAGCATGATCGTCGTGGTCACTGGAGAGGCCAGTACCAAAGCCTGGATGAAGTGATCCGGGCGGTGTACGATCCTGGACGTGCGCTCATAGGTCAGCGCCACCAGAGATGACAGAATCAATGCACACACAAGTGTGAATGCCAGACTGATCACAGTTGGATTGTCGGCATTGGTTTGAAAGGCTGTAAAATCGAAGATTTCCAAAGACATAGGATTTGGACGCCTAAGTTAAGCGAAGGTTAAGCCGCCACTCCGAGATTTTTTGAAATTTCAGGAATTACATCAATTAATATGCAGATAATCAAGTCCTTATACTCGGATTTCATTCTATGAATCGGCTTACCTGTATAACGACCCTCCATCCAGGTAGTCATGCACCGGATCGGGCACCAGGTATCGGATACTTTTCCCATTGCTGATCTGCTCCCGGATAAATGTGGCCGAGATATCCAGCTGGGGCGCCTCAAAGAAGCGGACGGAAGGGTGATCGTCAAACGGGGTATCTCCACTTCCGGGACGACGATAGACCAGAATGGAATAGTCTCGCAACAGGATCTCATAGTTCTTCCATTTGGCCAGACTGGCCAGATTGTCGCCCCCCATGATCAGGGAAAAGGCATGATCCGGATATTGATCTTTTAAATAGGCCAGCGTATCCACCGTATAGGAGGGCTTGGGCAGGGAGAATTCGATATTGGAGGCATGGAAGCCCGGATTGTCGTCGATGGCCAGCCGCACCATATGCAGCCGGTCGGCATCCCTGGCCAGAGTCTTTCTGGGTTTTAATGGATTGTGTGGAGAAACCACAAACCAGATTTTATCCACATCTGCATATTCCAGCATGTGCTGGGCGATGATCAGATGTCCGGAATGGATGGGATTAAAGGAGCCGAAAAATAAGCCGATACGCTGAGGAGATATGCTCATGGTGTATTCCGTTCGTCCTCACTCCACAGATCCACTTTCCAGATTCCATTCTGTCTGATCAATCGAATACTGTCCAGACGAAGAGCCTCTCCCGCTTCTTCGGCAAAAAGACAGATGGCTGTATCCCCTTGTTCCCGGCATTGGATGCCCTCCAAATGGGTATCCACCGTTTCGTCTTCCGCATGTGCGACCTCGATCATGGTCTGGATGGTCCCGATCCATTCCTGCGTTTCGGGAGTACTCCACTTTTTCGCTTCATCAAACTGATTCAGATCCATATGGATCTGCCAGTTTTGAAAGATCTCAGCGGGGGTTTGGGGGTTTTCGACCAACTCCGATTGCTGAGCAAGCATGGCTTGCAGTTCAGCCAGATCACCATCCTCATCCTGTGCCGGTTCAGAAGCACAGGAGAACAGGATCAGGAACCATAGGAATACAATGGGGTAACCTTGACGCATAGGACAAAAATAAGAAACCCGTGCGTCCGACGGTTCTTCGATCAAGAATCGACTTTCTGAGGCAGAAACGAGTGCTTAATTACCCAACATCACTGGCATGACCAACATCAGGATATCCTCGCCTTCTGCAGGTTCGGATGGCAACAGGATGCCGGCACGATGTGGACTGGACAATTCGATCTTGACCTCATCGGACTGGATCACATTGAGCATCTCCATCAGGTACTTGGCATTAAAGCCAATGGTCATTGGTTCGCCTTCGAATGCACAGGTCAATTGCTCTGTAGCCTCATTGGAGAAGTCGATGTCCTGAGAAGAAACGGTCAGACTGCCCTGACTGATGGTCAGCAGGATCTGGTTAGTGGTCTTGTTGGCATACAGCGAAATCCGTTTGACCGAATTGAGGAAGTCCTTTCGGGCGACGGTCAGCGTATTGGGGTTATTCGTTGGAATGACCGCGTTGTAGTCCGGATAACGAGCATCGATCAGTCGGGCACTCATCTGGATCTCCGGTGTAGAGAAGAAGGCGTTCGACTTGTTATAATTGATGACCACATCATCTGTATCATGAATGGTCCCTTTCAGCAGGTTGAGTGCTTTTTTCGTCAGGATCATCGATGCAGAAGTGTCTTGCCCTTTGTGTGCAAGACGATAACGCACCAACTTATGGGCATCTGTGGCGACAAAAGTCAGGGTATCAGGATCGATGAGGAAGTAAACACCCATCATCGCCAGACGCATCTCATCATTACCCGTCGCAAAAATGGTGTGGGAAATCATGTGATGCAGTTCCATTCCGGAGACATGGATCTCATCTACACCATCTGGTGTAGGGGTATCCGGAAAGTCTGCACCGTTCTCACCAGCAAGTTTATATTTTCCAAAAATGGAGGTGATCTCCACACTGAAATGATCTGGATCGACCTGAAATGTGATTGGCTGCTCGGGCAATCCTTTCAGTGTATCCAGGAGGATGCGGGCGGGAATGGCCACTTCGCCATCCTGATCAGCACTGATCTCCAGTGATGTGTTGATGGAAATGTCCAGATCGGAGGCCGTAATGGTCAATTTCGGGCCAGTAATGGTGAAGAGAAAGTCTTCTAAAATGGGGAGAACCGGATTGTTCCCAATAGCTCCGCTAACCAGCTGGAGTTTTTTCAGGAGTTCGGCGGAGGAAACAGTAAACTTCATGGAGGTTGGATCTTGCGTAATGCTCGGGTCAAAGATAGCGCATCTCCTGATTAATCCGTCCACGCTTTGCCCTCTACCCGTTTATCTTTGCCATATGATCGATCGTCGACATGCACCACCCTTCCGGGAGATCGCCCATCTGGTGATGCCAGCACCCGAAGTTCGCCAACTTTCTCACGGTGTTCCTCTCTACTGTATTCCCGGTTCCAGCCAGGAATTAGTCAAACTGGAAGTCCTCTTTCTGGTGGGCCGTGTCCACGAGGATCAGCCCCTGGCCGCCAGAGCAACAGGCCGCCTGATCCGAGAAGGCACAGCCGGACTCAATGGTGCGACCATCGCCGATCTGACTGACTTCTATGGGGGTTCGATCAGCACAACGGACAGCATGGATCATACCGGTCTGACCCTGCATTGTCTCAGTCGTTTCTTTCGAGACCTGTTACCCGTCTTCAGTGCCTTGATCCTGGAACCCAGTTTTCCGGAAAAAGAATTTCAATTATTTATTCGGAACAACCAGCAACGCCTGTCTGAAGATCTGGCCAAAAATGAAATCGTCGCCTATCGCGAAATGACCGCCCTGATTTTTGGAGCTGAGCATCCTTACGGGTGGAATTCCTTCCCGCATACTTATGCTGCCTTGAAACGGTCTGACGTCCAGTCCTTCTGGAATCAACATTTTGTCCGGGGAAATGCCTTGCTGATCCTCAGCGGACAATATGATGAGTCGATGATCAAAGAGATCGATGAACAGATTTGCAAACATCTTCGTCAAGGGCATTCTGAAACTGTTTTTCCGCCTCCCGCACCACCACTGCAACGGGTCTTACGGGTGCAGGAGCGCGATTCCCTGCAAAATGCCGTGCGGATCGGCCGCATTCTGTTTGATCGCAACCATGCTGACTACTACCCGATGCATGCTGTTAATTTGCTGCTGGGTGGCTATTTCGGATCGCGTCTGATGACCCAAATCCGGGAGGAACTGGGGCTGACCTACAATATTTACTCCCATATCGACGCCATGCGTCATAGTGGATATTTCTACATCTCTGCAGAAGTGAGTAAAGAGGAGACCAACCGCACCCTGGATGAGATCCGGAAAGAAATTATCCGCCTGCGGGAGGAACCGGTTGAAAGCGAAGAATTGCTGATGATGCAGCGTTTTGCAGCGGGAAATTTGTTGCATTTACTGGATGGTCCGTTCAACCGGGCAGATACCTTGAAGAATCTGTTGATCGAAGGTGGTACCTTTGACGACTTCAACCAACTAGTCCAGGCAATCCGTAATCTGACACCACGAGATGTTCAGGAATTGGCAACCCGATGGCTCGATCCGGATTTTCTTGTCGAAGTTGTGATCGGATAGTCAGGAATTCCTCTTCTTTTCCCGGTTAATTTTCTTTTGCTTTGTACGTTTGTAACCCCTTCAGTAGTTCTACCATTCATGGGCCTTCTTAATTTCTTCCGGCAAGAGCTGGCAATCGACCTTGGCACCGCCAATACCCTGATCATCCAAGACGGAAAAGTCGTCGTGGATGAACCTTCTATCGTTGCGGTGGATCGCAAGACCGGAAAAACCATAGCCGTGGGAAAAAAGGCCATGCTTATGCATGAAAAGACCCATGACGAGATCAAGACCATTCGTCCTTTGAAGGATGGGGTGATCGCCGATTTCCAGGCCGCAGAGAGCATGATCGAAGGGTTGATCAATATGGCTGGTGGAAAACGTCGATTTTTCACCCACTTGAAAATGGTGATCTGTATCCCCAGCGGGATCACCGAAGTCGAAAAACGAGCCGTTTTCGATTCTGCAGATCACGTCGATTCAAAAGAGACTTATCTGATTCATGAGCCTATGGCCGCTGCCCTGGGTATCGGTCTGGATGTGGAAGAACCTGTAGGGAATATGATCATCGATATCGGAGGAGGAACTACCGAGATCGCAGTCATCGCTCTTTCCGGTATCGTGTCTGATCAGTCGATCCGAACTGCTGGTGATGAATTGACGGAGGATATCATCGACTATCTCAAACGAGAACATAATCTGCTGATCGGAGAACGGACAGCGGAACAGATCAAGATTAATGTTGGTTCTGCTTTGGTCAAACTCGACAATCCACCTGATGACTACGCGGTAAATGGCCGTGACCTGATGACGGGAATCCCCAAGCAGATCAAGATCAATTATTCGGAGGTTGCAGAAGCGATTGACAAGTCTTTGGCAAAAATCGAAGAAGCCGTACTTCGCGCATTGGAAAACACACCTCCTGAACTGGCTTCTGACATTTATAGCACAGGGTTGTACCTTACAGGTGGTGGTGCATTACTGCGAGGATTGGATATTCGGCTTTCTGCCAAGACTGCACTTCCGGTTCATGTTGTTGAAGATCCTTTGCGAGCAGTCGTTCGCGGCACCGGAATTGCTTTGCGGAATACCGATCGATTTACCTTCCTGATCGATCGGAGGAGTATGTAATGATGGATACCTCTATCAACCTCACTCAATGACCAACCGTTTCGCTTCGCTCAACTTACCAAAGAATATCTTCGTGATAATGCGTTTTTTTTCAGCCTGGACGATGTCGCTGCAATCGCCATGTCCGGGTGCAAGCTTCACATAGCTATGGCTATTCTCCCTCAAAACGCCTTGTTTCACTCGATATTTTTTGGCCTGATCTATTTCGGAGGTTTATAGAAGTGCCCAAATGATCAATCTGTTGTATTTCCTGTCCCGGTACGGTGGTCTTTTGACCTTCGTCCTCTTGGAGTTGTTATCCGTCTACCTGGTGGTCCGATACAACCAAACCCAACGGGATATCTATCTCAACTCTTCGCGGTATTACAGCGGTATTCTGCTGGAAAAAACGACCCAGATTCGGCACTACGCGTCAATGGCTGAAGTTGCAGATTCTCTGGCGAAAGAAAATGCAGCACTCTATAACCGACTATACAGCCAGCTCGCCATTACATCCCGGGATGCCGAAGTAGATTCACTATTGTCTCCCTTCGAGTTTATTCCCGCCCGGCTGATCAAAAACAGTATCAACCAACCCAACAACAACCTGACCCTGAACAAGGGTGAATTGGATGGTGTGCAGGCAGGCATGGGCGTAGTCCTGTCGAAGGGAGTATTGGGG
>CALNZC010000023.1:0-2469 GCA_942490895.1 uncultured Saprospiraceae bacterium
GCGTGATCGGATGGGCCATGGAGTGCTGGCAACGGGGAATCATCGATGAAACCGACACCGGAGGTATCCGGCTGGAGTGGGGCGATGCTCCTGTCATACTCGATATGATAGAAAAAATCGCACACCGCGAGGGGTTTGGCAACATTCTAGCTGAAGGGTGCTATAGGGCCAGTCAGATTATTGGCCGGGGAAGTGAGCAGTATTGCATGCACATCAAGAAACAGGATTTATATGAAAACCTGCGGGGAGCGAACGGCTGGGCCTTGGGGACCACTGTCTCAACACGGGGCGGATGCCACACAACAGGCGCTGTCGCCGTAGAAACCATCCCCAATCTGGATGTGAACAAAGCCCGGAAGATCTTCGGCCTGAAGCCGGAGGATAATCCCGACAAGGCAGAGGAATATGCGGGACGTCCCAGAATGGTGTACTACCATGAGGTGTTGACACGGGTGCTTAACAGTCTGGGAGTCTGTCTTTACCAATCCCCCTGGATCGATCTGGAAATGCCAGCGCTTGAAGAATATGCCGAGCTGTATTCGGCAGCGACGGGTTGGGAAACCACAGCCGAGGATTTCGAGTATTTGACAATGAAACAGTTGAACCTGGAAAAGGCGTTTAACCTTAGATTTACCGAGTTTGCCCGTGAAGATGACCTGCCAACACCAAGAGATATCAATGAACCCATACCGACAGGCAATCTGGCGGGCTGGAAGTTGGATCTCGGTAAATGGAATGAGATGTTGGATGAATATTACGACCTTCATGGATGGGATAAAAAGACCAGTTTTCCAACACGAAAAACCTTGGAAGATCTTGATTTAGCCTATGTGGCAAAAGATCTGGAAGAGATCAACAAACTGGGCGACGAACCGCCACCCGGCACATAAAACCGGTTGTCACAGACCGTCCCCATTTTGAATTGGATTTTTATAAATAAGGAGTCTCATGCAAACAGTAGTTTCCAACTTTGATTACCAGTGTCCCGAGGATCTGGATGAGCTGCTGGCCATATTAGCTCAAACCAATAGCCAGCACCTGGTAATGGCGGGCGGGACAGACATCATTCCTGCCCTAAAAGAGAAAGAGATTCAACCCGGTTCGTTGATCGATATCGGGAAGATAGACACGCTTCAAGGAATTTCTTCCAACGGCAACCGGATTCGAATCGGTGCCACAACAACATTGAGCGACATTGAACGCTCTCCAATCATCATCAGCAAAGCTCCGGTTCTATCCGAGGCCATCTCCCAGATGGCAAATCCCCAAATACGCAACAGAGGGACAATTGGCGGCAATATCGTCAATGCGTCGCCGGCGGCTGATACCGTTCCTGCTTTGTTGGTGTTAAACAGCCAGCTGCTGCTTATCGGCCCCGGTGGCACCCGATCATTACCCCTTTCCGACTTTTTCCGGGGGTATAAAAAAACAGCGCTGCTGCCGGGTGAGATTTTGACTGCCATAGAAATCCCCCAAGACTCTGCGAGATGTGTCTTTCATAAGCTAGGAAAACGGAAAGCGGCCTGTCTATCCGTTGCTTCGGCGGCTGTTGCGTTACACAAGACACATGAGACCTGTGTCGATGTCAGAATTGCCCTGGGTGCCGTTGCGCCCTTTCCCATGAGGGCGTTCGAGGCGGAAGCGATCCTCAGGGGGAAGAACATCGACGAGGAACTGATCAGTCAGGCGGCCAAAACAGCATCCCAGGAATGCTCGCCTGTTTCCGATGTCCGGGCAAGCCAAAGCTTTCGCACTATCATGGTTGAAGTTTTGGTCAGACGGTGTCTGACCCAGATAACAATGACGAATACCAAGGAGTCATAATGTCAGATCAAAAAACAATTCGATTTACACTAAATGGAGAGAAACACGAAGTATCCATTCCAGTGAATATGATGCTGAGTGATTTGATTCGCGAACAACTACAGTTAAAAGGGACAAAAAAGGGATGTGAGATGGGTGAGTGTGGCGCCTGTACGGTCATGATCAATAACAAGGCAGTCAACTCCTGTCTTGTGTTGGCCCCCCAGATTGATGGCTGTACCGTTACGACCATTGAGGGGATATCATCCGGTAGTGAACTGGACCCGTTGCAAACATCATTTGTCGAACATGGCGCAACTCAGTGTGGCTATTGTACTCCGGGTATGATTGTGTCTGCCAAGTCCCTGCTACTGGAAAACGGGGCACCCACGGAAACCGATGTTCGAAGAGCTATTTCAGGCCACATTTGTCGATGTTCTGGATATAAGAAAATCACTGAAGCGATTTTGGATAGTGTCAAATAATTTTGGGAGAAATTGATTATGGCTTTATCAATTGTTGGAAGTCGCATACCGAGACTGGATGCCTTTGATCAGGTGACCGGAAACCTGCAGTATGTGGATGATCTTCAAGAACCAGAGGGAACACTGTATGCGGCGGTTTTAACCAGTCCGTTTCCATCAGCGGAAATCACCAGACTGGACG
>CALNZC010000024.1:0-8537 GCA_942490895.1 uncultured Saprospiraceae bacterium
GAACCCAGGTCGCCGATGGAGAGACTCATGGCTGGAGGCACTACCTCTACAACGGTTGTTTCGTGCAGGGTATTGTCCACCAGGCAGGTGCCGCCGGGGCTGGAACCGAGATCGAGGCTGGACCAGGAATAAAAACTCTGGGCCGAGCAGGCTGGTGCCGTGGCTTCGGTGGCAGTCAAGTCATAGCTGATCTCCAGGGTTTTGTTGCGCACCGTATCATTTGCGCAGCCACTGAAATCAAGGGTCAGGCTGCCACCAGGGGTGGCGTCGCTCATTCCTGCCGTGACACAAGCAGTGATGATTCCTCCATCAAAGGAAACGATCAGGGAAGCAGGAACATATTGTTGATTATTTTCAGCATGTTCCTCAAAGGAAAGAGCACTCAACAGGATTGTGTCAAGGGCTGCATTATCCTCAAAGACATAGGTGTTGGTATAGGTGAAGGCATCACAGCGCTCAACCGAGGCAGGGACAGCCGACTTTGTTGAATCAACAAATGCCTCACACTCAATGGCGGTGGTCTGGCTGTCGCTGCTGCTCAGGTCGCATCCGCAGCAATCGGTAACCTCTGCCGCAATGGTGTTGGTAAAGGTGGTGAAACAGGCGGTTTCACACTGGGTGATATCCGGGGATGCCAGGGTGATTGTGGTATTCAGTGAAGCTGGAGGGGTGTAAGTCCAGACTATGGTTCCGCCTGTGCCGTCTCCGCCAGGTACCCACACACCTCCACCTGAATCGATGACAGTGAAGCCAGCTGGCAGGGTGTCGGAGACTGTGACTAACCCGGTGCTGCCGGTACCGCAGGAAATAGCGCCATTATGTGAAGAGGTAATGGTGTAGGTGACAGGATCACCTATCTGGATAACGGAAGGTGCTCCACTCTTGCTGACGGAGACTGAGGGGGCATCAGCCGGTGGAGTGAGGGTGGACAGTTCCACCGGCGGGTAAAAGCTATTGCCGCATTCATCCAGATACTCCTTTTCCCAGAGCAGAGTCGCATCCGGGAAAGAACCTGAGCACCAGTCAGAGTGATTGAGCTCAAAGCTCAGATCGTAAGATCCGCCGGCCGGGATCGGATTGGTAAGGGTGAATGTATGCTGGCCTGCGTCATAGGCTGCATCAGCCGAGACATTGGTCACCACTAGTGGAGTAAGATCGACCATGGTCTTCACCGTATGGGCATCACCGTCTCCAATATTGTCAATCCTGAAAGTGACCGGATCAGGGACGGAACTGCCGCAATAGGAAAAACTAATGTCTGGCGGAGTAAAATCGAGGAGCGGAGTGACAACCAGGCGTTGAACCGAGGCAGTTGCAGTGCCCCCGTCCACCCCGGTGTCAAAACAGGGGGTAGTCAAATCACATCCCCAGCTGGCATTAGCATCATTGTCAAGATTGTCGCAGGCAATGACTGTTGCTATCAGGTCGATGGTGACCAGATCACCGGGGCCATGGATCCCAGGGCCGCGATCTGGGCCGGACCCCAGGTCGTAGTCTGGTCCTGCATTACTGCCTGACTGGGTGTCCGAAACATAGAGCAGACCGGCTCCGAGGACATCGGAGACCTGAATATTTTCAATCGTACCCAGGCCTGTATTCTCGATACTCAAGGTCCAAGTGACATTATCCCCCACTGAGGCGGACTGGACCGATGGACTCTTTTTGATGGTGACAGCACCTGGCAGGACTTCAATGGATTGGTTACCATTTTCCACCTCTGGATTACCCAGCATTTGGTAGTCAACCTGAACGGACTGTGAGCCTGATACGGCGCTGCAATCGGTGAGCAGGTCATATTCAATGGTCAGGGATTGCCCGTTAGCCAGGGTGGTGGCACCACATAAACTATCTACATCCCAGATCAGGTTTGTGCCTGCAACAGTTGGATCCACAGTAGTCGAGCAAACCGGTCCAGTCAGGGTAGAAGTGCTTGCGACAAAAGAGAAACCAGTCAGAGCACTGATGTCATCGGTGACAAGCAGGCTGTCTATATCATTACCGGAGTTGTTTGTAACCGTGATCACATAACTTTTCTGTTGACACTGGTTAATCTGAGCATCGCCACTAATGCCTGTGGCTGCAGTAGCGTTGGTGGCGAGGGACAGAAAAAGTGTAAGGAGAATATAAAAAAGTCGGTTCATTTATTTTCCTTCAACCGAGAGGTTGATACCGGATGTCTTGAGCGGTATGTCTATGGTATTGTTGCCAATGGCAAGTTCAACTTCTCTGGATATCTGTGTTCCTCCCACCCGGACATGGAGTTGGTGCTCTCCACTGCGCAGACCGGTGAAATCATATCGACCATCTTTGACAGTGGTCTGTAGACTTGAATCGAACAGTACTGTTGCCTGCTTTGGCCATGTCTCACCCTGGTCAAAGATGGTGTTACGGTTTTTGTCAAAGAAGACTCTGCCGCTGAGACGGGCCGGGCCGATATTCTGAATTACCGGCAGGAAGACCCGGGCCTTTTCTCCTTCTATGATATGGGTCAATCGGGTTTCCTCACCACCGGGTGAAGTATGCTCCGGGAGGCTTCGCTGGTTAATGGTCAGGGCATAAAAACCGGAGAGAATATCGACAAACAAAACTTTTCCGTCCTTGTCGGTCATTTTCTTGTTACCGTTGGACAGAATAATTTCGATGTCCTCCAGAGGCGTATCATCGGCATTTTGCTGGCCATTGTCGTTCAGGTCCATGAAGACCCGGGCCTCGATTTCGGCAGGAACCTCGATATGCCCGCCACCGATCATGACAATGGCTGAATCTTCACCTCGTACTGAACTACCACTGCCGTCGACACCACTGGCTATTGCCTGGTTGGTATTTTGTCCTCTTCTTACGTTGCTGCCGATGATTGCCTGGTAGCTTATTTCGGTATTGCTGCCAGCCACCAACATCCCAAGATTCCAGAGGAGACGACGAGTGCCGCGTGGATCTGCGTAAGGCCGACCGTCGCGCAGTACTGTACCAGCCACCAGAGAAAAACCCCGGGGTAAAATATCTTCCAGAGTCAGGGCAAAGACGGTACCATTACTGATATTTTCGATTTGAACCCGGTAGCTGAGAATCCGCCCTATTCTCGATTCTCTGCGGTTTAGACGTTTGGTGACACGTAGTCCCTCCGGCTCCACCGGGATAAAGGAGGAGATGGCTGTGACAGTGTTTGATTCGACCTCGTCCGGCAATTCCCTGGCTGTGGCTTCGGCCTTGTTGGAAATACTGATACTGGACATGGTTTCAGCCTTGACCCTGGCCTTGAATCTAAGTTTAACAGACTCTTTTGGAGTCAGCCTGCCGATGGACCAGCTCAGTTGGTCATTATTGAGCTGATGAGCAATCTCACTGGAGCTGGAGTCAAATTCAAGTAATGGGTCAAGCTGGTCGGTGACGGTAATCCCGGTCAGGGTGGTATCACCGCTATTTTCAACTATGATCGTGTATCCCTGCATATCACCGGGAAGCAATGTGCTCTTGTCCTGGCTTTTTTTCAGTTTAAGGGTAATGTTCGGATCTACTGATTCCGAGCCGCCTCCTTCCTCATCTGTCTGACTGTAAAATTTTAAAGTACTTTCGGTTATCTCAAGCCACCAGTTATGAGCGACGGTTTCATTGTCTACACGGTAACTGTTTACACCAGCAACAAACAGACCCAGAGGAATAGTAACCGGATTGGCATGGAGAGTGTTATTTGCTCCGCTGAGCAGGGTAATCTCGGAATTGTTGACATAGAGCCGGTCATGTTCACAGTCTGCCGGGACACACTCGGGACAATCAACACTGCACTCTGGATAATCAACATCACGTGCACCGATAACAGCCTCTACCCTGCTTGCCCTGGCCAGAATATCGGCTGAGATGGTATGGCTCCAGCTTATAGAACCGCCGCTCCAGGTAGACTGATTAACCGAAACGGTATCTTCATAAATAAGTTCCTCTGCCGCCTGCAGCTCACCGGTCAGCAGTATCAGGGTCAAGAGGCCAAAGACGCAGATGGAAAACTGCGTCTGTAGATATCCGTATAAAGATTTCTGTGGGTGAGTGTTCATTACAGTTTTCCTATCAGACTGACATAAAGGACATTCGCCTCATAGTCTTCCTCATCATTTTCCTGGGTGTAGCGGTTGTATTCATACCCTGGGGCTATGGACAGGTATTGGTTAATTTTGTAGGCCAGTTCACCATAACATTTAATTTTGTAGTTGCTGGCCTCATCGGCAAGTTGCTTTCGACGATAGGCTGAGACAAATTCAAAATTCTGGTTGATCTGATATTTTGTTTCCAGCAGTTCTGTGGTGGTTCGCACTCTGGTTGGATCAAGTGGAGCCGTTTCCAGTTCGTCATACTCAAGACGATAATAGGCAAAAAACGAGAGATCCACCAATGGCCGCCAGTCGAGACGCAAAAGGATGTCATCATAGCTGCTGCTTTCGTCGCCCATGTTTTGCCTCTCAAGCCGGTCAAGTTCATGGTCGTAGTTGGCAGTGAGGAGGAGATCGGTGGTTATGTCCCACCAGATTCCACCACCAAACAAAGCCTTGCTATTTCTGCTTTCTGCCAGATGGTCTTCATCAGTTCTATACTCAGCCCGTATCTGGGTGCGTAGAATATCAAGAGGTCTGGAGGACCAGCGCAGGTCGTAGGTCTGTTCAGTTCGTGTCTTCTCATCAGCTATCAGATCGTGAAAAGTGCGGTACCTGGCACTGCCGCTTATCTCAAAATAGCGATTCATCATACCCTCAAAACCGACAAGAGAAAGATCCGAACGCTTACTGAATTGTGCTTCCCGTTCTTCGTAAAGAAAGTTCACACCCTGCTCAGCATATACAATGACGTCAGCCAGCCCCAGAGGTCGAATCTCCAATCTCCCCAGAAGATCATGCCCTTTGGTTGAATTATTATCCGCTTCCTGATCATCGAATTGTTCATACTGATAAACACCCTGCAGGGTGATTGGGCCCGTCCAGTCAACATCGTTAAAATCGTGTCTGGCACCACCGATCAAACGCGAGGTCTTGGAATCACCAATGGCATCCTCACCCTCCCCTGAATTGAGGAAAATCTCGGTACCAATCATATAGTCGGTGGCGTCGGGGTCCAATTTAATCAGACTGGCAAAGAGGGTATCTTGTCGATTGGTCGGGTTGCTGTGATCCCCTGGGATGTTGTCCTGGGATCTCCGAAAGCCCACAGATGCAGTATGAAAGCCCATACTATAGGCTGCTGAAAGGCCATATGATTCCATGTCAATGCCAAGAGCCGCAGAGGCATTCGGGTCCAGGTCAAAATCAAAGTCTCGGCTCTTAAAATAAAAGAGGGAGTCATTTCCCAGCTCATTGATAACGTTTCCTGCCGCCAGATCGCGGTTACCGAACGTGAGAAATTCCTTCCCCACTCGCCAGTAGTTCCCGAAAAGTTGGAGATCCTTGATGGGGGTAGTCGAGAAATCCAGACGCATGGCCATGTCATCGTTTTCGGCCTCAATGGCAGGCACCTCACTTCTGGCCACCTCCATGGACAGTGTGTGGAGGTCACCAATGTTTATACGGAGGTCACTGCCTATAATCTCTTGTCTTTCATCAAGGACTTCCGAGGAAAAATCTCCGTTCCATGGTCCATCACCAAGATAGGTGGCACCTATTGTAACTGTGGAAGTAGGGGAAACGGTACTCCTGACGCCAGGCGTCCTTTTTATAAAGGCCGCCGGGGGAGTCATACTGGTAGCTCACCACGATAAATACAGGATTACCTCGAAAATCAGACTCTTCTATCGGGAAGTTGAACAGAATTTCGCCACGGTCATAGTCTATGGTATAGTCTCTACCACGGAGTTGAGAAGTACTTTTAAGGACTCGCAGGGGGCTGGTTCGATCCCGGATTTCAATACGGATCGTTTCGCTGCTCCTGATGACCGGTGCTTCATTCAGGCGATATCTTCCTGACGTCCCGTCTCCCCGAATCTCTTCAGTGATTGACTCACCACGCACGGCCCCGGCGATGGCAGTTCCGCTGACCTTGTCGGTCTGGCCATGTCCGGTTATTCCGGGCGCAATTTGTCGTCTGAGGTAAAAATGGCGGTGTCCAGGAAGGAGCCCTCTTCATGGTCGCCAATGATAATGTAGTTTTCGTCCTGAATCAGTTTGAGGAAAAACTGAAACTCCTGATCCGGGTCTTCCTGGTCGTAGTGACTCTTGAGGATAAATTCCCAGTCACGATCGAGGAATCCTTCTCCGTAAAGGCGATAAGGAGTTGATTGGAGTAATCCAGGGAAGCCCTTGGTCACTTTCTTCAAAACTGATGGTATCCCATCAACAGAGGTAAGATTCTGGCGCAACACACCAACAACACCAACCAGGAGAAAGTCTGCCCCTGTTTCACTGTTTGTATATCAGAAGGAGACCTACTGGCTGAGGAAAACAAAAGAGGAAAGAAAAACACAGAGAGGAGAGCACCTGCTTAATAATTTTGTTTGTTACTGTGATTTGAAAATGATAACGAAATGCCTTTTTCATAACGTATTGTCTTGAAGATTGGAGGTCATAAGAATTCGCTTTCCAGTAAGCAATAGAGCTGGAATTATTCCATGAAGACGACCCTAACTCTCTTCCACCGAGTACACTTCCTTCTCGGCAGCAAGACTCAAAAAAAAATCCTTCTTCAATTCCAGTAAAAAAACCTATAAAAGACTACAGTACAATCATCACCACTTCAAGCTCAAAAGACGGCTCATTTGCACCAGGGTCCTGATCGCCTGTCCAGCCATCGTCAACGGCCCCAGAGTGCTTCTCCTGTTCGGAAAACACCTACAGGACATCTAAAAAAACAGCCACCGTTCCGACAGCGCTTGACAAGCATACTTTCGCCCTGTAACATCACACGTAATTGTTTTTCGTGTTACACACCATTTCCAACATACAGGGGAATATCATGAAACCTATCAAATCAAGTCTTTCGCCGTACTTCTGCTGTTCTGCAGTACCCAAAGCAATGCCCATTTCGGAATGATCATACCAGAGGAACCACAGGTTGATCCCCGGAACAGGAATGTCCAGCTCTCCCTTTCTTTTTCTCACCCCTTCGAAGGAACGGGAATGGATCTATTAAAACCGGCACAATTCTATGTAATCAAAGACGGTGAGAAATCAGACCTGCTTGGCGACCTCAAAGAAACGAAGATTATGGATCGTGTTGGCTGGGAAACGGATTATCAGGTAAAGCGACCAGGCGTCTACCATTTCGTCATGGAACCCATCCCCTACTGGGAACCCACCGAAGACCTTTCCATTATCCACTATACAAAAGTTATTATTCCAGCATTTGGTGCAGAGGATGGCTGGGATCAACCAGTGGGACTGGCTACAGAGATCGTCCCCCGCCTTCGTCCTTTGGCAACTATGCCGGAAACAGCTTCACAGGACAGGTACTCCTGAACGGCAAACCGCTTCCCAACGCAGAAGTAGAAGTGGAATTATACAATCAGGAAGGGAAGTACCGCGCCCCCAGCGACCTCCATATCACCCAGCTTATAAAGGCGGATACTGCTGGAATTTTCACCTTCACCTGCCCCCTTCCGGGATGGTGGGGTTTTGCCGCACTGAGCAGTGCCGATTACACCCTCAAGAATCCACAGGGAGAAGACAAGGAAGTGGAACTTGGCGCAGTACTCTGGATCTATATGGATGCTTACGGGATCAACCAATAAATCGGGTAGTTCATCCAATTCTGTGACCCAAGAAGGAATTACCACTTTGTCACATATGAACCTGGAAACAATCAGAAAGGTTCAACCGACACATACATCCAGACAGCCTCCAACCAGTCTGTAATATTACACACTTATTCTTCACAGTCAAAAATAAAGAAAAGGTATTGACAACCGTAGCCAATAATTGTAATTCTCATTCCTATGAAAAAGCCCCCTTCACACACACCCAAAACTGGAACAACTCTTCACGCCTCAGCCTGACATTTCCGGCCCCGTAGAGATCGCACAAGACATTTACTGGGTTGGCAACAGAAACGATAAAGGATTTGAAAGCAATGCTTACCTGAGAGTTTTCAGGGAAATGGAAAACAATTTAATCTTCTGATAGATCCGGGACCAAGCCCTGATTTTACATGCCATAGCCAGTAAGATTGAGCATGTCCTCGGGAAGGATTACAGTCTCGATCTGGTTTATCTCAATCATCAGGATCCTGATGTCTGTATCAATACGGTCCACTTTCAACGTCACTTTCCAAAGCTCCAGATTGTTACCTCAGAAGACACCTGGCGCCTGGTCCGTTTTTACGGCCTTAAAGAAAAACAATTTATCGCCACTGAGAATTTTAAAACCGGAAAAATCAGGGTGAAAACCGGGCACCAATTACGCCTTATACCTACTCCATATGCCCATTTTCGTGGGGCGTGTGCTCTATACGATGAAGAACAAAAAGTCATCATCAGCGGAGATCTTTTCTGCGGATTAACCACCTCGACCAATCTCTACGCTACAAAAGAATATTGGGATGGAATGAAAACATTCCATGAAATCTACATG
>CALNZC010000025.1:0-1128 GCA_942490895.1 uncultured Saprospiraceae bacterium
GTGAACTAGTTCAGACCAATGAAGGCCAGTCTTTCTTTGTCTATTTGAGACTGTACGGCCCCGAGAAGGCCTATTTTGACCAGACCTTTCCTATGAACAAGATAGAGAAAATCAATTAAAGGAGGGTCTAAATGAAAACTAAAGGCAATTATGCACAAGGGCATTGGTCGGGATCATGTCCACCTGCCTGGCGACAGTCTCCCTGGCCGCATCACCGAAGATGAAAATGATCACGCAAAAGCCTGAAATGAAAATGACCATACCGATTCCTGAAAAATATTACAACACTGAAAGGGAAACGCCGATGGGTACCTTTGAATTCTTCGACGGTGTTCCCATTGACACCACCAGAAAAAAAGTCTACGACTACGTAGATCGTGCTCGGGCTGTTGATGTTTACATCTCTATGATCCATGCGGTTTCCACCTACAGCCTGCTTCAGTGGAAGCCATGACGTGGGTATGAAGTAACGGATGCAACCAGATCGTCCTGTGGGAACAACTGGGCGATTCAAAAATCCCTGGTGCTGACCTATAACAACACCTCTCTTTATACCTGGGGTTTTTTTGATCTTGAAAAAGACGGTCCAACGGTCATCGAAATACCATCGGATGTACTCGGCATTCTGGATGACGGTAACATGCGATATCTTAGTGATTACAGGGGCCGCTGGACCGGACAGGGGAAAAGGCGGAAAATACTTGGTGCTTCCCCCCGGATACACTGGAAATGTACCGGGTGGCTACCATGTCGTTAAATCGACCAGTAATGTTGTCTGGAACTTCATGCGCGGCTATGTGAGGGGCAGTGTTCAGGACCCCGCCAACGTCAAGAAGTCGGCCGACAATATTTTGAACAACCTAAAGGTCTATCCGCTGGCGAAGAAGGACAATCCACCAAAGACGGAATTCATCAACATGACCGGGAAATACTACAACACGATCCCGCCGAACGACTTCAGTTTCTTCGAGCGGCTCAACGAGATCGTCCAGAAAGAGCCGATCAGCTTCATCGAGCCCGAAACCCGAGGTCTGATTGCGGCCATCGGCATCGTCAAGGGTAAGCCCTTCAACCCGGATGCGCGGATGAAAAAACTGCTGACCGAAGCTGTTGCCATCGGCAATGCCT
>CALNZC010000026.1:0-2583 GCA_942490895.1 uncultured Saprospiraceae bacterium
AAGAAAACAATCGATCGGAGAGAATGGATGATGCGTAACTGCAACGGGGGAAGCCGTGAAGGATTCAGGCAACACTCGCATTTCAGGAACAGCAGGCTTTAAATCAAAATAAGGTTTTTTCCTATTCTCCTTCATTTATCAGCACTTCTTATTTCTCTTTTTACCGTGGCAAGTACATCCTTCGCTGAAACTTATGTCAGCGGCAATATCACTTCGAACACCACTTGGGGGGTGGCCGGCAGTCCTTACATCGTCACCGGAGATATAACGGTTTACCATACCAGCCGCACCTACGGAGAGTATTTTCGGAAGCTGACGATAGAGCCGGGAGTCGAGGTTCGGTTTAATCCTGGGACAGGGTTGTACATCGGCAAGGATTACAGTGGTACCAACGGTTACTACGGAGCGCTCAGTGCGCAGGGGACAGCGACGGCCCCCATTTTATTCACAACCAATTCGACAAGTGCCCTGTCGGGCGATTGGAAGGGCATTTATTTTCGCAATCCATCAAAGGATTCCGAGGGTCTTCTTGAGCACTGCATCGTAGAATATGCTGGCCATACGCACAATGCGAATATTTCTTTAGCAAGTGCCTCACCGACGATAAAAAATTGTGTCATTCAGTATAGCGGATTCCCGCGGGGAATCTATGTCGATAACGGTTCATCTCCGCTGATCCAAGACACCATTTTTACAGGCAACGCCGACAGCCCGGTGAACATTCATCCCGGCCAGGTGCATAGACTCAGTGGCAATACGGGAGCCGGGAACGGTAAGAACACCATTGAGGTTAGGGGAGGCAACATAACCGCAAGCGTCACCTGGGCCAAGCAGGATTTTCCATACGCAATCACCGGGGATGTAACGGTTTACCATACCAGCCGCACCTACGGAGTGTATTTTCGGAAGCTGACGATAGAGCCGGGAGTCGAGGTTCGGTTTAATCCTGGGACAGGGTTGTACATCGGCAAGGATTACAGTGGATCGTACGGTTACTACGGAGCGCTCGATGCGCAGGGGACAGAGATTGCTCCCATAGTCTTTACCTCAAATGCGGCCATTCCTTCTTCCGGTGACTGGAAGGGGATTTATTTCAGCAATCCGACAAAAGACGACCTCACTATTCTTGATAACTGCGTCGTCGAATACGGCGGCAGTGCGGATTCGAACAAAAGTAACCTGTATTGCAGCGGTTCCAGCCCGACGATCAAAAATAGTACTATCCGGGAGGGGTGGTGGGTTACAGCAGTGGTTCACCGGGATTTTTCTTGTATCCGCAACTCCTACGATAGAACTGCAATCTCATCAGCGAAAACGGCGGTGACGGGATCAACGCAGATGGCAGTTCAGGCGCAACTATAAAGAACAATATTTTATCCAATAATGGCGGAGTGTCAATATATGTATCAGGGAATAGTGCCAGTAGAGTCAGCAGGAACTCAGGTTCCGGAAACGGCCAGGATTGGATCAAGGTCAGGGGTGGGAACATTACCACCTCCGGCACGTGGTCATTGCAAGCTCTTCCCCATATCGTCACTGGAGATATCACGATTCGTCATTACCAGACCAGTCGGCAACCTCCAACCGAGAGTATTTCATGACGCTGATCATAGAGCCTGGAGTCGAAGTACGGTTCAATCACTGACGCACAGGATTGATACATCGGAAAGGATTACAGTGGTCCACCTGGTACGACTATGGCTACCGAGGGCACGAAGGCCCAAGGGTAAGCAGCCAGATCCCCGATTACGTTTACATCCACCTGACGCATGCCCGGCACCGGGCGATTGGAAGGGCATTTATTTTCGCAACCCAACCCAGGACTCCGAGAGCCTTCTGGGGCACTGCATCGTAGAATATGCCGGTCACACCCACAATGCCAACATCTATCTAGCAAGCGCCTCACCGACGATCAAAAACTGTGACATTCAGCATAGCAGTGCCAATGGTATCAGCCTTAATGCATCTTCGCCTGTGATTGACGGCAATGAACTGTTGAAAGCAATGCGAGTTGCGGAATCTATAGTGACGGGAGTTCCTATGCCAAGATAACCAACAATGTTTTCACTGATAATGGGACGAGCGTAATTGATATACACCCCAACAGCGTGGGGAAGCTCACCGGCAATTCAGGATCGGGCAACGGGCAAAATTATATCCGGGTTCGGGGAGGGGTTATCACCACCGAAGCCACCTGGGTAAAACAATCGCTTCCTTATGTAATTTCTGGAGATATCACGATTCGTCATTCGAGCCAGTCAACAACCTCCTCCCCGAAGGTGATGACGCTGATCATAGAGCCTGGAGTGGAGATACGATTCAACACGGGCACTGGGATGATCATCGGAGAGAATCATTCCTGGAGCGGCTATGGCTACCGGGGGGCCTTAAAGGCCCAGGGTACGGCCGAATCTCCCGTTACATTTACCTCCAGTGCCGCGTCGCCGGCACCGGGGGATTGGAAGGGCATTTATTTTCGCAACGAAACCCATGACGCCCAGAGCTTGCTGGAGCACTGTGTGATCGAGTACGGCGGCCACACCCACAATGCCAACATTTACCTGGCCAACGCCAAGCCAACTC
>CALNZC010000027.1:0-7478 GCA_942490895.1 uncultured Saprospiraceae bacterium
ATAGGCCCCGCTGCCGCTTCCTCCTCCATGATCCTGATCATCTGTGCCGCTGACCGGGTCGACATAGTAGGTGCCCGGTGAAATATCAAACGTGTCGGAGCCGTCGCAGTCCTGATCGATAAGGTCGCCGGGAATCTCAGCTGCACCCGGGTGAATAGAGGCATCAAAGTCGTCGCAATCCGGATCTACTGCGGCATCAGAATCATAGCCGTCACCATCGGCATCATTGTCGCAGACGTCGCCGATTTGATCACCATCCAGATCGTTTTGATTCGGGTTGGAATCATCGGGGCAGTTGTCACAAATGTCACCTATTCCATCTAAATCTGTATTCTCCTGTGTCGGGTTTGCAATGGTAGGACAGTTGTCATAGACATTGGGAACTAAATCGCCGTCAGTATCATTGCCGACCAATTGGATGCAATTTGTATCAAGAATATGGCGGTATTCGACAGAAGGACTGTAGGCTATTTGAACGTCTCCATCAGAGCCCCAAGAGACGATGCTGGAATACACTAACCAAATGTAGCCATCGCCATAATTTGCACAGACACTGCCGGGAGGTCGGTTAGAACAATCACCATCGTAACTGGGTCTTGAGGTGTAATTACTGGGGCATTCATCCTCAACCGATTCAATCGTAAAATGGTTGTTTTTGGCGTGCCAGGAACTGTAACAGGAGAAGAAGTCTACTTCGGTGCCGATGGACTCTCTATAGGCATATACTCGATATCCATGGGTTGCACCGTTTGAAAGGATGCTTTCCGGAACGGTATACTGAGGTGTCGGTCAGCTTTTCACTCCAGTGAACTGTTGGATGATCATAGGCGCTCATGATACGCACTTTGTAGTAACTGGCGCCCGGGACCGCCGTCCAGGTGATCGTAGGAGTGGTGGTCGTCACGATGGTGCCGTCGGCCGGTGCTGACATTGGTCGGCCACCAGTCAATGCCTCCGAAGGCGTCGTCGACTGCCGGTAGGATATCTTCTATCGTAGCTTCATTGCCATTAAAGTCAACGACCTTGAATTCATAGATGCCGCTCGAGTTGGACTGGTCTAAAATAGATGAGGTAGCCCTTAATGAGATATACAAAGGAATAGTTATAGCCCAACGCTGGGCTGTCATTATATTTTAGCTGATGGATGGATCCATCCGGGAATTTTACTTCCACCCGGGCAATGCTTTCTGGAACGCCATCGGGATCAGAGACCAAAGCCGCTAAATTTAATTCATAATAAGGATCTCCGGTCGCCGGATGGGGTGCCTGCCAGACCGCAACTCCGAAGTTGCCCAGACTTATGGTAGGTGCGAGCCGTTGGCTGTGGCCGTGGTAATAAAAGTATTTGCATTCCAGACGCCATAAGGCGGCGATGTGGAGCCGTTGTTAATATGATCTTCGAAAAATTCACGATAACTGTTCAATCCTGTAGCGATAGAGTTTGTTTTTCTTTCAGCAGACCCGGCGGCAGCGCATATCCGTTTTCGTGCCGTGGTTTTGACGTTGAACAGATAATTAAAATCTTCATCGTAGAAATTTATCTGGTGAAACAGCGGCCCCGGTTACCTTTTCCCATCTGAGACTGAGGCCGGTTTCGCCGACAAGCGTGTTTTGTGCAGGCGTCAGAGAAGGTTCGTCTATGCCGGATGCAATGGGGACCGGGGTGAGTGTATCAGTCTCACGTATCTGAATTGCCGTCCTTATCAATTACGGTGAAGGTGTATGTGGTTGGCTCGGCCGGAATGGGGCCAAAATAGGTGCCCCTATATAAACCGCAGGTTGATGATACAAATTCATCATAATAAAGATTAACTGTCTTTGTCGCCGGGCCTTCCCGGAACCGTAACTTTTACCGATTCGATGTTATCCGGCACAGCCCTGGGCGTCGTTAATCCTGACGTAAAAATGGGTGTAGTCGACCAAAGTGAATGGTTGATCCAGGTGTAAACACCGTGGCTCCATAAATCGATATATGGATCCTGGGCTTCATCGGACCCCGTAATAAACATCGTCCAATCTTGATTGCTGCGGCCGGCATTTTCCCATTCCATCCACTGATGCTCTTTATGGCCGCAATTCTATATTTATAGATTCCGTCTGGTTTAAGAATTCCTGGTGGCAAGGTATATGGAGGTGCTTTTACATAACCTCGATATATCGTGTTGCCATTCCAGCCGTAGATTCTGACGCGATAATACGTTGCTCCCGTAACTTCATTCCAGTTGAATGTCGGCGTGGTGTTATCCAGGATAACCCAGCTGGAAACCCCAATAAATCGGTTGGGATTTTCCAGCGGGCCGGTGGGACCGGGAACGGTGACCTGTTTCTCAAACTCTGTGGCCGCTTCAATGTCCAGAATCTTGAAGGTGAAGTGTTGCAGTGGGTTCATCCCATGCAATGGTGAGCTTGTATTTCTTTGCCTGAGGAAATAGCGACGTTATCCGGGGCATCGGACAGATCATCATCGAAAAATATGTATTCATCAATTAGATGGTCTCCATCCCAGTATTCGCTGTAAACCGAGATATAGGCCCTGTTTTCACGAATTCCTACCCGGGCGGCCACATCCCCTTTGCTATCCTGGCAGTAGGTGCCTCCGACTCTTGCAAAAGGAATTCGGTTCCGCCTGAGATGTCAGTTACACGGACGGTTGCCGCATGTTCGTGACATCTTGCGGATTTTTCAGATTCATCGAGAACGATCGAGATTGAACATTCCACTCGTGGTAAAAGCGTACTTCTCCGTTTTCGTAAGTGACCTCCGGGGGCTGCCATTCCCATTTGCCGGGTCGAAGTATCCTATATCAAAGTCATCATAAGGAGCACCGTTTACATGGGACATCGTCGAAATAAGCCGTGATGGAATGGGTAGTTCCAAAACCGGGTGAAAAGCTTGTCTCGACGGGCGGGTCTATGGGTGCAACAACGACAGTATCAGCGGCTTCACTCGAGTTGCCATCCGGATCCTCTACGCGATAGAGGTAGCTACCGCCGTAGAACGCCGGATCGATGGGTTGGTCTATGTCGCCATCATATAGAGAGTATTGTGCTGAAAACGCATCTCTGCTGTAATCGAAATATAGGGTTTTGGTAGGACCGCCATTTGGGTAGGTGACTGTTACGGTATGGGAACTGCCGTCGGGTGCGATTCCATCATAATCGACGACTTTTACATCGTGTACCAAAGCAGTGAATGGATTTGCAGAATCAGTAGTCCATGTAAACGTACCCGATGCATTGTATTGGATATCAAGACCAGGTTTTGCACCGTGGGAAAGCGTTGATCCCATGGTGAAATAAATCCACTCGCTGTTGGATCGATTCTCTTCTCCCACCCATGTCGAGTCGTCTCCTACTCGTGCGCGCCACTTATATGTCTGGCCCGGATTCAATTTTGATAATGGTACTGAGTGAGAGAGCATCCCCGCTACCCGTCCGGAGGCGTAGGCCCGGGTATCGGAAAGATCTCTGATTTCCAGGCGGTAATACATCGTCGCCTCAGAGTAGTCGACAGCCGGCCATGAAAAGGTTGGCGTGGAGGAGGAGATGGTTGCGCCGTAGACCGGAAAGAATTTAGTATGATCGGCTATGGGAATTTCTCTGAGGACGGTTTGGGTATCAATAGCGGTTCCGGTTGCTGAACCGCTCATGACCGTAAAAGTATATGTACCAAGCTGTGGAGATCCGGAATTATGTCGACCCATTCGTCTCCATTCAGGCAAAAATTGAAGATCACTTTTAGCCAGCGACAGCCCGGGACCAGCAATCGCTACGGTGTCGATGTCATCGGGCAAAGTGCCGACAAAGCCATTATCGATGGAAACTTCGACACTCGTTTCAAAGGTTCCATCGGGCTGATGGATGTTGATGATGGATCCGATTATGGGAATCATGGGTGCATCGGAGGCCTGGTTGGGATCTGTACCGCCGCTCAATTTCATACCAATCGCTGATTTTATCGCCGTCCGAGTCTGGATTGTTTGGAATTGTACCATAACGGAATTCATCCAGGTTGTTCAAGCCGTCCTCATCGAAGTCGCCCGATCCATCTTGGTTCAAATCACCAAAATAGGTATTTTCCCAGTCATCGGCCAATTCATCTGCATCCGTGTCAATTTGAACGGTGATATCAATACCCCCAACATCGTTTGTTAAATCCAGCCGGGTTGCATCGTACCAATCCCAGGTTCCATAAGGTTCTCCGGTCTTGTAATGAGTAAATAGACCACCATCCGGTCCAAACTCAACCGTGTAGATTAGATCGGGGGCAACATATATGGAGTAGTCATCTGTACCCGAACCGCTTCCGTTAATACCGGTTCCGAAACCAAAATCATCGGATCCATCGCTAAAAGTGCCATTGTCATTTTTGGCATAGATATTTACATACTGGCCTTGGGCAAGTCCTGAAATCGTACCTCTGATGATATTCGGAGGTGTCAGTGTAATATCGATATTATTAATACTTTCGGTTAAATCTTGCAGGACTGCTTCCTGCCAACTGTATGTGCCATAGGTTGTTCCATCGTAGAACGCCTGCACGCCTTCACTTGGGCTGAATTGAATCTGGTAATTTGCTGCTGGTATGACATTTAATGTATAAGCATCCGACCCGGAACCGCTGCCGTTAATATCCGTCCAGAACTCCAGGTTATCTGTCCAGTCGCCAGGTGTGCCACTATCGCTGTCGGCGCGAACATGCACATGCTGGCCGGCAGCAAGGCCGGTAATCGAGCCGCTGATAGTGTTGCCGACTTCAAGGATGATGTCTGTGATCGGAGTGTCACCGGGGGCTGCGACATTAACAGGCGAGGCACTGTCCCAATTATAGCCATTATCGTAAAATTCATCGGCAAATTGCAAACCTGTATTGTGGGAGGCGGTCCTGAGGCGGTAGGTCCCCGTTGGCAGACCCAGTAATGTATAATTTCCATCCTCATCCGTATTTGAGCCTACCAGCCACTGATTTGTATTGTAATCTGAGGCATAGATATGAAGATTGATTATAGGATCACCGAGTGCATTTTCAATATGGCCGCTGATTGATCCGCCAGCATCCAGGTTAAAATTGATTACTGAACCCACCGCCACCGGCTGTGCACTATTACAATTGTAATCCCCACCATACCATTCGATGACATAGTTTTCCCCACCACAGGTCGCATCGGTCTGTATGTACACATTCGTACCTGGTGGCAACCCACCAATTTCATAGTAGCCATTCTCATCTGTTTGGGTGCCATGATAATGTCCCTGGTGGCATATGCTCGCATAAACATCTACGCATACATTGGCGATGGGCGTTGTTGTGCCTTCCTCGTAAACATGGCCGGAAATGGTGCCGCCATTTTCAAGAGTTAAATTGATGTTTTGTGTTTCAGCACCGATCGTAACCGTTACAAGAGCTGCCCCGTTCTGATCTGAAGATTCATTATAATATTCTCGCTGGTAAGGCCACTCCCAATTCGGATCAACCCAGACCTGTCCATTGGCCTCAACATAATACGAACCCGTTGGAAGTCCGCCTAATGTGTATGATCCGTCCGATTTACTCTGAATTCCAAGGATGTGTTGCCAATTGTCCTTATAGACTTGTATATTGGCATTTGCGATCAGATCACCGGTATCCTGATGGGTTATGATGCCGGAAATGCTTCCTCCGAACTCAAGTGTAAAATCAACGCCTGAGGTTGCATCTGTCACCGTTATAAGCTGTGCGCTATCTCTATCCGAGGCTTCGTTATAGTATTCTTCTATATAAAGGCGCTGCCAGCTACCATCAAAACTTCCCCAACCGTTTGCCCCCATATAATAGGTACCTGGCGGAATACCGCCGACTGTGTATTTACCGTCTCCTTCAGTATTCACATTGGTGATCTCATTCCACTCATTGTCGTATACCACTACATTTGTATTTGCGATCGGATCTGCGTTATCAGCACGAGTTACCGTACCAGAGATAGTAACGCCCTCTTCAAGTGAAATTGATGTTTTGGGTTAGCACCGAGCGTAACCTCTACAAGAACTGCCCCGTTCTGATTTGAAGATTCATTATAAAATTCCCGCTGATAAGGCCACTCCCAATTCGGATCAACCCAAACCTGCCCAGTTGCCTCAACGTAATACGAGCCGGTAGGAATTCCCAGTATGTATGTTCCGTTGGAATTACCCTGAATTCCATGGATGTGTTGCCAATTGCCATCATAGACTTGTATATCAGCATTTTGCGATCGGATCACCGGTATCCTGATGGGTTATGATGCCGGAAATGCTCCCTCCCAGATCCAACTGAAAATTTATTCCGTCGCTATCGATTCCAGGCGATATGGGTATCGGTGCCACACCATTACAGTCAATTGAGCCAGTATTGCCAACCCCATCCCACCATTCATCTACCCAACCCAGACCCCAACAGTTGGCGCAGGTCTGGACGAATACGTCATCACTTTCAGGAATTCCCCATATTTTGTAATAGCCAGTTGCATCTGTTTCGTCGCCGCCAAACCATTGGCCGTTGCCACACAGGCTATCGTTTACGTGTACCCAAAGATTTGGTATGGGGTCTCCTATGGCGTCAGTAATCCGCCCTGAAATGCTCCCTCCAAGATCAAGTTGGAAACTAAGACCGGTCACTCCGCCACCGGACACATCGAGCATCTCGGCAAGTGAGCAGTCAGAGGTACTGCCGACATTTCTCCACCATTCGTTCACATAGTTGGACTGGTTCATGTTGCTGGTGTTCAGGTATACACTGGCGGTGCCGACAGGGATGCCTTTGAGGGTAAAGGACCCATCCGAGATGTCGGTCTGGGTGCCAACCGACCAATTGTGGCCATGACAGGGGTCGGCGGCCCGAAAGGCTGCAACTTGAATCGGGGCATCCCCGATTGGTGTTGCACCATCGGCCTGGTTTACTATGCCGGAGACCTCAGCCCCCATATCCAGAATAAAATCTATGCCATCGGCCGACCCATTTTCAGGCACATCCACCAGTTGGGCGCCATCGCACTCAATTGAACTCGATGATGATGCGTGCCATTCATTCACGTAATTAGACTGCCACATATTGTCGGATCTTAAAAAGTACTGTCCGGGCTGCAAACCGACGATACTATATATGCCATTGGCGATATTTGTAATACCCGAATCTGCTTCCTGCCATCCTCCACAGGGATCACCAGTGATGACCTGCACTCGAATTTCGTCCGTAGTGATTGGAAATCCACCGGATTCGTTCACCGTGCCCCTGATGGCGCCGGTACCGGGCGGCGTAAAGTTCCCGGAATCGGTGGGATCGGTGTAATTTTCATATTCTCTCTGGTTGGAGATCCAGTCGCCGTCAAAATCGTCTTCTGGGTTTACATCATATATAGTATTGATGCTGTCTCCGGTATCGTAATCGATAATCTGTTGTTCCCAGGAATCCGGTAGATCATCCCCGTCACCATCTAGTGGTTGAGCGCTTGTAATCATTTCAAT
>CALNZC010000028.1:0-7062 GCA_942490895.1 uncultured Saprospiraceae bacterium
TGCCAGACCAGTCGAAGCATGTTCAATAGGCGACTGGTTGGTCAAAAATGGAATGTGCCTGGAACTGGCTGCCAGAGGAAAGATCTATTCGCTTTTCAAGCGTAAGAGGACTTCTTCTTTTCGACTTTGAGAGACGGGTACTTGTACCCCATTTGCCATATCCAGGCTTCCTCCGGATCCACTGATGATACCGGTCGATCAAACGAGTGTTGACAAGAAACGACTGATGGGTTCGGATGAAGCAATCGTGTTCTCTCAGTAATTCTTCAATTTGCTTCAGCGTTTTGGAAATCAGAATCCTGTTTCCGGAAAGTAAGTGAAAATGAGTGTAATTGCTGTCGGCTTCTACGAATACGATCTGATCGATCCTGACCAGTTCCAGGCCCTGCATGGTGGGCAGCGCAATTTTTCTTACTTCATGCTGATTGGCCAGAAGGTGTTCCATGAGACTGCGCAGATTGTTCCCGACACATTGATTTGATGATGGCTTCTGATTTTTTGTACTGCTGATTTCAATTCATCGCTACCGATTGGTTTCAGCAGATAGTCCAAAGCGTTTACCTTGATTGCATGTATGGCAAAACGATCATAAGCTGTGGTGAATACAATGGAAAAATTGATCGTATCAGTTCTAAGCTTTTCGAAGGCATTCATATACGGCATCTCAATATCCAGAAAAACAGCATCTGGTTCATGTGTTTTAATCGCTTGAATCGCTTCGGCTCCACTTTGGCACATGGCCAGTACTTCCACTTCGGGACAGTGTTGATCCAATTCCCATTTCAGTGTTTCCAGGCAAAATAGCTCGTCATCGATTAATAAAACGCGAAGTTTTTTCATAGTTTCTTTTATTATGGCTGGATCAATAAGGCAGCACTATCAGGGGATGTCATGCGAACGATGATTTTTCGTACCTGATGGTTCACCCTGACCGTCGTACATGTCCTGGATCTCGGTAGTGATATCAATATTGTTTAAAATCTTACTAATGGCCATCCTGTCCCGCGTAATATTCAATCCGAATGATTTTTGGTGCTGTGCTGATTTACTTTTCACTTCTGCTGCCCGCTGACGGCCTATTCCATTATCTTCTACAATACATTCAATACCTGTGGGGATTCGATGAATCGAGATGTGGAGAAACCCTTTATCGCCTGTTTTGTGCATCAAGCCATGCCAAATGGCATTTTCGACAAAAGGTTGAATCAGGAGTGGTGGGATGGAGATGGCTGTAGTTTCAAGTGCTGGGTCAATATGCAGTTTATAATCGAATTTCTCATCAAACCGCAACCGCTCAATACGGATATAAAGCTCAAGCGCTTCCAGTTCTTTATCGAGGCTGATGATCGATTGTGAGGAATTATTGAGGACCAGTCGTATCAGCCTGGCAAAATCAGTCAGATATTCAGCAGCCTTTTCCTTGCTGCGTTTGAGAACATAGTATTTAATGGCATTCAATGAATTGAATAGAAAGTGTGGGTTCATCTGAGCACGGAGTGCTTTCATTTCCACTTCTGCCAACTGTTTTGAAAAAGCCGCTTTCAGTTGTTCCTTCTTTTTGATCTGGTTGATTCGGTAGGAATATGCCAGATATGCCAGGGCAAGGATCAGAAATGAAATAAGAGCCCAGAACCAGGTCCGTTCCCAGATCGGGGGCACAATGGTAATATCCAGCGTGACAGGGTCACTCCATAATCCAAATTCATTGCGCACTTTTACCTTGAACGTATAGGTGCCTCCACGAATATTTGTAAATGCAGCATACCGTCGGTTTCCGGCGAGGATCCAATCGTCATTAATGCCTTCGAGGATGTATGCAAATTCCTTTTTTGATTTTCCTGTGTAGTCAATGGCGCTGAATTCGAAGGAGAAGAAATTCTGCTGATAGGTGAGGATGATCTTCGGAGATGTATCCTCCGGTATGGAATAGGGGGTGTCAAAGACCCGGAATGATTCAATGACTGGATGAGGTGTGTGTGCAAACGGTTTGATCGACGAAGGGTCAAACCGATAGAACCCGTCTTTGGTTGCTGCCAGAATATTTCCTCGGAGATCCAGAGACAGCCCATTGATCTCGTTCAGTCCGACCTGTTTGCCAAAGTGATCTACCCGGTGAGTTCCTGGATGACATCTGAATAGGCCATGTGAAGAACTGATCCAGATATGGCCGTTATGATCAGCAAGGATGTCATTTGCCCTGTCATTCAGAATGGCTGGAAAGAATTCAATTTCTTCCAGCTGTTGGGCGAGATCATGGGTGTCCGTTATTTTGGCCAGACGGCCATGACCGGCACAGACCCAAATGGTGCCATCGTCATCTTCGCACATCAAATTGACTCCCAATAAACGGGCTTTGATCCAAAGAAGAGGTTACAGGGGCCGGGGAGTTGAGGACAATTTCGGTAGTGGGGTCCACTTTGAAATACCCAGTACTATTGAATCCCCAAATACAGTTGGTCTTATCGGTCAGGAGAGATCCGATGGAATAATCATTCCGGATGTGATTAGTACTGGTTTTAATTTTGCTGAATGTATACAGGTCATTTTTCCGGGCTATATCCGAACAATCCGCTGGATTGAGTGGCCAGCCATATTCTTCCTGTAACAGGATCGGAGGTCAGGTCCAGAAATAATTGTAGTTTTTGCTTTCTTTTTCAAAGAATTCGGTATTCCAGGCAATGGTGCTTGTATTATCTGCCGATAACGAATGCAAAGCACGTCGACTCAGGATCCAAAGACGATCTTTATTATCTATGTGTAATTTGAAAGGATCGGTCTTCTGACCTTGATTTGTGATGGATAATGAATATAAGGCATGGTTTGTGACCGGGTCGATTATTTCGAGGTTTCCCTCGGCACTACAGGCATAAATGTGATCTGTGTTCTGCAGGATGTCCTGCAGGTCGCCCTGTACCGGGTGCTTTTTGAAGTGTCCAAATTGTTTTTGTTGGGCATACAGGCCGGACTCGTACGTGGAGATCCATAACCGGCCTTCCCGGTCCTTCATCAGGATACCTTCCGGATCTTGATATTCTGATGGAGGCCCATGTGTGATCTCGAAAGGTGAATACCTTTTCCTGACGATCAAAAACGTATAGGTATTTCGTGTAGCCGGAAATCAGCAAATACCGATCATCCAATTCGATGAGGCTGGCTGCTGATTGACAGCCCAGCTGATTCTGAGGATCTGAGTCGCAATGATACAGGTGAATCATTGGAGATCAAATCAAAAGCATACAAGCCGACTCCATAGTTGGTCATCCAGATCGTCTCACCATCCATGATGGCCATGCGGGTAGCATGTTCTTGTTCGTGTGGAAAGAAGGAGGTGTTTGCAAAGGTTCGTGTATTGAATTTCAACAATCCAAAACTCGAATACAGCCAAACGATATCCGGATGCATTGGGATCATTTTGGATATACCTTAGTGTGTTTGCCCATCCCCTCGTTTTTGATGTGAGACGGGACGGAAGTATTGGTTGTATTCGCGTAAAGGAGTTTGATTTTTCATCAAACAGATTGAGACCATTGGCACAAACCCAGATCCGGCCGTGGTGATCCTCAAAAGATACCTGTCACGGTCGTCCCGGCGATCGAACTGGAATCTTGAGAAGAGTAATTATAATTGTTTAATTCACCAGTGAGCTTGTTGAGTAGATTGACACCAGAGGTCTTTGTACCAAACCAGACTCGTTTCTTTTGATCATGATAGATACTGATGACACTCGTATTGGTGATCGACTTACTGATATTGGGAATTGCCGAATAGGAGGTCCAGTTTGTGCCATCAAATTTGCAGAGGCCGTTAGAGGTGCCGATCCAAATATAGCCCTGACTGTCCTGTACCGTCAGATTAACATCATTGCTTGGTAGACCATCTTCTTCGGTGTAGTGTTCAAAAAAGAACTGCGTCCAGGGCTGGGCGGAGAGATCTCCCGATCTCAGATAGCAGATCACAAACAGGATGCAGAAGAGTCCTATACGACTCCAGTCCTGCAGTCTGTTTTTGATCGTCCGGTTTCATCATGGGCATTTCGACCTCCGGAGCATTCACATGGGGCCCCATATTCGGTGTAGTTGATCTGCCTAAGTTACAGAATGCACGATCGAGTGGCCAAACGCAATGTGTGTCGGTCGGAGTTGAATGAGTATTTGACCGGATTGGGATAGGATTAGCTGGTTATCGCGCTAAATGCCTCTGCTATGGTAATGTACCCGACGACGGTCGGATTTCTGTCCAAACAGGTTATGTATTCCCTCCGCCCACCAGATCCTCCAGATCGAGACCATCATCCAGGGGAGATACCGTTTCTCCGGAGGGTAATTCCTCCACATCCCGCAACTTGCGTTCTATTGCGCGAGTACGGACATCTGCCTTGTCGATGACATTGGTGGCCTCCTGCAGTTTTTTGCGAGTTAGTGCGAGTACTTCGCCAAATTTGCCAAATTCGGTCTTGACCGCTCCCAGCGTCTTCCATACTTCGCTGCTTCGTTGTTCGATTGCAATAGATCGGAAACCCATTTGCAGGGCATTGAGGAATGCCGCCAGATTGGTAGGACCTGCGATGAGAATGCGTTGATCGCGTTGAAGCTCTTCCATCAGTCCCGGATGACGGACCACCTCGGCGTAGAGCCCCTCGATAGGTAGGAAGAGTACGCCAAAATCAGTGGTATGTGGGGGAGAGATATATTTCTCCCGGATATCTCTGGCCATACTCTTTGACAGTTCGAAGTAATTCTTTGTGCGCTGCATCGATCACTTCTGCCTGCCCGTCTTCATAGGCGGTCAACACCTGCTCGTATCGATCCATCGGGAATTTGGAATCAATAGGGAGCCAGACGGGCGAACCACTTTTGTCCTTGCCAGGAAATTTTACTGCAAATTCGACATGATTGGCACTATTGGGGATGGTCGCCACATTGAGCCCGTATTGATCAGGAGTGAGCAGTTGTTCCAGTATGTTGCCGAGCTGGATCTCCCCCATGACGCCCCGCGTTTTCACATTGGAAAGTACGCGATTCAGATCGCCGACACCAGTGGCCAGGGACTGCATTTCTCCCAATCCCAGCTGCACTTTTTCCAGGTGCTCACTCACGGTTTTAAAGGATTGCCCCAGGCGTTCTTCCAGTGTTTTGTGCAACTTTTCATCGACGGTTTCTCGCATGCGTTCCAATTGGGCATGGTTGTCTTTTTGCAAGGTTTCCAGTTGTCGGGTGACTTCAAAACGGATGTCGGCCAACGATTTGGTAAGGGATTCCTGGAGTTCATGCCCGCGTTTCTGACTGCTGTCCATAAAGGCGTTCAGCTGGGTCTGAAACGCCTGAAGTAATTGAGACTGATGTTCTCCAAATGAATTGAACTGAGATGCTGTCGCTTCCCCGGTTTTCATGTTGCATTCGAGCATTCTCTTCGCGGCTGATTCTGAACTCCGAGCGAACCTGTTCAGCTCCCATGGCTTTGTGATTGGAGGAGTTCTTCTCTGATACGGGATGTCAGTGTATTCGATGTCCGGCCCTCTTCGGAGTAAGGTGACGATCGAGCTGATCGATCGAGACATGCGAACGTGAGCCAAAGTAAAATGAGGAGGGTGTCGTTCAAGGGGCATCAGGTTGGTGAATGCCTAAAGTTCGTCATTCTGATGATCATTGAAAATCTTTAGGGTCCTTAACGCACAATGCCTCAGAAAACGGAGGCATTGACCACAAGAAATCCAAGCGGTATTCAAACCGTGTCATGGCGGGTGTTTCCATAATGGTCAGAAGCCGGTCTGTTTTTCTTATTTTCTCACAGCGACCCGGGTCACCAGTTGACCGTTGGCATTGAGGCGGGCAGTAACGTCTTGATGTCCCTTTTTACGCATTTTCAATTCGAAGAGATGGACAGCGCCACCGTTGTCGACTAAATATGCTCTAGCCACGTCATACCCCTGATGAGCGGCAGTGGCTGAAGGAATGATATCCTCGGGCAGCAGTGCAACATCAATCGGGCTGAGTGTTTCCAGCCAGTCACCCTCTTCAGAGAAAATGGCGGCATGTTGTTCCAGCTCTGAGGCCTGCTTTCTGAATCGAGCCTCGGAAACCGATCATTGTCGAGTCTCGTCCAGGCGGCATCTGTTGCTTCGGGAGATTTCATTTTTAAAAACTCCCGAGCCTTTTTCAGGGACCTCATAAAGGGTGTTTGTCTGGGCGGTAGAGGTGAAGATACCCCCCAATAAAAGGCCAAATAGAATGATCGTTGCTTTCATGATGTGCTGGTTATACAATGAAGAGAGGTGGTTGGGGTGGGTGATCTATACGTTCGTGTACGTGTTGATCAACTGCCTGTACTCGGAAGACCATTAACTATCCCGGTTGATACAGAGATACGATGTATGCAATACCATGCAGTCGGGATGTCAGGCATGTGGATCTGTTCTTTCATCCGAAGGAATATAGGGAATGATCGATGAATAGTGAGGGTATACCGAATTCGTTAATCAAGTCCTAATAATGTTGGCTTTCAATGCTTGCCCCTGAAATTGAAGAATAGTGAAGGTGCTATTATTTCGTCGTGAAGGGACTGGAGACTATACTACTCAGGGAGGAAGTAAATAAGGAGTTCATGTCCGATCCGGTCAGGCTCTGAATATTCTCGGTGATCTTTTCGATAGGCCAGTCCCACCAGGCCAGGTCCAGGAGCTTGTCAATACGTTCGTCAGAAAAACGCTTGCGGATCATCCCTGCCGGATTCCCGCCGACGATGGTGTAGGGCGGAACATCCCGGGTGACGATGGCTTGGGCTGCAATGATGGCTCCATTCCCAATGGTGACGCCGGCCATAATGGTGGCTTTATATCCGATCCAGACGTCATGCCCGATACGGATGTCACCTTTGAGAAGTAGTCTCGTCCTTCCATCGCGTTTTTCCAATCACCCCCGAATATGGAAAATGGATAGGCCGACACAGCGTCTGTTGAATGGTTGGTCGCCGTTCATGATAAAGGTCACGCCTGAAGCTATCATGCCAAATTTACCGATGATCAATTGATCGCCGGAATGCTCGAAAAGGTAGCGGACATTTTGC
>CALNZC010000029.1:0-391018 GCA_942490895.1 uncultured Saprospiraceae bacterium
TACAATAGTCTTATAATCAATGTCTTATATCGCAGAAAATCTGTGAAATAAAACCAGAAAATATCGATCAATAATGCTTTAATAAAGTTGGGTTCATTACGATAGCGCGGGCGGAAATACCAAGAAAGTCCGCCATACAATAGATGTGTAATCTGAAGACATCGCCTTCATTGACAATAAGGAGTTTACAATCAAGTAACTCCCATGTATTCTTGCCTCGTTGACACAATAATTGCTAAACCATTGATTGACAAGCAATCAATAGTTTACAGCACAGGCAGCCATCCATAGATGACATGCTACAGAGCCAACGCGACATAGTCGCTATCGTGGTTTTTGGGAAGATAAATTACTCTCCGGGGATGATCGGGTGAGTAATTATATCGGGGGGATGTGACAACAAATTTAAGGGCTTCTGAGATACGACGCACGCTGTTCAGCGAATTAATTTCATAAATAAATATTTATAACCTGTTTCTGGCTGACTATCAGGTAATTACAAGGCCCACATTCAAGTAAAAAAACTTTGATTCATTTAACTTTTTCAAGAGCTTTTTACTGCCTGGTGAAAAAGGTTACCGATTCTACACCCATATACGCGAATTAACTGAGAATTAACCACACACATTTATTCATATATCATTGATTACCTGCAACTTATGCTTATAAATAGAGCCCTAATTCAATTTAATTATCGTCCAATTCATACCTGTTTTCAAAGCACTTGATAATATAGAAAACAAACCCAATAATATCCTGAATTATTAATCTAATGATTCACAATGAATGAATTACATAACACGTATATCTTCTATATATTAATTTATATTTCAATGACCCCGACCTGTATAGAAAGACAATCATCCGCTCAACAGCGCCAATCGAAGGCCCTATCGCCCTATCCGTCAACTAACCTTCATAAAGCGCCCGACAAACGTCCCTTCTCTTCACAACAAACCCAACACTGTTGCCAGAACCTCAAAAGACCTCTCTCCAGTCATGATCATGACTGCATAGGTGTTCGACACTATATACCTCTTGTCAAGACACGACCCCATCCTGAAAGAAAGCCACAATCCGCTCTCCACAACATTGGACCCAGACTGATCGCAATTGTTCCTGATGGTTTGGAAAGGCAATACTCTGTGTTCCATCCCAATCACCGTTCCGGGACAAGTCAAAACTGAAGTGCACTGCATCTCTTAACCATATACAGGTCCAGATACACCTTTCATCTGATTGAGGCTCACCTATTCGGCAAGGAAACACTAGCAACCTGTACTACTTCGGCGGGAAGTCGATTCCTGCATCCGAAATTCGATGAGCCGGGCACAACCAGTCATCTTTATAGAAGAGCAGGTATTCCACCCCTGCTGTCACTCCAATTATTACCTGATGAAATACAACTACAACTGAAGAGTAGTACATCCAAAAACAAACCCGGGTGGATGCTGAAACTTACACCGTAAAAATGAATTTTTTAATCGAAATCTTCATAATTGTGTGAAGGAATAACCTTGAACTCATGCATTGGAACGAATACGACCCAGGACATGAACTCCATTTATCATCCAACATCACTGATAACTCCAAATAGTGATTTTTCTTTTGGCATAAAATACATAAACGAAGCTGCTTCCGGCAAGGCCAACGCGATAGAGGCCCCACCCAATAAATTCATTGATTGGAATTAATTAATCCCGATCTCACCTCGAGAAAAAGCCTACATGAGATAAAACAGCTCCCACATCATACACTTCCTTCTTGCATGAATAATGATGCATTTCAATTACCCAATTTGAGTATAACAACCATACAAATAATGACCGCTCCTACAAATCAATATTAAAGCCAAAAAAATGTAAATCCAGATTTATATCAGAAGATAACGCGTAACAGAACATACTCATCAATAAAGAGCACCCCGATTGATATCCAAAATAAATAAAGCTTAAATAAAAGAAAAGCACTTTTTCCCTTAAGGTCCGCAGGCAAGCTATGCAATTCAAATGAATGCAGCTTTTACAGCAGTATAGAATAAAAATATTGCCAAAGTGACATAATCCTCGAAGCGTGATATCTACTAGCTTGCCGATTTCTGAAAAGAATCAGAAACTCAGATTCACAATGGGCTGCATGGGATGGTTACTTCATCTGATTAGGCATGCAGCATGATTCGCCCCGACCATGTCTTGAATCAATGACATCTATTTCTGAATACCAATCTGAGCAGTGCTTACAGATACCCGATCGCATTAAATGTAAACCAAGCACACTTAAGCATTGTCCGGACCTTCTGAACAAAAAACTATTTTCAATCAACACAATATAAATCCGCTCTATTTAATTCAAAAATGCACAAATATAGATTTGCGTACTGGCGAAACAAACCAATTGCCCTCCTCTACTCCAATAGATCCATTTACCACACTGAACTGCTTTTTCAGATCATTCCAATTGGACAGTTTACGCCAAATAAAATTGAGCCGCCATTTCATAAGTAGGGAGTTAATTGAATATGATGCATGGCTTTCAATTAATTCGCAAAAAATCATCGTGGACCCGCAATAAAAATCAGACCCTTTGTGCTCGCTACCTAAATAATTAGTCTCATTTAATTCCTGCATTCATGAAGAGCGGCTCTTCATGCAGCAAAGGGATTAAAACAAAAAGCCCCCGGGCCTCTTGCGAGACCCGGGGGCAATATTACTGGAGAATGATTCCCGAAGGAATTATTCCACCGTGATCATACGCTTAGTAGCGCTATCGGTTGGAGTATCCAACTGATAGTACAGCATACCGTTGCCTTCGATTTCAGCGCGAGTCAGTGTGATCGCGTTGTAACCTTTAGCATAGTCGCCGCTAACTACTTTCATCACCTTACCAGTGACATCGTATACCGTCAGCGTAGCTGTGCTCGCTGTTGGCAGACTGAATCCGATAACTGTAACATCACGGAATGGGTTTGGCTCGTTCTGATACAGCTCGAATCCTCCTCCGATCACAACTCCACCGTCAAAGCGGAACTGTACATCCAGAAGTTCTTCGTTTGCATCATAAGCTTCTGCCATCGTTACGCGTGAGTTCACCTTCAGGGCTTGGCTCAGTTGGCCATTAGCCACTGCGCGGAACGTTACCGTGTACAGAACTTCACCGTCAGCAAGAGTGGTCGGTGTTGAACCGTTCCAGCTTGTTGTCAGTGTACCTTCTGCTGCCTTCGCAACACCGAAGTTCGATGTGCTCAGGTCGGCCCAGTTTGCTGTTACGTCTACGAATTCTACCAGGTTAGCGTCAAACTCCATCGTGTACTGGTAACCCTGTACACCTACGAAATCTTCTGCTGTTACCTCTACGCTGTACTCCTGTCCTGCAACCAACTGCTGCTCGGCTACGCCGAACGTCAGTGTTCCTACGCTGTTACGCGTTTCGGTGCCCAACAGGCTGTTTGGTGTGTGGTCTCCGCTTACATCACCCACCTTAACGGCGATGAAGTTGGCGCTATTCAAACCACTATTCTGTACGTCAAACATCTTCGTTTCCATGAAGTTACATGGCTTGTTCGGGTTCGGGAAGGTGTAACCACCGTCCACGAAACGCCAGCTCGTGTTGCTGTTGAACGTAGCACCTACTGGAGCCAGGATCAGCTTACGCAACTCGATGATGTCTGAGATAGAGATATTGCAATTGTTGTTTACGTCAGCCGCGATCAGCTTATAAGGGCTGGTCAGTGACTTGATACCCAACAGGTGCTTCTGCATCAACAACAGGTCATATGTAGATACACCGTTCAATGGATTGATATCCTTCTGTGGTGCGATCGTGTACTGACCAGCTGATGTTACGTTGAAGCTTACGATACCGCTGTTTCCAGAGATATTGCTCTGTGTGCCATTGGCGCTCGTCATTTCAACGTTTACCAATTCGATTGGCTCAGCAGATTCGTTAGAGATATAACTGCTCAACTCGGCATTCATCGTGCCTCCACAAGCACCCATCCAATCCTGGACAGTGATCGTTGTGACACAGTAATCCCAGTTACCAGCCTCATCACCTACCCATACAGCCACTTCGACTACTGGGCTCATGGTGTTCGGTGGCAAGTCGTCGCATGTTACAACTACTGATCCAGCAGCATCAGCATCTGGTGCATCCTGGCCAGCTCCTACATCGCTGAGGCGCTCTACCAAAATTTGCAGATCACCGTACTCGGTACAGTTGTCATAGCTATCTCCAACTTCCAGGCTCGTCGCCCATACCTCTGCCATTCCTGTTGAAGGCATCAGTTCGATGCTCACAGCGTGACAGATCGGTGTTGGCTTCTTACAGTCACTGATCGTGAACAGCTTCGTGCATGTGTTGAAGTTTCCACACTGGTCAGATACCTTGAAGGTGATCTTGTGTGTTCCGTTCGGGTATGCTCCGCTAGCGTCAAATCCAACGCCAACTACGTCTACTGTTCCATCATTGAAGGCATCCAGGAAGTACTGGTATACCAGTTCGGAGCTGTCTGTACAGTTGTCCGTAGCTGGGCACATCAGTTCAATCTCTGTAGGCTCACAATCCGCTTCAAAGCTGCAGAAGGTCATGTCGCTGCAATCCACCCACTCAGGAGCTTCATTGTCTACAACTTTGATCTCCTGTGTGAAGGTGTAGTAACCATCACCATCATCTTCCCATGCGCGGCAACCCTGTGGGCTTGGGCATAGGCCATGCCACTCTGTGAACGGATACCACTCCGCGATAACGTCACATGCCTGTGGCAAGCCAAGGCTACTGTTCGCATAACGGAAGATGTGATTACCATTCGTTGGTGTGACCTGGTTTACAGGCTGCTGCTTCGTCGTGTTATAGAACACCTGGAAGCTTGTGCCACTCAGATAGTAGAACGCATATACGTCGCCTTCGATCAGTCCTCCGATCTCATTGCCACCTACAGTCGTGATATACTTCATCGTGATCACATCATATGCCTGCAACTTCTTCGCAGTAACCAATGAATTGATCGCTGTGGTGAAGTTCCAAGTCGTCATTGCTGGATACTGCTGATTGAATGACTGGATCTGATAGTCGACGTTGCCATCGGCTGAGTACTTACACCAGTCTTTCACGATCCACTGACGCAGGATCTTGTAACAAGCATCCGTGGTCACCAGTACATGGTCTACATGCTCGATGCCAACCAGCTCACAATCTCCGTTGTGGATTACGCCTCCTGTAGCATCCAGATCATCCAGATTCTCACAGTTTACCGTAACGTCACATGGGAATTGTACCACCAGTGGGGTATCGTCATTGAAGTATACGCGCTGGATACAGCTCGTGTTGTTGCCAAACTGGTCTTCAACCCTCCAACGACGGTTGATGAACGTGTTGTCTCCGCACTTCTCTGGGTCGCCCAGATCCTGCCAAGTCACATCCAGTCCACATGCTTCGGTGTTATCCGTTACGTGTGGCTTCAAACCTGTAGGCAGAACATACTCAATGTGCATGCACACTTCGTTGATCTTACCGCCAGCCAGTGCTGCATTGTCCGTCACCTGAAGAATCCAGGTATCCGTCCAGCAGAACATGTGGTTTGATGCATTTGGTACGGTCGTGATGTCTGATCCCAGTACATCCATGAACTCAAGCGTATTGCCATTGATTACCTTGAACAGGTAAGGCCAGCCGATCGTCAGATCTCCCAGTGCAGCTCCCGTAGCGGAAGCATACTTCAGGATCACTTTGTCACCTGCTGCCAATCCGGCATTCGCAATGAAGTTTGGAATGGAACTGGTGTTGCTCAGGCGGTTCGTTGGAGCATTGATATCCATCATGCCCGCTGTGAAACACAGGTTCTTGTCAGTGATGCTATTCAGCAGGTCACCGTCAAATGCCTTGAGGAAGTCTCCCTTTGGCTTCATCTGTCCTTCGTTGTATGAACCAACACTTGGCTTGGTAGATGTGCATGTGTATGCAGCAGGTACGACCTGGTTGAACTTCTGCAGTTGGATGATGTCATAAGCGTCATCATTCAATGTTGCATTGATGTTCGATGGGTACCAGTTTGGTGTTGAACCTTCGCAGCTGTTGAATGGAATTACGGTCGCTTTCGTGCCGTAAGGGTTCCACAGCGTGATCTGAAGCTGGTTCACCAACTCATGGTCGATGTTCAAGCTCAGGTCAAGGTCCGTGATCTGAGCATCAGCAGGAATTCCTGTGATGTCGATCGGTACATAGTAGGTTGCAGCATATGCATTGCTGATTGACGTGCCTGGAGTCTTGCACACGTGGAACGTGTCCTTCTCCGTTGGCTCGTATGGCATGCCCCACTGAACAGTGATGTCCTCTGGGCACCAGATAACCGGGCGGATCTTATCCACGACGTCTACCTCTACCATACAGTTGTTCGCATTGCCAAAGGCATCACGCACACGCAGGTCTACAAACAATTGAACCGGGCTTTGTGCATCGCAGCAGTAGAAACGTACTGTTGGCGCGTATACAAAGTCTCCAGACTGATTACATGGGTGCTGCACAAAGCTTCCGCTTGAGTTCATCGTTCCACGACGGGCGTCGAACGTGATCATCGTGCACTCATCGTATGAACCATCGTCAAATGCGTTGGCAAATACTGTGGTCACACTGTCTGTCAAAGCAACAACGTGGAAACTTTCGCAGATCACAACTGGACCCTGGCTATCTACTACTTCTACTTCAACAGAGCATTCGCCCTTGTTGCCGCAGTCGTCGATAGCCGTGTAGGTGAAGACATAGTCATTTGCTCCATCAACCGGCAGGTCGAAGTTGAAATAACCTTCACTGTCCATCGTGTTTACGATGATGACGTTTCCGTCCTTGTCTGTTGTCCACACATACAAGTTGGTGTTGTTGCTCGTAGAGCAATCGTCCTCAACCTGGATCCATGGCAAACGTACACGTACGGTGCAATCCTGATAACCCACTTTCTTCGTGACACCGAACTTGATGTCATGCTCAACTGGGCAGTACAGGCTTGGTGGAGTCTTATCCAACACCTTGAACACCTGATTGTGTGTAGCCACTTCGCCAGTACACATATCGTTGATCGTCCAGGTACGTACGATGGTGTAAGATCCCTGACATACGTTCAGGACCTTATCCCAATAGTCAAACTGAAGGCTTCCGCAACCTCCGCCGCCTGGCTCGCCAGTCACGTCTGGTGTAGGATATGCATCCTTACAATCCAAGCTTGCATTGTTGTCTGGAAGATCGTCATAGTTCAGTGGAATATCCAATGATCCAACCGTTGGACGGTTGATCCGGATCTCCTGTGTGCAGATTGCGGTGTTACCCCAATCGTCAGTAGCTACCCAGGTACGCTCGATCAACTGACTGTAGTCAGCATCTTCTGCACAGGTGTAGTTCGTGATATCGTCACCATAGCTCAGGTGACCATTTGCAACTGTCAATGGTGAGTGTGGATCACAGTTGTCCGTCACTGGGATCGGATCAGCTTGTGATGCATAGTTCACTGAAATGTTCGGCATAGAAGAAGCTCCAGCCTGGAACAGGTTGCTCAACAGACCAAAGGATACCGGTCCACCAGCGACGGTGAAAGGACCATTGGTCACAGGAGCTGTACCATTGAAATAGTTGAAGATCGGGCAAGCCGTAGCACCCCATACGTGGAAACCGCGAGTTTCACCCGCTGGGATCGTTACGTTGCTAGACAGTGGCAATTGAGCCAATGGTCCAGTACCTGTAGCAAAATATGGTGGGATCACATCGATCGTATGAGGACCGAGGTTCTGCCATGCAGCTGGAGTCGTCTCATTACCGACATAGGTAGGAGCCGTCCATACTTCCATCGTCTGAGGCGCATTCACCTGACCAAACTGCGGGTTACCGAAACGGATACCGAAGCCAGTCACCTGAAGGTCAGATGCTGAGTTGTTGGTGATATTGAAGTATACTCCACCTGGCTGGGTATTCCCAGACAGTGAGTATGCTGTACCTCCACCGTGAGCCAGGAAGCTGATCGGGAAGAACAATGGATCTTCAGCTTGGAATATCGCTGGTGCTGGTGCAAGTGGAATGTCGTCTCCACAGTTTACTGCGAAATCAGTACACTCCATGACAGGCTTCAGCTTGTCCTCAACCGTCAGTAGACCCCAGCAGCTGTTGCCAGTTTCAGGATCTGTCACCTTCACTTTCCATGTTCCACCGATCTGCTGACGGCCCACATTCGGGCTGGAAGCCAATGGTGTGTTGTTGGCATTTATAGATCGTGACAACATAATCGTCATAACAGCCATAAGGGCCACCTTCCAATACATCGTCAGCACCAACTTCAGTGACGCAATCCTCGTCCAAAGAGATCTGTACGTTATCGTTACAGGTCAACTTCGTCGTTGGATTTGCGTACTCGAGTACTTCGATGTTGAATTCACATGTACCTACGTTACCAGCAACGTCTACAACTTCGTAAGAAACAGTCCAGGGACTGTCATCCTTACAAAGCTCATCGCCACTCATAGGTCCACCTGTCTGTACAACTACAGCATCGCCACCCAACTGGTAGTCAACTTGCAGCCATGGACGTGGATTCTCGTTAAATGCAGGTCCGCCGAACAGTCCGTTCACCCACGTAGATGGGTTCTGAACGATTGACAACATGCCGTCAGAGGTAGGAGCCGTATTGTTTACATTAGCAACTACACGTACAGATGTACCTGAACCGTTGTTCACAACGACATACAAACCAGATACACTGTTACCAGGAATGGTGTAATTCGTTGTAAATGGAATATCAAACAACAGCTGCGTTGGGAAACCAGCAGTTACGTTGATCTTCGTATTTGCAACTTCTGTCCATCCTACGTTGCTACCTACGTTACCGTTCTGTGTACCGGCACGCATGTAAACCCGAAGGTTCTTCAGACCTGCAGGAGCACCAGCAAGACCAGCCTGAATCTGAACCGCACTGATATTCATGGGGTCAGAGGTCAGGTTTTGCAGGTCAACTGCATAACCAGTCCAGTAGTTGGTGTATGTACATGTCTGCAACAACTGCATGGCAGGGCCGATGAACGGACAGTTGTCCGTAGCCGTCACCTCACCCCAGCTCACATATGCACAGCACAGTCCTGGATCCAGGTTGACAATGATATCTGATGGGCAATCCAGTACTGGAGGCTCTGTGTCGTTCACTTCCAGATTCTGGATAGCTTCTCCGACAACAGATCCTGTTCCGGTGTATACCTGCCAGGTGATCGTGTGTGTACCGGATGGTACATTGTTGATCGTGATCGAAGCAGGCAATGGCTTCGGAATATTTACAGGAGGATTAGCATCCAGGAAATAGCGAAGGTTGTTTGCCGCATCATTGATACAACCTGCTGGGCTGTAGGATGCAGGCAACGTCACATTCACATCTGCAACACAAACACCAGGATTCAACCCTACTGAGAGAGCTGGTCCAGCGATCGGGTTGCAAGGCGTGAATTCTGAGACCACAGCAGCCCAACCCTGATACTGGACGGATCCATCAGAGCGGAAAGCAAAGGTCAGACGACCAGATGCGTTTGCCGGAGTGGCACGTACCGTACCAGGAGCAACGTTACTGGGTGCAGCAGCCGGGCTGTTAGCACTAGACCAGAATCCACCTGCTCCCCATGGGCTACCACCGATGGGAACACCATTGGCTGAAGCAATCTTTGGAGAGGCCGTAGTTGGGCCATCGTAGCAATACAAGGCATCAAAGCTGGTCTCTGTCTGGAAGATAGAGAATACAGCCTGGATCTTACCACCAGCATTAGGAGCAAAGCTCACTACGCCACTGGAGCTGTTCGGAGAATAGTTTCCGAACTGACCACCATTGTCATAATAGTTAATGGTGGTGACCGGACCGGTGAAGAAGGTTCCGCTGTTACCGGCAAAAGGATGGTTAACAGTCACTTGGGCTGTTACCATTCCTGCAGTACAAAGCAAAACCATCACCAGTGCTAGGAGATGATTAAGTTTCTTGTTCATCATGGGATCAATTTGAAGTTTTGGATTTCATGTTTTTCGTGAAAAAGGATTAGATAGAAAGTAGGGTAACGGCTTCGTTATACCACTCATTCACTTTGTCCTTCTTCTTCGCCGGAGCATCAGCAACACCTGTTCCCAGGTACATTGCCTTCGCCGTCAACAAAGCCTCAGAAATGTGCATTCCATTGTTCAATCCATCCTGGATGAACATGTAGAACTGCAACAAATACTTGGCTTCCTTGATCTGCGCATCTGGCGCCTGCTGCTGAACCAGAACATTCAACTGCTGAGTCAACGCATTGATCTCAGCCTGAATGGTCTGCCCTGCTTGAGGTGCAGATACCCAGTTCTTGTTGGGTTGTGGTGGAGCGATCAATGATCCGTTCGTCTGGGCCGTAGCCTCACTCGAGATCATCATCAGTCCACCCAACACCAGTGCCACCAGAATGACACGTGTTTTTGCAAAAAACTGCTTCATGGGTAAATAATTAAGGTTAAAAAAATTACAAAAAACTCTTATACAGCACCTTATAGCCCAATCAAATTGAGCCTGAGGCATTGAATACACAACCTTGTGAATAGAAAATGTGCGCTACCAAATCCAAGACGGCCACCTGTTGTGACCTGTTCGGATCCTGCTCAAAAGATCGAAGACAGGTGTCTCCCCGCACGCGCTGTAACTGGCAATAACATGCAGTACAGCTGTAGTTAGCCACGTTGAAAAGCAATCCAGAGCAATGGAGAAGCAAGCTTCGCCATACAGCTCAACAGCTGATCAACGCGACAATGTCGCAGTGTGTGGGTTTTTGGGAAAAAATTCCGAACGCCGGGGATGATTCGGCCTGTCGGAATAATCGGTGGATGAGGACACAAATGTAGAGGGTGAAATGATGCCGCGCATCAGGTCCGATCATTTGTAAGAATAATTTTTATTTCATCATGCATTAATCATTGTTAAAGTGATTGTTACATATAACAAAAACACACAATGTTTGAAAAAATATTTCACACCGCCATAACCACTTCCTTTGAACGACATCAGCCGCTTCTCAGAACTACTCCACAACTGGAGCATCGCTATCCGGGAGCACTATAAACAGATCAATCCTACGCCTATCAGCTGCACTGCCAGGGCCTCTCACGCCCCATGCACGAAGGCCTGCCCCCCGTTTTTCATCCCGCGTTCAGGCCAAAGATCAACCGATCTCCGAAAGCATCCTGAACACCCCTCAGGTTTCGCCCTACGGCATGAGTATTCAGCACATCCCCCCCAGGGCTCTATCCGTATGACATCGAAACAAACTCGATGGGACTCTCAAGGGTCGAAAGCCTTCCAATATGACTGCCAACAAAACCCCGGACGACTGTTGACTTCTACAGAAGAATGACACCTACAATAATTCATGAAAAAGAATGAATAAAATTGCGGACATTAAATCTATTTAAATCATCAGAAAAAACACTTCACACAATGAAATAAAATTCACCCTGAAAAAAATGCATTTAACTGTGAAATAAAAAAATAGTCCTATTCAATAAAAAATAGAACACAAAATGATCTTGATCATGAAGATCTACGCTTTCCACAAATGACAACAAAAGACATAACGCTGAATGCCCCATTACTTTCCGGGCCTCCAGGCATTATCCAATCCATAGGCCACCCCAGAATATACCCAGTCAATAAGTAGGGTTAAAATGAACTCCTTCCAGAACATTTTATCGAATGGGTCCGGGTCGGCGAATTAAAAATAACTGCACAAAAATAAATAAATCATCAATTTAAAATTTCCATCGCACAATGGAAATTAAACCATGGATAAATAATATTCCTTGCCGAATGGTCCTAAAATAAAAAAACCCCGGCCACTCATTTGTGACCGGGGCACAGGCTCAATCCTGTTGCGTCAACAATCTTTAATCAAGCAGGCTCATCCTTCGGGTGAGTTGTTGCCCCTTGAATTGTAAGGTGTAGTAATACAGTCCCGCGCCTGGCAGATCACTGGCAAGAAGTTCTATCTGCTGATATCCCTTGGCATAGGAACGATCAGAACGATACACTTCACGGCCACTGACATCATGGATCATCAGGATCGCTCTGCCCTCAGAAGGCAGATGGAATCCGATCATCGTATGCCCGGTGAACGGGTTTGGAATGTTTTGGTACAAGGCCAGTTCTTCCAGTACCTTTTGCTGATCACGGAACGCCAGTTCAACACCGGTAAATCGCATCTCAGCACCTTCCTGGACATAGCCCTCAGCATTCAGGATCATCGAGTGGATGGACAACATCCGACTCAACAAGCCGGCACGCTTCACGCCAAATCGCAATCCAAATGCACGTTGACCTTCTGGCCATTCGCCATTCCAACTGAATGTGATCAAACCATCAGCGACGAATCGCACTCCGATATGATTCTCGTTCAGGACTCCATCCTCCATGCCCAGGAATTCCAGAGATGGATCAAAGCTTAACGTGAACTGGAATCCTTCCAGACCGGCAGTTTCGGATACCTCAAACGGTACAACCAATTCTTCACCAACTTCCAGGGCGCGTTCGTCACTCCAGAGAGTGGTCATGCCATCCTGGTTACGCGTCTCCGCTTCCTGGAATTTTGTCGTGACTGCATCACCATTGATGTCTCCGATCTTGATGCCGACAAAGCTTGCATTCACAACACCAGGTTGGACACTCAATTTCACCGTTTCCGGGAAAGGCGTCTTCCAGGGGTTCGTCGGGTTCGGGAAGATGAATGTCTCATCTACAAACCTCCAGGAGGTGTTGTCTGTGAATTGTTCACTGGCCGTCAACAAGGTCTTTCGCAGACTGATGATATCCGCAATGGATACACTTCCACTCTTGTTGACATCGGCAGCAATCAGACAATAAGGCGTCTGGATCTGCTTGATGCCCAGGATATGCTTCTGCATCAACAGAATATCGTACGTGGATACACCATTGAGTGCCTGAACATCCTTCTGCGGAACGACCGTGTAGGCATTTCCCGGAACCATGTTGGAGAAGTTGAACCAGCCATTCGCTGCAGACATGGTTTGCGCCATGTTCTGACCAGCCAAACTGATCGATACTTCTTCTACTTCCTTGTCCCATTCGGTTTGAATGATACCGGAAATGGATCCGTTCAAATTCGTCGTATCACAAGGTGCACCCATGTTGTTCTGGACATCGACAGACATCACACACAGGTCCCAGTTACCCGCTTCGTCACCAACCCAAACCGCCACAGCGACTGGATTACCAGCTTCATAATCCGCACAGGTAAACAGCAAGCTGTCTACAGTTTGCGCATCCGGAGCATTCTGGTTGACACCCACATCAGTGAATCGCTCGACCAGGATGGTCAGATTCTCATACACTGTACAGTTGTCATAGCTGTCACCAGATTCCATCGCCACTGCAGGTACAAGGACCTCACCGGAAACCGGCATCAGATCGACAGAAATTCCGTTTTGACAGATCGGTGTCGGCTTCTTCTTGTCCACAATAGTAAAGAGGAATGCACAATTCGTATAGTTGCCACAACCATCCGAAACATGGTAGTAAGCCCGATGTGTACCCAGTGGCAACTTGCGAGTAAAGGCAAGTCCATTCCCACTCAGATCCACTGAACCATTATTGTGGACATCCACTGTCCAATTGACCTTCAATTGGTTTACCGGTGTACAGGCGTCATTAGCATCCAGACTGATCGTCACTTCATTGCTATCACAATCTTCAGAGAAGCTTTCGATCGTGAAATCATTCGGACAGAACACAGCCGGAGGATCATTGTCGATCACCTTGATGACCTGGACATACTTGAAGTATCCGTCACCATCATCCTCCCAGATATGGTCTTGCGCATCGATCACGATACCTCCTGTTGTGTATGGGCTATTCTGTTCGAATTTACACCAGTCCACAACCGTCCAGGTCCGAACGATCTTGTAACACGCATCAGGGACAACATCATAGATCTCATCGACAGAGCTCACGCCGACTAGTTCACAATCGCCGTTATGCTCTGCTTCTCCTGTTGCCTGAATATCATTCAGTTTGACACAGTTGGTGATGGTCACATCCTCAGGGAAGTTGACAATCAATGGTGTATCATCCGTCAGGCGGATCGTCTGAATGCATGTCTGGGTATTCCCGGATGGATCCTCCACTGTCCATTGACGGCGAATCTCCTGATCTTCTGCACATTGTGCCTTCTCATCCAGATCTTCGTAGTCGATAGCCAGTCCGCAGGCAGAAGCATTATCCGTCGCCCACGGCTGCAAGGCCAATGGCGTTGCATAGGTGATCTCCAGGCTCAGCTTCTTCACCAGACCGGATCCTCCAGCAACTTTATCCCGCACCAGGAACTTCCATTCACCGTTTGGTACCTGACCATTCAGCAGGGAAAGAATGGCACTCTGTGGCTTCTGGATTCCGAAAATAGCAATTGGACTTCCCGCACAACTGAAGGCACTTCCACCATCGTCAAAGACGACATTGACATTGGCCTTGGTCTTGCCGCATCCAGCTCCATTGAAGAGAATGAGCTCAACACCATTCGGCGCGATCAGACGAATATCCAGCTGATCAACCACTTCATGATCAATCTCGATACCAACATTCACATCCGTGATCAGACCTGTCGTTGGCAAACCAGACACGATCTTGGAGAACCAATAATCATTGTCATAGGCCGCAGAGATCGCCTGATCAGGTGTCAATGTGAAAACAGATGTCTGTGGGTCTGTCGCAGTCAGATCCTCTGAACACATGACAGAGATATCTTCTGGACAATGGATGACCGGCTTGATCTTGTCATTCACGGTAACTTCCATCATACATTCGTTCTCTGGCTCATTGGCATCGTGAATACCATCGTGATCCGTATCGACCCAGACCTTCATTGCCACCATGACCGGACCATTGGTCACATCACAGCAGTAAAAAGGCACAGAAGGGGCGTAAACAGTCGCATCATCTCCAGGACATTGTGCATTGTCCATGCGACGAACATGGAAAGTCAGGTCCTGATTGCAGTTGTCATGGCTGCCATCATCAAATGTTTTGGCGTAGATCACTGTCTCTGATTCGATCAAAGACACGACGATCTTGTCATTACACACCGCTACCGGTGGCTCTGTATCCTGGATGGAGACATTCAAGCTACAGGAAGAAATATTCCCGCAATTATCCGTTGCCGTATAGGTCACAGTATGGTTGCCATAAGGCACGTTGAAATAGGCGCCATTACCCACCTTTTGGGTCAATACACCTCCTGCCAGCACACTGGTTTGCAGGACCAACTTGGTCGGTACTGTACAGTTGTCTGTAATATTGACCGTTGGTGCAAAAATGGTCGCCCCACATCCTTGCCAGGATGGATCTACGATCACAATTTGCTTCGGTGTTGGACAGGATATGGCAGGGCCAATCTTATCTGATACCACTACGGTCTGCACAGTAGATACCATAGCACCTGTGCAATTGTCCATGACCATCCAGGTCCGCATGACCTTGAAGCTGTTGTCACATACCGGGATAAGCTTATCCTGGTAAGATGTGACCAACTCACAGTATCCACTGACAGGTTTGCCATCGATGCTCGGCTTGCCCGTATTCTCCGGAGAGGTATTGGCATTTCCGCAAGGCAGTGAAGGCAAAGCGATGTCATCCAGGTTCAGTGGCCAGACCACATCAGCGACAGTTGCTTTGATCAGGAAGATATCCTGCATACAGCTCACCATCATACCGTTGTGCTTATCCACAGCATACCAGACACGGTGAAGGATCTCCGCATACATCGGGTCGCAAGTCAAAACCTCCGGCATTTCACTGAAAGTCAGGGTGACATTATCCACTCCGCAATTGTCATACAGATCCGGATAGCCGATGGAACCAGGATCTAATGCATCATTATTACAACTGACAGTTACATCAGCGCAGGTCAGAACGGGTGGCAATTTGTCTTCCACAAAGATCTTACCCCAACAGGAATTGCCGGAAATAGGATCCGTAACTTTCACAGTAAAGGTCTTTCCAACATCACCACAATCGACAATGGGTTGGAATTTCCCATCGATCATGACGAGATACTGATCATAACAACCGTAGCTGCCTTCCAGGATATCGTCACCGGTGATCACAGCGATGCCGTTCTCATCCAGGGATACGTTTGCCTTGTTATTGCAATTCATATCCTGTGGTGGATTCGGGAAGATCTTCAACTGCTGTGACACATCCTGCACACAACCCGGGAAGGCCGGTGAAGGCTGGTCGTTCGCGGCATTATACCGGTAGCGAATAAAATAGTCGCCCGGAGTCAAACTGGCCGGAGCCAACTGCGTGATATTACTCTGTACCACGACACCGATTGTATTGAGAATATCAAAGCGGTCAGATTCCTTCACACCCGGAGTAACCGGTTGTGTGGGATAGGTCGCCGAACCACTCAGCTGAACCGCCGGGTAGTTGATACAGTAATTATCAAAGACCTGACTGCCGATCGTAGGATCAGGATAGTAGCAAGTATTAGATACTTGCCCCACAACCAGACCATTGGTCACTGTCAGATTATACCCCAGAGCATCAATATGGACACCGAGTAGTTCATAGATACTCGTGCCATTGCCTTGTGGCATTTCTGTCAGCAGAAATCCTGGGATCAATGCGATCGGGGCCGCAGGAGGCGCAGCGGATGAATTCCGATACAAACCTGAAACAGCTGAGATCGTCCATATCTGGCTACTTGGAGCAGTAACTCGGATCACTTCATTGAACTGACCATTGGTCAGAGTTGTCGCGTTTCCTTCATTACCCCGGCAAGCACATGGATCAGTGATCTTGACATCACAATCCAGAATATGAGTTCTCACCACCACTGGATCACTATTACATGTGCCATTCATCGTAACGACGTAGACAACTTGTACACCCAGGGTGTGATTCGGTGTATAGAACTGACTGTTTGCACCGGAGATCTGCGCTGCAGCTACCGGGATCGTCAATCCAGCATTTGTAAACCATTTGAACGTCGCACCTGCATATCCGGATGGATCTACAGCCATGACAGAAGCAATGGTTTCTTCATCACAATAAGTCGAATCTGCTACCGAGACGTTGGGTGCAGGTGTCGGAATCAATGTGATGGTAAATGAACAGGTATCCATATTCCCCGCTTCATCAGAGAGGTAAAGATCGACACCTTGTTGGCCTCCCAGCTTATTGCCAAAACTGAATCCGGCAATTGGAGACTGGACCTTACCCAGGTCTCCCTCGGCTGTGCAATTGTCAGAAAGATCCAGGCCGATAAAATAATCGGGCAGGGCAAAACTGCAATTGGCATTCGGGCGCACCGTGACATCCGGAGGACATACGGCAATCACCGGGTTTTCGATATCCCGTAAGGTCAGATTCACGCGACAGGTATCACTGACATTGCCAGCCACATCATGGACCACCAGGGTCACTTCTTGAACAAAGCCATGTTGGCCGCCAAAGAAGCTACCGGCAAGCGGAGTCTGAATTGTGTCAGCAATGACACAGTTATCACTTGTCTTAAAATCCAACACACCCGAGAGATCCGGTACAGTGCCCGTGCACGTACCTGGATTGGTATCGACCGTCAGGTCGGCCGGACAGCTGGTGATCACTGGAGCCTCCGTATCGTCAAGGGTCAGTTTGACGATACATTGGATCACATGACCACCACTATCCGTTGCCGAAACCGTGATGTCAAATACCTCTCCATGAGCCGTGCCGATAGAGCTACCTGCAACCGGATCCTGGGTGAATTCCAAGGGACAATTATCCTTTGCGATCAATCCTCCAGTCAAATCAGGCACCAACCCGGAGCACAATCCTGGCTCGGTAAGAATAGTGACATCATCTGGACATTTGACCAATTCTGGTTCTTGTGTATCGAGGACCATCACGTCAAAGACGCAGACCTCAGAAATATTCATGCTTTCGTCGACCGCGATGATATGCACCTGGGTCAAGCCGAAATTGTAGAGTTTACTGGAACCGGTACCCGGCAAGGGATCATCTGATGTTTCAGGAGTCGCTGGCATACCAAACGTACTCTCAATATCATTTCCGCCAAACACCGTTGCGCCAGTTGTCCAATGCCAGATGGTGATGCCTGAAGCCAGTTCACAATCATCTATAGCCAGGGTCGGCGACCAGTTGACTTTTGCACCACAGACATCCGGATCGTTCCCCACCATGATATTGTCATGGCAGTTGGTGATCACAGGAGGGAGCGGATCTTTAATCGAGATATTCGTTTTACAGGTATCTGTCAGACCGACCACATCCGTGACAGTCAACGTCACAGTAATCGTATCTCCAGCGTCAGCACAGGTAAATTGTGTGCGATCCAGGACTATGTTCTGAATTCCGCAATTGTCCGAGCTGCCGTCATCAATATCAAGTGGACTGATGGTAGCAGCACCATTTACCAATACCAGGATGTAATCATCCACACATTGAGCGACCGGAGGCGTGGTGTCCTGCACATGGACGATCATCGTACATGTGGAGGTATTCAAATCGACATCTGACACCGTAAAGGTGATGATGTGATCATTATCCGGACCAGGCAGAAATGTTCCAGATGCTGGGGACTGCGTAATGGATATTGTGGCCTGCAAATGACTGGAACAGTTATCTGTTGCTACAATGCCGGATGTCCAATCCTGTACTTCTGCTTCGCACATCGCATTGGCATAAAGTGTTGGATTCAATCCGTCATTACAATTGGTAATAATCGGTGCTTCGTTGTCACTCACCGTGATGGAGAAACTGCACATGGCCATATTTCCACCGCCGTCCACCACCATATAGGTGACTGCATTGGTATTCGGAGAAATAGCAACATTATCCAGTTTACCTGATCCGGTCGATTGGCCATAAATATTATTGACCAGGGTCCAATCCAGAGACACGATATCGCAATTGTCGTCACTTATAGGTGCGGTATTCTGGAAGAACACTGCACAGTCGCCTGTCACATTGTCTACAGTTATTCCCCAATCGATGGCCTCCTGATTCAGGCCCGTTCCATCTGTATTGACCACCATGTTCGGTGGACATTCAATGGTTGGAGGGGTGACATCATTGACGCGGATTAACTGCACACAAGTGCTCATCAACCCACATTCATCCGTAGCAGTCCAGGTGCGATTGATCGTGTATAGATTCGGAGGCGGACCAGAGGTCTGCACATCACTATACCCCACTGTTGCAATACCGCAATCATCTGTTGCAGTGGCCAAACCCGTTGCAACCGGTAACATATTTTCATCACATTCAACCGTTGTATTGGCTGGACAGGTGATATCCGGTGGTGTTTGATCTTCCACCTGAATGACTTGTACATAAGGATCACTGACATTTCCACAAGAGTCGACTGCCCACCAGTTTCTGGTGATGGTCATTTCCTGAGGGCAAGCACCGGGAGTGGTCATATCCATCCAGTATAATCCGGCCAGGTCACCGGGTACCGGTGCGCCTTCCGGCTGAATAGGAATATTGACAACACATGCATCAAAATCCCAAAAGACATCGACATCATCGAGCTGACTGGGGTTGGACACATCGCCTCCCAAATCCATTGGATCCGGATTGGCTGTACAGCTGATCGTCGCATTCAGATTTGGAGCATTGGGATGAATGGCCAATGCTGCACGATCTTCTATAGTGATCAGTTGTTCGTAATAGCTGGTGTTTCCACAGCCATCCATCATTTCCCAGACCAGGTTTACCCGAAGGGTACAAGGCAACATCGATGCATCCTTGGAGGAAAGGGAATAATTCAATTCTACTGAAGCACCTCCACAGGCATCATTGGCTGTAGGGGCCGGAAGATATTCCACCTCAGTCCCGTTCAGGTGACTGAACACAAGGTTGAATCCATCAAAGGTGAGGAACTGATTGATGTTCGGACCAATAAACAGATCTTCAGGACACATATGCAGATGGTTGGTGCCATCGTGGAAGTCGGTATAATCCAATATCACTCCTGCATTCAAAGCTCCAGGAGCCTGATTCGCTGCAGGAGGCGTATTATCGATCACCTCGATCACCTGTAGGCAGGTGTAAGTGTCCATACAATTGTCCTCAACAGACCAGATCCGATTGATGGTGAACTGGTTATCCGAACAGGAACCATTATTGGTTTTGTTCGACGTATCCATATAGTCTGGAATCCCTGCTGGCAGGCAGAGTGGATCAACATCCACCATTGGATTACCTGTATTCACAGGCAAAAAGGGTGCTAGCGCACAATCCACTGTGGCATCCATTGGACACGCGATCGGTGTGTTATATTCAATGGTCAACACCGGACGATGTGCCGGGTCTGGGGCCTCCGAACTGCCAAACAAGTTGACAACCATCGGAACTCCCGCTTCGTCGGTGACTTTAATGAGTAATCCCTGATTGGTCTGGATCCCATTGATCCAGTCTTCAACCAAACCGGTGATCATCCAATCATAGGTCCCTGTACCTGCAGCGACATTGGCTGATCCAGCGGCTACCGGATCAAAATCACCACCAGGAACTGCCCATGCCGTCATCGCGACACGTTCAGCCCAGGAAACCTGACCGGTGGCGCCACATTCAACACCTTCAGTCCAGTCCGCGGTGACACGATGAACCGAAAGGTTTTGGGCCATCGCTGCACCGGACTGCTTGTACAGTGTCAGGGTTGCAGAAGTCACCATAGCAGATGCCGGTATTTGACTCAAGTCAAAATACAGGATACCCCGCTCCAGATCGTTGACCGAATTTCCAATCTCCAGTGACGCACAGCCACCGTGATTGTAGTATTCGTCTCCAACCTGAGAACGCAGGTAAGCATCTCTTGAAGCGGTTACCGTCTTAGAAACCGGCAACAAGACTGCACGATTCGGCTCATTCCAACCAGTCCTGCCAGTTGTGTTGCTCACGTGCAGAAAAGGTGTTTTGGGATGGCCTCCTTTCCATGTATTGGTTATGTCGTTTGTGTTTGCCATCACCCTGGACGGAGCAGCGACAAGGTCGCTTACTCGTGGAAGTGGTAATTGCAAGATCATCAGGAGCAATACAGTTGACACCCAGCCGATGTATCCTGGCCAGGCCTGTTGCTCACGGCGTGTGGTTGGACCCGCTTTCCGGATCAACCCGCTTGGTTTTGGAACTCCCTCTGGAAGTCTTTGAAAGGATCTCATGGTTCCGATTTTTGTGAACTATAAAAAGGCGTTAAAAAAATTCCACTTTTAGACGTCCACACAGTCCTCTCCCAGGCTTCACCGGGGCCCTTTTCAGCCTCGTAAGCAAATTGGAATACATATAGCCTCCTGGGCCGAACCCGGACAGCAAGTGCAGGATCAGCTTCGAAAACGGAACAAGACCGTCTCGAACGAAGACAATAATCGAACTGGGTGGCTCGCCGATTCTGGCGCAGGCAATACCTGACCAGACCGGGTCAATGCCGGTTTAATGGGAATGAATCCCGCATCGTCGGTACAGCGTCAATCGGTTAATTGAGATGCGGTTCTTGGGGGGGGATGGGAATTGCTGTACCGCTAGACTTACATGCATATACTGATCCCTCCGGAAAAGGTTACGTTCCATGAAAAAAAGTTTTCATGTGTTGCTGGAAGGTGGGGTGTCGAGGAGTCGAGGAGTCGAGGAGGTTATGAGGTTATGAGAAAAGTTATTGCGTTATTTTGATATTTCGAAGGTCAACACTAATCTGGCAAGCACAAATTCGCGAATCGCGAACAGCGAATGGCGAATGGCGTTCGGCCCTTTACCCATTACCTTTTACCCTTAACCCCATTTCAGTACCGAGGGATCAGGGATGCTTGCCCGACAGGACGAGAGGGATGAACGGTTATTGCGGTATTTCGTTATTGGGTTATTTCGATATTTCGAAAGTCAACACTCATCTGGCAAACACATACAGTGCACAGCGAATACCAATTTCAGGCAAGGTCAGTTTGGCCCTTTACCCATTACCTTTTACCCTTTACCCTTTTACCGGCCTATATGGAGTCTACTACCCGAGTGGTGTCAGCCACTGTCCTGGTTGGCCCCGAGTCCTGGGGGCGAACAGCGAATGGCGAATGGCGTTCGGCCCTTTACCCATTACCTTTTACCCTTTACCCCATTTCAGGACCGAGGACTGAGGAAGGAGGGATGAACGGTTATTTCGGTATTTCGCAATTGGGTTATTTCGACGGCCAGTTGTTGATTGATAGCCGAGGGATGAGGGCCGGAGGTGTTATTTCGCAATCAACAAGACAAGCACAGGTATTCACAAATCAGGAACCAGGAACGCAGGAACCTAGGAACTGTGTATTTGGTATTCGGTGTTTGGTGTTTTGTGTTCGGTCCAAGCGTTGGGCCCTTTACCATTTATTCTTTACCCCGTCACAGGGCTGAGGGCTGCGGGATGAATGGATATTTCGTTATTGCGTTATTGCGTTATTTCGATATTTCGAAGGTCAACACCAATCAGGCAAGCACAAACGGCGAACAGCGAATAGCGAACACCAATCAGTTATTTCGATATTTCGAAGGTCAACACCAATCAGGCAAGCACAAAGCGAATAGCGAATAGCGAATCTCACACCCACCTCCTCTTTAGCCAGGGGTAGAGAAGCACTGCCCCCAGGATCATGGCCACACCGAGATAGAATTTCAAATCCAGGTCATGATGTTCGCCCAACAGTAGGATGGCCAGAATGATCCCGTATACCGGTTCAAGATTAATGGTCAGATTGGAAGCAAAGGCTGAGAGATGACGAAGTGCTCTTAGGGCCAGGATATAGGCCAGGGTCGTACAGACCAGGGCCAAAACGATCAGCCAGATCCAGTCGGTTGGTGCCGGCTCTAATTCAAAGGTGATCCCGAAAAGGGCCAATACACCCAGGACCAGAGACAAAAAGATCCAGGCAGAACCCAATTCCAAAAGGGTGATCTCCATTTCCTTGGCTTTGGAGACCAGTTGCTTATTGAGAATGGAGAAAATAGAGGCCAGGAGGGCAGCGACCAGACCTGCCAGGACACCATACCACAATCCGGGTTCAATATGACGAACCACCAGAATCATCCCGGGGATCATCATCAGGCCCAATACAACTTCAACACCCCGCAGACGCTGTTTGGTAAAAAGGGGTTCCAGAAAAGCCGTAAACAAAGAGGTTGTGGCCATACACACCAGAGTAATACTCACATTCGACAGCTTGATCGCTCCGTAAAAGGCCACCCAGTGCAAAGCGACCACCACACCGATGCCGGCATAACTGAGCATCAGTCGCCAGGGCATTCGACGCAATCCACCAAATCCACGTAAAAGCAGGATGAGAGACACAGACGTCAAGAGCACCCGCCACCAGACAAGACTCAGGGCAGAAAGGGAAATCCATGCACCTAGAATGGCGGTAAATCCAAAACAGAGCACTGCCAGGTGCATTTCGATCCAGGCGCGACGGATGGGGTCCATCCCCCAAAGGTGCGAAAACAGGCTCATCTCAGGGCCTCGTTGTCGGTGAAAAAAACATGATCCTCCCTGTAACTTCCCGAACACGTTGAGGTTATGAAGATGTTAACTTCAAGCACGACTTGAAACCAACTCCTATCTTTGTCCATTATTCTTCCGAACGAAACGCAAATACCAAACCTTCGTTCGCAAACCTGAACACATGAGAACTTATTCCATCCTCGTATCCCTCCTCCTGATTTCCTCCATGGCTGTCGCCCAGAACGGAACATATACCGCCTCCAATGAAGGTTGGCTTGTCAGTCTGGATGAAGCTTATGCTCAATCCCAAAAAACTGGAAAGCCGATTATGGCCAACTTTACCGGAAGTGATTGGTGTGGATGGTGTAAGCGATTGACCGCCTCCGTATTCTCAAAGCCTGAATTCAAACAATGGGCGGCGAAGAATGTGATCCTTCTCGAATTGGATTATCCAAAGCGCTTCAAATTGCCGACCGATATTCAACAACAGAATGCCAACATGCAACAGTCCTTCAAAGTCACTGGATTTCCAACTGTTTGGGTCTTTAATGCTTCTAAGGACAAAGCAGGCAAATATTCCCTGCAAGCCCTGGGCAAAACAGGATATACAAAGTCTGTAGATGAATTCACTGCAACAGTGGACGGATTCATCAGCTCCGGAAAGTAACCTGGACGATCAGGTCTACCCTGTCAAAAAGCCCTCTGTATGCGTTGCATACAGAGGGCTTTTTATATCGAGCAGCCTCTTCCCCTGAATTGGGACACTCGCTCCTTCCATTCTCTGGAAGCTGTACCTTTCCCGTCATGACCTGGTCTACTGCATGGCGTCAACTGTTGACCCCGAGGTACATTCCCTTATGGGGAATCACCTTCTATTGCCTTCTGTACTTGTGGGCATGTCTGATCTATCCCGGAGGCATTCGATGGGCCAACGCAGAACTGGGCTTTTCTGTTCGAGACAGTTATTGGTGTGATCTGATCTCCGCCGCCACTCGAGCAGGTGCACCCAATCCGGCACGTCCTGTTGCTCTGATTGCCCTGTACGTACTCAGTGCATCTCTGGCCTGGATGTGGTATACTTTTCCGCAACAGATTCAATTATCATCAACAGGAAAAGCGGGCTTGCATTGGGGTGGAATAGGATCCATGGTGGTTACCGCTTTCTTACCGACACCCTTCCATGATCAGGTCATTCACCTGGCCGGCCTGCTGGGGATGATCGCCCTGGCCGTGACTGTACATGCGCTCTGGAATTCTGGTCGACGATCCATTGTTCTGGCAGGAGTGTTCTGTATGATCCTCTGTGTCTGTAATTACTGGATCTATAATACCCATGAGGCAATTATAGTCCTGCCGATCCTGCAGAAAGTGACCTTTTTTCTCTTTCTGGTCTGGTTTGCCTGGATCATTCTGGACCTCCCGGAACAAAAATCAATGAACAGGCCTGAGGGTTGAATGGGGTATCCTAGCAGGATGCGTGCAACACATCCACTACTGTCTTCAACGTGACGAACAGTGTTTCCCGCCCTTCAGAAGTCACCAGCTCTTCATCCTCATCAGCAAGTGCATCTTCGATGAACGCCAGAAGGTCCTCTTGTGGATAGTCCTGAAAAAAAGCATCCATCCGTTCCCTGAAATTCTTCCCGGTAGAACCTTCCAGTGCCTCGTAATTAGCCTCTTCCGCATTGCCCAATGCCTGAGCAGTTAATTCCGGGATGGTTCCATTGACCTTCCGGGCAGACTCCCAAAGTGTCAATCCGAGCAAGAGCAGATAATCCTGTTCTTCCTCAGTGAGGAGATCAAAGGCTTCCTGCGTCAGAAAGTCCAGCAAAGCTGGCTGACCATCAGCCATTTCCTGGTCAGACTTCTCCAGTGCTTCGTCAGACTGATCAAGTGCTTCGATCACTTGATCGATAATGGTTTCGGAGACAAATTTCATACAACAACGTTTCTGCAAAGGTGCAACCTTAACGGGGATTTTTAGGCCACCATAGCTCACCAATATCTAGTCAATCCAGCATTTTATCAGACCATTGCCGATCTTGCGGGCCATGTTGATCAAGTTTCACACATACGCCAATGCGACTGAAGCCGGACTGGCTCTCGCTCGCTTACAAAGCGAAGGGGTTCAGGCTATGCTGCGCAATGAGACCATACACGGTATCCTGCCGGTCCAGGCGCTCGCTATCCAACTTTGGGTCAATGAAGTGGACTTGGACCTTGTACGCCAGATCCTTCAAGCAGAACCCATTATGGATTCAGAGATGGACGAGGACTTTCGGGAGATCGATCACAAAGAGATCGACTATCTGCGGAAACAACACAATAGAAAGCAATGGACGCCCTGGATATGGGCATTGATCGCATTATTGATCCTGATGCTTCTGATCTTCGGTTGGTAAGCCAACCCATCTAATCACTTCAAAAGAACACTGGAAAAATTAGCGGATAGCCAGATTCTGGCGGGAATGCGGCACGCGGATGATCTCTCCGGGTACCCACAATGCCTTAGGATTGTGCTCTTTCAAATCCTGGGGATCAACAGTCGGGTACACCCGGCATACATCCTCTGGTGTATCCGCCAGACTCAGGGTATACAGATCGTATTTGCTCTCCCTGCCCACACCGTACATCAGATCGACAATCTCATGTTGGTACTTCTTTGTGAGGGCAGTGGCAATTTCTGTACCGATCTGAGGGATCAGTTCAATCTTCGCTGGCTTGGGTAGATGAAAAGGCTTGATCTCTGGAAGAAATATCTGGAGCTCCCGAATACCATCGAATATCGGCTCAGGTTCGAGAGCATTCCACAATCGAAGCAGGCTTTCTTCCACTCCAAAAAGAGCCGCCACATAGGTCAATGTCGAATCTACTTCAGGCGTGTACAGAACCAAACGATATCCTGCTTGAGTCAGGCTCTCTTCCTCTTGTTCCGGAATGGTCAGTTCCTCAAAATACTTGTGCCCTTCATCCGGCATCTTTAGATAACCGGCAACAAATCGAACAGATCGCTTTGGCAAAGTGATCACTGTGCCATTTTTCCAGGCGTTCAGGCAATCATCGGTATATGCCGGATTGAGCTGACGGACGGTCGCCAATGGTACTTGTGCAATTCGGGCGATCTCATCAAAACAAACTTCTTTAAATACCCTCAACTCCTGGGTGAGCTGGAGGTCCAGGTCAGGGAATGCAGGAATCAATCCATGCTCGTGGTAATAATTCACCAGATAGGTTGCAGCCAGAAATTTCGGCACATACTTCTGTGTCTCCCTGGGGAGATATCGGGCGATGGACCAATAGTCCCGGCTTTTGGCACGGCGGATGGCTCGGTTGACATATCCCGGTCCGCAGTTATACGCCGCCAGGGCCAGTCCCCAGTCTTCGTACTTGTTATACAGCTTGGCCAGGTATTGTACCGCAGCTTCTGTAGAACGATGAATATCAAATCGCTCATCGATGAGATGATCCATTGTCAATCCATATTCTGCTGCCGTCCCTTCCATAAACTGCCATAGGCCGGATGCGCCGGCATGGGAGATAGCAGTTGGATCCAACTTGGTTTCAATAATCGGCAACACCCGGAGATCCAGGGGCAGATTGTAGGCTTTCAGATATTGTTCGATGATCGGGAAGAACATGGAGCTCTTTCCAAGAAGTTGTTCAGTAATGTCGCGACGTGAGTCCACATAGGACTTGATCCGGCTCTTGGTCAGCCCTGAATATCGCTTTGTCACAATACTCGGCATCTGCTTGAAGCGACTGCGCACTTCAGATTCCGAGTACGTAAACACCTCCTTTTCAATGGATTTTACCGTGGCAGGATCGCCATTGTTTGCAAACCCCCAAACCAGGCTGAATGCCCAGATACTGGATATCAGCCATCCAATTTTTGTACCTTTTTTTTCCATAGCAATTTCCCAAAATGCCATTCCATGCCAGAATAGCCGTGCAAAGATACCCCGTTTCACTCCTGATCTCCTCCCGTTAACGATTGATTAACGAAATTTCAAGAGGTCAAAATCGAGATAAGTGCCTGTAAATCAAGTTTTTGCTGGTCGCCACTTTGCATATTTTTGCAAGTGAGCTGACCACTGATTCGCTCAGTCTCACCGATGACCAACACATAAGGCACACCAAGGGCATTGGCATACTTCATCTGCTTCTGAAATTTCACCGGTTCTGGATACAGATCGGCGGATATCCCCGCATCCCGAAGTTTGTTCAACACACCAAATGCATAAGTATGGTCCTCAGTATCAAAGGCACAAAGTAAAACCTGGAGGCTAGTCACTGCATTGGCGGGAAAGAGGTCCAGCGTTTCCATGACGTCATAAATTCGATCTGCACCAAAGGAAATCCCTACACCGGACATCCCCTTCAATCCGAACACCCCCGTCAGATCCGCATATCGACCGCCACCACCGATGCTACCCATCTCTACCCCAACTGCCTTGACTTCGAATATACAGCCGGTGTAATAGTTCAAACCACGAGCAAGGGTAAGATCCAGGATCCAGGGGTTGTTCAGGTTGACATCTTGCAAGTAGGCGGTCACTTGATCCATTTCCTCCAGTCCCAAAGCACCCTCCGGATGCCCCGCCAGGATGGGGCGAAGTTGTTCCAGGTCCGGATCGGCCAGAGACTGGATGACCTGATTCACACCCTCCTCAGGAATGCCCCTGTCCACCATATCTTTTCGCACTCCATCCCACCCGATCTTATCGGCTTTGTCGATAGACATGGTCATGGCCTGAAAATGATCTCCGATGCCACAAACTGCCGCCAGTCCAGCCAGGAGCTTTCGATTGTTGACCCGGATTTCGACTGGAATCCCCAGACGATGGAAGGCTTCATCATACAAGCGAATCAACTCCGCCTCATACATCAGCGAATCCGAACCAATCACATCAGCATCACACTGAAAAAATTCCTGATAGCGTCCCTTCTGTGGGCGATCAGCCCTCCATACCGGCTGGATCTGATATCGCTTAAAGGGGAAGGATAAGTCATTTTGGTTCATTACCACAAAACGGGCAAACGGAACGGTCAGGTCATAGCGCAACCCCCGCTTGGAGATGGAAGGCAATACTTTATTACTGTCCCGGCTGGTCAAAGCCAGGTTATCTGCCTTGGACAGAAAATCCCCATTATTCAAGACTTTAAACAAGAGCTGGTCCCCTTCCTCTCCATATTTGCCGGTCAGGGTGGTCAGACTTTCCATTGCCGGTGTCTCGATTGGGCGATAACCATACCGCACAAATGCTTCCCGGATCACTGAAAAAATATACTGTCGGCGATCTACCTGATCCGGGCCAAAGTCTCGGGTACCTTTTGGAATGCTGGGCTTCATTTCGTAGAGGAGTTGAGGAGAGAAGGAGTTGAGGAGAATTGGAGGGGTTGATGGCCCTAGACTACGGATTGGAATTGCTTGAGAAAGCGCACATCATTCTCGAACATCAGGCGGATATCCTCGATATTATATTTGAGCATGGCGGTCCGTTCGATGCCGATACCGAATGCAAATCCGGTATATCGCTCGGAATCAATACCACAATTCTCCAGCACGGCAGGATCGACCATGCCGCAACCCAGTACTTCCAGCCAACCGGTGCCTTTAGTGATGCGATAGTCTTTTTCACTGTTCAGACCCATGTACACATCCATCTCGGCGCTGGGTTCTGTGAATGGGAAATAGGATGGGCGCAAACGGATCTGACGATCGCCACCATAAAACTCACGGACAAAATAATGCAGGGTCTGCTTGAGATCTGCAAAGCTGACGCCTTCATCGATATACAATCCCTCGATCTGATGGAACTGGCAGTGTGATCGCGCAGAAATCGTCTCATTCCGATAGACCCGCCCGGGAGCCACGATACGAATCGGTGGCTTCTGGCTAGTCATTACTCGAGCTTGTACACTGGAGGTGTGGGTGCGCAACACCATCTTGGGTGCATCCACTACATAGAAGGTATCCTGCATATCGCGGGCTGGGTGATCCTCCGGAGTGTTCATAGCGGTGAAGTTGTGCCAGTCATCCTCCACTTCCCGATCGTCCGCAACTGTAAAGCCGATGCGGGAAAAGATATCGATCATTTCCTGCATCACCAGGGAGACGGGGTGACGAGAGCCCAAAGGACGAGGTTCGCCCGGGGCGCTGAGGTCCAAATCGGCAAAAGCAGCTTTCTGTCCTGCCCGTTTCATCTCCGCCTGTAAGGTTTCAAAGATGCTCTCGGCAGTCGTTTTTGCCTCATTGACCAACTGGCCATACTCCTTCTTCCGGGTGTTTTCCACCTGCTTGATCTCACCGAAGAGTGGCTTCAGGATGTTCTTGGAGCCGAGGAATCGGATCCTGAACTGTTCGAGTTCATCCTTGTCAGCAAGGCGGGTGGACTTGATCTCATCGATCAAGGATTGTACTGTATCAAATAGAGCTTGAGACATATTCTGGCTTTGAAGGGGCAAAGGTAAGGGGAAATGAAAGAAGTGGCTCAGGGATGGGGGATGAGACGATTTTTGGTATTGGGACTTGGGCGTTGGGAATTGGCTTTTTACCTGATGGTCTCGGGAAGAGTTATTGGGTTATTGCGGTATTTCGATATTTCGAAAGTCACGACCTGGCAGGAACATCCTGAAACCAGGAATCAGGAATCAGGAATCAGGAACAAAGGAATGTGGGATTTGGGTCCAGGAGTGGGGGCTGAGGACCGAATCACTATTTCGTTTTTATGTGATTTCGATTGGCATGCCAACCATGATTCTGGATGGACTTTGCCTTTACCCCCTCACTTAGATACCCGGGTCCAGGATAGCCAAACGCAGCAATTGGCTAAAGGTGGTCCCCTATATTTATGATATCCATGTCATTTCAGAATATATTTCCTGCCAATCCTCTCCTACCTTTTGAAAAGTATAGATCCACCCGGAGCCACCATTCCCCATATACTCAATGAAAAAGAGCACACGTTGCCGATTAGGAGTAAACAGTGGAATACTACATCGCCGAAATTGAAAGAACATTGAATCATTTTTCTTTATTCGGTCTTTCAACTCTTCGAACGAAATGAGAGGGAATAAAACATCTTTTGAAAACTGCCAATCAGATGTTTTTGGAAGATGAAGCAATTTCTGATGGTAATAATTTACCTCTTCTACCGACAGACAACCCAATTCGCCATACCGCTTAAGATCTTTATATGACAGGTGTGGAATCATCGGAGGTGGGGGCATCGGATAGGTCAAATAATCACCTTTCGCCCAGCATGCTTCCATCCTTTGATACTCCGGATCCAGTGTATTGATATAATGTATATTAGATAAGGTAGATTGTGTAAGTATTTCTGGAAAGTGGTCCGAAAGTAGGGCATCAAATTCACAAATATCACTATTCGAAATATAAGGTCGTTCCACTTTACAGGCCGACCAACAGACAGCAAAAAGGAATACAGCTACACTGCAAATACTTGAATATCCCATGTTTAGGAAGCTTTTTTAGTATCTACTGTAGCACCTTTTGGAGGCTCAGGCCAGAAGGTCCCCAACTGGAACGGCAAATGAGTAACTACATCTGAAAAACGAAAATGAATATGATTGTAGGCTATGGCCAATTTCAATAATGCATCTTTCACCTTATGGCCAGGAATTTCATTTGACACTTCAATAATGATGATTGACTTTCCGGGATGGCTTGCATGCTCTGGACTCCTTTCTGGATTGAGAATATGATTCAAGAGTACATCTTTTAGTTGACCTGAAGAATATAGCGATTGAATTGTGTCCAAGGTAAGAACCAAATAATTCCTTGGGCGGAAAAACATACAACCCATTGTCTTTCTGCACCGAGCAATGGGTGAAAGAAGATATGTAGTATCTGATCCTTCCGGGTTCAAAGAAAACTGAATAGATACGGTATCACATGCAAGCGAATCGGCCAGATTCACCATCTCCAAAAAATCAATCTGCATAGAATCATCAATGGTCATGAAGGTCTGTTCCCAATTTGGACGTAGATCTACAACCGTTTTTTGGGATTCAGAAATGCAACCAGTCAGAAGAACAAGTAATAGAAGAATACGCATCACCAGGGCATTTCTATCAAGATGCTAAAGCGTTGAAGTGTGGTGGACACTTTTGAAATTAAAATACCGCGATAACGTAATGATCATCCAATAAGAAGGCTCAAACGGGAATGAAAATTAACGTGACTTCAAAGGACAGCTCGAATCAGGCATTGACATCCTGCGAGCCGCGAATAGCGAAATTAATCGCCACCCTTCCACCCCCCACTCTCCACTCTCTTCACTTCCCACTTCCAGGCGCTGCCGGCCATTTCTTCCAGGGTGCGCTGTGCAGTCCAACCCAGGATCTGATTCGCCTTAGTAGTATCGGCCCAGACCTGCTCCACATCCCCGGGTCGGCGATCTACGATCTGGTAGTCCAGTTTGACTCCCGTTGCCCGCTCAAAAGCCTGGATCACCTGCAGCACTGTTGAACCTCTACCAGTCCCGATATTAAAGGTCTCGTAAGGAGAAGACTGTCGTTTTTCGATCAACCTTTCCAGGGCAATCCGATGAGCGGCAGCCAGGTCGGAGACGTGGATATAATCGCGAACAGCAGTGCCATCCGGGGTGGTGTAATCACCGCCAAACACCTTTAGATTGTCACGTAATCCGGCTGCGGTTTGGGTGATAAACGGCATCAGGTTCGCCGGGACACCAAGGGGCAACTCACCGATCAATGCCGAAGGGTCTGCCCCGACAGGATTGAAATAACGTAATGAGATCACACCCTGAAACTGTTTGGCTGCCACCACATCCTGCAAGATCTCTTCACAGATCTGCTTGGTATTCCCATAGGGTGACTGCGCCGGCTGAATAGGGGCATCTTCTGTAACAGGCAACACTTCCGGCTGTCCGTACACTGTACAAGAAGAAGAAAAGATCAAATTGTCCATTTCCAATATGCGCATCACCTGCAACAAGCTGGTCATCCCGCCGACATTGTTGGTATAATAGACCAGAGGGTTCTCGACACTTTCTCCAACAGCTTTGAATGCGGCAAAGTGGATAACGCCCACGGCATCTCGATGCACAGAAAGCAATTCTAGCAGGGCCTTGTGATCGCAGATATCGACCTGTGAAAATGTCGGCCGTATGCCAGTGATGGCTTCAATCCCATCCAGGACACCGATATCAGAATTCGACAAATTATCGAGGACAATAACCGTATACCCTGACCGCTGCAAGTCAACCACAGTATGCGACCCGATATAACCGGTCCCACCAGTTACAATGACCTTTCCTTTTCCAGACATGGAGCTAAGGTAAGGGTTCGTAGAGATGCACTGGCATATGTAAGCAATCAATCGGCCTATCCATGGTTCCGCTGATCCGGAACAGTACGTATAAGGAGACCAACCCAAAGGAAACCACCAGCCCGAGTCGGTACTTGCTGATACCCACACATTATGCATATACTTGTCTGAACAAGGGATAAAGCATAAACTGACCATTCGTAAGCACTAGCATCAGACTCAACGCTCACCTTTGTCAAATCTATTCGCAAAGTCAAAACAATCTCAAATGAAACGTCTGATCTTCATTTTACTCATTCTCCCCTTCCTTGGATTCAGTCAGAATACGCATGACTATGTGACACTTTCTGGAAAGATCACAGATCAGAGTAGTAATTCAGTACTGGTGAGAAGTCGCACTTTTTCCAAAACCATTCGGGTGAATGAAGATGGCACCTTTCGGGATACCTTCCAGGTTGCCACAGGGACATACAATTTGTATGATGGTCATGAATCAACAAACGTCTTTCTTAAAAATGGATTTGACCTCTACCTCACACTCGATACAAAAGAGTTTGATGAGACAATCGTATACACTGGAACCGGTGCTGAACACAGTAATTTTTTGGCAAAAAAGAGTCTTAAGGAAGAAGAACTTTTGGACTTCGAGGCACTCAGTGAATTAGAGGATATCGCCGCTCTGGACACGGCTTTGAACAAGATCAAAACAGCACTCAACCAGTTCTATACCTCAGATCCTCATGTAGACACACTAGTCACCTCGGAAGCAATAAAAAGCCTTGAACCTATGCTTGTCTCCTACAAGCGCTTTCTCGGGAGCTCTATCACATTAAAAAAAGAACTGCCAAAAGGAAGCCCATCGCCTGCTTTTACAGATTATGAAAATGTGGATGGCTCTACAACATCACTTTCCGATTTGAAAGGAAAATATGTCTACATCGATGTATGGGCTACATGGTGCGGACCCTGCAAAGCGGAAATTCCATTCCTGAAGGAAATTGAAAGCGAATATCACGATCGCAATATCCATTTCGTCAGTCTGTCTATTGATGATGATAGAACCCATAGTAATTCCTGGGACAAGGCGCGCTCGGATTGGAAAGCCATGATCATTGATAAGGAGCTTGGCGGCATTCAGTTATTTGCGCCAGAAGGCTGGAAGTCCGACTTTGTCGAAGCATATAAAATAAAAGGCATTCCTCGTTTCATCTTGATCGACCCACAAGGAAATATTGTCACGCCTGAAGCCCCACGGCCTTCGAGTGCAAAATTGAAAGCGCTATTCAGTGCCTTGAATCTGTAAGTAAATATTCACCCTTCAAAAGGCCCATCGGGATTTCTCCTACAACCCGTACATTATTGAACAGAACGTGGGAAATGCGACCAACCTTTTTCCGCACCTCTAAATCGCGATGGTCTTCCTTTGATATTGGATGACACCTCTTAGCACATCTCAGGAGTGGCGTGAGTCATGATGCCTTTGATGCACCAATATCTGGCATCCCCCTTCAACTATGGCCATCCTCGATGTCGGGTTGGATAAGGTTTACTTACTCAGTCGCTCACATTCCCTTACCTACAGGCCCTACCAGTGCATCCTTGAAATCTGGCTCGTCTGCCGAGATAATAAGTTGAACAAGTATCGCGCCACCCGGAATCATTCCAGTTTCTCCTTTAGTTTAAAGTCATTCCCAACTTGGGATCTCACACTGGAATGCACCCTCGACGAACCCCAGATGTCCACTTTCAATCTCCTCAAAGGAAGAAATCCAGAAATTAAATACGTTTTAAATGAGACAAAATGTCCTTTTCGGGTCACATTCCGATTCTTGGCAACATAGGACAGTACATTCTCACTAAATCGTAAACAAAATGAAAAAATTACTCTTTTATCCACTTTGGGTAGCCATTGCAGGGTATGCAGTGCTGACGAGTGGTTGTTGCACGCCAAATGCAATAATCGGTTCGCAACCCATCCCACTGCGTGCTCAAGAAACAAGTATGTGGTGCTGGGCTGCAAGTGGTGAAATGGCCATGGATTTCCTGGGTACAAATGTCTCTCAGTGTGACGAAGCAAACAAGCGATTTGGTCTTACCAATTGCTGTAATTCAAGTGTGCCCAGTGCATGTGTAAATGGAGGCTGGCCCGAATTTGCCAAGTATGATTTTACATTTAAACGCACTTCCGATTCGGCCCTTTCCTGGGGTAGTCTGAAAAAACAGATCTACTGTCGTAGAAAGCCCGTTCCCTATTCCTGGCATTGGAATTCCGGCGGTGGCCATATGATGGTTGTGACCGGATACATTGAAGTAGGGGGAACGAAATACGTTACCGTGAACGACCCCTGGGCGCCGAATGTTGGAAATCAGTACCTCCTGACGTATGACGCTTTTGTCAGCGGACCCAGCTACACGCACTGGGATGACTTTTATGACATCACTAAAAAACCTTAAGAACATGAAATATCTATACCTCCTCGCCCTGAGCTTTTGCATGACGATGCAAATCAATGCGCAAAACAACGACCTGCAACAAGCCGCCCGGTCCGCCTTGCAGGACATGCAGAAGATTGCATCAATGGGTAATTATGCAATGCTAGGTCTGGAATCAGCAGAAGTTATTTCAAATGCCACCATCGGTGATCCAATCACACAAAAAGTGATCGGACTGGAAAACCTGAGAGCATTCAAAGGGAGCCCAAACGAAGTGCAATCCTTGCTTGAGAATAATGACAGAGTCATCATCCCGGTGATGAAAAACAATGAAGTTGTTTCTGTCATTGCTCTTGACAAATCTAATAAAGGCTGGAAAACAGCTTCATTGGGAATGACTTCTCCGATTACCGAATATGAAGATGTGCGCCGCAAGAACCAACTTGGCGAATCCTCGTACATGGTCCGAGTGCCTGCCTTCAATCAATACTTTATTACCCGAGGGCGCGGTTCAAATTTGGAATTTGCCAGTATTGGCCAATCAGCGGCAGATCTGAAAAACCAATCCTTCATTCCTGCCTCAGAAGCTCTAAAGTTACTACAACCGATTGCGCAGCGATACAACGGCTTACCCTGGTAGGGCGACTGTATGCTGATCGAGTGTTATCCTTTACTGGATTCATCCCAACCCCTCCCAGGGTTGGGATTTTTAATTTTAGCGCTAGCAAAACACTTCTTTAGCGCACACCGACTTCACGGGTGGAATGATCTCCAACAACATGAAAAATAAAACATGATTAGCTTGACCTGCTCAAAATACTTGCCTTTGAAATATTTGCCCATTCCAAATTCATCCCGGCACTGCTCTGCAAAACAAATTGGCTCTAAAGGATGTTTCATCCACTCCGTCTTGATTCCCATATTCCATCATTCTCACTCCGCTGAAGCGAACCCTCCCAAATGAAAGGAACGACTAATCTCATACTGATCATATTCTGCTTCTCGCTTTTCTCCTGCACGGGTCAAAAAGTTGCCGACAAGAGCGGAACCCATGAATTCACAAATAAATTGATTCATGAAAGCAGTCCTTATCTATTGCAGCACGCGCATAATCCAGTGAACTGGCACCCATGGGGAGAAAAAGCCTTTCAAAAGGCAAAAGTGGAAAACAAGCTGGTCATTATCAGTATCGGATATGCCGCTTGCCATTGGTGCCATGTTATGGAGCACGAAAGTTTCGAGGATACAGAAGTGGCGAAATTCATGAATGAACATTTCATTTGCATTAAAGTCGATCGGGAAGAACGGCCAGATGTGGACCAGATCTATATGACCGCGGCTCAACTGATGACGGGCAGTGGCGGTTGGCCACTGAATGCTTTGGCCCTGCCCGATGGCAAACCCTTTTATGCCGGCACCTATTTTCCAAAAAAGAGTTGGTTAGAAATGTTGGATTATTACGTTGGAATTCAATTGAGCAATCCGAAGGCATTGGTCAAACAGGCCAATCAAGTAACTGAAGGGATTCGCAGTTCGGAACTCGTCACCTTTGTCCAGGATAAGCCCATCGCGTCGATCAATGAGATTCACACACTCTTTGATCAATGGAAACCAAAAATTGACTTTGTGAAAGGTGGGGACAACAGAGCGCCAAAGTTCCCCATGCCATCGAACTGGGAATACCTTTTGCAGTATCACAATCTCACGCAAAATAAGGAAGCGCTTAATGCTGTGACCACAACTCTGGACAATATGGCAATGGGTGGCATTTACGACCAACTGGGCGGGGGTTTTGCACGGTATTCAACGGATGAAGATTGGAAGGTGCCTCACTTCGAAAAAATGCTGTACGACAATGCCCAACTCGTCAGCTTATACAGTCATGCATACCAGGTGACTAAAGATCCAGCCTATAAAAAAGTCGTCCTGGAAACACTCCAGTTCATCGAAACTGAACTGGCCGCACCAAATGGCGGATTTTATTCTTCTTTAGATGCAGATAGCGAAGGGGAAGAAGGAAAATACTATGTCTGGACGGCAAAAGAAATAAATGCCATTCTCAAAGTGGACGCCCCACTGTTTATGGACTACTACAATATGACTAAATCCGGAAACTGGGAACCAGGGAAGAATATCCTGCTTCTGAAGCCAGAGATTGAGAACCTGCCTAAAAAATATGACCTGACCATTGAAGAGATATTGGCGAAAATAGAAGTGGCAAAGAGCAAAGTCCTTGGCGCTCGTTCCAAAAGAATAAAGCCAAGATTGGATAACAAGATTTTAACTGCTTGGAATGCACTCATGGTGAAGGGATATAGTGACGCATACCGCGCTTTCGGTATGAAGGAACACAAAGATGTAGCGCTCCAAAATGCTCATTTTCTACTTAAAAACATGCTACTCCCAGATTTTGAAATCATGCGAACCAGTAATGGTGCCCAATCATCGATTCAAGGATTCCTGGACGATTATGCGTTTACGATCTCCATGTGTATTTCGATATACCAGATCACATTTGATGAATCCTGGCTCCAACAAGCGAAGCAAATTACTGATTACACCCTGAAGTATTTTTTTGACCCCGAATCTGGGATGTTCTTTTATGCCAATAGTCAGTATGCCGATCTCATTGCTCGCAAAATGGAGGTTGCTGATAATGTCATTCCATCGTCGAACTCTGAAATGGCAAAAAACTTACTCGTATTAGGTCTATACTTTGATGACAAGGCGTACTTGCAAAAAGCGAAACAAATGATCATCAATGTACAGGATGACATCCACCAAAACATTCGCTATTACTCCAATTGGGGAGGCGTAGAGTTGCAATTCATCAAACCTCCAACAGAAGTCGCAATCCTCGGTCAGAATTTTGAACAATTAAGAATGAAAATGGACAAACACTACCTGCCCAATTCCATATTCATGGGTGGCGACCAGGAGGGAGCACTTCCTCTCCTGGAAAATAAACTTGTCCCCGATCGTACTACCATCTATGTTTGTCAGAATAAGGTGTGCAAACTGCCCACCACAAATGTGGAAGAAGCCCTCAAGCAAATAGATTAAACACCACCAGAATCAAATCTTCTTACTTCCATTTTCAGTCCGTGGTATTCAGCATTTGAAATGACCCAAACCTAATCCAATATTCCCCAATACCTGCTGTGTAGCTTGTCTGCATCTGGACATAGCGCCTTCATCACCTTCGTCTAGGTTCAGCCTTTTATGTCTGTCTCACTTTTCACAAAATTCATTCGCACATTCGTAAAGTGGTTTCCAACAGATTGGCAAGGCAGCTAAAGCAGCCGGTACGATTCTTCACTTCCGACTTCCGATTTCATTCCACCGTCCTCAGTTGTGAACACCTTGGGCCCCTCCGTCACTTCGTCTGTCCGTCCCTGAGTCTCTAAGTCTCGTCCGAATACCTCAGAACCACTACCTTAGTCCTCGCCAAAACCTGTACATGGCCGCGAAGAAGAAAACAACCTCGAAATCCACTGTGTCTGGCACCTCACCAACTTCCCAGCCATCGACATCCTTCCTGTTGCAATATGCCCCCTGGCTGGTCGCAGCCCTGGGGTTTGCCCTTTACCTGAATACATTCTTTCACGACTATGCCCTGGATGATGCGATCGTCATCACAGAGAACATGTTCACCCAGGAAGGCGTCAGTGGCATACCTGGCCTGGCTAAATACGATACCTTCTACGGCTTTTTTAAAGAGGAAGGCAAGGCCAATCTGGTCGCTGGAGGCCGATACCGCCCGCTGACACCCATCTTGTTTGCCATCGAGCAAACCATCTTTGGTGGAAGCCCATTCATGAGCCATTTGATCAATGCCCTGCTCTATGGCGCCCTCTGCGCTTTGCTCTTCTTTACCCTTCAGACGTTGCTCCACGGGCGGATGGATCGCAAGGAAGCCACCTGGATTGCACTTCTGGCAGCCGGACTCTTTGCCGCCCACCCCCTGCATACCGAAGTCGTGGCCAATATCAAAGGCCGGGATGAGATCCTGACCCTCCTTGGCAGCCTGGCAGCCTGGTGGGGATCACTCCAGGCATTCGATAAAAAAAGACCCGGCCTTGTCTTTGCAGCGGCAGGGTGCCTCTTTCTGGCCCTGCTCAGCAAGGAAAATGCGATCACGTTTCTGGCTATCATCCCGGTATCTCTCTGGTTTTTTCGCGTGGAGTGGAATCCTTCACGGATCATCTCCCTCTGGCCTCTGGCTATCGCCACCCTGGCCTTCCTGATGATCCGAGGAGCCGTGATCGGGTGGGGAACAGGAGAACCACCCCTTGAGATGCTGAATAATCCCTTTGTCAAACTGGTGGGCAACCAATACGTGGCCTTCAGTGGTGCTGAACGCTGGGGCACCATCCTGGTCACCCTGCTTCTATACCTCAAGCTCCTGGTTTGGCCAATGCCCCTCACCCACGACTACTATCCTCGTCACATTGCCATTCATGACCTGGGAGATCCATTGGTCTGGTTGAGCATTCTCCTTCATCTGGCACTCCTGATCACCATCATTCGTGGGTGGAAGTCCCGCTCATTGCCATCTTTCGCGGCCTTCTACTACCTCGCCACCTTGTCCATCGTATCCAACATCGTCTTTCCAGTAGGAACGAATATGTCAGAGCGTTTTCTCTTTATGCCCTCCGTCGGTTTTACCCTCTTCCTGGGATGGTACATCTACACACGATTAAAAGATAAGGGACCAGCAATTACCTGGGGCTTAACCTCTGTCGTTATCCTCCTTTGGAGTGCCCAGACTATCGCCCGAAACCCTGTCTGGAAGAATAATTACACACTCTTCACGACTGATGTCAACACCTCTGTGAACAGTGCCAAACTACAGAACGCTACCGGAGGCGAACTGATCACCCAGGCTATCCTCCCTGCCAATGAACCACGCAGAGAGGCCATGATCCGTGAGGCCATCACCCATCTCACCAAAGCCATCGAGATCCATCCAGGATACAAGAATGCCTGTCTGCTCCTGGGCAATGCCCACAATTACCTGAAGGAATACCCGACGGCCATCCAATGGTACCAACAGGCCCTCCAGCTCGATCCCAATTACCGGGAAGCCACCAGCAATATGCAGATTACCTATCGAGAAGCTGGACGATATATGGGTGAGGTCCAGAATGACCTGCCGGCATCCATCGACTACCTCCAAAAAGCACTATCCCTCAAATCGGATGATTTTGAGACCAACCGCCTGCTGGGGATTGCTTTTGGAATCGGACGCCAACATGAGGAAGCTGTCCGCTATTTCACCCGTGCATTGGAGATCCAACCCGACAACGCCGAACTCATGGTCTATCTGGGCAACACCTGGTTTAATGCGGGTGATCCGCTCAAAGGGAATGCCTGGCATGACAAGGCTCGCCATCAGGATCCACAGGTTTTTGAGAATTTGGGTGTCAAGAAATAGGGTGCTCATATCGCCATTCCATCGCTTATTTAGTATCCTTGCCCTCAAGCTCATACCAACCCGTCTCCGATTGCGTTTTCTTCCCAATCCCAACGCATACAGTCGACCCATGAATCTGCATCAACCCACTCAGAACCCTTCGTTTTTATGAACCACAATCGGTGGATACTGCGGGTCGTCTCACTTGGCATTCTCATGGGAAGCTTGCCGCTGCTGGCCAATTTCGGCTATACCAGCATCCACTACTATTCAGAACGCCAGTCCATTCTCGAGACAAATTGGGCTGATTCCGTGTATGCCCGCCTCACTGTACGTGAACGAATCGGCCAGCTCTTTATGATCCGGGCTCATTCGGATAAGGGACCCGCTTATGAGGAACATGTCGCCGATCAGATCCGAGAATATGGCGTCGGGGGTCTGTGTTTCTTCCAGGGCACTCCACGGCACCAGGCCGAGTTGACAAATGCCTACCAGTCCATCAGTGCCGTCCCCCTCATGATCGCCATGGATGCCGAATGGGGCCTGGGTATGCGCCTGGACGGACCGGAAGTGATGGACTTTCCCAGACAGATCACTCTGGGTGCAATTGAAGATGACCACCTGATCTATCAAATGGGCCGGGAGATCGCCCGCCAATTAAGAAGGGTTGGAACGCAGATCAATTTTGCTCCGGTTGCCGACATCAACAACAATCCTGACAACCCTGTCATCAATTTCCGCTCCTTCGGAGAAGATCGCATCCGGGTAGCTGAAAAGTGCACAGCCTATATGCAGGGTCTACAAGACGGCCAAGTCATGGCCTGCGCCAAGCATTTCCCGGGGCATGGAGATACCGATACCGACTCCCACGAGGCATTGCCGATCATCCTCCACAACCGTCAGCGCCTGGACAGCATCGAGCTTTACCCCTTCCGCCAGCTGGCAGCCAAAGGATTGCAGAGTGTGATGGTCGCCCATTTGAGTATTCCTGCACTTGACAATGCTTTTCAGCTGCCTACTACTTTGTCTGCCCTCACTGTACAACACCTCCTGCGCGAAGAGATTGGATTTGAAGGCATCATTTTTACGGATGGCATGGAAATGAAAGGGGTCACTCAGTTTGCGAACAAGGGGGAAGCTGAATGGCGAGCTCTGGCAGCTGGAAATGATGTCATTCTCTTACCTGCAGACCTGCCTCGGGCCGTCGAACGCATCCAGGAAGCCCTCCAGACGGGTGAACTCACCCTGCCTCAACTGGAAGGACACGTCAAACGCATCCTGAAGGCCAAGTATAGACTGGGTCTGGCCAATCTCACACCCATTGACCTCACCAACCTGGAAGAGGACCTCTACACTCCATCCGCCAGAGCAATCCAGTCTCGGCTGATCGAACAAGCCCTCACTCTGGTTCGAAACAAACAGTCCTTTCTTCCCCTCAAAGACCTCCCTTCTCTCAATATTGCGGCCCTCAATATTGGGGACACACTCAATAACCCCTTTCAGCAAACCCTGGCCCGGTATACCAACCTTCCTCGCTATGCTGCACCAAATGCATTTAGCCTGCAAGCGATGCAAATGTGGAAGGACCAGTTAAAAGATGTGGATGCTGTGATCGTGGGTTTATTCGGACTGTCTTCCTATCCGAAAAACAATTTTGGCATCACTGCATCAACCGTCGAATTTCTTGACTTGCTCGCTCGGGAAACCCGGGTCATCCTGGTCCATTTTGGCAACCCGTATGGCCTTCGGAATTTTGATGAATTCCCGTGGATCGTCCAAGCCTATCAGTCAGATGTAGTCACTCAGACCATCACAGCAGAAGGCCTGATGGGTCACCATATCTTCCAGGGGCGCCTGCCCGTCACCTCCAGTCCGCGCATGCGTGCCGGAGATGGCAAATATGGAGACAATCTCTTTCGATTGGGGTATACCTGTCCCGAACTCGTCGGTATGTCGATGGATACGCTAAGCCAGATTGATGCAGTGATCGATCAGATGATTGCAGACCAGGCGGCTCCGGGAGGTCAATTGCTGGTCATCAAAAACCGGAAGGTGGTCATCGATCGTGCTTTTGGCCGCCAGACCTATGACACCACCAGTCTGCCGATCACCCCACAAACCATTTACGATCTGGCTTCCATCACCAAGGCTGCGGCGACCACCCTGGCTGTGATGAAACTCGTCGACCAGGGGATCATCAATACCGATCAACCGCTCAGTTTATACCTGCCCGAATGTCGGAACAAGCCTACGGCTTCCATTCTGGTAAGAGATCTGCTCACTCATACCAGTGGCATGCCCGCCTGGATCCCGTTCTATGAAAAGACCCTCAAGCGGAACCGACCCTCCAGGAGATATTACACGTCATCCCCTACTCCTGGATTTCAGGTACCCGTGGCTGATGATCTTTTCCTGAAGGATACCTATCGAGATGAGGTTTGGGAGATCATCCTGGATGCTCGACCAAAGAAAGCAGGACGATATGTCTACAGCGACCTCGGTTTCATGCTCCTCCAACGCATGGTCGAAGCGGTCACGGAACAACCCCTTGATCAATATGTCAACCAGACATTTTATCAGCCGATGGGCCTGACATCCATGTCCTTCCATCCACTGGCGAATCACCAGCGTGACCAGATCGCACCGACTGAACACGATACTTATTATCGCATGCAAGACATCCAGGGCCATGTGCATGATATGGCTTCAGCGATGTTAGGCGGAGTAGCTGGCCATGCCGGACTGTTCTCCTCCGCTGAAGACCTGGGGATCCTCTTTCAAATGTTACTGAATGACGGGGTCTATGGCGGCATCCGATTTCTCAAACCATACACTATTCGCAAGTTTACCACCCGTTGTCCGGACTGCCCCCGCCGGGGAATGGGCTTCGACATGAAGGACCAGGATGGACACAATAGCCATGTCTCAGAATGGGTGTCAGACCGCGCTTTTGGCCATCTTGGCTTTACCGGGACCTGTGTTTGGGCCGATCCGGAGCATGACCTCATCTTTATCTTTCTATCGAATCGGACGTGGCCCAAAATGACTCCGAACAAACTGCAGCAAGGGCGTTATCGCCAGAAGATCCAGTCCATCATCTACCGGTCCCTCCTTCAAAATCCTCCTTCATGAGGTTTTCCTCATTTCTGGCATTCCGGTATTTGTTTGCCCGCAAATCCACAAATGTCATCCATCTGCTGGCAGGTCTTTCCATTCTGGGAATGGGAATCGGAGCGGCAGCTCTGGTGTTGGTGATGGCTGTCTTCAACGGGTTTGAATCCCTGGTATTTGGTCTCTCCAATCAGTTTAACCCGGATATCCACATTAGTCCACGCGAGGGGAAGACGTTCTATCCGGATAGTCTCTGGCTCACTCAATTACAACAGGATCCATCCGTCATTGCCATCAGCCATGTGCTGGAGGAAAACGCATTGTTCGCCTATGGAGAAGTCCAGGATATCGGCGTATTAAAAGGAGTTGACAAAACCTACTCGGGAGTTACTGATATCGATTCGTTTATACTGGCCGGCAAATGGACTCTGGACGATCCTGCCGGATCTGTAGGGATGATCGGAGCAGGTATGGCCTCCAAGCTGGGTGTGGACACCCGGGATGTTTTTGAGTCCCTGGTCGTATATATGCCCAACCGAAAAAGAACCGGCCCCTTTGATCAACCTTTCCTGCGTCGCTTCCTACCCGCTGCAGGTATCTTCTCCATCCAACCGGAGGTCGACTTGCAATATGTGTTAACTGATCTGGACTTCGTCCAAGCAATCACGGGCCAACGAGGGGCCTTAAGCGCATTGGAAATTGCCATTCAACCGGATGGAAATGCAAAACAAACCGTAAACCGATTACAGGCAATCGTCGGATCGGGTTTTGTGGTCAAGGATCGCATTGGCCAGGAGGAATCCTTCCTGCGCATTATGAATATTGAAAAATGGGTCGCTTTTGCTATCATGTGCCTTTTCCTCCTGCTCGTTGCCTTTAATATCGCCGGAACACTCTGGATGATGGTCACAGAAAAGCGGCCGGATATTGCCATTCTCAAGACGATGGGTGCCACCAGCTTTCAAATCCAGAAGATTTTCCTCTATAATGGCTTCCTTCTCTGTGGAGTGGCCTTTATTCTCGGGACCGTAGCCGCCCTGACGTTTTATGGGCTCCAACAGAACTATGGCCTGATCCCTGTACCACCTGGCTTTATCATCGATGCCTATCCCATGGAGATCCGCTGGCCCGATTTTATTGTCGTCCTGATTACCGTACTGTCTATCGGCAGTCTGGCTGCATGGTTACCCGCACGACGTGCCGCCCGGGTAGATGCCATCATCCAAGGAGAATAAAGGAGTGCCAATGACTGGAGTTGGGTATTGGGCCTTGGGTATTGGCGATCCCCGTGGTTCGAATGATCAGTTATTTCGTTCAGGCGTTATTGCGTTATTTCGAAGGGCTATGGACCGTGGACTGAGGATCGAGGGCCGAGGGATGCGGACAGATCTTGTCCAGACTGATGGAGGAAAGACTGGGGACGGGAACCGTTCAGTCGATATTTCGTTATTGGGCTATTTCGACAATCCAACGGTCAACTCGAATCAGGCAAGCACAATCTTGGAACCAGGAACTTGGAACGCAGGAACTTGGAATGAGTGCCGTGGGCTGGAGTTGGGTAGTGGGCCTTGGGTATTGGCGATCCCCGTGGTTCGAATGATCAGTTATTTCGTTCAGGCGTTATTTTGTTATTTCGAAGGGCTATGGACTGAGGATCGAGGGCCGAGGGATGAGGACAGATCTTGTCCAGACTGATGGAGGAAAGACTGGGGACGGGAGCCGTTCAGTCGATATTTCGTTATTGGGCTATTTCGACAATCCAACGGTCAACTCGAATCAGGCAAGCACAATCTTGGAACTTGGAACTTGGAACGCAGGAACTTGGAATGAGTGCCGTGGGCTGGAGTTGGGTATTGGGCCTTGAGTATTGGCGATCCCCGTGGTTCGAATGAAGCGTTATTGCGTTAAGGCGTTATTTCTGGGGACAGAAACCACCTTCACGTTGAACATTGAACTGGCTCCCCGAGACTTCGGGGACGCCTTGAACGTTGGACCTCCAGGCCTGGTACTCAGGTGCCCAGTAGTTGACAACTTGGAATCAGGAACTTGGAACGCAGGAACGTTTAAAGCCCCCCAAGTTTCCTACTTTTGCCCTTCAATGGAAGAATGGGAACTGGATTTCGGCTGGCTGGAAGTACGTACCAAGATCAAAGAATCTCTGGGCCACGACTCTTTGCCCAACATGAATGCCATCCTGTTACTCATCGGTGTCCAGGAACTGGGACGAGTCCAACCCATCTTTACAAAGGAGGAGAAACAGGACCTCATGCACATTGCCGTTTGCCACTTGCTCAGTCTCGAAGGCTACTATAGCTTTACCGGATTGGATGCCGATGGATGGCCACACTATGAACAGATCCGCATTCACGATACCACTGGATTGAAAACCCAGGAAGAATGGCTCAAACGCCTCATCATCCGTTATTTTCGCGCTTCAGAATCCGAAGTATTATGAAACATTCCATCCTTCTGTCTCTCATTGTACTTGTTCTTGCCACCTCGTGTAATCGAGAATCCAATACATATGCTGTGATCACAACAGGTTTTGGTGATATCACGATCAAGTTGTACAACAGTACCCCTGAGCACCGGGATAATTTCATTAAGCTGGTCAAGGAAGAATTTTACGATTATACCCTGTTCCACCGGGTCGTTCCAAACTTTATTGTCCAGGGCGGTGACCCAACATCCAGGAATGCCCATGCACTTTAGATCTCCTGGGAGAAGGAGATCCCGGTTACCTCCTTGACCCGGAGATCGGTGCGCTCCATATCCGCGGAGCAGTAGGAGCCGCTCGAAAGAGTGATGATATCAATCCCTCCAGAAAAAGCAACGGCTCGCAATTCTATCTCGTCTGGGGCGCAGGAGTAGATGATGCCACTCTGGACACATGGGAAAAGCAAAAAGGCATCAAATACTCAGAAGCCCAGCGCGAATTGTACAAAGAAAAAGGAGGGGTGCCATACCTCGACATGGATTATACCGTTTTTGGTGAGATCGTTGAAGGACTGGAGATTCTGGAGAAACTGGATAAAGCACCCACTAGCCGGAATAACCGACCCGCCGATGACATCCGCATGAAAGTCCGACTAATTGAGAAATAAACCATTTATGAACATTCAATCTTACCTGGTCATCACCCTTTTGGTCCTGACCTCCTGTGCAAAGCCAATTGCCGACTTCACCTATACAGGTCAAGAAGAACCAGTGCCTGCAGCGGTCAACTTCTCCAACCTGTCCAGAAATGCCGACACCTGGTTCTGGGAGTTTGGAAACGGTGATACATCTACTGAATTAAATCCAACATATACCTACACGCTTTCAGGGAATTACACCATCGCCCTCTCTGCATCAAAAGGAGACAACACTCATCGCATGGAAAAAACAATCCAGATCACTGCTCCCGTCCCTTGCCTGGTCGAGATACAGACACCCTACGGCAATATGATCGCAAAATTGTCCAATGATGCACCCCTTCATCGGGATAATTTCATGCATCTCGTGGAGCAACAGTTTTATGACAGCCTTCTCTTTCATCGCGTCATCCGTGGCTTTATGGTCCAGGGCGGCGACCCCAACTCCAAAGGAGCCGGACCCGATGCTCGTCTGGGCTCTGGTGGCCCCGGGTATCAGATAGATGCCGAGATCAAGCCCGAGCTCGTTCACATCAAAGGCGCCATGGCAGCAGCGCGGACAGGCGACAGTGTGAATCCACAAAGGAAATCCTCCGGCTCCCAGTTCTATATCGTCCAGGGAAATAAAGTCAGCAATGGTGTTCTGGATCAGATAGAAGCAAAAAAGGGATTCAGATACACTTCTGAGCAAAGAGAAGCCTATCTTGCCAATGGTGGAACGCCCCATCTTGATCAGGACTACACAGTCTTTGGCCAGATCATCGAAGGATTGGATGTGATCGATAAGATCGCAGCTGCCAAGACGCGCCCCGGTGATCGTCCGGAAGACGATGTCTGGATGATTATGAAAGTGGTGAAGTAGACATCGAACCACCTCCGGAATCATTTGGCATGACGGTTGCTGGACAATGCCTCTTCTTTGTCGTACCTTTATTCTTGCATGATTGTATCATCAGCCATACGGAAAGGAATTTCCCTGTCTCTTCTCATAGGACTGGTCGCTGCTTATACCGTCCGGGCTTGGCACAATCCTGCACTGCATCATCATCCTACCTGTCAGGCCGAAAACGACCTTCATTTTCACCAGGGGGAAGAAGCTTGTTGCCTTTGTGATTTTGTTTTTTCCCTCCCCCTCCCCATTGATATTTTTGAATCTGGCGACGCCCAAGTCACTACTGGATCATCAGCGATCCATTCCTGGCAGGATGTCATGCCCGACAATGTCCGCCTGGGATATGCCCTGAGAGGGCCTCCAGCTTCCGTATAAATTCTCATACGGAATCGCTTTTTTTTATTTTTTAGTGCACATAACATGAAACGGATCCTCCGGATCACGATCCTATTTTTTATCGGATTGTCGCAGATTCATGGACAATGCAATTTGCAACTCAGCGGGATGGTGCTGGACGAACATGACCAGACACCCCTTGATTATTCAACTATCTACGTTCTGGAAACAGGACAGGGCACCTTGGCTGACAGTCTCGGGTCCTACACCTTGTCCGGACTCTGTCCGGGAAGGATATCTATAGTCTGCTCCCATGTCGGCTGCGACCCAGTAGAACTTCAACTGGATCTGAAAGGAGATACCATTTTGAATTTTTATCCCGAGCACCATATTGAATTACTTGACCAGGTGGTGACAACTGCTGCCAAAGTCTCTGAAGCACCCGCCCAAACCAGGACTGATCTTTCCGGTGCGGCCCTTGAACGGCTGCAGGGACGATCACTGGCCCAAATGCTGCAATCCATTTCAGGAGTGAGCATGGTCCAAACCGGTCCGGGCATTGCCAAACCCATGATCCATGGCCTTTATGGCAACCGGATTCTCATTGTCCAGAATGATGTGCGACAGGAAGGTCAGCAATGGGGCATCGATCATGCACCAGAGGTCGACCCGACCGTCGCCGGATCGATGACCGTGATCAAAGGAGCCGAAGGCGTTCGCTACGGACCGGATGCCCTGGGAGGAGTCATCCTGATCAAACCTGATCCTCTCCCCCGGTCACCCGGCGTGAATGCTGCGCTTCTCACACACCTTCAATCCAACGGTCTGGGGGGAAAGGTCGCCGGCCGGTTGGAAGGAGGAATTCGCAAATCCGGATGGGGCTGGCGGGCAACAGGCTCTTTTCATCTTCTGGGCGATCAGTATGCTCCCCGCTATATTCTTTCCAATACGGGCCAGCAGGAGTGGGGCTTCTCTGGACAGGCCGGCTATACGGGCAATAAAGGAACCTTTGATGTGTATTACAGCCTTTATCAGGCGGGATTCGGGATTCTACGAGCCGCCCATATTGGGAACACTACGGATCTCCTGGCGGCCATACAGGCAGATGAACCATGGGTGCAAAACCCTTTTACCTATAACATCCTCAATCCACGGCAACATGTGATCCACCACCTTGCCAAGATCGAAGCCAGCCGGAAAATTTCGGGGATGTGGACGCTCAAAGGGCGCTACAGCCTGCAAATCGACGAACGAAAGGAGTTTGATGTTCGCAGGGGTGACCGCGACAGTATTCCCGCCCTGGACCTGACCATTATCAGCCAGCAGGCTGAGGTCCTGGCTACACATCGTCCATGGCGTCATCTGGCCGGCACGCTGGGAACCAGCGTGCAATACCAAAGCAACTACAATGTGCCGGGTACGGGTGTGCGTCCGCTCATCCCCAACTTTACCAACACGACAGTATCTCTCTACGGATTTGAACGGTATATCCGCTCAACGTATGAGCTGGAAGCTGGTCTACGCACCGACTACCGATATATGAAAGTGGCCAAATTCAATGACCAGAATGAGATCATCCGTCCCACTTTTCATTGGTTGAATTTGAGTGGATCAGCAGGAGGTCTGGTCCGCGTCACCCCTACCTGGCAGGCCGTACTTCAAGTAGCCACTGCCTTTCGCGCACCAGGTGCCAATGAATTATTCAGTGAAGGACTTCACCATGCTACAGCCGCTCTGGAAATTGGCAATGACAGCCTGGACATCGAACGCAGCTTGAAAACCATTGTCACCATTCGACATCACCAACCAGGCCTGACCATTGATCTGTCTGCCTATGTCAATCCAATCAACGGATTTATCTACCTCCAACCTTCCGGCGAATTCGAATTGACCATTCGCGGGGCCTTTCCTGTGTTTCGGTACGAACAGACCAATGCCTTGCTGACCGGTATGGATCTCGACGTTGCCGCCACCCTCACACCTTGGCTGGACTATCAGGGGCAGGCGGCAATGCTGTGGGCAGATAATCGGCAGTCCACCAGCCCTTTGTTCGGCATGCCCCCCTTCCAATTCCGGCACAACCTCCTGTTTCACATCCCCCCCAGTCCAACCTGGGGAACCTGGTCAGCCGGTATTCAAGTCCGTCAGGTCCTTCGGCAAAATCAAAGTCCGGAGGAAGATTTTGCACCTCCTCCAGGAGGTTATGCCATCGTCGGACTAACGGCAGAGTGGTTGCGCGGCCGTACTCGAATCAATGCCGGTGTTGACAATCTGCTGAACCGACCTTACCGCGAATACCTCGACCGGCTTCGATATTTTGTCGATGCTCCAGGAGTCAACTTCTTTGTTAAAACCTATGTTCACTTTTAAATCCGATATTATGTTGAAACATCTTTTATTACCTGTACTCTTTCTGAGTTTGGCCTTACTGGTCACCAGCTGCGAAAAGGACCCTGTTCCGGTCAATGAAGAAGAAGTGATCACCACACTTACCATGACCTGGACTCCGCAAGGCAGTGGTGCTCCAGTCCTCTTCCAGTTTCGTGATGCGGACGGTGAAGGTGGAAATGCACCAGTGATCACTTCGGACACTTTGATGGCGAACACCACCTATACCGTGAGTATGAAGCTTCTCAATGAGACGGAATCGCCTGCTGGCGACATCAGCTCAGAGATCGTGGATGAAGGCACCGAGCATCAGTTCTTTTTTGCCACCACACAGGGCATCACTCTTTCATTTTCCTATGATGATACAGATGCCAATGGTGCACCCATTGGCCTGGAGACAACGATGCTGACAGGAGGTGCCGGTACAGGAAAGCTACAGGTGACCCTGCGGCATGACCTCGACAAGGGAGCTGTCGGTGTTGCTCAAGGAGATATAACCAATGCCGGTGGCGACACGGATATTCAAATTGAGTTTGATCTGGTCATCCAGTAAATCGACCATTAGAGGCTGGTGATCTCCGACTGATCGCGGCTTGTATTGATCCCTTAGAAACGGGAGGATTCATTTTGAATTCCTCCCGTTTTCATATCCAGATCAGGGTATGATTCTGCATTCCCTGGATAAAGAGGGACTTCAATTCAGATCTCCTGGACTTCCAGGACGGATGCATGGACCATTCTTCGTAACTTTGCAGGCTATTCGGAGAAAATGGATTCACGTGACCAGATTGACACTACACGCCTTCCGCGCCATGTAGCCATTATCATGGACGGCAACGGTCGATGGGCAAAGGCTCATGGGAAGCCACGTGTATTCGGTCATCGCAATGGCGTAAAGTCGGTCAGGGAAATCACGGAAGCAGCTGCAGAGATGGGTATCACCTATCTCACCCTCTATGCTTTTTCTACTGAGAATTGGAGCCGGCCTGCCAGCGAGGTCAACGCACTGATGCAACTCCTCGTTCAAACAGTACGGAAGGAGATTAAAACTCTCCAGCACAACCAGATACGACTGCAGACCATCGGTGATCGGTCAAGACTGCCTTCCAAGACCGCACAAGCCCTGGAAGAAGCGATCAAAGCCACACAAGACAATACGCGTATGACCCTCATCCTGGCGTTGAATTACAGCGCCAAATGGGAGATCACAGAGTCGATGCGCCGGATCGCCGACAAGGTGCAGAAAGGCACTCTGCAACCCGATCAGATCACCGAACAAACCGTCGCCGACCATCTGAACACAGCTGGCATACCTGACCCAGAATTACTCATTCGCACGAGTGGCGAATCACGAATCAGCAACTTCCTGCTCTGGCAGATCGCCTATGCAGAACTCGTCTTTACGCCGGTCATGTGGCCGGATTTTCGAAGAGAGCATTTCAAAGAAGCCCTCCTCGACTATCAACACCGGGAGCGCAGGTTTGGAAAGACCTCAGACCAACTATCCTCCCAGAACGTTTAAAATGATGTTAAGACAACCCACGAAAGGGGGCGAATTCCCCTCTCTCTTCGTTTTTTGCAAGACCATTACCCCGTTACAACATATGCGCCTAGTCCTCATTCCCCTCTTTCTGCTTGCTTGTCTCATTGGAAAAGCCCAGGAGGACCTGAAAACAATCGACTATACAGACGATCCCAAGGAACTGGAGGTCGGTGGTCTGCGCATTTCCGGAGCCAACAACACAGATGCCAATGCGCTGATGGCTGTATCTGGTTTGAGGGTCGGTGGCAAGATCAACCTGCCAGGTGATAACATCTCCCGGGCTCTGAAATCGCTCTGGAAACTCAAGCTCTTTACCGATGTTCAAATCGTCGAAGAAAAGCGGATCGGAGATGTTATCTTCCTGGAGATCATCGTCGTGGAAAGGCCGCGTTTTGCCCGACACACCTTCCGAGGAGTCAAAAAATCTCATCATGATGACCTCAATGAGATCGTCAATAAATATCTGGTCAAAGGGACTATTATTACCGAGAACAACCGCGTCAGCTGCCAGAATGCGCTGCGTGACTACTATATCGAAAAGGGCTACCTCGATGCCCGGGTTAACGTCATCGAAGAGGCCGATGAGCAATTGATCAATGCCATCAAACTGGTCTTTGATATCGATCGGGGCGACCGGGTCAAAATTGCCAATATCACCTTTACCGGCAACGAGAATATCAAAGACCGGAAACTGCGCAAGCAGATGAAGGAAACCAAACGCCGATGGAAGATCTTCACCAGTTCCAAACTCATCACCGATGAGTATGAAGCAGACAAGCTAAAGGTCATTGCCTTCTACAATACCCAGGGATATCGTGATGCACGCATCCTTCGGGACTCTGTCTGGCGTGATGACAATGGGCGCGTCCGGATCCACATGGACATCTACGAAGGAAACGTCTATTATTTCCGCAACATCTCCTGGCGTGGCAACTATATCTACGATGATGCGACACTGAGCCGTGTATTGCAGATCAGTAAAGGCGATGTCTTTAATTCCGAATTGCTCGACAGCCGACTGACCTTCAGCATGGACGGAGCTGATGTCAGCTCCCTGTACATGGATGATGGATACCTGTTTTTCCAGGCCGACCCAGTGGAAACCTCTATCGATGGCGATTCCATTGACCTGGAGATCCGACTGTACGAAGGTCCACAAGCCACCATCGATCGAGTCGTCATCAACGGTAACGACCGGACACACGAACATGTCATTCGCCGTGAATTACGCACAGTTCCTGGCGCCAAATTCAGCCGGTCAGACATTATTCGTTCACAACGACAGATCATCAACCTGGGCTACTTCAACCAGGAGAACATGCCCATCAACACCCCGATCAATCCGCAAAGGGGAACGGTGGACATCGAATATACCCTGGAGGAAAAGCCCTCCGATCAGTTGGAGCTATCCGCCGGCTGGGGTGGTGTCAATCAAGGCATCATCGGCACCCTGGGCGTATCCTTCAACAACTTCTCCATGCGGAATATCTTCCACCCGGAAGCCTGGCATCCCCTTCCGCAGGGAGACGGCCAGCGACTCTCCATCCGCGCGCAGAGAGGTAGCCGATTCTTCCAGTCGTATAATGCTTCCTTTACCGAACCATGGCTCGGTGGAAAGAAGCCACGAAACTTCACCGTGGCAGCCTTCTTCAACTCAGTATCCAATGGATTGAGCCGCAATGCAGAAGCCTATAGCGGGTTGGATATCTTTAACCTTACATTATCACTAGGCAACCGCCTTCGCTGGCCAGATGACAACTTCATCCTGACCGGAGCGCTGAACTTCCAGACTCTGAATCTGCAGAATTATTCTCGATTCTTCCTGGATGATGGCAGCACCATAACCAAGGGTAAATTCAACAACTTCTATCTCAAGCTGTCCCTGGCCAGAAATACCATCGTCGATCCGACCTTCCCTCGAAGCGGATCACTGGTCCAATTGTCGGCCCAGCTCAGTCCACCCTATTCCTGGTTCCAGCCGTTGACCAATTTTACACTTCAGGATGCAGAGACCAAATTCAAATACCTGGAATATCATAAGATTCGACTCACCACCGAATGGTATACCCCGCTGATCGAGAAACTCACCCTTCGGGCAGCCGCCAAGTTTGGATTCCTCGGCTACTACAACCCTGACAAGGGAACCATTCCCTTCGAACGATTTGAAGTGGGTGGTGCCGGACTGGCCAACCAGGGAGCCTTCTTCATCGGTAACGAACTCATCTCTATGAGGGGTTATGATGTAGGTGACCTTCCCGCAAACAACAACGGATATGCCTCTGTCTTCAACAAGTTTACAGTCGAGATTCGCTACCCGATCTCACTGAATCCAAGTTCAACCATTTATGTCCTTGGCTTCGTCGAAGGAGGAAATGCCTGGCGGACGTTCCGGGAATACAGCCCGTTCGATCTGAGACGATCTGCTGGAGGTGGTCTTCGTGTCTTCCTGCCGATGTTCGGACTACTCGGGTTTGACTATGGATTCGGTTTCGACAAAAACCTGCCCGCAAACAGCAAATGGTCGCAATACGGTCAGTTCAACTTCATCATTGGATTTGAACCAGACTAATCTTTAGGAACCGACCGATTATTCTTTGGAAAATCCGCCCCCCGAGTCATCGGAGGGGCGGATTTTTTTTCAACACAGCATGAACCGTTAAACCTTCATTAACGGCGTACCTCCAATAGGTGATTCATTGTCTTCGTTTAGAATGCAATCCTGCTGCCCATGTTCACCTCTCAACAGAAACTCCACCACCTTTACCAACGTGCGGGCTTTGGCCTCAGCCCCGCGGAATGGCAACGACGCCAGAACTGGACCATTGACCAGGCTGTGGATGATCTGTTTCGCGAAGCCGAGGATAGCCTTCCGTTAGGGGGATATGACGATCATGAAGTTGAATTCGCAGAAATGCGTGATCAAATGAAGGAGATGTCGCGACAGGAACGGCGGAGCCAAAAGAAGAAACTGGATCGCGAAAAACGGCGCCTGCTCATCACCGGCCTCAATCGGGATTGGGTCCATCGGATGGCTACCCCGCATCAGGTCGGCTTCCGTGAAAAGATGATGCTCTTCTGGCATGGCCACTTCGCCGTACAAACCCTCTTCGGAGGACTAGGCCGCATCTATGCCAACACCTTACACCGCCATGCCCTGGGCCGCTTTTCAGACATGACTCTGGCCATGGCCACGGATCCAGCCATGATCCTCTTCCTGAACAACCAGCAAAACCACAAGAACAAACCCAACGAAAATTTTACCCGGGAATTGATGGAGCTCTTCACACTCGGCCGAGGACAGTACACCGAGCAGGACATTCAGGAAGGTGCCCGCGCCTTTACAGGTTGGGCCTGCCTGCCCCTGAAAGGAGAGTTTATTTATCGGGAGGCGGACCATGATGACGGAGAAAAGACTTTTTTTGGAAAAACAGGCCCCTGGAATGGCCAGGACATCATCGAAATGATCCTCGAAAAACCAGCATCCGCCCAGTTCATCGCCCGGAAGTTGTATCGCTACTTTGTCAATGACACCCCTGATGATGCCCGAATCCAGGAATTGGGTGACCAGCTGTACAGCAACGGATATAATATCGCTGAACTCATGGACACTATCTTGCGAAGTGACTGGTTCTATCATCCCGCTAACGTCGGTAACCGGATCAAATCCCCAGTCGAACTCATTGCCGGGCTCCTGAAAACATTTCATGGCAATTTTGATGATCCGACAGCCCTTTCCATTGGGCAGGCCGCATTGGGACAAGTCCTCTTCTTTCCACCCAGTGTAGCCGGTTGGCCCGGTGGTAAAAGTTGGATAGACAATCAACGCCTCCTGCTTCGCCTGCAATTACCCATGATCCTCTTCGAGGCAGCTGAAGCAGATATTCCTCTTCCCGGTGATCCAGAAGCTGTGGAGAATGTGGCCGCCATTCGCAGGCTCAAAGCAAATGTCAATCCCAAGCCCTTGTTGTCAATGCTCAGTGGACATCCTCTCATGGAATCCCGGGCCATGTTGATCCAATACCTCCTCCCCCATCAGGAACCGGACAAACTGGGCTGGATGAACCATTACCTGCCCCATGGTGACCCCACCCGACAAATGCTGGCATTGGCCATCCGGTTCTGCAGCCTTCCTGAATATCAACTTTCATAAGCCTTTCCCATGTTACGTCGCGACTTCATCAGACTGACTTCTCTCGCCTCGGCGTCGTTATCTGTCCCCGGCTTTCTTCACCAGGGTCAGACGCTTCTCGCCAATAAAGAATCGGGAAAACGTGTCATTATCATTCAGCTTACAGGCGGAAATGATGGCCTGAATACCATCATCCCCTACACAGATGATCACTACTTCAATGCCCGGGGACGACTGGCCATTCGGCAAAAAGATGCCCTTCGCGGAGACGATCTACTGGGATTCCATCCCGCCCTCAAGGGTCTTCGATCCCTGTATGATCAGGGCTGGCTATCCGTCATCAACAGTGTAGGATATCCTGAACCAAATCTCTCTCATTTTCGATCCATGGATATCTGGCATACCGGTAGCTCTGCCCGAGATTACTGGAACACCGGTTGGCTGGGCCGATGTCTGGACAATCATCCAGGCACCCCTCATGAAGCGGTCCAGGTCGATCAGTCCCTTGCTTTGGCGCTAAAGGGGACTTCCCGGCAGGGTTTTGCGCTTCGCAATCCAGAATCGTTGAAACGAGCAGCAAGAAGTCCCTTTCTGGATGCGGTGACCAGCCACCATCAACAACACGACGAGGAAATGGCCTCCTACCTTTACCAGACTCTGGCTTCCACCCAGGAGTCCGCAGCCTGGCTCGTTGAAAAAAGTCGAACCCATTCCGCAACTGCATCCTATCCGGCAACACAATTGGGGCGCGACCTGAGGGTGATTGCCGAACTCATCACCGCAGACACCGGCACTCGTATCTACTATGCCAGCTTGAATGGTTTTGACACCCACGTCAACCAATCCGGGCGTCAGGATCGTCTGCTCCGTCAATATGACGAGGCACTCAGTGCACTGGTTCAGGACCTCGTGCAACATGACTTACTCCAGGATACCCTCATTCTCACCTTCTCGGAGTTCGGTCGCCGCGTCCAATCAAACGGCAGCGGAGGAACAGACCATGGCACGGCAAATGCCCTTTGGATGATCACGGAGGATCGCCTGCAAACTCAGGGCTTCTACAACCCACCTCCAAACCTGAGCCAACTTGTAGATAACAATCTCCACTATCAAGTAGACTTCAGGTCCATCTACGCCTCCATCATCCAGGATTGGTTGGAGGCAGACCCCACAGCCATTCTGAAAGCAGATGTCAAACCACTGCCCTTGTTTCGGATGTCTTGATCCAGGGAAGTTTTCTGAAGGAGAAATCCCTCCTCAGTTCATTGAATGGCAGAGGGCCAACTAAAACGGGACCGAAAGCATACTGGCTTTCAGTCCCGTTTTATAAACCTCGTTTGGAGTCATCTTTTCCCTACAGATAATTCTCATTAAAGAAGGGCTCATAGGCCTCCAATGAACGGTTCTTGAGAATGACCCGATAGTTTTGCTGGGTCACCGGGAAGACTTTCAGTCCAGCTTCCGCTTTTCCAAGAAACTCCTCCTTGTATTTTTCGATAATCTTATAGTAGTCCATCGCCTTTTCGGCAGAATCAAACTTTCGGACCACCATCAAGGGGACATCTACACTAAGGAAGATATTGGATGACAGTCGAAGACGATCAGATTTGAAGTATTTCCGGTTAAATGCATTCACCGCATTTTGGGCATCCTGAAGTTCCACATCGGTCAATGACCAGTTGATGATCACATAATGCGTCCCCTCCGGATCGAGGTTGAACTCGCTTTCCTGAGCATTCTGATTGGGCAGATCCTTGGGTGCCACAGACTTATCCCCCAAGAGGCGGAGGATTTCTTTGGCCCGGGTTTCTTCTTCTGTATCCGGGTATTTGCTGACCAGATCCTTCAGGGCGTCGATATAAGCTTCCTTTCCTTCGCGATGACCTGTGGTCATCGCACGAAGTAAGACAAATTTAGCCTGGAGGCGGTTGTCCGGACCGAAGAGGGTATCCACTTGTTCCAACTTGGCCCAGGCCATGTCGTAACGAGCAGATCGAAAATCCTCATAGGTTTGCTTATAATAGTTGTTCAACTGGCGCTCTTTCTCACGAGACTCCCCCAGATAATTCGGATCACCCAACACCCGAGCATAGGTCGATTCGGGATACTTGCCCATGATCAGGTCATAGTATTTCCGGGCTTGACTGGTCTCCCCCAATTCCTGATGGGCCAGATAAAGGAAGTACCAGGCATCCAGCTCATGTTCTGTTCCGGGGAAGCGCTCCATTAGTTCGGTCAGCACTTCCACAGTCTTCTGATTGTTTTGCAAACGCTCCCGATAAAGGCGACCAAGCGAAATCATGGCCGTCTGTATTTGGTCTTCTGCGGTTGCCACTGCTTCAGGGGTCATCGGGACATCCTTGAACATCTCTAGCAGCTCACTATTCGTCAGGCTGGTCTCAATCGCCTCTTCAGCCGATTCTGCTTCTTCAACCTGGAAACTGGTCGAACGATTAGACCTTCTCCAGTTATCCTCCAAAAGACGGTCACTTCCCCAATAGCTTTTGAAATCCTTCAATCCTCGATCCAGTGATTTACTGTCATAGGCGAAGAAATTGGATTTGGAAGGCCCTGCAGATGGAGTGTTTCGAGCACCAAACTGGCCCTGACTTACAGACAGATTCCGATTATTTGTTTTTTCGTCCTTTTTCTGATTGGCCGCCAGTTCGTTGGCCTTGGCCAGACGATCAGCCTTGATCTGCTCTGCCAGGGCCACACGGTCCTTCTCGGACAATCCAGCGATCATCAGCATACTGTCCTGTAACGTGATAATCTGAATATTGCGGGCAATATCTGTGAGGTTCTTGCTGAGCAAGGAAGCCAGATTATATCGCTCATCCGTTGCCGGCATTTCCTTGATGACCAGATCGTAATACACTTTGGCTTCGACATAGAGCTCCTGGGCAAAATACAGTTCCGCCAGTTTCAAATGGGTTTCTGCTCGCTGAGAAACATTCTTGCTGGAGAATCGTGCTGATTCTTTCAGATTGACAATGGCTGAAGCGGTATCCAACAGGTCAAGGTCCATTTCTGCGAGGGCATAGTGGATGCGATCACGGTAGTCTTCATTCTTTTTGTCCTTCAACAGGCGCTCCATGTCCTTCCGCGATTCGGCAACAGGGGTCTGCCCTGCCCGGTATTCACCCAGCAGCAGGTTCAAGCGTGCATTGAATTCCATTTCGTAGGCCGGACGAAGTTTGACAACTGCACGAAACGCTTCGACCGATTGCGCATACTGATTCTCTTGCTGATAGATCTGTCCCAGAATATACTGGTATCTGGCCTTTTCCTTTTTCTTCTTGGCCAGCGTGATGGCAGAGCGTAAATAGGGTATCGCCGCACTATACATCCCCCTCTCCATGAAGAGATGGGCCTGTGCGACTGGTATTTCACGGACCACCTCTGGAGAAGCGGTCAGGTGTGTTGACGCTTCGGTAAATGCACGCATCGCATCCTCGTACAAATGGCGCTCAGTATACGTCCGACCGAGCCAGAGCATTCCCTCTGCATACGCCGGGCGATGCTTGAACAGGTAATTTTCTTTTTTTGGCTTCTTTTCCTCAGGAGCCACCTCTTCCTCTTCGGGATCTGGGGTATCGTCAACCTCTTCTGGTGTAGGCTCAGGCTCTGGGGTGGCGGTGATCTGCTCAACCGGCTGATCTGCCGTTTCCAGGGTATCGCTTTCTATTGGTGTAGGAGTAGTGCTCTTTTTCTTGGGCAGCTTTTTTCCCTTTTTGCGCGCCTTGGCACGAGCCTTGGCCTCCTTTTCACGTTCCTTCTTCCGTCGTTTGGCCTCTTTGCGGCGTTCCTTTGCAGCCTTGGCTGCCTCCCGTTTCCGCTCCTTTCGAGATTTTGCCGCCTCTTCTCTTTTGGTATCGCGCTTCTCTTCCAGTTGCTTCTGGCGCTCTTCTCGCTCCTTTTCCTGAATCTTTTTCTTTTCCCGGCGCTCATCCTCTCTGGCCTTGGCCCGGGCTTTTTTATTGACGGTTTTCTTCCGGAGGTCCATGGCTTCCGGTGAATAGGCCTCCTTCAGATAGACGAGCGTCTCCTCAGAAGACTCATAATCATGCTTGAGATATTGGGCCTTCCCCACCAGGAGATAACAATCATCTACCCAGTGACTGGGCCGATGGAGTGTCGCGACGACAGATACTTTTTCGATGGCTTTATCCAGATCCTCTTTCACCTTTTCCGGATCTGCCACATTGACATAGTCGTAAACATCCAGGATCTGAGTATAATTGTCCTGGTTGTTCGTGGCCAGCTTGAGCTCACTGGCTTCCAAAAGCACGTTAGCATTGAAATAGCCGTTGTAATAAGCCGTTGTATTGTGATAGAACCGACCCATGAGAGAGGGGTTCTCCCGACTTTTTTTAGTCGCGCAGCTGCTGAGAGCAATAAAGAGCAGGAAAAGGACGGGTAAACGGAATGATCTCAAGGCAGAAGTGATATGAATAGAATGTACAATACGAAAAAACCATACCAATCGGCTGGAACAGGCATATAACAACCGATCAGGCAAAATTATTTTAATTCGCAGCAAATTAGCAGTTCCATGGAAGAACAGCCCGTAAATAACCCAAAACGCCTGCGACAACGGTTAAAAAAGCCGTACCGTCTCGTTATTCTCAAGGAAGATTCTCTGGAAGAGGTCGGCGCTTATACCCTCACGCCTTTGAGTCTTTACGTACTGATCAGTTCATTATTGGTCGGTCTTTCCTTTGTGGTGGTCATGTTGATCGTTTTCACACCCCTCAAGCGGTGGATACCGGGATACGGAGATGCCTCTATGGACCCTGAACTGATCAGCCTGCGGACCAAGGTGGATGCCATGGCCAAACAATTGGAACTGCAGAAAAGATATACTGAGAATGTGCGCCAGATCCTGACTGGGGAAGTCCAGAACACTGCACAAGAGCCTGAACCCGGGTTCGTTCAGGACAGCCTGAAGGAGGTCAAGCGGGTGGATGAGGATCAGATGTTACGCAACAATTTCCAACTTGGTGAAGGCCTTCGCAAACAGCAAGCCCAACCTGTAGCTACCTCGAACAGCAATATCCCCCTGGAAAAATTGTACTTCACTCCACCGATAAAAGGCGAGATCAGCGCAGGATTTATGCCCGACAAAGATCACAACGGAGTCGATGTTTTAGCCCCGAAGAACACACCGATCAAAGCTGTCATGGATGGATTTGTCATCCTGTCAGACTGGACCCTGGAGACAGGCAACACCATTGGTATCATGCATGACAACCAAGTGGTGACCTTCTACAAGCACAATAGTAGTCTCCTCAAGAAGAGAGGCAGCTTCGTCCGCGCGGGAGAAGCCATTGCCATCATCGGGAATACTGGAACTTTGTCCAGCGGACCACATTTGCACTTTGAACTTTGGTACCAAGGCAAACCCGTGGATCCCACTCGTTTTATCTCCTTCTGACCAGCAGGATCGTGCTTCAGAACACTTCTCTTCACCTTCGGAGCAGACGAAGACCAAGCGTGGAGAAGCATTTTGACCATGTCCCACCTTAGCGCCCCCGAGTCCTCTTGGTCATGGGTAAAGAGCAAGGAGGACCAGCATAGCTATGTGCCTGAAAAACAACGTCATGTCACAACTGGTTTCTTTGGCCATATTATCCTGGACTTTCACTCGGTCATGGAGTGGGTTTGATCCTGCCGCCCTTTATCTTTGATTCCCTGACATTGGTCGAAGAAGTTGGCTTGAGTTCAATCATTTGTCCGAAGTTGGGTGTATTCCTGTAACCGGATATATATTTCGGTCTTAAAGCTTAGGATATGTCGACAGAATGGATGAGTCAATGGTGGGATACCTTGAGTGGAGCACAGCAAGTGTTCTGGGGGATCGCCCTGTTCTTCTCTGCTCTATTTGTGTTTCAGTTTGTGATCAATCTGATCGGTTTCGGTATGGATACCGATTTGGATTCCGATACTGACCTCGATCATGATGCCCACATCGACCCTGGCTTTGCCTGGCTGTCTGTACGAGGCGTCATTGCCTTCTTTACGTTTTTCGGATGGGCAGGTGTGATCGTCCTCTCAAAGGGCGGACCATTACTTTGGGCTGTCATGATTGGCCTGTTGTTTGGCATGCTGGCCATGTCTCTTGTTGGCTATCTATTGTATCTGTTTGGTCAACAGACCCAGGTCGGCAACTATCATATCGATGAAGCCCTTTATCACACTGGCAAGGTCTACCTCACTATCCCGGCCATGAAATCCGGAACCGGAAAGATCATGATCCAACTCGGAAAAGGCACAAGAGAGGTGGATGCAGTCACAGAAGGAAAGATGCTCATCAATGGCACGATCGTCAGAGTTACCGGCATTTTGGAGGACACCCTTCTCCTTGTAGAAGAGTTGAGGGAATCCCCGGATGAGGCCGAATAACCCTCATTGGAATAAGGTAGAAAACGAATATTAACCACTATAAAACACACTGTCTAATGGAAGAAGCTGCTTTCTTGCTTTTCGGGCTGATCGCCCTGACCGTTATGATGATCTTCTTTTTCGTGAGCCGCTATAAGCGATGCCCCTCCGACAGGATTCTCGTCATCTATGGTAAAACCGGATCTGGTTCTGCGAGGTGTCTGGCTGGAGGCGCTGCCTTTGTATGGCCGGTCATCCAGGATTGGGAATATCTCGACCTGACCCCTATTTCGATCGATGTCGATCTTCGCGGGGCGCTGAGTAAGCAGAATATCCGGGTCAATGTCCCCTCCCGTTTTACAGTTGCTGTCAGCAATGAAGAAGGGATCATGATCAATGCCGCGGAACGTCTCTTGGGCAAATCCATGGATGAGATCCGGGATATTGCCAAGGATATCATTTTCGGTCAGCTTCGTCTGGTCGTCGCCACAATGGACATTGAAGAGATCAATTCAGACCGGGACAAGTTCCTGACCAATGTGGCATCCAATGTAGGCAGTGAATTGCGAAAGATCGGGTTAACCCTGATCAACGTAAACGTCACTGATATCCAGGATGAATCCGGATATATCGAAGCACTCGGTAAGGAGGCCGCTGCTAAAGCGATCAACGAAGCGAAAGTGCGTGTGGCTGAAAAAGAGCGGACCGGATCTATCGGTGAAGCAGAAGCATACATGGACCGGCGTATTCAAGTCTCTGCTGCTGAGGCTAAAGCCCAGATCGGAGAAGCTAATGCCCAATCATCTGCAACGGAAGGGGAAAACCTGGCTGCGGTCAAGATCGCCCAATCCAATGCAGAACGCCGGGAGAAAGAGGCTGAAGCCCTGCGGCAGGCGACTGCTGCTGAGAAGATTGCCTCTGCCCGTTCACTCGAAGAATCTTATGCTGCAGAACGCAAAGCGGAGGACGCTCGTGCAAAGCGTGAAATGGCCACACGAGAGGCTGATATCATCGTCCAGGCCGAGATCGCCAAACGCCAAAAGGAGATTATGGCTGAGGCTGAAGCAGAACAAACCCGTCGCCTGGCCAAAGGGGAAGCCGACGCTATTTACCTCATGAAAGAAGCGGAAGCCCGAGGCATCTTCGAGATTCTCGAAAAGCAGGCGCTTGGATTCCAAAAAGTAGTCGCTGCAGCCGGTGGCAACTCCCGGGATGCTGTCCTGATGCTTATCGCTGATAAGCTGGAAGAACTGGTTAAAACCCAGGTAGAAGCCATCAAGAATATCAAGATCGACAAGGTCACCGTCTGGGAAGGAGGCAATCAAAAAGAGGGAGAGGGCAACTCTACCTCCAAATTCATCTCCGGACTGTATAAGTCAGTTCCCCCGATGAATGACCTGTTTAATATGGCGGGAATGGACCTGCCCAGCTACCTCGGTCAAAAAAAGGAGGAGGACACTCCTCCTGCCAATGACCAGGCAGAGGCGGCATCATAACCTGCCAGAGCCCTATACCTAAGCCCCTGCCCTTCTTTGGAATGTCAGGGGCTTTTTCTTTTCCAGTGATGTGTTCGGATTCGAAAGTCATTCATCCATTATCGTAATTTCAGCACAACCATCATCCAGGATCATGCTACTACGTCTCGCTTCACTCATTACCCTATTTCTTCTGATCGGACCATTGTCCGGATATGCCCAGGATCGCATTACGGGTGGTCCATACTCAACACGTTCACCTGTCATGGCCCGCAATGGCATGGTGTGCACCAGCCACCCCATTGCAACCCAGGTGGGTATCGACATCCTCAAACAAGGAGGCAATGCCATTGACGCTGCCATTGCGGTCAATGCCGCCCTGGGTTTTCTCGAACCAACTGGATGCGGTATTGGTGGCGACCTCTTTGCCATCGTTTGGGATGCAAAGACCCAGGCCCTGTATGGTCTCAATGCCAGTGGCCGCTCTCCAAAAGGGTTGACCCTGGCCATGCTTCAAGAAGAAGGCCTGGACAAAATACCCCCTTATGGGCCTTTGCCGGTATCCGTGCCTGGAACTGTAGATGGATGGTTTTCTCTCCACGAGCGATTTGGCACCTTGCCGGTCAAAGATCTATTGGCCCCGGCCATCGCTTACGCGGATGCAGGCGTGATCATCCCCCCACTGATCGGGCATTATATGAGTCGTTCGATTCGTGGATTTGAACAGGCTGGTCATCCCAATATCCTGGAAACCTATCATCCAGCTGGACCCATACCTGCCGCCGGCCAGATCTATGCCAATCCATTCCTTGCGAATACCTATCGGTTGATTGCGAAAGGCGGACGAGAGGCTTTTTATGAAGGGCAGATCGCTAAAACCATCACAGACTTTATCCAGGAACAGGGAGGATACCTGTCCATGCAAGACCTCGCTGACCACCATGCCGAATGGGTGACTCCCGTATCGGTCAACTACCGGGGGTATGATGTCTGGGAATTGCCACCCAATGGTCAGGGGATTGCGGCCCTCCAAATGTTACAAATCCTGGAGGAGCAGGATTTTTCAGCTATTTCCTTTGGCAGCCCGGACCACCTTCATTCGGTGGTAGAAGCAAAAAAACTGGCATTTGAAGACAGAGCCTTGTACTATGCCGATATGGATTTTACCAAAGTGCCGGTCGACACTTTACTCAGTGATGACTATGCCCGACAACGGAGTCGTCTGATCCATCCTTCGAAAGCCGGAAAATATTCAGCTGGGGAAATCAGCGCCGGGGAAACCATTTACTTTACCATCGCTGATGCCATGGGGAATATGATCTCATTGATCCAGAGCAATTATCGCGGGATGGGCTCCGGAATGGTACCCCCCGGCCTGGGATTCATGCTTCAGGACAGAGGCGAACTCTTTACTCTTGAATCGGGTCGAGCCAATACCTATGCTCCCGGAAAACGACCTTTTCATACCATCATTCCAGGATTTGTCACTCATCATGGAAAACCCTGGCTGAGTTATGGGGTAATGGGCGGCGATTTCCAGCCCCAGGGGCACGTACAGATCGTGATGAATATGATCGATTATGGCATGGATGTCCAGGAAGCCGGTGACGCTCCGCGTTGGCAGCATAGCGGCGGCTCTGATCCGGCAGGTGCCATCATTCAGGAAAAAGGTCAGGTGTTATTGGAAAGTGGCTTCCCTTATGCTACCATTCGGGAAATGATGGCTCGCGGACATAAAGTCGGATATGATCTGGGATCTTATGGCGGTTACCAGGCCATTTTTGTCGATCCACAAACGGGTGGCTACCATGGGGCAAGTGAATCACGAAAGGATGGCATGGCTGCTGGATATTGATCCAGACTTAAAAAAGTAATGGGCAGGAAGCAAATTCCTGCCCAAAACTGAACAACCAAATTCAATCAAACACGGGTTTATCGATCTGTTGGATGAGATGGGACACAACCGTCCCATCTCAGGACAACCAACAGAAAACAAGTTCTTGTCATCGTTTTGTATTGTAACCCACTGAAATTCCGAACCGATGATTCCCCTCTTTACCGGGGATATAAAAGACATTGATCGGAAGATTCAGGTTACCTGATCGGAATGACTTTCCAACAGACAGGATAAAAGCGGACTTGACGGTATATTCTCCTCTACTATCCACCCGTGTCTTTTTCTTATACCCTTCTGGGATAGGTGGATTAATTATGAATTCTCCCAGGTCATTCACGTAACCCGTTGCCTGTTTGGTCAGGCTGAACAACGGACCAATGGCCATTTCCCAACCGTGCCGGCTCTCCCGAAGACCATTTAGAAGTGACATACTGGGAAAAAATTTCCCTTGGTCAAAGCCGGTAATCATGGGCACGAATTCGAATAAGGCCTGGAAATTTCCCTCATTTAAATAGGTCCACTCAAACTGATACCCGAACTGGAACATGATGTTGCTGGCATTAAATCCACCTTCATCATCTGATTTCATCGTTTCACCTAATTGTCCAGCAAAAATGGCTACGCCCATACGAGGGCCGCTCAAATTCAATCGGGTGGTTTGAGGCAAATTGATACTGTTCTCAAAATTGTTCTTGCGCGTCAACCGCTGGAGAATAGCATCATCGATTGGCTGGCCATACATCTCCTTAATGGCGTATTGAATGATCAGGTGGATCTGGTCGGGAAGATTGAGATATTCCTGCACAAAAGTGAGTTCCTCCTGGCCACTGCCAACATCAATCACCCGAAAGGAAACCAGGATCTGTCCATTGATCGCCTCCAGACTGCCGGAGAACATCTTCCGGACGCTGATCGCTTTGCCCACTTCAACCAGACAGGCTTTGGCGTAACAATCGGTGATGGTCATTCCCTTTTGATCCAATTCATAGCGGATGTCCTCACGATTGTAAATATTGAATCGGTCTAGCTTGGTCAATTCTGCTCGTGCAATGTTGGCTGCCTGAGATGGATCATAGTTTAAACCGGATACTCCAATATCCAGGATGCCCAGGGAAGGATTCGTTTGGGCACTCACGACCATCAGATTTGTGAGCATTCCTACTAGAATAAGGATAAGTGCATGCTGTTTCATAATCGCTTTGTTTTGATATGTCAAAGTTCTGCAGCAAACAACCCCTATTTGTGGCAACAATTGCCACAAACACATAAATATTTATTACATGTCAATACGCGTGAACGACCCACCTTGTGAACTGTTGGGTAGATATGCATGATACACCTTATCACCCCATTGACTGCTCGTTTTATGATCGACTGGAAGAGGCGGCTACCCTTCGTCGTACATGTAGCATAGAAGTGTCCGATGCAGAGGGCACACGCACGCTGAAAGATCGGATCACCGATCTTCGTATTGTTGATGGCGCTGAATGGATGTTTTTAGCCGGTGGGGAGCGAGTTCGCCTTGACTGCCTGATCCGGTTTGATGGTCACCTGGTACCGGGTAGTTGTGGCCTTCCCCGAAAGGATTGACCCCGCACCCATATCCCCCTCACCCCGTATCTTCACCGAAAATCAGACGGCATGGCTCAAGCATTTATCATTGACGGTGTACGGACACCGATCGGCAAGTTTACCGGCACTTTGTCACCGGTCAGGACCGATGATCTGGCGGCCCATCCCTTACGAGCGTTGATGTTGCGACACCCTGATCTGCCTGGAGCTGCAATTGATGACGTCATCATGGGTTGTGCCAATCAGGCAGGTGAAGACAACCGAAATGTGGCTCGAATGGCCTTGTTATTGGCTGGTCTGCCCTGGTCTGTCCCAGGAGAGACCATCAATCGACTTTGTGCATCTGGCATGTCTGCTGCTGTCCATGCATTCCGGGCAATTGCCGCTAATGAAGGAGATCTGTTCATTGCGGGTGGTGTGGAACATATGACCCGAGGACCATGGGTCATTTCCAAAACATCTACCCCATTTGGCCGGGATGCTGAAATGCACGATTCCAGTTTTGGCTGGCGCTTTGTTAATCCAGCTATGAAACAACTCTATGGGACAGATGCCATGGGGGAAACCGCTGAGAATCTGGCAGACAAATACCAGATCAATCGGGAGGACCAGGATGCATTTGCCTGTTGGTCTCAGGAAAAAGCAGAAGCCGCCCGGATCGCCGGTCGACTTGCCGAAGAGATCGTTCCCGTTTCTATCCCTCGAAGAAAACAGGATCCCCTTGTCTTCAGCGAAGATGAATTCCCCAGAGCAAATACCACTCGTGAAGCCCTTGCCGGATTGCGACCTGCTTTCCGAAAGGAGGGTACGGTTACCGCCGGGAATGCATCTGGCTTAAACGACGGTGCAGCAGCATTGCTGATCGCATCTGAAGCAGGTGCCCAAAAATACGGACTGACCCCACTGACGCGTATTCTGAGTTCAGGAGTGGCCGGGGTGGAGCCCCGGATTATGGGAATTGGCCCCGTTCCGGCCTCGCAATTAGCCCTCAAACGTGCTGGCCTGACCCTGGATCAAATGGATGTCATTGAAGTGAATGAGGCCTTTTCTGCACAGGTGCTGGCCTGCACGCGCACACTGGGTCTGGCAGATACTGACACCAGAATCAATCCGAATGGGGGAGCCATCGCTCTCGGCCATCCGCTCGGGATGACCGGAGCCCGGATCCTCTTGTCCGCCTCACGTGAATTGGTTCGCCGACAGGGCCGATATGCCCTGGTCACCATGTGTATAGGTGTCGGTCAAGGGTATGCTGTGGTCTTAGAACGGGGGTAACTCTATTTTCCCAGCATTCGAGGTCTAGATTAAACGAAGCTGCTGCGTTGACGCATGGCTTCGTAGAGCAGGATACCTGCAGCCACTGAGACATTATAGGAATCGACTTGTGTGGATTGTGGGATCCGGACCCGATGGTCCAGAGATTTCAGCAAGTCCTGATCAATGCCTGATCCTTCTGCACCCATCAACAGGCACACGGGCACTGTAAGATCGAGTTGTGATGGGATCACACTTTGCTCCAATGCGGCACCAATCACCTGAACACCTGAATTCCGAAGTATGTCCACTGCGTAGGGCAGGGCCTCCCGGCAAACAGGTAAATGCAATAATGCTCCTGCCGAAGCCTTCACGGCATCCTCATTGAAGCGGGCCACATCGCGGGTGCCGATGATCATGCCATGTGCTCCAGCTGCGAGCGCTGAACGAGCAATGGCCCCGGCATTCCGTACATCCGTCACCCCATCCAGCATGATGAACAAAGGGGTTTCTCCCTTTTCGTAGACGGCGGGGATCAGGTCCGCTATTCGATAGAATGGAACGGCAGAGCGCCAGGCAATAACCCCTTGATGGTTGCCATTCCAGATCCGGGTCAACGCAGCAGGTGGGACCAGTTTGATGGGGATACGCTGTTCACGACACCGCTCCCGGATTTTGGTTTCGGCCGGTCCTTGAGAACCACGAGACATCCAAACACTATCTACGGCGAGGCCAGTTTCCAGCGCTTCCAGTACCGGATGTCGCCCTGCAATGAATTCTTTTCCTTTTCCTGCCATTGAATTTGTCTTCCAGGCTTCAAATAACGGGTTTTTCACCATAGAACCCGACAATCTTGAGCAGGTTTACCTAAATTTGAGAACCTGTACTCGCTTTTTACGTTTTCAGAACACTATTCAATCAAACTTTTCAGGATGAAACAAGTCTCTACCTTGCTTTTAATCCTGCTGGTGCCCTTTATGCTCGTGGCCCAGCAGCAGTCGAGCCTAGATATTGCCATGCGCTATCTGGAGTCCCAGGCCAAAACACTGGGAGTCACTTCCAGTGATTTGGCCGACCTGGCTATTGACAAAGAATATCAGACCGTCACAAATGGCGTCACTCACCTTTACCTGATCCAAAGACATCAGGGAGTGGAGGTGTACAATGCCATTGCCAACGTGAATATTCAAAATGGAAAAGTACTTTTCGCTGGGAATCGACTGATTTCCAATTTGGCCTCCAAGGTGAATACGACGCAACCCGTCATCACTCCGACGCAGGCGCTTGAAAAAGCACTTCTCCATCTGGGCACCACACCTGCCAAAACATTTTCCCTTCTGGAACGGGTATCCGATCACGAGATGACTTATGACAAGGGTGACTTCTCCCATGAGAATGTGCCGGTCAAACTTCGCCTTCAGCCGATGAAGAACGGCACCGTCCGTTTGGTATGGGATATGGCTATTGACCTGGTCAAGGGTCTGGACTACTGGAGCATTCGTGTGGATGCCATTACCGGGGAAATCCTGGACCAGCATTCCTGGACCATTCATTGTTCGTTCGGATCAGACGCGGAGGAAGGTTGTGACCACAATCACGCCGTCACCCATCGTCAAATGAAGTCCGTAAAAGAAGCCCGTGAGCAAAATCGGACGACGACTGGATCTGTACCAAATTCATACAATGTATTTGCTTTCCCGATCGAAAGCCCCGCACATGGAGACCGTAGTATTGTGGTCGATCCTGCTGATCCGGTTGCCTCTCCATTCGGATGGCATGACATCAATGGTGTTGCCGGAGCAGAGTACACCTATACCCGTGGCAATAACGTGCGTGCTTTTGATGCCCGGAATGCGAATACGACCAGCAATGGCAACGAACCTAATGGAGGCGCTCAGTTGGAATTTGATTTCCCACTTGATGAAAATGCCGAGCCGGAAACCTTCACGGATGCCGCTACAGTCAATCTGTTCTATGCGATCAATATGTTCCATGACAAGACCTACCACTATGGTTTTAACGAAGAAGCGGGCAATTTCCAAGCCACGAACTATACCAATAATGGGCAAGGTGGCGACTTTGTGAATGGTCTGGCACAATATGGGGCTGTGGGTCTGCAGAATATCAACAATGCAGATTTCTCCACGCCTTCCGATGGTGGGAATGGCCGTATGCGGATGTTTCTTTGGGACCGTTCGGCTGCAGGTGCAGTAGAATATCTGAATATCGATGCACCTTCAGAAGTTGCTGGCAAGGTGCAAACCTCTCTGGCCAGTTTTGGCCCGCAGATCAACTCTACACCTACAACAGGCGAAATTGTCATCGTGGATGACGGCACCGGAAATCCGACACAGGGCTGTTTCAACCCTACCAATAACCTGAACGGAAAGATCGCACTGATCGATCGCGGAAATTGCGAATTCGGGAAGAAGATTCTCAATGCAGAAAAAGCGGGTGCTATTGCCGTGATCATCTGCAACTTCGAAGATGCGTTTGTCAATATGGGTGCAGGTGCTGTCGGCGACCAGGTCACCATACCATCCGTATTCGTACGTCAGTCAGATTGTGCTGTCTTCCGGGTGTTTGCAGACATGGGACTGACAGCCACCATTGCAGCCCCTGTAGATCCAACAGACCCGGATTATCTCGATGGGACACTGGACAACGGCATCATTTGCCATGAAAATGGTCATGGGGTCTCCAATCGCCTCACGGGTGGGCCTGGTCAGGCTGGTTGTCTCGGCGGTGAAGAACAAATGGGCGAAGGATGGTCTGACTTTATGACCCTGATCCTGACTGCCAAGGAAGGCGACACCCCGGAAATGAAGCGGGGTATCGGTACATTCGTGAGCCGTGAAGCCAACAACGGGAAAGGCATTCGAAATTTCCCTTATTCCACAGACATGGTCATCAACCCGGTGACCTATAACGACATCCGGACCTTTTCCGTACCTCACGGTGTCGGTTCAGTTTGGTGCTCGATGCTTTGGGATCTATATTGGGCAATGGCCGATAAGTACGGCTATGACCCTGATTTCGACAATCCGGATTCGGGGAACAACAAAGCGATCCAGTTGGTCATGGACGGCATGAAAATGCAAGCCTGTACTCCTGGGTTTATCGATGGTCGGGATGCGATACTGGCAGCTGACCAGGCGAACAATAATGGTGAAAACCAATGTCTGATCTGGGAAGTCTTCGCTCGTCGTGGCCTGGGTGTGAATGCCGACCAGGGCACATCTGCCCTCCGTTCTGACGGTGTTGAAAACTTTGACGTGCCAGACTGTCGTCCGGAGCTCAAAGTGAGAAAGGCCGTCACTTCTGTGATCAATGCCGGAGATCCTATCGATGTGATCCTGACGGTGAAGAATGACCGACCCGATGCTGTCACCGGTGTTGTTGTGCGTGATCTCATTCCTGAAAACGCCACTTTCGTTGCGGCTTCTTCCAGTATGATGGCCACTCAAAATGGTGATGAACTCATGTTCAACATCGGCAATATGGCCGCTGGAACCTCATTGGAGATCACCTATACCCTGAATACTTCTGAAGTACACGGTTCCGATCTCATCTATTACGAACCATGTGAAGAAGATGATATTGACATCTGGCTGAAAGAGTGGGTCGACGGAGCAAATGAACTCTATTTCGAGGTTTCTGATTATCAGGTGAATAATGGAACAAATGCCTGGGGAATCCTCAACTCAGACACCACCCTCCGATCCAACTTGTACTTGATTGAACCCGTAACACTTGATGCAGATAAGCCAATTCTTCGCTTCAGCCATTCATACAACACCGAGTATCGGGTAGATGCTGGATTTGTGCAGGTCTCCACAGACTATGGCGTCAACTGGCTGGATGTCCGTGACAAGCTGTTCCGTGAGCCTTATGCTCTCGGGGGTATTCAGTACAGCACATTCAGTGTGCCGAACTCCGTTGGATTCACTGGTTCTTCTGATGGATTCGTAGATACCTATATCGACTTGTCGGAATATGCCGGTCAGGACGTTGTGATCCGTTGGTTGTTTGCCTGTGACGGCAATACTGCTGATGTCACCAATGGCTGGTTTATTGACGACGTCACCTTCATGGATATGTATCATTACAACTCTGAAGTGTGTCTCAGTTTTGATCAGGGTGCAGATTTTTGTGACCTGCCTTCCGGAAAAGGAACCTTTGTAGAACACAGTACGACAGGTATTGACAACGAACCAACACTGGAAGGGGTTCGTGTCTATCCCAACCCGGCAAGAGAAGGATTGTATGTGACGATCGATCGGGGCACACCTGCTGATTATCAGATCACCCTGACCAGTATGGACGGCAAGTCCCTTTGGACACAGTCACTGGCCGGAACGACCTATCAGACCATCCAGATCCCATTACAGAGTGCCATGACGGGTCTGTATGTGATCAAGATCGAGTCTGCTGAAGGTGTATTTGTTGAAAAAGTAGTGGTGAAGCCATAGCGCTCCTTCACTTGAATGATAAAAGCCGGAGCAGCGATGCAGCTCCGGCTTTTTTTATTTCCATACCATTTGGACACCCACTAGGTGCTCTAATATTAAGGGGCCCTGTTATGGTGATATTGAACCCCACCGGAGTTTCGGTCTCCTTGCCTGAAAAATTAAACCAAAAAGTTGAGGCAAATCACAGGCGATTAGTTTCACGAATACCTGTCCGCCAACAGAGGAACCTCATCTAGGAATTTATCAGGATTAAACCGACAATGTCCTGGATTCTCCTTTACTCCTCCACTCCTCCACTCCTTAACCCCAAACAATCCGTGCAATTCCCGTAAGCCAGAAAATAGGGATTCAGCAGATCCGGCTTATTATACTGCATCTGCTTTCCAGTCTCCGCATGGACCATGATCCCACCGGCTTCCTCCAGGATGATATCTGCTGCAGCAGTATCCCACTCCATGGTGGGTGCAAATCGCGGATAGATATCCGCATCTCCCGAGGCGAGGAGTATGATCTTGAGAGAAGAGCCTGATGGTCGAATCACGGGTTGATGAAAGCTGGACATAAAGGCCTCGGTTTCTGCATCACGGTGCGAGCGAGAAGCCACCAGACGGAGCCCGGGATCCTTCTTTGAAAAAGTACGGGCGGTCAATCGAGCGTCCTGCCCAGATTTTTTGGTCCAGGCACCAGAACCTCTCACAGCCCAAAACAAAGTATCGGATACGGGCACAGCGACTACACCTAATACCGGCCGACCGCCGGCAAGGAGGGCGATATTGACCGTAAACTCCCCGTTCTTTTTGACAAACTCTTTTGTCCCATCCAGGGGATCCACCATCCAGCATAACGGAAAATCCTTCCGCTGGGCATAGGGCACCTGCTTGTTCTCTTCGGAAAGGAACGGGATTTCCGGAAAGGCCTCCTGGAGCGTCTTTTGAATGATCGCATTGGCCCGAAGGTCCGCCTGGGTCAGAGGGGAATCATCTGACTTGGTCATCACGTCTTCGGCAGAAAAGGTGTCATACACCTCGAGGATCTCTGTGCAAGCCAGCCGGGCAGCTGCACGACAAGTCTCCAGATATTGTTGAACGTCAACCATATTGCAAAGGTAAATTGAAAATAGAAAGGCTCCTCAACGATCCCGCTGAAGAGCCTTTCCACTAAAAGATGAATCACCCTATGAATTCACACCTTGAAGGGTGACGGTAGGTGCTGCATCCAGAATTTCCTGGCTGGCCTGATCGGCAAAAGCCGCAAAATTTTTGGAAAACTGTCCAGCCAACTTGAGGGCCACCTGATCATAGGCGCTTTTGTCAGCCCATGTATTCCGAGGATTCAACACTTCTGTTGGTACTCCTTGAACGGATTCAGGATAGTGCAATCCAAAGATCGGGTCGGCCTGGAATTTCGTATTGTCCAATTCACCCTGCATAGCCGCTCGAATCATAGCGCGGGTATACTTGAGGCTCATTCGATTGCCAACACCATACGAACCGCCGTTCCAGCCGGTGTTGACCAACCAGACACTTACGTCATGTTTCTGCATTCTTTCACCCAGCATCTCCGCATATTGCGTTGGATGCAATGGCAGGAAGGGTGCACCAAAGCAGGCGGAGAATGTCGTTTGTGGCTCCACAACCCCTTCTTCCGTGCCAGCTACTTTGGCAGTATATCCAGAAATGAAATGATACATCGCCTGCCCGGGAGTCAATCGAGACAACGGAGGCAAAACACCGTAAGCATCGCAGGTCAGGAAGAATATATGTTTTGGATGACCTCCACGCGATGGGTTTCGGGCATTGGCAATATGATCAATCGGGTAGGATACCCGTGTGTTTTCGGTAATCGACTTATCCTCAAAATCAGGCTCTCGCGTCCCTGGTTTGAAGATGATGTTTTCCAGAATCGCCCGATGCTTGATTGCTCGGAAGATATCTGGTTCCTTTTCTTCGGTCAGGCCGATACATTTGGCATAACAACCGCCTTCAAAGTTGAAGACACCATCACCGCACCAGGCGTGTTCGTCATCTCCGATCAGTTCCCGTTCTGGATCGGCCGAAAGAGTGGTTTTCCCTGTGCCGGACAAACCGAAGAAAACTGCAGTATCGCCATCGGCACCGATATTGGCCGAACAGTGCATGCTCAGCACTTTGCGTTCCTGAGGCAGGATATAGTTGAGGACTGAGAAGATTCCCTTTTTGATCTCTCCGGTATAGCCCGTTCCGCCAACAAGAATGGTCTTTTTGGCAAAATGGATAATGGCAAAGTTTTTTGAAGGCACCCCATCCGTTGCAGGGTCAGCTTGGAGGCCTGGCACATTGAGTACCAGCCATTCCGGATCAAAATTGGAGAGCTCTTCCCATTTGGGACGAAGAAACATGTTGGAGGCAAACTGATTGCTCCATGGATACTCCGTAATCACTCGGATCTTCATCCGATATTCGGGATGATCGCAAGCGATGGCATCGCGAACGAAAATATCCTTTCCTTTCAGGTAGTCTGTGGCCTTTGAATAAAGTTGATCAAAGATCTTGCCTTCGATCGGGTGGTTGAACTTGCCTGTCCAATCCACAGTTTCTGTCGTGTAGGCATCCTTTACAATGAAGCGATCCTTGGGTGCACGACCCGTAAAGCGACCGGTAGATACGACGAGTGCACCTTTGTCACTCAGTTCACCCATACCTCTCTTCAGGCTCTCCTCTACTAATTCTTCGGGAGTCAGATTCCAGTAGGCGGTTTGGTATCCTTGTAATCCGATAGCTTCCAGCGTCGCAGAATGCGGGCGACGGCCAACGACGTTCTCGATCATATTGATTTGGTTTTAATCAGCCACCTGCATAACGCGAAAGCCAATTGAGAATTTTGTTGAATAGGGGTACAAATTTACATTGAGCAGTTCTAAAAACCCCTGAATCTGGCGATTGGTTTAGGATTATCGGGAAAATACTTGCCCATTTCCCCTTGGACATCATCACAGCATAGCCCGAAACAAAGGGCCAGGAGCCGATATCCTCAGAAGGATATAACAATTAGAAATATGTATCATTCCCTCAGAAATCCTGGCGAAAGCCTTGCAGGTTCACGGTGCATCGAATGAACCTGATAATGGTTAGGGTGCAGAAGCCCACCATCCATCGAAAATCCCCTACCTTTGTGGCGTATAACGGATAGAAAACAGAGACTATGGCACAGGTTGATCTGATCATGCCCAAAATGGGCGAAAGCATCATCGAAGCCACCATCCTACGCTGGCTGAAAAAGCCGGGCGAACAGGTAGAAGTGGATGAAACTATTCTGGAGATCGCAACGGATAAGGTTGACTCAGAGGTGCCCTCACCTGTTGCCGGTACTCTTGGCGAATGGCTCTTCCAGGAAAATGATGTCGTTCCTGTAGGGCAGATCATCGCGACCATCCTGACGGGTGATTCCGTCGCAGAAGCTAAACCAAGTCCAGCTGTAGCCTCTGCTAATGGCAATGGACAAGCCAACCCGGTTGCAACTCCAGCTCCAATTGCCGCAACCGTTTCAACACACGCACCTGTTGCTACTGTAGCGGAGATCCCACGTACTACCACCGGTGGCCGGTTCTATTCCCCACTCGTCCGGACCATCGCTCAAAAAGAACAAATCGGAACGGCCGAACTCGATCAGATTCAGGGGAGTGGCCTTGGTGGACGAGTGACCAAAACAGATATCCTCCAATACCTGGAGAGCCGCAATGCCCCTGTCACTGCACCCGCCTCACCGGCCACACCACAAACGACCGCGCCTGCACCAACGGCACCGGCTGCCAAACCGGAACAGACTGCTCCGACTCCTGGCGACAATGTAGAGATCATCGAGATGGACCGCATGCGCAAGCTGATCGCCGACCATATGGTGATGTCCAAACAGACTTCTCCTCACGTCACCTCCTTTGTCGAAGTGGATGTGACCAACCTGGTCAACTGGCGGAACAGGATCAAAAATTCATTCCAGGAGAAATACGGAGAGAAGATCACCTTCACACCCGTCTTCATCGAAGCCGTGGTCAAGGCCATTGGGGATTTCCCCATGGTCAACATCTCTCTTCAGGGAACGTCCATCATCCGAAAAAAAGATATCAATATCGGTATGGCTGCCGCCCTGCCCAGTGGCAATCTCATTGTCCCTGTCATCAAGCAGGCGGACTACCTCAATCTGGTCGGACTGACCAAAACCGTGAACGACCTGGCCAATCGAGCCCGTCAAAACAAACTGAAGCCGGAAGAGATCCAGAATGGCACCTTCACCCTGACCAATGTGGGCACCTTTGGTAACGTGATGGGTACGCCGATCATCAACCAGCCCCAAGTCGCCATCATGGCTACCGGAGCGATCCGTAAAAAACCGGCGGTCGTTGAAACAGCTTATGGCGATATGATCGCCATTCGTCACCAGATGTACCTGTCCCTGTCATATGACCACCGGGTAGTCGATGGCGCACTGGGTGGATCCTTCCTTCGGAAAGTTGGGGATTATCTGGAGGCATTTGATCCGAATCGGGAGATCTGATCAGACAATCAACAGAAAATTGATGTCACTCAGATGATGAACTACTCAATTGAATGCTAAATTGGTGACGTTTCTTCTCTTTGACAAAGGGAGGCCGAACTTTTCCGATAAAAATTGCGTTGGCCTAATACATCAACGGAGATATGAAGGTACTACTGGATATCAAAGACGATCGGGCAGCTTTCATTCTGGAACTCCTTGATCAGTTCAAGTATGTGAAGGCCAAACCGCTCACACCCTACAGTGCCGAAGTGCTTGAAGGAATTAAGGAAGCTGTTGACGAAGTCAACCAGGTCAAAGCCGGCAAGAAAAAAGCACAGCCGTTAAGTGAGTTTCTCAATGAGGTATAAGGTAGACACCATTGCTCCCTTTCGAAAGGAAGCCAAGAAGCTCATTAAGAAATATCCTTCCCTTAAACAAGAATTGGCTGATCTTGGAACACAACTTTCCAATGATCCATCTATTGGCACAGCCATGGGAAATGACTGCTACAAAATAAGACTGGCCATAGCGTTTAAAGGAAAAGGGAAATAATTTTCTCATGTCTCGTACAGTACAAACAATCCACCCATAATAAACAATACACCTGACCCGATATATCGTACGTTGTTAACCTCCATACCAACTCCATTTGGGGCTTTATATTTAAATCCTAAAAAAATTAGGCCAATACCTAAGAAAATGAAAGTAATCCCTAAAATTTTTTGATAGCCCATTTTATTATAATTTATATCTGTCTCAAGATGGACATTAAACAATTATTATCAGCATCAATTAATGACACGTGCTTTTTATTTTAACATTATTTTCTAATTCTAGTCCAAATTCGGAATAATAGGTCTTTAAACACATCAATAAACACTATCTTATCTAAATAATGCACCCATGCCTCGGCCAGCAGTATATAAGTCAGCACACCAACATCAACAGACTAATGTGCATCTCACTAATTGTCTGAATCAGGATTCACAGGATGACAGGATGAACAGGATGAGAGGCTCGTAAAAGATTGGCCTACTTTACTGATAAACAACATGTTTTACAGGTAGAACTGTGAAACATCCTTCAAGATTGGAACAACACTCTAAAAATTTTAGAAATTCCCCATCCTGAAAATCCTTAAATCCTCAAAATCCTGATGCTGACAAATGTGCGGCAACTGTCTGAATCAGGATTCACAGGATTAGAGGATGAACAGGATGCATGGATGGCGGGAATTGAAAAAGTCAGGCCACAAATCTAATGACTGGCCTTTACTCCTATTGGTATTTGGGGTTATAGATTTTCTTAAACTGAAGGCTCTTCGAACCAAAATTGATGAGAAGTCCTATGGCCTTATCATAAGCCACTACATAGTTTTTAGCCTGGGCCAAATGAACATCTTCCAGGTCGATCACTGCTTTTATCTCGACTATGACCTCATCTTCCACCACAAAATCCGCGCGCCGTGTACCCACAGGTAGACCTTTGTAGAATATCTCGTGCTCCACTTCACGCATAAAATGTATTCCAGCCGATGTCAACTCAATCGCCAGGCACCTTTGATAAATGACCTCCTGGAATCCATTTCCCAGCGTGTTGTGGACCTTCATCGCACATCCATTCACTTTGTAGGTCAACGCATCTAATTCTACCTGATCCATTAATCCTGGCAATATATCATTCGACAAAATCCTGATTCCGACAAGAAAAATAATCATTTTCTGAATAATCAATCCCATAGCCCGTATCAAGATTCACAAGATTAGAGGATGTACAGGATGAGAACGGATTTCAGGTTTGGGCAGCTTCATACTGCCTAGTACCCCCTAACCATCGACCCCGTTCATGCTAGAATACTCTATACTCCGTATCCAACCGTTGACCCAAGGGAAATCCTGAGAATCCTCAAATCCTCAAAATCCTGATGCTGACAATTGACGTGGCCACTGTCAGGATCTGAACTCACGAGATGACAGGAGGAAACTTCAATTCACTTGGACTTCAAATCCAACAACGCCTGATCCAGTTTTAAATACTGAAATCCAAACCCAGCTTTCAGGACCTTCTCCGCACTCACCCTCGCCCCCGTCAGCACCGTATCACTCATCTCACCGAGTAGTAGACGAAGCACTGCTCCAGGTACAGGGGCCACCAACCAACCTCCAAACGTCTTTTTGAGTGAGGTGGCCATTTGTTTGCTAGTCACTGGTTCTGGGGCGACACCATTCCATACCCCTTCTTTTTTACCCTGAAGGATCCAGGTCATCAGGCTCGTGAGATCATCGATATGGATCCAGGGCATGTATTGCTGACCATCGCCAAAATAATTGGCCATGCCACCCTTGAGTGGGATCCTCAATTTGGGTAGTGCACCACCCTTGCTGCTCAGGACAATGCCTATACGCAGAATGGCCAGGGAATAACCAGCCTCCTTCAGATTCAAACTGACTGCCTCCCAGGCTTGTGTTGTCGACGCCAGAAAGCCACTTCCTGGGGTGGCACCTTCATCCACCCACGTTTCACCCCGATCACCGTAAAAACCGGTTGCAGAAGCCGTAAGGATCATGGTTGGTTTTGTGCCCGTTTCCTGAAGCGCCTTGTGAAGAGTCCGGACGCTGTTTTCACGACTGGAGACGATCAGGCGCTTGCGCTCTTCAGTCCAACGCGCATCTGCAATCCCTGCTCCGGCCAGGTTGATGATGTAGTCCACATTGCGGAAGGCTGCTGGGTCATAAGTCCCAGCAGCAGGGTCCCAGGCATATCGGATCACAGCCCCTTGCTGACCGGGTGTCCGACTCAACAATCGAATCTCATCAAAAAGATGCCCTTGTGATTCGATCCATCGCCTGCCAATCATTCCTGTACCCCCTGCTAATAATACCGATGCCATCTTTCAGTTATTTGATGACCAAACCATAGGACTATCAGAAAGTTCGCTACTCACGCCTCTATCTACAACGTTGAATTTCTGCTATTTTTATGATTATATCTCCCTCCCATGACAAATCGATCTCCTTTCGTCTTTTTGATTCTCCTCCTCTTTCTGGTCTCGGCTTGTCGTGATGAGCCTGTTGCACCCAAGACCTTCATCGAGATTCGCGCACGCCTGGCTGCAGACCCCGATCGGATCAACCCGATGATCTCCTCCAGCGGATATGCCTCTGAAGTGTACAAGCTGACCCATTTCCCCTTGCTAGAGTACCACCCCATCACCCTGGAGCTCGAACCCATTATTGCCAGGAGTCTTCCTGTCGAAACCCCCATTGATACGGGCATCCTGGCGGGAGGCATGGCCTATACCTATGAGATCCGCTCTGAAGCAACCTGGGATGATGGCACTCCGATCACAGGAAACGACTACATCTTCACCTTGAAGGCCGCACTGAATCCCCTGGTCAAAGCCAATTCCTGGAGAGGATTTCTTTCTTTCATCCATGATGTGATTGTCACCCCTGATAACCCGCGCCGTTTCACGGTACTGACTACAGAACGATACTTCCTGGGCATGCCCGCTACTGGTAATTTCAACCTCTACCCTGCTCATATCTATGACCCTCATGGCTTGATGGCAGATATTCCTCTCCGTGATTTTACACATACGGAAACCATAGAAGCACTGGCCAACACGGATACGCGACTGGCTGAATTCGCAGCGATGTTCACCAGTGATGCCTATTCACGAGACACTTCGTTTGTTCAGGGTGCCGGACCTTATCGGCTGGCCAGTTGGGAGGCCGGACAGGAGATTGTCCTCGATCGGAAATCACCCTGGTGGGGTGATGGCTTAACGGGACAGGGAGAACAGTTCACGGCTAAGCCAGATCGCATCCGGTACAAGATCATTGCCGATGAACAGGCCGCATTGACCCTTCTTCAGGATGGCGGACTGGATGTGGTCGGCGAATTGACACCCACTGCATTCAAAGCTATGCAAGCAGACACCGTCGATAAAAGTGGTTTTGATACCCACCTGCCAGTGTACATGCAGTATTATTTCATCGCTTTGAATAACCACAATCCGAAGTTGTCGGATCCGTTGGTTCGCCGGGCTTTGGCCCATTGCCTGGATCTCGATCTGGGGATACAAAGCATACTGGAAGGATTGGGCGAACGCATCATCGGACCCTTTCACCCCAGCAAATCCTATTACAATAGAGAGATCAAACCGGTGACCTTCGATCCTGCAGAAGCCCGCCAGCTCCTGGCCAGTGCAGGTTGGTCGGACACCAATGGCAATGGGACCGTCGACAAGCAGATCAATGGAAAAACGGTCGAAATGAAGCTTACCATTTTGCTTGCGGCCGGAAGTGAAGTGGGACGAAATCTCGGCCTCCTGCTTCAACAAGGGGCGCAACAAGCGGGTATTGAGATCATCCTTGAAAACAAGGATTTCAAACTGATCCTTGGCGATATGAGTCGGGGTGACTATGACCTTACGGCTATGCGGAATCGGAAACCACCTACCGATGATGACCCTTACCAAGGCTGGCATTCAGATTCGGACACACCAGGGGGGAGTAACCGGGCCGGCTATCAAAGTGTTGTAGCGGACAGTTTGATCCTGGCCATCCGGGATGCTCCGGATCAACAGACTCGATATCAACTCTATCGCACATTCCAGGAAGTGCTTGCAGCGGATCAACCCGTGATCTTCCTCTACGCCCCTAAGGAGCCTGTCATCAGTCGGAAAGCCGTTAAAGGCCTAACCCCCTCGCCGATGCGTCCGGGTTATCATCTACCTTTTCTCACCCTTTAATCACAGCGACCCGTCCCTGGTGATCTCATGAATCCCTACTTTCGAAAACGACTTCTCCTCCTATTACCGACATTGGTCCTGGTGTCCTTTCTGGCCTTTTGGCTGCAGGAATCTGTCCCCGGAGATCCGGTCGCCCAGATGCTCCAGGATGAAGACCCTGATGCCGCGATGTCCCTGCGCGATCTGCGTGTCTATCAGGCTGCCTATCAGCGTACCGCCAAAGAACTGGGGATGGATCGGCCTTCCTTTTACTGCAGCTTGACGCCACGTTCCCTGCCTGATACACTATACCGCATCCTTCCAATTTCCAGGCGAGAAACATTTGCAAAATGGTGCCGTCAAACGGGGTCACCCATCCTAGTTCAAAAATGGTTTGACCGACTCACCGATTATCAGAATGCAATCCTGGCAGAAGACCCTTCCGGGAAAGATCAGCGATTATCCTCTGTGAGAAGTCAACTTTCCAGAATTCCCCTGATGTCCGATCCGGATGAGATCCGAACTACTTTGTCTGCTTTGCCCGACTCGCTGTATCCCGAGAAGAAACAAGCCGCACTCAACGCCATTCCTGCCATCGCTTCTGGGATGGTGTTTCAAAACTGGTGGCCTCGTCTCCTATGGCATGGGATGGACAATCGGTATCACCGCTGGATGGCCTCTCTGTTTGGCGGGACAGCACATCGCTCCCGGGTCGATGGGCAACCCGTCTGGCGCAAGATCGGGCAGGCAGCCAAATGGACTTTATGGATGAATGGCTTTGCCATCCTCTTTGCTTATGGTCTCAGTATACCCCTGGGCGTCTGGATGGCCCGACATGCAGGGTCTGGCAAGGACCAATGGACCACCTTTCTGCTGTACGCCATGTATTCCATTCCCGGCTTCTGGTTGGGCACTCTGCTGCTGGTATTTTTCACGACACCTGTCTATGGCATGGACCTCTTCCCTTCGATCGGATTGGGTGACCTGCCACCAGGATCTGGCTGGTGGGAGGCATTTACCATCCGTGCCAGCCATCTCTTCCTCCCCGTTTTCTGTTTGACATACGGCTCATTAGCCTACCTGACCCGACAGGTCCGTAATGCCATGGTACATGAATTTAAACAAGACTATATCCGGGCTGCATGGGCAAAAGGACTGAACCAGAAACAGGTGGTCTGGAAACATGCCTTCCGCAATGCCCTCTTTCCACTGATCACATTATTTGGGGCAATACTCCCTGCAGCTATTGCCGGATCGGTGGCCATCGAGGTCATCTTCAATATTCCCGGTATGGGGCGGCTGACCTATCTCTCCATTCTCGCCCAGGACTGGCCTGTCGTCTATGGTGTGTTATTCCTGGCCGCCATATTGACTTTGGCAGGCTCGCTGATCGCCGATCTCCTTTATGGTTGGGCTGATCCGCGGGTCAGATGGCAACGATAACGAAAATGCTGCCGCTGGACCCTGATAGCGACCTCAAGATATGGGAGGTGTGTCCTACCTTTATGCCATGCGTGTAACAGTAGCTATGATCGCCCAATTGGTCCAAGGAGATATCGAAGGTGATCCCCACGTCGAGATTCTGGGCCCGGCACCCATAGAAGACGGAACACCTGGAACCATCTCTTTTCTAGCAGATGCGAAATACGAATCCTTTGCGTACAGCACCGGCTCGTCCGCTCTCCTGGTCAATCGGACGTTCGTTCCACAGGAGCCCATCCAGGCCACATTGATTCGGGTAGATAATGTTCGGATGGCTGTCGCTTCTTTACTCCAGCAATTCGATCAAAGCAAACAGGGCTCTGGCACCATTGCCGAACAGGCCTTTGTCGATCCCAGTGCCACCATTGGCAAGCAAGTCAGCATCGGACGCTTCAGCGTGGTCGACGCCTCTGCTGAGATCGGTGACGGATCCATTATCCATGATCAGGTCTCCATCGGCCAGGGTGTGCACATCGGTAAAAACTGCGTCCTGTTCCCCGGTGTACGCATTTATAAAGGCTGCCAGATCGGTGATGATTGTATGATCCATAGTAATGCAGTCATCGGGTCAGATGGTTTTGGTTTTGCCCCCAAAGATGATGGGAGCTACGACAAGGTGCCACAACTGGGGAATGTCATCCTGGAAAGCCATGTAGAGATCGGTGCGAATTGTGTGATCGATCGAGCCACCATGGGATCCACGGTGATCGAAACCGGCGCCAAACTGGATAACCTCATCCAGATTGCCCATAATGTCCGGATCGGTGCACATACTGTGATTGCTGCTCAGGCCGGTATTGCCGGGAGTACCCATATCGGCGCACATAGCCAGATCGGTGGGCAAGTGGGCATTGTCGGCCATATTCAGATCGCTCAAGGAACCAAGATCCAGGCCCAAAGTGGTGTTGCCGGAGCCATCAAAGAAAAAGGCCAGGCCGTTTACGGCTCTCCTGCCATTCCATATGGCAATTATGTCCGCTCCTATGCCGTGTTCAAGACCCTACCTGAATTGGAAAAGCGGCTTCGAAAGCTGGAGAAAAAAGGTGGGGAGTGATGGAGGTTTTGGGTTAAGGCGTTATTGAGCTATTTCGATATTGAGTTATTTCGAAAATCAAGTAATCAGCACGAATCTCACATTGACATACTGCCCAAAAACCTCAAAGCGAATCACAAATTGGGTTGGGCCCATTACCTATTACCCTTTACCTGCCAAGACGGAATATGTATTTTAATATCCACACGGATCAAGTGAGTTATTGGGTTACTGCCTACGGCAGTCAGGATTTCGTTATTGAGTTATTTCGAAAATTATCGGATACAAATTCGAGCTTTCGTCCGGGGTGAATGGCGGTGATAACCTTCCTCCCCCGAGCACTCGGGGCTGAAGTTTCGGCGGACAGGCACCCCGGACGATCCGCCTACTGGCGGATGTCCGGATCCAGACATGGCGCCAAAGCGCCATCGTCTGGGCCCCGCCCCCCGGGATATGACTACGTCAGTCTGGGCCGGCTTCTCCTTTTTCAAGGAGAGGGGGCTGATTTCGTCTTTAGATATAAAGGTTTCCCTGGATCCACCTCCATCCGGAGTTCAATCTCCTGGCAGCGATAGCTGCTCATGTCCTCTGCGAATACCCAATGCCGAACCCAGACGCTTGCGGTCTGGATCCAGACATTCGCCACCTGGCGAATCGTCTGGGCACCAAATACCCTTTTTCTTTTGAGATAGACTTGAGGTGGAACCATCCTCTCAAAGTCAGGCCCTTTACCCATCACCATTTACCCTTTACCTGCCATGACGGAAGTTGGATTTAATATCCACACGAATGGCGAAAAGCGAAGAACTCTGAGTAAGGGTAAGAAAAAACGGCCCCGAAATCACGGGACCGTTTTACTTGGATATCGTTGAATACGCAGCGATTAATCCTCCTCTTCTGAATGATCTACGTAAGCATCGATCAATTCCCGCTGGACCTCTTGAGGTACCGGGGCATACTCAAAGAATTCTCTGGAATGCTTGGCGCGTCCATGCGTCAGCGACCGCAGCGTAGAGGAATACTGGTACATCTCCGCCAGTGGAACGTGAGCTAAGATCTTCTGATAGTGTCCATCCGAATCCATGCCCATGATCATCGCACGACGTGTCTGCAGATCGCCCATGATCTCGCCCATCGCTTCTTCCGGGCACAGTACCTCAACATTATAGACAGGCTCCATCAGCTGGGGGGCTGCCGCCTTGAAGGCTGATTTGAAGGCCATGGTTGCTGCCGTTTGAAAGGCCATATCATTGGAATCTACAGGGTGCATTTTGCCATCATAGATACAGACACGAATATCCCGGCAAGCGGACCCCGTCAATGGGCCTTCTGCCATTTTACTCATAATCCCTTTTTTGATCGCATTGGAGAACCGATTGTCGATGGATCCACCGACAATACACCACAGGAAAACCAGTTTTCCGCCCCACGGGAGATCCTCTTCATCTCGGTTCCGTATGGACATATCAGTAGGATCAGCCATCCCTTCATGCCAGGCCTCGATGCGCATATGTACTTCGGCAAACTGCCCGGCACCGCCGGTTTGCTTTTTATGTCGGTAGACCTCGTTGGCTACCTTCGTGATCGTCTCCCGGTATGGAATACGAGGACGAATATATTCCAGATCCAGATCGTAGAGTTTCTTGATCCGATAACGCACAAGGTCAAGGTGTAATTGGCCCTGTCCATGCAGGATCAACTGTCTCAACTCCATACTGTGATCCACGATCAGAGTGGGATCCTCTTCCTGGATCTGATGCAGTGCCTTGGATACTTTTTCTGTATCACTTTTATTCGGTGGTTTCACTGCGGTCCTGATCCGGGGCTCTGGATAATGAATCCGTTCAATGGATAGTTCTGTGCCCTTTGTATTCAAGGTATCGTTGGTATGAGAATCCTTGAGTTTGACTGTCACACCGAGGTCGCCGGCATAGAGCTCATTCACTTGTTCACGGTTCTTTCCTTCGGAGACATAGATGTTTCCAAACCGTTCGTGGCTAGTGTTACGGCTATTGATCAGTTCGTCGCTGCTTCGGATAACACCTGAATAGACTTTGAAATAGGAAACAATGCCCACCCGTTGTTCAGACATCGTTTTATAGATAAACAGGCTGGTTGGCCCTTTAGGATCACAAAGCAGCGTCTTGCCACCCTCCAATTTTTTCGGTGGTCGATCTGCAGGAGATGGGCAGACATCGTTGATAAAGCCCATGATGCGGCCGCTTCCCATATTCAGGGTAGCCGAAGAGCAGAAAACCGGAAAGATCTGTTGGTGGGCAATAGCGATATTGAGACCCTTTGTCAATTCCTCCTCAGACAGATTGCCATTCTCGAAGAATTGCTCCATTAGCGTTTCATCATTCTCAGCAGCCGCTTCCACCAGCGCCTGGTGCATCGCTTGTGCCCGATCTTTCTCACTGTCGGGAATAGCCTGCTTTTCAGGTTTTCCACCATCAGCGGGGAAGACATACATCACCATGCGCAAAGCATCGATAATGCTGTTAAACGATGGTCCTGAATTATAGGGAAACTGAACTGGGATCACCTTGGGGCCAAAGCGATTGATCGCTTGTTCCAGGGTCAGATCAAAGTCTGCCTTCTCATGATCCATTTGGTTGATCACAAATATGGAAGGAGTGTCAAATTTCTCGACATATTCCCAGATCAATTCCGTGCCCACTTCAACGCCACTTCGGGCATTCAGCATCATCACTGCAGTATCGGCAACCTTCAGAGCACTGACGACCTCACCGACAAAATCATCAAAACCGGGCGTATCCAGAATGTTGATCTTGGAGTCTTTCCAGCTGACATGCATGAGTGTGGTGAAGAGTGAATTCCCTCTTTCCTGCTCAATATCTGAGAAGTCGGAGACTGTATTCTGGTCTTCGATGGTGCCGCGGCGATTGACCGCACCAGCCTCAAATAACATACACTCATTGAAGAGTGTTTTCCCTGATCCGGAGTGTCCGAGCAGGACAACATTCCGGATGTCTTTGGTTTCATAGCTCATAATCAGTTCTCCCTTTTTTGCATCAACAATGATTTTTCTATTGCCGTAAAGCAGGTATCAAAGTAATGAGAATTTACCGAAGAGCCAAAGGCCTATGAAGAGGATCATTCCGTTTGATGATCCTCATTGAAGTCCGCCCCGGCCTCTTCATGTGCAGATCAAAATGAGTTCAACCACTATAGCAGAAGAGGGTCACAACTCATCAGACTGAAAATGGAGATCGCCGAATTCAGGGCAGTTGTTCCGGTCCCCCACCCAGGCAGACCGTCAAGGTGCAGGAGATTATTCCGGACAACGACTCAATTGACCCAGGAGGGCCACAGTTTTGTGCAAAGGGGTAAAGGTGATCCCATAGACATCACGAGCTCGGGTGGCGTCATACGCCAGGGATTCATAGGCCATTTCTACTTCTATTTCGGAGAGGCTCCCTGCACCAATCCATCGGCGCAACCGGTTCACCCAAAGAGCCCGAATCTTCGATTGGGCAACGGTGGGCTCTAGTTTATCCATTGCTCTGGCAATAGCTGCTTGTACTTCGCGATAAGTATAGTTCCCACCATTCAGTAATATTCGCTCTTTGGAAGGGCCTCGTTCGATCAACACCATCACTGCCTGTACGATGTCCCGGACATCCACAAATCCGTGCCCTCCAGATGGATAACCCCGACTATTCTCACACGCCCGATGAAGAAACACCTGGGTAGATCTGCCCTGCCCTTTAGGGTCCAGGACAATGGTCGGTTGCAGAATGGATAACCCCAATCCCTCTTCCATACCCCGCCACATTTCAAGTTCACCCTCATATTTGCTATCCGCATAATAACGGGGCGGCTCAACCGGGACACGTGGACTGGTTTCGACCAGGGGCCCAGCCGACATATCCTTTCCCAAAACGGCACTGGAGCTGATATGAATACAATGCTGCACACCGGAAAGTAAAGCCAGGTTGACGATATGCCCCGTGCCCTGAACGTTCACTTGTTCCAATGCTTTTCTATCTCTGTTGCGATAAGAGACCAGGCCAGCCGCATGGATGAGGATCTGGACTGATTCCATGAAGGGTTCAAGTGTAAATAGATCAGTCACATCCCCTTGAAACCACTTGACTCCTGGACGATCTTCTACAACAGCCCGGTCCTTTCTGGACAGGCAATGAATGTCTGTAAATCCGGCATCCACCAGACCCTCCAGTACCCAGGAACCAATCTGGCCGGTTGCACCGGTCAACCCAATGACAGTCCGCGTATTCATCAGGGCCGAAGGTAGTTTTTCCCTGGAAGATAGACCGCACCCCCACAGGCTTCCGTCCGGGCACCTGTAACTTCAGAAATGAAATTGGGCCGCCCCAACCAGCGCCAGAGGCCTGCCAGAGCGATCAATGCAGATTCTTTGTACTCAATGATCTCTTTTTCTGGAACGACCACCTGCCAATGGACTTTGCGCAGCCCGTCCGTCAATCGCTTCATCAGCCAGACATTATTGGCCCCTCCACCGGTGACCAGGATTCGACCAGAAGCCTGTTCCAATCCTGGTGGTAAGGCATTCACGATCGTCATCCGGATTACTTCAACAGCGCTGGCCATCCGGTCGGCCACTGCACCCGGATAAATCAGGAATGGATCCACCATGGTCTTCCGAACCAGAGCATTATCCAGAGATTTCGGTGGTGACTCACTTAACCATGGGTCCTGAAGGGCCTGCGTGACCAGTTCTGACAACACCTTTCCATTTCTGGCGAGCTGGCCATCCCGGTCCATCGGAAGTCCTTCCAGTCCGGCCAATGCATTCAGCAGTTGATTGCATGCCCAGACATCCCAGCCTGCCCGGGAGCTTTCCTGAAGCAAGGTGAGATTGGCAATACCTCCCAAATTGAGGTAGGCATCAAAGCCTGGGAATAGAAGCTGATCCGCCAGTGGGGCCATGGGTGCCCCTTGCCCTCCCAGGGCAATATCCCCGTTTCGAAAATCACATACCGTTGGTATCCCTGTTCTAGCAGCTACCGTGGACCCATCGCCGATCTGAGTGGAAAAACCCGGAGATTCCTCGGGGTGATGAAATAAAGTATGCCCATGGAGGGCCACCAAATCCGGGGTGACTAGATGTCGCTGATGAAATTCAACCAGCATATTCCCATACAATTCGCCTAATCCGGCGTTGGCTTTGACCAGGTCAAGTGCCGACCCTTGTGGCAGGTCACGGAGTCTCGACATCCATGCCGAAGGATAGTCTATCGTTTCCATGGCCAAAAAGGACCAGACGGGTGGAAGATCGGGATCGGGTGTATAGGAGATCCTCACGGTAGCCAGATCCACTCCATCGAGAGATGATCCCGACATTAATCCAGTGACGATATGATCAGTCATGGTGCAGTGAACGTCATGGTGCAGTCAGGGTCATGGTGAATCGGGCAACAGCAGCAATCTCTTCCGGGGTCAAAATCCCTGCATAGGGAGTCATCAATCCCTTTCCGTGAGTGATCTGATCAATTCGGACTTCCAGGGGTAGCGTGGAGGCCGTCAGGTCTCCAGCTCCATTCAATCCACGGCGTCCATCAGCACCATGGCAGAGCACACACTTTTGGGTAAAGATGGCTTGACCATCCGGGCCAGAGGCCACTGACGATGAATCCGTGCATCCCCACAAGACAAGGAGACTGCAGAACACTAGATATAAGAGTCGACTCCACATCCGGACGAAGATACAGGGCAGGAATGAAACGCTCAGAATGTTGAGGAGTTGAGGAGGTTTTGAGTCGAGGAGAAAAATCAGGATAAGTCGTCGCCAAAGGAGGACCTGAAAACGGTATTCGGTATTCGGAATGAAACACGAAGACGCGAATACGCGAAGAATGGTTATGTGGTTATTGGGATATTTCGTTATTGAGTTATTTCGAATGTCCGTCGCCAAAGGAGGGCCAAAAAAGTTGAGGCGTTGTGAGGAAAGGTTAATTCGTTTCCGCCACGGCGGACAGGTATGCGTTTATTCGGAATCATTACCAAAGGAGGGAAATAAAACGGGATTCGGTGCTCGGCGTTCGGTATTCGGTAATATTAATTGGGATGCTTAAATGTATTAATCGTCGCCAAACGAGAGCCTGGAATCTTGAGGCGTTGAGGAGTTATGGAGAAAAGTTTATTCGTTTATGAGTTTATGAGTTTATGAGTTTATATAAAATCATCGCCAAACAAGGGCATGGATGTATTTGCCACAAAGACACGAAGAGCAGAAAGTGCCTCAAGCAAGACAACGATCTTAAATTTTGCCTCATGTCCCTGTTAGCTAGAGGTCACCTTGAACGTTGAACAGCCAAGCTTTTGGATCCGCCCCCTTCAGAAGGCGGGGCCGGGCATGAACGTCTAAACGCTAAAAAGTAGGGTACAAAACCATTGAGTGGCACACTCCAGACTTACGAATGGCAACACTGTTAAAAATTATTTTAAAGGCTTGGGCATTGGACCAAAGGTCCATCAAAAAAACAACCGACTCAATCTGATCTCATTCATCCAGAAATTGTCAGGACTATCCTGCACCCAAATCACGGCGACAATAGCATCACCTGCCTGGAGGTTTTCTGGCATCTGAACCTCATATTCTACTGGCCACCAACTGCCTTTTTCTACCAATCGGGGGATCTGCATCGCCTGCCAATTTCCAGGGCCCTCCTTTTGTTGCAATTGAAACACCAGAAGTGGGCCACTGTATCCGGGAGCGGTATCCTCACCGACCAGCACTGTGGACTGAAGTTGCAGCCATTGCCCTGACCATTCTCGAGCCAACGAGTCGGTGATGTCGATGCGAATGGTCGGACTGTACTTGTCTGTCCCTTTGACCATCCATCCGGGCTTATTCTGGATCCACTCGGTTGTTCCGCTGGTATCTCGTTCTGCAGAATGCATAGCGATCAGATCGGAATACAAGGCAGAATGCTCCGGCCGGTCTGGAATATCCAGCAGGCGCAACATCGATTTGTCTGGCTCGAGACGACCGAATGCCTCCCAGTAATACGCGCTGTTCATTTCATCGGCTTTGAGGATGCCCCGTTCCAATTGCCAGCTCTGAAAGAGATTCAGCACTCCACAGAGCACCACAAAAGCTGGTATCCATGAACGGCGCCAGGTAGTGCCACTCCATGCCTCCCAGGCAAGACCGAGGGGCAGGGCCAGAATGGCATAGGACTGGACCAGAGCACGCATTCCAAACGAACCCGCATACCACCAGATATGCCAACTCAACACGATATAGATATTGGCCACAACAAACAATATGATCCCCGGTGCCCAAAGAGGAGTCCTTTTCCGGAGCAGGAACAATCCTGCTAAAGCCAGCAACATCACAGGGGTGTAGATCAACCACCCTTTCCGATAACTGAACAAGCCATCGATTAAATGAGGGGCCAACAGGTCAAACTTGTGGCCGTATTCTGCATAGGTATTGTAAATCCAATGCCCTGTAGTCCATTTCCACACCACAATTTGAGGTGAAATGACAAGCAGGCCAGTGAGGATGGCCAAGCCGTAAACCTGAATATGCGCCTGGATATGTCGTCGAAACCCTGTCCATCCGCCTTCGTTCATCCAGATCCAGGAGAGGACCAATATTGTTGCCAGCACCTCAGAGGGGCGACACAAGGCCATTACGGCCAGGCATGCACCGAGCAGCACCCCCTGCATCCTGCTGGGATGCGAACCCATTCGTTGCAAAAGGAGTAATAATCCACTGTATAAGGCAAAGAGGTAAACATGAGGCATGCCGGGATCAGACACAACGTAATGGAAGAGATTCGTGCAAAGCACTAAACTGGCTAGGACGATCCAGGTGGTCGATTCACGGAGATAGTTTGACAGGAACCTGGACAACCAGATCAATCCCAGGGCCAACCAAAATATGGCCGCCAGTATGACCATCCATTCGTAGGGTTGGGAAAGGCCATCCGCTGGAAAACGAGGGTCCAGCTGGGCCCAAAGCTCTGCGACCACATAAAAGGGAAGCCACAGAATGGCTAGTCCCATGGTATAATTCGGCGTCTTGATCCCGTCCTTTTCAAAAATCTGATACGCCGTATCAGAGGGTCTGTACACCTTGAGATGGTCCTGAACAAAGGCAAACTCTGAAAAATCCTGATACTTCAATGACGCCGGGAGATAGAGATAATACCCATAAGAATCCCAGGTGATGACTTGGCTCTGTGCGGAGAATACCCGATTGGAGATCAGACTAGACAACCCGGCAAATACCAAGAGTATAAACAACACCAGTCGTAAAGAAAGTCGCATTGTCAGGAAGGATTCAGGATGAGGATTTGGGTATTCCGGCCGTTGGGGCTAATTTTCCGCAAAATACAATGCATGCCTCAGATCGTTGAAGCTCGTTTGGAAGACTATTGTGCCCGGTGGAGTACTCCGGTAAGTCCGGTTTTGGAAGAACTGGCGCGGGAAACCCACCTCAAGACATTATATCCGCAGATGTTGACGGGTGCCTGGCAGGGTCGATTCCTGACCATGATCAGCCAATTGGTGGCACCAAAACGGATCCTGGAAGTAGGGACATTTACCGGGTATAGTGCCATTTGCCTGGCCATGGGTCTGCAACCCGGAGGACTATTGGACACCATCGAAGTCGATGAAGAACGGGAACCCATGATCCGACGGTATATCCAAAAGGCGCAGATGGAGGACAAGATCCACTTGCATATGGGCAGTGCCCTGGATATTATCCCTGAACTCGAGGGGCCCTATGATCTGATCTTCCTTGACGCCCACAAACCGGACTATCCAAACTATTTCGATCTGGTCTTTGACCGTATTTCACCGGGAGGATTGATCCTGTCTGATAATGTCCTTTGGAGTGGTAAGGTCCTGGATGATGATCAGGATGAGGACACTCGTGCACTGCATGCCTACAATCAAAAACTAGCCCAGGATCCACGGGTAGAGCAGGTGATCCTCCCCCTGCGGGATGGATTGTCTGTAGCACGTAAATTACATTGATGGATCAACGGGACAGGTTTGCCAAATTCTGTCAGGAAGTCCCTGATCTGCCGGTGTTTATGGAGCCCTGGTATCTCGATGCTCTGGCCCCGGGCTGGCAGGTTGTTCTGGCTGAGCGGGGTGGCGAAGTCGTAGCGGCCTGGCCGTATTATCCCAAGCGGAAGGGACCGATCCAGTATGTGACCATGCCCCTGCTGGTGCGCATGATGGGACCCGTGTTTCGTCCAGATGCCGATTCCGACAAGCACCGCTACAAACTGATCCCTCAGCTCTGGCAACAGATGCCTCGGCACCTGATCTTTCGCCAGGATGCGCCTTATTCTTTGACCAACTGGTTGCCGCTCTATTGGCTGGGATTCCGTCAATACACGCGTTACTCCTATCGCATCGATCTGTCGCAAGGCGAACAGTCTATCTGGAAGGCTATGGCGGCGGATTATCGTCAGCACAAGATTCCCAAGGCACAGGCCCAGGTCAAGGTTGAACGGTCTGATGATCTAATGGCCTTTCACACCGTTCATGAGGCTACCTTCAAACGACAGGGAAAACCATGTCCGGTGCCTTTTGCCACTTTACAACGCCTGGATGAGGCGGCAAAAAAAGAAGGCCGTCGAGAGATCTTTCTGGCCAGAGATCAAGAAACAGGTCAGGTGCATGGGGGACTTTATCTGGTCCGCGATCACCACTCGGTCTATCTATTGATGGCTGGATCTGATCCTGAACTGCGTGCCTCCGGTGCGGTCATCCTCCTCACCTGGGAGGCCATACTCTGGTCCCTCCAGCAACCGGGATTAAAGTATTTCGATTTTATGGGCAGTATGATCGAACCCATCGAACGGGTTCGCCGTCAGTTTGGCGCGGAGCAGATCCCCTTCTTCCGCATCGGGCATCTGAAATGGTCGTGGTTGAGTTTTTTGATGGGGGGAAGGGTGTAGATTGTTGTTTCTGAAAAATCTCTACCCTACGATTTATTTTAAGAAACTCGATAACGTCCCGGCATAAATGGCGTTGCGTGCGTTTTGCTCGCAACGCCATTTATGCATTGTTAGCTGCTTTACTTATTTCAATTCAATTTCTTTAACTAATGAAGTTATTGAATAATTTTTACTTTTTTTTCTGTATATAAAAATATCACTTCCTTACTCTTCCCAATCAATTTCCCCTCTAAGAATTCATCATTTGCATATTTTACTAAAACTGATTGACTTAAATGAATTTGTTTTTATATGATTTCCATAACCGTTTGCGGTTTCTACAAGCACATAGAAAAGAATCAATACTAAATAAAACTAACTTCGCATTTTTCTGTCCATGTTTTCTTTGCTAAACCAATTTGGAATTGAATATAACCTTGTCCGGAGTTTCCTTTTTACATAAATCCCTAACCAAAAAATTCCAATTGGAAAGAAAAGAGTGAATATGGAAGCTATTATTATTCGAGTGTCTTGGAATGGGGTTACTAAAAAATCAAAAACATCAGCATAATCAAAAATGTTAATTTCAAATCGAGAATATTTTTTGTAATTGAACAACATACCTATTCCTACCATTAATATGTATAGAATTGTAATGACCGTCTGTATTTCTTTTAAAATAGTCTCATAGGCATCTTTAATCAAGCCTTCTTTCATCTTTACAGTTTTTTTTGTTTACTCGTATTGCAACTAACGATTAGCATACCTGACGGAGTTTGCCGATAGGCAACTCTGGCATGGTCATGCATTGTTAGTGATATACCTTTCGTTCCATTTACTTATTTCATTGCAAAGGCATCATCCCACATGAAGTTCAATGAATACCATTATTTTGTCCATGATCCTAATTTTCATCTTACCCACTAAACCACTTAGTAGTTTGGTTTCCATTTAACTGTTTGATGTTTTCCTTCATTATTAGCTAAGCGTTCCAAGTTAGATTTGTCAACTTACATCTCAGATTCCATTATTTAAATCCTTGAGTTCACTAAGACCAAAATTAGAAATTGTATATTTATAGGTATCAATTTGCGTACCATAAAACCATATAGATTCCGAAGAGAATCCCCAGCTCAGTTTACTTCTAATAGCTTGAGTTTAATTCGATTCGGTTCTAATTTTCAGAGGTTCAACCTTACGATAGATCAACAATTTCAGCTAAATTCTCACTTGTCCCCATTCTTGTGTGTTATACCAGATCTGACTTCGTACATTACAAGTTTAGTTTATCACCATCTACAAATTTAGTATTTAGCCAATTATCCCATTCCTTTTTCTCTTTTTCATCGTACGTATTTTTTTCCTCCAAGTTCCGAAGTCCAACATCAAACCGTTTCACCGTGAGGCTTTTAACACGTTTTAGTTTATCTTCTATAATTTCTTTTGGTACTCGTTCATTCTTTTCCTTATTGGTTATCACTAACTTACTTATATACCCAACTCAAATACTGACATTCCCATCTACAAACGTCTGTAACCGTTTGTAGCCAACTTGACTTGATATTTAGTGCCTTACGAAAGCTACAAGATCTATCTCCCCCCAATTTATCACCTTTTCCTGAATATCTCCACCTGCTTCCCCAACAAAAAGAGAGGCGGCAACCTCTCAGCCCATTGGCACCTATCAGCTCTTGGCCTCACACCCCCACCACTGCACAGGCCCGACCCTCATTCAGATCGTATGCCTTCTTGCCGTCCTGGATATAGAACTGCACCTGAAGTAAGAGAAGATCCTGCCCCGGCCCTTCCAGTGTGCGTTCGGGGTTCAAAGCGATGTCTGTGGGTAGTTGCACCCGCTCGAACAAGTCCGTTTCCGAGCGTACCGCCTCGCCATTCATGGCTGCCGTATCCAGTCGTACCCAGGCACTGCGGAAGAGGACATGGGTGGCCGTCGGGGGCCAGTTGAGCAGGTTTAGATCGGTTTTGATACGGATGACACCCGTCTCCAGGTCAACCATCGGTTTGGTTTGCAGGATCTGATCCAGGGGGTAGTTCTTGTTGAGGTCAAACCCCAGGAGGATCTCCTTCCCCTCTTGTTCCGCCAGTCCCGGTCCGACCATCCGCTGGCCCCTGGTCGAGGTCTTGTCCTCTTTCATCACCTTGTGCAAAGTGCTGATCAACCGGGAGGTCATCCGCGCATCCCCGCAAGACTTGAAACTGTTTCCCATCAGCCTCCGCAACAGCGCCGCTACCTTGGTGACTCGACCAAATTCGGTGGCATTTTCCATGGTCCGCTCGAATTTCGGGCTGTTTTTCACTTTTTCAGAGTCATGGCGATGTGTCCGGCGCACCAGGTAACCCTCCGTACGAGAGTAATAAAACGTCAGGTCATCCATCGTACCGGTGACTTTGAGGAGACTCTTCAATCTGGGCATGATCAGTGTGTATTTAGTGTCCAATAAAGGTTTGTGAAGTGAGCAGTTACGCGAATCATCACCTATATATAACGTATGAACAATAGGAGAATAATATGTAAAAGACCTTAAAATGACGTATCCATCAAGTAGGTATGAAGTAACAATGAAGTAGGTATGAAGTAACAATGAAGTAGGTATGAAGTATATATAAAGTATATCAACGTCTCGATTATAGCTCCTGCCCTACTCCCCTGGAGTGGCGATCAAGGGCCTGGAATGTTATGGAGTTATGGAGGTGAGGAGTTATGGAGAAAGGTTTATTCGCTACTGCCACATCTGTCCGGATTTCTGAAGTGCTGCCGTTCATACTGGAATCATGTATCAAATTCCAATTCCAGGGTGACAGGCCACCGTTTATTCCCATCGGGAAGATCGTTCAGAGGTTATTGTTAGCAGTTCGACCCCTACAGGGCCGCTTTATTGCTCGACTGGATTTACTATAAATGTTTGACCCCTACGGGGCCAGCTAGTGGAGGAGTTGATGAGTTGAGGAGTTATGGAGAAAGGTTTATTCGTTTATTCGTTTATTCGTTTATTCGGTTTGTCGCTAAAGGAGGACCTCCAAAGCGGTATTCGGCATTCGGCGTTCGGAATTCGGGAACACAAACCTTCAACGTAAAAGCTTGGTGTAGCAGCTCCCCCCCATCTTGTTCATCCTAAAATCCTGCAAATCCTGATACTGACATTTTTCGGTATTCGGTATTCGGGAACACAAACCTTCAACGTAAATGCTCGATGTAGCAGATCCCCCCCATCCTGTTCATCCTAAAATCCTGTGAATCCTGATACTGACAATATTTGGTGTTCGGAATTCGGGAACAAAAACCTTCAACGTAATTGCTTGATGGAACAGCTCCCACCCATCCTGTTCATCCTAAAATCCTGCAAATCCTGATACTGACAATATTCGGCGTTCGGAATGAAACGCGAAGAAACGAAGGCACGAAGAATGTTGAGGCGTTATGGAGGTATGGAGAGGGGTTTATTCGTTTATGTTTTGCCCGCCATAGGTTCAGCGAAGGAGGGAGTTTATGAGTTTATTTGGAATCGTCGCCAATGGAGGGCCTCACCAATACATCAGGGCCTTCCAGCTGCTCACATATAACCTGACATGGGATATTATGAATGGCAAGACGGAAAGCCGCATTATATGGTCGGACTTGGGATTTGATCATTGACTCAAGACGAGATGAAAGAAGACTGAAAATGAAACGAACCACCGATCAAATACGAGCGGCCGGGTCCTGATGTAGCCGTGTCCTCGATTAATAAATGAAATGAGCGAGATGCCAATCATGAATAAAAAGGCCCATTTTGGCGATAAGCACTTTGGGGTACTTTTGGTGCCTCAAAAGTACCTAGCCACCGCCGGTCCGCCAGCTGGCGGAAGGCGGGGCCGGGCATGCAATCCATTCGAATCAAATTTTGATTCCGAACCACAGTATGAAAAACCGACCCATTATCCTTGCCCTTGGGATAAACGCTTTCTGCAAGCAGGCAGGCCCAGAAGTAATAACCATTCAAGAGAATATTAACTCCGAACCATAGCGTGAAAACTAACCCAATAACCAAGAGTTGGTGATAAACGACACCCTTTTTTTACGCTGTACCGGCACAAAAAAAGGGCGCACTTTCGTGCGCCCCCAACAGGCTTGTGTATGAGAATCTGTTTGCTCTTGATCAGTACCGGTTACGGTGATTGTGCTTTTTCATGGCAATGTTGCGGTTGGCCTTTTTCTGTGCGTGGCGAATTCGGGCCTTTTCACGGAAACTGACATGACCATCCTTTCTGGCTTGACGCTTCATTTTTTGAATGTGTCGTTGTTGGCCTTTCAACTGGCGGGCTTCCTGGCGAGTCAAATCTCCCTGATGGATACCTTGATGAATGCGTTGGTGTTGACGAACCTGTGTCTGTCTGACTGCTTGAGTACAGTTCTGAGCGGTAGCTGATACCCCGGAAAAGGCGAATCCGATCAGGAGGATGAATATGTGCTTCGTTTTCATATCTGTAGATTTTATACTGAATAGACTACCCTCATCCATTGCGGTTAACTCAGGTTTCGTTCTTTAACGCCTCTTTAACCCGGAGTGAATCGTAATTTTGCTGCAAATCCGACCCCCTCATGCTCAAACAAGTCGAACATATCGGCCTGGCCGTCAAGGACCTGGCAAAGGCAAACGACCTTTATACCAGATTGCTGGGCACTGAGCCCTACAAGATGGAGGAAGTGGAAAGCGAGGGTGTGATGACCTCCTTCTTTCAAACCGGACAAACCAAAATCGAATTATTGGTCGCAACAAATGATGATTCACCGATCGCCCAATTCATCGAGAAACGGGGTGAAGGCATCCATCATATCGCTTTTGAAGTGGCGGATATTCACCAGGAGATGTTACGACTGAAGGCGGAAGGATTCATCTTGCTCAACGAACAACCCAAGCGAGGAGCAGACAACAAGCTGATCTGCTTCGTCCATCCCAAAAGTGCCAATGGCGTCCTGGTCGAACTGTGCCAATCCATCCCAGACGATCAACCTGTCTAATGGATTTAGGTATTCTGTTCATTGCTGTAGCAGGGGGCTTCCTGGCGGGCGTGATCAACACTCTGGCCGGAAACGGCTCTGCCATTACTCTGACCATTATGACTGAGATGATGGGCATGCCCGGCAATCTGGCCAATGGGACAAACCGCCTGGGGATCTTCTCCCAATCTGCATTAGGCGCATGGGCCTTTTATCGGGAAGGCAAACTGGATGTCCAACGGGCAAAACCCTATATCGTCATCACCTTCCTGGGGGCGATCCCAGGAGTATGGACAGCCCTGCAGGTCAGTAATGAAGAATTCCGCTCTGTTTTCGGGTACATGCTCATTGTCATGCTCCTGGTCATCCTGGTCAAACCAAAACGCTGGCTGAAGGAAGGGGTCATGAAAGACCGACCAAACTATCTACTGACCGTTCCCATCTTCTTTGCCCTGGGATTTTATGGCGGATTCATTCAGATGGGCATGGGTATCTTCTTTCTGGCCGCCATGGTCCTGGGAGCTGGATATGATATCATTCGCGCCAATGCAATTAAGGTCCTGGTCGTCACCATATTTACAGTGTTGATTATCGCTGTATTTCAGTGGACAGGACGTATCGACTGGCCCACTGGGCTCATGATCGCCAGTGGCCAATCTTTGGGTGGTTACCTCACCGCCAAATATGCCTCACGCTATCCCGCCGCACGAGTCTGGGCTTATCGATTACTTATTTTTGTGGTCATTGCTTCGATCGTGAAAATTTTCTTTTTATGATCATCCTTCATACGCCAATTCCGGATCAACTGGCATCCTTTTGAAGAATGGCTACTTTTGTCCAACATATGACCATGAAAGCTTCGCTTTTTCGATTTTTCCTTTTGTTCCTTCTTCCTGCAACCATCTGGATAGGTGGCTGCGGACCGGATGGCTTTTCCTCCCGGGCAGGTATCCTGCCCAGTGCTTTTGGTAAGGCGAACAAACTGACGGTCCTCGCCGATAGCACCTGGTGGGCTGCCGGCCTTGGCGATAGTGTGGATTATACATTCGGGGCACCCTTCCTCATCCTGCCCCGTCCCGAACCCCTTTATGACCTGCAGCATTTCGATTTTAAAGAACTGGAATACAAACCCGCACGCAAGGAACTGCGTACTTACCTGATCATCAGCCACGAAGGATTGAGAGGATCTCGTCTGGATGACATGATGCGCAAAGACCTGGGTGATAGCCTTCTCCCGGCGAATAAACCGTACACGGTGAAATTGGTGCAAAACCGTTGGGCCAGCGGACAACTGGTGTTCTATCTCTATGGACGCAATCCGGAGGCCATCTATCAGGCCATCCAGGAAAGAGGCCCCGCCATACTGGCCAAGTTGAAAACACATGATTTACCCATTCTGGAAAGCCAGGCCTATTCCGCACGAGAAGATGCTGCACTGGGAAATGACGTGCAACGTCTGACCGGAGCCAGTATCCGCATTCCCGGCGAATACGTCACTGCATTGGAACAGGATAATACGCTCTGGTTGCGGAAGGATGCTGGAGAGATGATCATCGGTCTCTTATTCAAGAAGATCCCCTATGTCGATCAGGACCAGTTCAGCCGGGAAGGCTTCCGTGCCCTGCATGATGAGATGACCCGAATGGTCACGAGCAATGCCACTCAGGAAACCTATATGAGAGTCGACGATCGAGAGCTGCCCCTCTTCTTCTCTGCGCAGACGCTGGACGGGCAGTATGCCATGGAGGTCAGAGGTATCTGGTCGATGAAAAACGACTTTATGGGCGGACCCTTTATCAGTTATGTCGTGCAAAGTCCGGACAAGAAATCCCTGATTATCGCCACTGGATTCATTTATGGGCCCGGCAAATCCAAACGAGAGTGGATGCAACAGTTGGAAACTGTTTTACGCACGATCCATTTTTCATAATTGCTTCATCCTCTTGATCTGATTTGCAGGTTCTGATAGAATTCTCGACCTTTAAAGAGATATTCTGGCTGCGACGCGGAATGATACACAGGTGATGGCCAATTGAACTGGTACGAACCTGTTTCCGGTTGCACGACAACCATGACTAGATCTTCTTCCTGTGTCCAAAAAGATCTTCATACGCTTATCCATTCTTGTCATCCTGGCCTTTGGCGTGGGCTATGCATGGTGGTATGCCCAAACACATGAGAACGGCTCGCTTTTCACAGCATCCGGCCCTTCCGCTCCCTCCATCCCACAGTCGACTTATTATCAAGAGGCCCTGAATAACTACCAATCCGGCGAGTACAACGAAGCCATCGAACATTTGGAAGCCCACCTGGCGGTTTATCCGGAGCATACCGAAGCCACCTTTCTGATGGGCCTGAGTTGCCTGGAGACCGGTGAGGAGGCACGTGCTATCAGGCTGATGGATGAAGTCCGGATCAATGATCCAGGATATTACCTGGATGCCACCTGGTATATGGGCCTCGCCAGTCTGAAAGATGATCAACCAGCATTAGCCAGAAGGCTGATGGAGGAACTGGCATCTGGTGAAGACTCCTTTTATCGGGCGAAGGCGAATGTCATCCTCGAACGCTTTTTATAACATCAAGACGACACCAAAATACAATGGCCGCTGCCCCAGAGTACTCAGGGTCGCAGCGGCCATTGCTTTTTCAGGAAGTACCCGAAGCCTACAGGTGGTAGGTATCTGTCTCCTCTTTAATCATCTCTTGTTGATTCATATTCCGAAGCTGCAATTGCTCTGTATCGGATGAAGGCGTTTCGTGATGTCCACCATTGCCATAAATCTCACCCAGGATGGGTGCAATGGTCAAACCAACCAGGCAAGTCAACTTGATCAGGATGTTCATAGAAGGACCAGAAGTGTCTTTGAACGGATCACCCACGGTATCTCCTGTTACAGCCGCCTTGTGCGCCTCAGAGCCCTTGTAATGCATTTCACCATCGATGCTGACACCAGACTCGAATGACTTCTTTGCATTGTCCCACGCACCTCCTGCATTGTTCTGGAAGATCGCCCAGAGTACACCGGAAACAGTTACACCGGCCATATATGAACCCAATGCTTCTGGCCCCATGAAAAATCCAACCAGGATAGGCGATACGATCGCAATCAAACCAGGCAACATCATTTCACGCAAGGCCGCTTTGGTGGAGATCTCTACACATTTTCCATATTCCGGAGTCGCGGTTCCTTCCATAATCCCAGGGATCTCCTTGAATTGACGGCGAACCTCTTTCACCATCTCCATAGCCGCCTTTCCGACGGAATTCATGGCGAGTGCACTGAAGACGACCGGAATCATACCTCCCAGGAAAAGCGCTGCCAGCACATCGGCTTTGTAGATGTTAATCCCGTCGATCCCTGTAAAGGTGACGTATGCCGCAAACAGACCCAGAGCAGTCAATGCCGCTGAAGCGATGGCAAATCCTTTACCAATGGCCGCAGTTGTATTTCCAACAGAGTCAAGGATATCTGTCCGTGTCCGCACTTCCTTGGGCAATTCACTCATTTCAGCGATTCCACCTGCATTATCCGCGATGGGACCAAAGGCATCGATCGCCAACTGCATCGCAGTTGTCGCCATCATGGCTGAAGCCGCAATGGCAACACCATAGAAACCGGCAAACGAATAGGCCGCCCAGATCGCTCCTGCAAAGAGGATGACTGGTCCAGCTGTGGAGATCATACCCACACCCAATCCGCCAATGATATTGGTCGCCGCACCTGTAGCCGATTTAGCTACGATATCCATGACGGGCTTCTTGTTGATCGAGGTGTAGTACTCCGTCATATAGGAAATGGCTCCACCCACAAAAAGACCAACCAATACTGCATAAAAGACATCATTTGGAGCGATACTCACATCTCCAATACTGAAGAAGTGCATGGTCATCATCTCCGGCAACAACCAATGAATGGCGAAGTAAGAAGCGACACCTGTCAGAATGAGGGCTGTCCAGTTACCCATATTCAGCGCTTTAGAAACCGCTGATTCGGTAAGTTGATTTTCTGAAATACGGACCATCCAGGTTCCAATAATGGAAAAGACAATACCGATACCTGCGATGAAAATCGGCAGCAGAATGGGGCCGATACCACCAAACACATCCTGTACATTTCCACCCATATCCCGGATCACATAGTTCCCGAGAACCATGGCTGCGAGTACTGTGGCGACATAGGAACCAAAGAGATCAGCTCCCATCCCCGCGACATCCCCGACGTTATCACCGACGTTATCTGCAATGGTTGCAGGGTTACGTGGATCATCTTCAGGGATTCCGACTTCAACTTTACCGACGAGGTCGGCCCCCACATCAGCAGCCTTGGTATAGATACCACCACCTACACGTGCAAAAAGGGCAATGGATTCAGCTCCCAGTGAGAAACCGGCCAGTGCTTCCAACACAATAGTCATATCATGGACACTGGTCCAGACACCACCCATCTGCCAGGAAAAGAGAAAGGCGAACAATGAAGCCAAACCGAAAACAGCCAATCCGGCAACGCCCAGTCCCATAACTGTACCGCCGCGAAAAGCCACTTGCAACGCTTTGGACAAGCTGGTCCTTGCGGCCTGAGTGGTTCGAACATTCGCTTTTGTCGCAATCCGCATTCCGATGAATCCGGCGACAACCGAGAAGACGGCTCCGATGACAAATGCGACGACGATGAACCAGTGGGTGGTTTCTACCTGTGTGGACAGGAAGCCCAACAGTGCACCAGCAACGACGACATAAATCGCCAGAACACGATACTCCGCTTTGAGGAAGGACATCGCACCATCAGCGATAAAACCGGCGATTTTCCGCATCCGGTCATCGCCATCATCTTGTTTGCCTACCCATTTAAAGAGGAAGGCCATATAGATCAGTCCCAATATGCCAAATAGGGGCAGGAGGTACACAAGGTTTTCCATTCAGTTTGTCGTTTTGTGTGAATGCTAAGTGAAAAAGACCGACAAAGGTAAAAAAAGGAAGTCAACCATGCTTGAATAGGGAGAAATGGAAGTCGCCTACTCCTCCACCCATAGGATTTTTTCAGCCGAAGGCCCTCTTTGGCCCAATGTGAAGGGCATCTTATAATGGCCAAGATAGAAGAGGCCTATGACCCTCTGCCCTTCGGGCAGCTCCAGCCAATTCGTCAAATCAGGCATGGTTGAAGGTGTACTCCAATACCCGCCCAGACCGTATGCCGTGGCAGACAGCCATAGATTTTGAACCGCTGCGGCAACAGCAGCAATCTCCTCCCATTCAGGTACTCTTTCATCAGGGTCGCGATGCAGGATGATCACGATGACCGTATCTGAACGAAGGATATTCTTCCTTGTCTTCTGCTCCTTTATTTCAGAATGGGCGGCATCCGGAGTCCGTTCCCGATAGGCCATTGCCATAAAGTCTGCAAGGCGTGTCAGGGCCTGGCCCCGAAATACCTGAAAACGCCAGGGCTCTGTTTTCCGGTGGCTGGGCGCCCAATTGGCATTCTCCAGGAGCTGCAGGAGAACGTCTTTTTCAATCGGTTGATCCGTGAAGACCGGAGGGAATACAGACCGTCTTTGGGCGATCAGTTCATTCAGTTGATTGGCGTTCATGATCTGAAATTTGAGCCGTGAAGGTACAATCACTCAAGCCTTCATGGCAACCCTTTTGAGCTTCGAGTGTTACAGATAGCGGAAGCCGATCCTACGCTCCCAAGCTCATTAACCCTAATCGTACTCTACAACGCATGTGGCAAAAGGTCAGACAGTTCCTGCATCATTGGCTACCGAACACATCGGATCAGCAGACACTAGCTGACCAGGAAATCCATGAATTATTGGTTCGATCACCTGAGGAAATTCAGGCCCATCGGCAATGGAAAAGTCGGGGAGGCCAGGAAGTATTCATAGAGCGCTTGCGCCATGCCTATAATATCTATCGGGCAGGAATGGATCCGGAAGACACTGAACTGGATTTCATGGAGTTCAGAACCTCTTCCGGGTTTATCATCCATTTAAAAGATGATGAGGCAGCCGGAGAAGCAGCACCCTATATGATGGATGAGCTGCGGGATTTTGTATTGGCATCTGGCTATCGTCTGACCGTTTCTGATCGTCGAAAGATCAAGAGATCCCAGCGAACAGAGATCGTGGAACGATATTATCTCAAACCACCCATTGATCACCAACCCGGACGTTCTGCGGAACAACGATTTGGCAATATTACGATCGAGATCCTTTCCTGTGGAGCGTATCCTTGCAATTTGAAATTCATCGCGACGGCCTATCCTGGCCGGGCACACAAGCCTGCGTATTCGTTTGGGGAATTGATGGAGTTGCTGATTGACTGAGTGTTCTCACTCCTGAATCGTGACCTTCAAGTCGAGCTTGATGGTGATCTCATTATTTGTCTTGATCATACCCATCAAAGCGGTGGGTGGTGTGATGCCGAAATCAGACATCTTCAGGGCCTTTTCTGCCAAAATCTGGATTTGATTGTTCGAAAGTCTGCGCACCCTGGCTTGAATGGGTACGGATCTCCGGGCACCTGCAATAATGATCCGGGTTTGCGTGATGAAGGTTGTCCAGGATGTACTTATCGGCCTGACCTCATCAATAGTCTCCAACTCGATCCACATGGTGGGATGGGTTTTGGATTTCAGCGCATTATAGAAATCCTTGTTCATCACTTTGTTCCCACAATCAAACAGCTGTGTTTGCAACCGCAGCTGCGTATTCTGAAACAACCAAATGTTGCGGCCTGGTTGATGCCCTCCTACAATCTGGAAGGGTAAACTAACAAATGTCTGGCGACAGGTGCAGATGAATTCGTTGACGTTGGAGGAGCCGTGAATTTCCAATCGGGAAGTGGGGTCGATCAGAAAGGACGGACCCGGTTGTGGCTGAAATGCCATCATGCCCCACAAACTGATCAGACTCGGAAAAAAAAGAATGGATGTGAATACTGCAGGCATGAAAAAAGGTCATTGCATCAAATGAAAAGATCCGCTGAAAAAAGAAGCTGCCCCGACCCCGAGTCATCAGGGGGGGGCAGCCTCTACGATTCATTCAATCGCTTCATCAGAATCCAGCCACGGCCTCAATCATGAAACCGCTAAATTTACCTTCTTCGAACAAGCCAGTCCAGTCAACATAGTTTTGACTGACATATTCCACCTTCAACAGAAGGTTTTTCGTAGCGTACCATCCTGCAGCAATCTGCAAACGGTCTACACTTGCTTCATCTGTGCTACCGTTGAAAAGCATACCACTGATCTGGTTGTAACGGCCACCCACATAGATGTTCTCGTTGGCACCAAAGCGATACAGCAATTCTGCAGCGATCTGTGTAACGTCGCGGCTATCAAAGTCACCGTCAGCAGCAACCCAACGTCCTCCAGAAGCCATTTCATAGGTTCCGAAGAACTCAAGGCCTTTGAACTTCACGAATGGGTTGATCTGGATCGCAGTGATCTTGTTGTTAAAGCCAGGGTTTACCCGACCGGCAAAGTCATTTGTACCGTCCACAGCATTCATCACTTCAAAATAACGACCACCGGCGCGGTCACCACCATAAAGGGTGTTTCGAAGGGTGTTGCTATTGTTGTACAATGAACCAGACAGGCGCACGCGCAGGTCGTCGTTCATCTGCTTGTCATAAGCCAGTTTCAAAAGGATACTTGGGCTCTTCTTGACATCGTCATCAGCCACATCGGTAACGTCACCTTTGATCAGACCGGCAGTAATACCGACCATGGCCATAAAGCCATTTGGCATCTTCACATAAACTTCACCACCGATCTCAGTAGCGAAGGCATCCATGATGTAGTTACCCACGAATGGATTCCACATGGCATTACCGTTGTCTGTACGGCGGAAGTGCTGGTCACCATAGTTCACTTCAAAGTGACCGATCTTGGCGGTGACATAATCTGTCCACCACTGAGGGTTGCCGAACATAGGCAACTTGTCCACCTGAATGTATCCACCTTTCACCCAGAACTCTGAGTGGTGCTGTGAAGACATATAGTTTTCCAGAGCCAAACGGATACCATCACCCAATTGAACATCCAGATTCAGGTTGGCCTGAGCCAGGTTAAAACCAGGACCGAGATCATACAGACCGCCGTCTACTCCTTCTCCGACAACATTCTCGTGAGACAGAGCTTGGAACTGTTGTGTGAAATCACCACCGATGCGGACTTTGAAGTCACCGTTGATATCGGTTGTCTTTACATTTTCAAATTGATTGACACCACGCTGATCCCAGGGGCGGTAATACTGAACATCACCGAACTGAGCATAAGCTTGCTGTCCCATAGCGAGGCCGAAAACCAGTAGGGCCAGCCATTTGATTGAATTCGTCAGGGTTTTCATTTGATTCAAATTTAAGGTCATTGATAAGGTTAATGATGAAGCGGATTTTACCCTTTCAGGCGAACCGCGAAGTTGATTTTAATATCATCCGTTGTCGATACAGTACCCAGCAAGGCCGTTGGGCGTTCGATATTGTATTCCGACATCTTCAGATCGTAGCTTCCAGAGATCTCATAGCCTCCGGAAACCGCTTTGCCTTTTGCCAGGATGGTGACGGTCCGGTATCTCCCCGCGATGGTCAACGTTCCTGTGGCTTTGATTTGATCCCCATTCACATCCACTTTCGTGGCTTTGAAGGTGATATTTGGAAATTTGGACGCACGTAGCGCATCAAAGGTCTTGTTGTCCATGATGCTGCCTTTCGTGCTTTTGATCTTCTTCACGGGTATCCGGACATTGAGTTGATCGACTGCGGTCAGTGTCCCGCCAGCACTTTGGAATTGTCCGGTGACGAAGACTTCCTGTGCTGTGGAGGTCCAATCATGGATATTCGAGGATCCATCAATGGTCAATGTCACAGAAGAAGTCGAGAGAAGATCCTGCGCCGATAAGGTGATCGACAACAAGAGTATGAGTGTGGTGATAATGGTTTTCATCTTTCTAAATTTTATTCAAACCTACGAGGGTTCTGGACCCATCCAATTGATACGGCTCATTCGCTCTTGTGATTTGAATCACATCTGACCATGAACCTTCATGGAATACGCAATCAAAACATTGTGAAAACATCCCATAGCTCTAGAGTTGAAGTTCTCCATAATTGGTTTGGGCATCATCCGATCTAACCTGGAATCCCTTGGACCGAAACAAGCGATCCATGGCAGTGTTGGACCTCAGGAAGGAGGCATACAATCGATTGAAACCTCGTTCTCTGGCGATCTGTATGATATAGTCCGCCATAGCTGATCCCAGTCCCTGATGTTGCCAGGCATCTGCCACCACTATGGCAAACTCTGCCCCGTCGTTCCAGTTGTCACCCACTACCCGGACCACTCCTATAATGCTCCGTTGTCCATTCACCTCTGTTTCAGCGACAATAGCCATTTCGCGGTCGTAGTCAATCTGGGTGAATCGGGAAAGGAATTCATGGTCCACCTCTGGCACATATCCAAAGAACCTGAAGTAGATCGTTTCCTTGGAAAGATAGTCAAACAGTCGAGCTTCAAGTGGTTCATCTTCTGGTTTAATCGGACGCAATTTAACTTCTCCACCATCTTTCAGCGTAAATATTTTACAATACTGTGAAGGATAGGGTGAGATGACCAGGTGTTCATAAGGCCGAGTTGTCGCTCCGACTCGGGAGATCATCATGCGCGCATCCAGGACTACTCCACCATGTTCATCCACTGCAAAGGGGTTGAGGTCCATTTCTTGAATCTCCGGAAAATCCATCACCAGATAGGCAAATCGAATCAAGAGAAAATAGATCGCATCCAGGTCTACACCGGGCATACCCCGGTAACCGGCAAGCAATTTGAAGATCTTGGTCCCCTGGACCAGATGGCGTGCCAGGGACATATTTAAGGGTGGAAGTGCCATTTGCAGATCCTTGAACACTTCAACCGATACGCCGCCCATTCCAAAAACAATCACAGGTCCAAAGACTGGATCCTGCTTGGCACCGATCATCAGTTCGTATCGTTTGGTGGCCATCGCCTCCACAGTCACCCCCCTCAGGTCCGCCTCTGGTAGTGCCTGTTTTGCGCTGGCTATGATCCGATCAAATGTGACCGTCACGATGTCCGGGTGATGAATATCCAGGACGACACCCCCTACATCCGTCTTATGCGAGATATCCGGAGAATCAATTTTCATCGCCACTGGGTAGCCAAGTTTATCTGCCGCAGCAACAGCTTCCATCGCTGTGGTGGCATGCACTACCCTTGTCACCGGGATCTCATAAGCATCGAGGATATCTGTCATGGCCTCACGACCCAGCTGGGAACGACCTTCATCCAAATTCTTGTCGATCACTTCACGCACTTTCAATCGGTCCGGAGTGAAGGCCTCCGGAACCTCTTCCGGAGTTTCGTACAGGATCTCCAGGTTTCGGGCATAGTCATTCATCAATAGAAAGACATCGACTGCACTTTCTGGAAAGCGGTAGGCCGGGACAGAACCCTGCTCGAGGATCTCCCAGGCTTTGGTCACATCTGCTTCCCCCATCCAGGAAGCAAAGACAGGTTTGTCCGTATGCTGGCTCTCATGAACCACAGCCCAGGCCACTGTATCCGGAGGGGTGATCGCCTGGGGAACAAAGATGACCAGCACAGCATCTACGCCAGGGTCATCCAGGCATATACGAAGGGATCGACCAAACTGATCAGCGGTACCATCTCCCAGAATATCAACCGGGTTGTTGTGGCTCCAGTTGGCACTGAGGAGCTCATTGAGGCTTTTCATTGTATCCGGGCTCAAGGATGCGATCTTGCCGCCTTTCCGGATGAGATAGTCAGTGGTCAGTACAGCTGGACCACCTGCATTGGTGACAATCGCCAGGCGAGAGCCCGTTGGACGAGGTTGCATGGCCAATGCCTGAGCGCAATAGAAGAGATCAGCCATTTTCTCCACGCGCAGCATGCCGGCACGTTTGAACGCCGCATCAAAAACGAGGTCGTTTCCGGCAAGGGAACCCGTATGAGAGAGGGCCGCTTTAGCCCCTTCCTCACTCGAACCAGATTTGAGAATCAGAATCGGCTTTGTACGGGCATACGCCCGAGCCGCGCTCATAAATTTTCGGGCATCGGTCAGACTCTCCATATAAATTAGGATGCTGGATGTCTGGGGGTCCGTACTCATGTACTCGATCAGGTCATGGAACCCTACATCCGTCATTGAGCCAATGGAGACGAAATAGGAAAAGCCGACGCTTTGCTCGGTGGCCCAATCCAGGATGCTAGCACACAATGCACCACTCTGAGAGATGAATGCGATACGCCCGGGAAGAGCCCCGCGGCTGGCAAACGTGGCATTCATCCCAATGGCCGGATTCATGATCCCCAGGCAGTTTGGGCCCAGGATTCGAATATCATATTGACGTGCTGTAGTCAGCACCTGGTCCAGCAACTCATGTCCCTTTTTACCAGCTTCTTTAAACCCGGCCGACAGGATGAGCAATGCTTTGATCCCGGCCTTCCCACATTCTTCGACAATACCGGGGACCAGTTTTGCCGGGATCTGGATCACGGCCAACTCAATCTGTTCCGGGACATCCAGCACAGATTTATAACATTTCAATCCGAGGACCTCTCTATACTTCGGATTAATGGGGACGAGGCGTCCCTTGTATCCGGCTTTTTTCATGTTCGTCATGACCGCATGGCCCAAGGACACCGGATTTTCGGATGCACCGATCACGGCGATGGAAGCGGGTCGAAAGAAGGGTTCTAGTTGTGCTTTCATGGTAGTCTTAACTGATGCTCCAATAAGGAGAGAGAAATGCAGGCCGGCGTACAGATTGGTTTCGAAGGCATCCCAAATACTCCGGCCAGTCTGGGTGGGTTCGTCGTCATAAGGTGCGGACAGTTGATTCATGCCCGCAGTGAAGTTGTAAATACATTTTGGCAGTGCCTGGAGGTTGTATCCTCCTTCCAAAGTGGCAAAATGCTGCGGGAATGTTTCGGACAGACGCAACCCCAATTGATGAAATAACTGGAGGCTGAATCGAAGGTCCAGCAGGGGTTCATATTGATACCCGTCAAAGCCAGCCGAAATAGCGACCACGTCTGGCTGAAATTGTGTAGCGATGGGTAGGATCCGGTCAAATGCAGCCCAAAATATATCGTCTCCACTACCGGGTGGCAGGGGTGAATTGATGTTAAAGCCTTTTCCTGCACCCCGTCCGATCTCATCGATCCAGCCATGCCCGGGAAATGCCGGGTACTGGTGGATGGACCAGTACATCACCTGGGATGAAGTCTCAAAAATACGAGAGGTGCCATCGCCTAAATGACTATCGAAATCGAAGATCAACACTTTTTTGCCCTGAGTAGCTAGATGGGTGGCCGCAATCGCCACATTGTTGAAGATGCAAAACCCACTACTATGCTCTGGGTAGGCATGATGACCGGGCGGCCGAACCAGCGCAAAACCACCTGTTTCCAGGGCGAGCCGAGTGGCGGCTACTGCTGAAACAGCCGCTCGCCAACTGCCTGATGAAACAGGTGTTTCCGGGTCCAGCCATTGGGCTGCGGCCGAGGCTTTGCGCACTCGATCAATGTACGCTTCAGAATGGACTAAGGTGAGCCAGGACTCTGCTTCAGGTAACTCGACATTCGGCAATTCCGAAAAGGCCCATAAACGTTCCTCTCGTTCAGGGTGCCCGCCCGTCCGATGTTCCAGAAAATCAGAATGATAGATCAGTTGCATAGATTCCCTTCCAGATTCATCTTTCCGAAGGCAAAGTAAAGGCATCCCTGGATCATATAAGGTGATCCTCCTCATGAGCAATCCTGCCAAAGGTCAGCCTATAGGCTGCAACAAAAAAAAAGAGCCGGACAGCATAACTGCCCGACTCATCACATTGTGTGAATATAGATTTCTCTTAGGGGTACCTCTATCAACCCCACTCAATGACCAAACGAAAATCTTTGATATTCTTACAAAAGAAGACCTTCGCGAATCTTCGTTGTTTCTCAGTCACATAGCTACGGCTATTCTCCTTCAAAACGCCTTGCCTTGCTTGGTCTTCTTTGGTCTTGGTCTATTTCGGAGATTAATAGAAGTACCCTTATTTCTTCCGGCCAAACAGTCGACCCAGGAAGCTCATGCCCATTCCGGCCACATCATCGACAATGCTTCCGTCGCCATCCTTATCCAGGAAAGCTTCCAGCATGGCCATTTTCGGATCTTTCTGAGCACCACCTTTCATGCCGCCCAAAATACCGCCCAGCATCCCGGCTACACCAGATGCATCCAGATTATTGTCCTTTTTGGCTTTTCCCAAAGCACCCATGATCATCGGTGCAAGAGACACCATCAAGGAGCCTACCTGGCTCTTGTCGAGTCCAGACATCTTTGAAACTGTTTCAGCAGCGGTGTCTTTACGGCCACCCAGGATGTGACCCAGGATGCCTTCGCCATTGACAGCTTTAGTGTTTGCAGGTTTTGCCTGACCGGTAAACATACCCATCACATCATCCAGAATCGAACCATCATGGTCACGATCCAGGGCATTGGAAAGGGCGGACGCACCCGTAGGTGTAGCCGCATTCTTAGCCATTGCTCCCAAAAGGATATTCATAATACCAGAGGTTGCCGCTTGGGTCTTTTGCGTATCCGCACCACCGATCTGTTTGCTAAGGGTTTCCATGACGCCACCTGTCAGTTGGCTCTGGAGAAGGTCTGTAATATTCATTCTAAAACGTTTGTTATACCAAAGATACAATGGTTCTGATGGAAGGGTTCCCTCAAGATCATTTTCATCTGATAAAAGAGCGTTCCGGCCGGCCGGGACCAATGCCCTTTCCTATCTTGTGCCCGGTAAATCTACATACGCGAGTGAAACTAGTGCGAGAACCGGGCACCCCCGCCCGGAAGAGCCTGCAACCGATCGATGCGCCGACCAAGATCCTGGATCGAGCCCGGCGTTGGGTCCTCGACCTTTTTAATGACCATGGTGACACCCGGTTATTGTGGCATAACTTTGCCCAAACCAGTCAATTAGTCAACACCTGCAGCCGGCTGAGTGCCAGTGAAGATCTCACCGAGGAAGACCTGGCAGCACTTTATTTCGCAGCATGGTTTGCTTTCTCCGGATGGCTATTCGATTCTTCTGATCCGACGACGGCCAGTCGACAGTTGGTGAGTCAGTTTCTGACAGTTGAAAAACAAGATGATGCTCTTGTCAAGCGAGTGCACCATCTGATCGGAATAGCAACTCTGGAGGAACGCCCTCTGGACACCACTGGCCAGCTGATGTGGGATGCGGCCATCGCCATTCATTATGGCGAAAACTATGTCGAACAGGGCCTGCTTCGCAAATCCGAGGAAGAACAATTGCGACATCAGCTCTGGGATGAATCTGCATGGCGAAAGAAGGAGATCCAGTTTATTCGTCAATTACAATGTTACACCCTGATTGGCAAGGCTGAGATAGAACCTAGTCTGAGCAGTCACCTCCAAGCTCTTGAAAAGAAGGAACAGAAAGAGCTGGCGAAAACCCAAACTGATACCCCTGCCAAGGCCCTGAATAATGGGGCTATCCAAACATATTTCCGCTCCAATTATCGCAATCATATCAACTTGAGTGCGATTGCCGACCGGAAAGCCCAGATGCTGATCAGTGTCAATGCCATCCTCATTTCCGTACTGATCTCCATTCTGAGCTATAGCAATCTGGCCGAGACCAGAACACCCCTGTTGATCCCGATCACCCTCTTTCTCGTATTGGGTCTGGCTTCCCTCATCTTTTCAGTCATCAGTGCCCGCCCTTCTGTCACGACCCGTCACTTGACGGAACTTTCAGATGAGGAACGTCGGCGCAACCTGATCTTCTTTGGCAACTTTATCCAGCTGGATGTCACCGACTATGAGGCCGATATGCGTGCACTCTTCCAGAATGATCAGGAATTATTTACTGCGATGAATCGCGATCTTTATTTTCTGGGGAAGGTGCTGGATAAAAAATATCGGCTCTTGCGGCTTGCTTACAACCTGTTCCTTTTTGGATTTATCGGGGCGGTGGTGAGTTTTCTGATCGTGCAGTTTGTGTGGATGTAATTACCAGCTCTCCAACACTTTAATCCGCTCCTCGATGGGTGGATGTGTCGCAAACACCCGGGTCAGGAAATTGGGCTTGGGTTGAACCACTCGCGGATGTTGAATGAATAATTGGGCCACATCGTCCCGAGTCACCGCTTCGATGTACGGATCGACAGAGATCTTGCGCAAGGCACTGGCCATGGCCGGGGCATTTTTGGTCAGTTCAACCGCCCCCGCATCCGCCAGGAACTCCCGTTTTCTTGAAATGGCAAATCGCAAGACCATGGAGATCAGATAGGCCAGAAAAATGACCAGGATGATGATCAACCCGGCACCTTTTCCATCCTTGTTATTTCCACTGCGTCTGGATCCGGTCCGTGCAGCCATCTCCGCGAGAAAGGCAAAAATGCCCACAAAAATGATGGAGATCATCAGTAACCGGACGTCCCGGTTGCGGATATGAGAAAGCTCATGGGCCAGGACAGCCTCCAACTCCTGATCATCCAACTTTTGGACAAGTCCTCGTGACACCGCAATGGCAAAGCTCTTCTCCCCCAGTCCACTGGCATAGGCATTCAGTGAATCATCTTCAATGATCTGGAGGGAGGGCATGGGGATCCCGCGGGACATGCACAGGTTTTCCAACAGGTTATAGACCCTGGGGTCCTCCTTTCGCTCCAGGGGGCGTGCGGATGTTGCACGACGCAAGATCCCGCCATGCATCCCCCAGGCGATCAAAAACCAGATCAACACCACCCCGATCACCACAGGGGCCACCTGCATCCACACATGATTAGCCTGCTGAATATCCAGCTCACTCCCGTTTGTTCGGATGGAAAAGAACAGCACCACCCATACCAGCCCCAACAATAGGGTTGGGAAGGCAGTCAGCAAGATCAATGATGTCCGGTTATTCCGCCAGATCTGTGATTGCAGTCCGAGATCAGCCATGCTTACTTGAAGGAAATGTCCGGACGCTCTTCCATCTTCTCCCGATCAGTATAATCGAGCTCAAACATCTCTTCCCGATAAAATCCGAAAGAGCTGGCCAGCAGATTGGAGGGGAATGTCTCTACGGCATTATTCAACTCCTTGGTGGCATTGTTAAAGTAGCGGCGGACAGCAGCGAGTTTGTTCTCCACGTCGGAGATCTCCGTTTGCAGTTGCAGAAAGTTGGTATTTGCTTTCAGATCAGGATAAGCCTCCACCGCGACTTTCAGTCCCTGCAAGGCACTGCCTAGTCGATTCTCTGCTTCGATCTTTTCGTGAATGGTGCCCGCTTGCATGGCAGCCGATCTGGCCTTGGTGATCTCTTCCAGCACTTCACGTTCATGCGTCATATAGCCTTTGACACTATCCACCAACTGGGGAATGAGGTCATGACGCTGCCGGAGTTGGACATCAATATCCGCAAAGGCATTTTCGCGGTTGTTCCGCAGTTTGACCAGGCGATTGTAAAGCGATACAGCCAACAAGGCGACGGCTGCTACGAGAATAATCAGGATTGTCATAGACAGGATTTTCCCCTAAGGTAGGGACCAATCACATATCTGGAACCATGTCAATTCAAATTCCAACGCAATCCGACCAGTAGGTTTGCCTGGTTGTATTTCAGCGAATACGTACTTCCGACCTGTCGATCATCTGGATAAAACGTAAAGGAAGGTTGGATAAAGGCGCTCATCTTACTCTGTAGCTGATACGAAAGCTGGGCATTCCCATAAGCACCGATGCCCAATTTGGTTTTCAGTTTTGGTCCGAATGGACCTTCCCAATACACCGGCCATTGCGCCTTATGGATACTTCTGCCACTGGCGGTTTGACGCAGGTTGATGAGGGCTCCGACAGTAGCCCGGACAGACCATCTCCCCCGGTTGATCTGATAGCCTGCACCAATTGGCAACTCGAGGGTTGAGATCTGATTATAATGCCGAACTGTACGCGTCAGTGAATACGAATTCCAGGTACTGTCTGACCAGGGTTGTGTGCCTCCGTTCGGATCCACTAACAATCCTTCTCCGAGGCCCCAGGCCCAATTCATAGAATCCTGGCTCCAGTCCAATCGTTCGTTTTGACGGGTCCATTGCAGTCCGGTCTCCAGAAGCCATCCGGAAGGATGCACCACTTCTGCCATGCCTCGGATCTGCCATGATTCTAAGACCCTTTCCTCGAGATTTCGTTGTTCGATCCAGGATTGACTGGCCGGATCGGAAGAGGTCAGCTGACGCAATCCAACCCCTGGGCCGCCAGCAAGACTAATGGCCCATGTCCAGGCCTTTCCGGCCGGTGGAGGGGTGCTCGCCATGAATCCAGGTAATAATGAAACGGATTCTATAGATAGAAATTGACGTTTGCCCTGGGGAAGCATGGATACACCTTGCCTGTGAACTCTGTCTGAATAATTCTGATTATTTCCATTCTCCTTTGTTGGTAAATCCATTCGAATTTGACTTTGAGCCATCTTCCGGTTCTCCATTGTGGCAATTCCACTCTCTTCCTTAGCCAGGTCATGGAAGAGTTGATCTGCTTTTTGTACTTGCCCCTCAAGTGGCATTTTCTTGGATTGAGAAAAGAATTCCAGCGTTTTGTTCACGTCGGAAAGTGTGCCTTTATTCTTGCCGGCAGAAGATGTCCCCTTTGTAAGTTCTATTTCAGCTGGTGATCCTCCCAAATCCTGTTTCTGGAGTTCGCGGATGTCCTGTTCTGTGAGTACCTCTTTCGTCTGTTCTTTATTTTCCACCTTGAATGGCTCGCTATTGGAATATGTCACTCCACCATTGGTCACATAAAAAGTAGTCGCCACGCCGGCGCCAAAGAGGAGCAAAGTCGGCCAAAGCCACCAAGCCAGGATTCTACGCTTTTTCTGGGGAGGCAACTGTGGTTCCAGCTTGTTCCAGAACTGTTGTACATCCAAAGGAGCTTTCTGCTCTTCCAGCTTTTTTTGCCAATCCATATTGTGTTGTTCCTGGCTCATACTCTTGTCGTTTCCAATTGGCTGATCATATCCTGCAATCGTTTTCTCCCCCGGGTGAGATACGCTCTGGACGTCCCGGTGGCCATCCCCAGCATGTCGGCACATTCGTCATGACTGTAGCCCTCTACGGCAACCAGATTGAAGACTTCGCGTTGCCCGTCTGGCAACTGATGGATCAGCACTTCGATCTGTTCTGCCTCCAGTCGATTCAGATCCTGATCCAGGCTGGCAATTCCGATTAACTCTTCTGTCCCGACACTGTTCAAATGCCATCGTCCCACCAACCGGTGTTTTTTAAGTGCGCTGTTGATCGTCACCTGTCGCAACCAGGGCCACAATGTTCCCTTTTCCGGATCATACTGTCCGAGATTGGAAAAGATCTGAATGAAGGCATCCTGAAGGGTGTCTTCCCCTTCCAGACCGGACGGAACATACCGCCTGCATACTGCCAGCAAGCGAGGCGCAAACTGACGAACCAACTCGAATTGGGCTTCGCGCTGGTTATTTTGACAGGCCTTGATCAGTTCCTTTTCCGACATGCATATGATAAAAAGGCCCTCTGCAATTCTTTTTGCCGAGTGCCGTCAATTTTCCAATTGTTATTCCCGGATCACTCTAAAAGAGCCAATCAAATATGCTTTTCCTGCCGGATTGTTCGATCCGACAACCGCTTCGAAAGTTCCGAGAATAGTATCACCAATTTCACCAACCTTTGTAATGGTGACAAATCCTTCACCCGGACCCTGGCCCCATCCTGCTATATATTCTCCCGTGCTGGGATTATATGCGGTGACATCGATGGCTGAATACATATTATCACCAATAGTATAATCCTCGATAGTCAGGTATAAGAATGAACTATCGGGTGCATTGATACTGGTAGAAATAATAAGTTTAGATCCAATCACCGTTCCGTATACTTCTTCTGTGGATAATACAGCAACTCCATCAAGTGTATATTCGATAAACTCTTCCAGCTGATCACAAGCCACAAGATCTCCAAGATTCAATTCATTCAATCCTGAAATTAAATGCGTTTGAGCAGGGCTTACCTTCAGGTTCCCCAGGTCGTATCCAGAAGCGGTCAATTTATTGGCAAAACAAGTTGTCACAGCAGCTTGGATGGTTCCATTGGCAGCCGTAGGTAGAATGACCGATTTGCCATACACCTGGATTTTGATGTATCCGTCAGAAACCGGAAGGTTATTACAATCCAACAGTGTTCCAGTGATTTCTATGGATTTGCCCGAGAGGTCAATAACCAGGTCTCCCATGTCAAAATCAACAATAAGCGGCCCGATCTCCTGGCTGAAGACCATCGATCCACATTGGTCCAGTATCTCGATCACTAGTGGTTCGTTGGCTGGCACTTTCCCACCAAATTCACCATTCGTATTTGTCCAACCACTGGCACTACTTGGAATATTACCACTTCCGGTCACCCGCTTTGCCTGGACTTGCATCCCGAATATTGGTGACCCATTGGCATCTACAACCCGTCCCGACAAGGTCACATTGTCAAAAAAGACATCACAATTCCAGAAAGAAAAATGATCGACCCATCCTGAATACTGATTTCCGACCCGATCCGCATACCCATCCTCCAACCATTTCCCCTTGGCTTCATCAAAATGCCATAGGGCTATGGCAGTAGGCGCGTTGGCCAACATGGATGTCGGAATAGTCATTAAAATCACAGCTTTTGCCCCTGAGGCGATTTGAAGAGGTGCACCCGAAGGGGTTTCCAGTTCCACACCGATCATTCCATAGGTTGCCAAAGAACCGGACTCCTCATTGGCATTGATGGCTGTTAGATCGCCTGGCATGCGGGCGGGTGTATTCACATCTGTAGGATCCAACCACGTGGCATACACATGAACGGTTCCATTATATGGCACATTTCCAGAGCCTACAATACCCCCTGCTGGCAAGTTCACGGACGCACCAGAGAATGTCACTGTCCCACCTGTACTGGCTTGAACAGTGCCACTCAAGACCTTTGGAGTCAACATGGCTTCCATCCAGGTCTGCCCATTCGGAATAGGTACCACCGTTTTGGTCAGATCAAAATAGCCGTTGGCTGTGATCTGCAACAGGGTCCCTTCCTGATCGGCTGGAGCCGAAGAAAAGGTGTAAAAGCCATTTTCGTCTGTGGTGGCGATTTGCTGCCCCCAACGCAGACCCACACCTTCCATGCCTGCACCGTTTTCATCATTGATTACGCCCATGAGCTGGGTCTGCACATAGATAGTGGAGTCCGGTCCGCCACCGATGGGATCATCCTTGTGGCATGAACTACCTATTAAACTGATGATCAGATAAAGGAAGAACAGGGTCTTTTTCATGGTGAATGATCTGGATTGACTAGAAGAATGAATTCATACTGAAACCTGAATATTACCTTATTGATCGCAACATAAAATGCCAGAAAATTGGTCAGGACATTCAGGATCTCTACAATCTAAATCAAGTCGGCTATTCTTTCCAATGTTTTCCATGAAATGGATGCTGGTAGACAAAATTTGTATTTGCCTTTCTTCGGCCCAAAATTGATTACTCTGTGCTGGCCATTGAACACATTCTGATACAATCACATTAAAATATGCACCCGGCAAGAGGTCTTGCCGGGTGCATACATTCTACAATCTTTAATAATCTCGAATCACTTTAAACGATCCGGACAGAGGAGCGGTCGGACCATTCGGGTTGCTATCCACTGTACCCGAGAAGGTACCGATGATAGGTTCGCCAACGTTGCCGATTGTGGTCAGGATGACTTCCACATCCATGCAACCCTGACAGATCCCGAAATAGTAGATGCCACTTACAGAGTCAAACGACAAGGCCTGCACTGAAGTTGGATTATAGGTTCCTGGAACAATTTGATCCAGAGTCATATAGAAATAGGTACTGTCTTGAGAGTTATTCCCACCATTGATTGTCAGGATATTCCCCTGGATGCCAGCACTCGGGTCCGTTGCCAGTGTGCTCACACCATCCAGCGTATATTGAATATACTCTTCCAGCACATCACAAGCGGCTAGTGTACCCAGGTCCACTTCACTTAAACCGGTAATGGTATAGGCCTGTGATGGACTGACTTTCAGATTTGTCACATCATACCCAGTTGCAGTCAATTCATCCGCATCACAGGTTGAAACCACTGCATCTACCATACCATCCGCAGCGGTTGGCAGGAGAACGGTTTTTCCTTCAACCTGGATCTTGATATATCCATTGGTTACCGGATTGTCATCACAATCGACCAACGTTCCGGTCACGGCAATTGCTTTATCCGACAGATCCACGACAAGGTCACCCATATCCAGGTCGGCATTGAGCGGTCCGATTTCCTGGCTGAAGACCACATTATCACATTGGTCCAGAACTTCGATCAGGAGCGTTTCACCAGCTGGAACCTTTCCTGCGAATTTGCCAATATCATTGGTCCATGCACTGGCGCTGGCCGAAATATTCGGATTACTGTTCACCATGGTCGCCCGAACACGAATGCCGACAACAGGGGCGCCATTCAGATTGACCACCCGGCCACTCAGCGTGACGTTCTCAAAGAAGACATCACAATTCCAGAAGGAGAAATGACTGACCGTGCCCACATATTGATTACCTACTTTTTCGGCAAAACCATCTTCCAACCATTTTCCCTTGACAACATCAAAATGCCAGAGCGGAATGGTGGCTGGGGCTGAAGACAGGATGGAGGCTGGAATCGTCATTTCAATCACAGCTTCTGCACCTTCTGCAATCTGAAGAGGTGCACCTGTTGGTGTTTCCAGTTCAACACCAATCATTCCATAAGTTGCCAAAGAACCGGACTCATCATTGTCGTTGATCGCTGTCAGGTTACCCGGCATACGTGCCAGGGTATTTCCATCTGTTGGATCCAGCCAAGTGGCATACACATGTACAGTTCCTGTATAGGCTACATTTCCAGAGCCGACAATTCCTCCAGCAGGCAGGGTCACAGTTGCACCAGTGAGGGTCACCACTCCGCCAGTACTGGCTTGAACGGTACCACTCAAGACCTTGGGGGTCAACATGGCCTCTGTCCAGGTACGTCCGTTAGGAATGGGTACTACAGTCTTGGTCAGATCAAAATACCCGTTGGCTGTGATCTGGAGAATGGTCCCTTCCTGATCAGCGGGAGCCGAAGAAAAGGTATAGAAGCCATTTTCATCAGAAGTGGTGATCTGTTGTCCCCAGCGGAGACCCACACCTTCAAGGCCGATTCCGTTCTCATCATTGATCACACCCATGATCTGGGTCTGGACATAGATGACAGGGTCTGGACCACCCGTAATGATATCATCATTCTTCCGGCAGGATGTGCCGACCAATCCGATGATGAGAAATAGGAAAAACAAAGTCTTTTTCATGTGTAACGTCTTAAATGAAAGTAAGAAATGGATTCTAAGAGGATCCTCTACCTCCCTATATCCAAAAAGACAGCCCTACGCTGCACTGGAGTGAAAAAAATTATACTTATGAATTCGTTCGTATCAAAACCAGTTGCCCGATAAATACCTCCTTTCTTCAGGAATCCTGATTACCTGTCGGCTGATTTTGGACACATCCTGTCGATCACCTTTTGGATCATATCTATTGTAGCTCCTGCGGGTCCTTCAAATGGATGTTTTGTTCCAAAGGTGTGTCCTGTACCTGGAATCTTCAGGATGCTGGATGCATGTCCGGTCTCCTTTGACCATGTCACCAGTCGCTCTCCATGGCTCGGAGCAACAGCTTCGTCTTCTTCGCCATGGATCACCAACAAGGGCAGTTCAATTCTTTTTACCGCCAGTTCCATGTTCCATTTGTCTTCTGCGGACTGAATCTCACTCAGCCATTCCGGGCCATGCGGGAGATCCTGCCCGGTTCGTCGATTAAACATGGTGATCGTCCCGGTCTTCGCCCATTTCTCAATCAGCTCTTCTGGCCAGAAGTCGACACGACTGACCGGTGAAAGGAGGATCAATCCCGCAAGTGGGACATGCATTTTCTGGAGTTCAATGGCTCCGAACACGGTCGGAATCGACCCCATACTATGGGAAAGCAACCAGATTCGTTTATCCGGATATCGATCCACCAATGCCTGGACAACGCCCACCAGATCAGCCGTTTCCAGGCGCAGGCAATTTCGACCATAGGCATCGAGATTCGTAAACACATCCCCATCTCCTTCTGTCCCACCATGACTGAAATTGTAACTGAAGCTGGCGATTCCCGCATCCGCCAATTGTTGTTGGATCCAGGGGAACATGCCGTAGCTGTAAAACCCATTGTGGCCATTGGTCACGATAACAAGGTCTCTGGCATCTTCGGATCCACACCACTGGCCTTCAACCTGGCCATGGGTGAACGGAAAGGTGAAAATTTGAGTAGAATGTGTCATTATTGAGCTGGATATGCGGTGATCAATGCCAACCAGGCAAAGCTGGCCAGCCAATGCTCGCCCTCATAACCACCATCGGTCATTTGTGGAAGAGACGCGGCCATATGCAGATCAGCAATATCCTTCAAATGCGTGTATTCTTTCAATGTGTGACTGAGGGCATACAGGCACCAGGATCTGCTGAAGTTCAATCCATCCAGATGGACCAGTTTGCCATCAGTCCGATCGCGAACTTCTCCTGGGGAGAGGGTGAAAGACGGGTCCGCCAAATCGGGCAGAAAATCCCGCAACCAGGGACGAAACATCTCTTCCGGCATGACCCGGCGCATCAGATCTGCTTCTTCCAGGCAGGGGGAAAGGAAGTCATATCCGCTGGGCTCCCAGACCAGCGGGCCATTCTTGTCTGTACTGAAAAAGCGAAAGGCATGGGTTTCAATGGCATCCTGGAATAGGGAATCTCCAGACTGGACCGCATAGTCCCAGGCATGGGACAGCCCAAATGCTGTATTCGGATGCTCTCCTGTCCGAATGGGGTAAACCAATTTCGGAAGGTAGTCCATGTAACGTTTCACGATCTCCCGGGTCAACGGTTCCAGGTTTGCCACCAGCTCTTTTCCCAGGGGGTGATCCCACTGCTGCAATTCCATACTCAACCGTAACAACCAGGCCCAGCCATAGGTCCGCTCAAAGCTTTTTTCTGATGTACGCATGAAGTAATCGACTTCGGCTGCCAGATGATCCGGGGTCAGGGATCGCTTTAATTGAGCTATGATCCGGTCTGCTTCTGGAAGCTCTGGAAACCGGCGCAGCAAAGCCACCAGCATCCAGTGACCGTGCACTGAGGAATGCCAGTCAAAACAGCCATAAAAGGCGGGATGCAACTGGCGTGGAGAGCCCATCTCATCGGCTTGAGCCAATACCTGGTTGAGCTTGTTCGGATATTCCGTTTCCAGACAACGGAGGGGCAAGGCAGCCAGGCGTGAAGCTTGCTGCAGATTCAGGGGTATCGAATCTGTTGAATTAATATGGTCTGAAGGCATGGCCGTTATTGGTGTGAACGCTATCAGCCAGACCAAAGGAAGGGCCAGGAAGGAAGTCAACTTCATAGGGATGAAAATAGGACATTCCCTCCTTACTCCTTCCGCCAAACAGAATTGTTCATCGCGTCAGATGAAGTTAGCCTGTTTAGTGAACTATTATTCAGGCTTCCAATAGAAGGTCAGCCCCCATTGAACTGGCTGCTCATCTTCAATCATGACAATCAATCCGTAATTATTCCAACCCAATATCTTCGGACTGAATGAATCTGTATATGCAGCTTTAAATTGAGGGTAGAAATTCAGAATGCCATTGGCAAATGGCAGGGTGTGCTTGGGATCTCCATACAGTCTATTGAGTTGGCGCATATCCAGATCAGAGAGCCTTTCTTCACAGGGCAGCATCCCATAGTACTCCGATGGCGCCCACATAATGTTGACTTGATACATTTTTTTATCATCATCAAACCAGGTCCATGAATAAACCTTGATCTTCTCCGTATCGTGTTCCACGTATCCAAAAAACAGAGAGTCAATTGCACTCGGTGTCTCGCTCGGTTCAAGATAGGACGTTGTCAAAGTTGGCCAGACCAGATTGAAATAGTCCTGGATCGTTTCGACATTTGACTCCTGCACATATCTTGGTTTAAAATAGGATGGATGATCTTCCCGGCATCTTCCTATAATGGGATCATCTGGTTTCACTTGATGGATGACACCTAAATTGGCAGTGATTCGATCATCACCAGGTGCATCCGCACTCAGTTGTTCCAATCGTTCAAGGGCCCCGAGTGTATCTTTTTCACTGTACTGGCACATCGCCTGCAGGATCCGAGCGGAACGAATGGTTCGTTCCTGCCCTGTCCAGGCATCCAATGTGCGGGTCAGACGTTCCGTCTGAAGCGCCAGACCTTTTGCTTTGGCCAAATACTCGGCAGACTGCACCGGATCAACAAACTGCCAGGAATTGGCATGCAGCCACTGCGCACAACCTTCATTCAACAATGCCAATGGGTATTCACCATCCAGGGAAGAGGCTTTTTGGAAATAGGATATGGCAATCCGCAGTAAGGAATCACGTTTCTGCTTGACATCGTCTCCACCCCTGGATGATGTGGATAACCGGGAATGCAAGTCCAGAGAATACGGAATCACAAATAAAGGGCGTTCACTCGCTTCGAAAAGATCTTCCGCTGCAAGCATAGCGATCACCCCCATATTGTTGTAGATCTCCCGGCTTTGAAACTGGCCTAACAGACGATTGTAATTGCCCAGGGCAGCCTCATAGTGACCCATCACGATGAGTAGGTTGGCCCCTTCATACCAGTACTGAAGCTCTTTCAATTTTTCAGCAGTGCGCTCCGCAATCTGGCGACGTTCTGCCAGTGTGGGATAGGTTTCTAATACTGCCGGTATCTTATAAAAGCTATAGATCGAGTCCATCAATTTTGGCCCGACATCGCCAATCGGATAACCGGCCAGATAGGACAGGAATCCACCTTCAAGATCCGCTTCCGCTTCGTGCTTCCGGGTTTCAAATTTTTTCAGAAGGGATTCCACTTTTACCAGAAATCCCGACTGATCTTCTTCATTATCCGGCAGGGCACTTTCCAATGCACTTATCAAACCAGCATCCTGGGTGAATTTTGCATCAAATTGCCAGGCGAAGTGATTGACCACCCCATGTTTTCGCATAAAGTGCACCAGCTCATGTGAGAGGATCACTGACATGGCTTTCAGGGAGTCGGGCCCAAAAACACGTACACAGAGGTCATAGGCGCTTTCCTCAAAAAAGATCTCTCCGTAGGTCGGATAGGCCATCGCCACTTTGAAATTCTTGCTCGGAAGTTCTGAAACCACAAAAAAGTAAGGCTTTTCACCGGGCAGAATGCCTTTGGCCTCTTTGAGTGCGTCCATCAAGTCCGTGGCTACCTTGACCTTGTAGGCGGGTATATCATCGGCCATCAGAGGTGTTGCAAAAGTACCTAACAATAAAATGATCAGGAAGAAAAAGCGTTGTACAAGATGCATAGCGTGGGTTATTTATCAAGACACCATTCAACTGGGAACAAGTTACGCATGTTCGGGTGTTTGTTAAATCTACTACATTTAGGGTGGAATGGCATGTTCACAAGATAATATGAGAAACTGGATTCAAAAAGCACCACGCCTCATGGGGTGCATTGCCCTGGCCCTATTTCTGCCGATGATCGCCTTTGGCCAGTTCGGACCTAAGGGGACATGCCGGGCTGTTGTCGTCGGTATTTCAGAATACCAGGACCCGGACATTCCCGATCTGCGATTTGCCCACAATGATGCTCTAGCATTTGCAAACTACCTGCAACATCGACCTGTGGATAAAGTCAGTATCGAAAACCTGCATCTATTGACCAACGAGCAAGCCACTGGCGGCAATGTGCACAGTGCTTTGCGTTCATTGGTCAAAGACAGTAAGGCGGGCGATAAGGTCGTCATCTATTTTGCGGGCCATGGCGATGTGGAGACTCTTTTTCCAGATGAACCTGGCCATTTGCTCGTGTATGACACGCCTGTCAACAATTATTCTTCCAATTCGCTTCGATTAGATGATGTCCGTAGAACCGTAAACGCCCTCGTGAATCGGGAGATACAGGTCTTGATCGTCACCGACGCCTGTCATGCAGGAAAACTGGCGGGAAGCGCCGTCAATGGATCCCAAGCAGCCACCTCATCGATGGCCGAACAATTCAACTCTGAGATCAAAATCCTCAGTTGTCAGTCCAATGAATTTTCTCAGGAGGGCGAACAATGGGGAGACGGACGTGGAGTGTTTTCCTGGTATCTGATCCAGGGGTTGACCGGCATGGCCGATGTGGATAAAGACTTGCAAGTCACCCTCAAGGAATTATCCCGATACCTGGAAGACATGATCGAGCCGGATGTCGCACCACTCCAACAAACGCCAAATCTAGTTGGGGATCGAAATGCCCGAGTTGCTGTGATTGATGAAGACCAATTATTAGCACTGAAAAGGGAGCTGGATCCGAATTTTTCAGCTACCGAAGAGGTCGTTGCCGCCCGGGAACCTGTCCTTAAAAAATCCATTGATACGGTCTGGGTCGCGATGACAACTGACTATCAATTCGCATTGGATCAAAACGACTTATTAGAGTTTGATTTGGGACCAGAAGATCAAAAAGGCAGGTCAGCTTTGATACAATTGGACCAAATCAAAAAGATCTATCCTGATAAAAAGGAGGTTGGTGATTTGGAGAACCTGTTGATAGCCAAATTGCAGGAAGGCGCCCAACAGGCGATTAATGCTTACCTGAAAAGTGACCAAAAGGAAATGATCGCCCGGTGGAATGGAACAACCTCAGCTTATAAAAAATATCCTATTTACTTGCAGACCGCTGCGTCTATGCTCGGTGAAGACGAATATCTCCGAAATCGATTGCTGGCTTTGGCTCATTATTTCAAAGCGATTAGTATTCGAATCAATGCAGATACCCACCTGGAGATGAATGCAGCTGTCCTTCAGGAGGCAAAACTCCAGGCCGATTCAGCAAAATTATTAGAACAAAGGTCCGCGTTCATTCCAAATGAATTGGGGCTGATTGAATATCGATTAGGTCATTTACAGACAGCTAGACAACATTACCTGGATGCGATTACAGTGGCACCCACTTGGGCCATGCCTTATAATAATCTAGCCATTGTATATGCCGATCTAGGCCAGATGAATGAAGCAGGAAAATGGGCAAATGAAGCCCTGCAGCGTGATTCAACGCTCTTTGGAAGCTATACGATTCGTGCAAAGTATCATCTGAATAATGGCGAGAATTTTTTGGCAGAAGCCGCTTATTTGGAATCCATCCGACAAAACCCCTCTCTACCACAACCATTGATGAATTATGCGAAATACTGGGTCAACCAAGGTCGACCGGAGGTGGCTGAAATATGGTACCAGCAAGTCTTGACTAAAACGCCGGTGATCACTAATGATCTTGCTCAAATCGCTGAATTCTACTTCAATAAATTAGATTACGACCGTGCCCAATACTATTTTCAACAAGTCATTCTAAGAGATTCCACTTCTATCCGTGTTTGGAACAGCCTTGGGAGGGGGCAGGCTAACAAGGGTAAATGGAAACAAGCAAAACAATCTTTCCAATATGCCCTATCCCTTTCGCCTCAAGATCAGATCACACTCAATAATTTGGGCTGGTTGGAATTCCTTAATGGGGATATGCCCAAAAGTCTTGAGTACTATGAACGCGCCATTGCAGTCCAATCTGATTCAATATTCTGCCCTGCGTATAGTGGTGCAGGAGCTACCCTCTTAGCTTTGCAACGTTTGCCGGAGGCCCGGGAACGATTAACAAAATTGATTTTCGAATGCCCTGCCTACGAGGGGATAGCTGCAGCCTACTATAATTTAGCATGTGTTGAATCTCTCTCCGGAAATTTGAAAATATCATTAGAGGCTTTGGAACTGTCGATACAATCTGGTTTTACAAATTATCCGCATATTCGTTCAGATGCTGATTTAAAGGCCCTTCATGAACTACCAGGGTTTGAAGCCTTATTAAAGAAGTATGAATAAGTACTAAAAAAAGAGAGGGATCTGTCATACAGATCCCTCTCTTTTTTTAAATGAACGACTACTGATTGTTCACTATTCTTCTTGTAGTCCGTGCTTTATCTTGAAGCTATAGATCATTGCATTGACCAGTTCGCTATTGGGGTTGAGTTCATGTGCGCGCTGATACTGGACTGTAGCTGCAGTATTTAAATCAGCTTTCTCCAATTCCATTGCATTTAACAACGATCGGTGTGCATTTGAGGCCACTGGATAAAGCAAATTGTCATTGGCATTCTGAAATGCAATCAACTGAATTTCTGGACCAACAATTGTAAAATTGATTGTTCCTTCCTGAGTTGCATTTCCGGAAGTCAGGCTAATCGTAGCCACATAATTACCCTCATTTTGAAGATTCAGGTCACGCAAATCCAGAATCATTCCTGATCGTGCGGTATTGGCCTGAAATATGGGCTTCTGAGGTGACTTTTTATCCCAAATCTTAAATTGACAGGTTTGCCCCGCACCCGGTGGTGTCCAGATGTAGTCAACAGGCCCTATGGTTACTTTGCCATTATACCCACCTTGGAAGGCCACCTTTGTGACTGCGCCATGTCCAGACCCTTTATCCCGTCGGCCACTCAAGCCCCCACTTGTCGGTGGGGAGGGGGTTACACCATCACCAAATCCAGATCCGTCATTGCCTCGTCCGCCAACGCCACCGCCAGTTGGGGCAGGTGCGGCACCCTGACCGAAGCCGGAACCTTCATTGCCTCGTCCGCCAACGCCACCGCCAGTTGAGGCAGGCGCTGCACCCTGACCGAAGCCGGAACCTTCATTGCCTCGTCCGCCAACGCCACCGCCAGTTGAGGCAGGCGCTGCACCCTGACCGAAGCCGGAACCTTCATCTCCACGGTTGCCTACGCCACCGCCAGTTGGGGCAGGCGCTGCGCCCTGACCAAAGCCGGAACCCGCTTCACGGTGTCTATCAATCCAATTGAGGAAGTCTAAACTCGGGTTGGGTACCACACCATCCCCAGAACGAGATACACGCTGCTGACCAGTATCATCAGAAGTCGCAGGATCTGGCGTTGTACCATCTTGTTGACCAAAACCAGAACCTTCATCACCGCGACCACCTACGGTTCCTCCTGTCGGGGCAGGTGCAGCACCCTGGCCAAAGCCAGAGCCTTCATCACCGCGACCACCCACTCGACCACTTGGGGCAGGAGCAGGGGCAACTCCCTGGCCAAATCCAGAACCATCATCTCTTGGTCCGCTCAGTCCACCCGTTGGTGCGGGCGAAGGGGGAGTGCCGTTCGTAAATCCAGAAGCAACATCACCAGTAGAGGTCATAATCAGTTTTGAGACACTATGTGCCCCTTTACCAAGAGCAGTACTAGTCCCGTTATACAGAAGTACAACCTGGCCATTATCGGATACCCATATATCGGCATCCTCTGTCAGCAAGGTACCCTCATGAAGAGGGCGGGCCATTTTAAAACCACTTTCCTGGTAAGTCGCTTGCCCCTGAACACTCCATACCCAAATCGAGACCGTTTCTGATTGTGTTATGATCTGTCGCGGTTGTGCGATTCCTACTGAAAGCATCAATGCAAACAGCAGGGTGAATAATGTCGTTTTCATAGTTGATTTCTTAAAGTGAATAGTTTTTGTTGTGGGTTGCCTGCTCCAAGTTACTCAAAACCCGTCACTTAACATCACCAGGCCATATTTTTTGCGCACGTTTGACGTCATTTTGCCGGGTCAGGAAAAGGCCATAGAGATGTCGAATATGCCCATCTTCTGGAAAATCCTGCAAGAGCGCATCAAAAGCTGATTGTGCTTCATACATATACCCTTCCATTTCCAGGATGGTGGCTTTCATCCACCTCTTCTCTTTTTCGTCGGCCAGGTGATAGTCCTTGAGATTGTCCAGATTGCGCATGACTGCAGCCTCCGAAGGATCGGCAAAGACAAAGCTGAGTTCCGCTTTCAGAGGTCTGTCCTCTCCAACGGTAGCGACTTGCCAGCGATAGGTCATTTGTTTTTGCAGTCCCAACTGCACCAGATTAATGGACAAAACAGAATCTGCCACTTCAGCCTGGTAAACTGTATTTCCAGATTCAGCTTCAATCAGGGTAAACCTGTAGACTCCAGGGTGTGCCTGACGCTCCCATCGAAAGGAGACTCGTTCTACACCAATATTTCCAGGCAGTGGGGCCAGTAGCACCAAGCCCTGATCGCCAGGACCATAACCCTTTACACCCCCTGAAACAGCCATGAAGTTTTCGTGGTATTTCTCCAGGTCTCGTTCAGTGTCTGCAGCCCGCAAGCCGTTATTGACATAATTCCAGAATCGGTTGGTGAAGCTCAGGCTTTGCTCCTTCCGGATATTGAAGAACTTCTCCAGGTCGTAGACTCCTTTGTCCTTCAGTCGATGCATGGTATTGCCATCCAGGAGGTTGATTCCGGCTCCCTCGGGTACATTAATCATCCCGAATACGGGTAACTTTCCACCCGGCCAAACACGTTGCGGAGTGCTGAGCTTTGTTTCCTGATACGTGACCATTCCATGGACATCCGTCACGCGGAAGGTCGCATCCTGAGCGGTCATCTGAAACCAGGAAAAGGTCATCAACAGGAATAAATACAGCTTGGTTTTCATCATTTTGGATTAAGTGTTCATTCAATAGTCTGCTCTGCCGGCGATTCAGGCAAGTGTATCTGAAAACGTGCAAAGAACCGGGTGAGCGGTTCCCTTAACAGAGATTCATAAATCATTACAAAATCATAAGCCAATGCCAATCCCAATATTCCAGAACCGAGATCTACTCGAACCTGAAAATAATGGAACAGATAGGCTGTCATAAAGAAGAGTATTGAAAACTCCAAAAGTTGAATGGTTCGCGTAATTGGATGGAAAGCAACGTGAAATCGACGATAAATCCAGTGGATCATGACCACATTCACATAGGTGAACAGAATCTCCAGGAGCATGACCAACCAGGCGGGAAAGTCGTAGATATAGTCTCCGTTGAGGATCATGGCAATGATATTGGCATGGATCACCACCCCATACATATCCGGTAGTGCCCGACCCGTATATTTCGGATTCAAGGGTGTATAGAGCTTGTCATTGATGGATTCGGCCCAACTGTCCTCGCCAATGTATCCCATCAGGACGATCCTGTTGCGAAAGAGCTCCTCTCCATTAAAACTGGAATCCAATAACACCTCAGCCGATACTTTGGTAAAGCTTTCACTTCCGATATAGTTGATCCTCTCCACCTGATTACATCGATCGGCCAACCGTCGAACAGCTTCCGGGTTGGCCTCGCGGGTGACGGCTACAGCAAATGCATCGGCTGGACCGGATACTGTCCGTTCAAATGGGCTGAACATTCTAACGGTCATATTATCTGCCGACAGAAAATTGGTATATCCCGTCAAGTTGTCGTCCAGGAAAAAGGCATTGCCATCTTCCGATTGTGCAAAGCAGTCTTCTTCTGGCAAGAATTTGCCTAAAGTGGTCGCTAACACCAGATTGGGAATGGCGGCCATGGTGTTGCGGAATACAGTATCATGAGCCGGGTCCATATTATCCACCAGGAGAACATCCATACCAATCGCTCTGGGACGATAACTGTGCAGCTTCTGAAGCATCAGATTTAACCGTTCCCGATTGGGTTGGCCGGTATTGACCAGGATGACCTCCTCACACATCTTCACTTGATCCCTGTCTTCCAATCGAGAGTAGACGATGTCCGTGACCTCATAATCTTTCAATCCATTGTTGAATGGATCCAGAAAGTGGAGGTTGAAGCGGATCATGTCCAAGGCCCCGATGAACAAAAAAAGGACAATTGTCACCAGGATACTGTGCGGCTTGACGATCCATTGGACAAATTGTCTAAAAAAGGTACGCATGGTTGGTAACTTTATAGGAAGAATATGAATCTAAAGAAAAGATACCGTTCCCAAAGCAAATTGAGGCCCAAGGACCACAATCCTCTGCGAATAGGTATTTTTACCACAACCCTAAGCTAGAATTCTCATGATGAAGTCATCTTCTACAGTACAAACCATCATCCGTGGGCTCGTTTTGACCTTTGTATTCGCCCTGGGCGTCAGTTCAGGTCAGGCCCAACAAGACTTGCATATCTACTACGATGCATTTCACGAAACGTTCCGCGCCATGCGTGGCGACAAGGAAGTGGAGGAATATACCGTAAAGAAAGGCAACCAGATCTTTCTGCACACGGAGAACTACAACAATTTCATTTATGAACTGGAGGTGCTCCAGCGGAACAAACCCACAGCAAACAAGGGGAATATGGGCTTCACCAGCCTGATGTCCATGTTATCCCCCACAGGAGGCCTGCCTACAGATATCTTCTCCGGCCTTGCCGGCGGCACCGGATCTGCCAATATGTTTGAAAACCTGTTTCCCAAGACAGCGGGGTATATGGATGGTGCGGATATACAAGTCCAGCAATTGATGAGTGCCTATGATGCCTCGATCAGTAATATCCGTAAACTGGAAAAGAATATCAATGTCCTGCAAAATGAGCTCAAGGAGATCGAGGATAACATGCGCAATCGCAATCAGGTCCTGGAATATGTTCACGATTTGAAATACAACCCAAACATTCCTCCGGTCAAGATCGGTGAGCTCATTACGAAAGAGTTAGAAACATTGCTTCCCAAAGGAGACGTTCGGGTTATCACTTCGCCCCGACAGCAAGCACTAGACGATTTGATCACTGTCGGAGAGAAATATCGTGCCGAGGTCAGCAAACTGGCGGAGATAGATGCGCAAGCTCAGGATATCCCAGAAGGAACACCCAAGTTGAAGACCTTGAAAACCCTCATTCATGATAGCCATCGGGATACCAAACTGGTTGGAGAGGCCCTTTCCGCACAGGAAGGCAATCTGCGCAATGAAGTCGCACGGGATGCCGGAAAGGAATTTAAAATCATGACCACTATTAACACGGAATACCAGGCTATCATCAACAATGACTTTAAGCACACCTATCGCACTCAGGCAAATGACAGCGATCTGGAATTGCAAGTTGTCTTTATTGCCAGGGATAGCACCAACCGTCCCGTCTCTTCGGGCCGTCAGGAGATCGCCCCTATCCATATCGCTGTGTATGGCGGTCTACAGATCAATGCCAGTGTCGGGGTCAATTTTGGTCAGTTTTCCACAGCACCCCAGAACTACTTTGTACGGGATTCATTTCTGCGTGCAGAGAATGAAGCCAACTTTATTCCTTTCCTGACCACAAGTGTTCACTTCTATTTCCAAAACCGGAAGAACATCTCTTATGGCGGGACATTCGGAGTCGGTATGGCCTTGTCCAACAACGAAAACCTGGAGACACCGACCTTTTTCCTCGGCCCAAGTCTGATCATTGGTAAAAGCCAAAGTTTCACCGTCAGTGCTGGTGCCATGGGAGGACGGATTCGCCGACTGTCTCAAGGGTATCAGGTAGGAGACCGGTATTCATCAGATGCCAACGTCGTTCCGACCAAAACCAAATATGAACTGGGTTACTACCTCGGGATCTCATTCAACATGGGCAACTAAACATTACCCAGGGGGTCTACCCGACTTCTGATCTACCGTTCAATAAAAATATAGAGCCCCGATTCCTCGGGGCTCTTTTTGTGGAGCGACCGGTTTATTGAGTTCTACATGCCGGGGGCGTGGTTTCTGTGTTCCTTGTTCCTTTGTTCCTGATTCCTGGTTGGACTCCGGATCTGGGATTTCGTCTTTGACGCCTGGATGCCCAGACATCTGTCCCTCATCATTGGAATGGATCGTCTGGATTCAATATCGGGCCTTGCGGCCAACCAGTTTAAGGGAGGCCGGAGGCCTCCTGTTCAATGGTTAATGTGGCCCAAACTGCTCGGGGTTCATCTTTGATCAGGGGACGAGACTTCGGGGACCCCTGGAACGTTGAACCCGAAGGAACTCGAATATTGCGAGGTGTCTGGACAGCCCTGTTTTATCATCCGCTAAAGGCTGCCAAAAATATTCCTTGTTCCTGTGTTCCTGATTCCTGGTTGGACTACGGATCTGGGATTTCATCTTTGACGCCTGGATGTTCAATATCGGGCCTTGCAGCCAACCAGTTTAAGGGAGGCCAGAGGCCTCCTGTTCAATGGTTAATGTGGCCCAGAGTGCCTGGGATTCATCTTTGAACAGGGGACGAGACTTCGGGGACCCCTGGAACGTTGAACCCGAATATTGCGGGATGTTTGGATTCCTGCCTGTATGCCTAAGGCCTGGTTCCTGTGTTCCTTGTTGAATAGGGGCTATTGACCCCAGCAGTGGCCTAAATGATGAATACATTTCAGGGTTCAATGTCCCTCATACTTGGAATTTAATAGCCCGGGGTTTCAACCCCGGGTTTAGGATCAGACAACGAGACGTTTTGGCGATATTTTTGCTCCGCAAAAATGGTGACAAAACACCCCAACGATGGCGGCCCGATTACATCCGAGGCCAAAAGTGTCAATCCATATCTGAAGCTAAGACCCATAGAGTGGTGAGACACCACCCATATTTATTCGTTCTGAGAAAGCAGTGGCAGAAACTCCTTCCTCGCTTTGCCGTTGAGACACCGACGACGGAGGGTGAAGAAGGAAAAATGATTTGCTGCGATTCCACCTGTTGGTGGATTCCTGGTTGGGCTCCAGATCAGGGATTTCGTCTTTGACGCCTGGATGCCCTGACGTTTCGCAGAGCGCAAGTCTGGATTCAGACATCTGTCCCTCCTCATTGGAATGGATCGTCTGGATTCAAGGTCGGGCTTTGCGGCCCAACCTGTTTAAAGGAGGCCAGAGGCCTCCTGTTCAATGTGGCCCAGAGTGCCTGGGATTCAACTTTGGATATTGAATCCAGAAGATCTATTCGATCGGTTTGTCAAATACAGGCATGGTCATGTACCCCTTAACAGTCAACACTGCTTCGAATTGGCACTGAATGGGTTGATGATCAGAGGACCGATCGCATCATGCCCGCTTGATACGGAAGACCGCCCAATTGACGACGTTCCCTTTTCGATCCGTACGGAAGATGATCTGCTGGTTATTGTACACCAGCCACTCCCCTTGCACACCAATCAGGCGACGGGTAGGATCACCATACAGGTCCTTGATCTTATTGATCGGATCGCCTACTTTGATCCCTTCAAAGCTCACTCCACTATACCCAGGGTCGGCGACATGCACAAATCCATAGATCTCTTTTCCAGACATGTCGGTGTGCACCAGAACGGTTGATGCTTTTTCACGAGCCATCGCATAGGTGAATGAACCGACGATATCCCCGAGCATGATTTCCGGAACAAAGCGTTCCAGCGAGAAGGATGCATACAGCTTATCGAGATTGAAGTTGTCGATCATCTCTTCACTGGAGATCCGTCCAGGCAGGCTTGGCGGTGGCAGTGACTCCCCGCGAAGAACCTGAAGGTTCATGGCCGCTAACGGATTATTCAGGGATGCTGCTTCTGAGAAAGATGTCTTTGCAGCGGCTGCGTCCTTACTCACAGCCTGGATGATTCCGCTGAGGATAAGTGCATCAGACTCTGCAGCTTTGTCACCTGCCTTTTTGGCTTTGCGAATGGCTTTTCGCGCCAGGTCGTCTGCATCTTCTAAATGGCCCAATTCAGCCTCCACACAGCCCATATTGATCAACGCCGGCAAGTATGCTGGATCCAGATCATAGGCGGCCTGGAAGTGACGCAGGGCTTCCTGCAGCAAGGCAGTTTGTTCGTCCGGTCCACCACCTCGACTGGCCATGCGACTGGAAAAGTCCAGTTGCAGGGGATATACAAATTGAGGTCCGTCCTGCTTCCTGGATTCCATGGCAGACAAAGCTGCAGCTACACCCAGATTGTTGTAGATCTCCCGGCTCTGGAAGCCGCCCTTGGTGAGGATATATTCATAATAGGAACGCGCCCAGTCAAACTGGTGGGTCGCCAGAAAATATCCTGCCAGATCATAGATCCCGATGAGTTCCTTGAGACGGTCCATACTGATCTTGGCAATCGCTTTCCGTTCATCCAATGAAGGATATTGCGAGGTTGCACTGGTGGCGGGCAGGTTGTACCCTGCATATAGTTTAGACAATAGTTCTGGAGCGATTTTCAAGGTGGAATAGCCTGCAGTATGCGCGAGCAGGCCGCCCATTTGATCCGCCTGGGTCTCCAGGAGCATCTTGTTGGCCAATGCTTTTTCGCGGATCTGATCAGCTGTTCTGGACCCCTGGTGTTCCCGGATAAAGTGGTCCTCCCAGTTGTGCTTTTCGTAATAGTGGATGAGCTCATGACCGAGCAATGTGGCCAGGGCATTCAATGAATCAGCGCCAAAACTTGCACAGATATCATAGGCCTTTTCCTCGAGGAGGATGACTGCTTCATCTCCATTAGCGGCTGCAATCATTCGGGGGACCGGACTGATCTCCAGCCGGGGGCGGATCATATTACTATTCCCTGACGCCTCTACCAATTGGTCAAAAACGGCTTTGGTCACTTCATATTTATAGCTTTTCCGGGCGTTGACCAGTTCATCAACAGATGCAAATCGACCTGTCTCTGAATCACCAAAGGCAAACCAACCGGTTTGTTCTTCCTGAGCATTCAGAAAAAAGCATCCAAAGAGGAATAAAACAAGGGAGTAATAGCGCATAGTCATGGTTCCGGTTTTAAGATAGGACACTTCAGGGAGTCTACTGTTACCCCGGAAGTGAAAACTTCCGACCAAATGCCTATCCGAGTCGGCCAATGCATCTAGACAGAACCCTGTTGGCCATTTCTTGGACGTCGGATTTAAAAGACGAAATGGTATCCGACTGCCAATTGAATCGTCCTGTTCTTATAGTCTACATCCGTCGCAACTCCGTTGGCATCGGTGAACGTAGCGGTATCAATCGGGTTCAATCCAAGGTCATATTGACCTTGCAGGAAGATACGACCGATATAGGTCCGCAAACCAAAGGAAAGACCCAGATCATTTTCTTCAAAGCGCTCAGGGACGTCTTCCTCCCAGGTACCATCAATATTTCGATCAGACCTCAAATGGATGCCATAATAAGCACCTGCATAGACACCTAACTGAGGCCAGATCTTGTACTCCACCTGTGGCTGAATTTCAAAATACTTGAACAGCCATTTTTCATCATTAGCGCCGGGATTGGAGTTGATCATCTGCCCTCCGCGTTGATTGTAGAGTAAACCCAGTTCTACTTCAATCTTATCCATGAAAATATAACCAAATCGCCCTCCGAACGATGTATAGGTTGCCCATTCCATGCTTTGGCCCATGACATCGGATGAGGCATGGATACGGCTGATATTCAGGCCAGCCTGTGGCGTGAAGGTAAACTGAGCCTTGAGCGATGGGGCAGCCAATAGCAAGACAGCCAGCAAAACAAGTACCCGACCCAGTTGGCGCGAAACGAAGGATTGTAGATGAGTCATATGAATCGTCATAAGTTCAATAAGTCAACGTAAAGAATTGGGTTTGCATATTTGGTCAACAAAACTAACATCTTCTGTGTGGCTAGCCTAACCTTTCAATACACTCCAGGTACCCGTGATCCTGGCGTCAATATGGATATCCCCCGGATCGACCTCCAGAGGAGCACTCTCCTTCATGGCAGACATCCGCACTTGCAACCCTCCTTCCCGGTGAGTGGGTTCGCCACCATATCGGATCTCTATCAAATCACCGAGCTTGGTCCCGGCAGCTTGTGCCAGTATTGATGCATCTCGTCTGGCTTGTTGTACGGCCTTTTCCAGGGCCTCATCTCTTTGCTTTTGATCATCTGCAAGCCCAAAGTTCAGTTGGAATTCAGCCTTACTTTCTGAATGACTCAGTACCTGTAGGACCTGCCCCAATTTTTCCTTGTCAAATGGCATACAAATACTGAGATGTTGACGGGCGTCATACCCCTGGAAGGTTTGCTTCCCCTCGTGGAATTCGTATCTCGGTTGTACGCCAAAATGACCCGTTCGCAACTCAGCGACATCCAGGGCAACCGCCATGAGGTCGGCACGCAACTGGTGGACTCGATTGGCCAGACCCTGCAAACAAGGACTGTACTCAAGCGATGATTCCACCATTTGAAATGAAAAGGTCACCTGATCAGGTGTTGCCGATACTCGGGCTCGACCTTCCACGGTAATCTGTGCAGGCGAATGGGACATAAAGCTGTAATTATTGAATGTTGACCAATTGGATGTCAAAGATCAGCACTGCATTTGGAGGGACCTTCTCTGAAGGGGAATTTGAACCGTAGGCCAATCCGGATGGGATCAGCAATTTCCCTTTTCCACCCTTTCTGAACTTGGGTATCCCTTCCTGCCAACCCTTGATGACCTGATAGAGATAGAAGGTTGGCGGATTCCCCCCGATGCTTTCCTCAAAAATCGTCCCATCCGGCAATGAGCCCACATAGGCTACAGTCACCTTCGACTGACTGGTGGGGTAGGACGTCCCAGACCCGGGGTCCTGAATAATATAATGTAATCCTGAAGCAGTCCGTTGTGCAACCAATCCCTGATCGGCGAGGTACTCTTCGATGATGACGATATCCTCTTCCAGTTGTAGCGCCGCCGTTTGATCTTCCTTTTGGCAGGAAAACAGGCTGAAGAAGAGAAGAAGATAGATATTGCTTTTCATGGTCATAAGTCGGGTATTCACAACTGCAAGATACGCCGCTTTTATTGCCTCCCTGGAGAACCGCGCCCTGACCAGTCATCTTCTGCGGCCAACATGAGGGCTCTTCAATCCGTATCTTTGCCTGATCAATCCAAAGGATATTATGGCTCTGAAAAAATATATCCGCCACCTGACTCTGGTCTGTTTACTCACCCTTCCATTTGTGTTGCTATCACAAGAAGGGCTACGTGTCGAACCGCCCCATTGGTGGACCTCTATGCCCAGCAATGAATTGACGATCCTGTTGCATGAGGCCGGTATCGCCAGTTGGACTCCTACTATTCGTGAGAAGAGTTTGCGCCTGAAAGAGGTGCTGCCTTGTGATCATCCGAACTATCTCTGGATCACCCTCACCTGGGACGCCGTATTCAAGGCATCCACGATCACTATTCAGTTGGCACGTGAAGGACAGATCAGGGAGATCCCCTTTACGTTTAAAGCCAAGAACAGACATTTTCACCCTGCCGGCTTACAGGCGGATGACATCCTGTATGTCATCCATCCAGACCGGTTTGCAAATGGTGACCCTGAAAATGACAAGGCCCTGCACTCTTTGATCAAACGAAAAGACCCCGGGGCCCGGCACGGGGGCGATCTCCAGGGGGTGCTCCAACATCTGGACCACATCAAAAGCCTGGGCGCCAATGCTATTCTCCTCTACCCTGTCGAAGAGGCAAAAGGGAAGCAGCCTGCATTTCCTGAAAGTTCGATCACAGATCATTTCACTGTGGATCCCCGTTATGGCGACACGGCGATCTATCGGAGGCTCATCCAGCGTCTGCATCAGAAGAAGATGAAAATCGTGAAAGATGTTGCCTATCCATTTGCTGGAAGGGAACATCCGCTGATCCAGGATCTCCCCTTCCCCAACTGGCTCACTCGGGAACAATCACAGAAGTTGTCCAATGGTAAAACTCAAATTAGCTGGAACCTCTCGAATCCGTTACTACGAGAATATTTGACCCAGACGACGCTTTGGTGGATGGAAGAATTTCAATTGGACGCACTGCGCCTGGATCATTATGCGCAGATGGATCGCGCATTTGCGGACCACTTGATCCAAACGGTAGAAAGCGCTTATCCCGGCGTCAGTATCTATGCGGACATTCCAGCGAGCAGCCCGGAGATGCTGAGTCAGTCGACCCTCACCCGACAGGACCGCCGTTCGAGTGATCCGGCATTACAGCATGTGGTGAATTATCCCCTGCAAGCAGCTGCAGAGGGGATGTTCTCCCCTTCCAGTGGTTCGGGAGGAATGGACGGGCTGCAAGCCGTTTTACAGGCGGATGATCTGTTTCTGGACCCCAGTCGCAATATCAACTTTCTGGATGACCGCCGCACCACACGCTGGTTTGGTCGACAAGGGAGAGACCTGGATAAATTCAAAACCGGCCTTGCGATACTGGCAACAGTCCGGGGGATCCCAGCCATCTATTATGGTACAGAGATCCTGATGAAACAGACCAAGAGTGCCGGTAAGGTCAGTGAAGATTTCCCGGGCGGATGGCCCCGAGATCGGCGGAACAAATTCACCGACAGAGGCCGGAAGAAAAAGGAAAAAGAAGCGTTTCGCACCCTCCAGCGCTACCTCACCTGGCGGTCGAACAATCAGGCCATCACCCGGGGAACGCTGGTCTCCTATCCCCTTCAAAATAATGTGTACACCTTCTTCCGACGGTATGGGGAGAACCTGGTGATGGTGGTGATCAATGGAGATGAGGCGAAACAAGATCTGATCCTCGACCGGTTTCGGGATACGATCCGGGGCTATGCCACTGCCCGGGATATCCTGACCGGGGAGATCTATATGTTGGATCAACCATGGTCGCTGGCCGGATTGGAAAGTCGGGTATTGGAATTGGAGCGCTAAGCTTTTTTAAGCCTGTTTATTTCATCAATCGCACCAGCTGCCAGATGGCTAAGGCCAGAAAGACCGCTGCGATGATCCGATTGAGGTGTCGCGTTACTTTTTCAGATTTTTTCTCGATCACCCGACCCAGGAAAGTAAAGATGACCATGGAGGCAAACGCACCCAGCACAGCTCCACTGATCAGCCAGATCCAGATCGGTTTTTCTTCCACTGGAAAGGCCATCAACCCCAGCCAGAGGAACCAGAACGGATAGACCAGGACATAGATCAGGGAGAGTCCGACACCTCGCCAGAAGGGTCGGTTCTGGACAACCTCTCCTTCTGTTTTCGAGGGTTTTGCCCTGTAGTAATACCAGGCCAATCCCAGAAAGACCGGGATTGCCACCCATTGCAGAATGGATTCCAGAGTGGTGTGTGCCGCGAAAAAGCCAAAACCAAAGAGGACGATCAAGAGCTGAAGTCCTTCTACCAGGGTTGCCCCTAAGCCCATCCACAAAGCAGGCCGTGGACCTCGATGGACCGCAGTGGCCAGTACATTCAAATTGATCATCCCAAAGGGAAGGGAACCCAGCAAGCTGATCCCGAAAGCCATCATAAAATAACCGAATGAATGCATGAATTCCGTTAATTTGCCCAAGATACACCACCCGCTTCAGGCTTGTCCCGCATTTCCATCCAAAATCCTTCCATGTCTCTCTCTCGTCAGGTGCCACTTTTCATCCTCCTTGCCGGCATTCTGACCGTATGGATCTTCTCTATTCGCCATTATGATCGGGTCAATTCGGCCATGAATGGGGGTGGAGACAGCTGGGGATATTATGTCTACCTGCCGTCAGCGCTCATCAGTGGAGATCTGAACACCCTGGAAACTGCCGCTGCGAAACGGAAGGAGGCACGCCCTGAAAGTATCGCCCCCTGGTTGAATCCATTGGGCATTGGCGAGGTCTACTTCTCGCCAACCGGGTATCCGGTCATCAAATATACCAGTGGAGTGGCCATGATGCTGTCGCCCTTTTTCATGGCGGCACATCTGTTGGCACCCTCGCTAGGTCAGGCAGCCGACGGTTATTCTCCGGTCTATTTCTGGTCCATGTATATCGGGCTGGCGATATGGGTTCTATTGGGCTTTCTCGCCCTTTTTCAGGTCCTGATCCGGTATGTCTCTACTCGAATAGCTCTGCTCACTTTACTAATGTTGGGACTGGCCACCAACCTCTATCACTTTGTGGTATACTATGCACCGATGGCGCATGCGCCTCTCTTTGCCTTGTACGCCTTTCTCATCTATGCCTCCGAGGCATTTTATCGGAGGCCATCCTGGCGAAACAGTTTGGTCATCGGCTTGCTCTGCGGTATGATCACCCTGATCCGGCCGACGGAGATCATTGCCGTCCTTATTCCTTTGCTCTGGCATTTCGATAGTATTGGACGCCGCTTCCGTTTCCTCAAGGATGCATGGCCTTATTTACTTCTGGCGGCAGTCGTTTTCTTTTTGCCCATCATTCCACAACTACTCTATTGGAAGGCTGTATCTGACAGCTGGATTTTTTACAGTTATGGAGGGGAAGGATTTGACTTCAGCCAACCCCATATTCTTCTGGGTCTCTTCGGTTTTAAAAACGGATGGTTCGTCTATACGCCGGTTTTCTGTCTGATTATTCCCGGGTTGGTCTACCTCTATTTCGTCCGGCGCCAGTTGTTCTGGCCGATCATGGCTTTTCTGGCCTGCCATGTGTATATCATTTACAGCTGGCACAACTGGTATTATATCAATTCATTTGGCTCACGTCCGATGATCGAGACTTACGCCCTGGCAGCTATTCCCTGGGCCATCCTGGTCCAGCGGTTTTATCGAGGCATCGGGAGGTGGCTGATCCTTTGTTTTGTCCTGGCCGCCATTGCTTTGAACATGTTCCAGACCTGGCAGGTTTCTCAGGCCATCATGTTATCCGAAGAAGGAAGTGAGGATTACTACACGGCTATTTTCGGGAAGACGGCTATGACAGAACGAACTCTGATCGCAGCCGACACCCAGGTCAAACCTCCTGCCCTGGAGGAGCTTGACTCCCTTGGGGTTGTTGCCGATTACCGGGTGGATACATTTGCTCTCCAGGAAAATGTGGTTTTGGATACGGAAAAAGGTCGGGTGATCCGCGTGGTAGATCAACAACTCAAAATGGATCTGACGGGCATTCCTGTTCGACCTGGGGATTACCTGCGCATCAGCACCTATGGCTTTTCTGAAGGATGGAACAATGACCGTTGGGGAATGGCCCGACAGGTCATTACAATCAATCAGGAGGGGGAGTGGTTGTTGTGGGTTCTGAATCGGATCAATAACAGATTGGGCAATGACACCTGGAATCTGTGGGGAGGGCAACCCGGTTTCTGGGGAGAATCCTGGTTCTTTATCCGTATCCCCCATCAATACAGGGAAGGCGATCAAATCCAGTTGTGGCTGGAAAACCCTGCATCTGTCCCCTTATTGGTCCAGGATTTCCATGTAGAGAAATGGCGTAAAAAGTCGAATTAATCTGGCAGTGTTCTGCTCCTGAAATCACCCATTCCCACTCCGATTTGGCCCCAAATTGTCGTTCAAACGGCAATTTTACTCCTTTTTCAATCTGCACATAGGGGAATTTGATTCCAGCGTTGTCTTGTTTTCAGAATCCGATGCGTGAGTTAAGCCCTCTGCTTCGGATCCCGAAAAGACAATTTTGTTTGGTATTGAAAGGTGGGATTTCGGGGCGGTATGGAAGCATACCGCCCCGATCCTTTTTCTGTCAAATCGGCTCTTACAAACTCCTCCGTCATCCAGCTCATTCGGTCACTCTGAAATTGGCCCCTAAGGAAGATACCAGGAAGGAAGTGAAATCGAGATTGTCCTGGAACAAATAAAGACAGATATAATGCAAGCCAGGCCTTGTATAAATTCAGGTTATACCCCTCTTTTAATGCTCATTTCCCTGGCCTCAAATTCTCTCGCCCCGAGTACTTGAAGGGGCGCAAATGGCGTGAGAGATTTATGGCCCAAAGAGATTCTGGTTGGTTTTTCATCTGGAATGAAGGTCAGTTTCGCATTCACCAGCTCAAAGTCGCAAGGTCACAGAGTCACATAGTGGCCTTCTCCACTCCAAACTCCTCAACTTCTCAACTTCTTATACCGCCACCAGTCCCATAATTGCTGGAGAACTTGCCTGGCCGATTCAGTAGGAACCCCCAGTTTCTTCTGCTCCTGACATACCCTGAAAAGCATACCCCAGTGAGCAAAAATATCGCGATAGGCTTTCCAAAGCGAATGTCCGGGATGATAGATATGGGCCGGCTCGGAAGCCACACCATTATATTCCAGAATGGAAAAATGGGTGCCTTTTTCGAGGTCGGCAAGAGAGCGAGTGCGCAGGTCAAACCGGCCATAATACAGCCCTGTTGTACCGAGGCTGATCTGATCTATAGTGGCGGTCAATGCCGGGGTGATCAGATGGTTGTCATCCAGAAAGGTAGTTCCTCGACAATGATTACCAATGGGCTCCAACAGCTGTTTTTCATTTTTCCCAGGAATCGAGGCGAGTAGCTCAGGTTGCTCCCTGGCTAATCGATCATGCTGAAAGCTTGCCCGCGGATCATCAGCCATTAATTCCGAAACGGTACGCTGGCCATTACCGGTAACGGATAAAAACCCTTTGCGGCACAGGGAGGTCACTTGCCCGGTTTGGACATTGGGCAGTCGGTGGTACATGATGCTGTATTCCTCCTCCCAGGCGACAAAGTCCTGTACCAGAAAGTCGACTCCAGGGTGATGCTGGATGTGCCGAATCATGGTGGCTTCATCCGGACATTTGAGGACTAGAAATCCCCGTTCCCCCATATTGGGTTTGGCGATGGCTGGCCATTGGATACCCTTGCCATTGACCAGATCTCGAATCTCCTCTTCCTGGCGCATCGTACCCGGAATGAAAACCGTATTCGGGTATACACCTGCAGGCAGGTGATGATAGATGTTGATTTTGGATTCGCCTAGCAGACCTCCTGTCTCAATCACCGGGTTGGCTCGTGTAAAAAAGAAGAGGTTGCCTGACCGCAATCCGTAGTAGAGCCAGATCAGGATGACGGGAAAATTAAATAACCATGAAGGCCAGAACTCCCAATGTGTCCATCGGATCCACTGATCCCTAATGTACCGGGACAAGGTCACGCCGATCGGTTTGTTGGTGAAGGAGGTCCTTGTGGATCCAATAGGGGTTTTTACTGGACAGGTGGGCAGCTGTGACGCTGATCGTCCTGACCCTGTCCTCCCGATTCATGATAAAGTCGTTGTGCCGATCTCCGGTTTCCAGGTGGTGAAATGCCAGAATCTGGTCAATATCGGGTCTGGCATTCCGCTTGAGAAACTGCTCGAACAGGTTGCGTCGACGACGACGTACTGGATAAGGGTACAAGGTAGAGGATGACCAGATCCGCGTCACCCCTGTCGGGATGGGCTCTATCTCCTTTTTTCGACCATTCCAGACCAATACCTTGGCTCCAGTCTGATCTGCAAGGATCATGGTAAATGGCTCGATCCCATCAAGAGCGTAATTCTGGAGAAAAGCCTGAAAATCTTGTTCCAAAAAAGCATCCAGCACGACCAATCCACGGCTCCGGCGATACGGAGGGCTGTGTTTGTGTTTTCGTCGCGCACCATTCAATAAACAAATGGCTCTGCCCTGATCAGAGAAGCAGATCCAGGATCCACCCGCCCCGGAGTCGACAGGATAATGGAGGGTTTCTCCCAGTTCCGTCAATCGGTGGGTTAATTGGAGGGCGGCCCGATGGGGCGCTTCATCGCGATTGGAAGTGAGAAAGTGCCCGCCGGATCCGTCTGGTATCCAGGTTACTGTGCACATTGTGAGGTCCGGTATCGAATGGTCGAGGGTGCAACTCCAAATCCGTCTGGTAATCTGAACTCTGGAATTTGCAGCATGATCCCGATCTTGATGATAGCCATATGATGGATGGCATGCTCGACGCAATAGATTAATTCTCTGGACAGGGAGGATGGAACGGAAACACATTCGCTGGTCACGTCCAGGTCATCCATGTCCAGGATCAGGGAATTGTCTCCTACCAGGTATTCTAATTGACAGATAAGGTCCTCACAGATCTCAGCAGCAAATGAGGTGGATTGCTCCAACTTTATCTCTCGCACTCGGAGACTGTAATTGATCCGTCCTGCAGGGCGCTGGCCCAGTAAACACTGATAAAACTCCAACAGATGACGAACATGCTGCCCGACAGAAGCTCCAGAAAGGACATCCTGAGCACCTGCATAAGTGGGTGCATCCAGATCGGAGATCACCTTCTTCAGATCACTGAGTAAGGCTTGAGAGGCTTGAATAACCGGTAAGAACATGGTCGCAAAGATAGGGAAAGCCTATGGTAGCTGATCCGATGTTCAGCTGAATTTTCTACAGGTTCACTCAGTGTGATTCTTCATGTTCATCATACCCTTGATCAATGGCATCTTTCGAGTCTTCCCAAAACTTACTGAAGACCGGCTTGAGCTTCTCATAAGCCACTTGTGCCTGACCTGGGACCATCTCCAGCATCGGCCAGGTCATAGATTTCTCCCGGTGCTCCGGCGGAATAAAACCCGCCCGACTGATCAATCCCAAAGCGGAAGCCAGAATGATGGTGGCCAGGACTGCATAGAGTATGCCTCCCTGAAGTTCATTCACAAAATTCAAATTTATGGATTCGAGCAAACCTTCCAACTTACGGGCCAGCCATCTGACCAGCCACATCACCACCAGGAAGGTGACCAGAAATCCCACCAGGAAAAGTAGAGGATGCTGCGTGTTGAAAATACGTTGCATACCAGCAGTGACTTCGGCTGCGAATCGCATACTGACCAATAACCCCACCAGGATGGACACAATCGTGAACACGGTCTTGATGATCCCGGCATGATAACCCTTATAAAATGCGAAGCCGGCGATGGTTAAAAAGGTGATGTCAATCCACATATTCATTGCTTGAAAGGGGAAAATAGGACACTTTCCGAAATTTGCACTCATTAAAGGCAACCAAACTGACCATCTTTGCACCCTAATAGAAAGCACAGAACTATGCGCTTACGTCACTTCATTTTCATGCTTACCCCTCTTTTCCTGCTTCTGGCATGTGAAAAGGACAAGGAAACACTGGTCTTGACTGATCAGGACATCCTGGAAACAGTGGAAGCCAATCTGCGCACTGATGATGGTGGTGTCCTTCTGGATGCCATCCAGGCAGTGGGTGTTATTCCCTCGATGAGCCTCCCTTGTGGCCTGGTAGTGGATACAACCTTGCATTGGAAGAGCCCAAATGTCAATTTGGTACAGAAAGTTTCCTGGAAAGTATTCTGTGAAGGAAAAGTGCCGACCAAGATCGTGTATGAACAAACCGGTTCCTGGCAATTAGATCGCCAGTTTCTTCAGGCGGCCAGTAACACGATATCCAATCTTTCTATTACACAATTGACCAATGTGGGACAATATATCGTCAATGGCGATGTGTTCCGTGAAGGTCAGAATATCCTCACTCGCCCGAACTCCTCCCGTGAATTTACCCATAGTTTTTCCCTGACATTCCAACACGTGGCCATCCGAAAATCCAATTTCACCATCGCCTCTGGCAAGGCGAGTTTTCAAATTACTGGGAAAGTAAAAGACGGGAAGGAGTTCAGCGAAAAGGGAGATCTAGTCTTCCACGGGGATCAAACAGCGACCATCTTATTCAAGGGACAGTCGTATACTTTAACTTGGATGTAAGGAGGTTTTGAGTTGAGCAGTTATGGAGTTGAGGCGTTGAGGAGAAAATACGCCGCTCTCAATTTAGGGAGAAGTTCAGTCCAAGGGCATTCAATGGGTCAAGTTCTTTGATCCAGAAGGATTGATCGGGATAGTACATATAATTCGAATTAACACCCCCAAATCGAGTGTGACGCGCTTTCCCGATCCGATATCGAATACTTGCAAAAAAGAATACCTTCTCCAGGATTCGTATGCTACAGGTCAATTTTGGGGCAAATCCCAAATAATGCCTTTTGTGGTGAACGATATATGTGCCAGGATAATCTGCACTAAATTCACCTGTTACTGTTGAGAATTCCCCGAATAAATCAAGGCCTGTAAGAATAGATGCTCTACCATAGGAGAATACACTGTAATCAATACTCGTCCGGACTTCAATTCCTCTTAGATTAGAGTCGTCAAATACATAGCCCAATTTCTGACTGGTCGAAGTGTTCACTCTCCGTAGACCAACTGAATACCGGAGTCGATCATGTTGTGTATACCCAATGTTAAATGCATTGATATAGTGAAGTTCTCTTTGGTATCCACCCTCTAATATTCCATATTCTGCTGCATAGCGTAACAGGCTGACTTCTGCAAACCAGCCTCTTTGTTGTTGAGCCTGACCATGGACGAGAAACATGAAAAGGAAAATAAAACCACAACAAACTTTTTGATATTGCCTAAGTATCCCTGCCATGACGTTGGTTTATGGACATCAAAACGTCAAAATGAACATTGAGGTATCCATCAAACAAGTTTTAGGAATGCCAGACCTGACACTTATCTCCTACACACCAACCTTCTCGACTCCTCAACCTTTCTTCGCCACCATGGTCAGGATGGTCGCAATGGCGACCGTCTCGCCAGTCTCATCATAGACATCCACAAGGAACTTGACGATCCCTTTGGGGATATCTTCTTCGCTCCGGGTTTCCTGATCTACTTTTTCCTTGACAGTCAGTCGCACACCGATGGTCATGCCTGCATAAACAGGCTTGGTGAAGCGGCATTCTTCCAGACCATAATTGAGGAGGACAGGTCCCTTGCCCGGATCGACAAAGAGTCCAGCCGCCGCACTGAGGATGAAATAGCCATGTGCCACGCGCTCCGTAAAGATGGTTCCGTCCAGGGAGGTGACATCGGTATGAGCATAAAAATGGTCCCAGCTGACATTGGCAAAACTGACGATATCCGCTTCGGTGACTGTTCGTTTATGCGTGTGTACCGTCTCCCCAACCTGTAGATCTTCGAAGTATTTCCTAAAGACATGCTGTCCCGGATCTTTGTACGCGCCACCCATCTGGTATTGCTGAGTAACCTCCGTCAGGGTGGTCGGTGAGCCCTGGATTGCACAACGCTGGAGGTAGTGCATCACACCTCGTTTACCACCCATCTCTTCTCCCCCGCCGGCCCGGCCGGGTCCACCGTGGACCAACATCGGCATGGGTGATCCATGTCCGGTACTTTCTGCGGCACTATCCCGATTGAGCATCAGGATTCTGCCGTGGTGGCTGGCAGCACCGAGTACATAATTACGGGCTGTCTGATTGTTGTTCGTCACGATGGAACTGACCAGAGAGCCCTTCCCCATCCGCGCCAGTTCGATGGCCTCATCCAGGCCCTTGTAAGGCATGATGGTGCTCACCGGCCCGAACGCTTCAATATTATGCGCTTCGGTATGTTTGAATGGCTCTGGCTGTACAAAGAGGACCGGGGCCATAAACGCTCCTTTTTCCTTGTCACCGCCAAGAATTTCGACTTGATTTGGATCACCATAGGCGACCTGGGCATGAACAGCCAACTGGGCGATCTTTTCACGGACCTCATCGAGCTGGGCTCTGCCAGCCAGTGCACCCATACGCACTCCCTCCACACGGGGATCACCAATGGTCGTTTTGCTGAGAGCTTTTCCAAGTTGGATCTGGACATCTTCGACCAAGGTTTCAGGGACCATAATTCTGCGGATGGCAGTACACTTCTGTCCGCATTTCACGGTCATTTCCTTGCGTACTTCCTTGATGAAAATGTCAAATTCAGGAGTCCCTGGCACTGCATCCTCACCCAGGATGATGCAGTTCAACGAATCAGCCTCCATATTAAATGGCACTGATTCTTCGATCAAACGGGGAGTCGACTTGAGCATCCGGCCAGTCGTCGCGGAACCGGTGAAGGTGACGATATCCTGGCTTTCTACATGATCCAGGATTCCCCTTGCAGAGCCACAGATCAACTGAAGGCTGCCTGGAGGAAGTATTCCGGAAGCGTCAATATCCCGGACCATGGCTTCGGTCAGGTATGAAGTTACCGTAGCCGGTTTGACAATGGCGGGAACACCAGCCAGCAAGTTGACTGCAATTTTCTCCAACATGCCCCAGATGGGAAAATTAAAGGCATTGATGTGGATGGCCACTCCTCGCTTGGGGACCATGATGTGGTGACCGATAAACGATCCTCCTTTGGACAAAGGCGCATGGTCGCCATCGATATAATACGGCTGGTCAGGGAACTGTCTACGGAGGCTTGAATAAGCAAAGAGATTACCGATCCCCCCTTCAATATCGATCCAAGAATCCACTTTGGTCGCACCAGTCTGATAGCTGATAGTGTAGTACTTTTCCTTGAGTGTGATCAGATGCAAGGCCAGGGCCTTGATCATCCGGCCCCGTTCATGAAATGTCATTTTGGATAAGACAGGGCTTCCAGTATTCCGGGCATAGGCCATCATTTCCCCAAAATCCAGCCCTTTCGAACTGGCTCGCGCAATGGCTGCACCCGTAGAAGCGTCTAGGAGCAGTTCGCCATCATCCAGCCCTTCGATCCATTTGCCCAACGCGTAGTTTCCCAGTTTCTGTGCCATAATCCGTTCATTTACCCCAAAGGTAGCAACTGTGTCACGATGACGGTAAACCCCTTCGGATTCCAGTGAGCGCAAACCTGTTGAGCACATGATTTACCTGCATATTTGTCCCAGTCGTTCAGTGTTCTGATCTTCGACCTCTAAATAGAATCAACTCATGCGTCTTCATTTCGTCCTTTTCCTTTTCCTGGCCCTGCCTTTGGGCGGCTACAGCCAAGCGGCTCCGCTCAACTGGTATTTGCTCGATCCCCAAACGGATGGTGTATATGGTGCAGGAGTCACTCGAGCCTATGAACTACTCGGAGAACGTACGCCCCATGAAGTGATCGTTGCAGTGATCGATGCCGGGGTGGAAATCGATCATGAAGATCTGGAAGGAGCCATCTGGGTCAACCCGAGTGAGATCAGTGGAAATGGCCTGGATGATGATGGCAATGGGTTTGTTGATGACATTCATGGCTGGTCCTATCTCGGTGGGCCTGGAGGGGATATTGAACATGAAGCGCTGGAACTGGCTCGCATTGTCAAAGACATGGAGCATTATTTCGCTGGAAAGGACACAGCTTCGTTTTCATCGCAAGACCAACAACGATATTTACGATACCAGCAATGGTTGACCATCTTCGATAAAGAACAGGCAGAACTCCAGCAGCAATATACTTCTGTCATGGTGATGCTCAACTTCATTGATTCTATTAAGGCTTCATCTGGGGGACCGTTTACAAGAAAAGCGATGCGGGATTATGTGCCTGCAAATCGGCAGGAAAAAGGGTTGAAAACGGCTCTGGGCGTCTTGATGCTTTTTACGGATGAATCGGCAATGGAACGGGAACTGCGTATGGGTGCTGACCAATTAGGACCATTGATTGAATACAATAAGTTAGATACGGACAGTATTCGTGTGGCAATTGTGGGAGATGATCCGGATGATGGTTCACAATATCACTACGGATGCAATCGCGTGGAGGGTCCGGATGCCATGCATGGCACCCATGTGTCCGGCATTATTGCAGCTCGCCCTGAAAATGGCCTGGGCATCGCCGGTATCGCTCCACATGCCCGTATCATGGTTTTGCGCACCGTACCCAATGGCGACGAACGGGATAAGGATGTGGCCAACTCGATCCGCTATGCGGCAGATCATGGCGCCAAGGTGATCAACATGTCCTTTGGCAAGCCCTATTCCCTGCAGCAGGATTTGGTGAACGAGGCGGTGCGATATGCCTTATCCAAAGATGTCCTCCTGGTCCATGCCGCCGGCAATGATGGTCAGGATAATGACCAGGTCCCCAGCTACCCGAATCGGGTGATGACCGATGGCACTATGGTGCCCAACTGGTTGGAAGTGGGGGCGAACAGTTCATCCCGTAAAAAGAAAAATCTACTGGCGACCTTTTCCAATTACGGGGCGACCACGGTCGACCTTTTTGCGCCGGGTGTAGATATCTATTCCACTGTGCCGGACAATGGCTACGAGGATGCTTCGGGCACCAGTATGGCTTCTCCTGCTGCAGCCGGTGTTGCAGCGATGATCCGTGGATATTTTCCGGATCTCACAGCTGCTGAAGTGCGTGAACTACTCATTCGAACAGCCGAACCTGTAAAAGGGAAAGTACGTGTACCCGGTGGAAAGGTCAAGGCCAGGCTTTCTGACTTATGCATTAGTGGAGGGGTGATCAGTGCTGAAAATGCTGTCCGCGAGCTGTTATCGGAGGGTAAGTAGATCCCATCTGGTTCACTTCTGTTATTTGATTGTTAAATTCTTTCTGGTGTGATCTGCATCACGGAAAGAACCGGAGGGATGTTCGATATTTGGACATACAGTAGGAAACACCAAAAGACAAGCATCAAATCACAAGCAATATTCAAATAACAATATTTAATGACCAAAACCAATAGGTTTCCAGTTTCGGTCATTGGTCCTTTCGGATTTGGAATTTACCTGCCAGCCGGCAGGCTGGTTTGTTTTTTTTGAAATTTGGGATTTGGAATTTCCAACTCTATTCATAGCGTTTGATTGTGGGTGCCCCGAAGCGATGCTTCGGGGCTTTTTTATGAACAGTGCAAGGTTGACTGATGATTATACCACAAATGAAAGCACCAAATAAAAAGCATCAAAATTCAAACAATAATCAAATCACAATACTCCATGACCAAAACCTTTTGGGTTTATTGTTTTGGACTTTTACCTATAGAATTTGTGTTTCTTTTGGAATTTGTGTTTTGAGATTTTCTTTCACTGGTTGACCAAAACACCGCTGCAGTTAAACATTTCTTAAATCATGAATACTGTAATCATGATCACTGACATCAGCTTTGCATGGGCCTAAGTTTAAACACTCAATATCGAGTTAAATTCTTGCCTTATGAAAAAGATACTTCTATTCGGAATCATGCTGTTCATTGCGGGTGCCATGACAGGATGTACAAAAGATGAACCCGTGAGTTCATGGTTCAATGTGGATGCAAATGGCTATACGTCATTTACGACTTCTATCCTCGGCGATGAGCTCAACGCCATGCCTGACCAATCCATATCCGGTGACGAGGTGGCCAGTTTACTCTTTATGAGAGAAGAGGAAAAACTGGCTCATGACCTGTACACCTCATTTTACAACATCTGGTCCGTTCAAGCATTCAGTCACATCGCCAATAGCGAATTGACCCACACTAATGCCATCCTTTTATTGCTCCAAAAATACGCTCTGGATGACCCAGCTGAAGGGAATGACATTGGCACATTTACCAACCAGAATTTGCAAACCCTGTATGACAACCTGCTTTTACAGGGAGCACCAAGTGAGATTGAGGCACTAAAAGCCGGCGCCCTGGTCGAAGAAGTAGACATCCAGGACTTACAGGTAGCATTGACCAAAGTTGACAATCAGGATATTATCTGGGTGTATGAAAACCTCATGAAGGGTTCTCGAAATCACCTCCGCGCTTTCTATCGAAATCTGAAGATGCGAGGAATCATTTATACTCCACAGATTCTTTCCCAGGAAGACTTTGATGCCATCATCAATCACGAAATGGAAACCGGACCAAACAATAAACCTTAAACGCACGGATCCTCATCCAAGCTGATGGTTGAAGGAAGCCCCGGAGAATACTTCGGGGCTTTTTTTAGTGAACGGGGAATGGTTGGTTGATGATGATGCAACAAATGAAAGTTCCAAATAACAAGCATCAAAATTCAATTAAAACACAAATCTCAATTTTCAATGACCAAAACCATTTGCTAACTGTTTAGGTCATTGATTTTTCGATATTGGAGCTTATTTGGAATTTGTATTTTGTGTTTTGGTATTTCCGCCGAAGCTGACTTTCAAGCCTCCATAGATCGTCCTGGGTGATCCAGGTCCATAGACATAATTGCTATCTCGATTTTTACCCGTATCAAAATCATGCTGATAGGCATTGGTCAGGTTTCGCACTCCCATAAAGGTTTCAAGATTCATTCCCATGGAAGGAAACGGCACTGTATAAGCCGTTCGTAAACTCCACTCCAGAAAAGTTGGCGTATCGATATAGGTATCTGTTGTTTGTTCCGGAGCACCTGCAAAATGCGCAATAGCCATGGATCCGGTATAGACTACATTGACTGAGGTTTTCCATCGTCCCAATGGAAACAGGGATAACGTAGCATATCCGTAATCGTTTGGTGTCCGCAAGTAAGGTCGCCGTGCCGGTTGGCCTTCTATCCAGGAAACTGGCGTTTCAAAAAGGCTGGACTGGATGGTCATCCCGGTTTCGATCTGAAACAGTTGATCCACATTGGCTCGCAATTCCAGGGTGAGTCCCTGGACCGTCGAACCGGATCCATTGCGTTTGATAAATCGCTGACCAAATTCATCTTCACCATCGGGGTCCAAATAAAATGCATCCGACAACCGGGTATGAAATCCTTCCAGGGTAAAACCAGCCACCCAATGCTCATCGGCATGGTCGTAATTGATGGATGCGCTCAGACCATTCGAACGCTCTTCATTTAACTTCGGGTCAAGGGTGATTCGGGATACACCCCCACCGGCGAAGGCAATATGCAGGTCCGAATCAAATGCCTGCGGGGCACGAAATCCGGTGCCCCAGGACAGGCGAAATTGGGTGGCGTTTCGCAATCGATATAACAAGGCAATTCTCGGATTAAAGAGCGGCTTTTCGATTCGATTATGTCGATCCATCCGAAGACCGGTCAACAAGTTTACAGATGGGGTTAATTGCCAGTCACTCTGCACAAAAACACCCAGGTTCTGACTGAGTTGATCGACCTGATAATTATAGGCCTGAATTTCATCAAAGACATTATCTGCCACTACTTCTGTTCCCAGGGTCATGACATGGCTTCTGCCCGGCATATTCAGAAACCTGTGATTCACCTGGAGTCCTCCTTGAAAAGTAGTGTTTGCGGAATGGCCGTAAGGCGGATTTGCCAGATGATTCAACAGGTCATCTGTATCATCCGGAATAATTCCGGTGTAATGTTGTCGTCGAGTGGATTGTCCAGCCAAATAGGCAATCACCGAACTGCGATCCTCATTGAAATTGATCTGATAATCGGCACTACCGATCAGGACATCATGCATACGTTCTTCCGATTGCGCAGCCAGATGTGGTGGGCCCTCTCTTTCTTCACCGCCGTAGCGATATTCATTCAAACTGGATAAGCTGATCTCCAGTTTCTGATCTTCAGTTGGCTGGAAAAACAGATTAGTTCCAAAAGAATGGTTGCGTAAGGCCGGTAATTCTGAGAAGTGGTCACCATTGTGGTCATAAGTGGGACGGTCGCGATAATGGAAGAAGAGTGTCGCCCCTGCTTTCATGGAAGAGTGCATGATGGTGGCATTGGCATTGGCCTGGTGGTCGATTGTTTGACCGCCGATCTGCTGCAGGTTATAGGAGATTTCAGATTGATTTTGGGTGGGCAAGCGGGTAATCACATTGACCGTCCCTCCGATAGCACCAGAACCATAAAGAACAGAGCCGCCACCTCTGACCACTTCAATCCGTTCGATCATGTTGGCGGGTAATTGTTCCATTCCATATAACCCGGTGAGGGGACTGAAGATGGGGCGACCATTGATCAGGATTTGGGAATACCCTCCTCCCAGTCCATTCATGCGCAGTTGCGTATAGTTGCAGGTCTGGCAATCGGTTTCAACACGAAGTCCGGGCTGAAATCGAAGCCCATCAGCGAGGTTGCAGGCCTGTACCTCATCCAGCAACTCTCTGGAGATCACCGAAACGATGACGGGTGTGCGGGTCTGGCGTTTGAATGTTCGGGTGCCGCTGACGACTACTGCATCCATGGTCAGGGTATTGGCAACTAATCCAATACGCAGTCGATCTGTAGATATGTCTACAGTATCTGGAAGGTATCCAGTGTAGGAAATCTCGTAAAGTCCTTTGTTTTCAAGGACAAATACCCCATTCAGATCAGCAATGACCCCATCAGAGGAAGGCAGAGATCGGAGGGTGGCAAATGCCAAAGGTTCGCCTGTTTCGCTATCCAGCACAGTTCCGCTGATTTGAGCGGATAGTGTGGACCAGGTAAACATGAAGGCCAACGAGAGAATCCACCAAGGATAAGACATGTGAGTCAATATATTTTAGACAAATCTAATTTATAATTTTGTATTTACCAATATTAGTGGGCAATCCCCCAGATTGCCATGAAAATTAAGCCATTGCCCCCAGGAATACCTGCATTGACAGCACCTTCTGGATGCATGCCTATCCTAGCAAGAGGTCAATTTTGATCAGTATCGTAACATCTTCTTCTCCAACCTGATCCTATGATGTTGTATCTTGAAATCCGCCATCATTCAACGACCATGTTCAAGCCAATTACCGTCCTCTTCCTGAGCATTCTCTTTGCCCTCCCAAGCCTTCAGGCAACATGTTTCTACACATCACCATCCGCCTCCATCAATGGAGATGGAAGCCTGGGTAATCCCTGGACACTGCAAACCGCTCTGGATCATCCTGCTGTCCTGTTGCCGGGGGATACCGTCTGGTTGCGCGGTGGGGTATACATGCATATGGTCGACGCACAAACCTCGTTTCGATGCATGACCCATGGGCTGCCCGATGCACCCATCATTTTTCGCAACACCCCAGGCGAACAAGCCATCCTCGATGGCGACCTGCAATACACGCTTTATCTCAGTTTGGGCCAGTGCAGTTATACGTGGTTTTGGGGGATCGAAGTGACCAATTCCTTTTCGACTGACCGTGATCACAATATTCCCGGTGGAGTGACCTGTACAGCCGAGAATATCAAGTTTATCAACATGATCGTCCACGACACCGGGACTGGAATCGATACATGGAAGACATCGAAGAACACAGAAACATATGGCTGCATCATTTACCATATAGGGAACAACCTTACGAACAACGGAAATAAGGAGGGCCATGGTCATGGCATGTACCTCCAAAATGACACCATGGGTGTCAAGCGCATCCATCACAATATCATCTTCAACACCTACGGGTATGGAATGCATCTTTGGCAAACCACAACCACATCTGCCATTGGCAATTTTGATATCCAACACAATATCTTATTCAATGGGGGCGCGGCATCTGAAAACATGGGTGGTGTGGGGAACAATGTGCGCACCCACAATTTTTTTGCTGTCGCCAACGGTGCCGGCAACCCCCTGGAGAACACAGTCATCAAACACAATTACACCTGGTCCAGCCCGGACATGCCCCGGCCTTCAGTCAATGCATTCGGATTGAATTCGGGCGTCCGAAATATGGTACTGGACAGCAATATCCTCACCTGCCAGACGCGTCTTGGATGGAACAATACTCCCCTGTTTGACGCCAGCGTCAAAGGCAATAAGATCATTACCGGTATACCTGCAGTCTATGGCTATTATCTATGGGGCTTCACTGTCGATGACTTTCCTGAAAATGAATACTCACCCATGGTTCCTACTCTCGGACAAAACACCTATGTCCTACCCAATCAATATGAACCCGGCCGTGCACACCTCGTCATTTATAATTGGGAAAATGAATCGACTGTCGATGTGGATATTTCCGTGATCGGGTTAAAGGTGGGGGATCAATATGAGCTCCGCCAGGTTTTGGATTTAACTAAACCCGTCATTTCAGCGACTTATGATGGTAATGATATACTGACAATCCCGATGACTGGAATCACCACCGTCATGCCGGTCGGTTCCAGCCAGGAGCCCATTTCTCCATTTCCCACTTTCGGTGTATTTCTTTTGCAGAAAACCGCTGATGGTGATCCGTCATCTGTGACTCCACCTGTTCAACAGGATGCAGTCCTCCTGAATCCAAACCCTACCACTGGCTATTGCACCCTTTCATCCTCTATCCCGGCACCCTTCCACCTACTTATTTCAGATCTAATGGGCCGACAAGTCTATCAGCAAAGGGTTGTCCAAACAGATGTCCATTATCCACTAGATCTGTCTTTTTTACCCAAAGGGCAATATATTATCCAATTAAAAGGAACACAATCCATGGCTACTAGCCCCCTGCTCATTCATTAAATGCCTATGTTCCTCAAGCTCATTCGGTGTCGCGTTTTGACGGACTATGACCGGGCGTTTTCCCATGCACAGGAAGGATGGACCGATACCCGACACTCTCCTGGATTTATTATGCAATGGGGAGGTTGGGAGATGGGTCAACCCAGAAATGCCTGGATACTTTCATTCTGGGAAAAAGAAGATGATTTGCTTCGGTTTATGGATCTGGACCATGATCGCATTGATCATGAAAACGGACAGGCCAACACGTATTCCGCTATCACAGTGCAGCACGCACGTTTGGTCGAAACACAAGCATCCTCATTGGACCAAACCCGCCAAAAACTGTTCGGATCAACATCTTCCTGTAACCTCCATTTTTCTTCCCTTCCTCTGGTGGATCTTCCAGATGATATATTCCACTTTAACATCCCAGAATCCCAACAGTCAAATGTGTACATCCAGCTGACAAATAACCATGTCAAGGAGCCCCCCTGGCCCTCGCCTGGAATCACAATCAAGTGGGTAGACACCTGGCACATTCCATCTCTTCCAACAAGCAAATCTTTGCATTAAGTTGGCAGTGAGGTGATTCTGAAGTCTGGCTATCAGCCCCCAGGTCCATCTGGCCTCACCACCAGGGTCCAGTGGATTTCTGTACCTTAGACCAGATGGTGATCGAATCGCCAACCTACCCTCTTCTCGCATCTTCAAACCCCAACTGATGAGAACTCTTTCCCTCATTCTCGCTTTCTTGACCATCATCTCTACTGGCATAATCGGACAGGATACCTTTTCCATGGTCGCCATTGACACGGTCACTGGAGAAGTAGGTAGCGCTGGTGCTTCCTGTGTAGACCTGACCACTATTTCCGGATTATCAGATCATTTTCTGGGCGAACTATTCCCCGGTAAAGGAGCTATCAACACGCAAGCCTATTACATACCCGCCAACCAGATCAATGCCCGCAACCGTATGAATGCCGGTGATTCACCTGGTGAGATTATCGATTGGATCACAGAGAATGATGTCTCCAACCAACCTCAATTGCGTCAATATGGCATCGTTGCCCTGGTCAACGGTACTCCGGAAGCTGCTGCACATACTGGTGTATCGACCGATGATTATAAAAACCATATTACTGGACCACACTATTCTATTCAAGGAAATATCCTGCTTGGGCAACAGGTCCTGGACAGTATGGAAGCTCGTTTTCTCAATGCGGAGGGAAGTCTGGCTTGTCGACTGATGGCGGCATTACAGGGCGCCAATATGGTCGGCGCAGATACCCGGTGTGCCAGCAATGGTACATCATCATTGTTTGCTTTTGTTAAAGTGGCACAGCCGGGAGATGTTTTTGGCAGCCCTTCTTTTGTGCGTTCTGTACGGACTAAAGCCAATGCCGGGATTGAACCGATCGATTCCCTGCAAATCATCTTTGACAATACGGTGGATTGTGGTACGGTTCCCATCATTCCTTCTCCAGATGGTTCGTCATTCATCCATGTCTTTCCGAATCCAGTTCAGAACAACCTGACCCTTCAGGTATCTGGCAGCGAAGCCTATATTGCTGAGATTCGGGATCTCACTGGCCGGGTGCTGACTTCAGCCATATTTACCGATCAACTAGACCTCGATATTTCTTCACTTCAAAAGGGGATGCTCTTTTTGAATGTGTGGAATGACCAGCACCACTTCACGGAGAAAATCATCAAGGAATAAGTGGTGTAAATCTGCAACCTCCTTTTCCCCTTATTATTCCCCCTACCTTGAGTGTAGGTCAATTTTCAATCTTGGTTGTTCCCGGTTTATCTATGAGAGCTTTCATCCTGCTATTCTTGCTTTCGGTTCTGGTCTATTTTTCCGCTTGCGAAGAAATATTGACCGAACAGCCAAAACAGATCGCAACGGAATCCGCTCGTTTTGTCGACCAAGCGAAGGAAGAAAGTCCTGTTCTACGTTTTCCCAATCCGGCAGGAAACAACTGTCTGAGTTGTCACCAGGGGATTGACCCCATTCGTGACCCCGCTTCAGGGATGATGCAAGCGATTTACACCCTTGCAGAAAAAGCTGGCTTCCCGGATAACGATTGCATCATTTGTCATGGGGGAAACCCAACAGCAACAGATCAGAAGAAGGCCCACCAGGGGTCTATTCCCTATTTGTTAGCACATGAGGGCCCGGAAGAATTCTACCCGGATCCGGCTAGTGTGTGGATCAACCAGAAGACCTGTGGGATGTGCCATCAAGAGCAGGTCAGCACACAATTTACCTCGCTGATGTTCACGGAGGCGGGCAAGATCCAGGGGACTACCTGGGGATTTGGCGGCAAACAGGGTTACGAGCATAACGTGGCCAATGTGCCCGTAGAAGAAGTGGCTCTTCACGAACGGCTCGGATCGGATACATATAAAGCCTATATCGCCGAGCTCAAGATTGCCGAACCGCAGGTATTCCCGAAGTCTATGACTGGCCTTCCAGACGCCCCCACTCTGGCAGAGGTCAAAGCGGATCCCTCCCTAGCTGTATATACCTATTTGCGGACCGAATGCCAGCGGTGTCACACGGGTGTAAAAGGCAACAAAGCTCTGGGAGATTTTCGTGGCACTGGTTGTGGTTCCTGCCATATCCCTTATTCCAATCGGGGATTATATGAGGGTGGTGATCCGACCATCGATCGGAAAGAGACGGGTAAAATGCTGGTTCACAGTATCCAGGGAACTCGTGATGCGAAGGTCAAGGTCCATGATCAAACCTATACAGGTGTGCCTACTAAAACCTGTACGGCCTGCCACAATCGTGGTCGCCGGATTGGTGTGTCCTACGAGGGATTAATGGAAAGTTCATACTCTTCCCCCTTCATGAGTAATGGTGATGATCAGGCACCCATTCATAAGAAACAATACATCCACCTGAAACCTGATTTACACCTGAGCAAGGGTATGGTCTGCCAGGATTGCCACACGTCAGGTGACCTGCACAGTCTGGGTGATCTGGCAGGTGCCATCCAGGCAGCTGTGGAGATCGAATGCCAGGATTGCCATGGCACACCGACTGCATATCCCTGGGAGTTACCCATCGGTTATGGGGATGAAGTGGTCGGGGAGGCACCCCGCAGCGGGAAGGGACGCGGTGTTGCCTCTGAAGTGGCAGAATACTTGAAAAAGGGACATGTTGATCCGGTTCATGACGGCTACCTGATCTCCAGTCGGGGGAATGCGATGCCTCACGTGGTCAAAGATGGCAATGAGGTGATCCTCCATTCTGCCGGCGGGAAGGACCTGCGATTACAACCCCTGAAAAAGCTGAATCAGGAAAACAAGCTTTCAAAAAAAGCCAGAGTAGCCATGTGCCAGGTCAACAAACACATGGAAAAAATGGAGTGTTATGCCTGTCATGCAACCTGGGCGCCACAGTGTTACGGCTGCCATATCAAGATCGACTATTCGGACCCACAGTTGCGAACAGACTGGGTAAAAGTGGCCCGGTCACCGGATAAGTATGGGCAGACAGTGGATGCCCTTTCGCCGGAAATGCAAAAGCTGGCGGGACAATTTGCTATTGCTGGACATACGGAAGAGCAGCGCAGCTATCTCCGCTGGGAAGACCCTCCCTTAGTGGTCAATGGGGAACACCGGATTTCACCGGCTATTCCGGGTTGCCAAACGACTGTGACGGTCATTGATGCGGATGGAAAAACACAGATCCTCAATCACATTTACAAGATACCAAATGTAGAGGGTGCTGGCGCAGAAGGGCAATTAGCCATTGATATCGCACCCGTTCAGCCCCATACCACACAAAAGGAAGCCCGCAGTTGTGAAAGTTGTCACACCAATCCGAAAAGTATGGGCTTTGGCATTAATGAGGGCAAGCTTTACGGTGATCCGTCTCTGGATGTAGTCATGGACCTGCTGACAGCGGATGGTAAACCCCTGGCTATTCAGATCGATACCCAGTTCAATGCCATTCCTAATCTACCCATGGACTGGAGTCGTTTTCTGGATGACAGTCTGCGTCAATTACAAACCGTCGGGCACCACTTCTCCGGGTCTCGCCCACTCAACAGAGATGAGCTCAGTCGACTGGACCGTCGCGGTGTCTGCCTGTCCTGTCATGAGGTTGTGCCGGACAATGATATTGCTATTGACCTGCTGAGCCATGTGGCACAGTACGCCGATATCCCTATCGACAATGGGATACATGATGATATCCTCCACAAATCCATTCGAATCAGCGCCTGGGCGCAAGTCCTTCTCTTCTGCAGCCTTCTTCTCGCAGGAGGGTTTTTTTTAAGGCGAAGGTTCACGCACAAAAAGAACTAACCCGGGCTTTCCATCATGATCCAACTTGCCGTATGAAATACACTTGCTCTATTGAGATCAAAGGAAATCCCGAACAGATCGCTCAACTCTGGGCGAACGAAGATCATTTTGCTTCCTGGCAGGATGGATTTCAGTCAATCGAGCGGATTAAGGGCGATGGGATTACCAAGGGCAGCCGCTCAAGAATTATACTGAATCAGGGAGGCAGACCCATGGAACTGATCGAAACGATTATTGAAAGTGATCTACCAAAGGTGAAAACAGCTCTGTATGATCACATCCATATGTCGAATACACAGACCACTCGATTTGAATCTTTGCCGAACGGAAATACACGTTACATTTCCGAGGTCGAATACCTCCAATTTCACAGCTGGATCCCGAAACTGATGGCCTGGTTGATACCAGGGGTGTTTAAAAAGCAGAGTATGAAATGGATGAAGCAGTTCAAGAAATTTGCTGAAAGTCACAGCTCAAAATGAGGTGGTTCCAAACCAGGATTACCCCTGGTCGGAATCTGGTTTTCGCCAGTGTGCCGAAGTAGCCGCCTGTATTAAACCATCAAATTCTCTTCCTACCGAACAGGCACCTCCTCCCCCATCTGAACCTCATGCACGGGCTCAATCAATGGCCAGCATTAGAACATAATACTGCTGTTCAATGCCATTGAAATATTATTTTCCATTTATTCGGTTATTTGCCTAACTTTCGTGTCATCTGTCACCTCCCCCGACATGTGTGACCCCGATATGCTTGATGGCGTCTGGAGGGATGGTTGGAGATCTGTCTCTATCCTTTATAAATCCTGCCAAAACCAACTGCCATGAAAACGTCCTTGTTTGCCCTTATCCTGGTCTTTTTATTTCCTTTCAGTTCTTCATTTATTCATGCCCAGGGGTGTGAGACGATGGCGTTATCCTTTGAGCATTACGAACCCTGTAAGTTTCGAGCAAAGTATGCCATCACAGCCGATTGCTATTCATTCATAAATGTCATACTAAGTGAGGGTGAATTCTATAGCTGGGATCCCAATCTAATAGAAGGATGGATCGTTGAGCAGATCGCACCAAATGAACTTTTGATCACCAACAGCAATGGTGTCCTTCCCAATGGAAACAGTTGGTTTATGGACTTCAGCTATATCATTGCAGGGGGAGGAACGCCAAATCTGATCCTGCTCTCCGATAATACCTGCGTCATGGAAGGATGCGAAACTATTCTCGCTCTGGAGTCCTGCCCATCCAGTTGTATCAGTGGCATTGTGTACAGAGAATGTGAAGAAGATGCATATTTTGATCAGCCTGGTCTAGAGAATTGGGTTGTTCAGTTGCTGGATAATGCAGGGAATGTACAGGATGAGTTGTTATCCGGTATGGATGGCACTTACGAATTCTGTGATGTGAGTCCCGGTGAGTACACAGTCCGTCTTGAGGTGCCAAATTGGTGGACACCTAAAATTCCGGCAAGTGGAATGCTGGCCGTAACTGTTGACCCGGGTGTTAATCCTACAGCACAGTTTGGTGCATGTCCCGATTGCAGCTGTGACCTGGTCGATCTGGTCATTCAGCAGGAGGCCAGCTCCACGGACACGGCTTATTATTCGGTCAGTATGTTCAGTGCGAGCTCCTTTTGTTTTGAAAGCCTGGACATCCAGATTTTGGAAGGCACTTTGCTCGGCTGGGACATCGATCTTCCCGGTTGGACCGTCGAAGAGACCATACCCGGTCAATTGCATATTGAGCCTTTCTACCCTTTTATTCAAGAAGGTTTACTAAAGGATCTGAGGGTCCGGGTTGTCAGTGCGGATACAGCTCATATCCAGGTGACGACCTGGATGGCAAAGAAAGATGGAAAGTGTGAGAGCGCGAAGAAGTTCCCAAGTCCACCAAAGAATGTGGATCTATCCTGTTGTCCAGGCGGCTTCATTGCCGGACCGGAACTGGTAGACAATTTTGATTTTGTGGCGATAACCCCTCCAGGCACAGACTACCTGTTCACTCCAGGGCCCCTATCTTCTGGCGAAATCTATATTATGAATCAGGCCCAGGCTTATGCCTCCAATCCTGCCTGGATCTGCCCTGGATTATTTAATAGTGCTGATGCTTACCTGGCGGTTGATGGCTCAGTAAACAATAACCAATTTGCTTGGAAACAAACTTTTACAAACCTTTCACCAAACACTGAATACAGGTTTTGTGCCTGGGTAAACAACCTCGTCAAACCAGGGAAGAACTTTGATCCCCCCATCATCGAATTGGTCATACAAGATGATATCACCCCATTCACTTCATGGACCAGCACACCATATTCCCTCCCAGAGAATCCTGATTATTGGATAAATCAGAGTTTGAATTGGACCTCTCCATCTACTCTCAGCTCATCGTATACCATCAAAATAAGATCTCTTGCAGGGGGGGCTACAGGCAATGATTTCGCCCTTGATAAGATCAGCTTTCGTTCCTGTACACCTGTCCCGGATACATGTGTCTGCAATGACCCCGCCATGATCCTCACCCAGAACGGGATCGATTATCCCCTGGCTTGTACCAAGGGGGCCCCTTCACTGGTGCTGCCGTGTCCCGTTGACGATGCGGTGATCTCCGGATTTTTCGGCTGTGAATCGATCAATGGTGGTCTATGCGATGAGACCGTAGTCAATTGGCAGGTGAACGGCCCTAATTTCTCCAATAGCGGAACAACGACCAACTTCCCCTCGGTTCAATTTGATGCGGCTGATATCAGCGCTCCCGGCACCTATCAATTGAATCTATCCACGCTATGTCCGGGTTCTACAGATTCCTGTTTGTGTACGGCACAATGGATCCAGGAAGTTTGCGACACCTGCTATTGTGGCGGCTTTGACCATCTCTATCTGCGCGGACCACAGGGTGCTCCTAGTCAGGCCCTCATCTGTGGAGGCCCGGCGATCACCCTGGCCTGTCCAGATCCAGGGCAAGGCTTTACGATTACCGGCAATTTTGCCTGTGAAGGCGACAGCTGCCCTACCGAGCATCTCATCGAATGGGGATTGACCCAGCCAGACGGCAATATCATCTCCATGAGTTTCTGGGATAATGACCCCCTGTTTGGGATCACGCTACTGCCCAATTACTTCAATCAGTCCGGGGTATACACCCTGAATCTGACCGGGTATTGCGGTGATGATACCTGTCACTGCGAATTGACCTTTATCGTGGATTGTCCGAATCAATGCCCTTGTGACATTGCTGATATTCTCGATCTACTTGACCATGTTGAGAAGGGATTTGCCGTCTCGTATTCCAATAAATCCTGCAATGCCTGCTTTTCTCCCCTGGCACTCTCAAAATGCGAGCAGGTTGACTGGTATCTGAACACCACTTCTGGGATTCCGATCGGAACGACCTGGGGTAATCAGACATACTGCCATCTTTTCCCGAGCTCAGGAACTTATACGGTGATCATGCAGGTCACCCGATTGAAGCCGGATGGTAGCCTGTGCGAATCCTTTACCAAATCGCAATCGGTTACCGTTTCCTGTATCACCTGGCCGGATTGTGTTACATCTACGCTGAAGAATCCGAGTTTCAACGAGAACGGGATTGCCGGAGATATTGCCCCGGGAGGCATGGGCTCTGCACCGGGTTGGACTGCAGCTGAGGGTCATCCAACTCTGCTGGAAGGGCAACCCATAGGCAATCAGGATGGCTGGACGATGCATCTTACAGGTAACTATGAAGTATCGGATATCCTGATTTCTGAGGAGGTATACTGTTTATCAAAATCGGATAATGGTGTCCTCACATTTCGATTTATCACGGATCCCATTCCAGGGGCGGACATTAAAGTGGGTAGAAAACCCCCGGGAGGGAATATAACCGTGGACCTTGTCCAGGCAGATCAGGCCCAACCGCCGTATCCCTGTGAAACCCAGAAGGAGGGATGCAACCGAATCGCCGAGTTGGAAGATATTCTTCCTGTGGAGCCAGGTGATTGGCAGGATATTCAAGTCCCGTATGACCTCAGTGATTGGGCAGCTACCGATTCCTGTGGCGATGGAAATGGTGGCATTCCTGTTCGTCTGGCTGTTTATGTCTGGAACTATCTCAGTGCAGATCAGTGTGCATGCCCGACCTCCCATTCGATGCAGCTGGATAATATTTGTTTCGATGCAGCTCTGGTCAGTACGGACCAACCACCAGGCATAGATCATGCTCTGGTGATCTATCCCAATCCGACCAGCGGTCTGCTGCAGGTTGTTTTACCGACAGCTTTGCAGGAAGAAACCCAGCTTGAAGTCTACGATTTGACGGGCCGCAATCTGATCCACCACGTTGTCCCATTTGGAGAAAAAGCCACTCAACTGGATCTGACATCCCTGCCCATCGGGTTGTATTTCCTCCGCTGGACGGATGGCGTCCAAACATTGGCCCGACAGCGCGTCGTCAAAGAATAACAGGAAGCGCACAAAACCTATTAGCACAAAAACCCTCGGTGTTTGCCGGGGGTTTTGCTTTTCACTGGCGATCATCCAATCCAGGTTGGCCAGGAATAGTGAGGATCGATGACTAAAGAGGCTTCACAAAACCTCATAAGCTCCTTCTCTCTTCCTTGGTCATCCGCTCCAGAGTTGCGACCTTCCCCCTCTGAAACCAAAGGCCATGTTCCGCAACCTCCTCACCTTTATCGACCTGCGCAACGAAGTCGAAGATTATGAGATCATCCACGAGGAGATCGAAAAAGGCGTGGTCTTCAGAGGCACCAATCTGTGGATTCTCGCTTTTGCCATCGTGGTGGCATCTGTGGGACTGAACATGAATTCCACGGCGGTGGTCATTGGTGCGATGTTGATTTCACCCCTGATGGGTCCTATCAACGGTCTGGGATACAGTATCGCCACTTACAATTTCAGGCTCTTTCGCACTTCTGTGAAAAACTTCGGTTTCGCAGTCCTGGCCAGTATCCTGGCCTCCACCTTGTATTTTGCGATCTCCCCGGTGGCCACCGCTCACAGTGAACTCCTCTCCAGAACCAGTCCTACTATTTATGATGTGTTGATCGGTTTGTTCGGAGGATTGGCCGGCATTGTGGCCATCAGCAGTAAAATGAAAGGAAACGTCATCCCGGGAGTAGCTATCGCCACCGCCTTGATGCCCCCTTTATGTACAGCGGGATACGGCTTAGGAACTGGCCAGTTTGAATTCTTCTTCGGGGCGTTTTATCTCTTTACAATTAATTCAGTTTTCATTGCCCTGGCGGCCCTGATGGTATCAAGGTTTCTACGGTTTCCCATCCGCAGTATCGTCGACCCTGCCCAAAAACACAAAGTTCAACGAGGGGTCATGATCATCATCCTCATCACCATCCTGCCCAGTATTTATTTTGGCCATCAGCTTGTCGAAAACGAAAAATTTGGACAGAATGCAGATATGTTCATCAAAAATGCTACAGTCTTTGAAGGGGCCTATCTGATTCGCCATGACGTGGATAAGAACCAGCGAAAGGTCAGTTTGATCTATGGTGGAAAGACGCTCTCTGACAGTCTGAAACAAGTCATCAAAAAGAAGGGTGAAATCTTCGATATCAAACACGAAAGTATTACTATCGAACAGGGTTTTGCCTTGGATGAAAGCACATCCAATGAGGCCGAAATCCTGCGGAATCAGATCAATGCCATGCAGAATGTGCTTCGACAAGCAGAGATGCGGGAGGACAGCCTACGCAATGCACCCTTATTTGGTCGTCAGCTCTATGATGAGATCCATCCTCTTTACCCGGACATTCTCTCCTGCACTTATTCAGAAACTATGTTGTTCACTGATGGGAGTAGTGATATCCACCCGGTCAGCCAGGTCGTGTTCCGGATCACACCTGCCTCTCTGAACCTGGACACCCGTCAAAAAATAATGGACTGGATTCGGGCCCGCTGTGGGCGTGACAACACTGAAGTCATCTTTACTGAATCCCCCTTCATGGAAGAATAGTCCCGAACAGCTCGGGAATGATCTGTTCATCCTACCTTTACATCATGGAGATCTTCAAGCAATTTTCGTTCGATTCTGCCCACTTTCTGCCCAATGTCCATGACGGACACAAGTGCAAGGCCATCCATGGGCATACCTATCGTATGGTTGTCTATATCGAGGGCGAGCTGGATCCTCACCTCGGGTGGGTGATGGATTTTGCCGACCTGAAGCAGGTGGTTGATCCCATTGTGAAACGAATCGATCATCATCTGATGAATGAGATTCCCGGCCTGGAAAACCCCACCTGTGAGCGCATCGCCATCTGGTTTTGGGATCAGATCAAACCGCATGTCCCGTTAATGTCCCGTATTGAACTCCATGAGACACCTACTTCGGGTGCGGTGTATTGCGGGGAGTGAATATTCCTGCCTGCTTGCCGGGGCATGGTTCCTTCGTTCCTGATTCCTGATTCCTCGATTTCTCATTCCTCGGTTGTCCTTGCCTGATTCGTATTGACCGTTTTGAACGATTGGAGAATTATGCGGTTAAAGCCAATTCTGCCTACATGTTCACCTCTGGCTGACCTCCTCAGGCGGTTAAAAAGCCAGAGGCTATTGACCCAACGGTAGACCTTCAGTTGCATACATCTGCTCGCCTCATGTTTCCCTTTCACTGAAGCCCGCAGAAAAATAATTCAAGCGCTTCAGGTTTCCGGTTGAACTCCTGGTTTGGAATGTGGCCTAGAACGCCTGCCCCTTGAGTATGCACCTCGAAACTTCGGGGTTTCTCTGCATGTTGAACCCAAATGAACAGACCCAACAGAACATGGGGTATAAATCGGTGATCATCGGACGGAGGAGTCTTTTAATACCCTTAAAAATTAAAATCAATCCTTTCCATAACCGGTAACAACCCAGGATATTTAAACCGTTGGCAGCTGTTGATTCCAACATAAAATACTGCTCAGATCAACCGGAATACGTCAATAGCCCGGGGTTTTAACCCCGGGAAATCAGGCGTGGGTGTATTTGTTTTGGCGATATTTTTGCCCTGCAAAAATGGTGACAAAACATCCCAACGATAGAACGTTGAGCATGAGAAAAACAGGTTCCTGCGTTTCAGCAAAATGGTGAATTCCTGGTTCATGTATTCGTTACTGCTGGTTATCAATATGTCAATGCCTGAGCCGTATTGAACATCCAACAAGAGGCCCCTTCTGCCCAGGCGACATTCCTGGCACCAGGAGTGCAAAATCTGTCCCCCTTATATTTTGTACTTTTAATATACCCACCCAAACCCGCTTATGCTCTACCGCATCCTCAACTGGCTGTTCATCTTCGCCGTCAAAGGGTATTTCCGCTCCATTTCAATCCGTGGTTTGGACCAGATTCCATCCAAAGGGCCCCTATTGCTGGCTGCCAACCACACCAGTGCATTTATGGATCCCATTGTATTGGGAGTGCATATCCGGCGGACCCTCCATTTTCTTTCCCGGGGCAGTGCGTTTAAAAACAGGTTTATCGCTGCACTCCTTGGAAAATTACATATGATCCCGGTGTTTCGGCCGGAATTCGAACCGGAAGATGTGGGGCGCAACGAAGCAACATTTGCCCGGTGTTATGACCATCTGTCTGCCGGAAAGGTGATCCTGATTTTTCCGGAAGGCGTCAGTAAAACAGAACGACGTTTGAGACCGCTGAAAACCGGCATTGCCCGTATCGGACTCGGCGCAGAGAAGAGACATGATTTTCTACTGGGCGTCACCATTGTCCCCATTGGCATCAACTACAGCAACCCTCATCAATTCCAAAGCGATGTCTTTGTCAATGTGGGCAAACCTATCATTCTCCAGGACTTTAAAGAGTCGTATTTTCAGGATGAAAAAACAACCGTCCGAGAGGTGATGCATCAACTCCAATCTGAGTTGGAAAAGCGGACAGTGATCATCGAAGATGAACGGTTGGAGCAATTGGTCGGTCTCATCGAAAAGCTTTACCGTTCCGAATTGCGTGATGATGATCTGCCTGCAGATAAATTGCGGCAGGATTTCTATTTATCTAAAGATATCGTTGCAGCGGTTCAATGGCATGATGTAAACCAACCTGATAAAGTCATGGCATTCGATCGTCGAATTCGCTCTTATCTCCACCATGCTGATCGATTGAATTTACGGGACACGCAATTGAAAACATCCCATCAGGTAGCGACGATCTTCCGAGATATCTTCCGGCTCATTTTGGGTTTCCCTCTCTTCATCACCGGATGGATGGTCAATGTCATTCCATTTAAACTAGCCGAATGGGTCTCTCGAAAAATTCGCGTTCGGGAGGACTTTGTCGGCTCCATTCGACTGGCTGCCGGAATGTTTATTTTTCTCTTCATTTATCTTTTAGAGGCCGGAGTCATTACTTGGTGGACCTCCTGGCCAATTGGACTGGCTTCCCTTCTACTATTTTACCCCTGTGGGGTTTACACGCTCTATTATCTTAAAGCAGCCTGGCAGATCCGGTATTCCCTAGACTACTTGTTTATCTGGCGAAAAAGGAAACACCTGATCGAGCGATTAAGAGGGATACGAAGCGACCTGATCCATGCGTTGGAAGATGGGAGAAGACAATATGAGGAAATGAAAAAGGACAATTCCCCTACGCATTCCTGAACCAGCAAGTCCGAACCAAACAGCACTCCACTGCCTATTTGAGTTGATCCCGACTTCCCGGGCAAAAGGAACTTGTAAAAAGGCGTCATACTCCTCCAACTTACCTTATGAATTCATACCTCCATCCTTTTCGAAACATTGGCGCCCTGCTGATCAGCACTATCCCAGCCTTATTTATGGCTTGCCTGCCTGTATCCATCTATGGCCAACAAGCCCAGATGATGATTTTCAATCTTGAATCTATGGAACTGGATTCTTTCCTCCTGCCCATTCCAGACACCTCGGCTACCCAACAAAACTCCAATTTCAGCTACGGAGAAGAGGACGCTGAATTTGAATTCCTGGAGCAAGAATATCCCTCTGAAAATCTGATTCCCAACACCCAATTCACCGAAAAAAAACAGGCCTCTCAAGAATATTCTATTTCGAAATACCCGTTCAGAACAGCTGTAAAACTATTCTCTGTCCAAAATGATTCTTTGTCTAAAAATTGTTCCGGAATGGTGATCAGTCAAAAGCACATCCTAAGTGCGGCACATTGTTTTTTCCAAGAAGGCCAAAATGTGCCAAGAGCAGATCAAGATACGTTGAAAGTATGTCCGATTTTTGACAACGGTATTGTGCATCCAGAAATAGAATGTAGTGCAGTATCAAAGATCTATTCATTTCCTGACTGGGGTATAAATGATTCGGACTTTGCCATCCTCGAATTGTCAGAGCCACTTGGAAAAAGGACCGGCTGGGTCAGCATCGGATTCAATGACCATGATGAAGAACTGGAACAGAATCTCTACTACAGACTTTCCTATCCCAACAGTTCATATCTGAATCCAGGCAGCTATAATGGCGATACACTTTATTATGCTTTTGGAAAAATGGATCTTCCACAACCTCATTTTCTTGGCATTCAAAATGCATTTTGTGATTTAGGTGAAAGCGGCAGTCACTTATTGAGCATTTCCAATGAGACCACCTACACCACATATGGCACCTTGACTTACGGGATCAATTGCCGGCACAATCGAATCACCAGGGAGATCTTTAACGCATTGGCCTTTGTGATCAAGGACGACCTGATCCTGAGTACCCGTGATCATAAGGCACCTTCTGAACTGACCTTTTTCCCGAACCCCACAACCGGAGTATTCCAACTCAAACATCTGGAATTATCAATTTCCGGAGCATATTCCCTCTTTAATCAGATGGGCCAATTGGTCCGAAAAGGTACACTGACCGATTTGAATAAAACCATCGATATATCTGGTTTACCAGATGGCCTGTATGTGATGCGAATGTTCACATCCCGGGAGGTAATAACAGGTACAATTATCAAACATGCAGCCCGCCAGGATCGATGAAATCAAACGGCGATCGATACACCATAAAAGCATGCATCTAGGATCATACTCCTCATTCTTAACAATAATGCAGAAGAATCATTATCTTCAAAACCGACAAGACATTGTCTTGGAATTGCAATCCAATACCCAGGCATCTTCCATAGCCTATTCAAACCGAAAACAATGAGGTACACACTGACCACATTACACGCCCTGATCTTATCAGGATTCATCCTGATCAGTCTTTTCCAGGTAGCCTGTTCAAGCCAGGCTGACTCCTCTACTACAACTTCCACGGAAATGGAAGAAACACTCCCTGACTCGGTCAACCAACCCGGTGTTGGCGAAGCAGAAACATCCATAAATGAACCTGAAGGTGAGCCAGTTACGCACACCCCTGTTACTCTCGTATCTGGCACATATGACCCGACATTTCTAACGGAGGACAGTCTGAAAATGGAGGCTGTCTATCAGGATATGCTGGCACCTATTGCCTCCCTGAAAACAAGTGATCCGAAGACCTACTGGTTCATTGTTTCCTGGCTAAACACTGCGTACCGAACTCCAAACTGGGACAACTATGAAAACTACCCTGCGTGGCGTCTCCAGGCAAAAAAGAAAGGTCTCGACTGTAGTGGCTTTACGCGCGTCATGCAAGACCGGATATTTGGCCGGCAGGTCCGTGGTGGATCTCAGGGCATCCTGGATACGCAATGCAAACGGATACCCCGATCAGAATTGAAATATGGTGATCTGGTCTTCTTCCGGGCCCCCTATTCTAAAACTGACCGTATTGTGCATGTAGGCGTGTACCTGATGGATGGCTTGTTCGTGCATGCCACCTCCACAAAATCTGCAGCAGAGGGAAAGGGTCTGATGGTCAACTCCCTGGATGAAGAGAACTGGGCAGCTGAATATGTGACCGGAGGCAAGATAACAACGAAGTGAAAAGCTATGGAAATCACTCAAAATCCAGTTAATTCTTTCCGTGCATGATCAGCCTGTTATGAATAATGCTAAAAAGAGAGCCTTGATGCTCACATCTCATTCACAACCACTGGTTAACCTCACCTGACTCGACCAAATTCTGCTGATCCTGCAACGACTGATAGAGAGTGAGGACCTTTGGCAAATTGGCCTCAACCGTAAAATCATATCTGGCCTTCAATACATTCTGCTTAATGCGATCCAAATCAGCCCGCTCCAGTTCTTGGTGCATACTATTTGTGGAAGGAATAACGATACCTACCTGATATTCTTCAATCACCTTGATCAATGTTTTATGAGGAAGACTGATTACCGGTAGTCCACAAGAAATATATTCAAAAAATTTATTGGGCAGCACTGTATCCAAATGTTGCTTATTAACCGAATCATTAAATCCACACCAGCCAAAATCATACTTGACTAATTCGCGATACAGATCCTTTGGCGCCAGCCGATCATAACAATAGATACCCTCAACGTCTTTTGCCAATTGAATATACGCATCATTTTCTCTAGAGGGATAAATGTGCATCTCATAACCCTGATCACAAATGGACTTGAAGAGGTCTATAAAATAATAGTGACTGTCGGGATCAGAACTGACAAATCCTTCATATACTATTTTAGCCGGATGAGCCATTAATATACTTATCGGCAGTTCATCTGGTATGTATGTCCCGGGGAGATAATTGGGATAGACCAATGCATGGGCAGGCAATTGGATTCCATTTTCTTTGGCAATAGAAAATATTTCATCTGCGACCGTTATCACAGCGTCACATTCTTCAATGGCTCGCTTCTCCTCTTCCCGCCAACACGAAGACGCTCTATTAGTTTCAACCCCATCTTCATAACTCGTATGTCGGGCACTCATTAAATCATGAATATCATGGACAATCGGAATGGATCCTTTAAACAAGTCAATACAAATATTGGTCAGGGTATCCGGGGCATTATGACAATGAATCAAGTCGACCGGGTTATTCGCCACAAAGGTTTTCAGATTGGCCTTTACATCACCCTCCAACAAACACCATTCACTGACCATTTCATCTCCATGTCCGTAGAATTCGGTCAATGTCTTTCCGATATAGGCAAAAAGAAAGACAATATCCGGAGCGATCTGTTTGAATCCGGCTATATACTTTAATGCCCTGATACAAGGTTGTTGTTGAACAAAGAGTATTCGCATAATCAATTTGCTATTTCGATGCGTCCGTTTAATAGAATACCATTCTCGCAGCGGGAAAAATGAGAAAAGGAATCAAATGCTATTCCTTATCTTTTCTATTCCTGATCACTTGACATGGATTACCCACCGCAATGGACCAGGATGGGATGTCTTTGTTGACGACACTACCCGCGCCAATCACCACATCATCCCCAATTGTCACTCCCGGCAAAATAATGACTCCCATTCCGATGAAACAATCCTTCCCAATGGTTACTGGACGGCTGTCCCACCCTTGCTCCACAATGGGTAATCCAGGTTCAGTTCCATGATTTGCCGTATGAATCATGACCCCGGGCCCAAGTCCGGTTCGATCACCAATCTTCAGACCACCATACCCATTGATGTAGCAATTATTATTGAAGGCAACCTGAATGCCGAGCTCAATATTGCTGCTATTCAACCAGGTGATATAATCCATATAATAGGCCCCTTCGCCAACAACTTTTGCATCTGTCGATCGGAAATAGATGATGCATTTACTCTCATTTGTGATCTTCATCAGCTGTCTGTTTTAGGTCAACGATCATCCATTTTACTTTGAAAAATAGACTCATTAATGTACGGCAGCAGCCTTTCAAATCGGATATAAAAATGCCCTGTTTGGAATGATAGATATCAGCTCATCCAGTGATCAAAGATTTCCATTTGCTCACTTTATGTTCAATGAAATCTCTAAACTTCATGGCGATCTATTCAAATAGTCCCTCTATTCATTCCTGGCAATCGCAACCGGAGTATCAAATGTCTTCATTCTGAAATAGTCATCGATTAACTGCACCTATCCGATGCTGAGGGAAAACATTCACGAAAAAGTGATTCTACAGCTTCAGCGGTAGCGATTTTTGAAGTCCCTTTTGGGTAATTGAAGCAGAATGGGTATTTTGTCTTGTATTCCAACTTGTTCAGAAAGAATTATACAGTTCCACCTGCCCAGGACAATACCTACTTATTCCAGTGCATATCGATTACCATATCCCAACCAGACTCCGACAATTAGTCCGGGGTATCTGGGAGCAGCGGTCCACCGGTCATATGCGTTGGCAGATATTGCCCAGTGGTTGCCTGGAATTAATTTTCAATCTGGGGGAAAAAATGGACCATATCCAGGGCCAGAAAGTAAATGACAGCTTCAACCCCACCGAGAATTTTTGCTTTTTATCCGGTTTGCACACCAGGCCCTTGTACATGGAGTTTTCCAATTTCCATGTCATGGGTGTTCAGATGTCCCCTCTGGCGGCCAAAAGTTTGTTTGGCATTCCTTGTAGTGAATTGAAGGATTGGGCCATTCCGGGCGATCAATTGTTGAGACAAGTCACCGAGATCGAGGACCAGCTGCGCAGTCTCCAAGACTTCACATCTCGAGCACATTGGCTGGAAGCCTTTATTTGCAGGCGTCTACTGGAAGAACAAAATTTGAAGGAAGCCCTAAAAATCCAACAGGTGGTTGGACTTGCATGCAAACGAAAACAAAATGGGAAGCCTGTACAACTCGAAGAATTGACCGGATATTCCCGGATGCACACCTTCCGGTTGTTTAAAGACTGGATGGGCCTTTCACCTAGTCGGACTCTGGCGCTCCAGCAGTTTACCAGCACGGTGAGTGAGCTACATATCCATGATGGTCATCTGACCCAGATCGGTCTGAACCAGGGTTATTTTGATCAGCCACATTTTATCCGCAACTTTAAAGAGCATGCCCAAATGACTCCGGGGCAGTATCGTACACAGATGAGTCCATTTCCCGGACAACTGCCGTACTAAACAACCATGTTACATCTGTACAATCACAGACAAAAGAAGGCTTCTACTTTTGGTACTCAACAATTCAAATTATGGAGCACCAAACATTACACCTTCATCGCGCCAGCGGCACTTTCGCCCTGGTTGGCGCCATCACCATGTTGATCGGAGCTGCCTTCTGGGGGTCTACCGGAACTGACCTGTGGGCTGCCTTGGCAAACGGCACTATGGCGGAGTACCTCTCAGCCGTTTCCGCTGTAAAGACCCAACTGGTCCTCAATACTACATTTTGGAGTTTGGGGGTCATCCTCATGGGGTTTGGCATCTCTGGCCTGGCGGAGAGTACCACAAATAAACCCGTTTATGCACGAATGGCCAGCTATAGCGCCCGAACCGGCGTGACCATGGGTGTCATCTCCTTTATTACCATGCTTTCCCTGACCCTCCAAATCGCCCCCGACACTTCACCCGAGGCTGTCCGTCTGGCCAATGTAATCGGTTGGATAGGAACCCGATTGGATGATATTGCCACCATCCTGATCGTTGGTGTCAGCCCTGTTTGTCTCTCTATCGCTGGCCGTGATCAATGGGTTCCCGGATGGTTGAAGACCTGGGGATTTATTACTGGCCTGGTCGCTCTTATGGCATTCGCGGGATTATTTGTCGCCTCCTTGGCTGATCTCGCTATCCTTCTGGTCCCAGCCGGTATTGGTTGGATGATCGCCGTTGGGATTACCGCCATGCGTTCAAAATAATGAAACACCTGACCTTCTGATCAAGCACAACTGAGCAAGTCCTTTATTCGGTTAGCGCTCGATGCAAGTTCTGACGGGTTCGAATAACACATCCAAACCAGATCCCGACCACCAGACTGGATGCAGCAAGGAGATCAAACCATAACGGACTGGTAGATACCCCGGAGGTACTCAAATAGACTGCCTCCACCAGGATCCAGATATTGATCAGGATGGCTGGTATCTGATATTGGCCCTTGGTCACCAGGGACATCACGTAGCCCCCCAGAATGGCGCCGACCACGGTACCCGTACCTCCGATCAAAAGGTGATGCCAGGGAGATTCGGGATATTTCAAACCACCAAACAGAGCATCCTGAAAAATGACCGAAAAGACAACGATGATCAGATAGGCCAGGATGATAGAAACGAGGCCCAGTAGGACAGGTTTGAGGGCATTCATAGTCCCGTATTTCGAGTGGGTGTTGGAAGAACACGCTATAATACCCTTTACTGTCTGGGCCATCCACGTCCTTTCTACCAATGACCGGTCAGAGACGATGAATGGTACTGTTCATCAATTTCTTAATCACAAAAGTCTTGAACTCAAGATCACCTGAAAAATCCATTGTTTATCACTTCACTTATTTGAAGAGATCCAAGATTCGGCAAGAAAGGGAAGAATGTCACTCTAATTATCCTGGATTGGGGTTTTGTCTTGTTTTCCCTAATCTCATGTGGATACCCGCCTCCAAGCTTAATAATCGAAATCGCCAGTCATAGCCATATTCATAATCAATATGATAAATAGTCCGGGTGTATTGCACACCAAGGTGAGCCGTCAAACGATTTGACATTCGAATTGATCCTCCAATGCTACTGACTGATTCAAGCAAAGCCGCTCCTGATGGCATTCTGCCAATAAACTGGTATTCTTGTTGTGGCCCATTCAAGAGAAAGCCCGTCACAATTCCCGTTTCTCCAAAGATCGAAAACCGCCGTAGGGGAATTTGATATCTGACGGCAATTGGGAGGGTTAAATATCGGATAGGGAGAAAAGCGGATTCACCTGAAGGGTCGCAAGTCTGACAATAGTAGACTCCCGTGACATCCCTTTTGGAGTAAAGCATTCCCGATCGCAACGACCAATGGCGATCCAGATCGCGCATTACAGAAATGCCAAACGTAGAGTTCCATTTGTCTTCAGTGTAGTCAAATCCATCGGGTTCTCGTGGCCCAAACGTACCTAGTGGAAGCTGATTATCCTGTGCATAAACCAGCCCAATTTGCCATGGATGACTCACCTCACGAACCTCTTGAGCTGGCAGTAGAGTGACCAGGAATATCAGGGGAGCAAACCAGAGGAGTAGCAGGTGTTTCATAAGCGTGCATATCATACCGAAATGAGTCTTCAGGCATATAAATTTAAGCAATCTAACCCTCCGAAACAATGGATCATCTGAAGGAGACAGTAAACCTTGTCCAATCAAAGATCAACCCACCCCTCTTAGAATACCCCTCTATCAATTACCCATTGTCCCACAAGGACTCAATAATGATGCTTTCTTCAGCATCCTTACTCACTTATAAACTGGAGTTTGAAGCAATCCATACGAACATATCCTTGAACAAATTTGTCGTCCATTGGCCAATGGACATTTCTATGTTGCGACTCAATCTTATGAAGAGTACTTTTAGTAGCCCCGACCCCCAATCTAAGGCGAAAGGATACTTCATTCAAGACAGCCCTCAATCTTCATCAAATGAAAAATCAAGCATTGCGAATACTGGCTACAATTCTGGTAGTTTATGCATCCAGCATACCCGTCTCAGGCCAATGGACCGATGTAGATGGCCCTACCAGCCTCAGCATTCAAATGAATTTGGAATCATTCAAAGGAAGTGCCTATACAGCTATAGACTATGACTCCTCCATCTACTGTCTCAAAAGTTCAGACTTTCTGGATTGGCAAATCTCTGCAACCATACCCTCCATGAAGGGAACCGTAGGCATGCTGAACAATGAAAGTAGTCTCTTTATTTACAGCTACACATTGCCTAAAAAGATCAATCATCTTTTTCAAAGCCCCAATGGGAAAACCTGGACCCCAATTCCACTTCCGAGTGAATCAATAAGAACATTAAGCATCAACAAGGGAAGTATTATTTGCTCGACAGATTCAACAGTATATATTAAATCCCTGAATGACTCAATCTGGCAAAAAGCTTTCACCTCTGATGAAAAAATATATGATACGGAAATCAATGACCTGTCTACGATATTGGTAGCCACAGAAGGAAGTATTTACATCACAACGAATCTAGGACAAATCTGGGACACACTCCCTACACCTTATCCACTAACGGGACAACAGAATTCTACTGTGAAGATCAATATTCTGGATAGTGTATATTTTTTAAGCCATCGGATCATCTCAGATAAATATCTCTATAGATCATCAGATAATGGAATATCATGGAAGCAAATAGACTTTACTGATTCACAAAAGGAACCATATTTACTCGATTTACTAAAAATCGGAACTAACTATTGGGGCGTTTTTGAAAATGCTCTAGCACATTCATCTGACCAGGGAAATACATGGACGATCAAACTTAGTCCCAGGTGGCCTTATCAGATTGAAAATATTGGCGACACAATTGTTCTAGGCAGTACAACCGGTCTCCACATATCCAGTGACACTGCCAACTCCTGGGAAACTGCTAACCCGAATTGGGAGTTCCTCGGTGTTAAGAATACATATTTTTCAGGGGTATTCCCTGACTACAAGTTCCTCCCAGCAAATAATAAATTCTTCATCTCCAATCATAACGAACTGCATTCAACTGAAGACGATGGCTCGTCATTCAAGTTTATTGACAATCAAGGCTCCTATTACTCTATTTTTGAGAAAGAAGACACAATCCTATTAATTGGTAAAAGTCTATTCCTTTCAAAGGATGGAGGGGTGTCATGGATATTTCATAAAAACAGTGGTGTCACCAGTCCACTTTATGGCACTTCAAAATTTATTAATATTGGTAACCATATTTTTTCACATGATTATTGGTTGAATAAAGTCCACACTTCAGAGGATTGGGGACTCACTTGGACTCCTATTGCCGAAACATTTGATAATACAAAATCCATTGCCACTGATGGAAATTCATTGTTTCTATTGACAGAAAAGGAAGTATATAAAAGTGACAATTCTGGACAGACATTTATTCCATTTAACGATGGGCTACAATCAAACTTGAATTTCAACTATTCCTGGAGCACAAAGGGTCAGGCGTTTCTACAAGTCAATAAAGAGCTTTATCGACAAACCAAATTGGGATGGGAACTTTCTAATGAAGGACTTGCGGATTTTATGGATGAATACACTATAATCAACAATATCCATGGAGAGGGAGACTCTTTAGTGCTCTCCGGGTATCTTGAACCCAGCAATACAACCAAAATATACTTAAGCACAAATGGCGGTAAATCATGGAACGGTGGCCTAGAAACTGGATTGCCTCAGATCAATAATACCTATTTGGCATCCCTCTACAAATCAAACATCTATGTCATGGGGATATCTTTTGAAGATAATAGAACTCATCTCTGGAAACAAGAATTTGCCGTTTCAACTGACGAAAAAGACATTGAATATGCCGAAATGGACATTTTTCCCAATCCCGGATCAGACTACTTTTGGCTAATCATAAATGAGCCCTATCCAAATGGCGAACTCATCATTCATGATCTTACAGGACGAGTTGTATTCACAAAACGAGTTGAAGGAGAAAAAGAGATCAAGATGGAATTAACAGGAGTCCCAGCAGGACAATACTGGGTGACCTGGAATTCTAAAGATGGCCGTAGTTTACGATCTCCCCTTCTTGTACATCACCCTTGACATCAAAAACATTCAAAATAATCTAAATCCTTAATTGCACCAGTCCAACTGCTGGATAGAGAGAGTCATTCAAGAAATTCAAGTGGCTAGATAACAATAGTGAAGCCTGGAGATGAAAATCTGCATTGACTTCACAATTCAATACAATTTAGGCCAATTCCACTTTGGGCATATGTAATCATCTCCTATAATGATACCTTCTAGAGTTCTGTCCCATTTCAAAAATCCCCATATTGCAGTGGAATGAAAATCAGAACTTGATGAGTGTATTCTCCAGACTGGCTTCGGCACAAGATCGAAAGGATGAGGCGCCCAATATTGAACTTGCTCAAGAGTTAGTTAATAAAAGGGACAAGAAAGCTATCGCAGAACTGATCCATAACCTGCATCACAATGACAAGGAAATTCAGAGCGACTGCATCAAAGTCCTTTATGAAATTGGTGAACGCCAACCCTCATTAATCCAGGGTTATAGCACCGAATTTGCAGCGCTGTTAACTGATAAAAACAACCGTCTTCAATGGGGTGGCATGGCGGCCCTCAACACGATCGCTTTAGAATATCCAAAGGTTGTTTATTCCTACCTGAGTGAAATTATCTCAGCTGCAGATAAGGGATCTGTAATTACCAGAGATGGCGCTGTTACCATCCTCATCAAATTGTGCACCTTACCCACCTATGCCGGTGATACATTCCCGTTGCTGATGGAGCAACTGATTGCCTGTCCGCCAAATCAAGTCCCGATGTATGCGGAAAAAGCATTGCCGATCATCACAGAGAAAATGAAATCCCTATTTCTGAAAATACTGACTGATCGACTGAGTGACATTGAATAAGACACCAAACGCAACCGAGTGGAAAAGGTCATCAATAAGCTCAGCAAATAATTGTTATCCTACTCTGCCGCCTTCTCTTTAAACCAGGGGATAAACGCATCAACGGACATCAGGCCCAAGTCGCCTTCGCCACGCATACGTACCGCTACTCCACCAGCATCGGCTTCCTTCTCACCGATAATCAGCATAAGCGGGATCTTCTTCAACTCGGCATCCCGGATTTTCCTTCCGATACTCTCGTTGCGGTCATCCACAAATCCATGGATATCCTCCAGCATCAATCGACCTGACACCTGATGAGCCACATCGTTATATTTTTCGGAGATGGGCAGGATGGCGAACTGATCCGGCGTCAGCCATAACGGGAAGTTACCTCCACAGTGTTCGGTTAATACACCGATAAACCGCTCCATGGACCCGAAAGGTGCCCGGTGGATCATCACCGGACGGTGGTTCTGGTTATCGGAGCCGATATACTCCAACTTGAAGCGCTCAGGCAGATTGTAATCCACCTGGATGGTCCCCAACTGCCAGCTGCGGCCCAGGGCATCCTTGACCATAAAGTCCAGCTTGGGGCCATAGAAGGCCGCTTCACCAAGGGCTGTAACGGTTTCCAGGTCCACCTCGCTGCAAGCATCGATGATGGCTTGCTCGGATTTCTCCCAGTTTTCATCAGAGCCGATATACTTCTGCTTGTTCTCCGGATCCCGAAGAGAGATCTGTGCAGTGACATTGTCAAAGCCCATCCGCTTGAGGACCAGCTGGGTCAGCTCCAACACATTCAGAAACTCCCCCTTCACCTGATCGGGCATGCAAAACAGGTGGGCATCATCCTGAGTGAATCCCCGCACACGGGTCAGCCCGTGCAGCTCTCCGCTCTGTTCATAACGATAAACCGTACCAAATTCAGCGATCCGCAAAGGCAACTCCTTATATGAACGTGGCTTGTGACCGAAGATCTCGCAGTGGTGTGGGCAGTTCATCGGTTTGAGGAGAAACTCTTCCCCTTCCCGAGGTGTGTGGATGGGCTGGAAACTGTCCTCGCCATATTTCTCATAGTGACCAGATGTCACGTAAAGTTCCTTTTTCCCAATATGCGGGGTGATCACCGGCTGGTATCCCCGTTTGAGTTGTTCGTGCTTCATGAAATCCTCTAGCCGGGTCCGCAAAACGGTACCACGTGGCAACCAGATCGGCAGACCGGCACCCACTTTTTCGGAGAACATATAGAGTTCCAATTCCTGGCCCAATTTGCGGTGATCCCGCTTCTTGGCCTCCTCGAGCATTTCGAGGTATTCGGTCAATTCCTTTTGCTTCGGAAAGGTAATGCCGTAGATACGGGTCAATTGCTTTCGCGATTCATCTCCGCGCCAGTAGGCTCCGCCAACATTCATCAGCTTGGCCGCTTTGATAAATCCGGTATCTGGAATATGGGGACCGCGACAGAGGTCTACAAAATTACCCTGCTCATAAAAAGTGATCTGACCGTCTTCCAGATCCTGGAGCAATTCGATCTTGTATTCATCATCTTTTTCAGTGAAGTAGGCGATCGCATCAGCCTTTCTCACCTCCTTACGAATGAAGATATTCTTCTCACGTGCCAGTTCGATCATCTTGGTCTCGATGGCCGGCAAGTCTTCCAGAGTGATGACAGTGTCCCCTGGATCGACATCATAATAAAAGCCGTTTTCCACCGGAGGCCCAATGCCGAGTTTGATTCCAGGATAGATGGCCTCCAATGCTTCTGCCATCAGGTGGGCGGAAGAGTGCCAGTAGGTGGACTTTCCTTCTTTGTCATTCCATGTCAGAAGCTGGAGGGAAGCATCGGCCTGAATGGCTCGGTTGGCATCCCATACTTCTCCATTGACTTTGGCGGCCAATACATTACGGGCCAGGCCTTCACTGATGGAGCGGGCTACATCCAGACTGGTAGCACCAGACTGGTATTCCCGAATACTACCATCAGGCAGGGTAATCTTGATCATCATCACTGGTTTTTGCGACTGCCGGAGCCCGGTTCCGTTCTGCGGACCGACCCGGTATTAAAAATCGCTGCAAAGGTAGGGAATTCGCCGTCCTGATTCCAGTCTTCAGATCAGGACTCTCCTTCTCCGCGCACATAGGGAATAGTGTGCAGCAAGTGTTTCACAACATTAATGCGGGCTTCACTCTTCCGATCGGCCTGGATCACTGTCCATGGGGCCACTTCTGTGTCGGTATGTGAGAACATCTTTTTCTTATATGCAGTGTACACGTCCCAGAGCTCCTGAGCGCGTTCATCCACAGGAGTCATTTTCCAACGCTTGAGACGGCTGTTGCGGATCTCATTAAACCGGGAGGCTTGCTCATCTTTGGAGATAGAGAGATAGATCTTGACCAAATAAGTGCCCGACTCGACGATCATGCGTTCGAAGTCGTTGACCTGGCCCATAAAAATGTTGTATTCGGCAGAGGTACAGAATTCGTTAACCGGTTCGACAATGGCTCGGTTGTACCAGCTCCGATCGAAAAAGACGATTTCTCCTGGCTTGGGCAACTGATTGACATAACGTTGGAAATACCATTGTCCGTTTTCTTCCGGAGTAGGCTTTCGAAGGGCGACAATGCGATAATGACGCGGATTGATATGGGCCGTGATCCGTCGAATGGCTCCCCCTTTACCGGCAGCATCCCGACCTTCAAAAATCACAACGACCTTTTTATTCTGACGAATAGTCCAGTTCTGCAACTGGATCAGATCAGCCTGAAGTTCACGCAGATCCAATTCATATTGGGCCAGTCGCAAGGCTTTTTCGACGTTGGTCTTCTTGTCCGCCATCAAATATTTCAATCCGATTTTGGAGTTCAATATGGCCATATCATCCGGACTCAGGTCGATCACTTGCTTTGCTGTCTTCACAGGCACAACCGTCTCTGAGATAGTGGTTTCTTTTTCCTTATGGTGTTTCTTACTCATAACTTTCCGAATTCAATAAATCGGGCATCGCCCTCATTACTCTCTTTCCTTTCAAATGTTCGATTCCTTTGGCGACAAATGTCACCCCTACAACCTTTCAATGCAAACTACTGCACTGCTATTTTTTTCTCCTTAACTCCTCTACTCCAAACTCCTCCACTTTTCTGTGTATATGGCGACAAATGTCCCCCCTACAATAGCTCGCTCTTCACAAAAGGACAGCCCTGTTTTTCTCCAAACCCATAACCTCCTAAACTCCTCCACTTTATATATCCATTTGAAGAAGCTGTCGATAATATCGCGCCACCACATTCGGATCAGGGATCATCACGGCCTTGGACCGGTTCTTTCCGGGGTACTCAAACTGTGACAAGACATAGCGCATGCTTTCCAACCGCGCCGTCCGTTTGTCATTGGTCTTGACGATAATCCAGGGGCTGAACGGGGTATGTGTTCGAGAAAACATCTGCTCTTTAAAGTGCGTGTACTTCTTCCACAATTCCTGGCCTTTCATATCCACTGGAGAAAACTTCCACCGCTTGAGTGGATTTTCCAGCCTTGATTGAAAACGCCGTTGTTGTTCTTCTTTGGAAATGGAAAACCAGAATTTGATGAGGATGACCCCATCTTCATACAGCATGTGCTCAAATTCGGGCACCTGCTTCATAAACCGTTCATAGTCCTTCTTATTACAAAAACCCATGACCGGTTCGACCACAGCCCGGTTGTACCAACTGCGATCGAAGAAGACGATCTCTCCCGGATCGGGCATTGCCCGGATGTAGCGACGAAAATACCACTGCCCCGTCTCGACCTCTGTAGGTTTGGGCAAAGCCACCAAGCGCATAGTCCGAGGATTCAGATGCTCGGTAAAACGCTTGATCGAACCACCTTTTCCAGCGGCATCCCGGCCCTCGAAAATAATGGCGACCCGCAATTTCTTCTTCGCCACATATTGTTGCAGGTCGACGAGTTCGGCCTGTAATTGGCGTAGTTCCTCCTCATATCGCAGATTGCGGAGCGCTTTTTTCAGGTCAACACCATTCTCCTCAGCGGCGCGAACCAGATCACTTCTTTTTTTACAACTGAGCAACTCGTCGGCAGTCAATTGATTTGGGGCAATATCATTCATAGGCAAACACCGTGAGATGGCTTTGATTTGTTCAATGTCCAAGGTCTGAAAACAAACCGATAATGGGTATGATCAAGGTCAATTCAGGCATTGATCACCCTCAAAGAAAAACAAATAACATGCCGATACAAGACTTTCTTTCCCAGACATACTATTGGGCCAGAAAACCCCTCTTTACCCGCATCTCTGCCAGACACTTCTGTGATTTGCAGTACTTTAGTGAATGATCGGACGACTTAACCGATCTCACCTATACCTACACTATGATCTCCACACGAACACTTGTGCTCGCGATCTCCCTGGCAGGCATCCTTCTGGCCAGTTGGGAGATGCACTGCCGGTCCCTCGGCTTCCTGCCTACTTTGGAAGATGACAAACATCTCTGGGCAGAGAAGCGCGATCTGATCCGGGACAATGACCCCGATCAGGTGCTGATCATCGGGGCTTCACGGGCACATTTTGACTTCCAACTCAACGAATGGGAAGAAATCACCGGTGTTCGGCCGTTGATGCTGGCCGCCAATGGCAAATCCCCAGCGCCCGTCCTCCAGGATATCATTGAAAACACGGCCTTCAATGGCACCATCGTGATGAACATCACCCCCGGCCTGTTTTTCATTGCCCAACATGATTCAGTGGGTGGGTGGCACAGAGCCAAAGAGTGGGTCGATTTTTATAAGGATCGAACATGGGCCCAGCGATTCAACCATCAAATGGCTTACGCGCTTCAACCCTACTTCGCATTCCTGACAGATGGCGAAGAAGGCGACCCTGATCTCAAGTCCCTTCTGCAGACGTTGCCACCGAAAGGTCGAACCAAACCTGGCACTCCGTTTCCTCGCTTTTCTCAGGTAGAAGCCGATCGCAATACGATTATGTTAGCCCGAATGGAGACAGACACTGCATTCCAGAAAACCATCCAGAATGCCTGGGCCACCTTCGGATCAAGAAATGAACGCGATGATGAGATGATCAACATCAGTTTTCCTTTTTATCTGGATCTGATCAACCAGCTAAAGGCCCGGGGTGGAAAAATGATCCTGACCTGCAATCCCTCCAGCGGCTTCTATACAGAAATGGAAGGGCGGGTCTATCCTCGTGAACAGTATTTTGATGCTTTTGTGGAGCAGAGTAACTGCCCTGCCTATCACTTTTCAGACTATCCTCAACTCGATCAGTTTGACCCTCCGGAATGGTCCCACCTCTGCACACCCGATGCCCGGGTCTATACCCGCGAGATCCTGGCCATCATGAAGGCTGACGGCGTCCTTTAAGCACAACACAGTCCTTCACCCTGCTCTAATCCTTCTCTATGCTGTTCAACTCCCTTGGATTCATTGCCTTTTTTGCGATTGTGCTGATCTACTGGCATCTGCCGGTCACCTGGACCCATAAAAAGCGGATGCTCCTCCTGGCCAGTTACATCTTCTACGGCCTATGGAATCCCCCCCTGGTCCTCCTGCTCTGGATTTCCACTGCTGTAGACTGGATAGCTGGTAAAAAACTCCATGTGGAGACGGACCAAAACAAGCGCAAGCAATGGCTATGGCTGAGCATCCTGGTGAACATGGGATTTCTGGTGTTCTTCAAATACGGGTCTTTCCTGATTGAAAATTTTCAGGCCGTGATCGGATTAGTCGGCATGGAATTCACCCCCCTGGAATCGGATATCATTCTGCCGATGGGGATCTCCTTTTACACTTTCCAGACGATGTCCTATTCCATCGACATGTACTACCGGAAGATCCAACCTGCCCCCAGATTCCTTGATTTTGCTCTATATGTCACCTTCTTTCCACAACTTGTCGCGGGCCCTATTGTCCGATCGGATGAATTGGTCCCTCAATTTGATCAACCTACCCGAGCCACCCGCACTCAATTCCTGTGGGGAGCGTTTCTCCTCACCCTTGGAATGTTCGAAAAGGTGGTGATGGCAGACGTCCTCCTGGCTGATCATGTGGACACCGTATTTGGTTCCAACAAAATTCTCCATGTCCTGGATGCCTGGACGGGGACTCTGGCCTTTTCGGGGCAGATCTTTTTTGATTTTGCCGGGTATTCCACTTGTGCCATCGGTATTGCCCTCATGCTGGGAATCGTGTTGCCAGACAACTTCCGCTATCCCTATGCATCCATCGGATTTTCTGAACTGTGGCAACGCTGGCATATCTCCCTTTCCAGCTGGCTGCGGGATTACCTCTACATTCCGCTGGGCGGGAATCGTTCCGGTTCGCGCCGGACAGTGATCAACCTGATGTTGACCATGCTCCTGGGAGGCCTCTGGCATGGCGCCGGATGGACCTTTGTCTTCTGGGGTTTCCTCCACGGTTTTTATCTGGTGGCAGAGCGCTGGTTGAAAGGACGATTTACGATCGTCCTCAACGCCTGGAATGGTATTCTGCTCGCATTGGGCACCTACACATTGGTCAACATCACCTGGGTCTTCTTCCGCGCCCGGGAGTTTGGCACTGCCATGGACCTCCTCGGCTCCATGTTCTTTCTCCATCCCGATGGAAAAAAAGTACTCGACACCCATGAGGTCATCCAGGTCCTATCCGTGGTGACTCTCCTTTTTCTGTCACACTGGTTTATGCGTAACACTTCGGTTAAAGCCGTAGCTGAAAAGACACCCTGGTGGATTCTGGGCTGTATTTGGGCAGTTATGCTCACTTTATTGTCCGTTGCTCAGGGCAGTGGTGAACAGTTTATTTACTTTCAGTTCTAATTTAAATCTGGCCATGAAAAATATTCTGGTATTGATCGACTTTGAAGATCCCACCGAACATGTGGTAGCATATGCCGCCAATCTGGCCCGGGCTTTTCAATCCAATTGCTGGTTATTGCATGTCGCTTCTCCAGACCCTGAATTTATCGGTTATGAACCCGGACCTCAATATATCCGGGATCATCGGGCAGGTGAACTGAAAAACGAACACATTGCCCTGGAGAAACTGAAATCTCAATTCCAGGAAAAAGACATCCCCTCCGAGATCCTCCTCATTCAGGGTTACCCCACTCAGGTCATCCAAACGGAGGTCGAAAAAAGAGGGATCGATCTGATCATCATGGGGCATCACCGTCGGATCAAATTGCGCGAATGGATTGTCGGCAGTGTCGGCAAGGAGGTTTTGCGCGATTCAACTGTACCCCTTCTTATTATTCCAATCGAATCCAACTCATGAAATCAATTCCATTTTTTACGCTTTTTTTAATCAGCAGTGTCATTTTTACCGCTTGCTCCACGACGGATATCTATCTCGTTCGTCATGCTGAAAAGGTGGATGAGTCTCGGGACCCAGCTTTGACATCCGCAGGCTTGAAACGCGCAAATGATTTACGGGATACGCTCATCAGCAGGGGAATAACGGATATCTATTGTTCGGACTATTTACGTACAAGGCAGACTGGCCAGCCACTGGCGACAGCATTGGGAAAAAACATGATTTTATATGCACCGGATACCGTTTTACAGTTGGCTCCCATCCTGCAATCCCTCCAGGGTAAGCGTGTACTCGTCGTTGGGCATTCCAATACCACTCCTGCCCTGATCAAGGCCTTATCCGGGGTAGAGCTAAACATCGATCATGCCGATTACGACAATCTCTTTCTGGTTCGGATCAGCCGACATCCATTTGGCATGGAGACAACCTTCCATCGCAGCACCTTCGGAGTACTCACAGAAGATCAGCATCAGGATGAGCAGATGCAATTAAAATAACCGGGCCAACCTTTAAAGATGAACCCCTTCCCCGATCATCCCGCTTTCACCACCTTCCCGGTGTTACATACAGCCCGGCTGACTTTGCGGGATATAGAACTCTCCGACGCCAAAGAGATCTTCCGGATGCGGGCCAATAAACGGGTCAACCAGTTCATTGCTCGGCCCACCATGGAAGAATTGGCGTCCGCTGAGACGCTGGTCGAAGGTACCCGGCAAGGGTATTTGGATAAAAAAGCGATCGGCTGGGCTGGTATTCTCCGGGATCAAGAAATGATCATCGGCACCTGCGGATTTAACAGCATTGACTGGGACAACCATCGCGCTGAAATCGGAGGTGAAATGACAACTGCCTATTGGGGAAAACATCTTGCCCTGGAGGCTGTAGCTGCAATCGTCCAGTTTGGTCTCCACACGCTAAATCTCCACAGTATTGAAGCGAAAGTGCAACCCGCGAATCGCGGGGCCATTACATTACTGGAACTTCTCGGCTTCCGGAAGGAAGCCCATCTACGCGACCGCATTTATTTTGAAGACAACTATCAGGATATGGTCATTTACACCCTCCTTCAGGGTGAAGAAAATATGAGGTTGTGCGGGCCAGTAGATCATAGTGGATAATCATCATCGAGTTGCAAGCGCCTGAATACCAGATCAGTTATTAGTGTTCCAATTTCTGTCATGTTGTTCGCAGAGCGCCAATAGAAATAATCCGAAATAATGCCAATAAACTGCAAATTATAAATGTCTTTGGAGATGATTTTCGGAAGTGCTAATCAGGAAAAAGAATACTATTTACATTAAAATTATTGGCTTTTCATCAGGGTCCCTCAGATCCTTGCTTGGATATAGCATATATAAAATGCCATCATTATTCTATCATCCTGAATAGGGGCCCGATATTTGAGCATACTGAACCCTTCGCCAAAGGCACCCTTTATGAAACCCATCCTGACCGAACGATTGTCCCTGACCAGCCTGACGGTCCGTGATGCTGCTTTTCTTCTCGCACTGATCAACTCCCCTTCCTGGATCCGGTATATCGGTGACCGGCAGGTACATACACTCAAGGCAGCTGAAGCCTACCTCAGGAAAGGATCCATGCAACACGAAAAGGATCATGGATTCGGGATGCGGAAAATGTCCCTGACTGCGACCGGGCAGCCCATTGGAATTTGTGGGATCGTCCGACGAGAAGGATTACCCATGCCCGATCTGGGTTTCGCACTGCTTCCAGAGCATGAAGGGCATGGGTATGCTTTCGAAGCTGCACGATCTGTTTTGGCCGTAGATGCCCATCTCTGGAACATCACCGAAGTATCTGCCATCACTACTCTGGAAAACAATCGATCCATAGCCCTGCTACATCGGTTGGGGTTCATCCAGAATGGAGAGGTCCAACTACCCGGAGAAGAAGAAGTTTTGCACTATTTCACCCTGGACCTGAAGACTTAAGCACTCATCTTTGACTTACTAGAATTCGTCGATAATCCACGGAAGATACCCTCGAAATTGCCTACATTTCGGGTATTATGATCGTCGATATACTTCTTATCGTTTTTGGATTTTTGGCGTTGATCATTGGATTGATCGGTGCCGTTCTTCCTCTACCCGGACCACCGCTCAGCTTTCTCGGATTATTAATGATCCATTGGTCATCCAGGGCCGAATTTGAGTCCAGCCTCCTCTGGACGCTGGCCGGACTAGCCCTCCTCGTTACCGTTCTGGACTATATTGTCCCCATGTGGGGCGTCAAGCGATTTGGCGGGTCCAAGGCAGGGATGTGGGGCAGTACTATTGGACTTATCATCGGCCTCTTTGGCGGGCCGGCTGGGATATTCATCGGTGCCTTCGTCGGTGGACTGGTTGGAGAGTTGCTGGTCGGCCAGGATTCAAAGACTGCCACCAAGGCTGCCTTCGGTTCTTTTATCGGATTCCTCTTTGGCGTACTCCTCAAAGTCATCCTCTGTGTAGTCATGATCTGGTATGCGATTGGGGCGTTGATTTGAAGCCGGATTCAGTGTTCGGTGTTCGGTCTTCGGTGTTCGGTGTTCGGCCCAACCATTGAACGGCCAGTTAAAATTTTACAGTTCGGCTCCGGGCCGATATCAGGATAAGAAACGCAAAGGAACGAAGACGCTAAGTCGTCTATTCGGTTAGGAGTTTATTCGTTAATCCTTAGCAGGTATCGCAGTTTTCAAAATATAAACTCCCTCCTGAATAAAGGGCCACGAAGGCTCCAAGTACACAAGGGGGCACGAAGCAATCCAAAGGGAAGATGTCATAACCCTAGGTTTTTCAGCCTGAGGAGGTCAACCGAGTTTTGTATGAGGAATGCCAAGAGCAAGGTGTCAATAGCCCAGGGTTTTAACCCTGGGTTACATGGAAATCGTAAATTTGTTTTGGCGACATTTTTGCCAGGCTCGCACAAATGGTGACAAAACACACCCCGGAGGAAGGGTATTCGGTGTACGCGATTCGGCCCAAAGGTGAAAGATGCTCTAAATTATTACAGATTGTCGCCAGTCAGATATCAGGATAAGAAACGCAAAGGAACGAAGACGCTAAGTCGTCTATTCGGTTAGGAGTTTATTCGTTAATCCTTAGCAGGTATCGCAGTTTTCAAAATATAAACTCCCTCCTGAATAAAGGGCCACAAAGTCTCCAGGTACACTATGAGACACGAAGAAAGTCAAAGGAAAGATGTCAATAGCTCGGGATTTTCAATCGCTGAGGGAGGTTCGTCCGGGTAATAAACTGACTTTGTATGGGCTTTAGCCCTTGGCAATTCCGTAATTGAGGTATTGCAAAGGATGGGGATTTAGCTTGAGCAACCCATATCACATAAGGCCTTCCCCGACTTCGTGTATTTTTGCACGATGTCCGCTTCCCTTTGGTCCAGCCGCTTGCCCGGCATCCTCCTCACTCTGTCTCTGGCATTACTGGCGGTGTTCCTGTCCCCGATGATCCCACGTATGAACGATGTCCTTCTTGGACTGATCTTCGGAGTCATCCTGGGCAATATCGGATGGCGACCCCATCGAGCCGCTCCTGGAATTGCCTGGACAGGTAAGGAAGTCCTGAATATGGCCATCATCTTTCTGGGATTTGGCATCTCCTTTCAACACATGGCCGCTCTGGGTTCTGGGACATTATGGATCCTGGTCCTGACCATTGTGATCATCCTCTTCCTGACCTGGTCCCTGGCCAATCTGTTTGGATGCCGGACCACCACCGGCTGGTTAGTCGGTTTCGGGACAGCCATCTGCGGGTCTTCAGCGATTGCGGCTCTGTCTGCATCCCTGACCCGCGAGAAAGAAGATGTGGGAATCGCCCTCGCAGTAGTCAACCTCCTCGGGCTCCTGGGGATGCTGGCCTTCCCTGTTGTCCTGGCCGTGTGGCCACAATCTGATCCCCTCGCCGCCACCCTGATCGGGGGTACGCTGCACGCTGTCGGCAATGTCGCCGGTGCCGGCTACGCCTTAGGCGATCAGATCGGCGATCTGGCCCTGACGGTCAAACTTGGCCGTGTGGCCCTCCTCGTCCCGGGATTGATCTTCTTCAACTTCCTGGCCAACCGATCCGCGTCCTGGCGAGACCAACTGAAGCTGCCGTATTACCTGTGGGGCTTTTTGATTGTGGTCACCCTGGTCTCTTTCGCCCAACTACCTGCCGATCTGCTCTCCATTCTCAAAGAAGTGGGCAAGGTGCTCCTCACCATGGCCATGGTGGCTATTGGACTGGGCATCCGGTTTCAGCAGCTCTATCGCACCGGCCGAGTGGCACTCGGATTTGGTCTCATCATGTTTTTCCTACAAGTCCTGGTCGTCCTTGGACTGGCCCTCCTGCTGCTGTAGGTTCAACGACATTCAGCTTTAATCCTGACTCTCTCTGACCCTTTACCCGGTTCAGCTTTAGGAGGACTCATTTTTCATTGATGCTGATGGTGACTATTTTGAGGACAGAAACGCAAAACATGATCAAAGACCTCACCGAGATCCAACAAACCCTGCTGGACATCCTCACGGCTCATACGCCGCCCTTACAGTTGCGAAAATCCGGACCAGAAGGAGCCGAATTCGCAGGTACAATTCCCACTTTGCAAGGCAAAGCAAAAGTGGATGGCATCTATTTTGCCAGCATCGTCCCCAAGCCAAAAGATATCCGGTTGTACTTTTTCCCGATCTACACCCATGCAGAGCAATATGGCGATCTGCCCGCACCTTTGCGTAAATGCCTCAAGGGAAAGAGCTGCTTTCATATCAAGGGACTGGATGAGGAGTTGACCTCTGCTATCACCGATATGGTTCAGAAAGGGGTTACCCAGTATCAACAGGATGGCATCGTCTGATCCCCATCGTCTATCCGTGGATGTCGACTGTTTCTCTTAGAACTTCAGGCGCAGACCCGCATTCAGATAAAAGATATTGTTTTTAGAATTCTGGCCTTCGACCCCCTGGATATGATTGTCTTCGAATACATCAGACAAGCCGAATTGGTAGTTGATGTCCACAAAAAAGACCAGAATGTCCACACCTACACCGGCATTCCATCCAAACACAGAGGAATTGAAATCATCCTTCTTGATCGCTAAAGCACTTTCACCATCATCTACGGAGGTGACAAAGGATACTGAGGGTCCGGTATTCGCCCGAACATTGAAAAAATGATCGGTATTTGAATCAAACAATTTGTAGCCAACCAGCAATGGGATACGCACCTTGCTTACCTTCAGAGTGGACGATCCTCCACTATCCGGATAGAGCTTGTTTTTGTTTGACTCGTAATGCAGTCCCGACTGGAGATAGACCCGGCTGCCAAACATAATATCTACTCCAAAGGTGTAGCCCACCTCACTCTTGATATCCACTTCCGAGAAATCTTTCAAGGCACTTCGGGTAATGCCCAACGTTGGGCGTAACTCAAATTGGCCAAGGAGTATGGTCTGACCCGCCAAAAGAATAACCAGAAAAAAGAGGAGCTTTTTCATATGCGGAATGTTATTTGATAAATGTAGTGTATTCTAGGGGAGATGGACGGACAATTCATTTTCCCGGCTCATCTTTGAATAGCAAATCCCTCCGGTTTAATCCAATCCGACATGTTATCATCCAGATCCACACTTTTTGTCTTTTTTATACTAGCCTCCAGCTGTTCCATCGGTCGGTATGCTGGTCCTACAGGAAACTTCCATGGGTTACTTCCCTGTGCCGACTGCCCGGGCATTGCCAGTACGCTGACCTTGAATGCCGATCAGACCTTTTCACTGGAACAGCGCTATTTGGATCGGGAAATTGAATCGACCATCACCCGAGGATCCTTTCAATATAAGCGCGGTGGACTGATCATCCTGACCGAACTCATCGACGGGATGAACCACCTCCAGGTCGTTGAAGAGACCCTGGTTCTTGTGGATGAACTTGGAATCCCCGTCGACACTGAATTTCCTGAAAACTACATCCTCAAAAGGGATGTTCCGGAACAGGTCACATTTGACGATACAAAAGATATTTTTTTCAAAGCCACAGGGAACGAACCCTTCTGGATGGTGGAGATCAAAGCGTCTGGCCAAATCCACTTCACTGCCCTGGGCCCCGAGGAGATCGATGTCACCTTGCCCCTGATGAACCAGGACCCGTCCGAAGCCGGGGTCTACTATACCTATGGTGGCACCTCCGATGCCGGTCGGATCGAAGTCACCGCCCGGTTGAATACCTGTGAAGACAATATGTCCGGTGAGGTCAGAACGCATACGGTGACCGTCAATCTTCAGCTGAAAGGCATGGAAAATTCAATCTCCTACTCGGGTTGTGGCTTCCATCCTTCTCCCTATCGGATGCATGACATCTGGAATCTGGTCTCCATCAATGGGGAAACCTTTGACACAGAAGGGCAGGGCATTCACCCCTATTTGCTCATCAACGGACTGAACAGTACCGCCACCGGTAGCGGAGGCTGCAACCGGATCAATGGTACCTTTCTGCTACGCGGGAAGACCATGACCTTTGGACCCTTCATTTCCACCAGAAGAGCTTGTCCACTATTAGATCTGGAGACTCAGTTGATGGAAGCACTGTCAGGCCAAAACTGGGATCTGGAGGTCACAGACCAGTTGATCCTCACTCAGGATGGACAGTCGATCATCTTCCAGCCAAAACGCTGATCAGAAACCTTGTCTAATCCACACCCTGTTCCATCCAGTGGCCCGTATATTTGAAGATGGAATCCTTTTTGACCAGTCACCGAATGAGGTGGATCGCACGTATGTTGGCCATTGCGGAGTTCCTCCTATGGGGCGCTTTTTTCGTGGAACACCTGAGCTGGTTTAGTGATCCAGCCACGGCCTTACCACCTGCCAGCATCTGGCTGCAGCAACTGGCCCATCTGACTCTCCTCGTCGGATATCTGCTGATCTGGAAATGGGAACGGAGAGGCGCCGTGGTTATCCTGATAGGAGCACTGACCTTCTTCCCCTTCATCGGCGGAACGAATGCCTGGTGGTATACCCTCTTCGCAGTATCCCCTGCCATCTTCCTCTTTTTCACCTGGAGAAAAGAATCGACATGACCTCCTTCGGTTGGTGGCATACCCTGTCTGCCATGTCCTGCCTGGGTAAAACTGTCTATGGTCGTAATGATCTGCTGACCCGTCATTGGATGATTCATCATCCTGAGCATCAGAATGTCTATGCTCGTATCCTGGAATACACCCGACTGAGTGCCATCACCACCTCCTGGTTTACCACCTTACGTGGAAAGCCGCCCACTGAAATTGAACGCCGAAATGCATTGCTTCTCGGGGCCATGACGCCTCTATACGATGACCTTATGGATGAGGAGGGATGGACTCATGAACAGATCCTGACAGATCGAAACCAGACCAATCCTGCCCTGCAAACCGTTCAATCCATCCTGGATGAAATCACTAAAAATGTTTCGGATAAAGCCCTTTTTGAGCGGGTCCTCCGACAATCCGGAACGGCCCAGGATCACAGTCTGCTACAAATGCAGTCCGCTCCGCTTTCAATAGAAAAGCTGGTCGAGATCACCTCAGAAAAAGGGGCCGCATTTACGTTGATCTATCGGGTTATCCTCGATCATCCGCTCTCCCCAAAAGAGGAAGAAGCGATCACCACTTTGGGGTTTTTATTGCAACTGACAAACGACTTGTTTGATGTGCACAAGGACCTGTTCAATGACCAGCAAACCCTCCTGACGAATGCGAAACATCTGGACCCGATCAGGCAGCTATGGACTCATCAATTAATTCTCTTCCGCCGACAATGGCAGGCCCTTCCTTATACCGAAAGGGCCAGGAAAAAATCTATTTATCAGATCTCTATTCTTCTGGGTCGGGGCCAGGTTGCCTTCGATCGACTACTCCGATTGGCAGCTGCAACGGGGGACCAATTTCGCCCACGTGATTATACCCGCAGTCAATTGATTTGCGATATGGAAAAACCGTCCAATCTTTGGGCAAGTCTGGTCTGGGCCAATGCCTGGTGTTCCGAAATAACTGCACCTCATGAATTCTGAAGAAGAAACCATCTACTTTGACAGCCCTGCCGCTTTTCATCGATGGCTGGAAGAACATCACCAAACTGAACAGGTACAGTGGGTCGGCTATTATAAAAAACACACCGGCATCCCCAGCCTGACCTGGCCGGAGTCAGTCGATCAGGCCCTCTGCTTTGGCTGGATCGACGGCCTTCGTCACTCGGTGGATGAGAAACGATATCGCATCCGGTTTACACCCAGAAAGCCGACCAGTAACTGGAGTGATGTCAATGTGAAACGATATGCTGAATTATTAAAAGAAAAGCGGATCCATCCCGCCGGAAAAGCCGCCTATGCCAAAAAGAAAAAAGAAAAATCAGGCGTGTACTCTTTCGAACAGGATCTGAAAAAACTTTCTCTACCCCCTGAATATGAGGCCATCCTGAAAAAAGAAAAAAAGGCCTGGACCTTTTTTCAAAGCCTCGCTCCTTCCGTCCTCAAAGGGACCATCTGGTGGATCATCAGTGCCAAGCAGGAAGCCACTCGCCAGCGCCGAATGGCAGAATTAATCCGTTGTTGTGAAGAGGGGAAAAAGATTAAACATTTAAGGAGGAAAGGGGAGAGTGATTAGCGTGTATATATTAAACGCAAAGATACGAAGGCGCAAAGGGGTTATTTCGTGATTGCGTTATTGGGATATTTCGAATAGGGTATTCAGATTTCGTTATTCGGTATTCGGAAAAACCGCAAAGACTTGAAGGGGTTTATTCGGTTATTGGTTAAGATGTAGCGGTATCGTGGCTTGAAAGTGTATTGCCAGTAAGGCACAAAGTACACGAGGGTTCACGAAAAAAATTCAATAGCCCAGGGTTTTAACCCTGGGTTTCCAGGCATTCGAAATTCTGTTTTGGCGACATTTTTGCCAGCATCGCAAAAATGGTGACAAAACATACCTAAAAAATTATTCAACTATTGGAGTATTCCCTGATTGAGGAATTCAAGATTCGGTATTAGAAGTTTAGCTCATACGTACAGCACCCTCTCAAATTTTTACAGATCGTCACTAATAAATGGTACTTGCAGGGATCTCGAAGGTACTAAGGCTAGAAGATCGTTATCAGGACAAATCATTCTTGTGTTTATTCGTTTATGAATTTATTCGTTGAGACATAGCCGCTATGGCGAATAGGACTATGTAATTTCGCGATGGCAGTTTTGGGTTATTTCGGTATTCGGGTCCGACTTAAATCGACCCCCAAACTTTTACAGAACGTCGCCAAAGAAGGGCCGTATGAGGGATGAGGAGTGAGGGATGAGCCTGTCCAGACTGATGAAGCATCGTCGGGGGACTGGAGGTGTTATTTCGATATTGAGCTATTTCGATATTTCGAAAGTCAGCACTCATCAGGCTTTGAAAACATGTGAACCGCCATGAGGCCTCGGGGGCCCAATGTGTTTGGCCCATTACCTTTTACCCTTTACCCCGTTTGAGGGTCGAGGGATGAGAAAGAGGAGATCGGGAATCAAGTCCCAGGTCGTGACATCGCGTTGATCCCCAGACGATGACCCCGAACTCTCGGGGCCATGTCTGGATCCGGACATGGCCTTTTAAGAAATAGGGCCATCGTCCGGGATTGAACTGGCAGGCCGGCAGGCCTTGCTTTGAACGTTAAACATCCAGGCCTAACAATCGGGTGTCCAGCAATAGACAACCTGGAATCAGGAACGCAGGAACGAGGAATGAGGAATGAGGAACGCATGAACTTCCTCCTTCATAATAAACGCTGATCCAATGCGGTGAGACACCGCCCTGATTGATCGATTATTGAAATGAAAATTTTGGGACAGCTCGTCTTGCACTGCCGGTGAGACACCGGCACCAGCAACAATCATTTTTTTGTGTTTACTAAGGTTAATTCAAAAGCATAATCAGGAATTAAGGTCGAGCATAAAGAATGTGGAATCAGGAACCAGGAACGCAAGAACGCAGGAACACATCCGACATTTATTCAATTTATTTATTTTCAAATATGATGCATTGCCTATTGCATCATACCCTGCCTCCCCCTTATCTTTGACATTCATAAAATAAAACAATGCACGTGTTTACACAAACGAATTGGTGGTGGTCAACCCTTACGGATAACCGGAAGAGGTGATGTGCCCTGTTTGTAGAACCCTGCAAAAAAGGCCTGTCGGATCTTCCGACAGGCCTTTTTTCTTTTTACCGACCCATGAACACCAGAAAATGACACATCAACCGATCCCCATCCAGACCACCAGCACCCGACTGCTTGCTGATCAGCTGACACCCATCGGGGTGTATGCCCGGCTGCGCGACCGGTACGCCCTTCCCGTCCTCCTGGAAAGTAATGACCGCTATAACACCTCCGAATCCACCAGCTTTATCGGGCTGGACCCCATCGCCTCCTTCCGCGTCGAGGGAGGGGCCATCCTCACCGAGATACAGGGCTACCCCCTGGAACGACAACCGATTCACGATCATCTGCAGACACCTGCCGCCCTGCAAACCTTCCTGTCTCGCTTTCGACCCGAAGGAGACGCCCCCTTTCGCGGGTTTAACGGACTGTTTGGTCATACCAGTTTCGATGCAGTAGAAGTCCTCGAAGAGCTGGACCTCGACCCAGCCAAAAAGCGGTTTGACATCCCCGCCATGCGCTACCATCTCTACCGCTTCATTCTGGCATTCGATCCCTTTCACGACCATCTCTACATCCTGGAAAACCGATTGCCCGGGATGGACAGCCGACTGCCAGGATTGCTGGAAGACATCCAACGCCACCAGCCGGCCATCCACCCCTTTCGCAAACAGGGAAAGGTGCGGAGCAACCTCACCGATGAGGCCTTTCGCCAGATGGTGATCACAGGCAAGGAACACTGCCAACGAGGCGACGTCTTCCAAATCGTCTTCAGCCGCCAGTTCGAACAGGACTTTCAGGGCGATGACCTTCAGGTCTACCGCGCCCTGCGCTCGGTCAACCCATCCCCTTACCTCTTCTATTTCGACTATGGCAATTACCGGATTTTCGGCTCATCCCCAGAAGCCCAGCTCATTGTCCGTGAAGGAAAAGCGGAGATCAATCCCATTGCCGGAACCTTTGCCATCGATGCTGATGAAGCTGTGAACACCGCTCGATCAACCGCCCTCCTGGCCGACCCCAAAGAAAATGCCGAGCATGTGATGCTGGTTGACCTGGCCCGAAATGACCTCAATCGGCATGCCGCAGATGTACAGGTTGCCGCCTATCGTGAAGTCCATAGATACAGCCATGTCATGCACATGGTTTCTACAGTGCAGGGGCGACTCGAAGCCGACACCAACCCCATCCAGGTTTTCGCCGATACCTTCCCCGCAGGCACCCTCAGTGGTGCTCCGAAATACAAAGCACTGGAGCTGATCAGTCACTACGAAAACCAGCAACGCGGCATCTATGGTGGCGCCATTGGCTATATCGATTTTGAGGGGCAGATGAACCAGGCCATCATGATCCGGTCCTTCTTCAGCCAGGGGCAAACCCTGTATTCCCAAGCTGGCGCGGGAATTGTACTAGATAGTGTCCCCGAGACGGAACTCCAGGAAGTCAATCACAAATTAGGCGCCTTGCAAAAGGCCCTGGAAACAGCCGAAACGATTTAACCCATGCGCGTCCTCATCCTTGACAATTACGATTCGTTTACCTACAACCTGGTTCAGATCATCCGTGATCTTCCCGGTCTGGTGCCCGTCGTAAAACGCAACCGGGCCATCACCGTCGAAGAAGCATCGACCTTTGACGCTATCGTCCTCTCTCCTGGTCCCGGACTGCCCGAGGAAGCCGGCATCATGCCCGAACTGATCACTCGACTGGCACCAAAGCTACCCATACTAGGAGTCTGCCTGGGCCATCAGGCCATCGCTCAATCCTTCGGGGCAAAGCTCCAGAACATGAACCGCCCCCATCATGGGGTGGCCACCCGGATGACGATCCAACTCCCGTCCAGCGTCCTCTTTCAGGATCTCCCTGAACAGATTGAAGTGGGTCGCTATCACAGCTGGGTCGTAGATCCAGCAACTGTCCCGGACTGTCTCCGCGTCACAGCCCTGGACGACCAGGGGGAGATCATGGCTCTGGAACATAAATACTACCCGGTCTACGGATTGCAATTCCACCCGGAAAGCATCCTGACTCCTGACGGTGAGACCATGGTCCACACCTTTTTCAACCGGATCACCGCACCGGAATTTACTGTCCATCAAACAACTGACCATGCGTCAACTACTGGATAAACTCTTCCTTCACCAAAGCCTCGACCGGGCAGAAGCCCGCGAAGTCATGGGCGGTATCGCCGATGAGCAGTACCCCGACGCGCAAATCGCTGCTTTCCTGGCCATCTACCGCATGCGTCCTGTGACTGTCGCCGAACTCTCCGGATTTCGCGATGCATTGCTAGACCGAGCTATTCATATGCCACTTGACCGGAAGGATATCCTGGATATAGTTGGTACTGGTGGTGATGGAAAAAACACCTTCAATATCTCCACCACCTCCGCTTTTGTCGCAGCCGGCGCAGGCGTCCCCGTGGTCAAACATGGCAGCTTCGGTGTTTCTTCTCCGGTGGGTTCTTCAAATGTCTTACAAGCCCTAGGTATCAAATTCAGCATCAACCCGGACGACCTCAATCGACAATTGGAGCAAGCCGGAATCGTCTTCCTCCATGCCCCTCTTTGCCATCCGGCTATGAAAGCAGTGGTACCGGTGCGAAAGGCTTTAGGCATACCGACTCTATTCAACGCCCTGGGCCCCTTGCTCAACCCGGCACACCCACGCTATTCTGTATTGGGTACTGCCACCCTTGAACAGGCGCGGACCTACCACTATGTCCTCCAGGATGCTGGACAGGAATATGCCGTCGTCCATGCTATGGACGGCTACGATGAGGTCAGCCTCACCGGAATGACCCAAATCTTCCGCAAGGAGGATCACCAACAGATCCAACCTTCAGCCTTTGGCCTGGTACCGGTCCGCCCGGAATCCCTGGTAGGTCCTGACAAACCCGAAGTGGCTGCCAAATTATTGATCGCCCTCCTGGAAGGGAAGGCCGCCAGAGAACAGGAAGATGTGGTCTGCGCCAATGCCGGCCTGGCCATCCATCTTCATCAGCCTGAACGCACCCTGCCCGAAGCGGTGGCCATGGCCCGGGAAAGTATCCATCGGGGTGCCGCCCGGCGTGTCCTCCACCAGATTCTTCACCCTCAATCGGCCCCGGTACGGGTCGGCTAAACCGGAACAAGATGTCAACCATCCTCGATCAGATCATCCATCACAAACGAGAAGAGGTCCGGCAGCGCGCCGAACTGGTGCCGGTCAAACTGCTGGAACAGAGCATCTACTTTTCCACACCGGTGGTCAGCCTGTCCCGCTATCTCAACCGTCCGGATAAAAGCGGCATCATCGCCGAATTCAAGCGGAGGAGCCCCAGCAAAGGGGAGATCAATGCCTATGCCTCTGTCGAGGAAGTGAGTATCGGCTATATGCAGGCTGGTGCTTCGGCCCTGTCCATCCTCACAGATTCCACTTATTTCGGAGGCAAGAATGCTGATTTGATGGAGGCGCGAAAATTTAACTTCTGCCCCATCCTGCGCAAGGACTTTATGATCTCCGAATACCAGATCATTGAAGCCCGATCCATCGGTGCAGATGCTATCCTCCTCCTGGCTTCGGTTTTGAGTAAAGAAGAAATGGCAGGGTACACCACCTTCGCCCGATCACTTGGATTGGAAGTGGTTATTGAGATTCATGAAAAAAAACACCTCGAAAAAGTCCACCCGGATGCACAGGTCATCGGGGTGAACAGTCGCGACCTCCGGGACTTCAGCGTGGATGTCCAACGGGCCCACGATCTTTTCCCCAGTCTACCTGCAGAAATGGTCCGCATCGCCGAAAGTGGGCTCACCCAGGCCGCCACGGTGGCCGACCTGTACGATACCGGTTATCGCGGATTTCTGATCGGTGAAGCCTTTATGAAGGCTGATCGGCCAGCCTTGGCCTGCAAGCAGTTCATCCAGGATTTGCGTCGGCTGCAGGCCCAAAAAACACCTCAACCTATTACAGCATGATTATCAAGGTTTGCGGCATGCGCGATCGCGCTTCTTTGCAATCGATCACAGAATTGCCGGTGGATGCCCTCGGGTTTATCTTCCATCCGGGTTCGCCCCGGTATGTGGGGGATGATGCCAAACTGGCTGAAGACCTACAGGTACTCCTGCCGCGGGCTATGGTACGCATCGGCGTATTTGTCAATGAAAAGCCCGAGGTAATCCTGGCCCAAACGCAACGTTTTCGCCTGGATGGCCTGCAGCTCCATGGCTCTGAAACACCCGAAGGCCTCCAGGAGATTGTCCATGCTTTCCAGGAAGCCGGCATGCGTCTCCCCTTTCTGATCAAGGCATTCGCTATCGGTAGTCCTTCGGAGTTTCCGGATACTGCCCCCTATGCAGACCTGTGCCGCTACTTCCTGTTTGACACCGCTGGAGCGGCTCCCGGAGGTAATGGCGTCGTCTTTTCCTGGGATTTGCTCGATCAATACACCGGCAACACCCCTTTCTTTCTGGCGGGTGGTATTGGCACGGAGGATGCCCAGACCATCCTCGATCTCCAGCATCCGATGCTGGCCGGGGTGGACCTCAACAGTCGCTTTGAAACGGCTCCCGGAAAGAAGAACATCGATCAGCTGGCCCGTTTTCTCATTCACCTCAACCCCGTGCCATGTCAACCCTAACCGCACCATCCTTCCAGGTCGACACTCATGGCTATTACGGCCCTTTTGGCGGAGCGTTTATCCCGGAAATGCTCTTTGACAATATCGAGCAACTGCGAAAAAGCTATCTGTCCATCATCAATGATCCGGACTTCCAGACCGATTTCCACCGCCTGTTGCGCGACTACGTTGGCCGGCCAACGCCTCTTTATCCTGCTCCCAGACTCAGTGTGCGATATGGCACCCGGATCTATCTCAAGCGGGAGGACCTCAACCATACCGGTGCCCATAAAATCAACAATGCCGTCGGACAGATCCTCCTGGCTCAACGTCTGGGCAAGACCCGGATCATTGCCGAGACCGGTGCCGGACAGCACGGGGTGGCTACCGCCACCGTGTGTGCCCTGGTCGGCCTCCCTTGCGTGGTGTACATGGGTGAATTAGACATTGCCCGTCAGGCGCCCAACGTAGCCCGCATGCGCATGCTGGGTGCCGAAGTCCGCCCGGTGATGAGTGGCAGCCGCACCCTCAAGGATGCCACCAACGAAGCCATCCGCGACTGGATCAACCATCCGGAAGACACACATTATATTATCGGTTCTGCCGTGGGGCCGCATCCCTATCCGGATATGGTCGCCCGATTCCAGTCGGTGATCTCGGCTGAAATGCGCAAGCAACTCAAAGAACAAACCGGCACACCTAACCCGGATATGATCATCGCTTGTGTGGGTGGAGGCAGCAATGCCGCAGGGGCATTTTTTCATTATCTGGAAGAACCTTCCGTCCAACTGGTCGCCGTGGAGGCTGCCGGAATGGGCATCGATTCCGGCCATAGTGCCGCCACTTCTGTACTCGGCACCGAAGGCATCATCCATGGCAGCAAGACCCTGCTCATGCAAACTGAAGACGGACAGATCATCGAGCCCTACAGCCTTTCCGCCGGACTGGATTATCCCGGCATCGGCCCTTTGCATGCCCATCTGATCAAAACCGGACGGGCTCACACTTATTCCGTTACAGATGCAGAAGCCCTGGCCGCTGCCCTGGAACTGACTCGTCTGGAGGGGATCATCCCCGCCCTGGAATCCGCCCATGCCCTGGCCGCCCTGAACAAGATCACCTTCCAACCTGATCAGGTGGTGGTGCTCTGCCTGTCCGGACGTGGCGACAAAGACATGGCCACCTATATCGATCACATGGACCAAAACCCGACGGCATGAGCAAACTGCAATCTCTTTTTGCCCGCAAACCCCGGGAGATCCTGAACATCTACTTCACGGCTGGACATCCCACTTTGGATAGTACGGGTACGATCATCCGGACGCTGTCAGATGCCGGGGTGGACATGATCGAGATCGGCATGCCCTATTCCGATCCGATGGCGGATGGGCCGACCATCCAGGCCAGCAGCCAGACAGCTCTGGCCAATGGCATGACCCTGCCCCTCCTCCTGGAACAGGTCAGGGAAGTACGTGACCAGACTCAAGTGCCTCTGGTGCTGATGGGCTATCTCAACCAGGTGATGCAATATGGCCCGGAGCGCTTTTTCCGGGATGCCAAAGCTGTCGGTATCGACGGGCTCATTCTGCCGGACCTGCCCCTCATCGAATACGAACAACATTATCGCGCGCTCCTCGATGCCGCAGGTCTGGATCTCACTTTCCTGATCACGCCGCAGACTCCACCAGACCGGATACGCGCCCTGGATGCGGCCAGTAATGGCTTCCTCTATATGGTGTCCTCATCGGCCATCACCGGGGGCAGCTCCATCTTCGGGGATGCACAGAAAGATTACTTCCATCGGATCGACCAGATGAATCTGCAGAATCCACGCCTCATCGGCTTTGGGATCTCAGATCATCCGGCCTTCGCGACCGCCTGTCAATATGCACATGGCGCCATTGTGGGCAGTGCCTTTATCCGGGCTCTGGACTCCGGAGCAGCATTGGATGAGATCATCCCCGCCTTTGTGGCCAAGATCCGAGGCACCACTATTGATAAAACAGCAACCATCCTCTCTTCAATCAACCGATCATGATCATCCAACTCGAACCGACCATTACCGACTCGCAGCGCGAACTGTTGTCGACCAAACTGGCAGAGATCCGCTACAATGTCAATCCGGTCTCCACCCAAAGTGCGGACTACCTCATCGGGGTGGGTAAGGCCGAATTTGATATTCGCAGCATCGGCACCCTGCCGGGTATCCGGGACATCCATCGGGTGAGTGACGACTATAAGTTGGTGTCGGGCAAGTGGAAGGTGGAGCATACCGCCATCGACCTGGGCGACGGCCTGCGCATCGGTGATGGTAGTCTGACCGTGATGGCCGGACCATGCAGTATCGAATCGGATGAACAAGTGGCCTCTACCCTGGCCCACCTTCAGGCCAATGGCATTCGCATCATGCGGGGCGGTGTGTACAAGCCTCGGTCATCGCCCTACAGCTTTAGGGGCATGGGACTGGACGGATTGAAGATGTGGCACAACCAGTCCCGGGCGGCTGGCATCCGCATCATCACGGAGGTGATGATGACCGAACAGATCGAGGCCATGGTGGACTACGTGGATATTTTCCAGGTAGGTGCCCGCAACAGTCAGAATTTTAATCTCCTCGATGCATTAGGAGAGGTCGACAAGCCGGTGTTGCTCAAGCGAGGTATCTCCGGCACCATCGAAGAACTCCTCCAGGCGGCAGAATACATTTTCTCGCATGGCAATGAGAAGATCATGTTGTGCGAGCGGGGTATCCGCTCCTATGAGCAGGCTTATCGCAATACGTTTGACATCAATGCCCTGGTGATGCTTAAGGAGAAGACCCACCTGCCGGTGATCGCTGATCCCAGCCATGGGATCGGAGTGCGGGCTTTTGTGGACAAGATCGCCATGGCTTCGGCGGTCGCTGGTGCCGATGGCATCATCGTCGAGGTGCATGAACAGCCAGAGCGGGCCATGAGTGACGGGCAGCAGACCCTCAGTTATCGGGAGGCAGAACAGTTGTATCGACAACTGCATGCCATCTCCGGTTTTCGCGAAGCATAAACTGGTCACGGGCAGTCTGTATCTTTCGGTGAAAGGAAGATCAACCGCCTATGCTCGTTTATCGACAAATCCATCTGTTTCTCATCATCCTGCTCTTAATTGACGGGCAGTCTCTTTCGGCACAATGGGACTGGGCCAGTGGTCAGGTTACTATCCATACTATTTCTTCAGATAGCTTTTCGAGCAAGGATCCATTCGTGAAAATTGGAGGCCTGTCGGGCATCTGTTATGATCCTCGTCGGGAGGTCTATTATGCCATTGCGGATAAGGCACCTGCCCGGTTTTATACTCTGCAGTTGGACAGCCTGGGCAGTCGACCCACCATCATCGCCGAGACTCGGATCACATACCCCAATGTACCTGCTCCACCTGCTGTGGACCCGGAGTCCATCCGTATCACACCGGATGGGAAGATGTTGATCTGGACCAATGAGGCCCATTCTACTATCAATTTAATGAATCTGGATGGAGTGGTCTACCGGGTCATTCAGTTGCCATTGGCATACCAACCCGATCAGAAAAGCCAGGGTATTCAAAACAATTCCGGGCTGGAAAGTCTGGCCATCTCCCGTGATGGAACCACCCTGGTAGTCGCCTCGGAACATATGCTCAAACAGGATGAAGACTGTGGAACTACCTGGATGCCTCCTTATCATCCACTCCGATTGGTCTTCCTGGATCTGGCCACGGGAAACATCCTCTATGAGAAACTCTACTATGCCCAAAATGGGCATGGCCTGGTCGATCTGATCTGGGATGAGGAGGGATCATTGTGGTGCCTCGAACGGTCCTGGTCGCCCCTGACCGGGAATGATATTCTGGTCTTTCGGGCTGATGTGAACAATGGTTCTTCGTTGAAGGGCCATCCCAGCCTGTGCGATCTAGATCCGGAGACCACCTGGCCCGTCAAATCCACATTGGTGCATGACTTTCAGGCGGAACGAAAAAGTGGTGTGCAAAGACGATATGACAATGTAGAAGGAATGACATTCGGACCTTCCCCATCAAAGGACCAATGGCGGATGATCCTGGTCTCCGATGACAATTTCTCCACCCGACAGATCACTCAGATCATTGAATTATCGCTACATCGATAGGCTGCAAAGTGGAGGAGATTATGAGGTTATGAGTTTGGAGGGGAGGCATGCCCGCCGAAGAGCAACGCAGGCGGGAGTCGAGGAAAAGGTTTATTCGTTTATTCGTTAAAGAGTTTATTCGAATCGACGAAATGTCAGTACCTGTCGAGTTGAAGAGATTGCGAATTTTGGCGTGATTGAGTTATTGGGTTATTGAGTTATTTCGATCACCTGGAGAACCCCAGCGGGGTTCAATATGATTAGCCCCGGGTAAAACCCGGGGTATCAAGAGATGTACAATGCAACCACGGAGTGGTTGAATATTCGCCCATGTCATTCAAGTAAAGGCATTACCCGCCGAAGCCTAGGCCCCGAGTACTCGGGGCGGGGTGTAGGAGGGGTGAAGTAATAACCGTCGTCAAACCAGGGCCTCCCTGATTCATCAGAGACCCGTCAATTGGGGCAATACAGGATAACCAACTGTTAAAACGGGCTTTGAAATCAAGGATTGCCGCATTATTTGGTCGGAAAATAGATTCGTGAGTTCAGCTTGAGAGGATACTGCTTCATTATATAATATCCCAAATCAGGAAACTGGGTACCGATCAAATACGAGCGGCCGGGGCCTGATGCAAATGCTCCTTCAAATAAGAAAAGTGGTGAGAGAGCTGCAAATCCAGGATCAGAAGGCCCATTTTGGCGACAAGCACTTTTGGGTACTTTTGGTGCATCAAAAGTACCTAGCCACCGCCGGCGATGAGGCGGGGCCAGGCAAATGATCCTGCAGACTAAAAATTACGTTGACACTAAAGAGTGGAATACTGCATCTGCGTTAAATGCAATGCCCATTAGAATTGTTTTGGACAAATCTGAGTACGAAAATTGTTCACACCCAGTAAACTCGGTTTCTCACGTGAGTAACGACAGTTCGAACGATACATTGCAAAAGTCAAAAGTTCCTTGTGTGCTAAACCGGAAGACTGTTTACCTTGTTACACTGAAAAGTAATACATTATGCACACCCTCATTGGCAAAGCCGCTCCGGCATTCACCCTACCCGCTCCAGATAAACAACTTGTTTCCCTCTCCGACTACAAGGGGAAAAAACTCGTCCTGCTCTTCTTCCCGGCCGCCTTTTCTGGTGTGTGTACAGCAGAGATGTGTGCCATGCGGGATGATATCGCGGCCTACCAGAATCTTGATGCCCAGGTCCTGGCCATCTCCGTAGATGGGCCTTTCACTTTGGGCAAGTTCCGCGAACTGGAGAATCTGAACTTCACCCTACTGTCTGACTTCAACAAGGAAGTCTGTCAGGCCTATGGTGCCTATTATGATGAGTGGATCCTGGGCCTGAAAGGAGTAGCCAAACGTTCTGCTTTTGTGATCGATGCAGAAGGGATCGTCCGCTATGCGGAAGTAATGGAAAGTGCCGGTGATCTCCCCAATTTTGAAAAGGTGCGGGAGGCATTAAGCCAATTATAGGGGGAACCCTTATCTTTGCAGTATGAATTGGCCTCAGGAAAACGAAGACGTCCTCACCGAAGAAACCATCAACACCGATACCGGTCGGGTGGCAGAGATTCTCGTCTACAATGACGATGTGAACACCTTCGACTGGGTGATCCAGTGCTTGATGGACATCCTCGACCACTCTCACGAGCAGGCGGAGCAACTCTCCCTGCTGGTTCACTTCAAGGGCAAGGCCACTGTCAAGACCGGCCCCATCCCCGACCTCAAACCCAAAAAAGATGCCCTGATCGATCGGGGGCTTTCGGCGGTGCTGGAAGAGAAAGGATAGGACGCCTGTGACAATGTGACGAAGAGACTCAAAGACGGAGGGACTTGGAGACTGAGAGAATTTCCTTTCGAATATCAATTCGGCCTAGCACTATTTCGATTGTTGTCATTCAAACCCAATGACAGGTAGTCGTTCAGATAGACTGATTCGCCCATTCCAGCAGCTTATTCCTGTTCAGACCGATCAGCGTGGCTTCCAGGCGCTCGCGACCCTGGTAGAGGATGAAAGTGATCTCTTTTGATTCTGCCAACCAGCGAATCACCTCGGCATCACCTTGAACCTGAAAGGTGTGTATCGAATAGCTGGACTGAGAGAGACCCTGGGTAGTAACGGTTTCGACATTGGTTTCCGTCGTTTTTTTATCATCGCTTTTTCGGGATTCATCTCCTTGGCTACTTCCCTTCGTAGAGGTCTCTGTAGTGGAGACATTGGTTGAAGTGGATGTCCAGGAATTACTTTCCACAGCAACCTCACTCCGATCAAGTGTCAAAGGCAGGGCCCAGAGACCAAGGTCGGTCAGAATATAAAAGGAATCAAGAAGCACCGGCTTACCTACCTGGGTAGACAAGACCCCCTCAATGACCACCCTCTCAGTTCCTTCCAGATCTAGAATACGGTGATAGGTCAACCGAAGTATGGATGGCGTCCATCCTGTCCCCGAAAAGGATGGCCTTACTCGTAAACGGGGTTGCTGCATCATAGCCAGCACCTGATCACCATTGACGGGATCCTGATCCAGTACAATCATATTGGTAGAGGTGCACGCCGACAATCCCACTACCAGAAGAAACCCTATTCGTATAAAAAACGCCATCTCAATTCTTTCTCGCAACATACCTGTCAATAACCGGATAGGCAAGTGCTTTAACGTGTGTTAAGGTCTGTTAAAGCTCCCTCCTAGTGCTGTGGCTCACTTATACTGAAAGACATGAAGAAAACTTTAACACAGGCAAATGGCCCAATTTGATGTTAGGTTGAATCAGGGAAGAGGTCCGCTGTTATGAAGAGACTGTGAGGCGGGAAGCAGGCAGTAGACAGAGGGCTGAAATTAGTGCCAAAAGCTGTCCCTGCTACCCATTCCTTTCACATACCCATATCTGTCTAGTGAACTTAGTCTTTCCACTTTTAGGTACGCTACAATGATCTGCTATTCTAAAGCCCGTACCGATGATGAATTCTGTAATATCCGAGGTGGATACAATAACCAGTCGATCCGTAATCTCTGTTGCTGACTCAATGATGTGCAAAACATCACTCTCCGTCGCATGACTGGACAAATTGTACGGCAGGTCAATAATGGCCGCATCATATTTCTTGCTGATGTCTTTTATATCAGAGCAATATACATTTGCCGAATAGTTAAAGTGAGCAAGATTATCCCGTGCATTCGCACATAACTTCCAATTGATATCACATCCTTCAATGCTATTTCCAGCGAAACAGGCTTCTAATAGGATCGTACCCACACCACAACATGCATCCAGTAGCCTTTTTTCTTGGTTTGCCATTGATGCAATATTGACAAGTGCTTTGGCAATAGGCATACTGATGGAGTTACTGTAGGAGCGCGGCTTTTGCTTGTGTTTAAACCAATTAAAACCATTTTTGATCAAAATGCCAAAACACCATACGCCCTCATAATAGCATAAGCCATACGTTAATGTCGGGTGATAATAATCCGGAATGCCATCAATACTGAAGCCAATATCTGTTAATTTTTTAAGGCGCTCCGCGTACTCTGTTTGATCACCTTCAAACACTAAATATTCAACTTTAAAACCTTCAATGCATAACCCTTCCTTTTTGATTTCCTGGATGAGTGTAGCATAATCTTTAGAAAATGAAATAAGATCCAGTCTACTCTTAATAAATGCACTGCTTGAGGGCTTAGCTTGTATATCGGAGACAAGCACTTTATTCTTTTCCTCCTGATTAAAAATATACTTCGATTCAAGTTTGCATAGTTCGCTTTCAGTTGTGTCATATCGAAAGGAGTACAAATATTTATTGATCTGCATATTTCTTGTTTTTCCTATTCACCAAAAAGTTGGAGTCTATCCAGATATGACAACTATTATATATCCCTGACATTCTCAATTCTATCATTCAATTTTTTATTTCCTCCTTAAAGATAGCTGATCCAAAGGGCTTATGGTCATTCAACGTCTTGTCAAGGTATGGATGTTGATCATTTTCCACATTGATGCTACTTACGGTTTAGATTCCGGATATTCGTGCCTTTGCTTTACAAGTGGAATGCAATGCAGTGATGAAGGATTTTGGGGTAACACCCAGGGTGATAACCGTTTTTATAATGGATATAGCTGTTTTCTTAGCATCACTATCCCCGGGAGGCATCTTGGTGATGATCTGACCCTATTCAAAGTCATCCAGCAAACTGTACAGTGCACGAACAAGCGCTGACCTCTTCGGACCATCAGGCTCGGTTTCCAACTTTCGTTCGATCTCGATAAACTGGTTCGTGAGGCGAATAAATTGGTCACTCTCAATGACCTCCTCCAACCAAACAGCAAATTCAGTCAACTCATCCGAGTCCTTTTTATATTGGAAGTGATCAACTAGTTGGGAATAGTCCCAGGTCGAGGTTCCCACACTTGCTGACAAACAGAGAGGCTTTTGCAAGAAGTAGTCCAACAAATAGGTATTGGCAAAAAATGTAGCGATTGCTTTCTTTTCGGCCTCTTTGATTCGCTTTGTCTTGAAGAGGGTCAATGTCCACTCAAACAAGAAGGTACCATAACAGCCATCGTCCTCAAAGTTCTTATGGAACCAATTGAAATACCGTAGAGCCCCGGTATAATCCTGCAATTTCAAATACAGTTCAGGGGGTGCATACCGCAACCCGCGGCTATCATCGTAGTAACCACCAAACATCCGTCTTTCCGCAGCAAGAGCCGCCTTGATCCTTTTGATCTTCGTCCGGATTCGTTCTTCTTGCTTGGGAGTCATTGTAGTATGTCTTGTATATTTGGCCTGTTGATCTCACTCAGATTTGGTAAAAACAAAATCACAAGTGGCTAAAATAACAGCTCTGAATATAAATCTAAATCTGTTACTGAGTGCAGATTACCACTATGTGGTTCCTGAAATACTAACCATGCTTCTGTCTTTCATACTTGGCCAGCCGCCCTCCCACGGTGGGTTAGTATCATCGTCCCGAGGCCTCGGGCCTGTAGGACGGGCCTCTGATGTGACTGGGATACCCAGGCGATCCCAAAAAAATCTACTCAACTCCTTCACTCCATACTCCTCCACTTGAAAGGCCCTGGTTTGGCGACATTTGTATTTACCTATTTAAGATGACTATAACCCTTTATCAAGATCGAATGATACGATATGATTCGAAAGTATTTAATACTGAACCGATAGAAACGCATTGGGAAGAATATTGATAAAAGGGAATCTCGCCTGCCTATCCCAAGGCTTCAGATGGTAAAAAGTGGACAGGAGGACCCGGAAAGATGAAAAGCACAGGAGGTGCAGCCAGCCAACAGGAAGGGTTCGGACCTACCCATTATTGCGGTATTTCGAAGGACTGAAAGTGATAGTCAACCAACCGAATGCCAAAGGAACACATCTTGTAGCAGGGACACTTCAATTGGGATAACGCTCCACAAGTCTAGTTCACGACAAACTCATGTCGCGCATTAAAAATCTTGGGCCATGAAGTACTTGTAGCTACCCTCACCAGGTCATACTCGTACTTAGCAGAATAGCCGAGCTCATCATCCCCCGTACCAGCATAGAACTGAACCATGATGTAATCGTCCTCATTGTTGAAGGTGTAATCGATGTCGTAGGCCCAAATGCCCGTCATGTCCGTGAATCCGGGGAGCTCAGCGGGAAAGCCTGTGTCGCCATCACACCAGTGCTTTTGAAAAATGATCCGAATGGGATAATTACCTAAGGGAAACCCACTTGAGTTTACCACTGTTATTTCTCCTCTGAAGGTGACCTCCAATGAATCGACTACCGTTTGACTGCAGTTATCTTTTTCACAGGAAAAGGTGAGTGTGGCCATGAAAAGAAATGGAATCAGATAGTTTTTCATGATATCAAACTTTAATCCATAAATGAATATCCCACTCCTTCTTTTTATCAGCAAGGAATTAGAATACTTATACCGTTCATCCATAAAACAAACAACAGCTCTTCTAGATTCCTAATTACTTCATTTTTCGCCTATTTAGACGCAGGCTAAAAACCCTCCTTGATTGGAACTGGTTTTTAGCTGATCGCGGACCTGTAGTTTAACCTATATATTTTGGCCTTCCATCGGAGTATGTCTCCCTATTCGAGTACCAGGAATGCGTGATCAGTGTACCATTATAGTACGCGAACTTAGTACCAGGAATGCGATAGGGATATACGACCGATGCGTATTTGATGCTTGGACTATATCAGTCGGAAGGCCTAATTCGACCGCCAGTCAGCGAGGCGGCGAAATAGGAAGGTACCCATTTGGGGATTTGGAACTTGAATATTATTTGACTTTTGGAATTTGACCTTTGGTCCTTCCGCCACAATAGGAAGGCTGAGAGCAGAAGCGAAATCTATTGGCGGCTATTTACTCCCTCCGATATGCCTCCGGCTTGAAATTGACCGGTATGGACATGGCCACATTGACGGCCTGAGTGCCTTCGATGCCCGGCTTCCAATTCGGCATACTGCGCACCACACGCAGGGCTTCCTGGTCCAGGGCTTTAATGCCAGAAGAGGTCTCGATTTTCGCTTCTTTGATGCGGCCTTTTTTGTCGATCACCACACCCACCTGAGTGATGCCGCCTTCATTTCGGGCCATAGCCTCCTGTGGGTAACGGATATTGGAAAAGAGAAAGATAGTCAGCTCCTTGAGACTGCAGGTATAGGCATTCTCATCCATCGGATCGCACTTGTCGAAAACCGGCATATGCGTCACCCAGGTATAGACCGCCGTATCCTCCTTGATCGGGGTGACCAATGAAGGTTCCTCCTGTGCAAATGCAGGAAGGGCGATAATAGCAAGGATAAACAGCAGCAGAAAACGGGTCATACCAGTCGGGTTTAACTCCCAAGTTAGCCTCTTTTCATGCATGGATGCAAGGCCTCTGCCCCTATCGGACGATCTGGATCATCTTCACCTGTTGGTAGGCCCCACACTGCACCCGCACATAGTAGGTGCCCGGAGCATAGCCCTCGTTGTAGATATCATAAGTATAGACACCCTTGGCCACCTTGCCCAGGCTACGGGCCTGAACCACCCGACCCAAAGGATCAAAGAATTCCAGGCGACTCACGCCTCCTGGTGATTTCACCTTGATCTGTACCCGGTCCACCATTGGATTCGGATAGACCTCCACATCCAACAATCCCGCTGCCGGATCCAGAGCGTCAAACAAGCCCGTACTACAGGTATCCTTGATCAAAGGGAGGTTTTGGAAGTGCTGCAAGAGGATGCCATCGGTAGTGACCTCATTCATACAGAACCACTGAGACAACACAGAGGCATATACCGACCGGAAGTCGTACTGCATGGGCAGGTTGTCATCCACACTCACTGAACCAGGAATGGTTGGATTCGTACCCAACACGCCCGATTCGACTTGTGTGCCGAAGAGGAATAGCGGAGCCGCTGCCCCGTGATCTGTACCGACACTGCCATTGGAGATCACCCGTCGTCCAAATTCAGAGAAGGTCATACCCAGCACACGATCTGCTTCACCCAACTGCTCCATATCGCGTTGGAAAGAGTAGACTCCGTCATTCAACAGCTTCATCAGGTTGGCGTGATTCCCTGTTGCGGTATTCCCTGCCACCACCTGCTCGGCATGGGTGTCAAAACCGTATAGTCCGATGGTATAGATTCGGGTCTTGAGGCCACCCTTGATCAAGCGGGCAATCGCTTTCAGTCCATCTGCCAGATAATTGGTGCCTGCAGCCGGATAGCCTGTATAGGCATTCGAGCCCAGGACATAAGCCGAAACGATCCGCTCGGCATAGTCGTTGATCTGTCCGGTAATGGTCCGGATATAGGTCAATTCTTCACCGGCAGGTGTATTCGGTGCCGGATCACTGCTTGGATCTACATCCACATTGAAGATGTCCGGCGAACTCACATTAAAAGCCATTTGCGCGGAATCGCCCTGGAAGAGGAGAGGCATGTTGACCCCCAGCTGGATAGCCAGAGGATCCGGATTGTCCTGGTTGGGGTACCCGTTCGGGTATCCCGGAAAGTTAGTCTCCAGGAATCGACCCATCCAGCCGCTGTCTACCTGTTCGTCGGCATCGGAGGCACTGGCCCAGATATCTGTACTGCGGAAGTGTGAGAAGTTAGGTTGTGGATAGCCTACACTCTGCACGATCTGCAGCTTGTTTTCGTCGTACAAGGTCTTGAAATCACCGAGCGACGGATGGAGACCGATCTGCTTGTCGACAATCTTATGGAGCTGTCCTTCGGGCAACATGATATTTCCCCGTGCATTGGCCAGATTGCTCATCTGATCCAGGGGGACTACGGTATTCAACCCGTCGTTCCCTCCATTGAGGTAGATCAGGACCAGCACGTGATCATTCGGAATTTCCGAATTGTTTTTACCCATGAGGAAATCCGGAGAAAAGGCCTTGACCGACAGTTTGTCGATCAGAGAGGGCATGATAGCAACCGGTGCAACGGACTTTATAAATTTCCTACGTTTCATCTGCGTGGATCTTATCTGGTTAACGTTCCCGAAGGGGAATTAGGAAAGGTGATATTCTGCCTGAACCATCATTTCGCGCAACATGGCGTTCAATCTGGTGGTGACGGCATTTTTGGCCGTTGGATCTCCTGGATTACCTACGTAAGCAAACCATGCGGCGGTCCAATAAGCATCTCCCAGGCCTTGCACCAGGAAGGACTTGTAATAATCCTTGGTAGCTTGAGAGATGGGCAATCCGAAGAGCTGGTTGACTGTATCGTCGATCAGCAGATTCGGATCTGATGCATCAGGCAAAGATTCCGCGAACGGAATGGGGTCCAGCTTGATGAGGATTCCAAACAGGTTTAACCCGGCTCCAGTGATACTGTTGATCAGGATCAGTCGGGACGCCATGGTATCTGAGTTGATCCAGACGCGATGGAAGATCGGTGCCTGATACCAGGCCGGCCATCCGGCCACAATGGGTGGGTCCAGGATGTTCTGCCCGGCATTGGCCGCTCCTGAAGCCAGCACCGCCCAGGTTAGATAAAGCAGCTGAGGATCCGGTGTCGGGCTTGGAAATTCAAACTTGAACTGCCGTGCCAAACCGACTACAAAGTCAAGAGGTGATTTGATCACACAGCCTATACTGAGGGTGTCATAGAAGTGATCACTCTTGAGCAGGGTCTCCATGACCGGTTTGATCTCGTAGTTGTTATCCCGGAAGATCTGGGCCATCGGTTCGATGATGGTGGTTTCGATCTCGGGCGTGATCTCGTAGTAAATGAAGAACTGGTAGATCTTCCGGCAGATGTGAAGGGCCACCTCATTGGTATTGAAGATCATATTCAGCAGGTCATCCACCTCATTCGCACCAGCAGGACCGATCTTTCCTGTGATGGTGGTATTCCCGTAGAAAGCAGAGAATTGCTTGTTGGTGGTATCGTGCTGGGTAAAATCAAAGAAGTAGGTCATTGGCCCGGTCAGTGGATTGACCCGGTGACCGGTCAATACACGTGCAGCAGCCTTGACGTCATCTTCGGTATAACCGCTTCCAGGTCCCTTACCCACGGTGAACAGCTCCTGAAGTTCCCGACCATAGTTTTCATCCGGTTGGGCTTTGCTGTTGAGGTACCCGTTCAAATAGCGCAGCATGGCCAGATCGAGGGTCATGGTCTTGGTCAGCCCTTTGAAGTTGCCGAGGCAGTTGGCCTGCAAGGCGGCCAGGTAAAAATACATCCCCTGGGCGATCTGCACGGTATCGGCCTCTACGGCAAAGTGGTTGTGCCAGAAGAGGGTCATCTTCTGCTTGATGTTCAGGTCATCCTGAAGCATTTGCCCGGCCCACCAGGCTTTCAATGTATCTGTACGCGCTTGATAGTATTGCGGGGGCAAGGCCAGATTGAATGCTGCATTGACCCAGGTGGCGCCATACGCACAATCGGGATCGGGGTCCGTCGGGGTGCTATAAATGTTGAGGGGTGGGCTAGGTACGGGTCCACTGATATCCAGGATCTGGTCGACTGCGCTATTCATCCCGGCCTGCACAAATGGGTCCACTTGGTCGGGTGCAAACCCGAAGGTCGTCCGGCGAAGGAGGTGGATAGCCTGTGTTTCCGTCCAGGGGCCGGAATAGGGATTGAGGGTCAGTGGTCCGGAGGCGGCGCGCTGTCGCCGTTGGGTCAGTACCTTAAAAAATGATTGACGGTCCATTCAGAAGAGATTTCGAATGGGAAAATAAGGAAAAGGAAAGGAAGTTGCTGCTCACCTGACGAATTAACGTTTTTGAATGCAGGATAAATTATTCCTGGTTCCTGCGTTTCTGGTTCCTTGTTACTTGTGGATTTGGCGGACGATGGAAAAGCTCAATTCGAATGTTGGGTTCAGGTTCTTTGAAGGAGAAATTGAGGAGTCAAGGAGTAGAAGAGATGGTTAGCATTCGTCCATTGTGCCAGTCGAAAAGTCTCGACTCCACTTTGGTAATTAAGATTTCGTCGCTCGGCCCTGTCTGGGGGCAGACGATGTCGTTTTACCCAGAGTGCTCGGGATCTGGATCCGGATCGCCCCGAGTTCTCGGGGTCCGGGCCTTACTTTGGTGACTATTTGTAACAATTCGAGGGGTCGTTCAACGTTTGGGCTGAACCCAGACGCTTGCGATCTTGATTCATAACTTTAGATCCATATCGAATCATCTTGGCAAACACCAAGAGCGATTCGTCTGGGCAGCTAAAGTGGAAGTATCCGTTTTCAAGGTTGACATGCGACCCTTCCAGGGTCGAGGATCGGTGTGAAGATCCCGTTTCAGAGATGTGACCCCTCCGGGGTCAAAGAAAGTATTGAGCTAAAGTTCTAGGCTATATATGCTTTTTCTTCGAGGGTCGTGCAATGTTTAGACCGAATGCCGAACTCCGAATACCGTCTCCTATTTCCCGTCCTGATCGGTTGGCGCCCGCCGCATTTTCGGTTGCGTGGCATAAAACGTAACTGGAATCCGATACTCCGATATGACTTTCCGGCCTTTGTGGGAGGCCGATAACCAGACTACACCGGAATCTTTCAATGCCATGACGACTCGGAGGGCTTCCTTGTTCAGGAGAGGATCTATCTTTTTGGAGACACGAATCAATCCCATCTTACCCAGGGTGTCGATGGTAACGGCTACCTCTACTCGTCCTTCCAGGCCTTTAGCCTTCGCTTCTTCCGGATAGTTCAGATGCTCACGGACCCAGGCTCGGATCTGGCGGACGTTGCAATTCTCGCGGTACATGTCAGGCATATCCTCACATCCCGGCAAAGATGCGGGCAGGTCCGGATTGGACATGACATATTCTGCTTTACCCTGTGCCGAAGCGGTGACAGACAGAGCCATAACCATTAGAAAGATGATGCTGTATTTCATTGCATTGATCATGCTTCTTCTGTTGCTTCTGCCGCCTGGGCTTGCTTGTTGATGGCCGCGACTTCCTTATCGATAAAGTACAGGCTTTGAGCACCTGTGCCAATGATCTTGATCTTGTCGAGGATGGTGCGCATCAGGGCTTCCTCTTCGCGTTGCTCAGAGATATACCACTGTAAGAAGTTATGCGTCGTATAGTCGTCCTCCTCGTTGCAATGATCCAGCAATTTGTGGATAGAGGCGGTGACCTTTTGCTCATGAGCATACACCGTAGAGAACATCTCCTGGATAGAAGGATATTCAAGAGGTGGCTGCTTGATAGCCGGGGTGATGGCAGTGCCATCCACATCCGAGATATAGTGGAAGATACGCATCATGTGCGCACGCTCCTCCTCGCTTTGACGGTGCATGAAAGTTGCACTTCCGCCCATGCCCATCCGGTCGCACCAGGAGGCCATTGCCAGATAAAGCGATGAAGCGTAGGCTTCTAATTCTATTTGCGCATTCAGCGCTTTTTCCATTTTCTTGGAAATCATAAATCGTTCAGGTTTACTTATCGTAACAGGGATGCAAGGTACTTAGTTCACCTGGAAAAACCAGAATCATGTGAGGTTTGCCGATCAGTTTCTCATGAGCCCTTTGTCCTTCGGATGCTGTACAGTTAACCATCCAAAATGGCGATTGTTACGAAGGGATCGAGTTGTGGCGTTAAGGAGTTATGGCGTGGAGGAGAGGAAGCCGGCAAGGGATTTTTGTCGCCATTTTTGCTGCTTCGGCAAAAATGGTGACAAAACTGTTTCTTCTTTGATCTCACACCCCGGGTTGACCTCCTCCGGCGGTTGAAAAGCCCGGGGCTATTGACAATAACTCTTTGGGCTCTTTCGTGTGTTCCAGGCAATTTCAATGCTGCCGAAAGCCGCAGTAGTAGCCCTTCAACCCATAAACGAATAACCGAATAAACTTCCTCGTTTTCGGATGTGTTTCATGCCAAGCGACAGCATCTACGAGATCGGAACATGTGGGCCCGAACACCGTCACACTACCCTAAAAACGCGTAAGCAAACGCCAGCACTGCAGCGATCAACCCCCACATAAAAACTGTATAACACCAGCGGAGATACTCATACTTTTTGGCGAGGACTATGCCGAGGAAATAGAGATCCTTGGTCATGGACTGGTAGATGTACTTTTTGTCCTGGATGAGTCGGTCCATCCCCCACTGATAATCCTTCAGCTTCATATTGTAGAAGTTGCCGAAGAAGAGGAGGTTGGCTGTCTTGTCCTGGATGGACTCGATAGTCACCTCTCCTTTGGTGATTTTAGGTCGAGTGGATAGAGTAGCAAAGATGATGGCGATCAGGCAGACGATCAGTAACATGATGGTAGGGATGACCAGAGCCTGGTTGTCGCCAAACTGAGGGACCAGCGTACTCACTGTAATGGACACAATGATGGCATTGATACTCAGCATGATGTTCGCCTTGTTGTCGGCGATAGAGCTGAGGTTGATATGCGTGCGATAGGCGGAACGGAACATGGTCTCTACACCCCGGCCAAATTTCTTACCCTCCGCTTCCAACTCAATCTCCTCGTCGGGCTGTTGCTGCGAAGCACTGGGCGAATATAGCGTCAGCATGCCGTACAGCTTTTTGATGTGCTTGCGCTTCAACTTGCCATAAAGGCGCTCCGCCTCGGCCGTATGGTATTTGTGTTCTTCCAGAAAGTGGATCTCAAAGCGAAGCCATTCCGGCTCACTCATCACTTTGTTCTGGGAAACGAGAAACTCCTGGCGGAGCTTGCCTGCAAAAGTCCAGTATTCGGGAGTACCCAGATGGCTGAGATCGGCATCACACATAATGGACTGCAGGCGGGTGTGGGGTTGCTGAGGCATCTGGGTTGCCCCAATGCAAGCTTCTACCTGCTGGATCAGGTCTTCGCTCACACCCTGCTCAGATAACACCTGGCGTGCGATGGCCTTACTGCGGGCTTCATGTCCGGAAGGACCTTCGGTATATCCAAGGTCGTGAAACCAGCCGGCAATCTCCAGGATCGCTGCTTCATCATCGGTCAATTGCGCTTCCGAAGCCAGCATTCGGAGTGAACCCACCATCTGCTCGGTATGGACCAGATCATGGAAACAATAGGATTCCGGTACCCGCAAGGGGATTTCACGCCGGGCATATTCCTGGCAAAAAGCGACTAATTCCTGCATCGATAACATAGAAAGGGAAAGTTAGGCCGGAATTTTCAATTCATCCGTACCTGAGCAGGAAAAAGGAGAGGAATGACCTCAGAGGAGTCTGTGATTGACTAGCCGCCATGGAAGCGATGGAACCAGATATCTCCGTTTACTTCATCTACATACAGATCAATAAACCATTGACTACCGTCCTCCATGGTGAGCAAGATCTCTGTTTGTGGGGGCAATGTCTCAATGAGACCACCAAGATAGGTCTCGGCCTCCTCCACACAATCCTGACTTTCCAGCCAGTCGGCTACAGCCTGAGTATTGATTTCCCATTTTGCATGGGTCTGTGCTTTGGCTTGTTCATCGATTTCAACTCCGGCGACCAGGAGGTCATTGCCCGACATGGCCTGACAAAAAAGGGTTGGATCCTTTTGATCTTTCTTGGTACATCCTACGCTGAGGACGATAAAGAGTCCGGCAGTGAATAACAGGAGAAAACGTGTCATGATTCCTTTTTCTCTATCAACGCACACTCAGCCCGTTTCGTTGGAGTTTATCCCAGGCGTCTTGTCCGCATTCCAGGAAAGAAGCAAATTCAGCTACATCCGGGGTATATCCTACCGGTGAGTTCAACAACTGCCCATCCGGGCCGATCAGCACATAATATGGCTGGCTATTATTGTTGAAATATTCCGTCTGAAAATGCGCCCACTTGTCACCCGTCCGACGTAAGGTCCGCTGACCCGTCACTTTGGAGCTGACCGTTACCTGTTCTTCCAGAGGTAGCTCGATTTTCTCATCCACATACAAGGAGATGAGCACATAGTCGTCTTTGATAAAATCATAGACCTCTTTACGGGGCCAGACATGCTCTTCCATCTTCCGGCAGTTCACACAGGCATGACCTGTAAAGTCGATCATGATGGGCTTATTCATTTTTCGGGCATAGGCCACCCCGGAATCCAGATCCTTGAAGCAATCCAGGTTGTTGGGGCACTCCTTGGGGTATAGCCAACTGTAGCCGACTGGCGGTGCCAGACCACTGAGCAGACCTAACGGGGTAAATGATTGTTTGTCCTCATCAAAGCGGAAACCGGTCATCAGATAGATGGCCGTCACCAGCGACAGTACACCCAAACCGAGACGCACCTTGCCAGGCTTTTCATTTGGTGAATCATGCGGAAAGCGAATGAAGCCAAAGAGGTAGGCGGCCATCGCCAATGCAACAACGATCCAAATCAGAAGGAATGGCTCGATTTTCAACAATCCCCAATGCTTGACCAGGTCAGCGTTGCTCAGGAATTTGAAGGCCAATGCCAACTCCAGGAATCCCAGCACCACTTTAACTGTATTCAGCCAGCCTCCGGAACGAGGCAGGGTGTTCAACCAGCCCGGGAAGGCGGCGAACAGTGCAAAGGGCAAGGCCAGAGCAATCCCGAATCCACTCATCCCGGCTGTCAACTGCATAGCACCACCATCAGAGGACAGGGCGCCTGCCAAAAGGGAACCCAGGATAGGGCCTGTGCAGGAAAACGACACCAGAGCCAGCGTGAGGGCCATGAAGAAAATACCGAAGACACCACCTACTCCTTCTGCAGAACTCACCTTGTTGGTAAAGGCCGCAGGCATCGTGATCTCGTAATATCCAAAGAACGAAAACGCGAAAAAGAGGAAAATGACAAAGAAGGAAATGTTCAACCAGATATTGGTTGATATATCATTGAGGATGTCCGGATTCAAACTGTCCATGACATGAAAGGGAATACTCAGTAGGAGGTAGACCAGGAAGATGAAAAACCCGTAGAGCAATGCATTGATCAATCCCTTTTTCTTGTCCTTGCTCCCCTTCGTGAAGAAGCTGACCGTCAGTGGGATCATCGGAAATACACAAGGTGTCAACAGGGCCAGGAGTCCACCAAAAAACCCGAGCAGGAAGATGGTCCACATACTTTTACCACCGGTCACCACTGAAGTGGTAAAGGCACAATCATTGACCGGATTTTCCAGGTCAACAGTACCGAATGGATAGGTCTGAGCATCAAGGCCAGCAACATCTTGATCTTCGGGACCCAAATGGATCTTTCCGGCAGCAAAGTCAACCGTAAAATCCACCAACTGTGGCGGCAGACAACGACGGTCATCACAGGTCATGAACTCAAAGAAACCGGTCACCTTGGCATTGGGATCGGAAACGGTAAAGTCTTGTTCAAAGGAAATGTTCTCCTTGTGTTTGACGACCTGCATCTCAAAGATGGGGTCAAACACATCCATTCTATGAGACCCCTTTTCACGCAGATCACCGTTGAAAGTGACATCCTGAGCTTCCAGAAAGGTAAACATGGTCGGAATGGGTCCGTCACCGCTGTTGTCTTTGGAATAGACGTACCAGCCCTTATCGATGGTCGCATTGAATACGGCTGTGTACTTATTATCACCTGTCTTAACAAGGGTGGTCACCCAGGATACCGGGTCGAAGATGCCATCCTGCTCTGCTGTGGCACTGGCACCTGCTTCCTCTTCCGGCAATTCAACGGTCATTGTAGTGCTCGCTGCACTTTCCGTTGTCGCCGGTTTGCCGGTTTTGATCTGAAAGGAGAAATCCACCTGTTGGGGAGGCAGACAACGTTCGTTGTCGCAGGTCATGAATTCCAGCCACCCTTCGATGGGCTTGCTGATATCCGTGACTTTTACTTTCTGTTTGAAGACGGCTTCTGTGGTATATTTCACCACTTCCATCTCGAAGATCTTGTCGTACCCGGCGTGCCGGTCACCCGACTCGATGGTCTTGCCGATCCTGGAATAGTGTCCGCCCGGCGTGAATTCAAAGGTGGTCGGGATGGGGCCATCCCCTTCGATCTCCTGTGAATAGATGGTCCAACCCTCATCGATCTTCGCTTTCAGGGTGAGCTCATAATGCTGATCATCCAGCTTTTTATAGGATTGACTCCAATGAACAGGGTCAAAGATCTGTGCCTGAATACCTCCAAAGGTCAAAAACAGGAACAGGCTGGATAACAGGACGGAAAGGCGCTTCATACATCACACTTTAAAGGAGGTCTACCGTAAACTTCTGTCGGATAGGAGGCAGACATTTCGTTTCATCACAGGTCATATACGTATAACTACCGGTGATGGTTTTCGCACCGGCAGGTACTTTTACTCGGGAGGTAAAGGTGGCATTCTTGCTGAATTTAACCAGGTGCATCTCAAAAATCGGGTCAAATAATTCATGCTTGTTGCCAGCCTCACGCTTGGTCATTTGTTTGGCCCCCTCTTCAAAATCGAAGGATGTCGGAATCGGTCCTTCATCGGGTGCGAGAAACTGGGAGTAGAGGTACCAGCCATCTTCAATCATCACGTCAGCGGTCAGGTCATAAGTGGTTTCATTGACCTTCTCTACTTTGAGGTTCCATTCGGTCACCTGTTTGACCTGGCCAAAGCCGGTGAGTGGAAGGAGGAAGAGCAAGCTGCAAGCGAGGGAAAAATACTTCATGAGGTGGTGTTTTATCATCAGACTCGCAAGTTGCCCGCTTTTCAACCAGTAAGCTTGTATTTGACATTGGATTAACAATACTTTAAGCGGTTGCCCGCAAAAGCAGATCATCTTCATCCATCTTTTCTTCAAACCTTCCGCGATTGTTGTTTCTGATGTAGGATTGACGCCAAGCAATAAGGGGTAATCTCAATACAATCCACCAATCGTCATCCGAGTCTGAACCGACTTAAAGGTACATCAATGGAAAATATTGATAGATGAGTGCTGCCATAAACAGCAGAAAATGACTCATTTCTGCCTGTCCGGGCCGCAACCTGACCATCCAAAGACCCAGTAAAGCCCCTGTCGGAACGATCACCATCAGGAATTGAGTGAATTCGATCTGTTGGATGATCAGCAGGGATGCCAGAGCAAGAAGGGCCGTCCAGTAGAGGATCTGAATGTTCTTCTGGACCTGCATCGTCTCACCCAAAGTCACCCGATTGTACTGTAGAATGACCACCACAACCAGTGCCAGTAATACCAGGAGCTGGATCACCACACGCAGACCTTCAGGACCATAGAGATAAGGAGGCCACCCCCAGGACAACCCGGCCAGCTCGGCAAACGAACCGGGTGGTTCCAGCAAATAATCTATCACCCCGACAAACAACCAGGGCAAGAGCAGGCCGATCACATACTGGAATGTCTCCCGCACCTTCCGACTCTTCAATATTCCGATACCGATCCACCCCAACACCACAAAAACCAGGTAACCCTGAAAGGTGAGGGAGGCCAAACCGATCATCAGTCCGGCATTGAAGATCGCCCTGACAGAATCCGCTTGCTTGTAAATCTTATAGAGTTGGTGGATAGCCAGCACCAGAAAGGTATTCGCCAGGAGTTGAGGGGAAAGACCGTAAAACTCCGGTGATGCCGAATACAGAAAGGCAATGAATAATCCAGGAAATAAAGATGCCTGAGGTCCGATGCGGTATTCATTCATCAGATAACTCATTACCAACCCCTGGATCCAGATGAGAAGGATGGCGATGGTCAGTGTCCAATTCTGACTGGATGGGATCAGGCTGACGAACCAATCATAGATAAATCCGCCCTGACTGGCAGGGGCAGCGGGTGCCACCAGATAAGCAGGCGCCCAAAGTATGGCCAGATAGACCAATACCAGCAAGTGGACGATGAGTTGGTTTGTTCGGAAAATTTTCAGCACAGGTTCCGGCCTTTCGTGTGAAGATACGAGGTCAAAAGGGTTCGATGTATCCAAGAATCAATGAATCATTTATTCCAGCACATTGGCTGCTAACCAACCTGCAAGGCCTTCATCCAATTGAAATTCACCTTCGCAGATGCAAGTTTCTACTAAGCCGTGGCTTATCACTGAATTCAATGAATGACAATAATTCGCTGAATCAGGTGAATTCCACAACAGGAAGAACCTTCAATTTTGGTGATAGTCGAAAAGTATAGTGAGAGCGTCGATTGAAAAACTCCGGAAGAGGAGAAAATTGACTGGCATTCTCGCTGTCCTGCAAATCTATTACCAAAATTCAACCCTCAAACAATGAGCAAAATTAAAATGTATCTCAGTGCTCGAATTTCCTCTGATGCACATGATTGGAATAACGAGATATGCGACTATTTAAGTGAACATTTTGATGTGTTTAAACCTCAGGATCACAACCCATACAATTTAGATCACCGGCGTTTTGAGCAACAGGTCTATCAGACAGATCTGGATGCTATGATTGCATCCGAAATCGGGATTCTACTTACTCCTTATGGAAGAGATTGCGCATGGGAAGTGGGGTGGTATTCAAGATCTAAAAAGCCCATAGTCCTCTTTGCAGAAGATGATACATCCTGGACTCGGGACTGGATGATTAAAGGAGGCATAGATGTAGTCTTCGTCAGTGAACCCTCCATGTATGAGCTTTTAAAGAAGGATAAAATCGTTTGTGACAAAATTATCAAAATAGAATCAAAAAATGACCTGAGTGCCTCCATAGCCAACTTCCTGAAGTCCTACAATCAAAATAAACCAACATATAGTGAGCGCATTGCTGGTTAAATTCTATTATCTCAATACAATGGGCCGGATCGAAGGGCCTCCGTTAGCCGGTGTGCTTTTTCTGGTCGGAGCTGCCTTCATCCTACCCGGTCCAACTTTGCCCGTATTGGTCGCAGCCTTTTTCATGACAATCTTCTGCATGAATTATGTCTATCTCATCAATGGTGTGACCGATATACAGGAAGATTCGATTAATGCACCAAACAGGCCCTTGTCAAAGGGAGTCATTCAGATCAGGGAAGCACGGATCTACACAAATGTACTTTTTGTGATGACGCTGATCTATCCACTCATTGTCCACCCACAATGGTCAGAAAGGATTCTGGTATGGATGGTCTTATTCATGGGACATTTTTATTCTTGCCCTCCTGTCCGGTTTAAACGATACCCACCTTTAGCCACCATCTACCTGGTCGTGAATTTCAACATACCCATTGTACTTGGATACTGGATGGCTACAGCTAAAACCGAAATTCCCCATTTCTTACTCTCCACCACTTTTCTATTCCTGGCCAATATGCCCCTAAAAGATTATGGGGATCGATTTGGGGATGCCGAGGCGGGAGTCAATAATTGGGTGAGGGTCGCAGGCGGCACAAGGAATCTTCTCATTATATCATCATCCCTTTCAATCATTGGAACGATACTTTGTTACGGGGTATTACCTCATAATCTACCGTCCAGGTGGATTTTTGTCTTCCTGCCGTTATTGCCTACAATCAATATCTGCCTTCACAATATATTCAAGCTAAATATGGATCGCATGTTTACACATGGAGTCCGTGCTCTCATTCTGATAGGCATAATATATATACTGATGAAATGGGCTTAACGGGATGCGCTGAATCTTCACTTTCCAATTCAGGAGAGCGATGCACCCCAATACCAAGTCGACCTGTTACCTGAACAGTGTGGCGGGCGTTTGTATCTTCATCATACACTCCTGGGCACTTGGCAACAGATTTATAACCGATTTAAACCATCAGTTTGAAGCACTTCTACAAACAAACAGTGAAGAAATTACTCCTCTTTATCATCTTGTTTACCTGCATGTCGATGGCCGCCCATGAGAATCGAGATTCGTTGAGAAAGGTCATTCAAACCACTACAAATGACACTGCTAAAATAGCATCTCTTTGTGCTCTTGCCTGCGACATGACCATGTTCTCTCCGGATAGTGTCAACCTGGCAATCATCATGACAACAAGGGCCATTGAATTGGCTCAAAGCAAGAAAATTCCCTCAGAAAAAATGCGGGGATATTATGATCGTGGATGGATGCATTATGTGCAGGGGGATTTTACCCGTTCGGAAGAAGATTACCAATCCGCCATCCTATTAGCAGAATCACTTGGAAAGTACCGTGATTATCATAATTTCAGAGATGCCATGTCCTCCCTATATTTTGAAATGGGGCGTAAGGATGAAGCCTTGGAAATCAAATATGAGTCCCTGGCATATTTTCGGGAAACTGGAGATTCGTTGCGTGTGATGTCGTCCCTGTCGGGTTTCATTCATGGCTATCTGGTCAATGCCGAATTTGAAAAAGCAAGAACACTCCTTGACAACTGGCTTATGGATATGAAACTCCAATTCTTATTGAAACGAATGGAAATCTAGGTGTCGCTCATTATAAATGGGTGATGACTCGGATATACTGCGAAAGGCATCTCTGATTGGTAGAGTATCCAAGTTCTCCTGAACAATATTTTTGCCCAGGTTTTATGTCAAGAGAAAAAGAAGACGATTCTTTGTTGGATCCTGCCGATCTGATAAAAATTTATATTTCCTGGGAATTTCTATAAGCCAATCCGAAACCTATTTAAAAACAGAAAATAGAGTATGAACTGGATTCATACAGGCTAAAGAAACAAATTGGATATGAGCTTTTGAAAAGAAAGAACTTAAAATGAGATTTAGAGATTTTTATCGACGGTAGCTTAAATCAAATTAAGTGACAGCGTTTGGCGTTGAAACAAATATGTCGCAAAAAAGGTCAGGAATAGTGCTCAAAAGTTGTGGATCCGAAGTTTGGCCCTTCTCTTGGGTATCCTGTTCGCCCTTGGATTGATCGGTTTTACAATATTATCACGGTCGAACGAGGAGGTCAGAAGATTAGACAAGTAAAGACGATCAAATAAATCTGAGGTGAAATTTGGTCCGAGGACAGAGAAAACCATCTTTTTGCTATCTTAAAATAAAAATATATTTCAGGAATTTGTTGGCAGGCAACTGGATATGTAACCAGGTAGGGTGAGTAATATTCCTCCAGTTGCATTTGAGTTAGCCGGCCTGGAAGGCGCGTTCCGATTTACCAGACTAGAAGAAAGACATCAGGTATACAAGACGGTGATAATGGTAAAAAACAAGGAAAGGTCCATCTTTCAGTTCCAGGAGTTAATCCAGATATCAGTAAACATCACAGGCAACAGAGGTGCTATTGCGTTAAATCCAGGCAGGCCCTCCGTCGCGCAATGGTTCGGGCTTCACAGGAACTGGAGACATCTAATCGCCTGGGTTAAAAAGCATTAATCAAGGATAGCAGGATGAAAGAAGTTAGGGAATGTGCAAGATTAAGGATTTTTGAATAAATCCATATTTCCTGTTGCGGTATGCACATTCCGGCAGGAAGCCTGATTGATGAATATAGATGAGTCATCTCTCGATGGAATGACGGAAGGACCGGGGAGCGTAGTGAAGAAACTTTTTTCAGCTGGAGCAAAAGGGTATGTATCCAAAGCCACGGGCCTCCATGAAATTGAAGAGGCTATTCAAACAGTGTACAGAGGTGACACCTATATCGGGACGATTATTCAACATGAATTACTATCTGATATCAGTGGTGGCAAAAGCCCGAAGAAAACACTGTCAAACTATATTCCCAAGCTCAGTAAACGTGAACAAGAAGTTCTGGAGTTGATCGCAAAAGAGCTGACAACCGAGGAAATTGGGGCACGGCTTTTTATCAGTAGCAACACAGTACAGACACACCGAAAAAATCTAATTACCAAATTTGGGGTGCGCAACTCTGTTGGATTGATCATTCGCGCCATTGATCTCAATCTGATCTAATAATATTTCGCTTTGATGTCCCAAGTATGGTCACTCGTTCCCTTCCTCGGCGATCATCATCCAGGCTAATTCCTTTTCTTCGACTTGCTGTTGAATGCCATCCAGCTCCTTGCTGAGGGTGGTGATGTCATCCGTGCTCAACGTCTCTTCTGCAAATCGTTTATGGATCTGAGCCTTTCGCTCCTGGAGTTTGGCGATCTCCTTCTCCAGCTTGTCCATCTGCCGTTTTTGCTGATAGGTGATCCCGGATTGCTCTCCTTTTCGCGGGGTGGCTGTTTTTTGGGGTTCGGGCTCTCGTGCGGCGCGCTCCTCCCGTTGTTTTTCCCGGAGCCAGGTCCGATACTCTGTATAGGTGCCGTTATAATCCCTGATCTGACCTTCCCCTTCAAAAATGAAGAGGTGATCGACAATCTTGTCCATGAAATACCGGTCGTGAGTCACAATGAGGACTACTCCGGGGAAGTCCATCAGGTAATCCTCCAGGACATTCAGGGTGATCACGTCCAGGTCGTTGGTCGGCTCATCCAGGATCAGAAAATTGGGATTGTGCATGAGTATGCTCAGGAGGTGGAGGCGTCTTTTTTCACCACCGGAAAGCTGTGAGACATACACCTGTTGCTGGGGTCGGGAAAACATGAATCGCTCCAGAAGCTGGGGAGCGGTGAGTTTCTGTCCTTTATCCAGAGGCACAAATTCAGCGATATCCCGGATCACATCAATCACTCGTTTGTCTTCTGAGAGTTGTAATCCAGACTGGGTGTAATACCCAAAGACGACTGTCCCACCGATGACGATCTTGCCGCTATCCGGCCGCAACTCCTGCGTGAGCATTTGCAGGAAAGTGGTTTTACCAACACCATTCGGTCCAACGATACCGACACGTTCGCCTTTTTTGAATTTGTAGGAAAAATGGTCCACCAGCAACTTGTCATCAAATCGCTTGGTGAGGTAGTGGGCCTCCAGGATCTTACTTCCCAGTCGACTGCCTTTCAAGTCGATCTGCAGGTCCTTATCCGGTCCTTTAGCCGTTGCGGCCTCCTTGATCTGGTAAAACTTATCGACTCTGGATTTGGCCTTGGTTCCCCGGCCGGAGGGCGAGCGACGCACCCATTCCAGCTCTCGGAGCATCAACTTGCGTAGTTTACCCTGTTCGACCTGCGAGGTGTCCTCCCGGGTGGTCTTCTTTTCAAGGAAGTCGGCATAATTGCCCTTGTATTTGTAGATCTCGCCACGCTCCAGTTCGACGATGGTATCGCAGACATTCTCCAGAAAATAGCGGTCGTGAGTGACGATAAAAATGGTCAGTGCCGGCTGGCTGAGAAACTGCTCCAGCCATTCGATCATTTCCACATCCAGGTGGTTGGTCGGCTCATCCAGGATGAGGAAGTCGGGGTCTTCGAGTATGACCCTGGCGAGGTCCAGGCGTTTTCGCTCCCCACCAGACATTTGTCCGACGGTCTTTTCCAGATCATGGAGGTTGAGTTTGCCCAACACCTCCTGGATTCTGGACTCCCTAGCCCAGCCCCCTTTTTCCTCCATTTCATGAAGGACATGCTCCATGTCAGGATGATTCGGATCCCGTTCCATTAGCTCCTGGTAGCGTGCCACCAGTTTCAAGACAGGGTCTCCCGTGTCCAGAATGACATCAATGACCCGCTTGTGATCTTCGAAGACAGCATCCTGGGTCAAAAATCCGAGACGGGCCTCCGGGTGTACTCCGACTCGTGCATGGGTGCCTTCCGGCAAGTCTACCCCGGCAGCAACCCGCAGTAGTGTACTCTTGCCAGAGCCGTTCCGGGCCACAAGACCTACTTTCTGACTTTTATTGATATGCAGGCTGACCTGGTTGAAGAGGATCTTTTCTCCATAGGATTTGCTGACGTTTTCGAGTTCCAGGTAGGTCATAGGCCGGCAAAGGTACGGCAGTCCGTTTCGCCATTTCTAAGGAAGTGCCGAAGCGAATGAAATATTTATCTAGAATGGAGGGGCTTTTCGAAGAAAACCTTGGAGGCCTTGTCCTTGCTGACCAACTCCATTTCTGGGCATCCCATAAAAAACCCCGCGGTCGAAACCGCAGGGTACACGTTGCTTAACGCTTCACTCATTAAACATTGGCCACGGCAGATGGGATGATCAAAAAAGTACATCCACCATGGCTTAGAGAGAAGAGTCAGTCATGTCAGAAAATGCTGCCTGAGACGGAAGAATTATTTATTTATTTTTTGGTTGGTGAATTTCTCGGACCTTCGCACCCTATGTCGGCAGCCCCTACTTATCCATTAAAAGCCTGGTTGGCCCTGGCTGCCGTCTGTATCATTTGGGGCACCACCTACATGGCCAACAAGGTAGGTGTGACCCATGTACCGCCTCTTCTGTTCTCTGCATTGCGCCAGATCATTGCCGGGGTCCTGATCCTCAGCTGGTTTGCTTTGCGCAACCAGATCCCCTGGAAGGATAAAGCCTATTTACGATTTCAAGCCACTATCGGTTTTTTCATGCTTTCTATCGGGAATGGTGTCAGTCTGGTGGCCTTGCGCTATCTCGATTCCGGCATCGCCGCCCTGCTCTCTGCCTCTTTGCCCATTGTGATCGTCCTGCTCAATCTGGCCATGCGCAGTGATGACCGTCCGACATGGAATGGCATCCTGGGCATCTCGCTGGGCATGGTGGGTATCCTCTTTATGAGCTGGGATGAATTGCATGTGTCTACCGAATCACGATTCGTCTGGGGACTGTTCTTTCTGTTGATCGCCTTGACCGGTTGGGCCTATGGCTCGCTGATCTCTAAATCCAGGACATGGACCTATCCCGTCCTGCTCAATGCCGGCATCCAAATGATTGCTGGCGGGAGTATTACGTTGACCTTCAGTTATCCGCTGGAAACATGGTCGGATATGCATTGGGTGCCGGAAGTGACCTGGGCGATGATCTATCTGGTGCTGATCGGCTCACTGATCGCCTACACATCCTATATGTATGCGCTGGCCCACATGCCTGCAACCATTGTGTCCATCTATTCCTACATCAATCCGCTGATCGCCCTGGTGGTCGGGTGGGCCATCCTGGATGAACGACTGGACAGCCGTGTGGGCATTGCCACACTCCTCATCCTGGGAGGAGTCTATCTGGTGAATCGCGATTATCTGCGGAAACGGAAACGTGTGCGCATTCCCTGATCTACCCTGGATCAGGCATCAGGTCATTTCTTCTTTTTCTGAGCACCCCCTCCTTCGATCTCGAAGTCGTCAAGGTACTCGCCGTCTGATTTTCCAAGTGGCTTGGAAGTGCTCAGCGACGCCCGGGGCTGGGCAGGCTTAGTGATTCCCAAAGGTAGATTCAATGAGGTGCCAATGCCTGTCGTCCTTTCTGGACGTTCGGCAACAGGCTCTCCATCTTCCAGGTCATCATCGAATATCAACCTGCCAAATTCCGCTTCCAGAGCCGTACGAATGCGCTTGCGATGAAATTGGCTTCTTACAAAGTCATCTTTGACCCAATCACGGTCAGACTTGTACGTATAATCATCCACGGTACCAGAGAGATGGTAGTACAAATTGAACCAGCCGTTCTGGCGGGCTGGCTTCGGGGCTAATGAGGAATCATGGCGAGTGATCTTGTTGATCAGCACCTGTCCGGCATCGACACGCAGGCCGTAATCGATCTTCTGGTCAAAACCGTGAAGTCCCGTCACATCCAGGACGAGAGCATTTGACTGAATAGTCATTTTGGGCAAATAGACCATCCCATCGACCACCTCCAGATAATTCTGCAAAGTGCTGAAACGGACATGCTTCAAATCTTTGACATGAATGAAGTCGGAGAATGATTCGAGGACATCCAGATTCTGAATCTCTCCATTTTCCATCTGGATGGCTGAATAGACGTGAAGGTTCTCAGGAATGAACTGTCCCTTTGCATCCCATTCTGCATTGAAGAGCAGTTGGGTGCTCAGCGAGCCTTTGATCTGCTGGCCAGTGAGAAAGGTTTGCCCAAAGTTGTGGCATTGGCGGAAGGCTTCTTCTACCTCGACCTCTTCGCAGGTCAAGGCCCCCTCCCAAACTGTCTTCTGGCCCCAATTCAACTCGCCTTCCAGGTTGAGGTTGCCACCCATGGCTTGAGCATCCCCACTGATGAGCATGCTCCTGCCATCCAGGGCAATGCTCCCGGTAAAGTCTTCTCCCTGGATATCCTGCCAGCTGAATTTTCCGATCTCAGCATGCAGCGTACCATCGTAACGGGTGAAGGATGAAGACCCTGACGATGAGGCTGCCACAGCTTTCGCCTGTTCTTCGGGTTGGTTGCGCTGCCACTGTTGGAATTGTTCCATCAAAGCAAATGCATTCAACTCTTTGGAATGGACACGCCCGTCAAACCGGATGGGCACTGGAGCTGCTTGATCCCTGAATTGAGCCAGGAATCCTTTGACATCTCCATGAAGGATCAGTGTATTGTCGGCAATCTCTACCTGTAACTGGCGCACACCCAGGTGGTCTTGATCAAGTTCGACTATTCCGGAAGGAATTGCAATCGGATCACCTTGATAAGTTAGTAGAACTCCAAGCAATTCGGCCCGCCCACTGGCCTGTAGATCGTTTCTGCTCAGTTTGCCTTTAATAACGATATCGTGAAAGTTCACCGTTCCCTCCTTCCCGCTGACGAGATCGGTTTGAAGCAGTGTGATCGGCATCCGGCCATGTGCTTTGAGGTCAACGATGGCATCTTCAGGCTGGCGAATGGTGCCTTCCAGATGGAAAGGCTCGCCGGCATAGGTCGCGTTCAGTGATCGGATGGTGATCACACTATTGGCGGTATTCTTGCCGGCTGGCTGCTCCCATGAAATGGCGAGGTCGACATCCTCCAGCTTATCCCCGGCCCGGCGGAGCTTTCCGTCCTTCCAATGGAGGCTGGCTTTCATCTCTGGCAGTCGATTAGCTTTGCTGACACCTTTTATTGTCAGATTAAAGTCTGCTGTTCCGGAAGGGTCGAATGGTTCTTTTGTGATGGATACTTGTCGGGAGACAAGACTCCAAAGTGCACCAACAGGTTGGTCCCCAGCCTGAAGGTCCAGATCCAGGTATGTGCCTTTTGGGCCCAGTTCCCAGCGCCCTTTGACAATGGTATGAATCTTATCCAATTGGAGGTCTGTACCGGCTAGTTCATAAAGATTAGTCTCCAGATGAATGGCCAGTGGGCCTGTGGCATTGACGGGCAGATCCTGAACCAGGGTGTCTTTTCCAGATTGCAGGAGGATCAGATGACCGGCCAGTTCTTCTTCCAGTTGAATGGTTTGTGCATGCCATTTTCCTTTGATGGTGGCATCATCAATTCGATAATCCAGGGTGATGTTCTCTTGAAGATCATGGTAATGGACCAGGAGTTGCTGGATGCGGGCTTTTCGGATATTCAGTCGAACAGCGGTGTTACTTTTTGGGTCGGAAGGAGCAAAGATGTCATAGTTGCCCTCTCCCTTTTTGTTGAAATGAAGATTCAGTCTTCCATCTTCTACGATCAGGGCATCCAGGGCGACTTCATCTGACCAGAGGGTCGACCAGCCCATATGCAACCCGAGAGTGCCACAAGTAAGAAGTGTATCACCGTCCGAGCCCTGGATATAGACATCCTGGAACGCACCACGGATACGGGGAAAGGCTCGAATAAAGGAAAGGTGAAATTCGCCGACCTCTACTTTGGTGGCAACTTCCTCTCTGACCAGGTTGAGGGCCATCTGTCCAAGCTTATCCTCAAAGATCCAGGCAAGCACATAGAGGCTTACCAGAAGCAGAAGAGAAGAAATGAGCAGTCGTTTTGCCCAGGTTACGTACCGAATCAGTGCCATCAGAAAAAGGGGGGTCTGTGCATTAGAACGGGAATCCTTGCAAATTTGATACATCCATGGATATTTTTTATCATAGGTTGCACAGTAACTCTTGGAAACTTATCTTTGCCTCCGCTTTCACCGAAAGGGGTGATTGTTCAAATAAGGGCTCATAGCTCAGTTGGTTCAGAGCACCTCGTTTACACCGAGGGGGTCGGAGGTTCGAATCCTTCTGGGCCCACCCTTTAAAAGGTCTTCCGTTTGGAAGACCTTTTTTGATTTCAGGCCCACTCTGCAATCGCCCGCCATCCCCTTACCATTCTTACCCCCAAAGCCATTCATCTTGGCGATGATGCCCGTCGCCTATGGCTTACAGGGTTTGGTCGAACTGTATACTCCCAGGCAGATCTGTGCTTCTATCTTTGAGCACACCGATCATCTATAAGTATTCAACGGACCAAAATCAACCCATGAAAGCAGCCCAGCACACCCAATACGGACCACCAGAAGTGGTTCAACTTGTCGACCTGGCCACGCCGCAACCCACAGCAAGAGAGGTGCTGGTCAGGGTGCATACCACAACCGTCAATCGAACTGATTGTGGATTTAGAAGTGCAGAATATTTTATTTCTCGATTCTGGAGTGGACTTTTTCGCCCAAAATATCAAGTACTTGGCAATGAGTTTGCAGGTGAAGTGGTACAAGTTGGTCCAGATGTGACCTCTTTTTCCATCGGAGATCGGGTATTCGGATACAATGATGTCCGTTTTGGTGGCCACGCCGAATTTCTGGTCATAGGCGAACAGGAGGCTATCGCCCACATACCGGAATCTTTCTCCTACACTGAGGCAGCACCCCTCCTGGAAGGATCTCACTACGCCCTCTGTGATATCCGTGCAGCCAATGTACAGTCGGGACAGAATGTCATGGTCTACGGTGCTACTGGTGCCATTGGTTCGGCAGCCGTTCAATTGCTCAAGCATATGGGTGCGCACGTGACTGCCGTTTGCAACACAAAAAATGTGGAGCTGGTCAGATCGCTGGGCGCAGATGTCGTGATCGATTATCTGACTGAAGACTACACCCAAACAAAGAAGAGGTTTGATTTTATTTTTGATGCTGTCGGCAAAAGCTCCTTCGGACTCTGCAAACCCCTTCTTCACTCCAAAGGGATCTACATTTCTACAGAATTGGGAATGCGTGGTGAAAATATCTTTTACGCCCTGTTCACCCCCCTGTTCAAAGGCAGAAAAGTGCTGTTCCCCCTGCCTTCGATCACCCGAAAAGATGTCCTCTATTTGAAGGATCTTGCCGAACGGGGCGCATTTAAACCGGTGATCGATCGGGAGTATCCATTTGCATCCATCGTGGAGGCGTACACCTATGTAGAATCCGGTCAGAAAACTGGAAATGTGGTGATCAACCTTTAATTTACAAGATGGCAAAAAGAAACTCCGTAGACACCCTGCATATTGGCATGGCTCAAATGGCTCCGGTCTGGTTGGACAAGAAACTGACCCTGGAGAAAATCGAATCGTTTATTCTGCAGGCTGCTGACCAGAAATGTGAGTTGGTCGTGTTTGGAGAAGGGCTCTTACCGGGTTATCCTTTCTGGTTGTCTCTCACCCATGGCGCATCCTTTAATGCACCGATGCAAAAGGAGATTCATGCTCATTATACGCGAAATGCGATTCAGATTGAAGCCGGAGAACTGGAGTCGATCTGCTCCCTGGCAAAATCGCATCATATTGCGATCTATCTGGGTATCATCGAACGGGCAAAAAACCGCGGCGGGCACAGCCTTTATTGTTCACTGGTCTACATCGATGCCAGTGGTATCATTCGTTCTGTTCACCGAAAGCTGCAACCCACTTATGAAGAGCGGCTAACCTGGGCCCCGGGTGACGGTCATGGACTGCAAGTACATCCAATCAAACAGTTTCATGTTGGCGGCCTTAATTGCTGGGAAAACTGGATGCCTCTGGCCAGAACTGCACTGTATGGATTGGGTGAAGATCTGCACATCGCCGTGTGGCCCGGGACGGATGAAAATACGATGGACATCACCCGGTTTATGGCCCGAGAGGCTCGGTCTTTTGTCGTCTCTGTTTCAGGATTGATGCGTCTCCAAGATATTCCGATGGACACTCCTCATCGGGATGCCATTATTGCCGGAGCACCCGAGGTTTTAGCCAATGGCGGCTCCTGCATCGCCGGGCCGGATGGACAGTGGATCGTCCCACCTGTCATTCATGAAGAACGGTTAATCACCGCTACTCTGGACATTCGACGTGTCCTGGAAGAGCGGCAGAATTTTGACCCCACCGGGCATTATTCTCGACCTGATGTGACGAAGCTGACTGTTTACCGGAACCGTCAGTCGGTCGTCGATTTTATCGATGAGGAATAGTCTGGATCCTCGCCTTTTTTGAGTCTCGCTAGGTACAGTGTTTCAATGACAGCATTTGCATACTCACACAAAGGGATAAAATATTCGCACCATGAGCATGGCTATAATATTTCCACCGATTTGGATCAGAGGGAGACATCAGCAGTCAGCCATTTGTTGATCTGAGTGTAAAAATCCGGTATCAGACGACTGGCTGTTCAACGTTTAAAGAGTGCCGACAAGTCAGCACTCTGTTCAAGGCCTGCCCGCCCACTGGCTGGTTCAAGGTGGCCATGAGTGCTTGGGGTTGAACCCTGGTGACAATTGTGCCCCCTGGACGATTGACTCATGGGACGTTTATTCGTTTATGAGTTTATTCGTTAAAACCTTAGTCTAAACTGCGTTGGTTCGGGTGTCTCACTCGAACCGGTTATTGGGCGAGGGCTCACCCCAAACTTGAAGGAGCTGGTGAGATACCAGCACCAACAAAATATCTGAATTATTATACTTGGGTTGAGTGTCCCCCTCCCATACAAATACAAGGCCCGAAGCGATCTGACTTCATGAGGGGGATAAAGGGGGAGGCTGAGAATTCCTGACTGCTTACCTGAGTACAATTCCTTTGATCAACGATTCTGGTTGGGTTCGGTTCGGTCCGTCGGTTTCGATGACCTGGCTGCTCAACGTTCAAACTAAATCAGAAAGCCTGCCTCAGCATGTCGCATCGACATACAAAGGCAGGCTTTAATAATTCGTTGATTAACCCGAATTATTGGGTCTTGATCACTTTGGATAATACCTGTTCGGTATCCGTTTTCAGACGGACAAAAAAGACACCGGTAGAGAGATTCTGAATCGGTAGCTGAAGATGATGTTCTCCGGCTTCAAGATAATCGAATCCGGCTGTCTGAACGAGTTCACCATTCATGTTGACTACTTCAAAATTCAGTGAGCCACTATAAGGCATAGATACCTTGTAATTCACTTCGTACTGAGCCGGCATTGGATATGTATCCAGAATTTTGAAGCCCGTATCGGTTTGACCCGGTCCGGTGAATCCATCTTTTTCAATTTCGATACAGGTAACGGCCTTACAGCCTTCATCATTGGTCACCGTCACACAGTATAAACCGGGCTCCTTCACTTCGATCGACTGGCTGACTTCACCGGTTGACCATGCAAAGGAGAAAGGAGGTACACCTTTGGTCACGGCAAACAGACTGAATACACCCGCTACATCATGAGACTTCAACTTGATGTGCACTGCACAATCCTTAGGCCCTTCATCCTTGCCTTTGATGAGAATACAGGCTTTTGCCTCACAGCCATTGGCATCAGTCACCACCACACAATATTCACCTGGCTTTTCGATCTCAATAATTTGGGTCGTTGCACCCGTATTCCACTTGTAGGTAAATGGCGCGACCCCTTTCGGAATGGCCTTCAACTTCATGGTCTTGACACTGACTGAAGGCAACTTCACAATCTCTGTTGCACAATCCTTCGGTGTATTTTTTTCCAGTTTGACGCATGCTTTAGCTTCACAACCTGCAGCATTGGTCACGACAACACAATACTCACCTGGCACTTCTACCAGAATAGTCTGTGTCGTTGCTCCATTGCTCCATTTATAGGCAAAGGTGCCCGGGCCACTGGTCACTGCTGCCAGTTTAACAATGGATGGATCCAGGGTTTTGAGAATCAATATTTTGACCCCACAATCCGGTGTATTCGCAAATTTGACGGTTACACAAGCCTTTGACTCACATCCGTTAGCGTCTGTAATATTGACACAGTATTCACCCGGCTTTTCGACCACGATGGACTCGGTTGTCGCTCCATTGTTCCAATGGTAGGTGAATGGTGCTGTCCCTTTGGCAATAGCTGTCAATTTTGCTTTGTCACCATCATATATGACTTTGATCTCTACGCCACAATCTTTGGTGTCTTTCCAGACATAGCAGATTTTAGCTATACATCCATTTGCATCGGTTACCACGACACAATACTCTCCTGGCTTTTCAACAAGGATCGTCTTATCCATTGATCCAGTGTTCCATTTATAGGTAAATGGTGCAACTCCTTTGGGGAGAGCTTCCAGTTTGTATCCACCATTTGGCTGCAAATGGGCCACAATCTCCACTCCACAGTCCGTATTCCCTTTGATCTCTACGGTAATACAATCCTGGGCGGTACAACCATCTGCACTGGTGATCGTCACACAATAAGTCCCTGACATGGTTGGGACAATGCTAGGGGTTGTTTCACCGGTACTCCATGAGTAGGTGAAAGGCGCTTTGCCTTTGGTTGACGCTACCAATTTGATCTTGGTACCGGCATTATCCAGGGCTACTTTTTCGATCTCTACTCCGCAGTCCTCCTGATTAACCAGCACATAACAGGCTTTACCAGTGCAACCATTCTGATCGGTAACCGTCACACAATAATCCTTATGATTTGGGCTGATTTCAATGATTTGGGAAGTTTGCCCACTGCTCCAGGTATAGATATAGGGCGGAGTCCCTCCGCTGGCATATGCCTTGAGCACATAAACGCCATTATTGTTCTGGATCTTCTCAATGCTCACTTCCAGTTCACACCCAACAGAGGCGCACCAGGTAAAGTGGGCATCTGCATGGGGGTTGACTTTAGAGAAACCGACTGTTTTGCTCAGTTCGATATTGTTACAATCCTGAACCTCAATGATGGCGTGAGCTTCCTGGATATTGTCATCGATCGTAAAGACAGCGAGGTATTTCCCATTACTTTGGGTCAACACCGTCTGAGATTGAATCTGTGCATTGTTCACCACGATCTTGACCAATACGGTCACATTGGGAACAGCTGTCCCATTGGCTTCTTTGACAAAACCAAAGATTGTCGCCTGATAAGCCATGGCTACGCTGGCAGTGAGCAGTAAGAGGAGGAGAGGTAGGAGTTTTTTCATGGGTATACATGCTTGACATGGTCTGACCTGACCATATCTTTCTTTATGATGCAAAGATGCAGCATTTAGTTGCCCAATGCGACAAAATATTCTTGCCTCTGGAACTCTGAACATCCTCCGAACACTCACTTATGGTCTCTAACGTGAATGGATGTTCTTGTCAACATGTCCACCCCTTTCTCTGGCCAGAATCGAAGAAATACCCCCTTTCTCTGAACGGATAGAGAATGCCCCTTCATTGTATTCAAATACAATGGCATCATTCCCACCAAAAGGAGGAAGTTGGCGAACATCGAGGGGTGTAAACTCATTCGGTTCCTGGTGCAAGGACCCTAGCAGCTGCAGATCACTCAACAGATGAACAAGGTATTCCGAACAAAACAGAGTATTCATATCCGGAAAAGCCAGTAGGTCTCGCTCACAGATCTGGAGATCGAAGGCTGCGAGAATGAAGCGCATCTTTGATTCTTCAAAAGGCAGATCCTTATATTTCTGATAGAGCATTCTCAAATCTTGCCCCTGTGGACGAGATGCCCATCTCTCATCCCACCTGACCAGGTAGATCCTTTTATAGAACCCTGAGGAGAGAAAAGAATCCTTTAAGCGGGTCATGATCACACCGCCGCGAGAAACGTCCTCCCCCGGGATGTTCAGATGGAATCCATCATAATCATTATCGGTAGCATGCGTCAACCAAAGTGATCCATCGTAATCCCGAATGACCAATCCTGAATGCGAGTAGGGCGATAGCGTTCCGAGTTGTGTCATACGGGCGTTAAACGTATGACTTTCAAACAGGATCAGGTCTCCTGTTTGGAGGTTCAGGCCAGTCAACAAGTATTCCAAATCTGTACTGTCATGATTCAATCCAACTTGAGCATCCAGGACCAGATCTCGGTTCAATAGAAGAATTAAAATGATGAAAATCTGTCTCATGTGCCTAGCCAGTCGTTGCTCTATTCCACGAAAGAGATTCGAATAATCATTCATCGTCCAAGCTGTTTGACGACATGCAGTAGGCTGGACCTTCGGTAACGAAACACCGTCGGAGTAAAATGTTGATAAAAGACCAAATTGGATATATCCTTCGGAGTATACTCATTGGGCGCTTCCATCAGGTCCGTCAAGAGTCCAAGCTCTGATAACATGTGGACCTGATATTCAGAGCAAAAGATCTGTTCGTGCTCGGGAAGGGATAATAGATCATAGTCGAATAAAGCCAAATCCAATGATGCAAAAGTGAACCGGAGTGGCGACTCTTCAAACGGATAATTCTTGTATTTCTCGTAAATCTGTAAAACTTTTTCTTTTGTTGGTCGTGGAAAATGAATATCATCGAACTTGTAAAAGAAGATCTTTCTGTAATACCCATTCTGGAAAAAAGAATCCTCCAAACGCGTCAGGATCACCCCTCCTCTTGGGGCTTGCTCTTCCTTGACCGGAATCTGATAATCTTCATAAACATTATCTGTGGCATGGGTGATCCAAAGGTTATCCATCTCATCCCTGATCACCATTCCACAATGAGAAAAAGGTGAAAACGTACCAAACTGTGTCAGTCGAGAAGCGAGATGCTTACTTTTAAACAGAACCATGTCACCGGTTTGGACATTTAACGTGTCGATCAATAATCGGTGAAATAATTCCCTGACTTCCGACTTTGAAAGATTGATGTCCTGACCAAATCCTGGTGTCAACGGAAATACCCATAGGAGAAGAAAAAGGATTATTGGGCCACTGATTGTCCATAATCGCATCTCACCTGATAATGAGTGAGAGGGAATGGAAATCCATTTAGAGTTAATGCAAGATGTTACTGGCATACCTGAGATCTCGATAGATTTCCGGCAACACAACCCTCGCAGACAAGATGATAGGATAACATTCCTTGTCATTCCATTTGGCATACTAAAAGTGTAGTCTATAATAGAGGATCGGTAAGAACCCCAATTGATATTCAGTCCGTACACGTTGCTCAACCGGATCATAAAGAGCAGTCAAAATATTTCGGGTACTCAATGGAAAAAAGGAGCACCCGGGCGGAAGGTCCTCTTCTTTTTTGAACCGGACAGGTACAATATTAACCAGATCGAGTCCCATCTCATGGGTAATCTTAGGTCGATTAATCCGGTAGGTCAGTTTCAGATCGGTTCTGAAATAATCGCGGAATTGTAATGAGTAGGCCAAAGAATCGATATAAATAGTTTTTTCCTCCGCAATAGAGGATTCCAGATCGATCGGCGTATGTCTTCTACCTCCGGAAAGATTTGATCGAAGTCCAATATTTAAGGCGTGTCTTTGTCCGATCGGAAATTCACGACCGATTACCAGATTCAGAATGTAGTTTCCGTTTGCGTCTGTATTCCGAATGACCTGATCACTCCCTGTGTATTTGGATTCAAATCCTGTCGCTGTAAATAAATAGTAATACCGCTTGTTAAAGGTGCGCTCAAGGGTGAATTCAAGGCCGTAGTTGTGGGCCGTTCCGGTATTTTGAAGGCGCCCGGGAAAACTCAATTTAAAATCCAGGCCTTCATTGACCATCGACCATGAGCTTTGATTTACCTGGACCGGTACATTGGTGATGTTCTCCAGATAAGCCTCGAGCCGCCAATGCAGGTTTTCTGTCAGCACCCGGTCAAATCCGATCACATAGTGCTGACTTCTGGTCAATCCCATCTGTCGATTGTGCATTCCGTTTATGCCATCCTCATTTTCCATTTCCTGAAAATAGAGATACAGCGGTTGCAATTGGCTGTGGATGCCAACTGCAGCACTCAGGGTGCTTTGTCGAGTGATGTTCCACTCCAAACCGGCCCGCGGATCCATTGCCCATGTTTGATTGAGGTCAAACCACAGCCCATAGCCACCTACGGTCAGAGAAAGATCATTACTGAATCGATATCGCCATTGCGTGAATGCCTTAATGATGTTCGTATTTCCAGACGAAGAAGTGATTTGCGTGCCTGCAAGAGTATCATTCATTTGGTAGTAGCCATATTCGTAGGTCACACCAGACTGAAGAGTATGTTTGGCTCCAATCTTCCTGGTCAGCCGAACAGATGCGCCAATATTACCATGCCCGGAATCATTCCAGTATTCCTGTCGGGTTCGTAATATCTCATTGCTCATCGAATCACGCCATATTCGAACCCGGTCGCTATGCATCCCTTGAGTCGAGGAGAAAACAGTGATTTTGGCAAGCGATGAGGACGAAAAGTGAGTGGTAAAATTTACGCCTACAATCCCCATTTGGGAGCCAAATTTTACATCCTGTCCATGATCCTCATAAGAAAATGAGCAGGGCCTTCTTCGACTTTCTAAAAAAGTGATGTCGCTCTGACCACCGACACCAAAAATACTGAGTGAACCCTTCTTTCGCATTGGGAAAAAAACTTTGAAAGCAGCGTCTCCAAATTGAGGGATGGCATCCACCCCGAACTGTTGAGAATAATCCAGTGTACGATCATGGATCAACTGATCCATTAATCCCAGTGTAGAATGTCGATAGGAGATCAGAAAGGAAGATCCTCCTTTTCTGCTGATTGGCCCCTCTGCCAGAATACCCGTTGAGATGGACCCGACCTCACCCATCGCCTCAAATTGTTCATTATTGCCCGTTCGCAATTGAAGGTCAAATACACCGGCAATCGCATTTCCAAATTCTGCCGGAAATGCACCTGAATAGAAATCTGACCGATCCAACAGCTGACTGTTCAGGATATTCACCCCACCGCCAGTAGTCCCAAAAATGGCAAAATGATTAGGATTGGGAATATCGATATCTTCCAGGCGCCAGGCTAGACCAAATGGTGCATTCCCCCGAATAATAATGTCATTCCGAGAGTCATCCGCGCCCCGAATACCCGGATAGTTGGCCACCATTCGTGCCGGGTCATCACGACTACCGGGGTATCGACCCGTTTCCTCAAAATCAAAGGTTTTGGTGCTGACAGTTGCCATTTCATTCAAGGCACTCAATTTGGCCATTCTGGTTTTTGACCCTTCATCTCTGGCCTGTTCATCTAATGAACACTTCAGATTAACTTCTCTACCTGTGCGGACGACTATTCCCGGAATATCGGCAGTCTCATAGCCCTCTGCCATTAATTTCATGCGATACCGACCAATCGGTACATGTTCCATTTTAAATTCACCAAACAGATTTGTCCGACTCGCATGAATAGCAGCGGAATCGTTGGAAAGAATGACCATGCAATCCGATACAGGCAAGTCCAGCACCTTGTCCAGCACCGTTCCCCGGACGACCTGGGTCAGCCCTTCTGGGGTCAGCGTGCTCTCAAATATTTGCGCCAAAAAATCTCGATAAACAGATGTGCCGTGCAGCAGCGCCGATAGACTGATTCGCTCATTGACATTATGGACACCTGAGATCATTTCGATTGTCATCGGAATGGGCAGTATGCCGTAGGCAGCTACTTCTCTGGATCGAAAGTAATTGTTGTCATTGCTGGCGGGAAAGAGAATCGGCGAAACTTCTGCTCCCGGATGATTTTGCTTGAGGGCATGGACCAGCATAGCATAAAATACATCCGGTCGTGTATCCATAGCGGGTACTGTTTCCTTGATCACCTCAATGGATATATCCGCATTATCCATGACCTTATGTAATTCTCGCAGGAAGACCCGGGTGTCCGTTTCCGGCAATAAACGGCAATCCAGGATTGCTTCTACTTCCTGGGGCACTTGATTATTGGCTCCTTCAGGATTGCGAATTCCCGTGAGTGTAACAGTATTGGTTAACAATGCATGAACGATCGGTTCTTTTCGCAATGATCCGCCTACAAAAGGCTTCATAAAACCGATATTTCGCAAAGCGACTCTCTTGAACCCCTCCTCATAATGACTGAGTTCAGTAAACATGATCTTTGTTGCATCGGAGAGAAACAAGGTTCGTTTTCGCTTATTCAAACGATCCAGCGCCGCGACCATCAGCATGGTGGCATTTTCATTCGTCGGTACGGAACCGTGCCCGGCACTCACATTATTCAGAGTCAAGCGCAACCACAGGGCTCGTTTGTGATTGATGGCAATACCGTAAAGAAAACGGTCCGGGTCAGAACTGATCACACCAGACACGCCGGAACCACCCTCACCCAGGACGACAATCGGATTCAACAAGTCGAAAAAATGATCCGTGACATATCCGGCACCATTCGCTCCGCCCGTCTCCTCACCGGAGACAGCCAGCAAGCTGACATTGAAAGGAAGTTCGCGTATTCTGGAAAGCTCGATAAATTCGATCAGCGCTGCGAACTGCATGGCACCCATGGCCTTGTTGTCTATGGCACCACGTCCCCAGACCTCACCATTGATCACCGCTCCCGAAAATGGCGGGTAGGTCCATTTTTCAGGCTCACCTGCATCCACGACATCAATATGGGAAAGCAGAATAATATTGGGCTTTCTACTTTCAAGTGGATAAAGCGATGCAATAAAATTGTATCGGTCTTCATCTTCACTCAATACCTTGACATGTAACCCCTGTTGTCGGCATTGGTCGGTGAAAAACAAACCAGCTTCTCGCTCATGGCCTGATACAGAAGGATAGGTGAGATAGGTTGAAAGGAATTGCCTGAGAAACGATTCTTTTTCCTCCACCCAAATATCTGTTCCAGTGTTTTGGGCGCACAAACTCGCAAATTCTCCTGTTGTCAAAGTAAACCACAGGATTGCGGTCAAAAAGAATAGGGATGTCCGCATACAAATGGATTTGATCGGTTCATCCTGTTGGTTGTCCTCAATTCACACTTGCATCATTATCTGATGAAGTAGTAAATAGCTCTGAAATGTAAGCTCTTTTTTAAATAAAAGGGGGTGATTTGCATCGCATGCCGTGATGATCCGGGTCATTCCAATCTTGGAAGGTCATCCCGATAAGCGGGAACTGTGAATAAATGAACTATAGCCTTTGGCAACAGGATTAGAGTAACTTTCTAACCTTCGCATCAAAATTTTCAGAATCCCATACACGAACGCCTTCTTCCTCATGGATGATCTCTCCATCCCTGTTGATCAGAAGGGTGGTCGGAAGGGAAATAACAAAGGCATCAATGTACTCGACATCCAACCGTACGAACTGGAAGGTGAAGCCATGCTGCTCCTGAAAGGTCTGAATTGTCTCCAGTTCATCCGTACTCGCCGCCAGGAAAACGATATCCTGACCGTATCGGTCCTGCAATCTCTGAATGTAGTCCATCTCAGTAATACAGGGCTTACACCATGTCGCCCAAAAGTTCAGGAAAACGGCTTTCCCGGCAAAGTCAGCCATGGTTAAAGCCCTTCCATCAAGATCTGTCATATGGATGCGATCCAGACGATCACACATCACTTCTGAGGCGGTGATTTCAGGGAGAATGTTGTTGTGATTCACAGGGCCATTGTCCGGCAGCACCCCAAGTAGGGCGACCTTAGCCATTATGATATAGTAACAAAACAACATATTTTAAAGCATCTTGGAAAGAAAGGGCTTACCTTTGCGGCGAGAAAGATACCCCTTCTCCCTGAGAAGACATGCCAGTCACGGCTTTGTAGCTTGAGAAAGGGGGAAATCAGAAAACGAAAATTCTAGAATATGAAACAGTCTTTTGTACTAACCATGATCCTTGTGGCATTTGGGATCAGTGTACAAGCTCAAAAAAGCTTACCCGCCAATCCAGAACCTGGAAAATGTTATGTCAGTTGTGTGACAGAGGATGTTTGGGAAACGGTTCAGGAGAAGATCCTGGTACGTCCAGAGTATAAAACGTTGAAAGTTGTCCCTTCTGAATACAAGAATGTAGATGAAAAGGTACTGGTTAAGCCAGCATCAAAGAAGTTTGTCTATGTGCCTGCTACCTATAAGAAAGTAGTGGAGTCCTACCAGGCTGAGGATCCTTATAAGAAGATCACTCCTGTTGCTGCCAAGCTGGGTTCGGACACCAAGACCGTGGTGATTCAGGAAGCATACAGCCACTACGAGTGGAAATCTGCGTATGCGGATTGCCAGTCTAAGGATCCACGTGATTGCCGGGTGTTGTGTTATGTCCAGTATCCGGAGCAAACCACAGGCATTGGTATCCAGACTTTGACAAACAATGCATCTTATAGCAGTGCACCCGCAGGTGGTAAGACCAAGACTTACGATACGCAAGTAGAGGTCACTCCTGCTCGTTACGAGACGATCGATATACCTGCAGAATACACCACTATCACCAAGCGTGTATTGGTGAAGGATGAGTCAGTTGTCGAAACTGCTGTTCCAGCAGAATACCGCACTTATGATGTCACTCGCCTGAAGCAGGAAGGTGGGATCACCGAGTGGGTGGAGATCGATTGCAAACTCACCGACCTGAATGTACTGCCTATCTATTATGCACTGGGTAGTGCTCGTTTGACCGCAGAAGCTCGTAAGGTGATCGACAACAAGTTGTTTGCGTTGTTGAAGGCCAAACCTGGCATTCGCATCGAGTTGAACTCTCACACAGACTCCCGTGGAAGTGCTTCTTCTAACCAGGACCTGTCTCAGCGTCGCGCTCAGTCAGTTGTTGACTATCTGGTATCAAAAGGCATTTCCAAGAATCGCCTCGAAGCCAATGGCTTTGGTGAAACCAAGCTGAAGAATGGTTGTGTTGATGGTACTGAATGTACTGAAGATCAACATGCTCAGAATCGCCGGACTGAATTCCGCGTTCTGCCGAACTAAGCTATTCTGACAGAAAGATAAAGGGCCATTCACCAGCTGGTGAATGGCCCTTTTTTTATCACGTCAAGAAGAATCTAGTCCATCATTGTCAGCTGACCGATCAAATGACTCATCGCTTCAATGCCCAGGGGTATGGCTCGCTCTGCATCTGGTAAATAATACGGTGAATGAAGCCCCGGAAGGGCATTTGATTCTCGAGCATTATACTGCTCAATAGAGGCTGTCCCCAATCTCAGCATCAACGAAGGAATGGGTGGCTCCTGCCGTCCATATCGGGAAAAGTCCTCACCAATGGTCTGCGGTGTGATTTCCTGAACATGTTCGTCCCCCAACAGGGATTCCAGGATTTGTCGGGTCTTCGCAGTCAATTCAGGATCGTTATACAATGCTGGAGTGAACATATCTCGCACAGTGACCACTGGTAACAGGGTGTCCGGCACACCCGATGCAATGGCCGTGCCCCAACAGGTGCGTTCGATGGCTTTGACCAGGGAAGAACGTTGCTCATCACCAAAGGAGCGTACCGTCAATTCCAGCCTGACTTCATCCGGGATAATATTCCCAACCGTCCCCCCATGAATGGCACCCACGGTGATCACCGCCGGGTCGAACGGGGACTCTTCCCGGGACACAATGGTCTGCAGATCCACAATGATCTTGGCGGCTGTGACGACCGGGTCAATGGCCAGGTGCGGGGAGGCCCCATGCCCACCTACACCTCGAACCAGAATGGTCAGCATGTCCACATTGGCCATAGCCCAACCCGAACAGATACCGATAGAATGAGATGGTAAGTCTGCGCTAGTGTGCCAGGCTAAGGCCAGATCTGGGCGGGGAAAATGAGTGTACAATCCATCTTCGAGGATGAGCTTTGCTCCTTGTCCTGTCTCTTCTGCACTCTGGGCCACAAAGAGAATACGACCCCTCCAGGTATCCTTGTGGGAAGCGAGATAACGCAAAGTGCCCAGCCACACGGTCATATGCAAGTCGTGCCCGCAGGCATGCATGACTCCGGTCGGCACTCCGTCTTTATCCACGACCACCCGACTGGCGTATGCTGCCCCAGTCTTCTCGTTCAGTGGAAGTGCATCTAAATCGGTACGTAATAATACAGTAGGCCCGTCCCCATTTTCCAGGATTCCTGCGATGCCTTGTCCACCGATCGGATGACGATATGTCAGCCCGAGCTTATCCAGCTCACGGGTCAGCAATGCGGAAGTTTCCACTTCCTGCAAGGAGAGTTCCGGATGTGCATGAAGATGCTGATAGATCTCTGTCAAGAACTTATACTCGGATGGCGGCAGAGTCTGTGCCGTGACAATCTGCCCCAAAAAAATAAAGGCCAACAGAGAAAGAAGGGTATGGTACATGTGCAGCGGTTGGATCCAAGCGTAAGATACAACACAGGAATGCCAAGCTCAGGACCACGAAAGTCAGGATTGGGCTATTTTTTGACCACGTTGTCCTTCAGTGCCACTAACAGTTTTTCACAGGCATTGTCCGTGCAACGGGTCACCTGGAGTTTCCCTTCTGTGATCGGCATTCGGATCACATGCAAGGTCACAGCTTGCCCATCGATCACCGTGGCCACTCGTTGGTTGACGTGTCGGGTCGTGAAGTCAGCAAGCTGCTTGGCTGATGCCGATTCCAGGGTGAGCAACAAGTGGATTCGCTTGTCCTTTTGGGGCACACCTACAGGCGCTTCGGAAAGTGTCAAGGGGACAAATTCAGCTGGATTCACAAGTAGATAGAAGGCTTCTCCTTCTGGGTCATCCAGGAAGTCATGGCTGTATGAAATGATCTGGCCAACGGCTACTCCCGCCGGGGCAGTATCGTATTGATCCAGGACTAGATAAATGCCATCGGGTAAGATAGGGTCAACAGCCACAGGTGATGACCAAAGGCATACGGAGATGAACAGGGTGATGAGCAGAGACATGGGCTGGGTGTTGGAATGGGTAATGGGTAATGGGTTCTTATAGCTACGATGGAAAATGACGAACCAAAAGATTAATCGGTTGGATTTGTCCTTACGATTAAGGTATCATATCGTACTGGATAAGTGGTGTCTGCAGCGTAGGTATCCGGATCAAAAGTGATCAGAGTATCCTGACCTTCTACAATGACAGTATCCACGATTGGGGTTTGATTTTCATCAGACTGTTGACTCGAATCTGAACAGCCCACCCACAAAAGACCAACAAAGAGAAATAAGGTTACTCGTAGCAGATCCATATCTGTGAATTTTTTGGCAAAAGAGGGTTACGTGGTCAGAAGGTGAAAACCTAAGATAGGCAACATCTCAGACCCTATTGAAATAGAGTCAGTTTGACACCTCTGAAATCAAATTCAGGGTCCGTGCCCAAACATGGCCAAACTCGGAACGTGCAGTTCGAATCCGAATAGCGAATACCGAACTCCGCTAATTATACAAGTACATCGATCGGTTTCGATCCAACTCCCGGAAATAGGGATCCTTGAGGTCCTTGATAAACCGGATCATTTCACCAGTGGATTTCATCTCCGGCCCCAGGCGCTTGTCTACATTGGGGAACTTGTCAAAACTGAAGACCGGCACCTTGATCGCATAGCCTTCCAGTTTCTTCACAATCTCGAAGTCCTTCAGTTTTTTCACGCCCATCATCACCTGGGTGGCAATATTCAGATAGGGCACTTGATAGGCTTTCGCAATGAAGGGAGTCGTACGAGAAGCCCGCGGATTCGCCTCGATCACATAGACCTTTTCTTCTCCAGAGATCTTGTCGGTGTGAATGGCAAACTGGATATTGATCAGTCCAAGAATATTCAAGGCCTTGGCCATCCGTTTGGTATAGTCGATCATGGTATTGACCGTCTCCTCACTCAGACTATAGGTCGGCAGCATGGCACTACTGTCGCCGGAATGAATTCCTGCGGGTTCGATATGTTCCATAACCCCCATGATATGGACATCATCACCGTCACAGATCGCATCGATCTCTGCCTCTTTTGCCCGCTCCAGAAACTGGTCGATCAGGACGCGGTTATCCGGCATATGCTTGAAAATGGAAAGGACAGACTGTTCCAGTTCCTCATCATTGATGACGATCTTCATCCGTTGGCCACCGAGAACATAACTTGGCCGCACCAGCACAGGAAATCCGACTCGTTTGGCAATAGCAAATGCCTCCTCGACTGTCTCTGAAACGCCATATTCGGGATAAGGCACACCCTGATCCTTCAGCAGATCCGAGAAAGCACCCCTATCCTCCGCCAGGTCCATATCCTTATAGCTCGTTCCTATGATAGGAATTCCTGCCTTATAGAATTGCTCAGCCAACTTCAATGCCGTTTGCCCTCCCAACTGTACGATGACACCTTCCGGTTTTTCAAGCTCGATAATCTCCTGAATATGTTCCCAGAAGACCGGTTCGAAATAGAGTTTGTCTGCAATATCAAAGTCGGTGGAGACCGTCTCCGGATTGCAGTTGATCATGATAGCTTCATAACCAGCTTCTTTGATGGCTAACAGTCCATGGACACAGCAATAGTCGAATTCGATCCCCTGCCCGATCCGGTTGGGACCAGATCCAAGGACAATGATCTTTTTCTTTGCGCTGGGAATACTTTCGTTTTCCTGATCGAAGGTTGAATAGAAATAAGGTGTCTGTGCCTCAAACTCAGCGGCACAAGTATCCACCAGTTTATAGGTCCGACGGATACCTTCTTTCAAGCGATGTTTCGTCACAGCATGTTCATCGATGCGCATCAACCAGGCGATCTGTGCATCGCTATACCCCACCTGCTTCAATTCCATCAGGAAATCCTTAGGGATGTCCTCAGGAACGTTGTATCTGTCCAGCTGCTTTTCATAGTCGACCAGTCGCTTGATCTGATGCAAGAACCAGTGATCCATCTTGGTCAACTTGTGGACCGTATTGACGGGAACCCCCAGTCGCAGTGCGTCTTTGATCCGGTATACCCGGTCGGCACTGGCATGCTGCAAACGCTCCAGGATATCTTCTGTTCGGATCCACTCTTTCTTATCTGCACCCAGGCCCATCCGTCCTTCTTCCTGGCTTTGGCAGGCTTTCTGGAGGGCTTCCAGGAAATTACGGCCAATGGCCATGACTTCTCCAACAGACTTCATCTGCAAGCCCAGCAGATCATTCGCGCCGTGGAATTTTTCGAAATTCCATCTGGGCATTTTGACGATCACATAGTCCAGGCTTGGCTCGAAATAAGCCGAGGTGTTTTTGGTGATCTGATTCTTGAGTTCATCGAGGGAATAGCCGATGGCCAGCTTGGCAGCAATCTTGGCAATGGGATAACCCGTTGCCTTGGAAGCCAGGGCAGATGATCGGGATACCCGGGGATTGATCTCAATGGCGATGAGGTCTTCATTTTCCGGATTGATTGCAAATTGTACATTACATCCACCGGCAAAATTCCCCATGGAACGCATCATCATGATGGCAGCGTTCCGCATCTCCTGATAGGAGGTATCGGATAGGGTCATCGCTGGAGCGACGGTGATACTGTCACCGGTATGGATCCCCATGGGGTCCATGTTTTCCACCGTACAGATGATCACTACATTATCCTTTCTGTCACGGAGTAATTCCAGTTCGTACTCCTTCCAACCAAACAGTGCTTTTTCAACCAGGACTTCATGGGTTGGAGAGGCGTTCAATCCACGGCGCAATGCATCTTCAAATTCCTCTGGCTTCAGACAGAACCCGCCACCCGTTCCACCCAGTGTATAGGATGGTCGGATCACCAGGGGAAAGCCGATTTTCTGAGCGGCTTCCATCCCTTCCAAAAACGAGTTGGCAATAAAGGATGGTGCCACTCCCATGCCCATCTTGATCATATGCTTGCGAAAAGCTTCGCGGTTTTCCGCCAGTTCAATCGCATCAATATCTACACCGATCATCCGGATGTCAAATCGCTCCCAAACCCCCTGCTGATCCGCTTCGATGGCCAGGTTGAGGGCGGTCTGTCCACCCATTGTCGGGAGTACAGCGTCGATCTGATGTTTTTCACAAATCTCAATCAGGCTTTCCACCGTAAGTGGCATCAAGTAGATATGGTCGGCAGTGACCGGATCGGTCATGATGGTGGCCGGATTGGAATTGATGAGGATCACCTCAATGCCTTCTTCCCGAAGGGAACGGGAGGCCTGACTACCAGAGTAGTCAAATTCACAGGCTTGGCCGATGATGATGGGTCCGGAGCCGATGATCAGCACGGAATGGATGGAGGTATCTTTAGGCATGCGGGTCGTCTTTTACAAACCGCGTGCAAAGGTAGTGAACGGGAGGCGGATGACCATTAGAAAATCATTGGAATAAGCTGAAATGGGAGAAGGGATTGGGGATTGGGCGTTGGGGATTGGCGACTTACGGCCTTGGGATCCGCGATAACCTTCCGCCAGGAGGCGGACGTAGCACTCCGGCCCTTCTCCTTTCCAAGGAGAAGGGAGCCTAACCGCTTGGGGCCCATTACCTTTTACCCATTACCATTTATCTGCCCAGAGGGAGCCTGCTGCCAGAGTGGCGTTGCCACTGATGTATTTCGGCGAAGGGCGAGCTAAGTGAAGGAGTTGAGGAGTTGAGAAGTCGAGGAGAAAAATGCGAGGAAACGCATGCCATTCCAGGGATAGACCCATTACCGCCCACATAGAGCCTGATGCCAGAGTGGCGACAGCCACTGACGAATCCAGGCGAAAGGCGAAGGGCGAGTGGCGATTAAACTCTGTGATAACTTCCCTCCTCCGGCGGGCGGGCACCCCCAGCCCTTCTCCTTTCCAAGGAGAAGGGGGCTGATTTCGTCGTTGGATAGACGTATTTCTTCGATCTCAATTCCGTTGGAAGTTGTTTTGTCACCCTGTTTGCGGTGCCGGCAAACAGGTCGCCAAAACAGATCTAACTCATCCATACTACCCCGGGTTCCACCATGGACGATGGCCCTGAGGGGCCATGTCCAGGCGTAGCCCGGGGCTATCATCTTGGACCCCTGCAGGGTCCTCCATTGTCAAGAGTCTTCTTTTCAAGGAGAAAGTCAACATTGCGTTTGGCCCATTACCTTTTACCCTTTACCCTTTACCCATTACCGGCCCACAGAGAGCCTGCTGCCCAAGTGGCGCCAGCCACTGACGAATCCAGGCGAAAGGCGAAGGGCGAAGGGCGGTTATGAAACCTATTCCATTATCAGTTCTGTCATCAACTGGCACGTCATTTCTTCATTGCATCTAGTTCTCCCGAAGATTTAATCCTTCCCAGGTGCTCCTGCAGCACAGTCGGGCTGCACTCAGAGTAAGGTTGGAGGCAGGTTTATATACTTGATATATACTTCATACTTACTTCATTGTTACTTGATACATACCTCATTATTACGTTATACTTATATCATTTTTATGTCTTTTATACGTTATAAATAGGTGGTATTAGGAGTTCATCCTCACTTCGTCAACCTTTCTATCACTCTAAATACAAACTGATCATGCCCAGATTAAAGAGTCTCCTCAAGGTCACAGGTACGATGGACGACCTCACGTTTTATCATTCGCGTACGGAGGGCTACCTGGTGCGCCGGACACATCGCCATGAATCTGAAAAAGTTAAAAACAGCCCGCAATTTGCACGAACCATGGAGAATGCCACTGAATTTGGTCGGGTGACCAAGGTGGCGGCTCTGTTGCGGCGGCTGATGGGATCGAGTTTCAAATCTTGTGGAGATGCGCGGATGACCTCGCGGTTGATAGGCGCTCTGCACAAGGTGATGAAGGAGGACCGGACCTCACTCAGGGGCCAGCGGAGGGTCGGTCCGGGAATGACTGAGCAGGAAGGCAAAGAGATCCTCCTCGGGTTCGACCTCAACAAGACTTATCCCTTAGACCAGATCCTACGATCCAATAGGGGCGTTAACCTGGAGACAGGTGTCATCAGTATCGAAAGAGCAACCAATATGCTCCAATGGCCTCCGACGGCCACCCATGTCCGTTTTAAGAGTGCCTGGGTGAGAATGGATACAGCTGGTATGGAAGGTGATGCGGTCCTATCGGAAACAGAGTTGTTTGAGCAGGGGCACCTCCCCGCCGATATCACACTGACACCTGAACGCACTCCTGAAGGGCCAGGACAAGATCTTTTCCTGCTCCAAGTACAGTTTCATATCCAGGAAGGTCAAAAGGTTTACGATCTGAATGTGGGTCGGGCTGCAGGGATTGTGGGGGTGTGAATTGCGAAAGGCGAATTGAGTGAAGGAGTCGAGAAGTCGAGGGGTCGAGGGGTCGAGGAGAAAAGCACTATTTCGTTTGGCCCATGACCTTTTACCCATTACCCAATACCGGCCTACATAATGCCTTCTGCCAAAGTGGCGACAGCCACTGACATGCTCAAGCGAAGGGCGAATTGCGAATAGCGAATAGCGAATAGCGAAATATCATCGCACTAACTCCACTTCCCCGCTGATCTGCCTGGAACTGCCATCCGGCAACAACAGAACCATCTCGTAGACATAGACACCCGGATCGCATGGCCGGCCTCGGAAGGTGCCATCCCATCCCGTTTCATTGGTGAGGCCCGGAGTGGACAGGAGCAGATTGCCCCACCGGTCCCAGATGGTGAGCCGGTCGATGGGATAGGTGTGATCCGACGGACTGACAGCCTGCCACACATCATTGATCCCGTCGCCATTCGGACTGAAGGCTGTAGGGACAAAAACCTGCAACGGATAGATGACCCGGACAACCAGCTCATCTGTAGCGGAGCAACCGTTGGCATCCGAAAGCGTGATCTGATAGACCACGGTGCTCAAGCCTTCTGCTTCCAGAGTCTCTTGTCCAGACTGATTCAACCCTTCTGGGGGTGTCCAACTCAGGGTATAGGTCCCGGCATTGCTTTGTATGGTGCGGGACCCTTTGGCACCTTCATTGAGGATGAGTTCCGGACCAGCTTCCAACCATACGGCTTGAGGATCGGTAACCGTCAAAGTTGAGGTAGTCGTACATCCTGCTGCATCGACTATAGTATAGGTGTAAGTCCCGGCAGATAAATTCGACATGGAATATCCCGGACTGAGGATGTCTCCTCCCGGTTGGAGAAGATAACTGCCCGCACCTCCCTGGATGGCTGTGAGGAGGATTTCGCCATCCTGATCCGCTGCACAAGACGGGTTTGTGATGTCCCACTCGGTTGTGATGGGCGGCAGGACAGTGACAAAAATCGTATCGGATGCCTCACACCCCTCGTTGGCCGTCACGGAGACGGCATACGGACCAGTGGCTGTGACAGGAATGGAAGGACCTGTAGCCCCGGTACTCCACTTGATCAGCGGGTAAGAAGGGATGGTCAGATTACCTGTTTCACCCGCACACAGCACAGTATCTCCAGTGATCTGGGGAAGTGGATTAGGTAGTACAGTGAGGTCCAGGATATGGACAGTATCGCACAGCCCTGCTCCCGGCACCGTGTAGATCCCAGTGGATTGATAGTTCGTACCATGAAAAAGAAAACTGGCTCCAGCGCAGATCTCAGCAGTTGTATGCAAGGTATCGCCCGCAGTCGTGAAACTGACCTGAATCGTATCTGAACCTGCACAGCCATCCGTATTGGTGACTTCTACAATGACCTGGCCGTCGGTGTTGACATCCCATGTCGATCCACCTGGGGTGCCATTCCAGGCATAGGTGGTATAGATGGCCGGTACGGAGAGGGTCACGGTTTCGCCCAGGCAGGCCGTCTGATCGGGCCCTAGATCAGGTGAAGGAAGTGATAAAAGAGTGATGCTTATGCTAGCGGTATCCGCTCGGCATTCAGGAGAGTTCTGGACGATATACTGCCAAATACCCGGGCCATCCAATACCGGATTGTAGGTGGAACCGCCCTGGGTCAGGCTTGGAGACCAGGTGCCGCCGGGTTGGGCATCGGTTCCCAGGAAATTATTCAGATTGATGAGCTGATCTTCGGTACAAAAGCTGAGGGTAGTATCCCGACCGGCTTCATTCACTTTGGGGTCCAACAACAGGAAAGCGGTGGCTGTGTCGCTGCGTTGTTCGCCGGCATAGGCGACCACATGAATGGTGCGCACCCCGGGAGTGGGGCTGGTCAGATCATTCTGCCAGAATGCACCCAAAAGTGCCTCTGCAAAGGCGGTATCGGTTGGACTGCCCAGGATGGGGGTAAAAGTCAGTCGCTGTGAACCTGATCCAGTCACACCGATACTATCCGTATCCGAAGCGGTCAAATAATCGGTCAGACCATCCGGTGGATTCTCCAGCCAAACCACCAGACTGTCCAGTGCATAATCGCTGAACACATTCAGATCAGTATCACCTATCGCTGCCACAGCGGGGAGGCAATGGATGGTATCCCGCCAGTCGAGGGGAGGGACCAGGCCGCTGTCGTCGGCATCGAGGTCGATGAGAAGATCGCAGGCGGAAGCGAGGAATTCATAGTCAGTGGCTAGACCAAATAACCAGGCATGAGGCGTAGGACACAACGGTGTCAATTCAAGGGTATTCAAATCACATTCATATATATAATCTTTGTCGTTGGTAATAAATCTAACGGAATCGCAATCGGACAGGAGGATTGAAAATGAGACTAACCTTACACTTGGTGTAAATTGACCAACCAATTCCACTTCTAGGGGGCTAAGATTTGAAACAACGTACAAAGAATATGGAGCCTCAGTTGTGAAATAAAGTTCATTTTTATATACTAAAAGACCTCCGGAGCTTTGAATTCCACCAGGTATAGAACCATAGGAGACAAATAATCCCGTGGCAGGGTCAAAAGAGACTAATTCATCTCCAAGTAGCCAAACCATGCCCGAAATATCAGCCCTCATAGCATAAGCGGGTGAAGGTGCTGATGCAATCAAATTCGTTGCTTGACCATCAAATTCATAAAGTCCCGTTCCTGTTACTCCAAGGAATTTTCCATCAGGCAAAATGCACAGATCTTCAAACGCTTTATTTGGATCATATTGAATGGTATCAACAGTACAGTCCGATAAATCCATTTTCATCAATCCAATAAATACGTCATGATAATACACATTTTGTGATATCAAAATGAATGGAAATAAACAAAAAACAATTGAAATCAGTCTCCTCATCTAATAAAATATTATTGGCCAGAAAAGAAAATTCTTTTCTGGCCAATACGATGATTTACTTTACAATAACTTTGTCAACATCACCATTTACATGAATCAGATAGGTGCCGGGGAATACATCCTTCAATTGAATTTCATTATCCCCTTGCTGAACACTTCCTTGTTGTACCAACAATCCCTGCATATTGAACAAACTATAATGCCCGGATTCAACGGTGGTTAGAAAAATTGTTGATCGGGCAGGATTAGGCCTCACCAGAAGACTTCCAGTTGCTTTGGTCAAGGCAATTCTTACTGGGTGAACTTCACCATTCAGGGTATTCGCATTTCGCCAGGTCTCACCAACCTGTACCAGATTTCCAATATCCATGCCATCCGATATCGGTAAGGATAATATTATCTCTCCGGCAGGAACATACTGTTCATACTCTTCCGGATTGGAATATAGTAATCGGATAGCACCCCCTACTTCATTGACTGCCCAATCATCAAGACCATTTAATCCAGAGATTCTGAGCCAATCAATCACACCGAGTTGTGCGGCAAATGTTAATGTCAGAATACCCAATTGGATATCTTTTGTGGTGCGAAACACCAGATGCGAAGAACCATCAGGATCAACTTGGACAGAACAAGCCAACTCAATTCCTATGTCACTCCTGCTCATAGCCTCCTCTTCCTGGCCGGGATCATGAAACATACCATTATTGTCACAATCCTCACAAGAACCATCGACATCACCCACTTTTACGGCTACAAAATCTTCTACCATTGTACTGGATTGAAAATTCAGCAGATCAATATAGGGGTCAAAGGTTGGGGAATATTGGTTATTACAATAGGGTGTTGACAATTGGACATATTCATCCGTTGGAATAAAGGTCCATGACTCCATTGTGTATTGACCTCCTTGAACAACCTTTTCCAAGAGCACTATATCCGCAATGGAAATAGTCCCACTCATGTTGGCATCTGCGGCAATGGATTGCCACGGATATGTCCAGCAATAACTGGTATAACCCAAAAGGAAGGCCTTGATCAAGTCCACATCCAGGGTGGTCACCCCACATGCCGGATAATTTTCTTTTTCCGGCGAAATGCGCAAATCGTCACCCTGATAGGTGCTTGCAATCTCCTGCATATAGGAACCATTGGTACCTGTGCTTGTGACGTATTGGGGATTTACGCTGTTGATACCATCAATATGGACATCGACATCCGGAACACCATAATTGATCCCGTCTGTACATGAAGACATGCCGGTTGTCTTGGTGATATATCCGGCAATGATCAGATCGGGATAGCAGGCATCATCAGAGTCAGCTGGCTGTTCAGAGGGATTGAGGTAATAGGTTAGAGGGAAGCAAGATGTACCTTGTGAAAAATTGATAAAGAACTGATTTGCCGGCTGAGTGATGAATTCTGCATGATAACATTCACCCGGATCTCCTGTAAAATAGATTGTCAACAATCTGTACATGCCCGGTTCAGACGAAGAGGTAGCGGCTGGAATAACCTGTACTTCAGTCCCGTTTTGGTCCCAACCTACAATAAATGCATCGGTCTGAGGCCAGGTAAATTGGTCGCTTGGTACATTGGGGATATCGCTGCTGTTTTCAGTCATATCCTGATCAATATCAGAATCCCAAACAGCTAGCCGTAGCCCTACACCTTTAAATAGGACTTGAGAGGTAGTGTAGTTGGCTATGGAAAGATCAATTTGCCATTGGCTCCCATTCAATACTGGGTCGCCAAACACAAAATCATAATCAGGACACTGTGCTCTTAAATCAGAGAGAGAGAGAGAGAGAGAGCACACAGCATGGGCATGAGTAACGTTAGACGTTTCATCGGTTTTGGGTTTTTGAGATGAGAAAACTTACAGCCTACAAAATAGGCTACACTATGTTCATTGTCAATAGGTGGTGTGTTAAATGTTGGGCGTTGGGTATTGGGCGAAGTCAAAATCGGAAATCGAAAGGCGGAAAGCGGAAAGCACCGTTAACCTCTCTCCTCAGGCGGGCTGGCATCCCCAACCCCTCTCCTTTTCAAGGAGAGGGAACTAATTTCGTCGTTGGATGGACGTATTTCTTCGATCTCAATTCCATTTATTGTTGTTTTGTCACCCTGTTTGCGGTGCCGGCAAACAGGTCGCCAAAACAGATCTATCTCATCCATACTACCCCGGGTTCCACCATGGACGATGGCCCTGATGTGGCCATGTCCAGGCGTAGCCCGGGGCTATCATCTTGGACCCCGCCGGGGTCCAGATAATGGATTGATATTTTGCATCATTTTACCTCCACACAACGTCCGACTTCCATGCAGCGACAGCTGCGAACGGAACCTCCGAATACCCAACACCGAACGCCGAATACCATTTCAAAAAGAGGGAGCTGCTTCAATAAGAATGCACTTTGAAATTCAGGGCCCATGACCTTTTATCCTTTACCCAATACCGGCCCGCATTGAGCCTGCTGCACAGGTGGCGCCAGCCACTGACGAATCCAGGCGAATGGCCCCGAGTACTCGGGGCGAACAGCGAACGGCCGTGTTAACCTCATCCCCGGACGATCCGCCACCTGGCAGGTGTCGGGGTCGAAACATGGCGCAACGCAAACGTCTGGAAACCCAATGCCCTTTTCCTTTTCGGACAGGTCAATTGAGGTCCCTTACCCTTTACCTATTACCTAACTACCGGCCTACATAAAGCCGTCTGCCAGAGTGGCGCAGCCACTGACGTGCTCAAGCGAATGGCGAAGGGCGAATAGCGAATACCGATTTTCCTACTGCAACAGATTCAGCAGATACTCCCCATACCCGCTCTTGAGATACTTATGCCCCAAAGCCTCCAGTTGGGCATCATCGATAAAGCCCATCTGCCAGGCTACCTCCTCGATACAGCCGATCTTCAGCCCCTGGCGGTCTTCAATGACCTCGATGAACTGACCGGCCTGCTGCAAGGATTTGTGCGTACCCGTATCCAACCAGGCCGTACCCCGACCGAGTACGCTGACCTTGAGCTTGCCACGCTCCAGATAGATCTTGTTGACATCGGTGATCTCATATTCCCCTCGGGGGCTAGGCTTTAGATTTTCAGCAATCTGGACCACCTCATTGTCATAGAAATACAATCCCGGTACAGCATAGTTGGACTTTGGGATTGTTCGGCTTTTCTTCGATGGACAAGGCATTGAATTTCTCATCGAACGAGACAACGCCGTAGCGCTCCGGATCAGCGACCTGGTAGGCAAAGACCACTCCACCATCCGGATTGACATTCTCACGCAGGTTTTCCTCCATTCCAGCTCCATAGAAGATATTATCCCCCAGGATCAGGGATACAGGATCATTACCGATAAACTCTTTTCCCAGGACGAAAGCCTGGGCCAGGCCATTCGGGACGACCTGCTCCACATAGGAGAAATTCACTCCGATCTCAGAGCCATCCTTCAGGAGCTTCCTGAAATTGGGCAGATCCTCCGGGGTAGAGATCAACAGGATGTCCTTGATCCCGGCAGACATCAGCGTCGACAGCGGATAGTAGATCATCGGCTTGTCATACACTGGCATCAGCTGTTTACTCACCGCCAGGGTGAGCGGATACAGTCGAGTGCCGAGTCCTCCGGCGAGAATGATCCCCTTCATTTTGTTTCATATTTATCCAGAAGGTGCATCACCCGGAGCACCAGTTCGGTCGGCTTGAATGGCTTGGTGATAAAGTCATTGGCCCCGGCATCATATGCTTCCATGACCTCCTCTTCCTGTTCGAGTTCTGAAATAATGACAACAGGCAGCTTGGTTCCCATCTCCTTCCTGATCCATTTGACCAGATCCATGCCGGCTCCGTTCTGAAGATTGAGGCTGACAATGGTCAGATCAGGGGTATCCATCTGCAAGATGTGTTGGGCGGATTCGGCATTCTTTGCTTTAGAAACCTGACACCCGATTTTCTGCAAACGAAATTCGATGGCCGTGACCATGACATCTTCTTCTTCAACGAGCAATATCTTTTTCATGCAACAGGTTTTTGGGCCACTAATCAGCAACCGGCACGAAAATACGAATCCTGAAGGGGTTGGACCCGTTCTATCAACGAGTGATCGCAGTCAATGCCTCTACCAAGAGGTTCATTCGTTCCAGAAGGACCTTCACCCGTTCTCGGTCCTCAACCGTCCATTGCCCTTGTCGACTGCTCTCTTCAATCCCTTCATTCAGTCGGATGACATCAGCATTCCCCGTATAAGCCAGGGTAGACTTGAGCGAATGACTGGCTTGGAAAATAGCAGGTATGTCGGCCTTTTCAACAGCTTCTGCCAGAACTGCCCGCTCCCGGGGCAACTCTTCGACCAACATATCCAGTAGAGTATTGCGCATATCAGCATCTCCCCCACTCATCGAGTCGATGTATTCAAGGTCGATCTGCATCTCAATTGATCTCATAGACTTATCGCTTTTAATGGGGCATATTGCAAAATGCGGGCAAAGAGCTGCTCGGGCTCAAACGGCTTTAATACAAAGTCAGTAAACCCTTTTTCGTATAGTTGAGGATCCTGAGACACATAGGCATTGGCCGTCATGGCCAACACAGGTACCTGTCTGATCCTGGCCTGATGATGACGCCGGATCAATAGAGTTGCCTGATAACCGTCCATGACTGGCATTTGGAGATCCATCAAGACCAGATCCACATCATGGCGTTCCAGCATGTCCATCCCGATCTGGCCATTATCGGCCATGAGGATATGAACATCTGGCCATTGTCGTTCCAGGGTTTTCCGAGCCACCAGCTGGTTCATCTTATGGTCTTCTACCACCAGGATGGTTCCCCGAAAGGCACCATCTGTGGATTGTGTTACATCGCTGACCACATGCCCGTTGGCGAGCTTTGATTCGACTGCAAAACCAAGATCGACGAAAAAAGTAGTGCCGATCCCAACCTGGCTTTCCAACCAGATCTGTCCTTGTTGCAATTGGACCAATTGACGGGTAATAGCCAGACCCAAGCCGGTGCCTTCGTAGGTTTTGTTCTGATATTTGACCCGGTTGAAGTCTTCAAAAATACTCTGCTGGGCTTCTTCAGGGATGCCAATACCGGTGTCTTCAATCCGAAATTTCAGTCTCACCTTTTCCTGGCCCCGATCCATCAATTCAATGTAAAGTCCAACCTGGCCTTTTTCGGTGAATTTGATGGCATTCCCCAGTAAATTGAAGAGAATCTGGCTCATCCGCAACTTGTCTCCGATCAATTGATCCGGCACCTGATCCTCAATATGCATCTTCCAGCCCAGGTTTTTATCCTTGACTTTGGCCCCCAGGATCTGTTCCAGATTGCGGCACACGCTTCTCAAGGAAAACGGCTCTTCTCGAAACTGGATCTTTCCCGCCTGAATTGCTGAAAAATCCAGGATGTCATTGACGATCCCCAACAGGATATCCGAGGCATCCCGGATGGCCTGAACCATTTGTTTCTGCTCTCCCCGCACTTCGTCACTCGTGAGAATTACATTTGACAAACCCATGATGGCATTCATGGGGGTCCGCATTTCATGACTGATACTGGCAATGAACTGTTCACGGATCTCTGTGGATTTGCGGGCCAGATCTCGGGCCTTTCGCATCTCTTCCGTCTGGTAACGATCGGTCACATCCTGAAGAATTCCCTGAACAACCTCCTGGTTAGTGGAAGTGCGAGTCATCCTACATTGCACATGAAAAAAACGATCCCCATTGCCGGAGATCTTTATCCGGGTATCCAGATTAACCTCTCTTCCAGAGAGGGCGATCTTGTGAATTCGACGCAGAAGATGATTGAGTTCGACACTGGGCAAGCCGTCTTTGACCTCGCTGTCATCTGGTTTTGTCAGGTACAAGACCTGATCGGAAAGGATCAGTCGGCCAGAATCCGGGTGAAATTCCCAACTGCCGATACGTGCAATCTTCTGGGTCTCCTCCAGCCGGCGAATGAAGTTCTGTCGTTCGATCGAAAAGCGAAGGGTCTTGGCCAGTGAATTCTCGTCATAGTCTCCTTTGACCAGAAAGTCCTGGGCACCCAGCTGTACAGCCTCCAGTCCGAAAACACGCTCATCAAATCCTGTCAGAACGACCACGTTCTGATCTGGAAATTCGGCCTTAATCCGGCGAATATTTTCCGGTCCTGTACCATCTGGAAGAGTCAGATCAAGGAGGACGATAGCGTATTCCTGTTCGGTAAGTTGTTCCAGGGCTTCCTCAATGGACTGTGCCCTGTCAATAGCCCAATCACCAAAGCCAGACTCCTCGAGATAGATCTCAATGAGTCGTGCATCAGCCGGATCGTCCTCCACCAGGAGGATATGGGTCTCTTGTTCCCTTGCGGGCAAGGCATTCATACAGGCAAAGAGCAAATATTGTGCCTTTAAGGAGGTTATGAGTTTGGAGGGGAGGAGTCGAGGAGGCGAGGAGAATAGTTATTGGGATACTGCCTGCCGGCAGTCAGGATTTCGTTATTGAGTTATTTCGAAAATCAACCCAGTCAACACGAATCAGACATTGACACCTTGCGAATGAAGGTTTAGGAGTTCAGTAGTTGTGGAAAATGGAGCCTTCACAATTGGGCCTTTTACCGTTCACCATTTACCCATTACCTGCCAGGAAGTAAGGCTACTACCCAGGTGGCGAAGCCATAAGCATTCTCCGCCCCGACCCCGAGTGCTCGGGGGGGCGAATACCGTGGAGGAGTCGAGGAGGTAATGAGTTTGGAGGGGAGGAGGGCAAACCCATCATTCGTGGATATCCGGTCTCAGACTTCGGTCCAGAAAATTCGTCATTTTGGTGTACAGGTGCAAGCGGGCGTTTCCCTTTGCCATACTGTGGGCCTGGTTGATATAGATGTACGTGTCAAATTGCTTGTTGGCATCTACGAGGACTTTGGACAATTCGGCCGTATTCTGAAAATGAACATTATCGTCCGCAAATCCATGCACCAGCAGGAAATCCCCTTGCAGTTGATCTGCAAAATAAACGGGTGAATTCTCTGCATAACCATTGGCATTCGTCTCCTCTGTTTGCATGTACCGTTCCGTAAAGATCGCATCATACCATTTCCAATTCGTGACAGGAGCAACAGAGATCCCTGCCCGAAATAGATCATGGCCTTTAAAGAGACACAAGGCGGAGAGAAATCCACCATAACTCCATCCATAAATTCCAATGCGGTCTGCATCGATATAAGGCAAATCACCCAGGTAACGCGCAGCAGCCATCTGATCAATGGTTTCATAATGCCCTAACTGCAGCGTTGTCATTTTTTTAAACGCCTCACCTCTTGCACCACTGCCCCGACCATCCACAGCTGCGATGACCATCCCCTGAGCAGCCAAATATTGAAACCACCAGTATTTCTGACCCATCCAGTTATTAGTGACTTCCTGTCTGCCTGGCCCTCCGTAAACAAACATGAGCAAGGGATATGTTTTTTCGGGATCAAATTGAGGTGGCTGGATCATCCACCCATTCAACATGGTTTTATCTGGTCCTTCAAATGAAAAGAAATTCGCAGGTTGGACACCATGTAATTTCTGTTCTTTCTGAATCGCGCCATTTGATTCAATTTGTCGAATATAGGCACCATCTCTATCCAGAATGGTATAGCTTGGCGGGGTATTAATTGTAGTTACTTGATGAACCAGCACATCAAAGTTGGTAGACAATTGAACTGTTTGAAAGCCTTGATCTGATGGGAGAACAGTGATGTCCCCATTTTTTATGGCTACCCGGCAAACCTCCCGGTCAATGGGTGAATTTCGGGCAGACTGAAACCAGACTTCACCTCTTGTTTCATCAACACCATAAAAATCAGTGACCTCCCAATTTCCCCTGGTCAATTGTCTGACCAACTGGCCCTGCATGTCATAGAGGTAGATATGATTCCATCCATCCATTTCACTCGTCCAGATGAAATGTTGGCCACCCGAAAGAAATCGCAAATGATCATGCAGGTTAATGTACTGTCTATTTATTTCTGTGAGCAGGATGCGGGATGTTCCACTTTCCACATCAAAGAGGAGCAGATCGAGATGGTTCTGCTTCCGGTTCATACGTGTGACACAGAGTTGTTTTGCATCGGTTGTAAAAACAATCCGGGGGATATATTGATCCACCTGCTCCCCCAGATCCAGGGAAAGATGTTGACCGCTTGCCAGATCGTATACATTTATACCCACCCGGGCAACTTTCTGACCCACTTTGGGGTATTTAAATTGACTCCAGTCCGGATAAACCTCATCGTGATAAAGGGTCATCGTAAATTCAGGCACTTCCGATTCATCAAATCGGAAATAGGCTATTCGGGTACCATCTGGTGACCACTCATATCCGCGTACCAGCCGAAACTCTTCTTCGTAGACCCAGTCGGACGAACCATTAATGACCTCCCCTGCTACCCCATCGTTTGTGACCTGGATCTCATGCCCTAATCGGTAATCACTGATCCATACATTATTGTCCCGTACAAAAGCAACCTGTGTCCCATCTGGTGAAAATGTCGCATGCATTTGTTTTCCTTCCTTGGAAACTGCATAGATGGCCTTGGCCTGCCTGTCCCAAATAAAAAAATTGGACCGCCGGGAACGTCGATAAATCTGTTCCTGATCTGTTTCCAAAAGAAGGAATTGTTCATCCTGACTGAATTGGTAGGATTGAATACGCATGTGATACCCACCACTGTAAATGATCTCCTCCTCTTTACCCGTAACCAGGTCATATTTAAAAATGGTATTGCCAACAAGGCGTGTATACTGGCGACTGTTTTTAAGGAAATTAAACTGGCCAGCGCCATCCGGGATCAACCTGCTGGAGGCCCAGATCTTCTCCAGAGTAAGCGATTGCTGTGCTGAAAGAATTCCAGACGTACAAAGGAGAAAAGCAAAGGAAAGCGAAATCAAACGGAAAATCATGAATGGCGGGGATTGGTGTCGATGAATAGAACATGCTGACAGGAGTCTGGATTGTGCTCTGCAATCACTTCTGTACAAGATCACCCTACTTTGCCAATTGCACATCCCCTTTGAAGAGGCGTCGCTGGTCATTGATAAACTCCACTTCTACGACATAGACAAAAACGGCAGGGTCCATCGGCTCACCCCGATAGGTCCCATCCCAGCCCCAATTGGTTTGATTGACCGGAATATCCGTTGTTCGGAAAATGGCATTTCCCCAACGATCATAAATGCGCAATTCAACGATTCGCTTGACTTTTTCGGGATCGGCAAATGCGGTAAATCCATCATTGATCCCATTCCCATCCGGATGAAAAACACTGGGAATAAAGACATCCACTTCCAGCGCGACATCAATGCGAATAGTGGCGACCACTTCGCACCCGTTTTTATCAATCATGGTCAGTTGATAGGTAGTCGTTTCCAGAGGCGAGGCCACTGGATTCAGACAATCATCACAACTTAAACCGGTTCCGGGGGTCCATTCGATGGACAGAATATCCTGGAGGGGGATATTGACTGTGGCGAGGATGGGAACACTCTCACCATAGGCCAGTTCGACGCTGACATCCAATAATATTGCCGGCAAAGTGTAGGCGATCATACTGGTATCTACTCGTAAAACACATCCCGTGGCATCCTTGATCATCAGGGTATATTGCCCGGCAGGTGCGGGATCGAGGGTTGTCTGGGATCCGTAGGTATTCCCACCATCAAACGAATATTGAATGGGAAGGACGCCACCGACCACGGGGCCAAAGGCCAGTGCACCGGAAGGGTCCTGACAGTTGGGTGGAATGGCCAACACGGTCATCTCTTCCGGAGCAGGAATACGCACCACTTCTACCGAGTCCGTGGCCACACATCCATTCAACGGGTTGACAGCGGTCAAGTTGTACCAACCCTCGGTCACTGTGGAGATTTGCAATTGCCCGGGTTGAAGGATCGGGGATCCGTTGGTATTTGTCCAATTTGTGGTACATCCGGAGCAATTCGATAAACTGCCCACAAGGGTTGAGGTCGTGTCAAGACAGGTCAGCAGGGTTGTTGGACCTGCATCCACAACGGGTGTTTCTACATTTTGGATGATGACTACCTCCTCTTGGGTGGTACAACCATTCGTGATATTGGTCACCAGAAGGGAATACATACCTGGAGTCTGTACAAACAGGCTATCCTCGTTCCCTGAGGATATGGTTTGCCCGGCTCCATCCAGCCATGAAAGACTCCATTCTGAAGGTGATTGTACCAGAGTGTGGATCCATTGGCCAGTGAGAAGACAAGTCAACAATTCGGGGTCGCTGATCGCAGTCACAGGCGGTACCTGATCGACTTCCACATCGGTCTCCACCTGGGTTGAACATCCGTTGGCAGGATTGGTGACCAATAGTAGATACTTCCCCTCCTGGTCGATTTGAATACTTGGATTGGAGGGGTCCGTCACTATATTTCCGGAGAGGCTTGTCCAGCTAAACTGGAGGTTGTTGCCATTAGTGGCCTGGGACACAAGGGTGATCGTTGTATCGATACAGGTCAGCTTGGAGGCCGGCTCGATCAATGCAGAAGGGGGGAGTTGATCTGCAAGCACGACAACCGTATCCGATCGGACACATTGGTTTAGGGTTTGGGTTAACTGGAGAATGTACTGCCCCGGTTGATTGACCACCAAACCCTGTGAGAGGTCGGCCATCAGACTGCCTGTCGGGCTCCACCATGTTCCACTGTAATTGGACCCCTGACTAGTCCCCACAATCCCGATGATCTGGCTAGTGTCCAGGCAGGTCAGTGGTGGTGGTGGCTGTAAGGTAACGATGGGGACATCCGGATCTGAAGCCACCAAAATGGTATCCTGGAAAATGCAACCCAGCGAATCACGAATGACCACTGGATAGGACCCCGCCCACAACGAATCCATTCCAAATGTCGTGTTGAAAGTCAAGCCGTCATCATAGGAAATTTCATAGGGCTGGAATCCACCCGAAATCGATGTGATCTGAAAGGAGCCTGCGGGAATTTCAGGGCACGTGACCGGAGTCGTCAGGGTGGTCAGATCCATCGGCTCCGGAATGACAATTTGCAGGGAGGTATCCCAGAGGAATTCGCCACAAAACTCACGATAGGCAACTGCAAAATAAGTCCCCGGCTTTACACCTGTCAGCAGGGAATCCGATGATTGCAGAAGGGGGATATTATTTTTGTGCCAGACCACAGAATCTGTATTCTCCAGATTTTCCAGGAGAAGCGTGTCGCCGCAAGTGGAATTGATAGTGATGGCAATTTTAGGTCGTATCACTTTGTCAAATCCAGAAAAATAACCGGCCCAACCGGCATAGTTATTTCGACCAAATACGCCAATCTGCAGGGCCCCGTCACTGTCGACCCGAACGGATCCGGTCAAGTTCGGGGCTTTATAGGTGACATAGCCTGGATTTCCGGTGACCGGTTTGAACAACAAAGGATTCAGTGGAACACCATTCAGTTGGACCGTTTTACCGGCCTCCGCCAGGATCAGAAGTTTCCCTTCATAGGTGGTATTTCCGATCTTGTCGATGTCCATGATGTGGTTAATACTGGACTCATCTGAACATCTTAATGGTGGTACAAAATTCAAACCACCTGTCGGTTCGAAATTTGCCCCACCCAACATCTGATAGGTATAAACTGGTTGGGTCGCCCGGATATAGAGATTTTCCGCAGCTGTATAATTGCTTTCAGGAATCCGCACATATTCACCGGCATCCAGCAGGGCATAGGGCACTGGATTGTCATTCAGATAAACTTCCGTGCTATCTACTGTTGCAATGACGATAGGTGTTTCCAGGCCGTCATGGCCATCACCGCGGATGGTGACATATTCCTTCCCTACCTGCTCTACGGGAACGATCTGATCGATACCGATGTCCTTGAAATTATAGTTGAACGGAGACCCCAGCCAGGTACCACAATTCACGACGACCGGTTGATTGGATTCGACCAGACAGCCCATCAACCCGTTTTCATTTTCGATCGGTTTGTTCTGATCGACATACACGCTGGCGACATAACATTGGCCGGCTTGTAGAGTGACCTGGTAAGAGCCGGAAGGATAGACCAGACCAGCAGTTGTTTCTAATCCAATGCCCTCTGTGAATCCCGAGACAGTGACTAATGTATTGGCCCGGGTAGCCATGATGCTGAAAAAATTGGATCGATTTCCTGTATTGAAACCGTTCACGATCGAGTTAAACACGTGACCAATCCGGAAGGAATTGCCAAGCGCAGCTGTTCCTTTTGCGGTCAGCGAACCGGCCTGGTCGGTCGTTCGACTGCGAAAATTGGCATAGAAGAGCTGGGGTGCAGACAATTTGATGCCCTTGTTATCAAGGGGTTGATGAAGCTGGTTGATGCGTGTCAGAGTGACGAGGTTGTCGACTGGAAAAGCATCGCCATTTCCGATATAGATGCGCTGGGGTGTGCTGTTCGAAAGGAGAATTGTCGACAAGGTTGCACCCGTGCCATCGACAATAGTGCCCCCGGTTCCTGTGGAGATGGTCACCAAAAATGGAACTGGTTCGGGAGTGGTCAGATAGAGATACTGTTGGCCACGTGTATCCCGGGCATGGAAGGGAGGTATCCAATGGATACTATCCAACTGGGCCTGCAATTGAGGAGCAGGCAATAAGAATAGAAAGAGAAGGGCCGGAAAGGTCCACTTCCGCATAGGGCGTTGATGATTTGAAATGCAGTTGAAAGTACGGGTTTTTTCAATGCCCTGCGGATACCCTTTCAAAAATTGAAGCAACCTGCTGTTTCAAAATGAAAATCACCCGATCGGAAAACCGACCGGGTGACAACAACCCTTCACTTTCACATCACGAAGTGCTCTAGAGGATAAATAACTTGCGATGCTCTCTGGCTTGCCGACCCACCTCCTGTCTGAAGAGATCAGCGGCATCAGCCAAAATATTCTGTTCGTCCGGATAGGGCACCGGGTGGTTCTTTAATCGCTTGACCGTCTTATGGTCCAGAGCGCGTTTGTCGCCCTGAAACCAGACACTTTCCGCTCTGAACTGAGTTTCTGCTGCCACCGGGATACGCCGCAGGACACGACCTGTTCGCAAATCCCGGACCTCCATCATGCCTTCCAGGCGAGCCGCCTTAAACTGCCGTGTTTCAAATACCTCGGCCCACACTTCCTTATACACGGTGATCTTGATGTCATTGCCATTGGAATCCTTCCGCACATTTCCGCGGTCATCCAGGGCGTAACGGAATCCGTCTTCAACAGAATTCCGTTCTTTCCATTTGCGTTCCTCGATCCCATCCGGACTCACATCGACATCCATCAGGACGATAATGGTTTCCAGGTCGCAATCACGGCAAGGTGCTCCATCCGGAAGGATGCGTAGCCACCGGTGATCCACAGAAGAAGTAAAGGTTTCCTCCAGCTGCAATCGGTAACCGCCAGGTAAAAAAGCCCGAGCCTGGTTGTCGATCTGCAATCGCATCAAGCTATAACTCAAGGTTTCAGCCCGGTCCTGCAGTCGCCGGGTATTTGCATCTCCCGGTCTGTAAAAAAGACTCTTGTCAAAATGCCCGTAGGCTTCCCGTGCTGCTTTTTTATCGCCTAGTTCGGCCAATTCCAGGGCCTGTTCACCCAGGACGATACGCCGATCAGCCGCTTTGATGCGCGCTTGTGGGATCAGGTCGCGAAGGGGATACAATCGCAAGGAGACCTGCTGACCACTACGGGGGTAAGTGATGGGCAGATATGGCTTGACCCATTCCTGGCGATCGTCGATACGATCAGCCACACTGAGCAAGTCTTCCCAACGGTCAGGTGAAGGACTGCTCAACAGTTTCTCCAGTTGGTTGATATCCCTGGTGTTCATTTGATTGAAGGCCAGTTCGAGCGTCCGTATATCACCCTCCTCAGCCTTGCCCTTCCGGACTAATTCCAGAGCCTCCTCTACGGCTTTGGTGTATTTGCCTTTTTCATAAAATCGTTGTGGTGACGCGCAAGCGCCCAGCAAGAGGATCAACAGGACGGGGTAGATGTAAAGCGTCTTCATAATCAGGTCTTTCTTAGTAGACGAAAGTAATAGGAACTCCGGTCTTATCACGCCGTTAAGGGTTTGCATCAAGGTGTTAAGGAAAAGGAAATGACGGGCAGATGACATGAACACTTGTCGTCAGGCGCGGTGTCAACCTTCATTCTAACTATCTTTGCGCCCTGATCCAACGTAAATTTCCACATGAAACAAAGCATTTACATCCTGTTCTTTTTCTGGCTACAGCCAGTTTTTATCAATGTCAGCAATCTGCCGAAGACACTGATACGCTAGCGGCAGAAGCTCCATTTGAGTGGGTAGCGGATACCGTAGCAGATCTTCAAATCCTCCGATATCAGGTCCCCGGTTGGGACAAGTTGTCCCTCCAACAAAAAAAGCTGGTCTATTATCTCAACCAGGCCGGTCTGGCGGGAAGGGATATTATCTGGGATCAGAACTACCGGCATAATCTGGCCATTCGCCAGGCACTGGAAACAATCGTCGGAAACTATTCAGGTGATCAAAGCACAGCAGATTGGCAACAGTTCATGAGCTACGCCAAACGCGTCTGGTTCTCCAACGGCATTCACCACCATTATGGAAACGATAAATTTCTGCCCACCTTTTCAAGGGATTATTTTCAGAACCTGCTGTCCGGAACAGGTGCGACTCTCTCAGAAGAGGCCCTGTCTGCCATGTTTGATCCGACCCTGGATATGAAGAAAGTCAGCTTGAATGCTGAAGGTGACCTGATCGTTCAATCTGCTTCCAACTTTTATGCTCCTGGAATTACCCAGGCGGAAGTAGACGCCTTTTATGCCAAGCGGATCGACAAATCTGAGAAAAGGGCAATCTCTTATGGATTGAATTCTCGCATGGTTCGCGATCAAAATGGGCAATTATCCGAAGACATCTACAAGGCAGACGGACTCTACGGTCCAGCCATACAAGAGATGATCAAATGGCTGACCCTGGCCGCTGGCGTCGCTGAAAATGATGCTCAGAAAAAAGCCTTTGACTTGTTGATCCAATATTATCAGACAGGTGACCTCAAAATCTGGGATGAGTATAATATCGCCTGGGCGCAAACCACAGAAGGAGACATCGATTATATCAATGGATTTGTCGAGGTCTATAATGATCCGTTAGGTTACCGGGGATCGTTTGAGACGATTGTGCAAATAAAAGATTTTGATGCCTCAGAACGAATGCAATTCCTTTCTCAGAATGCACAATGGTTTGAAGACAACAGCACGATTTCGGCAGAACACAAAAAGTCCAACGTAGTTGGTATTACCTACAATGTGGTCAATGTCGCAGGAGAATCCGGTGATGCATCTCCGTCCACGCCCATAGGGGTGAATCTTCCCAATGCCAACTGGATTCGTGAACACTTCGGATCCAAGTCGGTCAGTCTGGGGAATATCACCGAAGCCTACGAACAAGCCAGCGGTGAGACTATCCTTCAGGAGTTTGCGCACGATGCTGAAGAAATTGCCCGTATTAAAGAATTTGGTGCATTAGGAGACAAACTCAGTACGGCCCTCCATGAGGTGATCGGTCATGCCAGCGGCAAGCTGAACCCCGGCATAGGGACACCCAAGGAAACCCTGAAAAGTTATGCATCCACTCTGGAAGAAGCACGCGCAGATATTGTGGGCCTCTATTATATTATGGATCCCAAATTGATCGAACTGGGACTGATCCCGAGTCTCGAAGTGGGCAAGGCAGAATATGATGGCTATATCAGTAATGGCCTGATGAAGCAACTCCGCAGGATCGAAGTAGGAAAAGATATCGAGGAAGCGCACATGCGCAACCGTCAGCTGATTGCTGCATGGGTTTTTGAAAAAGGCCAATCGGAGAATGTCATAGAAAAAGTGACACGTGACGGGAAGACATTCTATAATATTACCGACTACGATAAGCTCCGTGAACTCTTTGGCCAATTGTTACAGGAGATCCAGCGGATCAAATCCGAAGGCGATTATCTGGCGGGGAAAGCCCTTGTGGAAAGCTATGGTGTCAAAGTGGATCAGGCACTCCACAAGGAGGTTCTCGACCGTGTAAAGCCATTCAACATTCCGCCCTATAATGGATTCATTCAGCCTGAATTGGTTCCTGAAATGGACGCCAATGGAGAGATCATCGATGTCAAGGTGACTCAGCCCAAAAATTTCATTCAGCAAATGCTGGACTACGGGAAGAAGTACAGTTTTTTATAGTCATGAAAGTCCCTCCCTGATTTTAAAAATGCCCGGTAATACTACCGGGCATTTTGATTTTATTCCGTTGAAATAATTCTTTAGCTACTCCTTCATGACTTGAAACGCAGTGGCATGGCCATCAGGTGTGCGCACCCACAAGAGATAGAATCCAGGCGGCACATTCAATGGAAGCTGAATTTCCTGAACAGATTCCAGTTCTGTTTGGTAAATCACTTGCCCGATCTGATTGACCAGCCTAAGATTCACTTTGTCTACGGATACACCCAGGTCAACATATAGAACCCCGGAAGATGGATTGGGGTAGATGTGCATCCTATTCGCATCAATTGTATTTATGGATGTGGACATCCCCGAGCATGTACAGTCCATTTGAATCTCATCCTCAATCGTATTCGGGTCGCCATCATCGCATACCGCACCTATTTGCATTTCACCATTACAATATTTTTCAAAATCACCACTCCAGGGTAGAGCCAGGTTACCCGTTAGATTATATCCCGACACTCCAATATATTCACTAAAATTGAGTGCACAATAATCCATAATTTCCAGCGGATAACAACCTTCCAGTTGGTTGTCGTGAAGATAGAATTGCTCAAGGTCCGGAAACGATCCAATTTGTGGTGGAATCATTCCCGTTAAGTTGTTTTTTGCCAAACTGAAAACCCTCATTTTATCAAGACTGCCTAACTCTGCCGGAATGGGGCCTTCCAACAAATTCTCATTCAGGGACAGTACCTCCAACTCAGGAAGGTTGCCAAGTTCAACGGGAATCGACCCTGTCAGTTGGTTATCCTGTAAATAGAGATCAGTCAATCCAAAGAGCTGACCGAGCTCCAAGGGAATCGGCCCTGACAATTCGTTGCTACCCAAGTACAATCCAGTCAAATTACTGAGGTCTCCCAATTCCTTGGGAATAGGCCCACTGAGCTGGTTTCTGGTTAAAGAAATGCTTCGTAGATTCGAAATGGATCCGATTTCAGGTGGAATGATTCCTTCCAATTTGTTGGCTGAAATTACCATGCTTTCCAATTCAGTCAACAAGCCAAGTTCTGGTGGAATATGACCTGACAGATCATTATTACTGAGATAAAGATTTATCAATTTTGAAAGGCTCCCAAGTTCCTTAGGGATTGACCCGTTCAGCTTGTTGAATTGAAGACCCAAATATTTCAGATTGAGCAAAGCACCCAGTTCAGGAGGTATTATTCCATCCAATTTATTTCGTTGTAAACTCAGGTTTTCCAACTTGCTCAATTGACCCAATTCCGGGGGAATCCCACCAGTTAAATCATTTGACCCCAAAACGAGTGATTCCAACTTATTCAAATTGCCAATTTCAGTGGGAATGGATCCTGAAAGTTGATTATATTCACCATTCAAATATTCCAATGAGGTAGCCAATCCTACGGTAACCGGAATCGCCCCGGTGAAGTCATTATGATCCAGTTTGAGGTTGGCGAGATTTACAGCGCTGAAAATTTCATTCGGAATTGGACCACTGAATTGATTATTATCGAAAAATGCTGTGATCAACTTGGGCAAAGATCCGATTTCAGCAGGGATATTTCCAGTCAACTGATTTTTTGCAAGAAAAATCACTTCCAGGTTTGCTAAATTCCAAAATTCAACGGGTATATTCCCTTCAAGATTATTATCATCCAGGTATAGGAATTTAAGTTTCGATAAACTTCCCAATTCAGGTGGAATTTCGCCACTTAATTCATTATCATGCATGGCCAATGTTTCCAATTCAGGAAGGGAACCCAGTGCTCCGGGGATCGATCCACTGATCTGATTGCCATGTACCCATAAGGCTGTCATGCTCATCAGTGACCCAATTCCAGATGGCAGAGTTCCCTTTAGATAATTGGATCCCAGGTGAATAGATTGAATACATCCCTCATTTGTGGTATAAACACCATACCACATGTCAATGGACTGGCCGGGGATTAACCAATGGGTATTGGTTTTCCAATTTGGCCCATCCAATTGGTTATAAATCTCCACAAGGACGAGTGAATCATCCTGGACATTACATTGGGCTTGAATTTTTTCCGGAGAGCATAAAAAGGTGATAATGCAGATGATCATCCAAGAGATCAGTCGAGTCTTTTTCATGGCTTGGGCTTTTGAATAAGAGATGCATCTATCTCCTATTTCAAAACCATATCTAATCCTTTCCTTGAAAGGATAGGTCCAAAAAGGAGCAGATGACTAAAACGTGCAACGCTATGTTACACTACCCAATCAAGTATACCAATGATGAAGGACAATATAGATCATGATTTCAGGCACTGACACCTGTTCAGAGAGAGTAGCTTAAGGATGTCTACTCGTAACGCAAGGATTCGATGGGGTCTAGTCGGCTTGCCTTTAATGCCGGATAAAGGCCAGCTACCAACCCGACGATCGTTGTTGTCAATATGCCCAGAATCATCCAGGCCCAGGGAATAATAAAATGCCCTCCGATCAGAAGAGACACAACATTACCGACGAGTATTCCGAGGATCACACCCAATACACCGCCCAACTGGCAAATGATGACTGCTTCCACGAGAAACTGGATCATGATATCCCGATTCTTGGCACCGAGCGCCTTGATGACTCCGATTTCGCGGGTGCGTTCTGCCACGGAAACCAGCATGATATTCATCAGACCAATGGCTGCGCCTAAAAGCGTGATGATCCCGATTCCCACTGCCGCCAGACGAATTTGTACAGTGTTCTCCTTCAGGATAGAGACCAGTCCATCGCTTTGAAAGATCTCAAAGTCATTATCCTCATTTAATCGCAGTCCACGAATCGCCCGAAACAACCCGATGGCTGCATCAGAGGCTTCTTCCAACTGGGTGGATTCATTCACAGCGACGGAAAGCCCGTAATTGGTGTTTCGCGTGCCATAGGCCTCCTTGACCGCAGTAATAGGCACCAGAATCACCCGATCACTGGATTGGTTCATGGTTGACCCCTTAGATTTGAGGATGCCGATCACCTTGTATTTTCGATTGCCCACATAGACCGTTTGATCCATCGCTTTTTCCGGTTGTTCATCGAACAGCAGGTCGACAATATCCATCCCGATAATCGCTCTTTGTGCATTTCCCTCGATCTCAGTAGGAACGAAATTTCGACCCCTGTCCAGGTCATATCCATTCACATAGAGGAATTCTTCATCAATCCCGGTCAGCCGAATAGTGGGGTTTGTCTTTTTATCCGCGTATTTCGCTTCCGCGTTGGCTGTCCCGGTAAACGAAACACTGACGTGCGCCGGGAAATCGTAGCGCTCCTTGAAGGTCATAGCCTGTTCAAAGGTGATGGCCTCTCCTGCTTTCAATCTCCGACCGTGTTGACGCCCGCCCAATTCATTCCCCTTGGGGGAAATGCTGAACGAGTTGGCACCGAGAGAAGAGAAATTATCGGTCAGGGAAAACAGGATGCTATCGATGGCCGTGAGGATACCCACCAATGCCATAATTCCGAGTGCGATGATCGACAGGGTGAGGATCGAGCGCAACAAGTTGCCTTTGATAGACCGAAAGGCCTGGCGAATTGTTTCTGAGAGTGGTGCCATTCAGATCAAAACTACAATGTCTGCAGCGAACCCTTCATCTCCTTAGATGAAATGACACACTTCATAGACGAAAGGCCTTAGCGCAGCACATCGACTGATTTGTGGGCACGATATCGACCCTTTCCAAAAGCGGATCCGTTGAACTTCTCCGTCTTCCGTAAGATCAACCGTTCCTCTTCGGGCAGTTTGTTGAATTCACGGCATTTTTCCGAACAGGTCTGTTCGAATTTTTCCGCACAAGTCGGGCATTGAATGAACAGCAAGTGGCAGGCATCATTCCCACAATTCACATGAGTATCGCAGGGCCCTCCACATTGATGACAATGCGCAATCACTTCATTGGAGATCCGTTCACCAAGGCGTTCGTCAAAAACGAAATTTTTGCCGACAAATTTATTCTCCAAACCCTGTTGATCCACTTGACGGGCATATTCGATAATGCCACCATCCAGTTGATAGACCTGTTCAAAACCGTTGTGTTTCATCCAGGCGCTGGCCTTCTCACAGCGGATACCACCTGTACAATACATGACGACCGGTTTGTCCTTGCGGTCTTCCAACATATCCCGAACCATAGGTAAGGCTTCACGGAATGTGGTCGCTTCAGGCAAGATGGCCCCGTCAAAATGACCGACCTCACTCTCATAATGATTCCGCATATCCACGATGACCGTCTCAGGATTCTCGGTCAATTCATTAAAGTCCTTTGCGGACAGATGACCTCCCCGTTTGGTCACATCAAAGGTGTCATCATTTAACCCATCAGCGACGATCTTCTGACGCACCTTGATGTTCAGTTTGTAAAACGATTTTCCATCATCCTCAATGGCATAATTCAGTCGAATTCCTTTGAGGAAGTCGATCTCATTCATAGCGGCTTTAAAGTGCTCGTGTTCCGGTTCAGGAATAGAAATTTGGCCATTGACCCCTTCGGCAGCCACATAAATGCGACCATACACCCCACATTGACCCAGTCTCCAATAAAAATGATCCCGAAAAAATGTCGGGTTCAGAATGTGAGCATAGGTATAAAACGACAAGGTGATCCGAGGAGTGTCATCCTCATATAATCGTTGTTTCAGTTCATCGTTGTTGACCAGATTGATCAGTCGCATAACCTCGAGTTTTCAATATTTTGATCAATAGTGGATCACCTTGCTAGTGAACGTTGCGCTATTGACCCGGAGTTCCAAATAGTAAAACCCGGGCTGGATTTTCGGGATGTGTAAAGTGGTTTGATCGCCAGTGATCAAGACTTCCGGCACGTGCATGATGATCCGTCCTGAGAGATCGATCAATCGGACAGATGCCATTCCTTGATGCACACCCCAATGAATGGTCAGCTGATCGTCAAACGGGTTAGGCCAGACATCCGGGGCCGTCAATGCTTCTGGATGTTGTGTAGAACTGCTTTCGAGGGCTTTCTTCACTGCTTCAAACACATTGATCCGTCCCCATCCGTAGACATGATTGGGCACTAAAGTCCCAGGAAAGCCGCCACAAGTGTCCGGCGATAAAAGGACTTTTGCTGTGGATTCCAACAGTGATTCGATCTCATCCACCTCACCGGCCAGGTCGGGTCGAGCGGCCAGAATCAGAGCAACTGCGCCAGCCACATGAGGACCAGCCATACTGGTTCCTGCCCAGCTGGCATAGCCCCCGGGAATGCTGGACCGAACGCCTACACCTGGCGCGACAACATCTGGCTTCATCCGTAGAGAACCATCTATGGTGACCGGCCCCCGGGCACTGAAACCGGCAATGGTATCATTCTCCATACTGGCCCCGATAGCAAAGCTGTTTTCAAAAATGGCCGATGGTCGATCTAAACTACCACACCCCGGGCCCGTATTTCCGGCAGATACAACAACGACGATACCCGCTGTCTTCAGATTGTCCACTACCATCTCCATCAGGGCAAAATTGGAGGGATCACATCCTTCCTTGGTTGGACAGGACCATGAGTTATTGATCACATGAGGTGCCATGGCCGGATCGGGATTCATCCCATCCAGATCAGTTGGCGCCAGAAACCATTCAAAGCATTCAATATAGGTGGACGGTGAACCCCAACCCCGTTCCATATTGCGGCAACCGATCCAGGTGGCGCCAGGAGCAACACCGATCTGATTGGTGCTGTCGATCCCCGCCATAGTGCCCATGGTATGGGTGCCATGGTTGTGATCATCACAGGGAACATCCACGTCCAGGCCACAAGGGTTGTTCAGCGGGCTATTTGTGGTATCCCCATTCAGGGGGTTGAGTTCGTGGATGGCATCATGCCAGTTGTATTGATGATCTACTGCACCATCATTCCAGCCGCGATAAGTGCGGAAGAGCGCCTCATGATCCCATTTGTAGCCGGTATCCTGGCCACCGATCACCACCCCTTGTCCGGTATAGCCCATGGCCCAGACGCTATCCGCCTGTATGCGGGCAATACCCCAGGTCACACTCTCAAAATCACGAAGACTGGCAACCGTTTCTTCCTGCACAGGTTCCACCTGGACTGGAGCATCTGCGACCAGTAAAGCTACTTCAGGCATGGCCGCAATCTTGCGCATCAGTGCCAGATCCCCATAGGATCGAATCGCATTGGCCAGGTAAAAAGATTGGGCCAAAGCACCCTCCTCTTTCAAGACCTGCAGGATAGGAGCTTGGGTCGAGGCCGCTTTGGCCTGAAGCAGGGCAAAGGTCATTTGGCCTTTGGCTTCCTTGCCAGATACCGCCCTCACTTGTCGAAGATCAGCTTGCTCACGAAGAACGATGATAAACGAAGAGGATTGACCCGTCATTCCTTGAGCAAGCAAGCTTTCAGCAATGCGTGCATCCGGATCATTTCCGGCAAAGAAAAAGCTGGTCAGTACAATGATCCAAGTCAGCATAATGGCAGGGTTATCACGAGCAATAAACCACCAAAGTTAGGACCAAAATGGGTGAGATACCCGGAAGGGTGAGGAATATCAGTGGACAGAGGGCCCGTAAGTTAAAAAAGGGATCAATACAGGATCTCCGGACAGCGAATCTCGCCAAAATAATAGATCAGCCCGACCTTGACCATACCATAGAGGTCATTGTTCTGGCTGTCACCGCGTTGCCGCCCGGCCTCACCGATCTGGGGGAAATTGGAATCGGGAATAGACCGATCCGAAAGCGCCACAGCAATGGGTCCGTGCAAAGCATCAATTTCAAGCTTATCCGCATACACTGTGGATACATCATCCAGATAATCGGTCCACAGTTTGCGGGCATCGATCTCGATATTGATCGACCATTCGTAGGACAGATCAAACTTCAGACCCAACCCGTAGTTCAATGCTGGCTGCAGGATGTAATATTCTTCTCCGGTAAACTGACCTTCTGTGCCCAGATCGCGTAAGGCGTACCACTCACCATTGAGTTTGGCCTTGGGGTTGAAGACAAAAACAGAAATCCCGCCAAAGACATAAGGCGTAAACCAGTAGTCCTGGCTACCATGCTTGTAGCGCATGAAATTGAATTCAAAACGACCACCCACATCAAAAATATTCGAGCGAAAGCTCAGGTTTCGGGCGCGTTGGTAGGGGTTTTCCGACCAGGCATCATTGCCCTCCACAAAGGTGTAGTTGCCCGTCAGGGCCACACCGATCCGATCGTTGAAGTTATGCCGACCGATCACACCGATGGCCGGTCCGGGGTGGTTGAGGCTGAAATCGGGATTGAGATCTCCGAAGTACCAGCCTGCACCCAGGAATCCACCGAATTCATACCCGATCTGGGCGGGCAGAACCGAGGTATACAGGATTAGAGATAAACTGAACAAAAATGATCGCAACATGCTTGATTTTTCGGGTTGCAAAGGTAGGATGAATCCCCCTTCAAGGCAACTTTTTATACTATACGCTGAATTGAACGGAATGTTATATCCGACACTGTTTATAATCCCGCTTTCGCAGAGATCTCCAACATTCGATCGATACTGACCCGACCTTCTCGGATGATCCAATCTGGAAGATGGATCTCCGGCAGCTCATATTTCATGCACACATAGAGCTTTTCCAGGGTGTTGCGCTTCATATGAGGACAGTCATTACAAGCACAGGTGTTTTCCGGAGGGGCGGGTATGAAGGTCTTTTCAGGGGAGCGCAATTGCATCTGGTGAATGATTCCCGCCTCCGTGGCGACGATGAACTCCTGGCCTGGATTGTTGATGGTATAGTTGAGCAGTCCGGTGGTCGATCCGATAAAGTGGGCTTTGACCAGGATATGCTCCTCGCATTCGGGATGGGCGATCAACTGGGCCTCGGGATGACGAACCATCAGCTTGGTGATCTTTTCATTGGAAAAGATCTCATGTACCATACAGGCACCATCCCAGATCACCATATCCCGGCCGGTCTTTTTCACCAGATAGGCGCCCAGGTTCTTATCGGGAGTGAAAATGATCTGCTTATCCTTCGGGATACTCTCGATGATGTTGACAGCATTGGTGGAGGTACAGCAAATATCCGTCAGCGTCTTCATCTCCGCTGTGCAGTTGATATAACTGACGACCACATGATCCGGGTATTTCTCCTTGAATTTCCGGAATAGAGGTGGTGGACAGGAGTCAGCTAAAGAACAGCCCGCCTTAAGGTCTGGGAGCAATACCTTCTTATGCGGGGAAAGCATCTTGGCCGTTTCCGCCATAAAATGGACTCCGGCAAAAACGATGATATCCGCATCCGTACTTGCAGCCTTCTGGGACAACCCGAGGCTATCACCGATATAATCAGCGATATCCTGAATATCTGAATCCTGATAATAGTGGGCCAGAATGATGGCGTTTTTCTCTTTCTTCAGTTTTTCGATCTCCTCGAAGAGGTCGAGAGTTGGATCGGGTTCGATGGGCAGAAATCCGTGTAACTGGAGGTCCTTTTCCGTTGTATTGGGGCTGGTCGTCATATTCCGGTTTTAATTGCAACAGACCGGACAGTCATTGGGTTCCGATCAGTAAGGCCAAAGATCGGGATTCCCTGGAAAGTGACCGCCGAATTACCGGACAAATCTCTACCCTACAACTTTTCGACCTCCAGTTTCAGGATATAGTCCTGTTGGGGGATTTGATCGAATTCGACTGGATACGGGTCCATGCTGATAAATTGAATATGGTATCCAAGCGTATCCAGGACATTCCCACAGGTGTTCTGGCTGGGGTCACACAATCCTTTTACCTTGAAGGGCACATGGTGCAATTTCCCGGCAATATCCATGGTGATCTGGCCTTGTGCAGCACCTTCCCAGACACAGACGTAATCAAACGGGCAACGACTGTCCGAAATGCTGTCTGCCAGGAGCCAGCCGGCACCCTCATAATTGACCCAATCTCCATGGGGTAAGGTCAACAGGTCCATTTGAAAGTCCTGATCATCCTTGTGATCACAGGTGGTCATCAGGAAAAGGGACGCACAGAGCAGGAAAAGGAAGGGGATAGCTTTCATGGTTGGAGATATGGATCAAATTCAACCGGAAAATACCGGCTCTTGCGCTTATAAACGGATTATTGGAAAATAATGTGGGGGCAAACAGCAAAAACCTACCTTGGCTTTAGAAATAGTTTATCCCATGGGTGCCTTTGAACACGCAGAAGAAGCGGCATTATGGCTGCAACAAAAGACAAACCTTAAACCCCGACTGGGCATCGTTTTAGGCACCGGGGGTGGTGATGCCACTGCTTTATTGGAGAATCCCGTTTCTATTCCTTTTGGAGATATCCCTCATTTCCATGTGACGACCGTCCTCAGTCATCAAGGGCGACTGTTCGTCGGCACTATCCATGGCATCCCGGTGGCCTGCCTGGCCGGACGATTCCACACGTACGAAGGACTGCCGATGGACGATATCGTACATCCCATTCGCACCCTGGCTCGATGGGGCGTGGAAGGGGTGATCCTCACCAATGCCGCCGGCGGTATCCATCCGGATCATCAGGCCGGCGATCTGTCCCTCATTAAGGACCATATCAATCTGATGGGCAAAAACCCGCTGACCGGACCCAATGACGAACGTTTGGGTACCCGCTTCCCGGATATGCTGCATGCCTATGATCCTACCTGGCGTGATCTCGCCAAAACCTGTGCTGCACAAGAAGGCATTTCGCTCCATGAAGGGGTGTATGTCGGGTTGGCAGGCCCCAATCTGGAAACCCCTGCGGAGTATGCCTTTTGCCACCGGATGGGCGGTGATCTCATCGGTATGTCTACAGTTCCGGAAGTGATCGCAGCCCGACATATGGGATTGAAGGTCGGGGCCGTCTCCGTTGTCACCAATGTCAGTTACCCGCCGGTGCGGATCCTGGAAACCACGCATGAGGATGTGGTGGCCAGTGTGGAGGGGGCGAAGGAACAGCTGTTCCAGTTGTTGAGGGCGTGGGTGAAGGAGATTGAAGAAGAAAGTGGTGAGATGGATTTGTAGAGGGTCCAGATCCGCCCTTAATGAGGAACTTCGGCTTGACCATATGCCATCACCATCCAACTGTAATATTCTGGAGCATCAAGAACTCTTCAAAATCATGCAGGTGGTGATCGTAAATGATTATGAGAGGCCTGCGCATAAGATGGATCTGGTTGGTGCAGGCCAAATCTATACGGATAACAAACTATTAGTCAATAGCTTATCCTGCGTATAATCGGATTTATTGAGGGGGCTTGTTCAACGCGTGGGTAAGCGATGTGCCGACCCTTTGGGAGGCATAGGCGCATAACCTTTGTTCTCGGCTGGCTTTAATATTACTTTGATTAAATCAACATGTATAATATTGAAATTAGAGTTATTACTCCTATAATTGTTGTAAACTTTCCCAATTTTCTGGATTTAGTCCAACCAGACAAAGATATTAAGACAGTCAAAGATATAATTCCAAAAAGTAACGTAAGTCCAGCGATAGTAGATGGTATTGTTAAATCTCCTTTTGTCATTTTGAGAGGGAATCCATTTGTTGTCATCATTAAAATCTTTGTCATTGCAAATACAGAAATCAAAAAGAAACTTGCTGCCGAGACAGCTGCTTTCATTATATTCCTTGATAAAGAGGTATTTGTTTCTGAGACCAATAAATTTGCAACAACTGCAATTGAAAAGCCACCCAATAATGAGCTAATCAGTATTATTTGGTTTGCGAGCTTATTCCAATATTCTAATGTCATTTCTTCCATATAAATGAGTCTTATCTAAATCAATTAAGTTTTCTTTCTTTCACTTTTTCTGCTTGCCGAGAACGGTTTTGTATATGAGCCGTTTTAATGGCTTATATACTTTGTTGTGTGCTTTAAATCTTGCTCATTATTTCTGATGCTATTTCTTTGGCCAGTTTATCTGCAATTAAGAACCTTCTTGCGTTAGAAAGAATAATTATATGGAGATCAGCATCTGGAACAGAAAAAATTGTTGTAGAAAATCCTCTCCCAGCTCCTGGAGTCCAAACGATCTTTTTGCCATTTAAATCACTAATAAACCAGCCAAGACCATAGGATGCCTTGTCGTCGTAATAGATTATCTGTTTAGCATTTACGAATTCTCCATTATTCTTCTTGCTCTTTTTCCAGGCTTTATGTAGTTGTTCTTTGGGAATGATTTGCCCTGAAAACAAAGCCATTGCCCATTTATTAAGGTCATCGAGATTTGATACTAGATCTGCATCTCCCAAGGCCAAATGTTTCTCATCCAAGTATCTTGAGGAGTTAATAGGAATATTATTCGGACTGCGATAACCACTAACTCTATTTTTAATTATTTTGTAATAGTCCATCCTTTGGGTTAACTGCATGTTCAAAGGAGTGAAATATTCCCTCTGAAGAAAATCATGATATTGCAAACCAGTAACAGATTCTATAATCTTGGCCAGCACCCAATACCCCGTATTTGTATAACTCCAATCGTCTCCTGGGTTGAAATTTCAGTATTGAGGTGGAATCTCGAACAACCTCAAAAGGTGTGCTGTGCAATTTTTTTCCTAGTTTGTAGTCGTTGAGATAATCCTTTATACCACCGGTCTGATTTAGCAATTGATTTATTGTGATGTCATTCCATGATGAAGGTATCGAATCGAGATACTTGTTAATGGGGTCAGTCAATTTAAGGCTACCTAAAGCTTCTAATTTAAGTATCGAAACGGCGCAAAATTGCTTTGATACCGACCAAATTCTATACACTGATGAGTTGGTCATTGGAGCATCAAATTCTAGGTTTGCATAACCAAAAGACTTTTTGAATTTAATGTCGTTATTTTGGATCACTGACACTGATACACCAACAAGACTGAGGCTATCCATGTATTTTTCTACAATTTCTTCAACGCCAAAATCAATATTTATTTTACTATTAGCTTGCGAAAAAACGGTACTCTGGCCAAGAATAGCTAGAAGAATGATGATGAAACAAATTCTTTTCACTTTTTAATCACTTTTTATTTAACATTAACGTTTTTGGCTATGCTCACTCCCGGCTTCACGAATCCTTTCCATGTCATAGTTTTCATTCTCAAAATACATCTTTTTAACATGTAGGATACCGGGGGTAGCGTATAGCCTAAAGTTGGGGGACGCATTTACTTTCAGAATCTTAACCAGCTCCTCAGACATTTGATATTTAGGAGTGCTCGTGTATGTTATATCACAAACCAGCCCGATGTTTTCAAGTATGTGTATTTTAGAAAGCAGATTTTCGTGCTCATCTTCATAATAGGAGAATACCGGCCTAATGTAGTTGAATGAAATAGACCTGGACGGAATAATTAAAAGCTCTCTACATGATTGCATTTCAGGATTAGCCAAGTCATTACGCATTTCTTCGACCAGTTTTTTTTTGGCATTGTCGAGAGGGGCTTTTTTGATTTATAGAGTTTTAACTTTTCTTTGTTCTCATCGGCTTTTTTAGACTTCTCTAGCAGTCTACCGGCAATATATTTAGACGCAATTCCAGCGCCAAGGCCGAGGATGAATGTCAATATATGTGAGAGGATTAGATTCATTTGGTTGTTAGTGTTATGTCCCACAACGGCCGTAAAGCATGCGGAGCTGGAAAATCAAGCGAGCGAAGCGAGCTTGCCAATGCGCCGACATGTGCCCTGATGAGCGCCGTTCCCGAAGGGCGGCGTGCATCAGGCGTGCACCTGAAGCCGATGCGACGCCGAATGGCGTCGCATCTTACTTATATCCGCTACATTCCTGTATCAATCTTTCGCTTTTTCCCAGGTGCGGCCTTCTAAAGATAGGTGATCCAATGGACTTTTGATAGCATCTAAGGTCTTGGTAGTCACATGCGTATAGATCAGGGTTGTCTTGATGTCCTTGTGGCCCAGGAGTTCCTGGATGAAGCGAACATCTGTACCGTTGTCCAACAGGTGAGTAGCAAAACAATGACGAAGGACATGAGGGGTAACTCGTTTCAGGATACCTGCTTTCGTGGCGTTTCGTTTGACGATCTGCTGCACACTTTTTGTTGAGTACGGTCTGTTACCACCCTGGCCCTCAAAGAGCCACACCCTTGGTTGGTATTGATCGAAATAGGAGCGTAAGACATCTTTCAATGTCTGGCTGAGCATCACACTTCTGTCTTTCTTCCCTTTCCCTCCACGGATCATGATCTGATTACGATCCCAGTGGATATCCTTCAGTTGCAGTCCCAGCAATTCTCCTAATCGCAATCCGCCACTGTATAATGCATATAGAATGGCGGTGTGTTTGAGGTTGTCACTGGCACGGAGCAGCCGATCCACCTCCTGGATACTCAGGAAAACAGGTAGTCGATGGCTCTTCCGTGGACGTTGGATCTCTTCGATATTGAAATCCGGTAGAAAGAGGACTTTGGTGTAGTAGAATTTGATGCTGTTTACCGCCGAGTGGACCAGAGCTTCAGATACCTTTTTGGCAGAAAGCCCGGCAAGGTAGTCATTGACCATTCTGGGATTCGCCATTTCGGGGGGCGTGCCGTCAAGGGATGTCAGATATCTGCCGAACGATCCTGTATATCCCCGCACAGTGTTCCAGCTGTACCGCATCCGGATCAGGGCATCCGTATACTGTTTTAATGCGGCTTGTTGGTGCTTCGGGAATTTTGCCAGTAGTAACTGTTGCCGCTCGCCAAAGGCGGGTTGTGGCCGATTGGTTTTTCTGGCTTCTGAATGGGTCCGATCGATCACTTTTGCCCCCAGTCCGGTATAATGTTTCCGGATCCGATCCACGATGGTCTTTTCTCCTGGAATCCACCAACGCTTGAACGCACTGTCATAACTCCTCTCTGGAAGATGTTTCAGAAAATCATGATCAGCTCGATACCCTTTGAGTTTGATCGCCACAAAACCCGGGCGTTCAGGAGTCTGATACAGTTCTACGATAAAGGGGTCAGTAGCGGCCATAACCAGATCCAGACATCGGGCATAGGTTTCTTCTGTCCAATACCCGAAATGGGCTTGTAGCGCTTCCAGGTTCCCTGGTATCGCCCGTACCATCCATTGTTTCGATGATTTGTGCCACCAACTTCCAGCCAGGGATCTGATTCGGTCAACATCCTGTTGTTGGTAAGGCATTTTGATCACGAATTGCTGCGCCTGGAGAATGATCTCCAGTTGGCCCTGTTGTGGAACAACAGGTATGTCAGCAGCCACTGAATTGTCCTTTTGTGGCAATACTGAAGGCTCCTCTTTTTCGGAGGATATGCCGGATAGGGCACCTGAAGTCGGGACATCGACGGTGGTTCCGGAGAGTGGCAGCGGTTTCTTTGTGGGTATTACTATTGGAGAGCGTTCAGGATCCCGCACATCTTGCTGGGATTCAACAGGTAGTTCAGCAGCCTTCAGGGCCTTCCTGCTCTCCTCAGTATCCGGGATGTGCCAGCACATCTGTGTCGCACTCCATCGTGCGCCCTGCAAGGCTCTTACTCTGGCGATAAGCCCATTGTCGAATGGAAACCATAAACCGATCCGGGCCTCTCCACGATGTTGCAAAGAAGCGATCCGAATGGTTGGCGTGCTGGACAAATGGGCCATTGCACACGAAATATACAAAATGTTTTAATTGTATGCGGAGGCTGTTTGGTTTTATAGCTTAGACGAAATGTCAACTTTAGTGGTCTACCTCACAGCCCGATTGCGCATGGAGAGCGTCTCTCTTTTAGAGTACGGTTAGTGCGTTATCACTGTACCATTAGAGTACGAGGAGTGTACTATAGATGTACGGGGGATGTACCAGGATAGTACCAGGGATGTACTACCGATGCGGTTATGATGCGTGTATGATGTAGACTGATGGCGTCCAAAACGTTTTAAATTGAAGATCATCGGCGTTGACAGGCAAAGCAATAAGTCTTTTCTATGCTCCATAATCAAATCTAGGGACTATCCTGAAATGTGAACGTCGCCATCGTCTGGGCCTCCCAGAAACTTCAGTGACCCGTATGTTGAGCATTAAGCTATCCTTAGATTTTCGATGATGACATTTCAATATGAAATCTGCCGCATTATTTGGTCGGACTCTTGTTTCGAGCATTGTCAATTGACAATATAAATGATTGCTAAAAATGAAACGAACCACCGATCAAAATACAAGCGGCCGGGCCCGGACGTTTAAGTCCGGATCCAGACAGTATCGTCTGGGTCCTGAAGTATACGCCAGCTAATCTCTAGACGAATGAACACTGCCCTCAAACATGCAAAGAAGGCCCATTTTGGCGACAAGCGCTTTTTCCTCCCTTTTTGGCGCATCAAAAAGGGAGAGCCACGCCGGCTGGAGGCGGGCCAGAGGTGAACTATTACAGTTAAATTTTCACAAGGAAGCCCCGAGTGGAATACTGCAACCTGCCAAGGGCAAGGATCCCAAGTTTATTTTGAAAAGATCCTACTTGAAATATAAAGTCTGGAATCGCGGCAGCTCATCGTTGGCCGCATAGTTTTTGGAAATTATTTTGAAGGGTGGCCCGGAAATGTCATCCTGGGTTACATCAGCACAACCTCCTTTCCTATCCTTTCAATCTGGAAATGATCAGCTTAAAAGCGAATAATTCACCAATAATCTCTCCCCATCCGTCCAGCGAATCCATCCCTTGCCGACCACCTCAAAATTATCATCCCACAGATCCACCTGCATCCATTCCCCCCGGATCATGATCGGGTGCATAAAGTCGTAGTCCACATTGACCTGACTGGCATGGGCGAGGGGTTTGATCCGGACGATACCCGGTTGGTCATCCGGCCATTCCACTGAATGAACTCCCAGGAGGAAATCTGCCCAATACATGACCTCCCCGGCACGGCGATCGAAATAACGGGTCTCGCCAGTAAACGAGTTGACCTCGCACTCGGCCATGTCCCGGGTGAGGCCAATGATTTTCAGGTAAAAGATATCGTAGTCCAGCTTCATATGAAATGGCACCAACCAGGGCGGTGCAGACAGGATATCTGTGCTGCCATATTCCGTTTTTCCGAAAACGATGCTGTCCTGTGGTGGGAGTTCGAGGATGGACTTGCCCCGTTGGGGAGGGCCATAGACGTACAACACCGGTTGATCAAATGAATGCGGTTGAAAACAGCCGAGACCCATTTGCCCAGTGGAAGTTTGAATAGACGACATATTCATCGGGACAGCTTGCCGCTCCACCTCTTCCTCGGCTTTCGCCTTTTTCTTAGCCTCTATGCGCACCCAGGCGAATAGAGCTATACCAGCGATGGCCGCCAGAAGGCTGAGATTGACAATACGCAGTGAAGCATCCGGTATTCGACGGACAAATAGAAGCGACAAGACCAATCCGACAGCAGCGAAAATCACACCGTAACCGAACACGATAGCACCTCCTGCCAGTCCCTGGTTTGCTGCCGCACCACTGAGCCCGGCAAAAGCCATTCCGATAAACATGGTGACCGGTAAACCGAGCAGGATAAAGAGAATTCGTCCCAGGGTAGAAGTCTTCGGCATGCTTTAGTGTTGTAGGATCTTTTCGAACGTCTCATTGGCTTTAACCGTCATCGTAAAGGAGTCTTTCAGGCCTTTGTGGACACCCAGTCCCGTCACCGAGACCTGATACGTTCCGGGATTCAGCAGGAACTTCTTTGGATTATTGTTCGGAGAGGTATAGGTGCGCCCACTCGCCACATTGGTTTTTGATTGTGTGTCTGTAATCTTGACAATGGCGTCGACCAGATCGCTGCCTTTTTTCATGCCGACCATTGCAATCCCGCTTTTGAAATCATGTTCGATTCCCACAACCTGCCCACCTGTGATGGCCACATTCTCTATTCGGGTGGAGATCGCCGTGCCTTCCAGCTTCAACGCCATAATTTCCAGGTCATAGACTCCCGGACTGACCTCCTGGTCATCCGTTCTGCCGTAGGTTCGGCTGGCGGCAACATATTTCTTCTCACCATGGGGGAATATTCGTACTGTACAATCCCATCCTTCGCCGTTGTTCGTTGTGGTGACCCGAAAAATGCCTCCATCAAAGCTCACATTCAATCGGGTAATCTCACCGGATGGGATGGTGATATTCGATAGGTGGATAGGTTGGACATCGCTGTTTTCCAAAGGGCTGACCACAAGATCCCATTCGCCAGGCGTGAGATACATGCGTGCAGTATCACCATAAGAGCGGGCACCATTGATAGACTTTGTAGTGCCTGGCTTCATGGCCTGGATATTGGCATCGACCGGTTGGCCATTTTTAACGGCATAGACAAAGACATTTTTGTCTGGTTCCACAACTGTGGCTGACGTCGCTTCCTCCAGTACACCTTCCAGACCTGCGGCATCTGCTGCATCGAAATAGGAGCCATCTCCGGCCAATGCCGCACAGCGCAGCCCTTCCGTTTCATCGGGCTTCAGACCAAAACCGACAATATGCAGACGAAAGGGGATGCCCGCTTCTCGAGCAGCCCGAATTACCTCACAGAGATCTCCACCGCAGGATTCAATGCCATCCGTAACCAGAATAATGGTGGCTTTTTCACCGGTCGATTTGAGTTTTTCGATGACCTGCAATGCAGAATGGGCAAGAGGGGTTTTGCCCAGGGGTTTCAATCCCGAAACGGCCTCTTGAAAGGCCGCCTGGTTGGCGGCGTTCGGATCGAGCAGGAATTCGACGTCATCACATTCCTTCGTCCGGTGGCCGTAGGCGACCAGGGCCACCGCCTGGTCTGAGGCCAGGTTTTCGCGTGTCGCCGTCAATACCTTTGCAGCGATGGACATCTTGGTTTGCCCCTCGATCTGACCCCACATGGAGCCACTGGCATCACAGATGAAATAAATGGGGGCGGGAGGGGAGTCCTGACTGATCAAAGATGTGGAATAGCCCAGCAAAGCCAGGAGAAGGAGCAGTGTTCTCATGGGGTGAGTTTGCTTTCAAGTTAGGAAATCCATGAAGAATTCCCAAAGTCGGGTTTCAGGTTCAACTCGTTTGTTGCCCTATTTCTGGATGAGCACAGGTATGTTGTGCTGGTCATGCCGGATCCACCATAAGCCATTATGCAGGGGGCTGACATCCAGGATGACGCGTTCTTCCGACCAGGTACTCGTAAGGTAAAGTGGCCTGCCTAACAGGTCAGTGGCGATCCATTGGTCAGACGGTAAAAAATGACCCGATAGTTCTATTCTGTCACTGGCTGGATTGGGGAATGCCCGGATATCTGGAGTCGGGGAGTGTTGATCATCGACCGCTACGATCTTTCCGGTGCCGAGATGAACACCTCCGGCTATGGTACCCGCCAGCCATTGGTCTTTTCCAGCGGCGGCGAGGCAGGTTGTCCGCACATCAGCAAGAGAGTTAATGGATGCATCCCAGGTTTGACCGCCATCTTGAGAAATGTAAATACCTGTGGCTGTTGCTGCAAGGATATGCTCATCATCCACTACCAGAATATTCAGGACTGGAAGCGCGTCAATCGGGAACGGGAGGGCCGCCCAGAAATCAACCGTTGTGGATGATTGAAAGAGACCATTTTCTCCGCTTAGAAATATCGTATTGCCACTCGGACTAGCCGCCAGGTCGTAAATCGATTGGAAGCCGGGCAAGCCATTCCCAAAAGACTCCCAATTGGCAGGAGTCACCCAGGCTGATGTATGATACACACCGAAAACAGAAGCACCAAATAGGACTTGATCTGGACCGGGTGCGCCCGCCACTTCTAATTTTTCTATACTAGACTGATCAGGCAGTCCCTCGGCAAATGGAGCCCAGATCTGATCCTGGTTGGTCGCAACATAAACCGGATCATTCCCGCTACTGGCTAAAAACAGACGTACGCTACCGGTGGTGGCCATATCATGAATAAATGAGCCGGGAACATTGGCTGACAGATTATTCCAGGAAATGCCTGCGTCACTGGAGCTATTGATACTGCCAAATGTCGACCAGCAATAAATCTTTCCAGGTTTCGTCGTGAATCCCGTCATTAATGGAATCATCAATCCGGTATTCGATCGGATCCAGGACTGACCCATGTCAGTAGATCTGAACAAGGTATCATCTGTGGCGGCCAGAATGGTACCGGACACATCATCATAATGCAGGGCATTGATCGCCTCATTGGGTAGTCCTTTAATCGTCCATTCAGGGTCCATCGGATCTGCGGCGACCAACAAACCCTCCTTGTCCGCTCCGGATATATAGATTTCTCCAGTGCCGTTTTTGACAGTCACCAATTGGCATTGCTCCGGCAGACCCGGGCCTTCGACTGGCTTCCATTGCAGGCCGTCAACAGAGGACCGATACAATCCGGAAAAGCCACACGCAGCATAAACAGCATCAGGACCCAGGTCGTCCATGTCACGGATAAACAGATTTCCGGGAAGGAGAGTCCAATTGATACCTCCATCTATACTTCTATACGTTTTGGAATTTGTACTGGCGAGCAGGGTGCCACTTTGATCGATTCTGTGCAGAAATCGAATGGTGATGCTATTGGACATGTCACCATTGTTCATCGCCGTCCAGGTAGATCCATTATCGGCGCTTGCCCAAATCCCTTCAGCAGTGCCTGCAAAAAAGAAATCAGTGGATGAATCGTACAATAGTGCGAGCACGTTTATTCCCAGGTCACTGGTTTTTAAGACCCAGGTGTCTCCATGGTCCTCCGTGAAATAAAAATCATTTGACCCGGTATAAATTAATGCGCGACCATCCGGTGTGGCTTTCAGGATTTGAATATCCGAAACAGGCAACGTTGTCTGGTCCCAGGTAATGCCAAAGTCAGATGTGTGCCCTAAACCCCCAAAAGCCCCAATGAGATAATACTCCAGATCGCCAGCTTTCTCCAGGTCATACCAATAGTTAATGTCCGGCGTAAAGATCACCGGACTCCAGAATGGCCCAGGAGGAATTCCCCGGTAAACTTGACCATCCGCCAGAGCAAGGATGCGTCCATCATTGGGATGAAGAAAAAGCCGTTCAACATCTCCGTTATATGGGCCATTGGTCTGAGTCCAGGATATCTGGCCCTGAACAGCATTGATGTAGATGAACGAAAGACAGATAAACAGGAGGAGCCTCCAGGAAGAAAAGGATGTCGGTTTGGACATAGCGACAGATTGGTTTGGACCTGCCTGAACGCCAGAATTCTGAAGTGAAACTCTTTCGAGCACTTCAAGCAGGGGGGATTCACCATGAAAGTTAAGTGCTTTGACGTCAAAAGGCAAGATGCTTTCTCGTAACTTAGTCGAAGTTCCCTCACTGCAAAAACCGCGATTCATGAAACGTTTCCCTCGATTCCCGAAGCCCTTCCGGGCAGTTATTCTTTATGTTTCCGCTTTCCTGGTCACGACATCTGCATGGAGTCAATCTCCCCACCCGTTCATCCATGTCGACCAGTTCGGGTATACCCCGGAAGCACTGAAAGTCGCAATCGTGAGCAATCCCATTTTGGGGTTTAACAGTAATCTCTCCTACACACCTCCAGAATTTCCGGAGATGTTTTTAAAACATGCAGAAACGGATGAGTGGGACTATTCTTTCTGGATCGATCCCTGGCAGGATGGGAATGTGCATACCCCATCCGGCGACCAGGGCTGGTGGGTAGACTTTTTTATCCAGGAAGAGCCCGGACGATATTATCTCGACGACGGCCAGGGAAACCGATCAGCTGAATTTACGATCAGTGCCGATCCCTACCAGGAGGTCATGCAGGCAGCCGGTAGGGCATTCTACTACAATCGCTGCGGGTTTGCCAAAAAACCACCGTTCGCAGATCCCAAATGGTCGGATGATCTGGATTTTCAGCAAGAGGCCCAATGTCGCTCCATTTCAGATCCATTAAATGAGTCCTTATGGAAGGATCTTCGCGGAGGTTGGTATGATGCGGGAGACTACAACAAGTATGTCACCTTTGCTCACCGCGCGGTCCACGATCTCCTCTGGGCCTGGGAAGAAAATCCGCAGGCCTTCAATGATGAATGGAATATTCCCGAAAGTCAAAATTCCTTTCCGGATTTGCTGGATGAGCTGAAATGGGAGCTGGACTGGTTGCTCAAAATGATCGAAGCAGACGGGGGTGTCCATATTAAAATGGGGAGTGCAAATTACAGTGAGAATATTCTGTCACCCCCCAGTCTGAATCAGGATCCTCGATATTATGGTCCGGTTTGTACATCCTCCACGATTGCCATGGCCTCTATGCTGGCCCATGCTGCGGTCGTCTATCGCCAGATCGAAGGTTGGGAGGGATATGGCTCTATTCTCGGTCTCAAAGCACAGGCCTGTTTCAATAAGGTATTACCCGCTTTACAAGCCAATGCCCTGGAGACGGACTGTGATGACGGGTCCATCGTAGCCGGAGATGCGGACTGGGGTGAAACCGAACAGTGGAATGCCGCCCTGACCGCAGCGGTCCATCTTTATGAGTTGACCAGTATGGAGTCCTTTCATGATTTTTTCCTGGATCATTACACTGAAGCGGAACCTCTGGGTGGATTCTGGGGACCATATTATATGGAGTTGAACAGTGCATTGCTCCACTATACGACCCTGTTTGGGGCAGATCCGGATGCCACCACGGCCATCCTGGGATCTTTCTCATCAGCAGTGGCCAATAACTGGAATGATTTCTATGGCTTCACGCTCTCGGAACTCTACCTGGCAGGTATGCCGGATTGGTCCTATCACTGGGGTAGCAATCTGCCGATGGCCGCATACGGAACATTGAATTTACTGGCAGCGAGGTATGCTGTCAATCCGGTTTCGGCACACCAATACATCTCGAGAGCCGCAGATCATGTCCATTACTTTCATGGCGTAAACCCCCTGGGCATGGTGATGCTCTCCAATATGTACGACCTGGGAGGCGATCATTGTGTCAACCAGATCTACCACACCTGGTTTGCGGATGGTACAGATTGGGATCATTCCCTGGATTCGCCATACGGGCCACCGCCAGGATATGTCACGGGCGGCCCGAACAAGGACTTTTCTGTGACCACCATCTCACCACCTTCCGGACAACCCTCCATGAAGAGCTATCTCGATTTTAACACCGGTTGGCCGGACAATTCCTGGGAGATCACCGAGCCGGCCATCTATTCTCAGGCGGGATACATCCGCTTGCTGGCAGCCTTTGTGACCGGGGATCCTGGGGTACCTGTTCATGAGCCAGGCAATGAACAGTCTGCTCTGACTCTTTTCCCAAACCCTACATCGGGTAAGGTCTGGTTGTCCACCTCTGATCACCCTGGCGGGGAGGTCCTGAACATCATTGGACAGACACTGAAGAGGATTCGTCCGGGCAGCGTGGAAGTCGACCTGTCTGACCTGCCGAGGGGCCCTCTTCTGCTGCGCATAGGTGAACAAAGCTTTCCGGTTATCCTCAAGAATTGAGCAGACCTTTTTGACGCAGGATGTTTTTGAATCGGGTGGTGCTGATATAATGATCCGCCAAAACCTTGCCCTCGTGGATCAAGGCAAAAGTCCCATATCCTCCAGGCATGGTTTGCGCCTCTTTGGGATCGGTGACTTCATGGACGAACAGGTCTATGCCGGCCTCCTCTGCACACGCGCGAAGTGCTACCGCGGCTTTCAAATGCCAGGGGCATTGGTTGGCATATAACAAGGTCCATTCGGGGTAATCTGCAGGAATAGATGCCCAGTCGATCAATTGGGGCGGAGCCGCATGCTTGTCGAAGGGGTGTGCCAGCAAATCGAAGCGGCCATCTTGTGCTACTCTGGTAAAGCCACTTTTTTTGAAGACGCCTTCATCCGCCATCCAGGAACCCGTACTGGTGATCACCGCCACACCTGTTTTCTGTTGGTCTTGAGCACATCGACTAACATAGTCGATCAAGAATGTTGCTGCGCCCTGGTGCCGATCCGCCTTCTGGGCGACCATGATGCATTGAATAAATAGATATCCAGGTGCATCGATCGGGCGCCAGGCAAACTCGGCCGGAACCCATTCAATAAAGCCAACTTTCCGGTCGCCTTGTTTCAGAATGGATAGTCGCATTCCGTTCTGTTGTTGGCGGGCCAGCCATCCAGCCTTTGCTTTGAATCCCGGGTCCTTTGGATTTTTGGCGCAAAACAAAGACTCCTCAACCAGGTTGGATGCATCCACCTCAATGATCGACCAGTCTGCATGATTCATGTTTACATATATTCTGTGTATTCCGGGCTATACATAAAGTCGCGGATCTTGTCCAGGGTGACGTCATTTGTCGCGATACGAGTCAGTCCTTCATCTATAGCCACTCGACTCACCGCTTCTGCGATCCGTGCACTGACCTCCCGGATCCGTTTGAGTGCGGGATATATTCGGCCGTCTGCCATTTCTTCCTTGCTGACCATGTGTGATACGGCACGCGCCGCTTCCAGGAACATCAAATCGGTGACCCGGGACGCTTTACAATAGGCGACACCCAGGCCGACTCCGGGGAAGATATAGACATTATTGCCCTGTCCAGGGTAATAGGTCTTCCCGTTCAGTTCGACCGGATCGAAAGGGCTTCCACTCGCAAAGATGGCTTTACCTCCCGTGTACCGGTAGGCATCTTCTGCTGTGCATTCTGAATTGGCTGTCGGGTTGGACAAGGCAAAGATGATGGGCTGCTCATTCAGACCAGCCATCTTTTCCAATACGTCCTTTGTGAATTTTCCACCCTGTCCGGAAACGCCAATGATCGCAGTTGGTTTCAGGATATCAATGGCTTCTTCAAGGGTGTCTATCCGGTCGTGTTGATGGGCATAAGCCAGCTTGTGATGAGCGAGATTTTCTCGTGAACTACAGACCAGACCCCTGGAGTCAACCAGCCAGCAATGCTGGCGAGCCTCCTCGATGGACAGGCCTTCTTCGACCATGGCCGCACTGAGGATGTCCGCAATGCCCACGCCAGCTTCTCCAGCCCCCAGAAATACAAAACGTTGATCGGTCAACTTGCCACCGGTGATCTTCAAAGCGGAATATATCCCGGCGAGCGCCACGCTGGCAGTGCCCTGGATGTCATCATCAAAAAGACAGGCCTTGTCCTTGAAGCCGTGGAGCAGGTTGAACGCATTATGCGTAGCAAAGTCCTCCAATTGAATCAGCACATCGGGGAAGACTTCCTGTGCGGCGTGAATAAACTCCGTCAACAATTCTTCATACTGGTCGCCCTGGACGCGCTCGTGTTGAAGACCGAGATAAAGTTCGTCGGCGAGGAGGGTCTTATTGTTGGTGCCCACATCTATGACGATGGGTAAACACTGATTGGGATGGATGCCCGCACAGGCGGTGTAAAGGGATAGCTTGCCAATGGGAATGCCCATTCCGTATACCCCCAGGTCACCCAGTCCGAGGATACGTTCACCATCGGTGACCACGATGACCCGGACATTGTGATGTGGCCAATTGTGGAGGATCTGCCGTACTCGTCCCTGATCCTGAAGGGAGATGTACAGGCCGCGGGATTGGCGGAATAGATGACCATAGGATTGGCATGCTTTGCCGACCGTCGGCGTGTAGATGATGGGCATGGTCTCCTCCAGGTGATCGATGACCGTCCGGTAGAACAGGTTTTCATTTCGATCTTGCAGAGAAACCAGATAGATATAGCGTTCCAGGTCATCCGGTTTGACACTGAGGTTTTCAAGGACACGCTTTTTTTGATGATCCTGGGTTAGCACCCTCGGCGGGAGCAGTCCACGCAGCCCCAGACGGTCGCGTTCTTCTTCAGTGAAGGCAGTGCCTTTGTTCAGGAAAGGATCATGCAACACCTTGACCCCACGTTGCATGGGTACGACGACGGATTTGGTTTTCACGGTTGAAATTTGATGCAAAGTACTCACCTTCAGACAGGGTTGTACACCATTTGCCATTGATCCTACTCAGGCAAGTAGAGGATTCCCGTCAGTGCCATTTGAAGCAGAGGCTGTCCTGGAAAAAATGCAGGCGCTATTTGCCCATTTTCTCCTGATTGAAGGATGCCGAGCCCCCTTTCGGTATGGAGAGGGATTGCCAACGGTTTCCCTGGATGATCTTGGCCACGTAGACCATCTGCCCGACATGGTATGCATAGTGGGACATCTGTCGGATGATGGCCTTCTCCACCGTATGAGGCTCGGATCGGATCATCACTGTCCGCGCCATATCGGCATCTATGAGAGATGCCAGGGTCTGAAACAGACAGGTCCACCCCTCCTCCCAGCGCGCCAGGATCTCCGCCCTGGTTTGCAGGATGTCTTCAAATTCCTCATCACGCTCCCGCCAGTCTTTTTCCCCGTCACTTGTCAGGAAATCCGTCCAGCGAGAAAGCATGTTTCCCGCCAAATGATTGACCATTACAGCGATGCTGTTCGCCCCCTCTCCTGGTTCCCAGGTGAGGTTTTCATCCGGCACCTGCGCCATCGCTTTTTCACCGAGTGAGTGATAGGTCTCAAAGGTTTGGATCGCCAGTTTTAAAAATGTCATTATGGTTGTCCTTTTATGGGTTATCGGATATTGGCCACAAGTAACACATAACCTCCTTAATACTTCACATCACTCCTCACTGCCTTCACTAACTGGCCCTCTATGGGTGGAACTGCTGAAGCGTTTTAATAAGCGTCCCCATAGTTGGGGACAGAGAATTATCCTATCATAATGCTTTGGCCAACATCTTCGCAAAAAGACGAGCAGGTTCACCCCTACGGGGCGAGGGAATAGGGGGAGCGCTCTCAGGGCTATAAACGTGCCACCCCTACGGGGCTGAAGTAGCCTAAAAACCAGTTGATCTATTTTCTCCTTCTCTTTGGGATCATTAATTTATCACGGATCCAAATCTTCTGCCCTTCTGATGAATGAGACTCTATCCACCCTTTCACAATCCGGAATGGCCCCGTCGGGGTCAAACGTTTATAGCAACAACCCTGGGAACACGAACAGCGGCCCCGTAGGGGTCGTACTACTACTCATTACACGTTTGCTACCTTCTGAATGTCGTTCCAATTGATGTGAATAGCGGCATAGCTGTTCCAATCAGATTCATTCATGAGCTTCCTGCGAGACACCGGCGCAAGAAGTCCAGGGGTTGAAATAACTGAAGAACGCTTTTCTCCTTACCTCCTCCGCTAACTGGCCCCGTAGGGGTCAAACGTTTATAGCATCAACCCTGGGAACACGAACAGCGGCCCCTTAGGGGTCGAACTGCTATTCATTACACGTTTGCTACCTTCTGAATGTCGTTCCAATGGATGTGAATAGCGGCATAGCTGTTCCAATCAGATTCATTCATGAGCTTCCTGCGAGACACCGGCGCAAGAAGTCCAGGGGTTGAAATAACTGAAGAACGCTTTTCTCCTTACCTCCTCCGCTAACTGGCCCCGTCGGGGTCAAACGTTTATAGCAACAACCCTGGGAACACGAACAGCGGCCCCGTAGGGGTCGAACTACTACTCATTACACGTTTGCTACCTTCTGAATGTCGGTTTTCCAATTAGTAACCCTCTGAATTGCGTTCATAATTGCAAGACGATATTATTCAACCCCTCCGGGGTTCTATCTTTTCGAAATATCTCAATATCGAAATAACCCAATAACTCCTTACCCCATACACCCACCACCTCAAAACCTCCTTAACTCCAGACTTTCCTTTATCTGCTCCAGGTGTCTTTCCTCATGCGTAACGATAATCTCAAAAGCATCTGCCAGCGAGTAAACGATCATTCGGCTGGCCGGCGAGTGGATACTGACGCCTCGTTCCAGAAGGGGGAGGGCATCTTCCATTCTTGACTTTAGCTTGGCTTGATGGCCTCTAAATCGCTGGACTATGTCGTCAGGTAACTGGCTGGCGCTGGGCTCCCAAATAGGGAATGTAGTCATCTTCTTTTCCCTGCTTGGAGAGACCCCTTTTAGAATAAAGCGGCCAAAAAATCGACGCAATAAGGGGAGTTTGCCATGGATGGGCAGATCAAACTCATCCAGGACCAGTTTGTCTAACATAGGAAAGTAAGACTGGTTTGTAGTCATGATATGATCCAGGGTCTGGGCGACACTCCACACGGTTGGACGCGGCTTGTGATTCAGCTGCTCTGAAGCGAGATTCCCGCCAAGCGCATGGACCTGTTCTGTCACGGCATCGATCCTGGAAAACCAGTGTTTGAGGAGGTCTTCATTTGTCATGCTATTGGAGTTTTTAGAGATGGAAAGATAGTGGTTTGTCAAGCCAGGGGGATAAATTCCAAATTTCGGGTTATTCGTTTATTCGGTTATGGGTTTATTCGTTTATACCACTCTCAACGCTCAACTCTCAACTCACCACTGAGAACCGACAACTGCCAACCGACAACTGATGTGGATAAATTCCAAATCACAGACACCAAATTCCAAATAAATGACAAGCACCAAATGCCATAATCAAAACGGTCCACACGAATCAGGCATTGACAAACTGACAACTGATAACCGACAACCGACAACTGACAACCGACAACCGACAGGACAAATCCCAAAAGACAAATGATATTCAAAATCCAAATATCAAATTCTAAACGGTCAACACTGATCAGGCAAGCACACTTAAGGAATCAGAAATGAGGAATGAAGAATGCCTGCCCGCTGGGGCGGGAGAAAGGCTGAAATACGAAAGTCGGAAAGTGGAAAGCGTGACCTAGCCTGGAAATGGTTGACAAGCCCTGAAGGGGCGAAAGAAAAGAGCATCCCGCAAAGCGGGATGAACGGAATCCATCCCATTCAAGAAGCCCTGAAGGGGCGCAAGAAAGCCTGATGCCAAACATTGGAAAGGAATGCCTGTCCGCTGGGGCGGAAGTGCTGAGGAGTTATTTCGATATTTTGGTATTGGGTTATTTCGACAGTCAACACGAATCAGGCATAGGCACTGCCCCAACCAGGAAATCAGGAACACAGGAACCAGGAATGCAGGAACTCTGCATTTGGCTACAGCAGACAACCGACAACTGATAACTGACAACTGCCAACTGACAACTGACAGGACAAATCCCAAAAGACAAATACTATTCAAAATCCAAATATCAAATTCTAAACGGTCAACACTGATCAGGCAAGCACACTTAAGGAATCAGGAATCAGAAATGAGGAATGCCTGCCCGCTGGGGCGGGAGAAAGGCTGAAATACGAAAGTCGGAAAGTGGAAAGCGTGACCTAGCCTGGAAATGGTTGACAAGCCCTGAAGGGGTGAAAGAAAAGAGCATCCCGCAAAGCGGGATGAACGGAATCCATCCCATTCAAGAAGCCCTGAAGGGGCGCAAGAAAGCCTGATGCCAAACATTGGAAAGGAATGCCTGTCCGCTGGGGCGGAAGTGCTGAGGAGTTATTTCGATATTTTGGTATTGGGTTATTTCGACAGTCAACACTGATCAGGCATAGGCACTGCCCCAACCAGGAATCAGGAACACAGGAACCAGGAATGCAGGAACTCTGCATTTGGCTAAAGCGGACAACCGACAACTGATAACCGACAAAACGATTCTGCCTTCCGCCCCCAGACAAAGCTGCTGTGCAGCTTGTCTGGATCCGGACATAGTGCCTAAAGCACCATCGTCCGGGTTCCGATTTCCGACTTTGACAGGCTTCTGACGGGTATTCGTTTATTCGTTTATGGGTTTATTCGTTTATACCACTCTCAACGCTCAACTCTCAACTCACCACTGACAACCGACAACTGACAACTGACAACCGACAACCGACAGGGGAAATTCCAAAAGACAAATACTATTCAAAATCCAAATTCTAAACGGTCAACACTGATCAGGCATAGGCACTGCCCCAACCAGGAATCAGGAACACAGGAACCAGGAATGCAGGAACTCTGCATTTGGCTAAAGCAGACAACCGACAACCGATGACCTATCTTTAGCCTATGTTTCCTCCGCATTCCAGTGAAGCCCTCAAGCAAAAAGCAGCCGACCTCGGCTTCTTTCTCTGCTCTGTGGCGAAGGCGGAGCCCATGGATGAGGAAGCGCGGCGTCTTGAGGGGTGGCTCAACCAGGGCTATCATGGCAAAATGGGATACATGGCCAACCATTTTGATTTACGGACAGATCCTACCCGGTTAGTCCCCGGTGCAAAGAGTGTCATCAGCCTGGGATACAACTACCACAACCCGCAGTTGCCTGAAGATCCAGAGGCCCCTCGGGTCAGTCAGTACGCTTACGGGGAAGATTACCACAAGGTGGTACGACGAAAACTCAAGGAATTATTCCGATGGGTGAAGGAGCATTACGGCAATATCCAGGGTCGGGTATTTGTTGATTCCGGACCGGTTTTGGAAAGAGATTGGGCGCGCCGGTCTGGTATGGGTTGGGTCGGCAAACATACCTTGTTGATCAACCGGGATGTGGGGAGCTATTTCTTTCTGGCAGAGCTGATCATCGACCTCCCGTTAACAGCGGATCCGCCCATCAAGGATTACTGCGGGACGTGCACAAAATGTATTGATGCCTGTCCTACAGAGGCTATTTCGCCTTCCGGGTATCTGTTGGATGGTTCAAAATGCATTTCCTACCTGACCATTGAATTGAGGGAAGCCATTCCAGAGGCGTACCAGGATAAATTGAATGGCTGGGCCTTCGGTTGTGATATCTGTCAGGAGGTCTGCCCCTGGAACCGATTTGCTCAACGACACAGTGAACCAGCATTTGAGCCCCATCCTGATCTCCTTTCCATGACCAGGACAGATTGGAAAGAAATGACCGAGGAGGTTTTCAACTCTGTTTTTGGCCACACTCCGGTGAAGCGGGCAGGGTGGAAGAAAGTGATGGGGACGTTGTCTCAGAATACGTGACCATCCGGCAAGGAAGATATGCGTCCGGATCAGTTTTGGAAATCCCCATCTTGAGCTTAACCTAAATTCTCAATGGAGAATATTATTTCTCATTTGCAAATTTTGTCCAATTCACATCATTCAGTCTTTTCTCAATGTTGGGATCCAATAATGCATTGTCCGTTCCTAAATAGTACCCGTCACTAGAGACCCAATAATAATTTGAGCCGGAAGGAACTGAATAATGTTCTCCGGTTTCATGATTGCCAATCAGTGTTGTTTCGTTGATGGATCGAATGGTCTTATCGTGACCCGCATCATTGATATGACTTCGATTCAGATATCCTTGATGGGAAATATCAAGAATGTCACTATAAGTATTGCCAATTGAAGTACTTGTGTTTCCTCGTGCAGCGATGGCTCCCATTCGTTGCTGATGCGCAGCCGCACTCTCAGCAGATGCCTTAGCCCAGAATTCATTTGTTTTTCGAATATCACCTACCAACTTTCCGTTCATATATTGGATCCATTCAGGGTTCAGTTGGGCATTAGCAGAGGCATAGATGTAGGCGTTTTTGGCTTTTTCGAATTGGCTTGCGTTGCATTTCATTTCTTCTGTCTGAATTGTCCATAAGATCACTTGCGGTTGTGCAATTTGTGACTGGACTACTACGATGAGAGATTTATTCCCATTTCCCAAATCCCATTCTGTACCGATGGCCTCTATTTGACGTGTTGAACCAGTATTGGGCATAGCCCTGGACATTCGTTGCCATAATCCGGTCACCTCTGGTAACGGATAGCTGGATAGAAATTTGTACCCTTGGGATTCAGCATTTGGTTGAATCCATTGTCGTAGGACTTGTTGAACATTCATGGGTTGAGCAAGCCTTTGCCCACTCATTTGTAAAGTTTGCTGCATCATGGAGTTTTGACTCCAGGCATATGTTTCTGTCACCGTTTTGTATATATACAAGTCTCCGGGGCCTTCGATATATATTGGATTGTCAAGATGGTTGACTTTCCAGCTTATAGGTATAGGATAGCGTGACTGAACCATTCCATTATTCGGGTCAATGAACTCGTTATATTTTGTTGGCTCCACTTGCGACATAGATTGCTGAAACAAGTCCTTGATGCTTTTTACATCATTCCCGTTTTCCTGATCATTCAACGTTTGTTGGGTGTTTCCATCGCTGCAACCCAGGGTGGATAAAGCGAGGAGGGCGAGAGAAATGAGTCGGAGCATTTTCATAGGTGAATAGATTTTTTATCCATTTCATTTAATAGATCAATAGCATTAATTTCAAGGGTTTCCCCATGAAATTCATCTACTGTGGCAATAAGAGAAACCTCAACAATATAGCAAATCTGACTTAATTATAAGCCTGTAAATTGAGCATTCACTTGGGTCAAAATTGGACTGATATCTGATTCAGCAAGTATAAATGAGCATATGCTGCTGATATTGTATTTGGAAATATCAAGTCATGTTTTATCATCACCAACTATAAAATCAGGGTGCCCCTTACGCACTCGGTATCCATTCTGGTAAAATTCCAGGTTAAAATCAGATTGATCATTTCAATATTAATCCCCGCATATCAAACAAGGATTCAAAGCCTAACTCTAATATTGAATAGGCAAGGCAAGCCTCATGACTGACGTTGAGGCGTGCTGCTTCTATCTGTACTTTTTTGAACAGTTGACAGATAGAGGCCGATCAGTGAGGAGTCAATGCCTTGAAAGGAAGGACGTTATTTCAGCGGTGCTCACTTAATCAATACGTGCAGGCGGAACCAATGTCCGGCAGACAAGTGGGGTTTTAATTTTGAACTTTCAAGACAGGTCTGGTCGCCAACACCTGACCCCCTGAGTGGAATTCCAGAAAATATTGACCTGCTGGAAGGTGGCCGAGGTACAGTTGATCTGAGTCTCCAGTGAGAATGGATTCAAGAACAAGTCGTCCTTGTACATCAATCACTTTGCCGAGTAAGGAGCCGAGGCGATCAGGGCTGTCCATTGACCACTCAATATTCAGTGTACTTGCAAATGGATTAGGATAGACGTCGAGGCGGAGGCCCAGATCATCAAAGCCTGACGTTCCAGTAGTCGGCTCTCCAAGGTCATACTTGTAGGATTCAACCTGGTAATCTCCGAAAGCCGGTCCATTGATCAGATACACCTCATTGTTGATGATGAAGGATGCCGGTGCCCATCTTGATGCGCCAGGGTGTGGAGGGAGTTCATTCCATTGGTTGGAGTCGGCATCATACCGCCAGAATTCTCCTGTTTCCATGGAGTCATGGTCTTCGCCGTCTCCACTCAACACATAGCCATAGCCATTATGCGCAAATTGAGTGCCGGCTACACGGCCCTGGCTCGGGATACTGGCGACCTGTGCCCAGCTATCCATTTCCGGGTCATATTGATACCAGGTGTCATAGATCTTGGGTTCGACACTCCCGTGTCCAAATCCGGCATAGACATAATCGCCAATAGCAAATTGATACGGATGATGCCTCGGGTGACTGGGCAAATCAGTCTTTTGGGCCCACGTATCTGTCGCGATATTGTAAACCCACCAATCATTCAGGTTTCCGATACCCGTACTACTTCCAAGGCCAACATATATATTGCCTTTATGTGTTATGAAAGCAGGGTGAATTCTGGGGCTGCAAGGGCATGAACTGAGTTCTGTCCATTCACCTGTTGTCGGGTCAAATGCCCAGAGATCATTTTTCTGCACCTCCTCTGTGGAATCCGGGTGCATTCCGGCACCAAACCCGAAGTAGGCGATATCATCCCATACCTCTCCGATGCCAAACCCTCTTGTGCCTCCGGGAAAATCGGGAAGTTGGGTCCACTCATCCTGCGTGGGTAGATAGCGGTAGAAGTCAGCCCGCAGTTCGGAGGAGGTTTTGCCTGCCACAATGTATCCGGTGTCCCGGATGGCAAAAGCAAAGGAATGATCAGTCCTGAAATCGCCAGGAGGTGATGCAACTTGAGTCCACTGGGCGGAAACAGTCACTTGCGCAAAAAATAACATCAACACGATAACAGGGTACTTCATGAAGTGCAATTGAAAGAGGATGAAAGGCTTGATTTTGCTTGAAGAGTCGGTTGCAAGATAAGAGGATCCCCACAGGTGATATCGTATCTGCCCGAAATGGATTAACCATTTTAATGGACTTTTGGTTGATTCTTGCTTCAATTTTATGTTAGTCGCATTCCCATCACACTCACAACCGCCCAACTCCGTACCTTTCGCCTATGAATAAATGGTGGATCACCCTCAAACAAGGTCGGACTATCGCTCTGATTGCCTCCCTGGTCTTTATGGGACTGATCATTTACTTCTTTACGGATATCGTGACCTACATTCTCCTGTCATGGGTCGTGTCCATGGTAGGGGCGCCCCTGATGTCCCTGATGCGGAAGATCCGCATCAAAGAGTGGACACCTGGAGCCAGTCTGCGGGCAGGAATTACCATCATCGTCTTCTTTGGTATTCTGGGTACGTTGGGGTGGATCTTCATTCCAATGTTACTCGAACAGGCAGCCGCAATATCCAAGGTTAACTATGTGGCCATTGCCCAATCACTGGAAGAGCCGTTGAATCGATTGAATGAGCGCCTGACCGAGTTGGGCCTCGTCAGTGACACCCGGTCGCCATCAGAACAAGTGATCGCCACACTGAAGACCTGGTTTGAGCCGGCAAAAGTGGGTGGTTTCTTTACTTCTAGTTTGTCTTTGGCGGGTTCACTGGTGATCGGTCTGTTCAGTGTGATCTTTATCTCCTTCTTTTTCCTTCGTGAAGAGGGACTGTTTATGGAATTTGTGGCCAGTCTGATGCCGCAGGAATATGATTCTCGAACAAGACGTGTCATTGACGAAGTTTCAGAGTTATTGACCCGATACTTCGGCGGTGTTTTGCTTCAGATCACCCTGATTTCCTTCCTCCTGACCACTTTGCTGACACTGGCGGGAGTGAATAATGCCTTTCTGATAGCCTTTTTTGCAGCATTGATCAATGTGATCCCCTATATCGGCCCCATAATCGGAATGGTATTCGGTGTTTTAATGACGATCTCATCCAGTCTGGACCTGGATTTCTATACCCAGATGCTGCCATTGATCTGGCGGGTAATCGGTGTATTTGCCATCATTCAGCTCCTCGATAACTTCATCTTTCAACCTTTCATCCTGGGGAGCCGCGTCCTGGCACATCCCCTGGAGATTTTCATTATTGTCATGGTTGGTGCAAAAATTGGCGGGATCACCGGTATGGTGTTGGCCATCCCAACCTACACCGTACTTCGCGTGGTCGCTCGAGTGTTCCTCAGTGAGTTCACCATTGTCAAAAAGCTGACCAGGCGAATGGAGGAGGCAGGCAATGGGAAAGGACTATCTACTTGATCGGAACTCCTTTAGAATGAAAGGATCAAGACCCATAGACATTGCTATCATTGGCGGTGGAGCAGCGGGCTATTTTGCAGCCATCACGGCAGCAGAAATGAATCCCTCATTGCGGGTAGTGATCTTTGAACGGGGTCGTGAGGTCCTCCAGAAAGTGAGGATTTCAGGCGGAGGCCGATGCAATGTCACACATGCCTGTTATGATCCTACGGAACTTGTTCACTATTACCCGCGTGGTGAGAAGGAAATGTTGGGCCCGTTCATGCGCTTTGCGCCCGGTGATACAGTCGATTGGTTTGCTCGACGAGGCGTAAAACTAAAGACCGAGGATGATGGCCGGATGTTTCCTGTTACAGATCAATCCGGCACCATTGTCCACTGTTTGATGCAAGCTGTGGCACAAGCAGGTGTGCAGGTCTGCCTCCAATCTCGTGTAGAACACCTCGCCCCTCCAAAATTGGAGAATGCCCCCTGGACGTTGACTGTAAATGGTCAAAAAGTGGTGGCATCGAAAGTCATGTTGGCAGCGGGAAGCAGTACAGCCATCTGGAAGATGCTTTCGGCTCTGAGCATCAACATCATTGATCCGGTCCCCTCGCTGTTTACGTTTAATATCAAGGATCCTCGCATCCAGGGTTTGTTGGGGGTTTCTGTACCAGAAGCGGAGGTCACTGTTCGGGATAGCGACCTTTCAGCGCGTGGTCCCCTCCTGATCACCCATTGGGGGATGAGCGGACCGGCAATCCTCAAATGTTCGGCCTGGGGTGCCCGGGAATTGGCAGAACGGAACTATCAGTTCACTGTGGCCATCAATTGGACCGGCAAGGCGCCCGCCACTGTCCTGGAGTGGATGAAGAATCTTCGGGAGCGTTCACCGAAAAAGACCGTACTGAATACACCCTGGACGGATATACCGGCCCGCCTCTGGCAGCGATTGCTGGAAAGATCCGGTATTCCTCTGCAACGCATCTGGACAGAGATGCGCAAGGAAGAGGAGCAAGCCTTGTTTACCGAAATTGTGGAGGGAGCTTTCCGGGTAAACGGAAAGAGCACTTTTAAGGAGGAATTTGTCACTGCCGGAGGGATCGATCTGAAAGAGATTGATTTTCGCCGGTTTGCAGTTCGCCAACTACCGGGGCTGTATGCTGCTGGGGAAGTGTTGAATATAGATGCAGTGACGGGAGGATTCAACTTTCAGGCCGCCTGGACGGGTGGCTGGCTAGCTGGCAAGGCGATGGGGGAGGAGTGAGGCCATTGTTCGCTTCTCGCTATTCGGTTGGTCAGGGTAAGGGGCAAAAGGAATAAGGTTAGCACTGAAATACAGATTTCGACATCTAAATAGCGGCGACTCCATCTCTTTGTATAGAAGGAGCCTACTCAGACTGACATAGGAATATCAGGGGGTTGCCAGCTTGCCAGTAAAGGGGGGCTCTCCCGTTTTCTGTTTAGATCTCGAACTCCAATCGGGTCAGCCTGGCTTGAGGCTTTCCATGACTCCTCAAATCAACCTCAAAACCTCCGTCCTCATAACCCCAAAATGGGCATAAAAAAAGCCCTGTCCGTAAGGACAGGGCTGGATTGTATGTGTACGCTATCTAGCGTTAGTCGTCAGAGCGATTCCAACGGTCTCCACCGCCGTTATCATCACGGCTACGGAAATCACGGCCTCCGCCGCCTCCGCCGCCATAACCACCACGGCCTCCGCCGCCGCCTCCGCCGCCATATCCACGACCGCCGCCGCCGCCGCCGAAGCCGCCACGACCTCCGCCGCCTCCACCACCTGGGCGGAATTCACGACGAGGACGATCCTCAGCTTCTTTAACAACTAGCGTGCTGCCATCGAGCTCAGCACCATCTAAGGCATCCACAGCTTGCTGTGCAGCCTCGTTGTCAGGCATTTCGACAAAGCCGAAACCCTTAGAACGACCTGTTTCACGGTCGATAATTACCTTGGCGGAAGAAACCTCACCAAATTTTTCAAAAGCGGCTTGCAGATCCTCACTAGAGGTCCGGAAGTTGATTTTGGCTACAAAAATGTTCATAACACAGTTAAATAAATAAAGAAAAAAATAAAGATTACAAAGTGAACTGTTTCAGTGTAGCCAGCGTGCGATTCTAATACTTCTTATCGGTTAAAGCTGATTTCCACTAAATTGGAAACATCAGGGCCCAGCAGCTTTCTGCCTTAGACCGGGGGATGATCTCCGCAATAATACGACAAACTTGTGCGGAAAGTTCCGCACTTCGTATGGTTTTCGAAAATTATTTATCCTGACGAGCAAAGACGCGCTTGAGAAGATCACTTGTTCGCGAAGCCGTATTGGTTCGTATGTCCAGTTCCTCCTGTTCAATTTTCGCAAACAATCCATTCAAAGCCATATTGGTCACATGGTCATCCAAACGGGTATTCACGTCTGTTACAAAAGGCAATTTGTTGTAAGCTGTTGTGGCTGAAGACCATAACGATACGGCATTGACCTTCTCCAGCGATTCGAGGATCACCGGATGAAACTCATTATACAAGGGTGGACGTGTGGTGCGATCCAGGTATTGAGTGGCCGCATTCTTTTGCCCCATCAGGATGTTCATCGCATCTTTGAATGTCATCTGTTTGATGGCACTGATAAAGATCGGCTTGGCCTTTTGGGCGGCGTCCTCAGCAGCTCGATTCAAACGCTCTGTGAGATCAGCTTCCAGGTTCTGAAACCCGGGAACCACCTTTAATTTTGTGATCACTGTCTGGGCATCAGCAGGTAACAGGATCTTATAAGGGCTTTTGTAATAGCCATCCGTCTTCGCCAGGGCATCTGCGCCTTTACTGACCCCGATCTCCAGGGCCTCTTTCAGGCCATTACCAGCATCTGTATCGGAGACAGGTAGAACTTTTTTCGCCTTGCCCAGCAACCCATCCAAGGTTTGGAGTTGAGCGGTGGAGCAGGAAAAGAGGAACAAAGTAGATAGCAGTAGGGTGGTAATTTTCATAATATTACGTTTCATATGTTGCGATAACGCCTGAGGCAGGTCAATCGTTGTTATCAAAACTTTAAAGTTCTCCGGGAAGGGAAAGATATTCCACAAAGACCGCCGCACAGCCTCCACGGAATGCCGGATGTTCTTTGGTTAATCGGATCCGGATCTCTCCCGAAGTGGGATGCTGATTGCGGACCTGCTGAATGATCCGCATGGCTACCGTTTCCAGCAAGTCTGCTCGAACCGCCATTTCCAGCAGACAAATGGCATGGAGGGAACCATAGTTCAAGGTATTCTCAAGCCTATCCTCTGAAGGGTCTTTGGCAGGTGGTGTTTCTACTGTCAGATCGATCTGGAACCAATGGCCGGTCAGGGCCTCTTCGGGAAAGACTCCATGGAATCCATGGATCCGAAGACCCTGGATGCCAACAAACTGCTTAGTTAGAGCTTCCATATCGGGAAAAGAGCATAAGGTCGATAATACACGGAATCATGATCCGCAATTTTCTTAGAATCGATCCGCCCAACACCGACATGATGCACGCCGCGAGGCAAAGTATCGATATCGATCATGTGCAAAAGACCGTATTGGGTGGTTGTAGCATGCTGATGGAAGAACGGTTGACTCGACACTACCTCATCATCGATACGTACCTCGAAAAGCTGGCTCATGCAGTCTAAATAGGGTCTGACTTTTTCCTCAGATTCGATCCACCGCTCATCTACATAGAAGGGAATGAATTTGGAAGCGATGAGGGAGGTATGAACGACAGGATTGTCTGGACAGTATCGTTTGATCTTGCCTTTTAAATCGCCTTCCAGATTTAACGGAATAAAAACCTCCAACACACCATTTGAAACGTATTTGTTGGGTGTGCTCGCCAGTTTGACAGCAAGGTGGGGATTGATATCATCATAATAGCTGGATATCAAAGAAAGTGAATTAGAGCTCTTCGGGATCAGAGGTTGGGTTTGGAAGAACAGGGAATTCCCCATGTAGATCAAGATATAGAAGGGTACAATAAACCACAAGAATCGTCGGCTGAGACGATTGCCCATCATTGTATAATAGAGCGTCCGGTAGATAAAGGAAAGTGAGATCCAGCTCAGAAACTTGTAAAAGGGATAGTAGATCTTATCCAGGCCGTCGGCACGTTTGATCGCGCCCAGGAATGCAAAATCCAGAATGTAGAAGGAAGAAACGGTGATAATGATGATGTTCCAGAATCCGACTACAGGCAGAAAGTAGGGTGAAGACACGCCTCCTGTCAGCCAGGAAACAAAACCGAGAGAACCGAGGAGCAGACCAATATAGATACCGATGCAGAGTGCGACAAAAAGCACCAGGTACGAAAAGGCAAAGATGTTGCTGCAAAACTTGTCCAACTGGATGATGTATGCATCCAGAGAAGGGGTGTTCCGTTTCAATGCACGTTGAAAAAGAGGAGTGAATCCTTGCGATGCGAGGTTGGTCCCTTTATTGACAGTGCGCAATCCGACCGCCGCGATCCACAGACCTCGCAGGAACAGGTGGAACACCAGGCTATAGAGTAAACCTTTTCCACCGATCAGTAGGAAAAAGGAATAGGACTCCAAGGCGCTGACGATCAGTGAATCGATGTCCTGGACTCGGTTGAAAAAGAGGTGAAATTTTTGCTCGGCCATTTCCAGCCCCTGGATCAACAGAAAGATGCTGAACCCGGAGATCAGAAGTTCGAGATGCCAGCTTTCACGGCCCAGCTTGTCGAGCCATTCATGCGATTTTTCACGTCTCACCATTGGAATTGCGTAAACTTTGAACCTCAAAATAAGACAGCTGTTGTATTCTGAGGTCAGATTGTACCTTTGCGGCAAGAAATATAGGCATGGATACCACAAGCACAACAAATTCGCAGGCGAAATCTGCAAAAGAGGATCGCTATCAGGGTCATGATTACTACCAGATGGACGAATTGCTCCAGGAGGATCACCTGCTCGCCAGAGATGCCGTTCGGACCTGGGTGAAGCAGGAAGTCAGTCCGATCATCGAGGATTTTGCCAACCGCGCCGCCTGCCCGTACCATCTCTTCAAGGGGTTGGCGGATATTGGAGCATTCGGTCCCAGTCTCCCTGTGGAATACGGCGGCGGTGGGATGGATGAGATCGCCTATGGTGTGATCATGCAGGAGTTGGAGCGTGGAGATTCCGGTATCCGGTCCATGGCTTCCGTCCAGGGGTCCCTGGTGATGTATCCGATCTACAGATTTGGAAGTGAAGAGCAACGTCGAAAGTACCTCCCCAAATTGGGAAGCGGAGAGTTTATCGGCTGTTTTGGACTGACCGAACCGGATCATGGGTCCAACCCGGCAGGTATGGTCACCAATATTAAGGATGACGGAGATGCCTATATCCTCAATGGAGCCAAAATGTGGATCACCAACTCACCCGTTGCGGATATTGCCGTAGTGTGGGCACGAGATGAAGAAGGAAAGATCCGAGGGCTGATTGTCGAAAAAGGAATGCCTGGATTCACCGCTCCGGAGATTCATGGAAAATGGTCCCTCCGTGCTTCGATCACAGGTGAACTGGTCTTTGAAGATGTTCGGGTACCTAAAGAAAATGTCCTCCCGAATGTCAAGGGGATGAAAGGGCCTCTGTCCTGTCTGTCTAAGGCCAGGTATGGCATAGCCTGGGGTGTGATCGGTGCTGCTCTGGATTGTTATGATTCTGCGCTGCGATACTCCCTGGAACGGGAACAATTCGGGCGTCCGATCGCCGGATTCCAACTCACTCAGAAAAAACTGGCCGAGATGATCACTGAGATCACCAAGGCCCAATTGCTGACCTGGAGGTTGGGGACATTGGCAAATGAAGGCAAAGCAACACCAGCTCAAATCTCGATGGCCAAACGGAATAATGTCAATATGGCCCTGGAGATCGCACGCGAAGCCCGACAGATCCATGGCGGCATGGGGATCACAAACGAATATCCGATCATGCGTCATATGATGAACCTGGAAACCGTACTGACATACGAGGGGACACATGACATTCATTTGTTGATCACGGGTATGGATGTTACCGGGATCAACGCCTTCTCTTAAGCGAGGAGTGAACGTTAATCAAATGTAAATCCCTTGTTCAGGGCATCTTCGGATACAATTGAAGCTGGTTCTGGCCCGTTATTTGGGACAGGCCTAAGTACGACTATGAAAGTGCAGAACACCCTTCTTTATTTAATCTTCATTTGGGCGATCCTGGGCTCAGGACTCCTTCATGCTCAATATGAGCCGATCCGCCTGGAAAATCCATCTTTTGAGGACATCCCCGCACCAGGATCCCAACCATCGGGATGGTACGATTGCGGGTTCCCGAATGAATCCCCACCAGACACTCATCCGGGTAAAGATTCTGCCTTTTTCAACGTCACAACTCCTCCACAAAAAGGCAACTCCTATCTGGGGTTGGTGACCCGGGATAATGATACCTGGGAAGCGGTGTCGACGCCTCTGGCTCGTCCATTGGAAGCAGGGACATGTTATACGTTCAACCTCTATCTATCTCGCTCACAGGATTACTTTTCGCCGAATAAGAGAGGGGAGAAGGTATATCATACCACTCCTGCAGTCTTTCGGATCTGGGGCGGTAACAGCCCTTGCGACAAATCGGAAATGCTGGCATCCACATCTGTGATCACTCACCCGCGCTGGGTACGATACCAATTTACATTTGAGCCCAAAAAGCGGCTTTCCTGGTTTATCCTGGAAGCGTTTTACCAGACGCCAGTCCTTTTCCCTTACAATGGCAATATCCTGATCGATAATGCCTCTGTGATTCGGCCAGTGCCTTGTGATGCCATCGTGCTCGAAGAGGAAGAGGAAGAAGTGGCACCCCCACCCAAAACAGCACCAAAAGAAGTGGCGCCCACCAAGCCGGCACCCAAGCCTGAAGCAACTCTGGGCGGTCTTTCCCGCTCACAGCTCAAGACAGGGCAGGTGGTCAGTGTCGACAAGATTTACTTTAAAGCTGATACCGCCGCTTTGAATCAGGAGTCTTATCCCACCTTGGATGAGATCTATCAGTTCCTGGATAAAAACAATGATGTGGTCGTAGAAATTGGCGGCCATACCAATAGCAACTGTGATCATCCCTATTGCGATCGACTTTCGGAAGCGCGGGCCAAACGAGTGGCTGATTACCTGATCGAACACGGCATATCCGGAACGCGTTTACGCTATAAAGGATATGGCAAACGGAAACCAGTGGCCTCTAACGCCACTCTCGCCGGGAGAAAGAAAAATCAACGTGTGGAGATTACTATCCTCGAAATGAAAGGCTAATCTCGCGTGATCTTCCACCCGATTCCCGCCAATTCCTTCCAATAATTCGGAAAAGACTTCTCTACAACATCAGGATCTGCCATCCGGCATAAACCTGCTGAGGCACACAAGCTCAATGCCATGGCCATTCGATGATCATGATAGGTGGCGAAGACAGGGGTGTCCCCGACATCGGCTTTTCCAGATAAGCTCCAGAAGGTGCCATCCACTTCATCAGGGAGAAACTCGACGCCCATTTTGCGTAATTCAGTCTGCAGGGCTGCTGTGCGGTCTGTTTCCTTGACCTGAAGGGTGTGCAAACCTGTAAAGCGACCTGGGCACCCGAGAACAGCGCACAAAACGATGATGGTCTGAGCCAGGTCTGGAGAGTCACTGAAGTCGAGATGCAGCACATCAGGAAAGACTTCACGGGTCCGGCGAATAGTCATACCAGCGGTTGTCTCCATAGTATCGATCCCGAAAGCCGTCATCCACTCCATCAGAATCTCATCTCCCTGTAAACCGGAGCGTCTCAAGCCTGGTAGTTCAAGGGTGCTACCCATGGGCCCCAGGGCCAGAATGGCGTAGGCATAGGATGCGGCGGTCCAATCGGCTTCCAGCACCAACGTTCGTGGTTGGATGGATTGAGGGGCGACGGATACCTTGTTTTCATCCTCGACTACCCGGATACCCCAATGTCGTAGTACTGCGAGGGTCATTTCGAAATAGGGCTTTGAGGTGATCGATTCCGTCAGGTGAATGGTCACTCCATTTGGCAGAAGTGGACTGGCCAGCAGAAGTGCTGTCAAGTACTGACTGCTGGTAGCCGGATTAAGAGTGATCTCTGTATTCTTCTGTCCTGAAAACCCACTGAGGAGTATGGGCGGGCAGCCGGTAATCCCGGAATAGAAATAGTGTACGCCTAATTGTTCCAAAGCTTGCATCAGGGGTGCAATGGGGCGCATTTGCATACGTGCCGAACCAGTGACAATGCCGTCTTTCCCGAGCAAGGCCAGATAGGCCGTCAGAAAGCGGAGTGTTGTTCCACCTGCGCCTGCATCCCAAACCGGACCCGGGTGGTTCAGTAGATGGGCCAGTTTTCGGACATCCTCGGGGAGGGAGGCATCCTCCATAGCGGGGATCTGACCGGCTTGAGCTGCCAGGATCAACTGGCGGTTGACCAGACTTTTACTGACGGGCAGTTGCATGGTGCCATGGATCTGGCCGGTCGGATATTGAAGCTGGAGCATATTCTGAAGTGGGTCAAAAATAAAGCCAATGACCAGACCAACGACCTTTCGAATCTACAGATATGGCGGGTGCCGGAATCTTGATGAAATTCAACCCGTGCAGGATCGTTCTCCAGAAGGGATGACTTACAGAAATGCGAGAGAGAGGTCAATATCTGGTGAAAAGAAGATTTGAGTCGTACGAGGAAAGGAAAGAGGGTCTGCCTGAAACGAGGTTCCATCTGGTGCTGTCCAGGTATTCGAATATCCGCCATACAGATGCTCACCACTGACACCGACGGCCATATTCAACCAGTTTGGCAGCCAGGCGGGTTTTTGGTCGAGGAAGGAAGCTGGATTGATGCTCATCCAGATCGTCATTGCATTGTAGTCTTTGAGGTATTGTGCGGCAAATGAAGCACCGTATAGGTCATGAGCTCGAGCCTTCAAGGAACTCGTCCCTGGTCCATTGATTCCGATTAGTTGATCAGCAGAATACGGAACAGGATTGCTGGAGATTTTGATCAGAATCCGTTGTTCTTGCCACAGGATATCCTGGGTGACAAAAACCCCGGCACCGATCGCATTGGCACCTATGTCTGACCAGGAGAACCCCCACTTTGCCGAAAAGGCATCCAATACCTCTACGCTCGTTTGAAGTGCCAGCGCCACGCCCATGCCGGTCCAACGGGAGGAGGCCGGACTCATCCCCGTCCACCGTGCCCCTTGGGTGAGCCAACGGGTTTCATTATAGGTGGTCCAGATATGTCCCAACTTATCCATATGCCGCCATTCCTGCCAATCATCAAATGTGTGGAATCGGGTTCGCTCTGTGTCTGCATACCAGGCAGCATTCAGTCCGGCTAAGGTGATACCGTAGGCGGCTGTTCCGATACCCACAGATGTCCAGAACCGGTGGCTTTGGAAGGAGTCGGCCGGGCTGAAAAATGAGGATGACTGGCCGAAGGCCCCGGGCAGGTAAAGGCTCTGGAGCACCAGGAGCATAGAGAACCACCCCAGGAAACGAGATCCATTGGACGATGGATAACCTTTGTGGCGATCTGATGTTGGTATACAAGACAAGCACCTCAGCATGAGGGTAAAGATATTGTCCATATATTACGAAGTTCATAAATCATACAAGAATGGAAAACAGACAGACACTTCTTCGGGCCTTGATCATCGGATTTGGATTGATCATGTTATTGGTACTCTCCGGAGGGATGTTTCTCACGATTGACGCTGGTGAGCGCGGAGTCCTCTTTCACCGTTTTGGAGACGGATTGGATATGGAGACGACCTATACCCCAGGATTTCACATCGTTGCACCCTGGAATACAATGTTCGTTTACGATGTCAGAGAAAAGCAAATTGAGGAGGAAATGGAAGTTCTCTCCAGTAATGGGTTAACCATCCGTGTGGATGTGACCATCCGGACCAATCCTACATATCACCAAATTGCCTCTTTGCACGAAAAGTTCGGGAAGGACTATATGACGACTCTGGTTCGCCCGGAAGTTCGGTCGGCTGTACGAAAGATCATTGGCCGATTCGAGCCGGAGGAATTGTATTCGTCGAAACGTGATGAGGTTCAGCAATTGATCCAGGAGGAACTGTTGAATGAGCTTAAAGGCAACTTTGTGGAGTTGCGGGCCACCTTGATCCGGGATATTGCCCTGCCGGAGAAAATCCAGAATGCGATTGAGCGTAAGTTGCAACAGGAGCAGGAGTCAGAAGAATACAAGTATCGGATCCAAAAGGAAACTCAGGAGGCGGAGCGAAAGATTATTGAAGCTCGGGCAAAAGCTAAAGCCAACGAGATTATTTCTGCGAGTTTGACAGACAAGATCCTTCGAGACAAGGGGATTGAAGCCACTCTTGAAATGGCGAAGTCACCAAATACCAAGGTGGTGGTCATAGGTTCAGGTAAAGAAGGCCTTCCGTTGATTTTGGGAGATTCCAACTAGATTCTATCGGTCTCAGGACCACTCATAGCATGGATTATTCCACGTATTTCTGTCGGATGACGAGGGCTATCCAGTCATCGGCGAGGCTGATATAGCCCTGTTCATAGCAGAAGTAATAGGTGTTCCCACCCTTTGTAGTGTAGATATTGGTGAAGTAGCTGAATTTGAATCCACGATCCAGAAGATCCTCGCGTTTCACCTTCGCCTTTCCATTCGGGTTGAGGTCAGCGAGGATGCGCCGATTCTTTCGCAAGGTGTTATTGATGTTTCGGACGAAATTAGTGGCATCGCTGTTTTGCTTGTTATGCCAAGCGGAACGGCACTGGTCGCAACAGAAACGTTTGTCATTCCGTCCGTGGATAACATCTTCACATTCGAGGCAGGTTCGGTCCAGTTCCTTTACAGGCATAATGCCAATTATCCCCTTAAAATAGGTATTTCCATTTATTTACGCGCCATTCAGACATGAGTTTGCTGCGGAATTATGCCAGAATGACCGCTTGTTGGTTTTGGAATGGTCTTCGACGAGACATCCTTACAATCTTGATCTCATGACAGAACAACAGCCTTTTTCCCTGGGTGGCCCTGATGCCACTCAACTGGATGCATATTCACAAACGGTGGTCAATGTGAGTCAAACGGTGAGCCAGTCAGTAGCTCAAATTCGGACGATGGACCATCAACAGAAAACGACCGCAAAGGGCATGGGTTCAGGATTCCTGATCTCAACGGACGGGTATATTGTCACCAACAGCCATGTGGTGGCGCAAGGAACAGCCTGGCATGTCACACTGCCGGATGGAAGAGAATTTAAAGCTGAACTTTCGGGTCAGGATCCGGCCACAGATATCGCTATTCTGCGGATTCATTCCGAAGGACTGCAAACGCTTGGATTTGCTGATTCCAGTTCGTTGCAGGTAGGGCAGATGGCCATTGCCGTCGGAAACCCGTATGGATATCAGTATTCAGTCACTGCGGGGGTGGTCAGTGCTTTGGGACGGACATTGAAGTCCAGCACTGGCCGGATGATCGATGATGTCATCCAGACAGATGCAGCGCTGAATCCTGGAAACTCTGGTGGGCCCCTGCTCAACTCTTCGGGAGAAGTGATCGGGGTGAATACCGCTGTGATCCGGGGTGCGCAAGGTTTGTGTTTCGCAGTTTCCTCCAATCTGGCCTCATGGGTAGCCGGCCAACTGATTCTGCATGGTCGTGTTCGACGCGGATTTCTCGGACTTGCGGGTCAACAGGTCACCCTGCAAGAACGGATGCGGCAATTACTGAAGAACAGAACAGCAGTTTGGGTTCAAGACGTGGATAAAGCTGGCCCTGCTGCCAAAGGAGGGCTACTGCATGGAGACCTGATCCTGGCGTATAATGACGTGCCTGTAAAGGGAATAGAAGATCTACACCGTCTGCTAGATGAGTCTACTATTGGACAAAAAGGTCGATTAGAGATCTTTCGGAAGGGTAGAATAACTTCACTTGACGTTGTACCCTCCGAGTGGAAAGGATAATTTCAGATCGCCAATTCAGGAAGACGGCTATTCCTGACAAAAGCACCTGTTGACATCTTCAAACTGAGCTATCATGATGCGAAAACCTGCAAAAGAATACGGGGTCCTTCTGTTGATCTTCATTCTCCCTGCGGTTGTCTTGTTTGGACAAGGCAAATTTGTGACGCCGATATCAGGGACCTATGGCGATGATTTTATCATTGTGAATTATGTGGATTGGGGACTTGAGGAAAGCATCCTGGATGCATATTGTCTCTCCAAAACCTATGATGGTCATCAAGGGACAGATTTTGTGATCCGGAATTTTGCGCTCATGGACACAGGGGTGGCAGTGATGGCGGTGGATACGGGGGTGGTGATCTTTACTCAGGATGGGATCTTCGATCGGGAAAAGAGTTCGGACCCAGCCAAAGGCCTGGGCAATTATATAGGCATTACACATGCCGGAGATATCCAAACCTACTACGGACATCTGCGTAAAAACAGCCTGCTGGTCAGTGTTGGAGATACCGTCTTGCCGGGACAGGTCATAGGCTTGGTGGGCAGCAGTGGAAATAGTGAGGACCCCCACCTTCATTTTGAATTGTGGTACGATTCACTCTATGTTATAGATCCTTATTCGGGCCCATGTGGGAATGCAACTTCCTTTTGGGCCAATGAGATTCCGGTTGACTCTGCGTTTCACCAATGGATTTCGGGAATGGTGGGATTTGTGCCAGATTTGGATACACTGCGGGAGCAGCCAGTGTCCAGAGATAGCTTTTATCAGGCGGATGAAGCCATTACCTATTGGAGTCTGATGTATGGCTTGAGAAAGGGGGACCTGGTCCAGGTCGAATGGAAGAATCCGGATGGTTTTCTGTGGTATTCCGAGCAAATGGTTCTGGATCAGGACTGGTGGTACTATTACTATTGGAGCTGGATCAATGTGCCGCCGTCTCAAAATGAGGGGCCTTGGATGGTCCGACTCTTTCAAAACGGAACCCTGATCGAAGAACGGCCCTTTTATGTTTCTGAGAAAACCTCTCCTGTACTTTCGCCAGCTACCGGGATGAATATCCATGTGCAAGCCGACCCAGGAGTGGTTCTGTTTTCCGGAGATGGATTGGCCGGATGCCGGTATGCCTTCCTGGATGTTCTGGGGAACACAGTGTATACAGGAGTGGCGGGTGGTGCGTCTTTCCAGTTGGATACCCGACAATTGGTTCCCGGGATATACTATACCCACATCGTTTCCCGATCCGGAGAACAGCAAACGATTCCGATTTCTATCCGATAGGCAGGGTTATCGAGAAGCCCCTTTCGAACGATCAAAAACCACTTTCCCACTCACGATGGTTTGTCGAACTACGGCTTGGGGGATTTCTTCTCCAGGGCAGGAGAGGAGGTCTCGATCTAAAATGATGAAATCAGCCCATTTGCCTGGGGATAAAGTGCCTATTTGGTCTTCTTGGAAGGCGCCATAGGCATTTGCCAAAGTATACGCGTGGATGGCTTCCTGTCTGGTTAAGGCTTGATCGGGAAAGAAAGGCTCTGCATTATCCAATCTCTTTCGAGTGATCGAGGCATAGAGATTGGGGAATGGGTTGAGGGATTCGACAGGTGCATCCGTTCCATTCATGAGTCGGGCTCCGGTGTCAAGTAAAGAACGCCATACATAGGCCCCGCTTCTGGCCCGTTCATCACCCAGGCGTTTGATCACGAAAGGGGCATCGGAAATACAATGGATAGCCTGCATGCTGGGGATGACTCCTAGCGCAGCGAATCGCCTGATATCGGCTGTGTCGATATGTTGTGCATGTTCGATCCGCCAACGCAAATCTGAAGTTGGCCCCAGATCCCTCCACAGGGAATCACAAATATTCAGAAACTCCCGATTGGCCCGATCGCCGATCGCATGAACACACAACTGAAGTTTTTTATCCAGGGCAAGCCTTCCCACACCATATAGTGAATCGAGTGGAGTGACCAATAGGCCAGAATACGCAGGCTCATCTGTATAGGGTTCAAGGAGCCAGGCACCTCTGGAACCCAATGCACCATCCATATACATTTTAATGGCACGGACGGTCAGATGACCATTTCCGACGTCAATCCAGGGTAACCCCTTTGTGACCGCTGGGAGGGCAGATGGCTCATCTATGATCATAGACCATATTCGGATGTCCAGCTTTTGCTGTTCGGCCATCTGTCTCAAATGATCGAGGGTAGCCCGGCTGCTCCCTGCATCCTGGAAGGAGGTGACTCCCAGAGAAAGGCATTCTTCCTGGGCCAGGAGAATGGTCTCTTCCAGGTATTGAGCCTTTTGTTTGGAAGATCTGGCTTCCATTTCTTTTTGATGGGGCAATGTGACGAGTGCCATTGCATTTTCTTCCAGGACCCCGGTGGGATTTCCCTGAGCATCACGGATAATACGGCCCCCAAAAGGGTCAGGCGTCTGGGCGTTGATCCCGGCAAGAGCTAAAGCTCGCTCATTGGCGATCAGGGCATGACCGGAGGCATGTTTGAGGATGACCGGCCAGTCAGCGGTCCGTTTGCTCAGACTGCTGTTTGTAGGATAACCGTCAACCAGTTCACTGGGTGGTTCGGACCATTTCTCCTGGTGCCATCCCCTGCCAATGATCCAGTCTTCTTTGTCTTTATCCTGAATAAAGTCGGAGACACGATCAAGAACTTCGTTCCAGCTGCGGGTGCCCATCAATTGGACCATCCTTTTCGCATTTCCCACCCCCAATAAATGTGCATGTCCATCGATAAAGCCGGGCATGACGAATTGCTGCTTGAGGTCGATCATGACTGTATGAGGACCAGCCAGGGTGGTGATGTCTTCATCTCCGCCAATCGCGACCACCTTGCCATCCTGGATGGCAATCGCATGGGCTCCCGGTTGCAGGGGATCCACGGTGTAGATATTACCATTAAAGTATATGGTGTCCGGTCCTTTTTCAGAAATCGGAAAACAGGACGAAAGGAGTAGAATGAATGGGAGGAGAGCGGTGCGGAGGGTCATGATGCAAGTTACCTTGCAAAAATATACCAAATGGTCTCTTTTGCGAATTATCGGACCAAAGAAGCCAATCGGAAGACTTTGTGCTTGAGTTCTTCAGGCTTGAAGGGCTTGGCCAGATAGTCATTGAACCCGGCACGAATGCACTTATCTGCTTCCTGGTCTGATGCATAAGCAGAGAGAGCAATGATCGGAACAGCTGAGATCTCCCGGATCTTTTTACAGGCCGCCAAGCCATTCATGACAGGCATCTGAATATCCATGAGCACCAGATCATATTCATGGGCTTTGAACTTTTCGACAGCGACAAGTCCATTTTCAGCGATGTCAACGGTCAGGTCCGAAGACCAGGTATGAAGGACATTTTTTGTGGCGATCTGATTGAGGAAATGGTCTTCAACGAGCAGGATACGCAGCGGTTCGATCCAATCTTGGGTGGCCACCACCTGTGGCGGTAGTTGTACGACCTGCATTGGCAGTGAAATTGCCAGTTTGAGCGAGTTGGATTGCCCCTGAGGGATCTTGTATGTTCCCCCCATGGAGCGAACCATTTTATCCATGGTGATCAGATTGATCTTCGCCAGGTTCTCATTCTCGGGGCTGTCCTGGTAATGTTCGATCAGGCCGGATTCTGTATTCCAGGCATTGAGATCAACTTCCGGCTGGACCGGATTCGGGTCTCGGCAGCTGATGAGCAGATTGATCCAATCCGGATCGGTGGTTTCTGCTTTGACCCGCACGGCAACACGTCTTGGCTCCAGGCTGAGATTGAGGAACAGGTCGAACAGGTTGTAGAACACCTGGACCAGTTTGGTCTGGTCTCCCAAAACATCTCTGGGCAGTCTTTGATCCAGTTTGATGTCCAGGTATACGGGATGATGATCTCTGCGAAAGTCCAACATCTTTTCCATGATCAGCAATGCCTTCTTCAGGTCGAATGATTTGACATTCTGGCTGGCGTTTTCTTCTGCAGCCAGGGAAAAAGTGATCAATTGGTTGAGGTGCTGCTGCAATTCATCCAGGGAGTACTTCAGGCCCTGGAAGGCTTCCTTGTTTTGCATTTTAATAGGGCTCTCTTCCAGCAGGTAGAGGAAGTTGACCATTGAATACAACGGTGTTCGGATGTGGAAGGAAAGATCATGAAGGACCTTGTCTCTCAGTTTGGTCATCTTCTGAGAATACTGCTGTTCCTGCCGGGCATTCCTTGTTTCGGATTGTTCATGAATCTCAGACAGAACACCCAGGGCGATCACTTGCTGACTACTTTCTTCAATCTGAATTCGCGCCGTGATCTCTACGAGCTTAACGGACGCACCGTTCAGCAACAGGCGATGTCTGGAGGATCGGGGAAAATTTGATTGGATCAGGGAGGTGAAAAATGACTGCACCTTCTCCTTGTCCCCTGGATGTACGAGATCGAGATAGATCCGCTTGCTGAGCGAACTGGTGGATTGTTGGATGCCGATCAGGTCGAAGAACTTCGGGCTGCCCCAGATCTCCTGATTGAGAATATCCATTTCCCAGGATCCGAATCCACCGATGTCCTGAACTTCTCTGAGTTTTCGTTCGCGTTGGGTGATCAGTGTATTTGAAGTGGTGAGCTGGGTGATGTTCTCATGGCGCTGGGTAGCAAAGTAGACCGCGCGTTGGAGGTGGCGTGCGTCGAGACTGCTTTTGATCAGATAGTCCTGGGCTCCGGCACGAATGGCCTGGACGCCGATGATCTCATTATGTTGTTGGGTGTAAATGACGATCGGAAGATGAGGCATTTTTTCCCTGCACTTCTGGAAAGCTTTGTAGCCGCTGACTTCCGGCAGGTTCAGTTCCAAAACGACCACATCCAGAGATCGTCGTCCAGCTGTTTTGATGGCTTCATAAATGGAATCCGCCTGATAGACCTTGAATTGGTCATTCCCCTGGACCAAAAGTGAGGTGGTCAGGTTTGCCTCGGTGACATTATTGTCCACGAGAAGTATGGAAATGGTCGTTTTCGCGATCATTGTTAAGTTTCAGGACTGGACATACTGCTGTCCGTCAGGGGCAATGTATTTTTGCCCTATATCGATTAAGTACATGCAAACATTACGCCAATTCAGGGAGGCCTTTGAAGGAGTCGTGTCAAGGGTATTGTGTCCCCAGCACGCCGGCGGGTTTATACGATCCTGTTGGGTATATATCTTGCAGTTGGGGGGCAAACGGGTTCGTCCGTTGCTCTGTGTGTCCGGTTATCATTTTGGGCAACAGAACGATGTCACCGATGCGTTTGTGGACTGCGGCATTGGCCTTGGAGGTCTTTCACAATTTTTCGCTGGTGCATGATGACATTATGGATGATGCTCCGATGCGCCGTGGACATCCTACTGTCCATCAGGCCTGGAATTTGCCAACAGCCATCCTCTCCGGGGATATCATGTTGATTGAGGTGTATCGCTTGCTGGCAAAAGCGTCTGAACCAGACTTGCTTCCCCTTGTCCTGGATCGCTTCCATCTCACGGCTATCGGTGTTTGTAAAGGGCAACAATTGGATATGGATTTTGAAGAATCGAATGAGGTTGCCTGGTCGGATTACCTGACCATGATTCGCGGAAAGACAGCTATTCTGCTGGGAGGGTCGTTAGAGATCGGTGGATTATTGGGTGGTGTACCCGTTGATGAAGCAAGATTATTATCCGACGCTGGAGTTTCCCTTGGTATGTCGTTTCAACTTATGGATGACTGGCTGGACACGTTTGGTGATCCGGATAAAACAGGAAAAGTCAGGTATGGTGATATTCTGCGAAGAAAAAAACCGCGCTTGTTCATCAGGCGATGGCTATGAGTTCGACTGCGGATCGGGATCTCTTGAGATTGTGGTACCAATCTAAGACAGCCGATCACCCAGGAGTAGAGGTTTCAGAGGTTGCGGCTATTCTGGAACGAAGTGGAGCAGGGAATGCGGTATTGGAAAAGGCACATGCCATGCACGGGCAAGCCATCGAATTGCTGGATGGCATTCCATCTAGGCGAGGAGGGCGTGAATTGCTGAATCAATTGTTGGCGGAATTGCTAGGGCGCGATTCGTAAAGGGGGGCGTTTGTTGGTGAAATGCATTATAAAATGATCTTGCCATTCCACCACCCGGTTTCAATGCATGCTTTGTGTTTCGAGTAGAAGGCCAGTGCTTGGTTCGTTCCAGGAAAGCACTTGCCATTTGATTTGGCGTATGTTGCGTTGTTCTGCCAAGTTGACGAGTTCTTGGAAAAGCTGTGTGCCAATTCCTTTTTGCCGGAAATTTTCCGTGACGATGAGATCTTCCAAATAGATCATTTGACCTTTCCAGGTTGAATAGCCAGAGTAATAAATGGCTGCGCCAACAATTTGATCAGATGTTTCAGCGATCAGGACCTCGAACCATTTGGCATCGAAGTCGCGTATATAGTCATGCGGAGTTGTCATGACGGCGTCAGGCTCTCGTTCATAAGTAGCTAACTCACAGACCAGTTGGTGTACTTTTGTGAGATCATCACGGGTTCCTTGGCGAATATGGATAGGGGTCGTTGACATCGACTGCAAGATACTGGTTGTCCATGATTGGGGGATGCTTGGCCAGAATGTCGTCCTCCTTGCATTTTATTCGTGTGAGAATTTTTCAAGAAGCGTTTGTTTTCCGGGCGAATACTACTATCTTTGCATTCGCTTTTTAGAAAAAGTGAGGCGATTTTTGTCAAAACCTGTTCATAATCAATTGGTTTGATGAGACGCTGCCATATTTAAACGGTAAATGCATGCCAACCATTAATCAGTTGGTCCGTAAGGGCCGCATCAAGATTGAAACGAAGAGCAAGGCGAAAGCCCTGGAATCCTGTCCGCAGAAGCGTGGGGTTTGTACTAGGGTTTACACCACAACTCCGAAGAAACCGAACTCTGCGCTGCGTAAAGTGGCAAAGGTTCGATTGACAAATGGCTATGAGGTCATCGCCTACATACCGGGTGAAGGCCACAACCTGCAGGAGCACTCTATCGTTCTGATTGGAAGGCGGTCGTGTAAAGATTTGCCAGGTGTGCGTTATACGATTGTTCGTGGCGCTTTGGATACGGCTGGTGTAGCCAACCGGAAGAAGAGCCGTTCAAGTTACGGTACGAAACGACCTAAGAAATAATTTTGTACATACTCCGAGAAGATGAGAAAAAGAAAAACCAAAATCACGAGTAACGAATTCCTCAGCCGGATCCCCGGTACGGAGATCCTATGGTGACCATGTTTGTCAACAATATGATGTTGTGTGGCAAAAAAGTCTACTGCTCTTCGCGTTTTTTTTATGATGCAATGGATATCATTGCAGAGAAGACAGAAGAGGATGCACATGGTATCTGGAAAAAGGCATTGAATAATGTCATGCCTCAGGTAGAAGTTCGTAGTAAACGAATCGGTGGTGCTACTTTCCAGATTCCAACTGAAATACGAGCCAAGCGTAAGATTTCTATTGGTATGAAATGGTTGATCAAATTTTCCCGGGCCTCGTAGTGGTAAAGGATATGCTGAAAAATTTGCTGCTGAATTGATTGCCGCAAGTAAAGGTGAAGGTGCTGCAGTGAAACGGAAAGAAGATACCCACAAAATGGCAGAATCAAACCGTGCATTTGCTCACTTTAGAGTATAATTTCCGCTTCCTAATTATCCTTTTGAACAATATTCCCTGAACGATTAATATTCCTGTCATGTCCAAGAAGAGATCTTACATTCACCAGAAACATTGGAATTGCCGCACACATTGATGCCGGTAAGACAACGACAACTGAGCGTGTTCTATATTATACAGGTTTCAGCCACAAAATCGGTGAAGTTCATGATGGTGCAGCTACCATGGACTGGATGGAGCAAGAGCAAGAGCGTGGTATTACCATTACTTCTGCAGCTAACAAGACAACTGGAAATGGGAAAGATCAGGATTATCCGATGAATATCATTGATACTCCGGGACACGTTGATTTTACCGTTGAAGTAGAACGTTCTTTGCGAGTTTTGGATGGTGTTGTTGCTTTTTTCTGTGCTGTATCTGGTGTAGAGCCTCAGTCTGAAACAGTTTGGCGTCAAGCCGATCGGTATAAAGTTCCTCGTATTGGGTTTCGTTAATAAGATGGACCGTTCAGGTGCTGACTTTTTTGATGTTGTTAACGTCATGTTCAAAGATATATTGGGTGCTAATCCAGTTCCATTACAAGTTCCTATTGGTGCAGAAGAAGCCTTTAGAGGCGTAGTTGAGATTTAATTGAAAATAAGCAATCGTCTGGAATGATGACGATATGGGTATGACCTTCGATGAAATTCCAATTCCTGAAGAATTTGGTAGATACTGTTGAAGAATATCGTGAAAAGCTGGTGGAAGCAGTTGCTGAATACGATGAGATTTGATGGAAAAATTCTTCGAAGATCCAGATTCCATCACTGCAGACGAAATGCGTGCAGCTATTCGTGCAGCAACGATCGATATGAGCATTATTCCAATGATGTGTGGTTCTGCCTTCAAAAACAAGGGTGTTCAGTTTATGTTAGATGGCGTTTGTACCTTCTTGCCTTCTCCACTAGATGTAGAAGCAATCGTAGGTGTCAATCCAGATACAGACAAAGAAGAATCTCGTAAGCCAGATGCAAGTGAGCCATTTTCTGCTTTAGCATTCAAAATTACGACTGACCCATTTGTAGGTCGTTTAGCTTATTTTCGTGTGTATTCAGGTTCTTTGGACGCAGGTTCTTACGTATTGAATACCCGTTCTGGTAAAAAAGAACGAATTTCTCGTCTTTACCAGATGCACTCTAATAAGCAAAATGCTATTGAAATGGTACAAGCAGGTGATATTGCAGCTGCTGTAGGTTTCAAAGATTTGCGTACAGGTGATACACTTTGTGATGTTGATCATCCAATCGTATTGGAAAGTATGACGTTCCCTGAGCCAGTAATCGGAATTGCGGTTGAGCCAAAAACTCAGAAAGATCTTGATAAGCTGGGTATGGCTTTAGCCAAGCTTGCTGAAGAAGATCCAACTTTCCGAGTAAGTTATGATGAAGATACCAACCAAACCGTAATCAGCGGAATGGGAGAATTGCACCTGGAAATCATTGTTGACCGTCTGAGACGTGAGTTCAAAGTAGAAGTTAACCAAGGAGAACCACAGGTTAACTATAAAGAAGCATTGACCCAGACGGTCAGCCACCGTGAAAGATTGAAGAAGCAACAGGTGGTTCTGGTCTATTCGCAGATATGGAATTCGAATTAGGCCCTGCTGATGAGGAATTCCTTGGAAAGCGAAGACTTCAAAAATGGTAAAGTAAAACTTCAATTTGATTGGGGTATCGTAGGAGGGTCTATTGACAAAAACTACGTGAAGCCAATTACAGATGGTTTTGCATCTATGATGGACAATGGTATCCTGGCCGGCTACAACATTGACAGCATGAAGGTTCGAGTTTATGATGGATCTATGCACGCCGTGGATTCCAAGCCAATTGCTTTTGAATTTTGTGCAAAAGAAGGCTTCGTAAAGCTGCGGCTAAAAAGGCTAAACCAGTTTTTTGGAGCCTATTATGAAACTGGAGGTAACCACTCCAGAAGAATATATGGGAGGCGTCATTGGTGACTTGAACCGTCGTCGTGGTTTGATAAAAGGTCAGGAAACCAAGAACAAGGCGGTATTGGTGAAAGCCGATGTGCCATTGTCAGAAATGTTTGGATATGTTACTCACTTGCGTACGATTACTTCAGGACGTGCGAGTTCCACTATGGAATTCTCCCATTATGCACCTGCACCAAGCAGCATTGCTGAAGCAGTAATCGAAAAGCAAAGGGAGCAGTTTAAGAGTATAAATTACCAGGAAGCAAAAGACCTTTTTTACTATCATTATTGAAAGGGTCATGAATCAAAAAATCAGAATCAAACTACGTTCATACGATCACAACTTGGTCGATAAGTCGACTGAAAAGATCGTGAAAACGGTACGTAACTCCGGTGCCGTTGTTAGTGGCCCGATTCCGCTGCCCACTGAGAAAGAAATTTTCACGGTCCTGCGGTCTCCGCACGTGAATAAGAAATCTCGTGAGCAGTTCCAGTTGCGTACCCACAAACGCCTGATAGAAATCTATACGCCCACGCCAAGGACCGTCGATGCTTTGTCCAAGTTGGAACTGCCCAGTGGTGTGGATATTCAGGTTAAGCTGACTTAAACTCCGTGACCTTCGGGTCTCGAAGTAGAAGGTTGTTTTTGATGGACCGACTGGCACATGAGACATGTGCTCTGTGGCTATTGGTACGTATTCATTATTGAAAGGACAAAACAGATCTACTGTGAAAGGTCTCATAGGAAAGAAAATAGGAATGACCAGCATCTTTGATGCGACTGGTCGAAATCAAGCCTGTACAGTGATTGAACTGGGTCCCTGTGTGGTGACTCAGGTCAAGACGACTGATTCGGATGGATACAATGCATTGCAGCTTGCTTTTGGTGAAATGAAGGAGAAGAATGCTTCTCAGCCTTTACGGGGTCATTTCGCTGCAGCCGGTACAGCACCAAAGCGGAAACTTGTCGAATTTCGTGATTTCGAAATAGACAAGAGCCTTGGCGACACGATCCGTGTCGACGAGGTTTTCGAAGAAGGCGAGAAGATCAGTGCGGTTGGCATTTCCAAAGGAAAAGGCTTTCAGGGTGTTGTGAAGCGTCATGGTTTCGGTGGGGTCGGTCAACGAACTCATGGTCAACATAACCGTGGTCGCGCTCCTGGATCCATTGGTGCATCCTCTTACCCTTCCAAGGTATTTAAGGGAATGCGCATGGCCGGACAGACCGGAAACAAGCGGATCAAAACGGGCAACTTACGGGTACTCCGGATTTTGGCTGACCAGAATGTGATCCTGATTAAGGGTGCGGTTCCCGGTCATAAGGGTGCCTTTGTAATTCTTGAAAAATAAGCCGGCGATGAAATTGAAGGTATATACGTTAGACGGCAAGGAAACGGGAAGGGAGCTTGAGCTTCCTCAGGAAATCTTTGGTGTTGAGCCCAACGAGCATGTGGTTTACCTTGCGGTAAAGCAGTATCTCGCCAATCAGCGTCAGGGTACAGCCAAGTCAAAGGAGCGCAGTGAGCTCTCCGGTTCGACTCGAAAATTGCATCGTCAAAAAGGTACAGGAGGTTCTCGTAAAGGGGATATCAAGAGTCCAACATTCCGTGGCGGTGCCCGGGTATTTGGACCACGTCCCCGGAATCATAGCTTCCGTCTCAACAAGAAGGTAAAGTCACTTGCCCGCAAGTCTGCCTTGAGTGCGAAGTATGCAGATGGTTCTATCCGAATCATTGAAGATTTTGGACTTGATGCACCGAAGACGACTGCGCTGAAGCAGATCCTGGCTAGCCAGGGAATGGAAGCTGCCAAGACAATGGTAGTGACTACTGATTACGATATGAATCTGGTACGTTCCAGTCGCAACCTGCCTAAGGCCAGCGTCTGTGCCGCCAGAGATTTGAATACTTATGAAGTCTTGAATGCGAACCATCTGCTTATTGCAGAGGGGGCTGTAGCCAGGATTCGTGAAACCTTTGCATAATCGGAACTGATCATGGGAAAACAGATATTGATCAAACCGCTGATCACCGAAAAGGCTGAGCAACTCACCGAAAAGCGGAACCAGTTCACATTTGTTGTCGATAAAAAGGCAAACAAGGTGGAGATCCGCAAAGCTGTAGAGCAGATGTACAGCGTTCAGGTGATGGCCGTGAATACAGCCATCATGCCTTCAAAAACGCGCAACCGGAATACCAAGGCGGGCTTTATCCGCGGTCAGGTGTCTTCTTACAAGAAGGCAATTGTGACACTTGCAGCCGGTGAAACCATCGACCTGTACGGCGATATTTAATAGACAAGGCAAATTAGAGATACCATGCCCGTTAGAAAGTTAAATCCAGTTTCACCCGGTCAACGCCATCGCGTTGCAAATACCTTTTCGGAGGTAACTTGCTCAGAGCCGGAAAAGAGCCTGCTGTCGAAGATGACTTCTTCAGGTGGCCGCAACCGGACAGGTAAGATGACGGTGAGAAACCGTGGCGGAGGCCATAAGCGTCGCTACAGAATCATCGACTTCAAGCGTGATAAGGATGGGATCCCCGCAACTGTCAAGACAGTTGAGTATGATCCGAACCGTTCCGCTTTCATCAGCCTCCTGGTTTATGCAGATGGCGAAAAGCGCTATATCATTGCGCCGAAGGGTATCAAAGTTGGAGATACGTTGTTGTCGGGTAAAGGAGCGCCGCCTTCCCTTGGAAATACACTCTTGCTGAGTGAAGTGCCTTTGGGAACGGAAGTACATGCAATCGAGATGCAACCTGGTAAGGGTGCAGCGATGGCACGTAGCGCAGGCACATATGCGGTGTTGGCTAACCGGGAGGAAAAGTATGGCGTACTTCGCCTGCCTTCAGGTGAAACACGCCGGATCCTGTTAACCTGTCGTGCAACGATGGGTGTTACATCCAACCCGGATCACGGTCTGACCGTGATGGGTAAAGCTGGCCGGAATCGTTGGGCGGGTCGCCGTCCACGTGTTCGTGGTGTCGCGATGAACCCAGTCGATCACCCGATGGGTGGTGGTGAGGGTCGTGCTTCTGGAGGTCACCCAACTTCACGGACGGGTATCATGGCCAAAGGCCAGAAGACGCGTAGCCGGAAGAAGCCTTCCAGCAAGCTGATCATCAATCGTAGGAAAACGAAATAGTAAGACGAGATAATCTTCCGTACCAATGGCAAGATCAATAAAAAAAGGACCTTATGTATTCTACAAGCTGCTGCAAAAAGTACAGCTTGCAAAAGAATCCACTAAGAAGCAAGTCATTAAGACCTGGAGCCGTGCATCAATGATCATCCCCGATATGGTGGGTGAAACGATTGCGGTACACAATGGGAAAACCTTTGTTCCGGTTTACGTGACAGAAAACATGGTTGGGCACAAACTTGGAGAATTTTCGCCGACGCGAAACTTCCGGGGACATGCCGGCAACCGGAAAAAATAAAGCAGGCTAAAAACAGACTTCCATGGAAGCGGTAGCAAAACTGAAAAATTGTCCAATGTCGGCTCGTAAGATGCGGCTGGTGGTTGATAATATCCGAGGTCGGAGTGTAGTCGACGCCTTGAATATCCTGAAGTTCACCCGCAATGAAGCGGCTGTATGGTTGGAAAAGGTGTTACTTTCTGCGATTTCAAATTGGGAGAACAAATCGGGAATGCAAAGCAGTGCAGACGAATTTGATCTCTTTGTGAAAGAAGCATTTTCAGACGAAGCAGGTATGCTCAAGCGTTTTCGTCCTGCCCCACACGGGCGGGCACATCGGATTCGCAAGCGGAGTAACCATGTGACATTGGTAGTCGCCAATCGGGTGCCAATGGAGCAGGATGCTGTTATCGCCGGAGAAGAAGAATAATTTAAGGAACTGATAAGAACCTGAATTCATGGGTCAAAAGACAAATCCAATAGGTAACCGCCTCGGTATTATTCGGGGATGGGAATCCAACTGGTTCGCTACCAAGGACTACGGCATTAAGGTTGTCGAAGACGAAAAGATCAGGAGATACCTCCGTGCTCGTATTCAAAAGGGCGGAATATCTCAGATCGTTATTGAGCGCACGCTCAAGCGAATCAGTGTCACCATTCACACCTCTCGTCCCGGTATCATTATCGGTAAAGGAGGATCTGAAGTTGATCGGGTTCGTGAAGAGTTGAAAAAGCTGTCTGGCAAGGATGTGCAGATCAATATTGTGGAGATCCGTAAACCTGAAATGGATGCCTACATCGTAGGAGAATCCATTGCAAAGCAGATCGAGGCAAGGATCAACTATCGCCGAGCGATCAAGATGTCCATTCAATCGACCATGAGGGCCGGTGCGGAAGGGATCAAGGTTCGGATCGGAGGCCGATTGAACGGTGCAGAAATTGCGCGTCGGGAAGAATATAAGGAGGGGCGTACGCCGCTGCATACTTTCCGTGCGGATATCGATTATGCATTGGTTGAGGCCCAGACCGTTTATGGCAAAATTGGAGTGAAGGTCTGGATCTGTAAAGGTGAAGTCCTTGGCAAGCGTGATTTGTCACCACATGTCGGTGTTGAAACCCGAGGTGGTGGTGGAAATGAGCGTGGAGGAGATCGTCGTGGAGGTGGAGATCGCCGCCGTGGTGGAGGAGATCGCCGAGGCGGTGGAGGAGGAGATCGTCGTGGTGGCGGTGGAGATCGTCGTCGCTAGTATATCCGCTGAAAAACCTGTACCTTTGCCCTGCTTTTTTCGGAATCAGGGGGAATAATGTGTTAAATACCGGGAAAACAAAGCTTTATGTTACAGCCCAAACGTCAAAAATACCGCAAACAACAGAAGGGGCGGATCAAAGGAATCGCCTATAAGGGGAGTAGTATCTCTTTCGGTTCTTTTGCGCTGAAATCTTTGGATGCGTCTTATATCACAAACCGTCAGCTTGAGGCTGCACGTATTGCGATGACCCGTTACATGAAACGGGAAGGAAAAGTCTGGATTCGGATCTTCCCTGATAAACCAATCACCTCTAAGCCATTGGAGGTACGTATGGGTAAAGGTAAGGGTGCTGTCAGCCATTTCGTTGCAGTGGTCAAGCCTGGCCGGATCATGTTTGAGATCGATGGTGTATCACCGGAGATCGCTGTTGAGGCGTTGCGCCTGGCTGCTCAAAAGCTGCCTGTGCAAACCAAGACGGTCACCCGTTACGATTACGAAGGATAACCTGGAAAAGTAGCTTAGCTATGCCTAGTAAGAAATCTATAGAAGTGAAGGAATTTTCCGATGCAGATCTGCTCAACGAGTTGAACGAGACGCTATCGCAGTTCCAGAAGCTGAAGTTTGATCATGCGATCAAGGGTTTAGATAACCCAATGACGATCAGGGAGGTACGCCGGGATATCGCCCGTTTGCAGACAGAGGTACGCCGACGTGAAGTGGGTGCTTTGTCTGAAATTGAAGTGGCCATGCGGGATCGTATTCGGAATCGCAGGAATAACAAGAAGTAACGCCTTGCTGTCAATCGAGACTTATGACTGAAGAAAGAAAGCAGAGAAAACAGCGTGTGGGTGTCGTCACCAGTAACAAGATGACGAAGTCCATCACGGTATCCGTAGAGCGACGCTTGCGTCACCCGATCTATGGTAAGTTCGTCAAGAAGACGACGAAGTTCATGGCTCACGATGAGAATGCCGAATGTAATATCGGTGATCTTGTGAAGATCATGGAAACACGTCCTTTAAGCAAGCGGAAACGCTGGCGCTTGGTGGAAGTGTTGGAAAAGACGAAATAATTATTGACCTGTTAATAAGAGGAAGCGATGATACAGCAAGAATCCCGGTTGAGAGTGGCGGATAACAGTGGTGCCAAAGAGGTACTCTGTATTCGTGTTCTCGGTGGCTCCCGTCGACGGTATGCCTCTATAGGCGACAAGATCGTAGTGACGGTAAAAGATGCTACTCCAGGTGGTCTGAAGAAAGGGACGGTTTCAAGAGCCGTCATCGTTCGGACCAAAAAAGAGATCCGTCGTCGGGATGGCTCGTACATCCGATTCGACGATAATGCAGTGGTCTTGTTGACACCCAACGATGAACCAAGAGGAACCCGAATCTTCGGCCCTGTTGCTCGTGAATTGCGGGATCGTGATTACATGCGAATTGTATCACTTGCTCCTGAAGTCCTTTAATTACAGAGAAAGAACGCGGCCATGGCTCAGCAAAAAAAATCAGTTAGTAAACAAAAGCGGTTCACACCGAAACTCCATGTTAAAAAGGGAGATCGTGTACGTGTGATTGCCGGTTCCCAAAAGGGTAAGGAGGGTGAAATTCTCCGCATTTTCCCTGAAAAGAACCGGGCTATTGTTGACAACGTCAATCTAGTAAAGAAACATGTCAAGCCAACCCAGAACGATCAGGGAGGAATTCATGAGATTGCAGCACCGTTGCATCTCTCCAATCTGATGTTGCTGGATCCAAAGACCAACGAGCCAACCCGTATCGGGCGCAAAGTGGTGGAGGGTAAGCTTGTACGCTATTCGAAAAAAACCGGTGAAATCATTCAGTGATGAGCTACGAACCGAGTCTTAGAAAACACTATCAAGAGCACGTCATACCGACGTTGATGAAGCAGTTTAATTACGGCAACATCATGGAAGTACCCAAGTTGCTCAAGATTGCCGTCAACCAAGGTGTTGGCGGAGCCACCCAGGATAAGAAACTGGTTGATGGCGCATTGAAGGAAATGACGACTATCGCCGGTCAGAAAGCTGTACCTACCAAGGCAAAAAAGTCTGTATCCAACTTTAAGTTGCGTGAAGGGATGACCATTGGTGCTCGGGTGACGCTTCGCAATGAACGGATGTATGAATTTTTAGAGCGTTTGGTTGCTGTAGCGCTACCGCGTGTACGTGACTTCCGCGGGATTAATGACAAGTCTTTTGATGGCCGTGGTAACTATACCATGGGAATCACTGAGCAGATCATTTTTCCAGAGATCGATATCGATAAAGTAGATTCGATCAGTGGTATGGATGTCACTTTTGTGACTTCCGCTAAAACGGACGCTGAAGCATTGGCTTTGCTCAAGGAATTGGGTATGCCATTCAAGAACCAACAACGCAATTGATCCAACGATTATGGCAAAGAAATCCATCATAGCACGTGAGGCCAAAAGGGCCCGTATGGTGAGCAAGTATGCTGATTTACGAGCTAAACTGAAAGAAGAAGGCCGTTGGGATGAACTGGACAAATTGCCCAGGAACTCTTCAGCAAAGCGGATGCACAACAGATGTCAACTGACCGGTCGGCCGAAAGGCTACATGCGGAAGTTTGGACTCTGTCGGGTGATGTTCCGTCAAATGGCAAACGAAGGAAAAATCCCAGGCGTCACAAAGGCTAGCTGGTAATTCAAAATTTAATTATTCGAATTCGCACATTATGCTGATTCTTGACCCTATAGCAGATTTTTTGACCCGCATCCGTAACGCGCAGATGGCTGGCCATAGTACAGTTGAAATCCCCTCTTCTAAGTTGAAGCGGGAGATGACAAAGATTCTGTACGATCATGGCTTCATCTACAAGTACATGTTTGACTCGGAGTCAAGTAAGTTCGACACGATTAAAATCGCCTTGAAGTATGACCCGTCAACGCGTCAGCCTGTCATTCGCGAGTTGGGTCGAATCAGCCGCCCTGGTCTGCGGAAATATGTTAAATCGACCGAAATGCCACGGATCATCAATGGTCTGGGTATTGCGATCGTCTCCACCTCTCACGGTATCCTGACAGACAAGCAGGCTCGTGAGCAGAATGTGGGTGGTGAATTGTTGTGCTATATCTATTAATCTGAAGGATAAATCACGAGACTATGTCCCGGATAGGTAAAAATCCCATCGCCATTCCTAGCGGAGTGGAGATAACGTTGGAAAAAAATAACCTGGTCAAGGTGAAAGGCCCGAAAGGCGTGCTGTTTCAGCAGGTCGATAAGGACCTGGAAGTTGCCATTGAAGATGGTGAGCTCCAGGTAAAGCGCCATACTGAGCAGAAGCGCCATAAGGCCATGCATGGTCTATACCGGTCTCTGATCGCTAATATGGTTCAGGGTGTTTCAGAAGGATATACTCGTTCGCTGGAGTTGGTGGGTGTCGGTTATCGTTGTACGAATACTGGTCAGCTACTAGAATTGGCACTTGGCTTCTCTCACCCGATCTATTTCTATGTACCGGATGAAGTGAAGTTGAGTACCAAAATGGAAAAAGGAAGTAACCCGACTGTCATTCTGGAATCTACAGATAAGCAGTTGATCGGTCAGATCGCTGCGAAGATCAGGGCCTTCCGTAAGCCAGAGCCTTACAAAGGCAAAGGTGTACGGTATACTGGAGAAGTCATTCGTAGGAAGGCTGGTAAGGCTGCTGCGAAGAAATAATTAAGCTATTGATTTCAATCTATAGAGGATTATGAAATTTCAAAAAGAGAACCGGAGAAAGCGGATCCATATGCGGATTCGTAATAGGATTCGCGGCAATGCTGCTTGTCCCCGGATTTCCGTTTATCGGAGCAATACACAGATCTATTGTCAACTGATTGATGACCTGAAAGGTCATACACTCGTTTCTGTATCATCCAAGGATGCAACCGTGGATAAGGGACAGAACAAGTCTGATCAATCACGTGCAGTGGGGAAATTGTTGGCAGCGAAAGCAAAAGAAGCTAACATTCAGAATGTCATTTTTGACAGGTCCGGATATTTGTATCACGGTCGCATCAAGGCTTTGGCTGAAGGTGCTCGTGAAGGCGGACTTCAATTTTAAGCATTAAGGCACCAAGCAGATGGCAAAAAAGCAAACGAACCGGGTTGGCCCGGCTGAAACAGAACTGAAGGAGAAGCTGGTTACGCTCAACCGGGTTGCAAAGGTGACAAAAGGTGGACGTACGTTCAGCTTCGCCGCCGTAGTCGTGGTTGGTGACGGGAATGGCACTGTCGGTTATGGCCTGGGCAAAGCACGTGATGTGCAGGAAGCGATTGCGAAAGCAGTCGATGATGCCAAGAAGGACTTGATCAAAGTACCTATTTTGAAAGGCACCATTCCTCACGTTCAGAAGGGCAAATACGGTGCTGGTCGTGTATTGATCAAGCCGGCATCTCATGGTACCGGTGTAATTGCAGGTGGTGCTATGCGTGCTGTCCTGGAAAGTGCCGGTTTTCACGATGTTTTGGCGAAGTCACATGGCTCCTCCAATCCACATAACGTGATCAAGGCAACCCTGGATGCATTGTCCAAATTGCGGACACCATATATGGTGGCCAAAGAACGTGGCGTGAAATTAGATCGTCTGTTTAACGCTTGAGCATAGTTTTTGCAGATAAAGGATTGACCTATGAAAAAGATACGTGTGACCCAAATTCGAAGTTCCATAGATCGCTCTAAGCGTCAGAAGGATACGTTGATTGCGTTGGGCCTTCGAAAGATCAATGGAAAGGCTGAACATGTCGCTACACCTCAGGTGTTGGGCATGGTCGCCAAGGTGAGTCACCTGATCCAGGTGGAAGAAATCTAGATCGGAATCATATTTAATTGCGAGCAGGAATGAAACTTCATACATTAAAACCCGCAAAGGGTGCAGTACAAAGCCGTAAGCGGATCGCTCGCGGTCAAGGTTCCGGTAGAGGTGGCACATCTACAAAGGGTCACAAGGGAGACAAGTCACGTGCAGGTCACAAAGACAAGCGCGGATTCGAAGGCGGTCAAATGCCTTTGCAGCGTGTATTCCCCAAGCGTGGATTCAAAAACATCAACCGAGTTGAATACGTGCCCATCAATCTGACACGCCTTCAGGCAATTGTTGAGAAACATGGCCTGGAAGCGATTTCTCCAGAGATTCTGGCAGATCACAATATCATCAAGCGTTCAGACCGGGTTAAGATCCTCGCATTTGGTACCATAACCAGCAAGTTGACTGTAAAGGTGCATGCTACGTCTGAAAAGGCGAAAGCTGCGATTGAAGGTGCTGGTGGCAGCGTTGAACTCGTATAATCCCAAACGATGAAAGGACTGATCACAACCATTAAAAATATCTGGAAGATTAAAGAGCTGCGCGATCGCATTCTGTATACGCTTGCGCTCTTGTTTGTCTTCCGGTTAGGTTCACATATCCTCTTGCCTGGTGTAATCCCCGGGGCGCTGAAAGCCGCCATTGGGGGATCAGGTAATGCCAATGATCTGATCGGTCTGATCAATATCTTCACGGGCGGAGCATTTAATAATTCAGCTATTCTGGCCCTGGGTGTGATGCCTTATATCACGGCATCGATTATCATCCAGTTGTTGGGATTTGCTGTACCTTATTTTCAGCGTTTGCAGCAGAAAGAAGGTGAGTCCGGCCGTAGGAAGTTGAGCCAGCTGACTCGTTTGTTGACCGTAGCGATTACGCTCGTTCAAGGAGGAGCCTATCTGACTTATCTGGCCAGTGTCAACGCGGTAGACCCCGCATTGAGCCGCCAGGTGTTCTTTATCGCCAATATCATCGTCCTTTCGGCCGGTACCATCTTCTCGATGTGGCTGGGTGAACGGATCACAGATAAGGGTATAGGAAATGGTATTTCCCTGTTGATCATGATCGGGATCATTGCCTCACTTCCTTCTGCATTGATCTTTGAATTCCAAAACCGTTTCGGTGCTGGAGGGCTTCTGGTCTTTGCTATGGAATTGGCTGGGTTGTTCGCTATCGTGCTGGCAACAGTCGCTATCGTACAGGCTGTTCGTCGGATTCCCGTACAGTTCGCCAAACGGATGGTTGGGCGAGATGCTGGAAATATTCCACAGGCAGGTGCTCGTGATTATATCCCTTTGAAGGTGAATGCTGCAGGTGTAATGCCGATCATTTTTGCTCAGGCCATTATGTTCTTGCCAGCAACCATCGTCCAATTCCTCGCTGGGAATGACTCGGATGTAGCGGCAAGTGGTTTGCTTCGTTCCTTGAATGATTTTACCAGTTTACCTTATAATATTCTCTACTTCCTGCTGATCGTCGGATTCACCTATGTCTATACGGCATTGTTGGTCAACCCACAGCAGTATGCAGAATACCTGAAGCGGCAGAATGCTTTTATCCCCGGGATCAAACCAGGGAGCAGTACTGCTGAATTCATTGATTCCGTCACCACTCGGATTACCCTGCCAGGATCTATTTTCCTAGGATTTATTTCCATCTTCCCTGCGATTGCTGTCGGCTTTGGGATCAACCAGGGATTTGCATTGTTTTTTGGTGGAACTTCCCTCCTGATTTTGGTGGGTGTTGTCCTGGATACATTGCAGCAGATCGAAAGCTATCTGTTGATGCGGAAATATGACGGCCTGGTGAAAACAGGTAAATTGAAAGGCCGTAGTGGTGGCATGCAGCCAATTGGCTCGCAGTTTTAAGTCGGATTTGATCTCGAATGATCTATTATAAGACGACTGAAGAAATAGAATTGATCCGGCAAAGTTGTTTGCTGGTGTCGAAGACCCACGCACATGTGGCGTCTATACTCAAACCTGGAATGACGGGTTTGCAAATTGACAAGGAAGCGGAGACTCTGATCCGCGATCATGGAGCTATCCCTGCGTTTAAGGGTTATCCCGGTGCTGCTGGACCATTTCCTGGTTCGCTTTGTGTTTCGGTCAATGAAACGATCGTTCACGGCATACCGAGTGACAAACCGTTTGAGCCTGGCGATGTGCTATCTATTGATTGTGGTGTTTTGTGGCATGGATTCTACGGAGATGCAGCGTATACCTTCAAATTGGGAACGGTTGCACCAGAAGTAGATGGATTGTTAACCGTCACCAGGGAATGCCTCTACCGGGGTATTGCTGAAGCGAAGGTTGGGAATCGGATCGGTGACATAGGGTTTGCGATTCAGGAGCTGGCTGAACGACAACATGGTTATGGAGTCGTTCGGGAGCTAGTAGGTCATGGTGTGGGGAAACAGTTGCACGAAGCCCCCGAAGTTCCCAATTATGGGAAAAGAGGGCGTGGACCGTTGATCAAAGAAGGTTTGGTGATCGCCATCGAACCAATGATCAACCTTGGGGTCAGGCAGGTGCGGCAACTGAAAGATGGTTGGACGGTCATTACACGTGACCGAAAGGTTTCAGCTCATTATGAACACACCATAGCGGTGGGTTTGAATGGTCCGGATATCCTTTCTGACCACACGATAATTGAAGTGGCAATTTCAAACAATCCGGAACTTTCGGAAGTCTCGGTAAAAAGTTAGATATTTGCACTCCCAAATTGAGGTATGGCCAAAAAAGATTTGATAAAACTGGACGGGACTATTGAGGAATCTTTATCCAACGCAATGTTCCGCGTCCGACTTGAGAATAACCATTTGATCCTTGCGACGATATCGGGGAAGATGCGAATGCATTACATCCGAATTCTTCCAGGGGATAAAGTGTCGGTAGAGATGTCGCCTTACGATTTAACTCGTGGGCGGATTGTTTATCGTTACAAATAACCGTAAAACGGCTAGTGATGAAAGTAAGGGCATCTATCAAAAAGCGTTCTACTGACTGCAAGATTGTACGTCGGCATGGAAAGCTTTATGTGATCAACAAGAAGAATCCAAGGTTCAAACAACGACAGGGTTGATCCCCGTCTTTTAACGTCTATATATGGCACGGATAGCAGGTGTTGATTTACCTAGAAATAAGCGTGGGGTCATTGGATTGACCTACATCTATGGTATTGGTCGTTCAACGGCCGCCAAGATCCTGGCGCAAGCTGAGATTGAGGAAGGCCTCAAAATTCAGGAATGGACTGATGAGCATATTCGAGTGATCTCGGGTATTGTTCAAGGCCAACTGAAAGTAGAGGGGGAACTTCGTTCAGAAGTTCAGTTGAACATCAAGCGATTGATGGATATAGCCTCTTATCGGGGTTTGCGTCACAGAAAGGGTTTGCCGGTCAATGGTCAGCGGACCAAGACTAACGCCCGTACGCGGAAAGGGAAGCGGAAGACCGTTGCCAATAAGAAGAAAGTCACCAAGTAATCCACAATCGGCATAAGATTATGGCAAAAGCAGTCAAAAAGGCGAAGAAGCGTAAAGTGAAAGTCGAATCGGAAGGTTTGGTGTTCATACAGGCTACGTTCAACAATATTATTATCTCAATTACCAACCGGGCGGGTCAGGTGGTATCCTGGGCTTCTGCTGGTAAGGCAGGATTCAAGGGTTCCAAGAAAAGCACGCCCTATGCGGCTCAGATGGCAGCTGGTAATGCAGCCCAAACGGCATCTGATGCAGGTATGCGTCATGTAGAGGTATTCATTAAAGGCCCAGGGGCCGGTCGCGAAGCAGCCATTCGTGGTCTGGACGGTGCCGGCTTGCGTGTGACCCGGATCAAGGATATGACTCCTGTTCCTCACAACGGCTGTCGCCCACCGAAACGCCGTCGCGTCTAATTCATCCATTCGACTTTTAATACTCAAGATACCATGGCAAGATATACTGGGCCAGCAACGAAGAAAGCACGTGCATTTGGAGAACCTATTTTCGGGTTTGACAAGGCTTTTGAACGACGGAAGTACGGACCAGGCCAACATGGCCCATCCCGTCGCCGCAAACAAAAGTCGGAATATGCTAATCAGTTGACGGAGAAGCAGAAGGCCAAGTACACATATGGTGTATTGGAGCGCCAATTCCGGAAGACGTTTGTGATGGCGACCAAGCAAAAAGGTGTTACCGGTGAGGTATTGCTGCAATTGCTGGAAGCACGTTTGGATAACACAGTTCACCGTCTCGGTCTTTCACCTACACGTCGTGGTGCCCGCCAGCTTGTTTCACACAAGCATATTATGGTCAATGGTGTCGTAACGAATATCCCTTCTTACCAACTGCGCCCAGGTGATGTTATCCAGGTACGTGGTAAGTCACGCAGCCTGGAGGTCATTCTGACCAACGCCAATGCGAAGACGGATGTCCGCAAATTCCCTTGGTTGGAATGGAATCCTGACAAATTGGAAGGCAAATTCATGGAATATCCCACACGGGAAGCGATTCCAGAAAAGATCAATGAGCAACTCATTGTTGAATTGTACTCCAAGTAATCTGGAAAGATATTGGAAGGACCGCGTAAGCAGTCCTTCCGCATTTGTAGCCTTAGATTTTTTCCCCCTCTTAACCCTCAGGTGATCATATGAGCATTCTTGAGTTTCAACAACCCGATAAAATTCTTCTTCAGAAGGCAAACGACTTCGAAGGAGTTTTTGAATTTAAACCTTTAGAGCCTGGTTTCGGCCAGACGATTGGCAACTCGATTCGTCGTGTTTTGCTGTCTTCTCTCGAAGGATATGCCATCTCCGCCGTTCGGATTGGAGGTGTAGATCATGAGTTTTCCACCATTAAGGGTGTCGTTGAGGATGTGATCGAAATTGTTCTGAATCTCAAGCAGATCCGGATCAAACAGGTCATTGATGAGGAGCAGGTCGCTTCTGAGAAAATCTATCTGACCATTTCCGGCCGTGATCAATTCAAGGCTGGCGATATCGAAGAGTTTACCAACGTGTTCAAAATCATGAACCCGGACTTGGTGATCTGTAACATGGAGTCTTTCGTGACACTGGAATTGGAACTAACCATCACCAATGGTCGTGGATATGTTCCAGCAGATGAACTTCTGGATAAGGATGCAGCCATTGGCGTACTGCCTGTGGATGCGATCTATACACCGATCAAAAATGTTTCATATCAACGTTGGGAATACTCGTGTTGGACAACGTACTGACTACGAAATGCTGACGCTAGAGGTTCAAACGGATGGAACCATTCATCCGGAAGAAGCGGTCAAAGAAGCAGCAAAGATCCTGATTCAGCACCTGATGTTGATCAGTGATGAAAATATCACCTTTGACGAGTGCACGAGTCGCGGATAAGCGATCGTGGATGAACATGTACTGCACATGCGTAAGTTGCTCAAGACATCTCTTGAAGATCTTGAGCTGTCTGTACGTGCCTACAACTGCTTGAAGGCAGCCAAGATCAACACACTGGCCGAATTGGTGCAGTATGACATGCACGAATTGCTGAAGTTCAGAAACTTTGGTAAGAAGTCATTGGTCGAAATCGAAGAATTGCTCCAGGACAAAGGATTGACCTTTGGCATGGATATTTCAAAATACAAACTGGACGAAGAGTAAGTCCTCCTTTTATCACCTGCAATAATCGTTATGAGTTTGCGGACTCCGATGTTGCGACGTTAACTAATCTATCATGAGACACGGTAAGAAGCACAACCACCTAAGTCGGAAAGTAGGTCACAGAAGGGCCCTTCTGTTGAACCTGAGTAACGCCTTGATCCTGCACAAGCGGATCAATACCACACTGGCGAAGGCCAAGGCTTTGCGCGTACACATTGAGCCATTGATTACCAAGGGCAAATCGAATACGATGCACAATCGTCGTGTCGTGTTCTCTTATCTGCAGGATAAGGAGTCGATCAAGGAGTTGTTCGGCCCGATTGCTGAAAAAGTGGCCAATCGTCCGGGTGGTTATCTGCGAATCCTGAAAACTGGATTTCGTCGTGGAGACGGTGCCGAGATGGCCATGATTGAATTTGTTGACTTCAATACATCATACGTCAAGCCTGGCCAGGATGGTGGTGATGCAAAGAAGAAGCGTACTCGTCGTGGAGGCAAGAAGTCTGAAGGCGCTGTAGCCGCTACATCAGGTGCTCCTGTTGCGACGAAATCTAAAGAGACCTCCTCAGAAGAGGAATAAGGTTTACTTCATAGAAGTTATTCAGGGCAGGATTCATACGGATTCTGCCCTTTTTGTTTGCCCTTAGTAGAAACGGACCTGAAAAACCTGAAAGAATCATTCTGGTCTCAAACCAGGTTTACACGACTGAGGATGCATACTTATAGCTATGAGCTGTGCCGGGTTTGACTCATTGAAATGCCTGACTCAGCGTTTGCTGGAAAAGTAAAATATGCGGGAGATCGAATGATCAGAATTCGACAACGAAGGAACCCTTGATCCCATACTGAGCTACGCCGGGATGATCCAGGTAGGTAAACCGTCGGATCACATCGATCCGCAAAATCTTGAAAATATTGCTGATCCCGATACTGGCTTCGATATAAGGCTTCTTTTCTAAAGTATATGTCAGTGGGGTGCCATCTTCCTGTTGTGGGAATTGGAGGAGATTTGGATCGTTGGTACTTCGGTTTTCTGAAGAAATCCCGCCATACAAGACTTTGACTGCCAGAACCTCCCGAAGATGAAGGCGTTTGATGAGTGGGATCTTATTGACAAAGAATCCATTGAAATATTGATTCACCGTAAGTGCGACATACCGGTCACTGACAAACTCCAGGAAGTTCATCATATTGTAATTCGCAGATTGGTAAAAATAGCTTTGATTGGCCCTGTGGAGGACCAGGAAAGGGTAGGGGACCTTACCCAGAATGGCACCTGCTTCCAGGATGGTGGAATTGTATCCAAACGGAGGGACATTGGTGAATTTCTGTAGAAGAATCCCGATATCATCATAGTCAAACTGGCCTCCGGGAACATTGGCAAATGAATGGGCATATCGCAATTGGCCGATAAAGCGATAAGAGATTCGGGAACGGGCGCCACCAATACCCTGATAGATATTCTCACCAGGTGCATAGCGAAGCAGAACGACACTTCGCATGGATTGAAGGGATGCAGGGGGAGTGGATATGCCGTCGGATGGGATGAATGCTAACGCTCCTGCTGGTTCAAGGGTTTCCTGTTCAAGGCCGACCTGAAAGGAGAATTGACTCTTGAATTCTCGTTCGTAGGTCAATTTGGAGAGTTTGGTATACAAAAGTCGGTCATTGCGCCCTCGAGTAATGGAAGTTCCCAGTGTATTGTTGAGGTTTTGATTCTGGCCTGGCAGGGAAAGGCGTTCTTCGAAAGAACCGGTGATCCGATTTAGTGGGAATCTGTGGTAGGCTGTTTTGCCAGTGGCTATTGCGAAATTTCCACCAAATTTCCAGCGCTCGTCTCCAAAGCCGTAGCTGGCGGAGGCTCCAACCTGCCAGCGTTCACTGAGCGTGGGTCTGGTCCGGGCACCAAGCCGAAGCCGGATCTTTTCGATATCATTGAAAGCCAGGAATGTAGGGAGTGGACCGACCTCTACTCCCGGCGCTACATCGATATAGCCACCCGTGACCAATCGACCGACCTTCGTCATGATGATGAACCAGGGCATATGGATCAGACTGTCCATATTGGTATATGCCTTTTGTTCAGGAGGCGTAAGCGGTATCCCATGGGTTTCCCAGTAGAGGGTATCCGTAGCACGGGCCTCTGGGTCCTTTACCTGAATCGTTGGGTTGTTGGAGAATAACTCAGGATCATCAGGAAGTGGTTCGTTGATGCGAATATGGCGATGATCGACAAATCGCTGGCTGAACACACCCATACCCTTTGAGGTGATCCCGAAGTACATTCTAAAATCTTCCTGAGCGATCATGTAATGGCCGCTGGGCTGCTGTTCATAGCGTTGTTCGACGGTCAGGTGCTGGACCCAGTTCAGATTCGCCTGAGGGTTGATCGTGAAACGAATACCGGTGACGGGATATGTGCTGTCTAATGCGACATATAACTCCCCCTGGAGGTACATGTCGTACTTATTTCTAGGGTAGAATTCCAGTTTGACCACCTTATGGCCATTCTGTTCGATGGTATCCACCGGGTAATACCGATAGAGTAAAGGCGCGGTATTGGAAATCGGGCTGGGGAACTTATTGGTTAGCAGCAGGATATTCGGATCATAAATATCAATCGGTTGGTATAGATATTGAGTGCCTTTGTCAATACCATCATCATCCATAAACCCATGAAAGCGAACGGATTTGGTGGCTTTGGTTAACCTTTGTTGACGTGATGGCGGGTCCTGGCTGAAAACATCATAGATGTTCTCCTGCACGAATAGCGGGACGACGTCGATTTGTTCGATCTTGTTGCTGTCTACATTTTCCCAGAGGAAGCGGATCTTGCGGAAGATGCGCCGATTCATGGTCTTCTTCGGGATGTTGCCAAACCCGATCACCATTTTCTCATATTGCTCCTCCTGAAAGGTGGGGAGGTTGGCCACCCTGTTCTTATCCCGGTTGTCCACCACCAGTCGGATCAATTCAACCGCCGGATTATCCTTGTTGGAATAACGTTTGGGCTTTACTGTGACCTCCTGCATCTCGTAGATGGCCGGTTGTAATTGGGCATCATGAATCTGATTCCTGTCGTTGTTGATGCGGATTTCCAATGGGGCATATCCGATGGCTTCAATTCGGATAAAGGGGTAAGGTCTTTTCAGGTCGAATTCGTATTGGCCGTTGACATCTGTGGTAGTTGCTTCTTCAGCATTGCCCGCCACGACAGTGGCGAAGGGAACGGTTTCGCCGGTTTCGACATCCGTAACTGTTCCCGTAATGGTCCATTGGGCAGACAATAGAACAGGAAAGAGACAGAACGTAAAAAGTAAAACTCTTATCATAGATTTCCGGGCGGTCAATTCAATGCAATTGGGTGATATCAGACAAGTCCTGGTTGCCCGGCAAAGAGAACGCAAGATACGGGGTTCTTGTTTCTCAGGTAAAAGGATAAACAGACCTTTTGTGTCGTTCGTTTATCGGATACATGGAGCAAATGATGCACGTGTCAAAAGATAAAGAGGCAAGATGGGAGTCCATCCTGCCTCATTTTATACTTGGGATGATCTACTCATGATGAGCAGTTGAGCGTTGTATGGTCGCTGCCAGATCGATCAATTCAAGAAGTTCATTCCGGAAAGGGTCGTTTTTTGGAATGTCACTTTTTGCAATATCCTCATGCAAGTTCGTGTAGGTTAAATTCCCTTTCCATTCAGAATCTCTGAGTAAGAGTCCAAAGCTGGAGACAATGGACGCCCATTTGAAATCCTGGTTGACTTCATGTTCTGATTTTATATCAAGTTGGATGGTGTGTGTGTAGAGTTGGCTTTTCCTTTGTTTGGGAAGTTTATACCGAAACTTCACGGTAGCCAGTTCACGTCTCAATGAACGAGCGTTTGGTGTCGTCCACTGATACCTCAGCTTACTCGTATGCGCAAGTGAGGAATCAGCCGTCAGGCCGGCAGGTATAATTTCGTAGAGTGCCGTAACGGCATGGCCAGCGCCCATATCACCAGCATCCTTTTGATCATCATCAAAATCTTCGCGGTTCAATAGTCTATTCTCATAGCCAATCAACCGATACCCTTCTACGTGAGATGGATTGAATTCGATCTGCAGTTTGACATCCTTTGCTACAGTAAATAATGTGCTTCCAAATTCCTGGACAAATACCCTTTTTGCTTCTTCAATTTGGTCAATGTAGAAGTGATTTCCGTTCCCGGCATCTGCCAGTTTTTGCATTTTATTGTCCTTGTAATTCCCTACCCCAAAACAGAGGACGCTGAGGAATACACCGGATTCTCTTTCTTTTTCAATCAATCGGACCATTTCAGCATCGCTACTCAACCCAACATTGAAGTCACCGTCAGTGGCCAGGATCACCCTGTTGTTTCCATCTTCAATGAAACTATTCCGTGCAGTTTGATAGGCTAGCTTGAGACCGGCGCCACCTGCGGTTGATCCACCGGATTCAAGGCGATCAATGGCGGCAAGGATGAGCTCTTTTTGATCACCTGCAGTTGGTTGCAGTACCAATCCGGCGGCACCGGCATAGACAACAATGGAGACTTGGTCAATTGGTCGAATTTGTAGAGCCAACAATCGGAAAGCTTTTTTCAACAGAGGCAACTTGTTCCAGGCATTCATGCTTCCAGATACATCAATGAGAAAGACCAAGTTGGCAGGTGCGAGAGAATCAACATCAATCTTTTGGCTGGACAGGCCTAGTTGGAGAAGATAATGTTCAGCATTCCAGGGGCAGGGCCCGATCTGATCGGTTATCGATACGGGATCCGTGCCAATAGGCGGTGGATAGTCGTATTTGAAATAGTTGATCATTTCTTCAATACGGATGGCATCTTTTGGTGGCAATTGACCACTTCTTAGATATCGACGAATATTTGAATAAGATGCAGCATCAACGTCAATGGAAAATGTGGACAAAGGCTCGTCTGTTGTTCTCCGAAAACGGTTTTCTTGAATGGGGTCGTAATCCTCTGTATTGGGTTGTGATAGGGTAGATGGTGATCTTCTGCGTTGGTTCGTGTTCAGTCCAGGGGAAGGAGTTCCTGTGATGCGAATTCCATCTATATAGTAGTTCGTCGCATTCGACCGACTGCCTCGAATTCTTCCCGTCGTAGAATTAGATCGATCAAAGCAGTTTTGTTCCAGAAGCGGGACACGAAAGGCGGTGACCGTGATGGTTTCTAAGTTAATACTCTCAGTTAGTTTGATGGTAATGGATTTTTGTTCCTGTTCACCGAGATGGATGTTATCCAACCTGCAGGTTTGCAAGCCGACATAAGCGACTTCAATCTGATACGTCCCTGTATCGAGGGGCATAAATTGAAACTTTCCGTTTAGGTCTGTCAGTGTTCCGGTCAATAGCGCCCCGTTTTTGTGGAGTGCCACACTAGCAGAAAGGAGAGGTTCGCCACTTTCGCTGGTTACCATTCCTGAAATGGAAGATCCTTGTTGAGTGCTGTGGCCCAGTGAAATCAGCAGGAAAAATAGGAGATAGGCAATGTTTTTCATAATCGAGATTTACATGAATGACGGAATCATGTATTGCCAGCCCCTATTTATGGTATGCGATTTAGTCCCAAATGTCGTCAAGATGGCAAAGTAAATGCTGGGGTGGGAAGGCATCTGCGCGAATCCCAATTGATGTTTGTTACCCAGGAAGAGGGAACGGATTGCAAGTATACTCCTGGATCAAAGGAAGAAAAGCGGATCGTTTCTTTTGCTTCTTCAGATGGGATTCAAAAGCCCTGGCCTCCTGGAATGTCGGAAAAGATTGAGAATAGACAAGGAGCCAAGGCGTGCCTGATGCGGTTGATTTGGAATAACCCTGGTTGTGTCTGAAAAGACGATCGCGAAGGTGCTGAGAAGCACCGATGTAGAACCGATCCCTGGAAGGCGAGAAAAGGATGTAGACGAATGCGGCCATAAATAAAAAAGACCCCTCCGAATGAAGGGGCCTTGAAGGTGGTGGAGGATAACCGCCTGCGGCGGTCAGGCCGGAGTCGAATGCTGACGATCCGCCAAAGGGCTGATGTCTGCATCCGGACAATCGTCAGCAGACGGCTCGTCCGGGCCGGTGACCTTCCCGCCTTGGAGGCGGGACGCTCTAGGTAGCTGAGCTAATCTCAGATTGGAACTATTTACACAGGAAGTGGAAAAGGATTGGAAGTGTAGTCCTGGATCAAAGGAAGAAAAGCGGATCGTTTCTTTTGCTTCTTCAGATGGGATTCAAAAGCCCTGGCCTCCTGGAATGTCGGAAAAGATTGAGAATAGACAAGGAGCCAAGGTTTGCCTGATGCGGTTGATTTGGAATAACCCTGGTTGTGTCTGAAAAGACGATCGCGAAGATGCTGAGAAGCACCGATGTAGAACCGATCCCTGGAAGGCGAGAAAAGGATGTAGAAGAAAGCGGCCATAAATAAAAAAAGGCCCCTCCGAATGAAGGGGCCTTGAAGGTGGTGGAGGATAACCGCCTGCGGCGGTCAGGCCGGAGTCGAATGCTGACGATCCGCCAAAGGGCGGATGTCTGCATCCGGACAATCGTCCGCAGACGGCTCGTCCGGGCCGGTGACCTTCCCGCCCTCAAGGCGGGACGCTCTAGCCAGCTGAGCGAATCCCAATATTTGGATGGAATAGAGTTATAAATAAACCATCAGGGTAAAGGGAAGGGATTATGCGGATATTGCTGAATGAGTGGAATATAAGCGGACTTTCGTTTCTGTTTTTTCAACTGTACCTCAAAGGATCTTGCCTCCTGAAATGAATCAAATTGACGAGTAAATACAAGGATCCATGGCATTCCGGATTTCGTGGATTTAGAATACCCGTTATTATGCCTTGTCAATCGGTCAATCAAGCTATGGGTCGCTCCGATATAGTAACGTTCCCTAGCGGGTGAGTAGAGGATGTAAACAAATGCGGCCATATATCAAAAAAGGCCCCTCCGAATGAAGGGGCCTTGAAGGTTGTGGAGGATACCGGAGTCGAACCGGTGACCTCTTGCATGCCATGCAAGCGCTCTAGCCAGCTGAGCTTGCATGCCATGCAAGCGCTCTAGCCAGCTGAGCTAATCCCCCATGTCAAAAAAGTTGGAGTCGAACCCAGTGGCCTTCCCGCACTACCGTGCGGGACGCTCTAGCCAGCTGAGCTAATCCCCCATGTCAAAAGTGAGATGTATGTCCAGTGTGCGCCCTTAGACAAACGTCCAAGTTACTCTAGCCCCGCCTTCGCGAAGCTTCGGCGGGCAGGCACCTGAGCTAATCCCCCTTAGGGGAGGCAAATATACAGAGTTTTAAAAAATGGCGCAGAAAAAATTCAGACAGGATCGACATCTGGCGAAACGATCAATCCAGACATGCCTTTCGCAGTGCGCATAGCCGCCGCAATTTGCAAAATAGACTCTTTCGCATGGCGGAGTTTGGAGGCATCCGGACTCAACTTGACCTGAACCGTCCGGAGGTAATAATTATTGATGCGAGGGACACTGGGAGTGGCGGGCCCCTGTACAGCTTCTCCCAGGAACGGGGTTAGTTTATTCACCATGTAAAGTGCGGCCCACTCACACTTTTCCTCTCGTCTATGTTTGATGGTGATCCGAACAATTCGACCATAAGGCGGATAATTGAACGCTTTCCGTTCTTGTAATTCCCGAATGTAAAAGCCCTCCAAATTCATGTGCAGGACATCCTGAAGGACCGCATTTGCTGGCTCGTATGTCTGGATCAGCACCAGACTATGTCCTTTCCGACGCCCGGCCCGGCCCGCTACCTGGATCATCATTTGAAACCCTCGTTCGGAGGATCTAAAGTCGGGGTAAGAGATCAGTTGATCCGCCTGTAGGATACCCACCAGACCCAGGTGGTCAAAATCCAATCCCTTGGTAATCATTTGAGTCCCCACCAGAATGTCGAGTTTCTTTTCACTGAATTCGTCCAGGATGCGAGTCAGTGATTGCCGACTTCGGGCCGTGTCCAGATCCAACCGCCCGATGCGGGCTTCTGGGAAAAAGATCTTGAGATCATCCTCGATCCGTTGAGTGCCAAAGCCTTTCAAGGTCAGTTGCCGGTTGCCACACTCAGGGCAATGTGTTGGAATAGAAATCTGATAGCCACAATAATGGCAATGCATCTTATGGCTGGGTTTGTGATAGGTCAAGGACACATCACAGTGGATACAAGGCTGCACCCATTGGCATGTGCCACATTCGAGGTTGGGTGCATATCCTCGCCGATTCTGGAACAGAAGAATTTGTTCGCCTCTGGCAATAGTATCCTTGATAGACTGGATCAACGATTGGGAAAAGGGAGCCTGGTTGCCCTTGATGGTCTCCTGTTTGAGGTTGATCAGGCGAAGCTCCGGTAATTCGGCATTGCCAAAACGCTCAGTCAGTTGGATATAGCCATACTTTCCCTTTTTGGCATGGTAGTAACTTTCCAGCGAAGGCGTTGCAGATCCCAGAATCGTCTTCGCCTTGAAATAGTGGCCAAGCATAATGGCCAGGTCACGGCCATGGTAGCGAGGAGCCGGGTCATGTTGCTTGTATGATCCATCATGTTCCTCATCCACAATGATGAGTCCCAGGTTAAAAAATGGGAGAAAGAGCCCTGATCGGGGACCTAAAACGATCATATCCGGTTTGGTCAATACAGCTCGCCAGATCTCTACCCGCTCTTGCTGATTGAGCCGGGAATGATAGGTCAGGACTGTACGCCCGGTGAGTTGCTCTACCCGGGATACCAATTGTGTGGTTAAGGCAATTTCTGGAAGCAGATAGAGGACCTGTTTTCCAGCAGTGATGGTACGCTCAATCGCCTTTGCGTACAACAGGGTCTTGCCACTCCCGGTCACACCCTGCATTAGCAGAGTATCCTTCTGTTTGAATTGCTCGAACATGGAGTGAAGGGCTTCCTCCTGATGGGGAGACAGTACCCAATCCGCAGCATCTTCTCCCGGACCAGCCCCCAATCGGGAAACTTCCTGCGGGTAAACGTCCAGAATGTCCTTTTTTACGAGAGATCGCAAAATGCCATCCTGGATCTGTGCCCGGGCCAGTAATTCTGATTTTCTGATCCACGATCCTTCCTTTTCCATTTGCAGGAAGGCCATCAACGCCTCTAATTGGCGCTTGGATCGGTTCAGCTCCTCCATGACTTTCGGGAGCGTTCCCTGTCGATCCTTGTCCAGACGGTCATGCAGCTTGACAGCGGAGACCATCCGGGGCTTGAATCGCTCCTGAAGGTCCTCCCGAAATGAAATGATACCATCCTGGACCAGGGTCATGAGTAAGGGATAGACGGTCTTCCGGTCGAGTATCTTTTTGACATCTTCAACGGAGATTTCCTGCCGGATAGTCAACGCCTCCCCGATGAGGTAGGCATCGTCATTCAGTATTGGAAATGCTTCTTCCAGGCGGGGGCCGGGAATGATCCGTGTCTCACTGGATAGTTTCAGATGGCTGGGGAGGGCAGCGATCATCACTTCGCCGAGGCTGCAGCAATAATAATTGGCGATCCAGGTCCAAAAGGCGTATTGCTGCTCGTGGATGACTGGTCCTGAATCCAGGACTTCCAGGACAGGTTTGATTTTGTCCGCATCTGCTGGAGGTGTGACGAAGCCGACAACCAAACCGGCATAATGACGTGAGCGTCCGAACTGGACTTCCACCCGCATACCAAAGCTGACTTTGCTCTGTAAGCCCGCAGGAACAGCATAGGTATAGGGCTTTTCAATTGCAAGTGGCAATAAAACAGCAACAAATAATTCAGATGTAGATGTGGTCTTCAATCTGTCAGCTTTGCAAATGAAATGGAGATCTGCCCTAAAAGTAAAGTTCCTGAGCGACCCGATAGGTATTGGCGTGCGCTTCGATCAAATCTGTCAAGCGCGCTGAATAACCACCACCCATACTGACCGCTACGGGGATGCCCGATGCCTGACACGTCCGGAAGACCAATCGGTCCCGGTCCTTACACCCTTCACGAGTGAGTCCCAGGCGCCCCAGTTTGTCTGAAGCCAGAACATCCACACCGGCAAGATAGAAGACGATCTGGGGGTTTACTCGTTCGATCAGTGGTTCCAGAGTTCGCTGCAATAAGTCCAGGTAAGGTTTATCCGTCATGCCATCCGGGAGTCCAAGATCAAGGTCCGAAGCTTCTTTCCGGTGCGGATAATTCTTTTCACCATGCATGCTGAAGGTAAAGACTCTGGGGTCATCTCTGAATATGTTCGCCGTGCCGTTACCCTGATGCACATCGAGATCCACAACCAGAATCTGTGTGATCTTTCCTTCAGCGAGGAGAACATTTGCTGCAATGGCAAAATCATTGAAAACACAAAACCCTTCACCATGATCAGCAAAGGAATGATGTGTGCCCCCCGCCGTATTTATAGCAACACCATGCTCCAATGCACGTCGAGCACAAAGCAAGGTGCCCATTGCGATGTGTCGGCCCCGATCAACCAAAGCCTTGGTCATTGGAAATCCGATCTTTCGAACTTCCTTTGCGCTTAATGTCTGATGCTGGAGATGCGCCCAATAAGTGGGTGTGTGGGTGAGCAATATGGAGGCAGTATCCATCATTTCCGGTTCAAAAAAATGCTCCTCTTTCAACGTGCCTTCATAGAGCAGTTGTTCAGGTAGGAGTTCATATTTCACCATAGGAAATCGATGCCCTTCAGGCAATGCATACCGATAGACGGGTGACCAGGCGACGTGTAACATGCTAGCGCATCAACAGCACTTCACCCTGATATGTTCGCACAGTTTTAGTAGGGAGATGTTGAATACGCAAGGTATAGATATAAACGCCGGGGTCGAGGATTTTTCCTCTGGAATTGCCGTCCCATCCTTTTCCGGATTCGCCCGGAGAGAATGCAGAACCACGCCATAACTCGCCTCCCCAGCGATCGTACACAGCCAACTCTTCGATAAGGATATCCTGGGCATTTCCCTCTGGAATGAACAGGTCATTGATGCCGTCAAGATTGGGGCTGAAAGCAGTAGGAATGTAGAGCATCAAGTCCTCCCCAAGGACATCAATGGTCACCATGGCAATATCTTCACAGCCTTGATCATCCACGACGGTTACGGTGTATGTAGTGGTTAACGTCGGTTTTGCAATGGGTTCAGGACAATTCGTGCAGGACAGTGCAAAGGAAGGACTCCAGGAGTAGCTGACGGCATTACCCTGGATGAACAAATCGATCTGTACAGGCTGACCCGGTCCAATCAGGGTGTCGGGAAATGCCTGCACACTGACGCCACCGGTTCCCTGTTGGATCTGAATGGTCGAATCCACACTGCAACCATTCGCATCTTCAAGACTGAAGAGGAAGAACCCGGCACTGGGTATCGGGAGGGCCTGTGTTGGACCATTTATGGGTGCCCAGGACAGTCCATCTATTGTCCATTGCCAGGGAGGTGTTCCACCGGATAGTTGGAAGAGGTCAACCGTGCTTAACCCACAAGGGGTATCCGTGACGAGAAGGGATGCTACGACGGGATTCGGCTCGGCCAATACCAGGGTTGCCGTATTTGTGCAGCCTGTATTGCTCGAAACAGTGACCGCATACATGCCTGGACCGAGGTTGGACTGGATCGGACCCGTTCCGGCGATGTTCCAGGCATACTGGAAAGGCGGATCATTGCTGGAAACATTTGCGGTCAACTGGCCATCGTTGGCTCCGGCACAACTGATGGCCGCGCCATTGTAATCGCTGCTGATCGCCAGGTCAACGGTCAATTCTTCAACATCGATTTGGGCATTACCGGCCAGGTTAACCGGACATAGGTTTGCCGTAGAAGATGCCTGGGTAATCGTATACGTTCCTGTGGAAGAAGGAATAAACATGATCGGCGTGCCGGGCGACCATCCGGTTACCGGAACCTGTTGTCCATTTGTACCCGTGATCAACAGATCGTATATGGACATTGTGCCATTGATCGTTAACGTGGCTTGATCACCCGGGCAATAGATGGCACTACCGGAAAGTATCAGGCTTTGATCCGGAAAGAAGTTGAGGGCAATTTGTACGACACTATCACAGCCCAGATAAGACCCACCGATAATTGTTTCAGTTCCGACCGGATTGGAAAAAGTGTACGCCTGGCCGTTCACCCAGACGGTATCGGCCGTGCAAATTGTGGAGTTGAGGTCAAATTCTGTAAAATCGGTAAAGGTGAGATCCACCGTGACTAAACTATCACATCCGTATTGGCTCGCCCCTGGTAACGACACTTGACCGGCAGGATGGGATTCATTGAATATACTATCTCCCACCATGATCGTGGAGCCGGAGCAAAGCGTTTGCTGAATAAGCCGATCTGCAGGCTGTCGTAAGGAGACGGCAATCTGGATCAATGAATCACAACCTAGAGGATCACTGCTCGGTAATGTAAAGGTGTCTGACAAGAACGCACTATGATACCAGGCCCCCAGGATGAAGACAGAATCTTCCGGGCAGATCACTGGCGAATAGTCGATAACCGGTGGCAGGGGATGCTGGACAATCCCGGAGGAATTCAGAATGGTTGAACAATATTTGTCACTGACACCGATCAATTGAAAATTCAGTACCCCTGGATTCAGATCTCCACAAAGAGTAATAGGATGGTTGCCATTGACAGAAGATGTGGTCAGGGTGTCCAGATTGCCAGGCGTGCCCCAGGAGTAGGTCAGAACGACTGGCGCATTACCTGTGGAAGTCAGATTGACGGACGCACATTTTTCACCACAGATCTCTGCTGGAAGCAGAAAAGAGGCAGTGGGGAAGGAGTGGAAATACACCGGAATCGGTGTGGCATAATCCAGGCATGGATCGGACAGGTCCAGGCCAGTTGGAGATTTGTCCGAGATGCCTACTGTGAGATATAACACCTGCTCCAGAGGCCATCCATTTTGCCAGCTGAAGGCAGGCGTCCCTGAGGTGGCCAGTGCTGATCCTTGAGGGTCAAGAGGGTTGGTGTGGAGGAAATAGAGAAGGGTGTCTCCAGGCTCGGTGATCGGTTGTTCTGCGAAGCTGAGGGAGGTGAACTCACCAGGGCACAAATGAAGAGTATCAGATAATATCTTTCCGGGAGAGGTTGCGCAATCACAATTCCGGACGCCGGTCAGCGTGTCTGCCGGGCAGGGACCGGCATCATCAAAGTAGATAGCATACGGGATTAGGCTCTTGACCGGGTCACTGGTCCAAATTCCTCCATTCCAGGTGCCGCTATTTCCAGACAGGGTATAGGTGCCGGGGATTCCACCTTCCAGCTCGAGGGTGATTTCATAAAGGGTATCTCCCGGCAGACAGGTGATATCAAATTCAGCCAATACCGGTGGGGCAGTTACATTCAGATTTTGAGTTGTGCCATTTAACGAAACCACACATCCATAGGCATCGGTTGCATTCTGGATCACATATTGGGTGGTATCCAATGGCGTCAGTGCCAATGATCCATTGGCCGGAACGGTTCCCATTTGTAATTGCCCATTCGCCAGATAGTTGAGCGACCACGGGGCATATCCGGTGATCTGAAAGTCGAGATGTGCGGTATCTCCCGGACACAATGAAGTCGCATCCAGGCTGTAGGTGGCCTGTGGCTTGTTTACTTCAACGGTTGCTCCTCCCAGAAGAGTTCCTTCGCAGCCGTTATCATCCACCAGGATACTCATGGAATACGTCGTGGTTGAAGCGGGTTTGACCCAAAAGGAATATGCAGTTAATGGGGAGTTCAATAGTGGGCCTGGAGAACCGTTAGTGTTGATGACGAATTGATACGGGCCATCACCCGATAAATTGACTGTCAACAACGCACTGTCGCCTTCGCAGATGACTGTATCCATGCCCAGGTCGGCAACCACATTCGGATGGTAATTGAGGTTCACAGTGATTGTGCTGTCGCATCCTGTATAGGCGGGCATGATTTCCACTCCTGAAGGATTAGACAGGTTGTAGACTTTGTTGTTGACGATGACCGAATCACCAGGGCAGAGGAGATCCGAAATCGTTGTCTGAGGACAATGCACGGAAAGGGCGAAAGTGCCCGCTGAAATACCTCCGGGAATGGCCGGGCAGAATCCTGGATAATTACTTACAATCGCCTTGAAATAAAGGGTCTGATTGCATTGGGATGCCGGCACATTATAAGTCCATTGCAAGGGGAGATTGACGGGTTGGTCTTTGTTGCAATACCCTCTGGAACCACATTCCTCCAATGACCAATTGCCATTGAAATCAGGTTCGCGTTCATAGGTATAGCCTTTTGCAGGCAACGTATTGAAGTTGGTGAATACCGGAAAACTGATGGGTATGGTCGCATTACATGGAGGCATACCTGAGGTGGGGATGGCACCCAGTGTTACCAGGTTGCCAAATGGAGGCGAGTTGGCCAGGGAGGGGTTGCCGTACCGAACAGCATCAACAAACGAAAACCCATTCCACAAGACAAGCCACTCTCCCGTGTTGTGGAGGGTCAATGTCTCATTTGGGAAGGACTCTACAAAACAGTTACAGGTGTCTACATCCAGGTCAACTGGGCCATATTCGTCATATCCGATGACAAAAAAGCCATCGCTGGGCATATATGTACCTGGGGGAATAGTGATGCTCCAATCGCCATCGCTCAAGACATAACAACCCAGATAAGCACCCGGAGGGCCGATCAATTCGACCCATTCACCTGTAGTCGGATTGCCAAAATCATTATCTCCCTGTTCTGGGAACGGTTGAAACTCGTTGATCTTGACCAATGGAGAGCTACAACTGATCAGAGGGATGGTATGCTGCGCCTCGAGGATGCCTTCTCCGGCATGCGGATCAAAATCGGGGTCCGTATCATAATACCAACTGATGACTGTTCCAGGAACCAACTGATCGGCAATATTGATGGAGAATTGCACCTGACTATTGGGGCAGATTTGGCATTCCCCGCTATTGACCAGAAGGCAGTTTCCTGTCGTAACAGTGGTGTTGGTGATCGAAGGACAACCACACACCTGTGCCTGAAGGGAGGTATTCAGGAAGGTCAGTAAAAACACAAGCAAGGGCAAGGACAGGGAGCCTGTCCGAAAGATTCGGTCCATTGGCCTCCAAAATTACGGGAATATCAGGGGAAATGCAGGTTCCCGCCAGGGTTATTTTACCAGAGTTATATCCCCTCTGTACAAGCGTTGTGCTCCATCCGGATATCTGATAAGAACTGTGTATACGTAAACACCTGGGTTCAAATGCTTACTTCTGAATTTGCCATTCCAACCCAACTCTGCCTGGTTGGCTGGGCCAGGAGTGCTAAAGAAAAGTGCATTACCCCACCGATCATAAATTCTGAGGTCCTCCACGATGACATCGGGATCGGCAGACTGAATGTAAAACCAATCATTGATCCCATCATCGTTTGGACTGAAGGCAGTCGTGAGATAAATCCGCCTATTTCCAAGCACGATTATGGTAACCTCTCCAACAGCCTCACATCCGGCAGCGTCCGTTGCTGTGAGAACATAGGTGGTGGTGTTTTCGGGGCCAGCGAAAGGCGTTGAACAGTTGGTGCAGGACAACGCAGTGCCGGGCGACCAACTGAAGTTGCTTGGATTGAAATTGAAGACAGGTGTCAGGACAACTTCATCTCCACGGATGAGGTTGATTTGGCTGGGGTTGAATAAAACCTCAGGCTCATCCAGAGTGCCAATGAACAAGGATGCTGTAGAAGTGCAGCCTTGCTGGTCAATGGCCTGAAGATCATATCCACCAGGAGCCAGGTTGGAAATCTGGAATGGGAGGTTGGAAATGGTGGTTGGAGGAGCCAAGTTGATGGAAAGGTTGACGATACCAGTCGCATTTCCAAACCCGGATATCTGAATGGTTCCGTTGTTCACTCCCGGACAAGAAGCATCTGTTGTCTGAGTAACCAGATCAAATCCACCAGCAGCTACGTTCTTCTGGGCGATGCCAGAGCAGCCGTTTGCATCGGTTACGGTTACGTTTAATGCGCCAGGCAAGTCCAACATAACTACATCTGTGGCAAATGGCCCGGCTGGTGATGTCCATGAATAAGTATAAGGCATGGTTCCGCCCAGGACGTTTGTTGATGCGGTAAAGGCTTGACCCATACAAATGGTATCGGCGCTGGTTTGAATGGTTACGGTTAATCCGCTGGCATCTTGAATGGTAAAATCCAAAAGTCCGGTACATCCATTGATATCCGTAGCTGTAACGGCATAAACGCCACTCGTGGAGGCGATTACCGGATTGATGTTTGACGTCCATCCGGGTCCTGTCCAGTCGAAGGAGTAGGGTGCATTGCCACCAGTCGCTGTTGCGGTGATGGCGACCTCACTTCCACTGCAAATGGAGGGAGAAAGAGGATCGATTGAAACGATTACCGGAGCAGCAGGCACAACCTGACTACTGATCGTGTCCATGCAGCCTCGATCATCGATGAGGGTGACCAAATAGGTCCCGGCCAGACTGGCGTCCAGGGTGTCCCCTGTTGCCGAGCCACCTGGTCCTGTCCAATCGAAGGAGTAGGGTGGACTGCCACCTGATCCAGTTGCTTTCAGGCCGACAATCTGTCCGGAACAGAGCACCACTGTTGAAGGTGTAATCGTCACAGATGGTTGAGCAAACGCGCTGACAGTTGTACTGGCCGATCCAGAGCATCCGGTCCCATCCACAACATTGACCGAATATCCACCACCGATGGAAGCAACAAACTGGGCAGTGGAAGCGGGTCCAGCCGGCGTCGTCCAGGAGTAGGAAAGTACCCCTACGCCTCCGGCTACAATGGCCGTAAGGGAGACGCTATCACCTGGGCAAAAGCCTGGCTGATTGGGCAGGATGCTGACATTCAATTGATTGCTGAAGATCAAGGTTGTGTTGGCCATGCCGCTGCAACCGTTGATATCGGTGACCAATACTTGGTATAATCCGGGGAGTGTAGCGGGAATGGTATCAAAGTTGGACATGCCTTGTGGGGTGGTCCAGGTATACATGTAAGGTCCCGTGCCTCCAGAGATGTTCGGGCTGAGCATGATCGTCCCCCCTCCGCAAATAGCAAATGTATCAGAGAGGAAGGAGAGAGAGATCCCTGCTCCTACATTGACCTGAATGGTATCTGAGGACATACACCCTGAGGCATTGGTGGCAAAGGCAATGTATTGGCCCGCCTGACTGGCTTGAATCATAGGCCCACTGGCCGGGCCAAGAGGCGTAACCCAGTTCACTGAAGTGGGTGGTCCTCCAGCAATCACATTCGCAGTGAGGGTAGTCGAACCACCTGGGCAGATGGTTGGTGTCGCCGGACTGATCTGCACAGTAGGTGGTATAAGTGCGCTAATATTGGTTTGTGCAGACCCGGAGCATCCCTGAGGATCAGTGACGGTGACTTGATACATCCCGCTTATGAACGTGACCAGTGGGTGATTGGAGGATGGCCCAGAAGGAGTCGTCCAATTGATGGCCCAGTTTGGACCCGGAGCGGGAAGGGTGCTGAGAACCAGCGAGTCACCTGGGCAAAGTCCGGATGTCGCCCCGATAATAGAAACCGGAATGGTGGTAGCCTGGAGGACTACTGCCGAGTCCAGGCCGCTACAACCGGCCCCATCGACCACGGCAAGGGTATATGTGCCTGCCTGGTTGGTGAGTAATGTATCACCCATACTCGTTCCACCGGTAAACGACCAGGTATAAGTGTAGCTGCCATTTCCACCGTTCGCATTTCCGATCAACTGCGCCTGTCCACCAGGGCAGAAACTGACTGTGTCCTGGGCAAATGTGATCGTCAGATTGGCAAGTTCCTGGACAGTGACACTGTCGATACCCGAGCAACCATTCGTTTCGGTTACGGTCACGACATATGTTCCGGTGACCGAAGCGGCGAGTGGTTGTCCTGCTCCTGGGCCTGAGGGTGTCGACCAGTTGTAGGAAAGTGTATTGCCCTGATCACCGGATACAACTACGGACAGGTTCACGGTGCCACCCGGGCAGAAAGAAGCTGGGTCGGGATTAATGGTCACATCAAGAGGGCTGCCGGGTTGAATGGATATGGTGTCTGCACTGGTACATCCGCCTCCATCTGTAAGTGTGACAGTGTATGTACCGGTTTGGGTAGCAGTGATCGGATTTCCATTGATGGGCCCGCCAGGCGTCATCCAGCTATAGGTGTAGTTGCCACCTCCGCCATTGCCCGTTGCAGTAAGGGTGCTGTTGGCCCCGGCGCAAAGCTGAGGTGGATCAGCTGTAATAGAAACCGTTGGGTTTGACTGGACCGTCACTATTGTGGTTTGCGTGCCTGAACAGCCATCGCTGTCTGTCACGGTTACCGTATAGTTTCCGGATTGATTGGCCGTGATCACCGGGCCGGTTGGTTGATTCATAGCTGGATCTGTCCATACAAAGACGTATCCACCACCGGACCCTCCGATTGCGCTTGCCGTCAGATCGATGCTCCCTCCGCCACAAATAACGGCTGGATCAGGGATAATGGTCACGACGGGGCCGGGAGCAGCCTGAACCATACCGGATAATTCAATGGCGCATCCATTGCCATCCGTTACAGTCACCGTATAATTTCCGGTTTGAAAAACTTCTACACTTTCGGTATTGCCCGTTCCGCCAGGATATACCCAGTTGAATGAGTAGGTGCCATTTCCACCCAGTCCTGTCGCAGTAAGTATCACTGAGCTCCCAGGACAAAAAGCGGGTAAAGCCGGGTCAACACTGGCCGAGATACCCGGAAAAACCAGAATGTCTACACTAGCTTGATCTGTACATCCGCTTGCATTGGTCACAGTTACAGTATATGTACCGGCTTTGGCACTGGTCAAAGGACCAACCATTGGATTCTGGTTGCTACTGGTGAAGCCATCCGGTCCGGACCAGTTGTATGTGCCTCCTCCGGTGGCCATGAGTGTCACAGTATTGGTCTCGCAGGTAATACCGGATACAGATGCTGTGGCATCCGGGCAGAGGACATTGAACGAAAACTCTTCAGTAAATACTTGAGGGCAGCCTCCGGGTAAAGGGCTGAGGATGCCGACAACATAGTAGGGGCCACCATTGCACAAAGCTGCGGGGATAGTAAAGCTTACTTCTTCTACTGTACTGACCGGAGCCATAATGTCGGGTGCCGATACGTCAGGGGCCTGAGGGTTTCCGCAACCGCCATTCCCATAAGTAACACTTCCATTGTCTACATAGGCATAATCCCCATCGCCAAGAAGAGCTGGATCATCGGTGTCGTGGGTGATGGAATTGCTGCAACCACAATTGTTCAGGCTGATGGTAGTGGTTCTGAATCCGGAACTGCTCGAGTTGGAAAATGCCCCAGCACCACGCACACAACTACTCTGCATGACATAGATCGTTTCTCCTGCTGCACACAAATTTTCAAAACTGTAAGATGTGGAGGCATCAGCACTGGTCCAGATGACCACCAAAGCACCAGGAGGGATTACCGTGCCTGGCCCTGCTGGGAGGACATTGCTGCCATCACAACTGCCTGAAGCCTGCATGTTGGCCATGACAGCTGCACTTGGGACCATCCATGAGCAGGACCCTCCATTGACGTTGACATCATCCGTGCCAGGAGGGAGATTGTTGTTGTTAGGGTCATAATCCAGGCCTATATTGTCGACATTGAAACCGCTACCTGAATGAATGATCATAAATTCATTTGCCGATTCAGGACCGCCGCATGCATCGATCCATATCGCCAGGATTTCAGGACACACATCACAGGGCGGGGGCATGGGAGAGTCGATATCGCCACAGCCAATCAAGGTGCCACCACCGATATATGGATTGAAACCGGGAGTGGTGCTGTAATACCAATTCAGGCATCCATTGTCCGGGAGAAACTGGCCCTCTGCATTGAGAAAGATGATATCTCCAGGGCAGACATCACAAGGTGTAGATCCATTGAAACAATCTGGAGAGGTCAGGCTGGAAGTGGTGATCTCCGGACACTGGGCATGTATTGGACCCACAATGAATGTCAGGAAGAGGGTTGCACAGCAAAGGAGCAGTGGTCGCAGAGAAAGGAGCATGCAAGGTCAGTTTGGCTTATCGGGGTCATAAAGGTAACCAAATGCCGGCCTGTGTTGATGAAATCTGAGAGAAGTCATCGAAAGGGACAATGCAGGTCAGTGTGCCAGAAAAACCTAGTTTTGCATTGCAAAAGAATCAAGATGCAAGGACATTTAAGCGACCAGGAGATCGTCCGCAGGGAGGCACTGGGCAAACTACGTGAACTCGGAGTGGATCCATATCCCGCTGCGGCATTTCCGGTGACAACGAATTCAGCAGAGATCAAGGAAAAGTTTGATCCAGAGCATCACTCTATGGGGGATGTGACTCTCGCAGGCCGATTGATGTCTGTCAGAGTGATGGGGAAAGCATCCTTTGCTGAGATTCAGGATAGCAATGGGCGAATCCAGATTTATGTAAATCGGGATGAAATCTGTCCGGGTGAGGATAAGACCATGTATAACGATGTCTTCAAGAAACTCCTGGATATCGGTGATTTTATTGGTTTGAAAGGCCATGTTTTTTTGACCAAGACAGGCGAAATCACTGTTCATGTTGTTTCACTCACCTTGTTATCCAAGACGCTCCATCCACTGCCGATCGTCAAGGTGGATGCTGAAGGGGCGGTTCATGATGCGTTTACCGATCCGGAACAACGATATCGCCAGCGTTATGTCGACCTGGTAGTGAACCCCGAAATCAGAAAGACGTTCATCCAGCGATCGAAGATGATCCGGGTGATGCGTGAATTCATGGCATCCAGGGGATACCTGGAAGTGGAGACACCCATCCTTCAGCCGATCTATGGGGGCGCCCTGGCCAAGCCGTTCAAAACCCATCATAATACACTGGACATGCCCTTGTTCCTGCGAATCGCCAATGAGCTTTACCTCAAGCGGCTGATTGTGGGAGGCTTCGATGGTGTATTCGAATTTGCCAAGAACTTCCGGAATGAAGGAATGAGCCGCTATCACAATCCTGAGTTCACCGTCATGGAGTTATATGTTGCTTATCAGGACTGCTTCTGGATGATGGACTTTTATGAAGAAATGATCGAACAGGTGGCCATCGAGCTGCATGGGTCCACAGAAGTGAAGGTTGGAGATAAGATCATCGACTTCAAACGTCCATGGAAGCGGTACACCATGTTTGAAGCGATCAAGGAATATACCGGTGTTGATATTACTGGGATGGATGAGGACGAGTTGCGTAAGGTTGCCAAAGAACTGCACGTTCCGATCGATGGGACAATGGGAAAGGGTAAGTTGATTGATGAAATATTCGGCACACATGCTGAACCCAAATTGATCCAGCCAACTTTTATCACGGACTACCCTGTAGAAATGAGCCCATTGGCGAAAAAACATCGTGAACATGAAGGCCTTGTTGAACGGTTCGAAGTTGTTTGCAATGCCAAAGAGATTGCCAATGCGTTTACAGAGTTGAATGACCCAATCGACCAGCGACAGCGGTTTGAAGAGCAGCTTGCATTGGGAAAGCGGGGAGATACAGAATCCATGGTGCTGGATGAAGACTTTTTGCGATCGCTGGAATACGGGATGCCCCCCACAGCGGGTATCGGAGTGGGAATTGATCGCCTGGCGATGATCATGACGAACTCGGATTCCATCCAGGATGTGATCTTTTTTCCACAAATGCGACCAGAAAAAAAGATTGCAGCGGAATAATTTGGTGATTTGTAAAATGCTTGATTAACTTTACCCTCCCGATCGCAAGATCAGGAACACATATCGCGGAGTGGAGCAGTTGGTAGCTCGTCGGGCTCATAACCCGAAGGTCGTAGGTTCAAGTCCTGCCTCCGCCACAAAGGAAAGGGATGCTACGGCATCCCTTTCGTCGTTTAACCCCGATCCAGGTAAACGTTTGAGTTTTATCGTAGACGTAGGAAGAGTTGATGATGATCTCTTTAGAGCAAGAAGAGTTTGTGGTATATGTCTTGTATTCACAACGGCATCAGAAGATCTACATTGGACAAACCAGTCAGTTGATCGAACGATTCAGGTCCCATAATGAGTTAGCTAGAAAAGGCTGGTCGATTCGTTTCCGGCCATGGGAGGTGATCCATGTGGAGTTTTTCGAAAATAGAACAGAGGCATTACGGCGCGAAAAGGAATTGAAAAGCGCTCGTGGGCGCAAATACATCTGGGAAGAGATCATCGGAGCATCGGCATAGATGCTCGTCGGGCTCATATCCGCCAGTCGGCGGACGTAGGTTTCCGCCAGTTGGCGGACCTCCGCCACAAAGGAAAGGGATGCTACGGCATCCCTTTCGTCGTTTAACCCCGATCCAGGTAAACGTTTGAGTTTTATCGTAGACGTAGGAAGAGTTGATGATGATCTCTTTAGAGCAAGAAGAGTTTGTGGTATATGTCTTGTATTCACAACGGTACCAGAATATCTACATTGGACAAACCAGTCAGTTGATCGAACGATTCAGGTCCCATAATGAGCTAGCTAGAAAAGGCTGGTCGATTCGTTTCCGGCCATGGGAGGTGATCCATGTAGAGTTTTTCGAAAACAGGTCCGGGGCCATGAAGCGAGAGAAGGAGCTAAACAGTGCACGAGGACGCAAATTCATCTGGGAGGAGATCATCGGAGCATGGGCATAGATGCTCGTGGGGCTCATATCCGCCAGCCGGCGGACGTAGGTCCGCCAGCTGGCGGACCTCCGCCACCAGGAAAGGGAGCAGATCCGCGTACCCGTCGGTAACGTGAGGTTTTATCGTAGACGTAGGAAGAGTTGATGATGATCCGAAAGAAGTTGTTCACACGGCATCAGAGATCTACATTGGACAAACCAGTCAGTTGATCGAACGATTCGGTCCCATAATGAGTTAGCTGAAAAGGATGGTCGAGATTCGGCTTTTAGCCACATGGCTAGGCCAGGGGTCTTTGAAAAAAGCCCACTCCGGGATGCGGTGAGACACCGCGAAAAAAGGGAATTGAAGCGCGTGAGACGTACCAAAGGGATTGAGATAAAACCGCATGTCTTCCTCAGGTCATCTAGATAGTAGATTTGGCACCATGAACCATTGGTTTGAGGGATGGCCATCAGATGCAACTTCCGGACCTATAGAAAAGCAGTAATGCCTGAAAATGTCAACCAGGCATCTATTACAACTATAAAGCAACCCTGTTGGTACTGGTGTCTCACCAGTACCGGCATATCTTCCGGTGTCCCACCGACGATTGAAAACGTAAACCTGGAACTGCTGAGGTCATTGACGTAAGTCTTCATTTCCAACCTATTGTCTGTGATGGAGCACCACGCAATAGGTGAATAGCCTCCGGCTTCAGCCGGGGGATAATGGAGTCACGAGATTCGGCTTTAGCCACATGCTAGCCAGGTCATTGAAAAAACGCACTCCGGGATGCGGTGAGACACCGCGAAATAAAGGGTACGAGTGAGACACTCGTACCAACCCCAATTGAGATAAAACCGCATTCTTCCTCAGGTCATCTAGATAGTAGATTTGGCACCATGAACCATTGGTTTGAGGGATGGCCATCAGATGCAACTTCCGGACCTATAGAAAAGCAGTAATGCCTGAAAATGTCAACCAGGCATCTATTACAACTATAAAGCAACCCTGTTGGTACTGGTGTCTCACCAGTACCGGCATATCTTCCGGTGTCCCACCGACGATTGAAAACGTAAACCTGGTAATGCTGAGGTCATTGAGGTAAGTCTTCATTTCCAACCTATTGTCTGTGATGGAGCACCATGCAATAGGTGAATAGCCTCTGGCTTCAGCCGGGGGATAATGGAGCCACGAGATCCGGCTTTAGCCACATACTTCTCTGAGATATGAAAAGGTGTGCTTTGGGATGCGGTGAGAAACTGTACAATTGGATTGCCAGTGCATGAATGGAACAAGGCGCTTTGTTCTGATACCACGCATTCATCCTGAAAAAGAAATGATCAATAAATCACCCGGAATGTGCTCAGATCCTTGAATGAAAATTGGCGTTCATCCTGCACTGATTTGCAATAAATCTCAACCTTCCAGAAAATCCCTCCCTTTCTAATGAGGGATTCTCCCGTCAAGGCCTATCTTTGCCGAAAATCACCTGGCATGACCCCAACCCCCGCCCCCCGGGCCGTGCTTCTTCTGGAGGATGGCACAGCTTTCTATGGCCGCCCTGCAGGAAAGATCGGAACGACACTCGGTGAAATCTGTTTCAACACAGGAATGACCGGGTACCAGGAAATTTTCACAGACCCCTCCTATTTTGGTCAGATCATGGTCATGACCAATGTCCATGTAGGTAACTATGGGATTAAATTCAATGAGGTCGAATCCAACGATATCAAGATATCTGGCCTGGTGACCCGTGAATTTACTGTGGCGTACTCCCGACAATTGGCCGATACCGATATCCAGGATTATCTTGAAAAAGAGAACCTCGTGGCAATCACTGGAGTCGACACACGTGCATTGGTGCGGCATATTCGCAGCAAGGGCGCTATGAATGCCATCATTAGCAGTGAAACGACTGATCTGGAAGACCTGAAAAAGCAATTGGCGGGAGCCCCGTCAATGGAAGGCCTTGAACTGGCCTCTAAAGTATGTACTTCAGAACCCTATTTTCTGGGTGATTCAGATGCTCCATACAAGGTTGCAGTTCTGGATCTCGGTGTAAAAAAGAGCATCCTGTCGAATTTGACAGACCGGAATTGTTACCTCAAAGTGTTTCCTGCACAGACTTCCTTTTCGGAAGTTACCGCCTGGGAGCCTGACGCGTTCTTCCTGTCGAATGGTCCCGGTGATCCGGCAGCGATGGATTATGCCGCTGATCTGGCGCGAGAGATTCTCAAAGACGGTCGCCCTGTCTTTGGCATTTGTCTCGGACATCAGGTTCTGGCCCGAGCATTGGGTGTGCGCACATACAAGATGCATCACGGACATCGGGGGATCAACCATCCTGTACTGAATCTGGATACCGGTTTATCAGAGATTACCAGTCAGAATCACGGGTTTGGAGTAGATCCCGATTCCATTAAAGCGAACAGTGATGCGGTGATGGCAACACACATCAACCTGAATGATGGGACCGTGGAGGGATTGAAGGCATTGAAATACAATGCATTCTCTGTGCAATATCATCCCGAAGCCTCACCCGGTCCGCATGACTCACGTTATTTGTTCGACCAGTTTTTGGAAAAGATCAAAATAAGCAAGCCTCAACAGGCCACAGCATCCTAGAGTTATGAGTGAGATCATTGATATTATCGCCAGAGAGATATTGGATTCCAGAGGCAATCCAACAGTCGAGGTAGAGGTATTGACTGAAACGGGTGCGTTTGGACGAGCAGCAGTGCCATCCGGAGCCTCAACAGGCAAACACGAAGCCGTTGAATTACGCGATAATGATCAATCTCGTTTCCTGGGCAAAGGCGTTATGCGCGCTTGCCAGTTTGTCGAAGAAGAAATTTCAGAGGAGATCATCGGAATGGAAGTGGAAGATCAGATTGGGATCGACCGCGCCCTGATCGAACTGGACGGAACACCCAATAAATCACGGTTAGGGGCTAACGCCATGTTGGGGGTTTCTCTGGCTGTGGCCCATGCCGCTGCAGCAGAATTTGAACTACCCCTGTATCGATATATTGGAGGCGTACACGCGCATGTGCTTCCAGTGCCAATGATGAACATCCTGAATGGTGGGAGTCATGCTGATAACGGTATCGATTTTCAGGAATTTATGATCATGCCCCTAGGAGCTCCTACATTCAAGGAGGCGTTGCGCATGGGGGTGGAGACGTTTCATCATCTGAAAAGTGTACTCAAAAAGAAAGGCTACACTACGAATGTCGGCGATGAAGGGGGCTTCGCACCAGGGATAAAATCAAATGAGGAAGCCATTGAGATGGTCCTCAGTGCGATCGAAAAAGCGGGCTATCAACCTGGAACCGATATCATGATCGCCATGGATGCTGCCGCCTCCGAATTCTATGATGAAGAATTAAAATGCTACCACTTCCACAAATCCGGAGGCCAACGTTACAGCAGTGCAGAGTTGGTGGACTATTGGGAAAACTGGTGTCGCAAATACCCCATTTTCTCCATCGAAGATGGACTCCATGAGGATGATTGGACGGGATGGAAGCTCATGACCGAGCGGCTGGGCGAGAAAATTCAGATTGTCGGTGATGATCTGTTTGTGACCAATACAACACGATTGCAAAAGGGTATACAGGAAGGAATTGCCAACTCCATCCTGATCAAAGTCAACCAGATTGGTACGTTGACAGAAACCATTGAGGCTGTGCGTATGGCCCAGACCAATGGCTACTCGGCAGTGATGTCACATCGTTCAGGTGAGACAGAAGATACCACCATAGCGGATCTTTCCGTTGCATTGAATACAGGCCAGATCAAGACAGGATCAGCATCACGATCGGATCGTGTGGCCAAATACAATCAATTGATCCGGATCGAGGAAGATCTGGATGATGCAGCAGTATACCCAGGCCCGTCCTTCCTGGACTAACACCCATCCCATGAACATCCTCAACACCTTTTATCAATCCCACAAAACTCGCATCCACAAGGTGGCGAGGAACCGGTATTTCCTGGTAGCTCTCGGGTTTTTGATCTATGTCACCTTTTTTGATCACAGTCGATTGATCAGCCAGTGGCAGCTGGAACGGGATATTCAGAAGTTGGAGCAGGATAAAGAACAGTACCAAAGTCAGATCGAAGAAATACGCGATGAGCGGTTGGAGATCGGCAAGGATAAAGAACGATATGCACGCGAGCATTACTACATGAAGCGTGCGGACGAGGACGTCTATATTGTTGAGGATTGAGTTAACCAAAGTTGAAATATGTCAGTATTAGTGAATAAGGATTCACGGATTATTGTCCAGGGATTCACAGGAAAAGAGGGGACCTTCCACGCGGAGCAAATGATCGAATACGGCACAAACGTCGTTGGCGGTGTAACACCCGGAAAGGGCGGACAGACGCATTTGGATCGCCCGGTATTTAATACAGTCTCAGATGCTGTTCATCAGGCAAAAGCTGACGTCAGTCTCATCTTCGTTCCACCCGGTTTTGCTGCGGATGCCATTATGGAAGCAGCTGAGGCGGGAATCAAGGTGATCGTTTGTATTACAGAGGGTATTCCTGTCCAGGATATGGTCAGGGCCAAAGCGTATATCGATCAGTTTGATTGTCGGTTGGTTGGCCCTAACTGCCCGGGTGTCATTACACCAGGGGAGGCCAAAGTGGGCATTATGCCAGGGTTTATTCATCGCCCAGGGAAGATCGGTATCGTCTCTAGATCGGGTACATTGACCTATGAAGCTGTTGATCAAGTGACCAAAGCGGGAATGGGTCAGAGTACGTGTATCGGCATCGGAGGAGACCCGATCTGTGGCACGACGACCAAGGACGCTGTTGAACTGTTGATGAATGACCCTGACACGGATGGCATCGTCATGATCGGTGAAATTGGAGGAAATATGGAGGCGGATGCAGCCCGTTGGATCAAAGCAAATGGCACCAAGCCAGTCGTCGGGTTTATCGCCGGTAAAACAGCGCCGAAAGGTCGTAAGATGGGCCACGCTGGTGCGATCATCGGCGGAGAAGATGATACGGCAGAAGCCAAAATGCGAATCATGACTGAATGCGGAATCACTGTAGTCGAATCTCCGGCAGTCATTGGAGAAGCCATGGCTCGTCTGATGAATGGATAACCTATCCAACCCACATGTCTGTGTAGTGCAGACAACATGAAGGAAGTCAATTGAATCGCCCTGTGAACTTTCACAGGGCGTTTTCTTTAAGTAGTTTCTTCCAATGGTAGCTCCACAAAGAAGGTGCTGCCTCGGCCGGGTCGGGTTCTGAAATAGAGTTTACCACCCACCATATCCAGGATATTGCGACAAATTGCCAGCCCCAAACCTGTGCCAGAACTCTTCGTGGTAAAATTGGGCATAAAGACCTTTTCCTGCATATCTTCAGGAATGCCTGTGCCGTTGTCTTCCACTTCGATGACGGCGGAACCATCCTTTTTGTAAAGACGAATATGGATGCGTCCTGCCCGGTCTTCCGGTATGGCCTGGAGGGCGTTTTTGATCAAATTGTTTAACACCCGGATCAGCTGATTTTTATCGGCATTCACGATCAGATCTTCCTGCGGCAATGAGGTTGTGATATGGATCTGATCATCCTGATTCTCCCCGAAGAGATTGCGCACAGACCGGACAAGATCGTTGATGACCAGATCTTCTGGGAAGGCCTCCGGGATCTTGGCAAAATTGGAGAACTCAGAAGCAATCTGGCTCAGGTTCTCGATTTGCTCGATCAATGTTGCAGACACTCGATCTAGAAGAGCTTTGTCTTCCGCTTTGCTGGGTTTGAAAGCCAGTTGCAGATGTTGCAAGCTGAGCTTCATGGGCGTGAGCGGATTCTTGATCTCATGAGCCACTTGCTTGGCCATTTCGCGCCAGGCGCCTTCCCGTTCTGATCGTGCAAGTAATTCAGCACTCTCCTGGAGTTTCAGAATCATGCGGTTGTATTCGGCGATCAGATCTCCCAATTCATCGCGGCTGCTCCATTCGAGGGGTTGATTATGCTTGCCCAGTTTAAACTGTTTCAGTTTTTGCCCGATCACAGAAATCGGCAGTGTAATCGAATTTGCCACCAGAATAGCCAGGGCGCCGGCGATAAACAGGAGGAAAACATAGACGTTCAATAAGGCACTGATGAATTCCGAGATATCCTGCTGCAGGAAAGACCGATCGGTATAGTAGGGGATTGCCAAAAATCCTGGGGGCATTCCAGCCAATCTGGGCAGGGGAGCATAGGCCGTTCGAAACGCCAGTTGGCCAAGGGTGTTATCACCGATAAACAACGATTTGTCTTCCCAGATCATGGCAGCCAGTGCTCGCCCATCCATCAACGGCGAAGCTAGTTTGCTCTCATAAACCATGGGCTCCGAGCTGTACAAGAGCCGCCCCTGGTCACTGTACAGGTCAATATCCGTCTGGTGAACCTGCGAAATGGATCGCAGGATGCCTTCCATGTCAGAAGGCATGGGATTGTTCAATTTGGAGATTTGGTTGTCCAGGTCCTTGGCGACACTCAACGCCTTGCGTTGAAGACGTTCCTGGTGGTATTGTTCAGTGGTGTTTTTGAAGTAAAAGATTGTGATCGCACCGATAATGAGGAAGGACAGAACAATCAGGGAGATCACGGAAAATTGTATCCGGTTTCGAAGCGAAAGGCGATGGGACAGTGAGAAATTCAGGGTATCCGGAAGGAACGTAAAGATCGTGTTGAGGACCGTGATCAGGAACAGAGTGATCGTCAGCAGACAGAAGAGATAAGAGAACAGAGACAGGAATTCTGCACGTCCACCGGATTCAAACGTGATCAGCAACTCAAACCCATCCTCTTTAAGACGGAATCCCTGATACCTCTTGGTGCGAAACCAGAGCATGGGTGATTCTGGTTTGAGCTCCTCTCTCAAGCTGAATGCGAGGTCTTCAGACAGGGTGCTTTGGATGCGTTTACCATCTCTGGTGAGCTGGTATTGAAAATTCTCCAGATCATGGATGTCCTTGAATGGCGTCGCTTTCAGCAGCTCGGCATAAACTTGCTTGGCATCGCTTTCATCACGCTGTAAAGCCAGGGTCATGCCACAACCATTATAGACTTCGTATTGATATTGAGCGGTGTTGAATCGCCACTGCCATCGGTCAGGATCACCTTCCTGGTCAGTCGGTAATACATCCCTCGACCAGGTGTAGTAATGCTTGATATAGGTCTGCGTGTTCAGTGCCGCAGATATGCGGGGTTCTGGGATCTCCCGGGCTACAAAAAGGTCCAGTTGCCGCTCCAGTTCAATATCGTGGGGATTGATCAGGATCTTGGCATACTGTTCCAGCTTTTCGTCGACTTTCTGATTGTTAAAGTGATAGAGAAAGCCTGAGGCCAGACCACTGAACAAGATCATCCAGAGGATGATCCAGGTGAGGTTGGAGGCCCGGACATCTGCGTAGTATTCAAATAACAAGAGATAGGTGATCACCAATGCCACCATCCAGCCTCCAGGAATAGGCAGTCCCAGAAGGAACCCGGTCAGGATGCCCAAAAGGCCTGCAAGGGCCAGAGCAGATAATCGATGAAGACGAGGTAATCGCGTCTGATTGATGAATAGGAGTATGCGGTAGGAGTAGAGAAACAGCGCGATCAACAATAGCTGAACGGCGAGTAAAGACAGAAAACTATACGTGTTGAAGTTGAAGATGTCATCAAACCGGAACGTGATATCACTGTCCATGACCAGAATATGGAACAAGTGGATCATCGCCAGCAAGCCACAGGCAATGGCCAGGTAGTTCAGAAACGCGATCATCCATTTCCGCCGTTCGGGATAGCCGGAGAAATCCGGCATTGGTAACTCTCGATAAAAGAAGATAATGATCCACAAAAGGAGCGTGATGTTGATCAGTAAGTCTCCAATAGAGTGGCTCAATAAGGGATTGTCCATCGATCGGCGGAACAATTCCAACTGCTGAAAATGACCCGTAAAATCCAGGGCAAGAGACAGGAATCGCAAACCGAACAGCGTACTCAAAAACAGGATGGGACCGAATGGACTACGGTTGTGGCGGATCATCCAGGAGGCGATCATATGGGCGATTGATGCTGTGATCAACGCGGCTAGTAGAAACAGGATGAGGGAGATATACTCCCTTGGAAGTGAATTTCTTGCTTTGCTGAAATCCAGGTAGCCCAGCACAGTTCCATCCCTCATTTGGACAGGGTGTGGGGTCGGTTGGCTCAGTACTTCAACTTCTCCGGGAATATCCGAATCAGCAGGGAAACCGGGGTGGAGGAGTGGACCGGTAGTGGAATAAGTGTGTTTTACCGGGATTAAGGCATAAAGGTTGATTGAATCTGAGATGGACCGGTGTTCTGGTAAATACCAGCCATCCGCCAGAGGGATCAATTGATGATTACGGGTTAATTGGGGCAGGGCCATGGCATCTACACCCGGAATGCCTCTATTCCAGTAAATGAGTGAATCGTGTAACGTGTAAAAGAGAGAGAATGGCAGATCAGCCATACGGACCATTCGCTCTGTAAATGCCGCGAAGATGGGTGCGGGCATTTGTTGCTTGTCCAGCAGATAGGTCTTGATGATCAACTCTTCATTAGCCAATTCATCAATTTGGCCTTCCTGTACCTGTATCCAGGATTCCAGACTTTCCCGCATATTGGATCGGGCATGGTGATGCTGATACCAGTCAAACCAACTGGCGGTCACCCACACACCGACACATAATGTGATCCACAACCAGAAACGGGGTGGCCATTTGCTCTGGTCAGGCAAATCGGTCGTATTGTCTTGGGCTTCCTTCATGATGTGTATCCGATGCATGAATGTACGCAGGACTGGCACTTTGGTTCCTTAACAACCCAAGGAATCATGAAATCACGGTATCTTTGGATCAAAGCTGGTTGCATGCACTATTATTCTCTAGGACAGATCCCGCCTAAGCGGCACACCCAGTTTCGCAAACCGGACGGGTCCCTTTATCACGAACAGTTGTTTTCCACAGAGGGATTCAGTGACCTCTATTCACTGCTTTATCACACCCATCCACCCACTCAGATCGTACAGGTGGGGGATCCCGTGGACATTAAACCGGAGGTGGTAGAAGATCGGCAATTGAAACATCGCTGTTTGATGGGTTTTCAGGTGGCGCCCAAAGACCACTATCTGGAAAGCCGGGTTCCCGTGCTGGTGAATGATGATTGTAAGATCATCCTGGCTGCACCTCGTCAATCCATGACCGATACCTTCTTCAAAAATGCGGATGCTGATGAAGTGATCTTCATCCATGAAGGCGAAGGGGTCCTGCATACCATGTACGGCAACCTCCCTTTTGGGTATGGCGATTATCTGGTCATCCCGCGCGGGACGATCTATCAGATCCGGTTTAAATCGGAAGCAAACCGCTTGTTTATTGTGGAATCTTCCGGACCCATTACCCCACCCAAGAGGTATCGCAATCAGTTTGGCCAGTTGCATGAACATGCGCCTTTTTGCGAACGGGATATTCGAAAACCCTCAGAACTCGAAACCCATGACCAGCAAGGCGACTTTCTGCTCACCATCAAGAAGCAGGACAAATTATATCCCTACCACTATCTCAGTCATCCTTTTGATGTGATCGGATGGGATGGGTACGTGTACCCTTATGCCTTTTCCATCCACAACTTTGAGCCGATCACAGGTCGAGTACATCAACCGCCACCGGTACATCAGACGTTCGATGGGCATCAGTTTGTGATCTGTTCCTTTGTGCCACGCCTCTTTGATTACCATCCCTTAGCCATACCTGCACCCTACAACCATAGCAACATTGACAGTGATGAGGTGCTATACTATGTGGATGGTGACTTTATGAGTCGCGCTCATGTTGAAAAAGGCATGATTACCCTTCATCCCGGTGGGATTCCCCACGGCCCTCATCCGGGCACAGTCGAAAAGAGTATTGGAGCAAAAGAAACGGGCGAACTGGCCGTGATGGTAGATACATTCAAACCACTACTGATGACTCGACAGGCGGCAGGGGTTGAAGATCCCGACTACTATCTCAGCTGGCTGAAACGATAACTCATTCCTGGAATAACCTAATAGACCTATACCATGCAAACACAGGTTCAACCGACCTCAACAACTGCCACCGATACCTTCCCGATCAAGGGAACGGACTATGTAGAATTTTACGTCGGGAATGCCAAACAGGCCGCCATCTATTACCAGGCAACCTTCGGGTTCAAATGGACGGCATATCGTGGCCCGGAAACAGGCTATAAGGATACTGTTTCCTATGTCCTCGAGCAGGGCAAGGTGCGATTTGTTTTAACCAGCGCCCTGCTCCCTGATCATGAAGTCGCCAAACATGTCGCCGCCCATGGGGATGGTGTAAAAGTGTTGGCCTTATGGGTGGAGGACGCCCGAAAATCCTTTGCTTCAGCTGTAGAGCGTGGGGCCAAACCGGCAATCGAACCCCATACCCTCCAGGATAAAGATGGGGAGGTCTGCTTGTCAGCTATCCATACTTATGGTGAGACCATCCACATGCTCGTCGAACGCACAGACTATTCTGGGGTATTTCTTCCAGGGTATGAAGCCAGGTCAAATGAGTTTCCTATCCAGTCTGTCGGATTGAAATATGTAGACCATTGCGTAGGCAATGTTGACCTGGGGGATATGAATCGTTGGGTGAAGTTCTACCAGGATGTTCTGGGTTTTAAACTGCTCATCACCTTTGATGATAAGGATATTGCCACAGAATACACGGCACTGATGAGTAAGGTTGTCTCGAATGGCAATGGATATATCAAATTCCCGATCAATGAACCGGCCAAAGGGCTGAAGAAGTCACAGATCGAAGAGTACCTGGATTTCTACCAGAGCGCAGGTGTCCAACATATTGCCCTGGCTACAGATGATATTTTATTCACTGTGGATACGCTTCGCAAACAAGGCGTAGACTTCCTGTATGTCCCAGAAACGTATTACGATGATGTGCTCGACAGGGTAGGGCAGATTGATGAAGATATCAAAGACCTGCAGCGGTTGAACATCCTGGTAGATCGAGATGAAGATGGATATCTGCTGCAGATCTTTACCAAACCTGTTCAGGATCGTCCGACCGTCTTCTATGAGATCATCCAACGAAAAGGAGCGAAGTCGTTTGGGAAGGGCAACTTCAAAGCATTGTTTGAAGCGATAGAACGCGAACAGGAGGTGAGAGGGACACTTTGATCCTGATCACAGAATGAAACTAAAAAAAGGGGCTACTCCAACGAGTAGCCCCTTTTTGATGCACGTGTAATGTGAACCTGATTATTTCTGAAACACCTGGATAGGACCATTCTTATTGCTGGCCACCAGGATTGACTTTCCTTTGGGGCCCCTTAAGAGGGCCAGGTCTCGCACTTCGCCGGATGTCCAAATCCCGGTTTTGGTGTTATTCACCCATTTGAAGCCACCTTTACCATCTCCTGCCAGGAATGCCCCATTGGAGGCATTGCAAGGGTTTGTTTCCACTTCCATCCCGTACCGGTTTCCAGCGAGGAAGATGTCCAGAAATCCATCTTCATTCAGGTCCGCTACTACAATTCCCTGCACAGCAGATATCTGAGCCTGGATGGGTAAAGATCGTTGGGTGAAAGATCCATTGTTGTTTTCCCACCAGCATGTTTCCAGGGTATGAATAGACAAATTGAGCGATGCATCGAGGTCCGCCTGAGGCCAAACTTTATCCATGGTGGCAAAGGCGTAATCCTTGGCATACAAGAGTCTTTTTTTCAAGACAGGCATATGCTTGTGCAGGACTTCCTTCTGCACCAGGGGATAGAGCTTGCCATCTTCATAGAAGGCCATGATGGGGTCAAGGGTATTGTTCTTGTCAAAATCGGCCGCAAAACATCGGAGTGGACCTTGGGGTGTTGCCGTCAGGCGGGTGTTCAAGCCAAGGTTTCCAGTAATCAGATCCAGGTCTCCATCCTGGTCCAAATCGGCCAGGGCCAACCGATACCAGAGACCGTTATGATCCTTGGGCATTCGTTGGTCGGTAATATTCACCAACTTGCCTTTCTGAAGTTTAAAAATGGTGACAGGCATCCATTCGCCAAGAGCGATTAATTCAGGCGTATCATCATCATCAATATTTGCCCATTTCAGATCTGTAACCATGCCACAGGATGCGAAATCGGGGCCGACCTGAGCCGTGACATCCGTAAAGCGGTTCTGATCATTCCGCAGGATCACACTGGCGGGCGTCAATGGCCAGTTTGCGGGAGTTAGGCGGCCGCCAACAAAGAGATCAATATCGCCATCTCCGTCATAGTCAAAGGGTGCAACCCGCTGAGCTACTGATGGCAATTCAGGAATGATACCCCTTGGGCGTATGTATGTGCCCTTCCCGTCTGTATTGATATAGAGGCGATTTTCCCAGGCCATTTTTGCAATCTCTGGCTTGGCTTCCCATCCGCCACTGATGACATACAGATCGAGATCACCATCCCCATCGGCATCAAAGAAGGTGGCACCGTGGTCTTCGTAGATCTTTTCCTGATCCCAAAAGTCAGGCGTAGCACGGGTGAAGCCCCCTTTAGCATTCTGGATCATAAGGGCACATGGCTGATCAAAGGAATTGCCAATAAAAAAGTCATCCAGGCCATCGCCATTGACATCGCCAACAGTCATCAATGGTCCCTGGTCACTTTCTGTCCATGGGATAAGTGGATACTCTTCAAAATCATTGAACGCATTCTCCTTGTGCCTGTATTGAGCAACCGTCGTTTCGTGAAACATCGGTGCGCCAGTCTCGACCGGTGCGATGCTCTTTGATTGTCCTTTACCATTCTGGTGCTGAACAACTAATCGTTGATTGGTGGGCAGGTCTGTCCATTCTTGAGTCTTTCCATTGGGCCAGCGGATGATCAGCTTGTCCACTTTTTGTTGCGAACCGACTCCGAAGTGGATCAGAGGCTCGACACTGGAGAAGATGCCCCGGATGGGAAGGTTCTCCGCGAACTGTTTTTGATCATCTCCGTAATAGATAGTTGCAGAGGCACCAACCCCAAGTGGGTTATTGGCTGGGCCTGCAAATTTGATCTGCAGGTAGCGGGCATTTTCCTTGCCTGCCGATTGATTTTCATAAACAAATGCAGGGTCTTCCAGATTGTTGGTGACCAGGTCAAGGTCGCCATCTGCATCCAGATCACTCCAGACTGCACCACAGGACCAGGCAGCGGGAATGGTCATCCATTCGCCACTGACATTATTGAACTGCCAGTTGCCGTTGTTCTGATAGCAGAAGTTGCGGAGCTTGTATGTCGGGATGATATCCAGGAAATCCTGGAAATTCGGGTAGATATCCCGAAGGCGTTTTCCAGAGCCTGCCGCTTTTGTCGTTTCAGGCAATGTAAAGTCAATGAAGTCCCGATTGGTCACTTCCCGGCGATAGCCATTGGTGACATGAAGGTCTTTCAGGCCATTGTTGTCCATGTCAAAAATCAAACCACTCCAGGACCAGTCTGTATTATAGACTTGGGCCAGACAGCCAATATCACTGAAAGTGCCATTCCCATTATTCCGTTGTAATACATTTCGAATCACTGGTGGAAAATATCCGTTCTGGACTAACGCCGTGTATTTACTCTGTGTGTTGGTAGCAAAAAAGGCTTTCTGTCGCTCATTCTTGGCGGGAAGCATATCCACCGCATACAGGTCTACCCAGCCGTCATTGTCGAAATCGGTGAGATCAGTTCCCATCGTGTGCTGAGTGGTATGCCGGAAGTATTTGGCGAGTTGATCGGTGAATGTGCCATTCTTGTTGTTGATGTACAGCAGATCTGGTTGGATAAAGTCATTTCCGACATAAATATCCAACCACCCGTCATGATTGAAATCTGAAACAGAGACACTGAGGCCATACGCGAGATTCCATATGCCACTTTCTTTGGAGACATCTGTAAAACTGCCACCATCATTCCGATAGAATCGGTCTGTATCAAATTCAGCCCTTGGGAATAGAACCGGTGTATAGGTGCCGTCATCACCTAATTTTGCTTCGATTTTATTTGTCCAGATGGACTCTGTGGGATAATTGAGGACGTATACGTCCAGGTCACCGTCCTGATCGTAGTCGAAGAAGTTGGCTCCGGTACTGGCACCCTTATCATCCAAGCCATATTCAGCTGCTTTTTCGGAAAATGTCAGATCGCCATTGTTGATGTACAGCTTGTTTCGTCGTAAATCATTTTTCTCCACCCCGGCCCTGCAAATGTAGAAGTCAAGGAATCCGTCGGCATTTATATCAACGACTGAGACGGCTGTTTCGAATCCTTCTTCCGAGGTCAATCCAGAAGATGAGGTGATGTCTTCAAAAACCATCTTCCCCTTGTTGAGGTACATTCCGTTGGGGCCATTACTGCCGATGAAATAGAGGTCTGGCAGATCATCGTTGTTAATATCCGCTACCGCCAATCCACCACCATTATACATATTGATATTGGTTGTGATATTATTCTCATAGGTCTCAATGATATGATTCTGGAAGGAGATACCCGTTTTTTCACTGGAGAGCAACTGCATTAGCGGGGTCTTGGCTTCCAACGTCGGTTCCACCTGATGAAGCACCGAGCTTGATGTGGAATCCGTGTCTTTTGTACAAGAGACGACGCCCAGAAGTAAGGCGACAAAGATCAAGGCAAATCTGGGGAAGGTTGATAACAACATAATCGGTTATTCAGGTGGGTACAAAACGTACAGGTACTGCCGCCCAAATTGGGTGCAGTCTGCATCATATTGCATACGGAGATCAAGGGATAAAAGGTTCCGGAACCCCAACTTTTTTTCAGCTCACCCAAGAAAATGGGAGGCCTGGCTAGTCATTCTGTGCTGAAAGGGAGTGATGTTGGGGTCCAACGGTGGGATGCCGGATTGTTCTGACCATTGAATGAAGGAAAGGTACGCCATAAAAGAAGGCACCGATTTACGGTGCCTTCTTCAGAATCATTCTGGTAGAGTAGAAAGATTAGATCAAAGGGCTGTTGACCATTAGCCAGGATGCACCCGATTGTAATGCCTCTTCTGACATCAGCAAGTTGATGGCTTCCTTTTGGGCATCAATGACGTTTGCTTCTAATGCATCAATCTTGATCTGGAGACTTTTGATCTGGTCGGGGACCCGGCCAAAAGCCGATTTTGTCTCTGCAGTCATGCCATCTGCGTTCAATTCAGTTTGAGCATCAAGTAGCAGTTTTTGAAGGAGAACGACTTCATCGATAATGAGTTGATGTTCCCCCTGAACACCATCGAGGCCTTTGCGCACTTTGTTGAATCCCTCTTTGAATGCCATAAGGCGTTCTTCGGAAAAATCCTCCAATGGATTGACTGGAATTGGTTGGCCATTGCTTTCAGTCTGTGCGGACTGGAATGGTTTTTCTAACGCTTTCCCGTTAATTTCAATCGCATTTTGGATGGTCATCAGGCGGCCCGCCTGAATAGTGAGCAGACTATCCTGGTTCATGACAGAACCAGATGAGAAGCTCCCACCTTCAGATCCGCAAGAAATGACGAAAAGAGTAATGCTGGACAACAGAAGGGTCCGGAAAAAGAATGTAGACATGTTAATCAGTTTGAGATTGATTTGACTGCAAAAGTACATGCAATATCAAGTTTTGGCAAATTCTGGTCCACTTTTCAACAGCGAACGGTTGCTGGATGATGTATCCGGAATGTTGAGGATCACTCGGAAATTTTTTCAATTGACAAATCAGGGTCATATCCTTATCAGGTTTTGATTGTCAAGGACTAAAAAATGATGATATTTTATATATTAATATGTGCGGTTGAAAAGGCAGGCCCTTTCCCCTGAAAAAATTTGACTTCGCCTGTGAAACCCTTAAATTTGCAACAGAGTTTCGTGTTAATCTAGCCGAATGGAACCACATCCATTTGGCTTGAATGCGCAAGATTCCACGTATATTTGCGAACCTTCCAAAAGCGGAAGCTTATTTTTTCTTGTTAGAGAAGTCGAGGAAACATCCCAAAACCATCCTCATCCCAGAGACTGATCATCCCAGATCCCACCCAAAACCGATCAGCCGACTTCTCCGCGTATTCCTGTCCTTGTACAGTTTCATCTTGCATGAAGCCTGTAAAAGGGTTGTCGTACGTGTAATTCACAGAGGATGATTCAAATGAATCGAATTGAAGATCTCCTTCGAAAGGAAGAGATCAACCGTGGAGTGTCCCCCCACAGGGAGCATGCCATGTCTTATTTGCCTATTCGCTCAAAGCGTGACGATTCTGTTCATGTTTTGATAGCCTATGTTATATCTGCCCCAAACCTCTTCAGGAGCGTGGAGATGATTCAACAATTTGTAACGCTAATCTTTCAATTTATGAAACAGTTGCTTTTTCGTTGTCGTGCGTCCCTCCTGATAGGATGTGGAATTGCCTTTATGGTCGTTTGCTTTTCATCAACCACAGCAGTTGCTCAATCAGACAATCTGTCAAATGCGCCTGTCGGCAAGCAATGGATGGATAGTGCCTCTGCAGAACTGGTGGCCAGTACGCAATTAAATGCACTGGAGCTGGAGTTGACAAATCTGCAAAACAGTGGAGCCCAAGGGGTCCAGTTGGAGTTAGTGAAAGCCAAGATCAACTTCTACACGGATCTTATTCAAAACCTGAAGGCGGGGCAACCGGTCTATCAGGCTTTTGCCATTTCCCATGCGAATACTGAAAGTACTTTTTTGGGTGACTACCTGGATGTGAAGGTTTTGAATGAAGCTCAACTCCTCCAGGTGAAAGAAGATGCCCGAAAGAAACTCACGATATAAACACTTTTTTAACCTTAATTATTTACCCATGAAGCAGTTTTTTGCAAAAACACGTGTCCTATTAGTGGCACTGGTGTTGGGTGGACTGATGATGATCTCGAGTGAGGCTACGGCCCAGACGAACGGATCATTGATCGCTCCTCCACAACCCAACAAGAACTGGGTATCTGCACCTCAAGCAGGGCAGTCCATTCAGGCCGAGATCACAGCGTTGACTCAGCAGTTGAATGTTCTGGTTCAGCAACAGGCGCCAGATGCGCAGATCAAGGAAGCCAAGTATTTGTTGCAGTTCTACATGTTCATCCAGGATGGATTGAACAATGGAATGCACGTTTCTGAGGCTTTGTTGACGGCGAAGGCAATGTACCTGGGAACAGGTGTTGCTGATGCTCCGGCGAAGAAGAAGGACAAAGTGAATGAGTGGTATAACGAAGCCGTTACCCTACTTTCTATCTAATCCTTTTTCACGAAAATTGAAATCCAAAACTTCAAATTGATCCCATGATGAACAAGAAACTTAATCATCTCCTCGCACTGGTGATGGTTTTGCTTTGTACCGCAGGAATGGTAACAGCCCAAGTGACTGTTAACCATCCTTTTTCCGGTAACAGCGGAACCTTCTTCACCGGTCCGGTCACCACCATTAATTATTATGACAATGGTGGTCAGTTCGGAAACTATTCTCCGAACAGCTCCAGTGGCGTAGTGAGCTTTGCTCCTAATGCTGGTGGTAAGATCCAGGCTGTATTCTCTATCTTCCAGACAGAGACCAGCTTTGATGCCTTGTATTGCTACGATGGCCCAACTACGGCCTCTCCAAAGATTGCTTCTGCCAATGGTGTACCCATCGGTGGTAGCCCATGGGGAGCAGGTGGATTCTGGTCTAGTGCTAACAGCCCGGCTGCTGCACCCAGTAACGTTGCTCCTGGTACGGTACGTGCCACTCCGGCAAACGCATCTGGTCGTCTGACCTTTGCTTTCCGCTCTGATGGATCCGTCCAGTATCAGGGTTGGGCTGCTGTGGTCTCAGAATTCACGCCTTGCAACCCGATCGCTGGACCAGCTCTCTCAGTAGGGTTGAATCCTGGTGTCTGTATTGCCGATGTGAATGTGACGTTGCCTGCATCCTACAGCCCAGCAGGTTGTATCAATGATGCGGCAAACAACCTTCGCTATTTCCTGGATGCTAATCCTCCGGTAAATATTCCGAAGCCATTGCCTGCTTCGATCACGATCAACAATGTACCATCCGGTACACACACGATCACCTGGCAGGTATACACAGGTACAGGATCTGTTGTCGGAGAAGCTATCCAGAATCTGGAAGTAAACGATACAGAGCCTCCAGTACTGGATTGCCCATCCGATATCATTGTCAACCTGGATCCAGGACTGTGCTGTGCATATGTAAGCTGGGGTGAGGTAACGGCTACGGACAACTGTCCGTTCATCGGCCCTGCCATGCAGTTGTTGCAGACATGTACATACACCAACTACTGGACTGGTTATGCAGTTGACCTGCAAAACCTGACCTCTGACCCCATGAATATCAGTGCGGTTCAGATTCAGGCTGGTCTTGCTGGTGCTCCTGCAGGTCTGAAGAACCTTCGGGTTTACATGCGTGCCGGTACACAGAACGGTAACGTAGGTAGCAATGTAGGATGGACAGAAGTTGCAAATACGAATATCAACGTAACTGCTGGTTTCCCAACGCAGCTGTTGTTTGATATTCCATTTACAACGAATTACACCATTCCTGGTAACAGTGTATCTGGTTTGTATGTCGTTGTCAACAACGGTTCAGGTACATCTGTACGTGTAGTAGCGAACGTAAACAATACGGCTCCTACATCTGACGGCATGTTGTCGATCGTTCAGAACCCATCTACGTGGGTGAACGGACTGTTCGGCGGACCTGCATTTAACGAGAATCCACGTCCATGGCTGCAAGTTGACTACCAGTTGGGTGGCGACGCTGTAGTTGTACAGACAGGTGGACCTATGAGTGGCGATGAGCTTTGTAAGGATGACAGTCCCTGGACTGTTTCTTACGAAGTTGTAGACGTTGCTGGTAACGTAGGTACATGTGAATTCAACATCGAAGTACTCGAGTACGCAAATCCAACCACGAAGTTGACCTGTAACGATAACGTACAGATCTCTTTGGACGAGGATTGTGTCACTGAAGTGGGTGCTGACGATGTATTGGAAGGTGGCCCTTATGGTTGTTATGCTGATTATGAAGTAACGATCTATAATGCCAACAACACACCATTGGCTTCCAGCCCGAATGTTGGACGCCAGCAGATTGGTGGAACATGGAAAGTGAAAGTCACAGATCCTGAAACTGGCAACAGCTGCTGGGGTCTACTGACGGTTGAGGACAAGCTGAAGCCTGTCATGGAGTGTACTGATTTCGCAGTAAACTGCGGAGACGACATTCCACTTGCACCAGCACCAGCGATCTTCCAAGCTGAAGATCCATTGTTCTTCCCGATCAGCTTCTTGGCTCACGGTGGAGGTACAGCATACTCACTGTCTGGGAATACCCAGCCAGGTGGAGTATACTTCAATATCACCAACAACTCAGCATCTGACCTTCAGGTGACTGGCTTCGGTATCCGTTTCGGTAACCCGCAGTTTGGTCAGGTGAACCCACCACAGACGATGGAAGTCTGGACGGCTCCTACCTTCATAGGTAATGAGACGAACATGGCAGCATGGCAGAACCTCGGTCCTTATACGATCGATGCTATTCCACCATACTTTGCTACAGGCGATGGACCACTGGCTCAGTTGGATCTTTCAAGTGACGTATTGATCCCAGCAGGTGAAACTCGCGGTTTCCACGTATGGGGTGCTACAGCTTGCCCGATCTTCAACTATTTCAATGGTACAGCTCCTGTGACCAATGGTCCTTTCACCGTCGCTGGTGGACCGATCTCTTTTGGTCTGTTGAGCAACCTGTTCCAGGCTGGAGCTTCTTCTATGCCGAACATTTCAGTGAACTATGCATCACAAGCTGATCCGATCCCAGTGACGGACAACTGTGATCCACACTCACCATTGACAGTTGCAAATGGTCACCTGAGCTATGGTGACGATATCACGAACTACACCTGTGCAGAAGATGCTGACTACAGTCAGTTGATCGAGCGTACCTGGGTAGCTACTGACGATTGGGGTAACACCGCAATCTGCACACAGGAGATCCGGATCAACCGTCCAACGGTTGGATCATTGGATATTCCACTGAACTATGACGATCTTCCAGACAACAATGCAAGCTTGGATTGTAAGGATGCATATCCTACACCAGACGTGACTGGCGAGCCAGGCGGCGGAGGTTGCGGAAGCCTTCAGTTCGACTATTGGGATAAGGTCCTGAACGTATGTCAGGGATCTTACACCATCGTACGTACCTGGACGATCAACGATATGTGTACTGGCGAAGTGGCTACACACAATCAGGTGATCAAGGTGTTGGATAAGACTCCACCAAGCCTGTACTGCCCAGATGAGCATGACATCAAGTTCGGTGTCACGAAGAAAGTGGGTTATCAGGATTGCACCGTACGTGTACGTTTGCCATGGATCCAGGTTGAGGACGATTGCTCTACGAGCAACAACACCAACTTGTATGTGTGGACAACAGACAAGGACGGAAACGTCATCATCGTAAACACGATGGACAGTGAAGGTTATTTCAACTTCGACCTGCCGGTTGATGGAGCAAATGACTATGTCTTCACCTACACAGCTATCGACGACTGCAGCAACAAGGGCGAATGCTCTGTTGAAGTAGAAGTAGAAGACAGCCAGGGTCCAGTTGTGATCTGCGAAAGTTTCCACGTTGTTGCATTGACAGACAGTGTGACCACTGTATTTGCCAACGCATTTGACGATGGATCATACGATGAGTGTACGATGATCACGTTCGACGCACGTCGTGGAACGATGAACTCAAGCGGAAGCTTTGTACAGCACCCATGTAATCAGTCTGGAGACTTTGTATACGCGCCAACAGTACGTTTCTACTGCTGCGATGCACAAAGCCCAGTTCAATTGTTTGTTGACTTGCGTGTACGTGATGCCTTTGGCAATGCGAACAACTGTATGGTAGAGGTAGACGTCGTGGATAAGATCCGCCCGGTTATCTGGTGCCCAGAGGACATCACTGTTCAGTGGGGCATGCCATACGAGCCAACGGAGAAGGACACGTTCCACGTGTGCAAGACTCCAGGCACGTCAATCAGCAATGCATATGCTGCAACCTACTATGTACCGATCGACATCACAGGAATTCCTGCTGATGCACAGATCACGGACCTTGACCTGAGCCTGAACATCGACCATGAGTTGGTGAACCAGCTTCAGATCACGCTGTGGAACCCATACGGCACGAAAGCGACCGTTATTCCGTTCAACAGCTGCGAAGGTTCAACACCAAACTGGTACCCATCGAACATCAATGCAACATTGAATGATGACGCTTATGACATCATCCAACGTTGCAGAAGTTCAACCAGGATGTACCTGCTGCATACACATGCACATCTACCAAGCCAAGTGTTGGTTCACTAAACGAAGGACAGATGAAGCCAAAGGGAGACTTCCTCAAGGCATTTGACGGTGATCTGCTGAATAGCATCACTGACAAGAACCTGTGTTTCA
>CALNZC010000030.1:0-11121 GCA_942490895.1 uncultured Saprospiraceae bacterium
AAATGACCCTTATTCTTGTGCATTCAGAATTCAGATCATCTGTTTCAATTCGTCTGTGGTGTTACCTTGGACCAGTATTGGCTCCTTCCAGTTTCGGAAAAGGCATGCCGATCATCAAATTTCCTTTTAGATGAACTTCATCGACTATTACCAGATCCTGGGAATTCCCAAAGACGCCAGCGAAGCGGATATCAAAAAGGCCTACCGCAAACTGGCTCGAAAATACCACCCAGATATCAACCCCAATGACAAGGAATCCGAACGAAAGTTCAAGGAGGCCAATGAGGCCAATGAGGTGCTCAGTGATCCGGAAAAGAGGAAGAAATACGATCAGTATGGCAAGGACTGGATGCATGCAGACGAGATCGAACGTGCCAGGCAACAGCAACAACAACAACAGCGTTCTCAACGCACTGCACCAGGTGGCGGCCACGGCCAGTATTATGGCGAGGAAGATTTCTCTGATTTCTTCTCCTCTATGTTCGGAGGCCAGGGCGGAGGCCAGAGCCGAGGTCAGGTGAAATTCAAAGGCCAGGATTATCAAGCGGAATTGCATCTCCATCTTCGCGATATCCTGAAAACCCAAAAGCAAACGCTGACGGTCAATGGCAAGAAGATTCGCCTGACTATCCCTGCCGGTGTCCAACACGAGCAGGTCATCAAGATCAAAGGGCATGGAGGTGAAGGCGTCAATGGCGGACCGAACGGCGATCTTTACATCCGCTTCTCGATTGAGAATGACACGATATTCCAACGCGATGGCGACGATCTGCACTCCACTGTCGAACTCGACCTCTACACGGCCGTCCTCGGTGGTGACATCATCGTCCCAACCCTGGACGGTAAAGTCAAATTGACCGTACCGCCTGAAACACAGAATGGCACACGAGTCAAACTCAAAGGAAAGGGTATGCCCCGATATAAAATGGAAGGACAATTCGGCGATCTGTATGTGACCTACCAGGTACGTATGCCCGTCAACTTGTCCCAGGAAGAAAAAGATCTCTTTACCCGGTTGGCCAATCTCAAAAAATCATGAATCTGAAGCCCTATATCCCTCTCGATACGGTTTGCACCCATTACCAGATTGAACTCACCTTTGTTCAACGGCTGGGCGAAATGGAACTCATTGAATTTCATACTGTCGATCAATTGGTCTGTATCCACGAGGATCATTTGACCGACCTGGAGCGGCTCCTTCGACTCCAGCGTGATCTCCATCTGGAATTGGACAGCATGGATGTGGTCCTTCATCTGGTTCAAAAAGTCGAACAGTTGCAAGCAGAACTAGCCAGACTGGAGGCTCGACTGCGGATCTACGAAAGAGGCTGATCGATCTTCATTATCTTTGCGACTGAACTTATGGCCATTCTAGATCAACTCCAGCACAGCAAACCTGTTTCAGATGAGGAATTCAATTCCATGTACTCTATCCTGTTGCAAGGTGTAGCTGAATTTCATTTTTCTCCTGTGGATGTAGCAATTGCCGCAGCTACATTTTTAGCGCCTGAACCTGGCAGCAATATATTGGACATCGGCTCGGGTGCAGGGAAATTTTGCATGATCGGATCTGCCATCACAGAGGGACATTTTACTGGAATCGAACAGCGCGAAAATCTACATGAACTGGCCATTCAACTGACTGAAAAATATCAGTGGCCGAATGTCAGTTTCCGTCATGCCAATATCATGGATGTGTCCTTTGACGGCTTTGATGGTATTTATTATTTCAATTCTTTTTTCGAACATGTCATCCCGGCGGATGCAATTGATGACAATATTGAATTCAGCAGGGTTCACCTGGCGGCATATACACTCTATGTCAAACAACAATTAGCCGTCATGCCTCCTGGCACGCGATTGGCGACTTATTTCTCTTACGCAAATATGATTCCCTGGTCTTACGAAAATGTAGGGACGGAATTTGATGGTAAATTGATCAAATGGATCAAGAGACCCGACTTGTATTAAACACCTTTCGCCAAATACTTGTGTGATGTCCAATGCTGTTTTCCTTGATCAGATTTTTTCTCAAATCACCCGACTCGAAGCCGGGGATTATGACGGATGCACGTTTCGTGATTGCGCCCTCCAGGAAGCGGACCTTTCCGGCCTCAACTTTACATCCTGCTCATTCGATCAATGCGATCTCAGTCTGGTAAAAGTCAGAGGCACTTCGTTGAAGGAGGTCATCTTCCGTGATTGCAAAATGCTGGGTATTCGACTGGATGATTGCAAGACATTTCTTTTAGAAGTTTCGTTTGAAACTTGCCAACTCAATCATGCCTCCTTTTATGGCCTTCCATTGAAAAGTACGGTATTTAGCCATTGCAGTCTGGTGGAAACAGAATTTGTAGAAGCGGATCTCAGTGAAGCGGTATTTGATGATTGCGATCTCTCCGGTGCCACATTTGAGCGCACAAAACTCCTGAATGCAGATTTTCGAACAGCACGGAATTACATCATCGATCCAGAGATGAATCCCATCAAAGGAGCCAAATTCTCCTCCTCAGGATTGGAAGGATTGTTGCTGAAATATGGGATCAAGATTGAGCAATAAAATAAAAATCCCATCCCTTCCGAAAAGATCAACTGTTCAATTTTTTATCACTCTAGAAGTCCAAAGTGAGAGCCATTTTCCTGGACGATCTGAATGATATACATTGATGCAGGCAATTGACCAAGGTTTAACGAGTAGACCTGCCTCCCCTGGATCTTGAACTTCATCTTCATAGACAACAACTCCACTGGGATGTGTGATGACAAGACGAACGCCGACTTGGAAGGGTATATCCTGTGGCCACTGCAGGTATAATTGATCATGAAATGGATTGGGGAAGAGAAAAAATGATGACCCACCATTTATATCTGACGGATCAATCGAATTGATCAGTTTGCCACAGTCTTTGCGATAATGAACGTTTGTGCCATCTGGAAACGTAAAACAGGTGAGCCTGCAAATGGCCAATATCGACTAGGTTATATACAAACGGATAAATGGATAATTCACTGCCAATATGCTCATTCACAAAAATTGACTGTTGTCGTTGAAGGACTCCTGTCCAGGGCTGAACGACAAGGGTGTCATTAAAGAACCCGGTTTGCACCAATGTCAATTGCTGAACCAGAATCCCTGATTCAAAGACAGTATCTACTTCAATGACCTCCGTGTGAGGCAAAGTGGTTATTGGAAATGGCCCACCATAAATATCATAATAAAGAGTATCACCGACCGCTGCATCCACATGCCAGGGATGGAAACGTTCTCCTGTGGGGTCTCCTTTAAATGCCTGAACAAGATGATTCCCTTCACGACGATATAAATACTGGCCCTCATTCACTGAAACCGGAACAGCAAATTCTTCTCTAAATTCACTGTGCCATTCCATGATCTGCCAGCTCGTTCCATTGAAAAGGGAATCTTTGTCAGTTGCCGTCAGTTCAATATAATACGAATACGGCCCGCTACTCCCAATGTCCGATCCATCAAATTGCCATACAGAACCAGGCTGAAATACGAATTGGCAAAGGGCATTTGTTGAAAAACTAAATAAGAAGCAACATGCCAGTACACGAAAGCAGGTACTCATACAGCAATCTTTATTGCAATCTACATATTTTATCAATGTCAGTCCATATCAAATGGGGTAGAATATCGGTAGGTCTCTTTCTATTAAAATCAACGATTGTGCTATATTGATTTCTAAACAGCACATCATGATCCAGCAATCTTCAGCATTTTACCTGCCAGCACTTGTCATCAGTTTATTATTTGGCAGTCCCATCGAAAATCGGGCACAACCCTGTGGGTGTACCCTTGCTGAAGTGCAAGGCAACTCCGTTACCCCCTGCGACAAGGTCATTGGTCAGATTATCAATGTGGCCACCACCAGCCAATTATATAATGCCATTAATCAGGTCAATGCGAATGGTGGAAACATGACCGTCCTTTTGGCGGATGGCACCTACCCGATCGCCTCGCCGGGTTGGTATCCCTATATCACTGCCAGCAATGTGGTTTTCAGGAGTGCATCCGGCAATCGGGATGCCGTCATCCTCACCGGCACCGGCATGAAAAGTGTTTCTCCCAACGTTGAAAATGTAATCTATTCTGTAGGCGACAATAATACCATCGCCGATTTGACTATACGCGATGTCGGAAATCATGGCATCGCGGTAGAAGGGGACAGCCTCTTTGTCCACAATGTCCGCATCCAGAACACCTATGAGCAGATGATCAAGGGGACGGCTGGAGGAGATGGTGCAGATTATGGACTGGTGCAATGCAGCCTGTTCGAATATACGGCCGGGATCGGTCCTCAATTCTATATCGGGGGACTGGACATCCACAAAGGCGACCACTGGATCGTGAGGGATAATGTGTTCAAGGATATCGCCAGTCCCTCGGGATCAGTGGCTGAACATGCGGTTCATTTCTGGAATAATGGCAGCGATAATACAGTGGAACGGAATATGATGGTCAACTGTGATCGGGGTATCGGCTTCGGTCTGGGCAGCAGTGGGAATACCGGAGGAATGATCCGCAATAATATGATCTATAGTAATGATGGTAGTCACCCCTTTCATGATGTCGGCATTGGATTGGAAACTTCTCCGGAGACGAGGGTGTACAATAACACCATTTTCATTGCCTACCAGAATGCGATCGAATATCGGTTTCCTGCTACGATGGGTGTGGACATTGTAAATAATTTGACGAATAAAACGATCAAGGCCCGGGATGGTGCCACGGGAAATGTGACGACCAATGTAACATCCGGTCTTGCCTCCTGGTTTGTCAATGCTTCTTCAGGTGACCTTCGGTTATTTGCGCATATTCCAGCGGTAGTTGACCAGGGATTGGATATTCCGCCAGATGTGATCGATGACATTGATCAGACGCCAAGACCCGAGGGTGATGCCTATGATATTGGTGCGCATGAATTTTTACAACCCGTAAGTGTGGAGCCGAATATAGGCAGGGATATTAATGTTCGAATATTTCCTAATCCTGTGAAAGCATCATTAATCATCCAGGCGAATACTCCCGGGATTGCCTCCATCAAAATACAGGATATATTTGGTGTCATAAGATTGGAAGTTAACCTTACCGACCTGCAAAATGGCTATCCTGTGGATACAGAGCATTGGCCAGCAGGGGTGTATATATGTCAGATTCGATCAGGGCAACAAGTTGCGATTAAGACATTGATTAAGGGGAGGTAGCGGGTGTTGGGCGTGTTGGCCCCTCATGGAATAGGTTGATGGCTTACCCCCCTAAACCCTAAAACTTGTGAATACCTTTCTTGTAAGTTAATAATTGGGGAATTACCTTTCCTTTACTAGAACGAAGCGGAGGCTGGCTCTGACAGGGAGGAACCTGCCAAGGAATAATTCTGACCGACTGGGAAGGCCTTTGGGGTGCAAGTTCCCAATCATTTTTGGGTATTTGCCCCTTCCTTTTCTGTCCAGGTCGTTCCATGCCTCCTCGCAACCGAAACGATGGGTGCGTGCCTTTTGTTCTCCCTCATATTCTCATTCTTGGTCGGACTTATCTTCCTTTCCAGTAGTTATGGTATTCCTCTGAACATTTCCATTCCAACTTCTCTTGCTTGCGCTCATGGTTTTGGTTATGTTTAATTCTACTCACTTCCTGGGTTAAACTCGAACCGATCAAGTCATCCGGCAATAGTGGTAGCAGATGATGCTTCAACAGTCCATTTCGCTGTGCAGTAAATTCATTATCCAGGCAACGCCTATCTTCAATTTAAAATCTTCCATTACATCCAAATACAGGTCAGAAAAATACTGACCACACCGTTTGTATAATGAATGCAGCCATGTTTCGCGCGAGGTCCGTACAACTGTTTCCACATGATTGATGCGACCAAAGCGTTCTCCGTTCGCATTCATCTGGACCACGACCAGCCCGCTATCCGAGCACTGTACACATCCGTGTGCCAAAATAAAAAGGACTACTCCGTACCATAAAATACACACGTTAAATCCCCCATTATTTTCCTGATTATTCCGTTAACAGTCAATCCCTTAGACAGGTTTGGATAATTTCTGCTCTGCTTTGTGGCACGGTTGGATACTAGGCGTATTCACAAGGGCTTCCAGCTCAGTCCATAAGCATACACGAAGGCTTCAATCTTATTGAGCCCAAATCATAATCCTGCTTTATTCCCAGATTGTAATACATAGACCGCGAACCTGCTTTGTTGTATCTTCCACGACGATATCCATTTATATGGTCCTTCTATCAGGACCATCATTTTGTCTTGGCGCTCTTGTGTCACCATCTTCTGAAAATAGCCCTGGCGGCTCAACCCGATATGCTTTTCAAAGTGTTCTTTTGGGATCCCGAATTCCGAGTGCTTGCCGCGCAAATTGGTTAATCGTGGGGCAATCATTTTTTTCGAAATCTTTTCCCGGGTGTTCCTTCGCGAACGTGTAGAATAAACGATGTCTGGCCATAAAATTAGCATCGTGAAATGAAGAATCAAGACAAGTAAAAAAATAAGACACTTTTAATATCGAGCAGGGATATAACTGGTAATTGGTTACTTCATGGAAGATCATCGAATGCGACGAAGGTTCCTGGGAGGTAGCATAGGAAATGCAGTCAATTGTTTACTTGCAGGAGTGGCATTCAATTTCAGGATGCGCCTTGTTCATGTCTGGGGTATTTGACGAAATATGTGGTCACCTCTGTGCTGTGAGATCCTTATGTCCAGCCTGAATCTTGTTACTCCCAATCGAAAGATCAGTCATACCCACTTGCTTCCATACGGGAATCCAAGATCAACAATGATGTGGGAACTGTGCGTTTAGGGCCAACTCTATTAGTGAACGATCAACCCATCAACAGATTGCTTATCTTAGGCTTTTTGTTCAAGAGCAATCAGAAATGCGTCAATTGTTTTCTTGCTTAATTATTTGTTGCTGTGTGGTGCCACTCATGAGTCAGGAGGTGTGTGACAATGGCATTGATGATGATGGTAACGGACTGGTTGACCTCAATGATCCTGGTTGCCCGTGTGATGGCATTTTTATTCCGGCGGATGTCACGCACAAAGATCCCCAACCCTTCTTTCGAGAATTTTAATTGTTGCCCAAATGGTCCTTCTCAAATGGATTGTACAAAGGGGGGATTCAAGCGACATCAGGCACATCGGATTATTTTCATACTTGCGGCTATCTGTTCGTTCCTATGGTGGAGGCCGGGCTGGTCCCGTTTCCAGATGGTGACGGGTGTTCAGGAACGATTTACTCAGATGGCTGGAAAGAATATATTGCTGCCTGTCTGACGGCGCCTCTGCTGGCTGGTAAAAAATATGATTTGCGTTTACAAATCGCATCGACGCCGATTGCTGCTGATGGAAGCAGCTGCAACAATGGGGTCATCTACTATCCACCCTGGTCGAAGTGACTTTTTCGGCAGTGCAAATTGTCTCTTCAGTCCATTGGCTACCTATGACTGTCCGAGTGCAGTTGATCCGGGATGGCAGGTAATCGGCACTGGATATTACGACCCGCAAGCGGCTTGGGGAGAATTGACACTGAGCCTGGAACCGGCGTTCACCGTGAATGCTCTGATGATTGGCCCCCCATGTGTCTTGCCACCCGGTTATGGAAGTGGAGCACCTTGTTATCCATACCTCTATTATGACAATCTGATCCTGGAAGAACTGCAACCCGTCGAAGGACTTGAAGTTCTCCTCCTTGGAAGCCCCTTGTGAAGACAATCTGGAATTACTTGCCTGGGTAGATCACACTGGTGGTGAATGGCAATGGTACCTGGATGGTGTTGCAATATTTGGTGAGAACACAGATGCATTATCCATTTCACAACAAAACTATTCTGGTGGGACCTATACTGTTCGGTATTCCTTTAATGGAGGTTGTATAACGACAAGTATAGACGTTGACCCACTCATTGAAATCGAACCAACATTTGTCGATCTGATGGCTTGCCCGGGCAATACATCTGTATGTGCAGGGGAGGAGTTTGATGATGAGGGTGTTTATGAAGTTGTACTGCCTTCCTGGCAAGGGTGTGATAGTGTCGTTTACTGTATCATTACACATTACCCTGATTACCCGACAGATGCCCTACGTATAGCCAGTTGTGCCATGGATACTGTCCAGGTTTGTGGTCAATCATTTAATAGCACGGGGATGTACGTTTCGTCCTGTGTCGATAAGAATGGTTGTGATAGCACCATCGTTTTGGATTTGGTCATCCTGAGTCCCCTAGCTGTGATCAAGACGCCAGACACCCTGGATTGTTTGAATCAGGTTACCATCGAACTCTCGATGCATCCGGGTCTGCTTTTTTGGCGGATAGTCTTGGATCGACCGGATATGCATGGACAGGTCCACCTGGAGGTATAATCACCAATCCCGATTCGATCGTTATCGCAGTGCGTCTTCCTGGGCAATACTGCGTTATCCAGACGCAAGAGGTCTTCGGAACGGCATGCACAGATACGACCTGTGTCACGGTTATTCTGAATAGCGAACCGCCGCCACCGCCGGACATCAATTGGCCAACATCAATTTGCTTGGGTGATTCGATTTTGGTTTCCACGAGTCCGAAAAATTCCGATACGACCAGTCAGATCAATTGGACTACATCGCCTGGTATATCGCTTGTGTGGAAACGGATTCAGCAGCCTGGTTAAAAGGTGACGAACCCGGACTCTGGGCGGTATGTGCATTTGTGCAATCCAGTTGCGGAATATCAGATTCGACATGTCAAGTCATAGCTGTTCTGCAAACGGATAGTGTACACGTGGTCACCCATTCCTGTGATTCTTCGAAGGCAGGGATCAGCTTGCTTCAATTCCAGAATATCCAGGGTTGCGACAGCGTCATTTTATTGGAAACACTCTGGAAGCCATCATTTGAATTTTCAGTCATTGTCCCAACATGTGATCCAACACAAACCGGCACCGATACTGTCTGGATGGCCTCCCAATTCGGGTGTGACAGCCTCCTCATTTTTGAATATGATTTAGCTGCCCAGGTGCAGACGAATGTGGAGGTAAATATCTGTGGCCCGGGGTGGATCATATCGATACAATCGTTATTCAATCAGGTCTGTGCGATAGCTTGGTCATTACCGAGTATGCCTATAATCTGCCGGATTTCATTGTGCTATCAAGTGCCACTTGCCAAAGGCAAATGCCGGAAAGGACACGCTGGTTTTTATAAAACCAGTCCGGATGTGATAGCCTGGTTATTCATGACATCTGGTATGCCGGGTCGGATACGATGTTTGTACAAGCTCAAACATGTGATTCAAATCAAACGGGAATATTTATTGACGTACTTATCGGGCAATATTGCGATTCGGTCGTGGTCACCGTAGTAAATTGGTCGGCATCAATAATGTCCACAGATACGGTTTATGATTGTTTGGGTAACGGTGTTTCTACAGACACAATATGGCTCCAATCCTGGACGGGTTGTGACAGTTTACGTTGCACCACGATCAGTACTGAATTGGTTGCGCCCATACTATTGGTGGATGAAACATGCTGGAAGAAGTCGGACGGCGAGATTCTGGTGAATGTGCCGATGGGCGGATTGCCTCCATATCAATATCACTTGGTCTGGTGGGAGTTGGCAATCAGAGCCGTTTTTTGGTGATTTGCCACCCGGTATATATGCGATGGAAATCAAGGATGCTGGTGGTTGTACCCGAATGTATTCCGGATTGTCGATCACCGCAGGCCAGGTTGTTTTGGTAGATATAGGCCCGGACAAACTGGTTGCACCAGGTACGATCATTGACCTATCTGTACAGACAAATGAGATCCTCCAGATCATCCATTGGGCAGCTACAGATCTGTTGTCTTGTGCATCCTGTCCGTTCACCCAATTGGGACCCGTTACAGGTAATCAACTGGTGACTGTAGAAGTGGTAACACCCGAAGGTTGTGAGGGTAGTGATCAGATGAATGTTACTGTGATTCACAGGCCAAAGGATAGCGTCCTGGTGTATATCCCGAACAGTTTTTCACCGAATGGTGATGGCATTAATGATATTTTCTTCCATTTATGGGAATGACCAGGTTGTGGCAGTAAGGCAGTTGGCTATCTATGACCGCTGGGGGAATGCGTTGTATTCGCGATCGGATTTGCCAATCAACGATCCTTCGGTGGGGTGGGATGGTACGTTCCGGGAGGAATTGATGGATCCGGGGGTATTTGTTTATGTCGTGGAAGTGGAGTTGGTGGATGGTCAGGTGAGGCTGTATAAGGGCGATGTGACCTTGTCGCGTTAAAGATCATGGCCTGCTAATGCTTTTCAAGAGTTGAATAATTTCAGGAATGCAAATGCATTTTAAATGATTTTTTTGGACTAATTCGGTAAACTATACCTGGAGAGTGGTTAAGCAAAGCAATTTAATAACCCGTTTTATTACAGTGTGTGCTTACTCTGTTGCACTATTATTATCATTACCTGCAACAGTGTACGCTCAAGAGGATTGCACAAACGGAATTGATGACGATGGTGACGGACTGATCGATCTGTACGATGATGAATGTGTTTGTGCGGGCGTTTCCCAGATCACCGACCAGTCGGACAAGATCCTGAATCCCGATTTCGAGAACTACAGTGTTTGTCCCACCACCTGGTCACAGATCGATTATTGTACCGGTTGGGAAAGGGGTACGTTTGGTACGTCGGATTATCTGAATACCTGTGGTTATATAACACTCGGGGTTCAGTCGGCCGGATTGGTTCCCTTTCCATCCGGCGAGGGTTGTACCGGGGTCTATTTTAAAGAAACCTGGAAGGAGTATGTGGCGACTTGTCTGACCACCCCATTGTCTTCAGGCCTGGACTATGAGTTGAATTTCCATATCGCTGCCTGTTCCGTTTTGGATGGCTTGATCGGGTGTAGCCCGTTTTCCTATGCCCCGGTCAATGTCACGTTGTGGGGCGGGCCGGATTGCGCATTCCCCGTACCGTCAACCGGAGGTTGCCCTTCCGAAGCGGATCCCGATTGGGTGCCCCTGGGAACTGTGACATACACTCCGGCAGCCGAGTGGGTAGAAGTATCCATTTCCTTTACCGCTCCTTCAGCCATAGCGGCCATCATG
>CALNZC010000031.1:0-2404 GCA_942490895.1 uncultured Saprospiraceae bacterium
ATACTGAGTCCATCCTCAATAAGCTCCGGCATCTGTCTGAGACGTTGATTTAACGTGGCGGGCTTTCCATAAGATGCCTGATCTTCATCAACTTTGTCGATCAAGTCTTGTGATTCTTCCTCAAACCAAGACAAAACGGTTTCAGGCCGATGGAACCAAAACACATTCCGGGATCGGGGATTCGGATCTAAATCATTTGTAAACCGAGTTTCTACTCCTGTGGATTGATAGCAAAATGGCAGTGGTCTGATCCAGGCGGGGAGCTCCTGTGGAAGTCCAGTTTTATACTTGTCTGATTGGGTTTCAACACCAGTAAGTGTTGATCCTTCTCTCTTTGCTTCAATAACACCAGCAGCCTTACCGTCCACATATAACAGATAATCAGCAAGCCCATGACCTTTTTCCAGGGGAAATTCACGAATGGTCACACCTTTGCTGGTAAAAATATTGGCATTGGCGGCATCCTGGACCTTCCATCCGGATTGTTCCAACATTCGATCTATGGTTTTCCTTGCTTCCTGTTCTGGTGTATTGACCACAATTTCCCTCAAAAGTGATGTCAGATTATAATAAAAATAGATTACTTGTTGATATCGCCTGAAAACGAATAAATCAAGGTTTTATGAGCGAAATTTAATTCTCATCTGAGACGTGAAACCCCAATTGCACAAAGCAAAAATTTCAGAGGAACGGAGGCGGACCGGAGAAGCAACAAAGGATTTCGGCAAAATTGCTGAAATCCTTTGTTATCAATGGTGATCCCACGGGGAATCGAACCCCGGTTTCCGGCGTGAGAGACCGGGCGGCCCGTGGCGGTTATACAATAAACTCGGTTTCCCTGGAGGCCACGGGATCGGTATAGGTGATTTTTGAGGAATAGGATTTTACGTCAATATAGGCGGTTGCCGTATATTTTTTCTGGCACCACTCCAGGATAAGTTTGGTGTCAGATGATTTTATCAGGGTGAACTCCCCGTTAAAGGCCGGGTAGGAATTTCTAAACTCCATGAGGCGCAGCAGCCGCTGCACCACGGGTTTTTGAATGTCCGTCCGGATTTCTGTCAGGGTATAGTTGTGGCGGTTGATGTTTCTGCCCAGTCGGGTTTTTTCCAGAAGTTCGATGTCGTTCTCCCCGGCCAGAAGGCCCACATAATACACCTGTGGGATGCCGGGGGTGAAAAACTGAATGGTCCGGGCGGCGATATAGGCATCATCGTTGCATCCCAGAGCGGAGTAATAGGTGCAGTTGACCTGGTATACATCCAGGTTCTGGTATTCAGGCCCTGAATAGGTTTTCTTGACATTGGAGCCCCGCTCATACAGCATTTTCAGGGTGTGGTCGATTTCATCCTGGTTGAGAAGATCCGTCACATCCACCACCCCGATGCCGTCATGGGTGTCCAGGGTGGTGATCTGTTTTCTCGGGCATTTTCGCAGCCAGGATTTGAGCCTGCGGGTGGTGGCTGTGTACAGGCAGTGGAGCACCAGCATGGGCAGGGAGAAGTCATAGCACCAATACCCTTTTTCCGCCAGCTTGAGCTGGTAGGAATAATGTTCGTGGATCTCGGGCAGGATTTCGGTGTCAAAGGCAGAGGCATAGTCGTCGAACCAGTCCAGGTACTCCCAAATTTTGGGCTCCACGAAAAAGCAGGTGGTGCCCAGTTCCATTGTGGTGTAGGCAATGGCGTCCAGCCGGATCATTTTGGGCCGGTTCCTGGCCAGGCGGATGAGAAATTTTCTCATCACCTCCCGGGTCTTGGGGGCGTCATAGTCCAGGTCGATCTGCTCGTAGTCAAAGGTGCACCAGATTTTTTCCAGGGTGCCGTTGGGCCGTTCCAGCTGCTGATAGGGGGGCCTGGGTTTCCGGGTATAGACTTTTTGAAGGTCCTCTTCAGCCACAAATCCGCCGGGTACAAGCTTGTCAAATGTCAGAAACATGTCGGCATATTCGCTCAAGGGGCCCTTTTCCACATAATCCTGGAAAAATTCAGACTGCCGGGAGATGTGGTTGACCATGAAGTCGATGACCAGATCAAAATCCTGTCCGATTTTTTCCACATCTTCCCAGGTGCCGAAGGCGGGGTCGACCTCGTCGTAGGTCTTAGGGGCAAAGCCCCGGTCCGAGGATGAGGGATAAAAGGGGAGAATATGGACCCCGCGTACCGCCTTGAAAAAATACTTTCTCAGCACATAGTGGAGTTCGGGCAGATTGGCCCCCAGTGAGTCCGGGTAGGTGATCAGTTGGATCTTGTTTTTCAGGGTCATGGCTTACCTCGCTGCGGTTTCAATGAATTGATAATGGGCCAGGCCCTCCAGAATGCCGCCGGCATAGGGTGCCCTTGAAAAATACACCTTTCTGGCCGACCTCAGGTGATCCAGTTCCGGGCTGTAATTGCTCACCACC
>CALNZC010000032.1:0-1840 GCA_942490895.1 uncultured Saprospiraceae bacterium
GCGCAGTTATGCTTTGCCGGGAGAACCGGTTTTGTTTTGCGATCAGTGATGTGTAGATATCGGATTAGGTATCACCTCCTATCGGTCCGTTTATGCAGGTCAGGCAAGCAGCGGCAGGGAGATCCGCGTTTGGATGATTCTCATCTCTGCCCCGCAGACGGGGCAAGTAATGACGGATCGTTTTTTCTGTCTGTCGGCAAGCATGCGAAGGGGATTGACCCGCAGTACCACCTGAAGGAATTTAATGAGTTTCTTGCTGCAGGGATGAAGGAATCCGTAACTCCGTACTCTGCGAAATCCCTTGGGTAGGACATGGAGCATGAGCAGATACAGGAATTTTTCTCCGCTCACGGTCCTGGTTCTGTACTTTCCGGACTTGGCGTGCAGGTAGTGGAAGGTCACCATGCCGTCTTCGCATCGCAGGATGTCCTTTTCCTGAATAACACCCCGATAGAGATACCTGCCAAGATAGATGATGGCTTTGTCACCGTTGCCGACGTTTTTACAATCGACGACCCATTTTTTGGGGCAATCCCCGGGCAGTTTCAGGCCTTGATTGACCAAGGCTTCCATCATTTTTGCCCGGAAAACCTTGGCCAGGGCCGTGTGGTTGAAAAGATATCCGGTCTTTTTCTTCCATAAGCCAGTAAGCATGTTGATGCTTGCCCCGGGCATGACGACGTGAATGTGGGGATGATATTCAATCTTTCGTGAATGCGTATGAAGCGTGGCAGTGAATCCGGCTACTCCGCTGAGTTTTTTGTCGTTTTTGGTGAAAGTCTTCAAGGTTTGCTGGACACTGGTGAACATCTGAGAATAGACGGTTTTCTGGTGTTTCCATGCCAGGTCTCGCAGGTGGTCGGGAAGGGTGAAGGTGACCAGGTAGTATTCGACTGGGAGGCGTTTGTCCAATTGATTTTCGATCCACTGCTGATTTTCATGATTCTGACAATGGGGGCAGCTTCTGTGACCGCAGGAGTGGGGAATATATCTTCTTGCACCACAGTCATGGTTACTGCATTGCGCCAACATTTGTGGGCCATGCTCCTGCCTGCACTGTTCCATGGCCCATAGGGCCTTGTGATGACCGGGCAGGATTGAATTTTTATATTGCTCCAGAAAAGCATGCTTGAACTCGTTGATAATCGTGGAGAGCAGAATCATTTGACACCTCCCCAGGTAATATCGAAAGTGTCGGCCAGGGAATTGACGGCTTGCCGTGCATTGTTCCTGGTAGCGGCTGTGAGGTGAGTGTATTTGGAAGTGGTCAGGATGCTGACATGTCCCAGGATTTGCTGGAGTTCAATCAGATCGACCCCGGATTCCAACATATGGGTAGCGTAACTGTGCCGCAGGGAGTGGCATGAAATTTTTTTTTAATACCGAGTTGCCTGACCACGGCCTTCATAGCGAGCTGAATTCCGCCTCTGTCCAAGGGGGTATCAACCAGATGCGCATTTTTCAACCCCCGTTTCCGGTTGGGAAAGAGGAACTCGGGATGCCGGTGGACAGACCAGAAATCCCGCAGGATGTGCAAGGTCTTCTCCGGCAGGGGAACCAACCTGTCCTTGTTACCCTTGGCGTTGCGGACATGGATCCTCATGTTGGTAGAATCGATATCACTGGTCTTCAATCTGATCCCTTCTCCAAGACGCAAGCCCAGGGAGTAGGCGGTGAAGAAGAAGACCCGGTAACTCAGTTGGCGCGTGGTGCAGACCAGTTGTTGGAGTTGCTCTACTGAGAGAATGTCCGGAATCCTGCTGGTTTTCGGCGGTTTGATCAGGGGAATATCCTCCCAGGTCTTGCCCAGCACGTTTGTGTAAAAAAACTTCAGGCCATA
>CALNZC010000033.1:0-1174 GCA_942490895.1 uncultured Saprospiraceae bacterium
GACGGCAAGAGATGTTGAAGTGGGGCCGTCCGAAAAATAGCTCAGGAAATTGACCAGATCTGTCTGTTCGGTCGATGTCAAGTCCAGGTACGTGGCTACCTCTGCTGTGCTGGACCATGAGGCTGTCTCGGCGGAGCAGCTTGCCGGATCAACTTCCTTCCGGGTGGCGTTGTCAATACAAATCCCTGCGGTTGTTGAATTTGATTTCGCAAAATAGTATCCGGATTCGAATGCACCGGTTGCACTGATGCCTCCCTGACCGGCTGCCATAACATAGTTTGTGCCGGTGCCATGAAATCGGACCAGAAATTTTCGGTTTGCCAGGTTTGCGATTAACACCGTCCGAAATGTACTGTCATCGGACGTCGTATCATTGATATTCGTGGTATTGAAGGCCAGGATATGGTCTGTGGTGGCATCGGACTTCGACAAATAGGCCTGATAGATGTCGGACTGATCCCAGCCAGGCAGTTCCCGTATCATGCTTACGGGTTACCATCATCACGTTTTTGGTGGCCGTGTCGGATTGCGTGGCATAATACTGGGTCTGGGAATTGTAGGTTGATGATCCGATACAATTCAACTGACTGAAATAATCAATCAGGTAGGTGCCGGTATCACCTCCGGAGTCGTCGGTTTTAAAAGAGTCGGCACTCACCGTTGACGTTGTGCAATTCGAGACATAATTGCTCAGCACATTCTCCATATACATCTCTGCATGGTAGATAACGCCTATCAGCGTAGTGACGGTATATTTGTTTGAATTGATACTCGGAGTAATCCCGGTCGGACAGTTATTGTCCCCATCAGGCATATAACACTCCAGCTTGAAAAAATTGCTGATTGACTGATCCGAGACGGCATCCCCTGTCGCAAATAGCGGTCCGTCAACGGCTGCAACGGCACTACTGGAAGAGAAGTACTCTCAATCGCGGGCAGCGCACGGGCTGCGGAACTGGCCAGATTCAGCGTGCTGCCGGTATTGGAGCTCGGGGAAGAGGACGTTTTTGAGAAGAATATCCGGGGCAGTCGGACAAAAACTGGTACGGGGGTTTCGATCTCAAACGCTGGAAAACAGGATGTTTTCCCGCAGCTCCATGGATGGATTCATGCGTGTTTAAGATCGGAATCCCCTCGACGACGGGTTCTACGGAAATAGTCATTCTATTTGATA
>CALNZC010000034.1:0-19448 GCA_942490895.1 uncultured Saprospiraceae bacterium
ACACCATGGGGCATCTGGATTGCCATCCGGATTCTCGAGAGCAATAGAGTCAACAAAAAGTATTTCACCATAAAAAAGCCGCAAAAAGCGATGTCGCCCAGATTGTTGACGGCTAAAACCCCTGCCATCTGTCTTCACCTTTGAGCCGAGCGTTTGTACCCATCGGACCTGACCTCTCGGTCAGTCCGATACAAGAATAAATCATAACTACCAGTCGGACAAAATTTCCCGACTGCTGTCGTCAGGGCATTATTTGCCCATGAAGCACCAACCGTACAATTACCATAGTCATCTGTCGCCAGATGATGAAAGTTGATGCCTTTGTTGGCTCGAACTCCACTCGCCCATTCCACCGTTCCTGACGAATCGGACCTGAACAGGAACTGATCAATCATCGTATTATTAAACACCACGTCGTCGATAACATTTCCCTGATAGTTGATGCCCACAACATAAACCGAATTCAATGCATCCACCTGAATATCAGAAGGATTCAACAAGTCCAGGTTCTTTAGCCAATGAACATGACCATTCGGGCCGACTTTTGCCATATATCCCTGATCCAATACCGGAGATCCACTGAATTCCCAGATGGGTCGTTCCCAGTTCGAACAAATCGCTGTTGAACGTCCCGGTGATATATAATTCACCAGCGGCATTTGCGGCAATCCCTTTAATATTTTCAGCTTTTTTTCCCAGACTTTGGAGGCCCCAGAGAACTTCTCCATCGGAACTGAATTTGACCACATAAAAGTCCGTGTATTTGGAAGTTAAATTGGGGATGACATTGCTACTATTCGTCAACACGAGTGAATCGAACTCAACATAATTGGACCCGTTAATAAATCCTGCGACGTAACAATTCCCGTATAGATCAGTGGTAATATCCTGGATCACCAGATCACCATGCCGACTGGTTTTCAACCATAACGGGTTGCCATTCGGATCGAATTTCACCAAATAGGTGTTTTCTTCTGGATCGGTTTGTGGTGACCAGTTGACCTGGTAGGGCCCGAAACTGACGGAATTCCGAAATCCACCACATAAAAAGATGTTCCCTAGCTGATCGGTACTAATAAAGGTTGGAAGGATGTCAATCGCTGTACTCGGATTACCGTCCTTACCATCAAAAGTCTGAAGCCAGATCAGTTCTCCTTCATTCGTAAACTTGGCTAAATAAACTTGTGTAAAGTCCGGGTTGACCATGGGCACACCAGCAAGTTCGGCTAACTCTCCCCAGAAAAAACCCAGGAAAAGTACGTTACCCTCAATATCAATAGCTGTAGATTTCGGTTTATCCAGACCAAGGGCAGCCAGGTTGTCCACCCATCGGATATTTCCCTGTCCGGCAGACGGCACTGTAGCAGACAAGACAAACATTATCCAGATGATCATTCTGTAGAACATCATGGATTAAAACTACAGTATTTCATTGGAGACATCAAATGAACGCTTCCTGATATCAACTGTTGGTTAATACGCAATTACGCAAGACACTTCCCCTCGATTATCTCATCTTTGCACTCATGTCTAAATTTCTTCCCCATTCCCTAAATGTCAAGAGAGTTGTTCATGAAACTCCTGACTCGGTCAGCATCACCTTTGATGTACCTGCGGATCTTACCGATACCTTTGTTTACAAGGCTGGCCAATACCTGACCCTGGAAGTTCCCGGGAAAAAAGGTCCGATCCGACGGGCCTATTCTCTCTGCCGGGCTCCTTTTGAAGAAACCTGGGAGATCACCATCAAGGAACAGCATAAAGGTCAGGCTTCGCGTTGGCTCAACAGCTCCGTATCCGTAGGAGACACCCTTCAGGTGTTTCCACCTCTGGGTCGCTTTTTTGTCGAAGGTGAGGTGGATCGCAAACGAGGGTACTTCTTTATCACAGCTGGTAGTGGTATCACTCCGGTAATGGCCATGATCAAAGAGTTGCTTGAGCATGAACCACAAAGCTTTTGTTTCCTCTTATATGGCAGTCGGGATGAGCAGAATATTCTCTTCCGTAATGAACTGGACCTGCTGACCAGTCGATATGCCGGTCAGTTTCATGTCCATCACACCCTATCCCAACCAGACGGGAAATCAGGAGGATTATTTGGTCGATTTAAGAAAAAAGAAGCCTCCGACTGGAGTGGCAGGATCGGACGGATCGATGAGTCTGTCATCCATGATTTCCTGGAAGAAACGGAATGCCCTTACAAGGAGAAGCACGCCTTTTTATGTGGTCCAGGGCCATTGATGGAAGTCGCTGACTCCGCCCTTCGATCTGTCGGATTTCCACCAGAACGCATTCATCGGGAACATTTTGACAGTGAACCTTTACCTGCCCCGACAGGTGGTGAAGAAGCAGAATTGACGGCTACGTTAGACGGTCAGGATCTTCATGTTCATGTGAAACCCGGCCAAACCCTCCTGGAGGCCATGATGGATGCCGGTCATCAGGTGCCCTTTTCCTGTTCGTCAGGTGCTTGTGCATCTTGTATGGCACATCTGGATGAAGGGGGAAGTCATCATGGATTTTGCCCCTGCATTAGACAAGAGTGAGATCGAAGACGGGTTTATTCTCACCTGTCAGGCCAAGGCTAAATCAGACAAACTGAAGATCACCTATTAATTCTGACAATAGGGTTTGTCCTAAGTCCGTTGCAGAGAGGACCAGGCCAGATAGACGACGGCCAGACCGACCAACACGCTGGCCAGTACATAGGCCAGAGCAATCAGCCACTCTCCGCGCTGGAGCAGTTGCATAGTCTCCCGACTGAAGGTGGAAAATGTGGACAATCCTCCACAAAAACCGGTGATCAGCAAGATCCGGGTGGTTTCATTGAGGATTGGCGCTACTGCCAGTAATAATCCGATTAAAACGCAACTGAGGAGGTTTGCCCAAAAGGTTGCCCATGGAAATCCTCCAGATTCCGGGATCCACCATCCCATCACATAGCGCAACATTGATCCGGCCCCGCCTCCAATGAACACCCAGATTAAATTAGTGAAACTCATGTGCTTCTTTTGGGGATTCCTGGTGTTGTTGAATAGGCTCTTCTTCCTTCAGCTGCCGTTCGTTTTTTCTACGTTTTCGCTGTCCAAACTGGTGCAGGGAGTTTGTCAGGATCATGGCCAGCCCCATACTGAGTAAAATGAGGGGGATGGATCCTATCGCATCCAGCGTTAATACCATTCCGATGAAAACGATATTCGTCAGTACAAGAATACCTGTCGCCTGCATGTGGCTGAATCCAGCATCCAGGACCAGGTGATGGATATGATTCCGGTCTGGCTGAAACGGTGATCGTCCGTTACTGATCCGAATAATAAAGACACGGAGGGTGTCAAACAACGGAAGGATCAAAATGCCAATCGCAACGGCTGGAGCCGAATGCAGAACAAAGCGACTGTCGGCCATACTCTCCTGCAGTTCCACAAACTGAATGATCAAGACCGAACAGGAGGCTCCAAGGAGTAGGGACCCTGTATCACCCATGAATATCCTCGATGGTGTAAAGTTGTATTTCAAAAACGCGATAGTCGCGCCTGCCAGGCTGAGGGCCAGGATGGTCAACTCCATCCGATCAACCATATAAAACCAGGCTCCAAGTGTTACACAGATCAGCACCATAGTACTCCCCGAAAGACCGTTGATCCCATCAATCAGATTAAAGGCATTAATAATGACCAGAATGGTGAACATGGTAAATAGCACACAAAGCCAGTAGGGAAGCTCTTCCACACCGAAAACTCCGTGGAGTCCGGTAAACATGATATTGGCTTTAAAGATCAGGATAGAAGCAGCAATGATCTGACCGATGAGCTTTTTCCAGGGGCTGATGGGATCCAGATCGTCTTTTACACCGATGAGGAACAGGATAATAAAGGCACAGAGAATATATTGTAGATCCGTGAAGACCTGGAAAGGGGTCCACATGACCACCGAAAACAATACACCGGCAAAAATGGCCACTCCACCCAGAGTTGGAACACTTTCAGAATGAGCGCCCCGATCATGCGGCTCATCCATCAAATGTTTCTTCCGTGCGACATTGATGATGGAGGGTATCGCGAAATAAACCAGCGTGAAGGCCGTGATGAATGCAAGGATGGGGTCGGACATTGGTTTGGGGTAGACCACAAAATAAGAGAACCCGTACCATAGTCGCAATGGCACGGGCTCTGATTCGCTAATATTTCCTCAGAAATGCGGATTATCCGACCATCTCCAGGGATTTCTTGACAAATCTGGACAATTCCTCTCCTTTCAGCATGTGCTGATTGAGCCTGGCCAGGTCGTAGAGATAGGTGGCAAAGTCGTTGCCCTCATCTCCCACTTCAAGACTGGCCAGTTTTTTGGCAATCAACGGATGATTGGTGTTGACGACCAACTGCCAGGTATCCGGAAAGTCCATTCCACCCATTCCACCCTGCATGGATTGCATCTCCATCATGCGACGCATGAATTCGGGCTTAGTGATCCAGACAGGTTGATCCTCAGGAGACAATGCCTTCATTTGAATGGTCGCTGAACTCTTCTCTCCAAGGACAGTCGTAAAGATCTCCTTGATCTTTTCCTGTTCCGCTTCGGAGAGTACAGATTCCTGCTGCTCGTCTTTCTGGATCAGCTCGTCGACCGTATCGGCATCAACCCGTTTGAAGGAGAGCTCAGGCAACTTTTGCTCCAGATGCTGGATAAAATGATTGTCGATCATTTGATCACATTCCAGGACATCATATCCCTTGGCTTTGGCACCTTCGATATAGGCGAAATGTTCCTTGGGTTGAGTCGTGTAAAGCATGACAATACGCTTGTCCTTGTCCGTCTGCTGGTCCTTGACCTTGTCTCGGTACTCTTCGATGGTGAAGTGCTCACCTTCCAGATTCTTGAGCAATGCAAACTTCTGACCGGCATCGTAGAACTTCTCTTCGGACAACATGCCATATTTGACAAACACTCCGATATCCGACCACTTGGCGGTATAGGCCTCCCTGTCCTTTTTAAACAGCTTGCCCAGCTTCTCCGCTACCTTCTTGGTGATATATCCATTGATCTTCCGGACGTTGGCGTCACTCTGCAGATAACTCCGAGACACATTCAACGGAATATCCGGTGAGTCGATGACCCCATGTAAAAGGGTGAGAAATTCGGGAACGATCTCACGAACCTCATCCGTCACATACACCTGATTACTGTACAGGTGAATCTTGTTTTTCTGGTTGTCAATGGCATTTTTCAAACGGGGGAAATACAGAATACCCGTCAGGTTGAACGGATAGTCAATATTCAAATGAATCCAGAAATGGGGATCCGGATTGTAGGGGTGAAGTTTCTGGTAGAAGGCGAGGTAGTCCTCATCTTTCAACTCTGTGGGTTGTTCTTTCCACAATGGAGCTGAATCATTGATGATATTATCGACTTCCTTTTCTACAGATTTGCGATCCTCTCCTTCACCGACCCATTCCGTCTCTTTCTTCTTTCCAAAACGGATAGTGACTGGAAGGAAGCGGCAGTATTTCTGCAAGAGAGCTTCGATCCGTGCCTCTTCCAGGAATTCCTTGTTCTCCTTACCGATGTGCAGAATGATATCAGTTCCTCGTTCTGCTTTGTCGTCGGCTCCGATCTCATATTCGGGATTTCCGTCACAGATCCAGCGGGTGCCGGCATCTTCTTTCCAGGAACGGGTGTGCACCTCTACCTTATCGCCCACCATAAATGACGAGTAGAAGCCCAGTCCAAAATGACCGATGATCTTCTCATCCTGAAATTTCTCCAAAAATTCAGAAGCACTGGAAAAGGCTACCTGGTTGAGATACTTCAATACTTCCTCAGAGGTCATCCCGATCCCTCTGTCCCGAATAGTCAGGGTCTTCTTCTTTTTATCCAGAAGGATATCGATCGTCAGATCGCCAATTTCTCCTTTCACTTCACCTCTGGAGGCAAGTGCCTTGAGTTTTGTGGTGGCATCAACAGCGTTGGAAACCAACTCCCGAAGAAAGATCTCATGGTCGGAATAGAGAAACTTTTTAATGATGGGAAAGATGTTTTCGGTCTGTACCGAGATCTGTCCTTTTTGCATGGTTCAGGCTTTTTTTTTGAAGTAGCACAAAGCCAGTGCCATCCCGGGTTCCATGCCAATTTGACAAGAATACCAGCCAAAGACGGCAGTCCAACCTGACGAAAATGACACTCCCTTCCAAAAAAAATTGTGTGCTCTGGAAAAAGTTGGAACCATTCTTGCCTATCCCTTAATGAGGTTCACCTCAACAAACCCATGAGTCAGGCAAGAAAAATCAACGGCAGTGAGATCGTGAATTTCATCACAGATTTTGCACAACGACAAGGACAGATCCGATATCGGATCCTCTTGCATCTCTACGGAGGTGAGACCCTGGTTTTTGCTGACTTTGGCCGCTATGAGCAATACAAAAGGGCCTGGGCCCAGTTGCACGAAGCCAAAAATGAAGAAATGGATCTGTTGATCCGACGATGACTTATGTCAAGATGGAAAAAGGGTCGCACCAAACTGGGGGGTATGGTTGCGGCCCTTTTCCTTTTAAGTCAACCGATCAAGGCTTCTGAATAATCACTTTTTCCTGGTGTTGCCACTCTGCCTGTTGCAAACGGAGCCAATAAACACCGGAGGTCAAATCCGGCAAGACCACGCGATCCGACATCGGGAGTTGTACGGTCTGTTCCAAAACAGCTCTGCCCATTGCGTCAAATAAAGTGAGTTCAGCCGATCCGGTCAAACCGGTCGCCATGATATCCAGATAATCCACTGCAGGATTGGGTCCAAAGGCCAGCATAGGGCGTTCTCCATCTATATCATCCTGGCCAGTCAGCATACCGAGGACAAACGAGAAGCGAATCGAACGACCAAATTCTGATTCAAAATATTTGAGGACGGCATTGACCGTCGGTGCCAGGATGCGCAGATATCCATTTCCCGCTGCAGGATCAGCCCAATAAGAGAGTCCATCATCCCCGGTATCCAACAGTTCGAACGTGTAACACCCATCAGGGTAATCCATTTTGAAATCATACTGTTGATTCGCCGCAAAGCCACCCTGATTCAAAACAATATTACCTTGGGCATCCCAAACTTTTACACTGTTCTCTGTAGCATAATTATTGGTCCGTAGACGGAATCGGATTCCAGATGCATACGCTTTCGGAAGATCGAAAGCAGAGGTCATCATATTATTTTCTCCATTTTCATCCGGCCCACTATTCACATTCTGAACAGCCACATGAAACACATTGCTTCCATCACCGACCCAGAATGCCGCAGATGGAACCGGTAGCGTCACGACCACCTGATCCATCGGGGAAAGGCTACCTGTCCAGGTATAGGTCTGTTCGTTCCCACCAGCCACGCCGTAGGTCAGGTCGATGCTGGTAATATCTGACCCTCCACTGTTCCGCAGGATGATCTTTGGATCATGACACATTGGGTTGAGGCGCTCGTAATACTGGGTAGTTGATGGCGACAGTATCTCATAGATCTCCGCATCAGACTGGTAGGCCCAAGGTCCGTATTGGACCAACTGCATATCCATGACATAATTTCCACCGCCCATGCCCAGGTTGTTTCCTGGAACAGGGGTAATACTATAGTCGATGGTTGCTTTCTGCCCACTGATATAGTCGGAAATCTCAAACTCGTGTTCTTTGACCAGGTCGCCAGGGCACCAGCCCTCCCGTGCTCCCGGCCAGGTTCCGCCTTGCGGGAAAACGGGATTCAAGGCACAATCATGTGTTTGCCAGACATGCCAGTCCGCTACCTTCACATTGTCGACATGAAGGGTATGGGTGTTATTCTTCCATTCGCAACAATGGGGATAGTTTCCATCATTACTATTGTGTCCGTGACCGGTAATCCGCGTCTTGACCTTGAAGGATTCGGCGGAAGGCAGAAGATCGACTTCTGTAGGTGGAAGGGCCACATCATCATCGAGGTTTTTATAACTGTGTGATTTCAGACCACCCCATAAACGATCAATCTTCTGGACTTCACGTGCAGGTGTACCCGGGTAGAAGAGGAATTTCAAGTCGATCAATTCCTGATTATTGCCGGCACTTAATTCCACCTGATCCTGAAGGATGGGTGCGTAGTCGGTGACATCATAAACCCAACTGAAACCTGATCCAAGGGTCAATCCGATGCCGTAGGGCGTGATGTAACGACCGATCTCATATTCATTGATCACCTCAAACGGTGGGGAGAAATAATCCAGCGTGTCATTCGTCCATAGGGCACCACTGCCAGCTAATGTCGAATCAATCGCCATACCCGCTACATCATAGAGGTAGGTCGTCCTGGCTTCCCATCCATGGATGGTATCCACTCCGATCGGATGGTGATCGGCGATATCAAATGTCACCAGGCTGGTGATCGGCAAAGGAAGCAATGTGTGCAGGGTATCCTCAACGGTATACAGTTCGTATTCTCCCTGAACAAACCCAAGGGTTGGCCTGGAGATGAATGTTTGCTCTGCATAAGCCAATTCTGTAGCCTTACGGCCTTTCCAGGATACCGGACCCAAGGGTATGGCCGTTTCTTGAGGTTCGAACACATTGGGATAAGCACTCCCTTGACGATCAAAACCGGAGCCATAGACCAGATTGTCAAAATACGGGGCAAATGGACCCAGGCGGTATTGCATCAGCTCTCGGATCGACTCGACCGGAAGCTCTACATTAAACAACATCAGCTCATCGACCGAACCCTGATAAGCACCGTTATACGTCAGACCTTTTCCAATGGTCAGGTTCGTCATAGATTGAATGAAACGGGTCAAACCGTTCCCGCTGTGCCATAACTGACCATTGCGATAGATCTTCATCGACCCTGTAGAGGCGTTTTTGATAAACGCCCAATGGTTCCATTGATTCTTATAGTCTGCTTCATTCGCCTGTTTGTTGATGCGGTCATAGTTTGGACCATCCCCGGCATCCCAATAAATCTGCCCGTTGCTCCATGGAAAATGAATGTTCAGGACTCGTCGTCCCTGATCATCTGTGGCCTCCAGAATAGAATTGTTGAACGGTTGAGAATCTGCCCCTTTTGCCCAGAAACAAATGGTGATCTGGTCTTTCACCAGGGAAAGGCGATCAGAGGGTAATGTGATATAGCTGTCCCCTTTAAACTCCACATAACCATCCGGGCCAGTGCGAAGAGAAGCCTGCTCAAGATTGGCATCTCCGCCCTGCAAGGCGAAAAAAGGTTGTCCACCACCCCGATCGAAAGCCATATCGACCAGGATATGACTAGCGCCGTCCCAAATAAAGTCTGTCGTCAGCAGGAGACTATCGACCTCCCCTATAGATGTCCAGGGACGCGCCAGTACCGTGGTCCAATTCTCCTCAATCACCTGATCCGCCTTTGTTGCAGAGGTATGTGCCATGCGAACGGTCAGAAAGAATTCCGCCTCCGGATGGTCATCCTGCCACACCAACTGACGGATCGGGCCTGCAACTAATCCAGAGGATTGAAGTTCCTGTGCCGTATAAATCGCCTGCAAACGAGCGCTGGGAGAACCCTCAGACAAGGGAATATACACCTGGTCGGCAATACCCGGGAATACCGTTGACGTTGCACTGACACCCACATTCTGTAAAACGGGAGTGTCAAAACGTTCCACTTGTCGGTCATATAGCGGATCCTGCAATAATGTGATACTTGTCGGTGCTGCCGTACCTTCCAGAAAATATGGGTGCGTTAATGCCGTTGAATCTAGATCACCTGTGTGGTCAAAGACCTTATTGTAGGTGAGATAGTCCCACTCTCCACAATCATAGCCATCCTGAGTGGTCGCCGGGTCACACTTCAGGGTGTGGACCATCAGAATCTTCCGCCAGGGTTGACTGGCATCTGGAAAATCAAAAACACCTCGGCGGGTTGTGATCGAATCAAAGGTCAGGGTCTGAACGACGATCGGATCCTGTTGAGCATCCGCAGAAAGGGCGATCAATATCAGGAGAGGAAGAAGGAGGTAACGCATGTTTGAAAAGATTGGGCGAATGGGAAAGATACGGCAGCGGGAGGACTCATTTTTAATCCAAAGCCAATTGGTTTATGGGTGATCTGAGCTGCATTTGGGAAGGCCTATCCTTTTTCTCATTCCCGTAACCTTTCTGACCGTGAGACGTATGATTAACCTGTCCTCCTGGAACACAAGGAATGACAATTGAGGAAAATGATGTATACATTCGGAACAAGAAGACATATTCTGAGTGTTATTGGTAAAGCATTAATCTTGTCCAGCATATGTTGAAGCAGAATCTCAGTCAAAAATTATTGCAAAAACTGTCTCCTCAGCAGATTCAGCTGATGAAGTTATTGCAAGTACCTACGGCTGTGTTAGATCAGCGGATCAAGGAGGAATTGGAAGCCAATCCCGCTCTTGAAGAAACGGAGGACAAGGAAGACCCCTATGAGCTGGCTCGTGAAGATGAGACCCCGCCAGACCAGGACGAATCCAATGATGAAGGATTGGACTACGAGTCTGATGTAGACTCGATCGAAGAGGTTGGATCAGAGACTGAATTCGAAATGGAAGACTACCTCAATGAATATATTGAGGATGACCCAGCCAGCTATAAATATCGCAATGACGATATGGCTGCAGAGGAACAAAAACAGATCCCGATCGCAGTCCAGCATACCTTCCATGAATATCTGGAGGAGCAATTGGGCATGTTGAATATTGACGACCCCCGTATACTGTCCATCGCCCATCAAATCATTGGAAGTATTGATGATGATGGCTATTTGCGCCGCGAACCTATTGCCATTGTCGATGACCTGCTGTTCAGTCAGAATGTGATTGCTACAGAAGAAGAAGTCAACACCATGCTCGCCAAGATTCAGACGCTGGATCCTGCAGGTGTAGGTGCCAGTGATCTGCGTGAATGTCTCCTCATTCAAATCCGGCAAAAGCTCAGTCTGGCCCGAGAGGAAGCAGAAGATGAAGAGCTCGATATTATGATGATCGCCTTCCGGATCATTGAAAAATATTTCAACGAATTCACCAAGAAACACTATCCCCGTCTGCAGCGTCAGCTCAATCTGACTGAAGCACAACTGAAGGAGGCGATCGATATGATCATCAAATTGAACCCCAAACCCGCCAGTGGTTTTACTGGTGGCGGGGGCCAGCCGATCCAGTATATCGTGCCCGACTTCCTGATCTACAACCGGGAAGGCGAGTTGGAATTGACGCTGAATACGCGGAATGCGCCTGACCTCCGGGTCAATGACCACTATGCGGATATGCTCAAGTCCTTCAAGGAAAGCCATCAGGGCAAGCGCATCAATAAAAAGGAGAAAGAAGCCTTTTACTTTATCAAGCAGAAGATCGATTCTGCTCGATGGTTTATCGATGCGATCCGCCAACGACAGGATACCATGTATCGGACCATGTATGCCATTCTGAATTACCAGAAAGACTTCTTCCTGACCGGTGATCAACGCAAACTGCGTCCCATGATCCTCAAGGATGTCGCAGACATCACTGGCCTGGATATCTCGACCGTATCCCGGGTAGCCAACAGCAAATTTGTACAGACTGAATTCGGAACAAAACGACTGAAAGACTTTTTCTCTGAATCGCTCCAAACCGAAAGCGGTGAAGAAGTATCTACCCTCGAGGTCAAAAAGATTCTCACAGATATCATCAGTGCGGAAAACAAGCGCAAGCCATTCTCTGATGAGAAACTGAAGACGCTACTCCGCAATAAAGGGTATAACATCGCCCGTCGTACAGTGGCCAAATACCGGGAGCAACTGAACATCCCTGTGGCTCGTCTGCGAAAGACGTTATAAGCACAATCCTCTCTTCCAGACAACATTGCTTGGTCTGTATCTGATCGGAAATGACACCAATCAGATGAGCAGATCGTCTAGTGGGGCAACTTCTCCCCTCCCTTCTCCGTATACCCTGTTGTCAACAAACGCCATCTAACCATGTGTGGAATTCTGGGTGTATTCGGCTTTCAGGAGCCTGTGGATGTGATCCGTCCGCGTGTTTTGCGCTATTCAAAAATGCTGCGTCATCGCGGACCGGATTGGAATGGAATCCATTGCAGTCATTCCGCTATCCTGGCACATGAACGTCTGGCCATTGTCGGACTGAATTCCGGCGCACAACCCATCACTGACAAAGAAGAACGAGTCTTTCTTTCCGTCAACGGAGAGATCTACAATTACAAGGCCATCCAAGCCAAATTAGAAGCTGAATATCCCGGCATCCAGGAGGAGTACACCACCGATTCGGATTGTGAAATCCTGATCCACCTCTACAAGAAGAAAGGGCCTGATTTCTTGCGTGACGCAGGGATCAATGGGATGTTCGCTTTTGTCCTGTATGACGAACGCGCAGATCGGATCGTGGCCGGACGGGACCATGCGGGTATCATTCCATTATATCAGGGCACTGGTCGGGATGGAAGCCTGTGGTTTGCCTCCGAAATGAAGTCCCTCCAGGAAGAATGTGAACCCTTTACCTTGTTTCCTCCAGGTCACTACTTCGTGGGTAGCAAAGGGCCCGCTGGATATTCCGGAAAACAACAGTCCTTCGTTGCAGAAGCGTGGTTTCAGGAAGAACACAGCGTTCCGAATCACCCGTGGGATCCGGCAGTTTTTCGTGACCGCCTCACGGCAGCTGTTGAACGTCATCTGATGACAGAGGTACCCTTTGGCGTATTATTGTCAGGAGGGCTGGACTCTTCATTGGTGGCAGCCATCACCAACCGACTCAACCGTTCTGCCGGAAATCGGGATCTGTTGCGGTCATTTTGCATCGGACTCTCCGGATCACCAGACCTGGCTGCAGCTGAAAAAGTGGCCCATTTTCTTGGGACCAAACATTACTCCTTTGAATACACCATCCAGGAAGGTCTGGATGCCCTCTCAGATGTTATCTACCATCTGGAGACCTATGATGTGACCACCATTAGGGCCAGTACCCCGATGTTTCTGATGGCCCGCAAGATTAAGGCAACGGGTGTCAAGATGGTCCTCAGTGGTGAGGGTGCCGATGAAGTGTTCGCCGGTTACCTCTATTTTCATAAGGCCCCGAATGCAGAAGAGCTGCATCGCGAGTCCGCTCGCAAGTTGAGAGAACTGCACCAGTTTGACTGTCTGCGGGCGAACAAGGCGATGATGGCCTGGGGAGTGGAAACGCGGGTGCCTTTCCTCGACAGGGAGTTTCTATCCTACGCCATGGATCTGGATCCAACCGAAAAATTATCGGGTGACCGGATCGAAAAGCATTTGATCCGCAAGTCTTTTGATGTGCAAGGTGATCCCTATCTCCCCGAAGAAGTATTGTGGCGTCAAAAAGAACAATTCTCAGATGGCGTTGGCTATGGGTGGATCGATAGTCTCAAGGCTGAAGCCGAGCGTCGAATCACCGATCTGCAAATGCAGTTTGCCACATCTCGCTTTCCGATTCATCCGCCACTGAGCAAAGAGGCCTATTTATATCGGGAGTTATTCGAACACCATTTCCCGTCTCCATTTGCTGCACAAACTGTCCCATACGGTCCTTCTATTGCCTGCAGTTCGCCTGCAGCCATCGCCTGGGATGCCAGTTTTCAGGGTCAGGCCGATCCCAGTGGGAGGGCAATTGCCGGTGTGCATAATGACGCATACATTGAAAAAACAACGATTCCAGTATCCAAATAGATGGTTAGAGCCACTTCAAAAGAGATCAGATCCATTCTGACTTTCCTCAGGAAACAGTATCCAGGGCTTTGCGCAAGACTTGACACCCCCATCGGATCTCGTCTTCCGAGATGATCAGTGGAGGAGAAATCCGGATCGCCTCCATGTTAAAGAGGAACCAATCCGCGACAACACCGTCCTTTAGTGCATGCTGGATGACCCTTTGAACCGCTTCGGCATCACCCAGGTCCAGAGACATCATGAATCCCGCACGCCGGATCTCCAGAATGGCTGGATGATCGGCTAACAACGCATCAAAAAGATCAGATTTCGCTTTGACTTCCTGGATGAGGGAGCTTTCCATTAGAGTGTTTAGGGTGGCCAATGCTGCCGCAGCAGATACCGGATGACCCCCGAAGGTGGTGATATGACCAAGCACGGGTGTATGACTGAGTACCTGCATTTTCTCCTTGGAAGCGATGAAGGCCGCTATAGGCATACCCCCGCCCATTCCTTTTCCGATCAGTAAAATATCCGGCTCAAGCCCATACCCCTCAAATGCCCACAAATGCCCTGTCCGGCCATATCCACACTGGATCTCGTCCAGGATCAACAGTGCCCCGGTCTCTGTGCAGCGTCGACGTAACGCCTGGAGCCAGGCGGGATCTGGTATGGTGATCCCGGATTCTGCCTGAACGGTTTCGATCACCACACAAGCAGTGTGGGTCGTAATCTTGTCCAGGTCCGGGAAGGCATTGTATTCGATATGCCGGACTCCCGGAAGTAATGGCCGATAGGCATCAGTATAATACGGATCGCTCATCAGGCTCATGGCCCCCTGGGTCGATCCGTGGTAGGCTCTGCGGGCACTGATAATTTCCGATCGGCCCGTAAACCGCTTCGCCAGTTTCATCGCTCCTTCAGTGGCCTCTGTGCCTGAATTGACCAGGTAGACATTGTCCAATCCTTCGGGAAGCACTTCTGCCAGTCGTCTGGCCAACATGACTTGTGGACTCAGAACATATTCACCATAGACCATCACGTGCATGTACTGTCTGGCTTGGTCCTCCACAGCTTTTACTACTTGTGGATGAGTATGGCCAAGAGGGCTCATGCCAATGCCAGAGATCAGGTCAAGATGTTTCCGGCCTTCCGGACCATACAACCAAACACCGTGGGCCCGCTCCACCTCCAATTGCAAGGGTGCATCACTGGTTTGGGCAAGATGATTCAGAAAGAGTTGACGTTGGGTGATCATGAGGACAAAAATGAAGCTTTTCCGGCAGATCAGAACGGCATGTTCAAACGTCAGGATCTGTTCAGGCTGAAACAGGAATAGATCAACCTTTTTTCGCATATGACTGACGAAATCTTCTTCATCAGGCGTTACATTCACAGTGTCGAAAGGTAAAACCACTCCCCAACACCAGGGGTGGCCGGATTTTTGCCCTTCACAGTTGTATTCCCTCCATCATGCCCCATCGCTATTTTTGGCTTTTTGTCCTATTTCTAGCGATCGGTTCCTGTCAACAGGCGACTGATCGACGGGCAGACTATACTGTACAGGGTATCGATGTGAGTCATCATCAATCCTGGATCGATTGGTCATTATTACCGGACCAGGGCATCCACTTTGCCTATATCAAAGCTACAGAAGGCGGAGATCTCGTGGATTCACTCTTCTCTTTCAATTGGTGTGAAGCACAGACCTTCGGCATTCGAAGAGGGGCGTATCACTATTTCCGGCCGAATGCACCGGTCCTGGATCAGGTACTCAACTATATCCGGGAAGTCGATCTGGAGCCAGGCGATCTTCCCCCGGTACTTGATGTGGAAACAATGGATGGTGTCACCAATGAAGATTTGGTGGAAAATGTGAGAGCCTGGTTGACCATGGTGGAGATCCATTATCGAACCAAGCCCATTCTATATTCCTATCAGCGGTTTTATAACGAGCACCTGGCCGAGTCATTCAGTGACTATCCTGTCTGGATCGCGCGATACAGCGAACGTCTTCCGGAGTTACGACCCCTGAAGGAGTGGCATTTCTGGCAATATGGGGACCGTGGCGAATTGGCCGGTATTAAAGGGCCCGTAGACTTTAATGCGTTTTCAGGAAATACTACGGATCTGGAAGAACTCCTGATCAAACCTCAGATCAAGGCCGCTCCGACCCATCCGCCGACAGGAGCAAATCCTTAATCCGTTTTCTTCGGTCGGCTCAACATGCGCAGCGTCGCCATCTCCCGTTGCTTCTGCCGGATCTCTTCCGCTGGGGCACCGAAATAGGTCTTTCCCCCTTCCAGGTCTTTCGAGACTCCAGACTTCGCAGAAACAACTGCTCCAGCACCGATCCGGACACCATGGGCCACACCCACTTGTCCATAGAGGACAACTCCTTCTTCGAGAATCACTTTTCCGCCCACGCCTACCTGGCCAGCAAGCAGACAGCGTTTGCCAATTACGGCACCATGACCGATGTGGATCAGACAATCCAACTTACTGCCTGCCCCAATGATCGTATCACCAGAAACGCCCCGGTTGATGGTACATCCCGCCCCGATATCCACATTGTCTTCAATGATCACCCGGCCGCAGGTGTGCCACTTATCATATCGATCCGGGTGACGCTTGAAGTAGAACGCATCCGTGCCGATCACTGTGCCGGCCTGGATACATACATGGTCGCCAATGATCGTATTTGAATGAATAATAACACCGGCCTGGATATACCCGTCACGGCCGATCTGCACATCGGGACCGATGATCACTCCTGGCTCAAGGATGGTCGAAGGATGGATCACCGCAGAGGGGTCAATAGTCGCACTCAACGGACGGGAAGGCCGATATGTACGTGCCAGTGAATCATAGGCTTCAAACGGATTCTCTACCACGAGAAGAACTTTGCCCGGAGGAGCGTCTACCATTTCATTGAGAATGATGACACTGGCAGCCGATCGAAGGGCTTTGTCGAAATACTTGGCCACATCCACAAAGAGAATATCTCCTGGGACAACTTTGTGGATCTCATTCAGACCGGTACACAAAAATTCAGGGTCACCAATGATTCGGGCGTGAATGCGTTCGGCGATCTCTCGGACGGGAATGGGCTGACGGAATTGCATGACATCAATTATGGATGTAAAAATAGCAAAGGTCCGGTGGCCTGGTCACCGTCCTCTCCAATTCCGGCAGAGGTGACTTCCTGTCCGGGAAATGTACTATGCTCGTTTGTAGGCCTCCATGGTCCTGACCCGTATCGGCGTCAATCCCTTTTTAGCCCATTTGTCCGAGATCTGTTGCAGCGCTTTTTGATATCGCTCCAACTCCTGAGAATGGGCCTTCATTCGATTGATCAGGATTTCGGTCTTTCTGATCTGGCCCAAAGATGGCTCACCCGGAAATTGGCTCACTTCCAGATAGAGTGTCGAAATCTCCTCACGAATGGCTTCGCTTTCCGCGACATAACCATCACCATCCAGGGCTACCAGAGAATCGCGCCATGTTTGAATCCCGTTTTTCAGATCGAGTAGTTGCTTTCGATCTGACTTGCTTTTGATCTGGTGAACTGTCGTGTCTGCCCACTGGTGAAGATCATCTGCAGCATAGTAGACAAAACCTAACTCTTCAGTGAGATCGAACAGTTTCCGCAGGGTATTGGCCTGGGTCTTCCTCGCCTCTGCTGAATAGACTTCTGCTGCCTCATGTTTGAGATGCAGGATCGTTTCAAATGTCTTCTTTCCCTTGACCACTCGCACAGTATAGTCGCCTTCATCAAGAGACGGCGTGATCATGGAGCCAAACATAGCCATCCGATTGTTCGTTGGCGCTGCTTTTGGCATCGGATAGCGCACGGGCAGCTCCACAATATTAATCCCGGCACTTTTCCCTGCAGGAAGTTCCTGGATGACCTTACCCGACTGATCCAGAACTTCGATATACATCTTACCAAAGGTGTGTCGCTTGCTCATGAAATAGGAGATGTGGGCATTCGCACTGGGATTGCTCGCCACATAATTTCCAGATCCACCAAACCAGCCACCGGAGCGGGGCAATTGGATGTATGCCGTATCTGAATCCAGAAAGGTCAGTTCCTCTTTGAGGAGTTCCTCGGTTACCTGTCGCAACGGACGGAGGTCATCCAGGATGTGCACGCCCCGGCCATGGGTACCGATGACCAGCGCATGATCACGCGGATGGACCACCAGGGCCCGGACGCCCACCTTGGGAAGATTATTGCTGAAACGTTGCCAGGACAACCCACCATCCATGGTGATAAACAGCCCGAATTCAGTTCCCAGGAAGAGCAGGTTCGAATTGACCACATCCTGCCGGATCACCAGCGCATAGCCTTCAATATCATCTGTGACCAATGAGGTCCAGGTCCGGCCATGATCGATTGTTTTGAATACGTATCGATTCTGATCGCCTTGCTTGTGCCCGTCAAATGTGGCATAACAGGTTCCTTTCTGGAAGTGGTCAATTTCGATCGATGTACACCAGGTGAATGCTGGAAGACCCTGCATGGTAGACGTGGTATTCCGCCAGTTTGCACCTCCATCGAGGGTCACTTGGAGACGACCGTCATCCGTACCCGCCCAGATTTCCTTTGAATCCAGCGGTGATTCCGCCAGACAGACGATGGTCGTATTATTTTCTGCTCCGGAGTTATCCAGAGAGTACCCTCCTGATTCTTTCTGTTTTTGCCGGCTGGGGTCATTGGTCGTCAGATCCGGGGAAATACGCTTCCAGGAATCGCCTCTGTTTTCGGTCATGAAAACAAACTGTGCTCCGAAATACATTCGCTCCGGGTTATTCGGCGATAAGGCTATGGGGCTATTCCAGTTAAACCGATAGGCCGGTTCATCCTTGCCGGGAATAGGCTTGATATTCTTGGATTGACCGTCCCTACGATTGTGTCGTACCAAGCCACCTCCTTGTGATTCGGCAAAGACAACATCTTTATCGGTCGGATGCCGGAAAGAGTAAAAACCGTCGCCTCCAGCGGTAAAGGACCAATCGGCATTGGTGATCCCACCCGGACTTTGGGAGGGTCCCACCCAGGAGCCATTATCCTGCAAACCGCCATAAACGTTGTACGGCTGTTCCATATCCACACTGATATGGTAGAATTGAGAGATCGGGAGGTTCATGTACATCCGGAATGCATAACCCCCGTCATAAGACTCGTAGACACCACCGTCTGTTCCAATGATGATATGGTTGCTGTTGCCCGGATCCACCCAAACGGCATGGATATCCGAATGGACTCCACTGCCCACAGCCCGCCAGGTTTCTCCGGAATTATCACTGATAATAAGGTTCAGTCCACACTTGTAAACTTTGTCCGCATGGTGAGGATCTATGACCAACCGACTGAAGTAGAAGGGGCGCACAATGGTGTTGAAATCCTGACTTTGCTTCACCCAGGTTTTTCCGGCATCTGCAGACAGGTATAAGCCTTTATCCTTTTTCTCTTTCGCCTCGACGGTGAGGTAGATGGTATCTGAGGCAGACGGTGCGACCTCCACGGCCATACGACCGTATGGTTTTGGAGGCAATCCTCCGCCGGTCACTTCCGTCCAAGTTTCACCGCCATTTGTGGTTTTATACAGGCCGCTTCCAGGTCCTCCGGAACGAAAGAAATGCGGAGAACGCTGATGGTCCCATAGTGTGGCATATAGAATTTGCGGATTCGAAGCATCCATGGTCAGATCTGCACAACCTGTGGAGGCATTGACATACAGAAGCCGCTTCCAGGTTGTTCCAAAATCTGTAGATCGGTAGA
>CALNZC010000035.1:0-17099 GCA_942490895.1 uncultured Saprospiraceae bacterium
CAGGTATTGCTGTGCATTGAATACTTCATCAACGTCACCATTCACCCCCACATTCTGATGCCCTCAGCCCTTGACGTGTGGAGGATATGTCAAATCACATCCTGACCATTAACTGGTTGGCCATGCCTGGTGCTTCCGGATATACAGTAAATGTCAATCAAGGTGGTTGGGGACCGCCCTCCACAAATCTGACACACCTCATCAATGGTCTGAATAATGGTGATTCCATTACCATACAGGTAAAAGTACTGGATGCCGATCCGGCTTGCCCCAATGACATCGCCACGCTGGGTTGCCGTTTTCTAGATTGCCAGATGTACGCAGTTGTTGAAAACACAGTTCCTCCATCCTGCTACAGTGGTAATGATGGTGAGGCCTTTATTTCTGCATATGATGGCACTTCACCGTTCAGCTATAATCTGGATAACCAGACAACACAAATGATCGGCTATTTCAACAGTGTTGCTGCCGGAAATCATTTTGTCATTGTCACAGATGCAATGGGCTGTATGGATACGGTGTATTTCACGCTGACCCAACCGGCCCCTATTGACATCGAGATCGACATAGATTCCGTGTTGTGTTATAATCAGAAAAACGGCGGTGCAACCGCAATGGCCCAGGGTGGTACTTCACCCTATCAATTTGTCTGGTTTACCGTGCCGGCTGTTTTCAATGCATCTCTAACGAACGTAAAAGCCGGTTCTTATACGCTCCGAGTTACAGATGATAACAGTTGTTTCCGGGACACACTAGTGACCATCTCTCAGCCCGACCCGATCTTGTTATCCTTCCAGACAGATTCTGTTTCCTGCCCTGGAAAAATGGATGGCTCAGCAACAGTCAACCCTATGGGCGGGACATTGCCATATTCGTTTCTCTGGAGTAATTTACAGAACGGCCAACAAGCCACTGGTCTGGATATGGGCGTGTTCGCTGTCACTGTGACGGATGCTCATCAATGTACAACCAGTTCAACTGTGGAGGTACATGAAGGTCCGCCCAATCAATATCAACCCCAATCGGCGCCCCCATCCTGTTATAATGGAATGGATGGACTGGCCTGGGTAGAAGTTATTCAAGCGCCACTGCCTTTGAACTTCTCCTGGCAAGACCCGGCAATGCAGATGAGTGATACTGCGTATGCCTTGACGCCAGGCCAATTCAGTGTCATCATTGAAGATGGAAAGGGTTGCCTGGATACATTATCAGTAACCGTCACCAATCCAGACAGTATGCTCCTTGCCGTCAGTAGTACTTCTGTAGGCTGTCAGGGGGCGATTGATGGCACTGCCACGGTCAGCGTTACTTCTGGGGGTACTGCGCCGTTTACGTTTTTATGGAACGACCCGATGGGTCAAATCACACCGACAGCAACCGGATTAAATGCCGGCATGTTCACAGTGACTGTAACGGATGCCAAAGGATGCACTCAAACTGCTCAAATAGCGGTTGGGGCTCCAGGCTCTATCTCTACAATTCTGAATTTCACGGAGGCGACTTGTACCAATAGTCAGGATGGGGCTGCGGTCGTCATTCCAATGGGCGGAACGCAACCCTATTCATATTTATGGAATAACTCTGGTGGAAGTATCACAGATACTATCACTGGGATCAACCCTGGTCTCTACATTGTTACGGTCACGGATATGAATGGTTGTTCTGTGGTCGACTCTGTAACAGTCACCGCCAAAGCCCCATTGATCCTGGATAGCATCCAAGTAACGCCTGTGACTTGTTTTCAGGGAAATGATGGCGCTCTCCAAGCTGTGGTGACCGGTGGATCCGGGATCTACTCATTCCTCTGGTCCGATCCAGGGGCTCAGTCTACCAATCCAGCCACTGGGCTATCAGCTGGTCTATTCAGCGTAACGATAACCGGGTCACTCGGATGCCAGACAACAGGATCGATCAATCTACCAGAACCGCCACCTATACAGGTAAATATAAGCGCCACAGCCGCTCCTTGTCCTGGACAATCCGGCGGAAGTCTGGAGGCCATGCCAATTGGTGGCATGGGACCTTATACCTATCTGTGGAGTGATCCATTGGGGCAAACTACTAAATCAGCTGTTGATCTTTTTGCCGGAATGTATTCGGTGACGGTGACCGATGCCAATCAATGCACCCAAGTCGAAAATGGCATCGTCACCGAACCGACCACGCCCTTGACTGTATCTGTTCAGCAAAGTGTAACGGGTTGTGCCGGCGCCGCTCAAAATGAAATCACCGCTTCACCGAATGGTGGTAGTGGCAGCGGATATCAATTTGTATGGAATACCGGAGCTTTGGTCAATCCATTGGTCGATGTGGGGCCCGGCAATTATTCCGTCACGGTCACTGATGATGCTGGATGCTCAGCAGAAGCAGCTCTTTTGATACAAGACTTACCTCCCCTGCAAATTACTGTTGCCGGTACGATACCTTCCTGTTTTGGCATTGCAGACGGGTCTGTTGGCGTCACCTTTGTGGATGGCGGCACCGGAGGAGGTGTCCCTGCCAATTATACCTATATCTGGAGCACTACACCAATCCAAACCGGAGGTCTTGCCATCGGTCTCCTGGGTGGCACATCCTATTCAGTGACGGTATCCGACCCGTCAGGATGTACGACAAGTACCTCCTATTTTCTGGATCAACCTGCGCCAATTACTGCGACATCGACCATCGAGGCGGTTTCGTGCTTTGGTCAAAATGACGGTCAGATCGACTTGTCCAATATCATTGGCGGCTCTGGAATCTATCAGATCACCTGGGACCCATCGATACTCAATTCAAATGGCAATCAGGCCTTTGACCTTACTTCCGGCACCTATCAGGTCACCATTTCTGATGACCAGTCCTGTAGTATGATCTATGACTATTTTGTTCCTCAGCCTACACCCCTTCTGATCACAAACGCTGTGCTCATTTCGCCCAGTTGCGAGGGGTTATCTGATGGCTCTGTCACCATCCAGGTTTCCGGAGGCACACCCGCATACCAATACAATTGGAGTAATGGCAACACCCTGGCGCAAAACGGCAATCTCGCCGCAGGCGCCTATACCCTAACGGTCACCGATGCAGCTGGATGTACGTTGACAACCAATGTGCAGGTTGATGAACCGATGGCACTTCTTCTTGACCTGGATGGGGCTTCACCTTCCTGTTCCAATACCCTGGATGGCCGGATCACGGCAACAGGCTCCGGGGGGACAAGTCCTTACACATACAGTTTGAATGCAGGGCCACCTACGCCCAACCATATATTTACCCCACTGGGACCTGGACAGTATACAGTCCTTCTCACGGACAGCCGTGGTTGTACCAAGCAGGACATGGTTGACCTGACCGATCCGCTGGCCTTTGAAATAGACCTGGGCGATGATGTAACCATAGAACTTGGAGAAAGTATTGCTCTACCGTTCACACATAATGCCTCTACGCCGCCATTTGTTTTTTGGCAAGCCCCTTACAGTGGTACGTTGAGTTGTACGGATTGTGCGGAACCCATTTCTACACCTTATTATACGATCACGTATAAACTGGTGGCTGAAGATGACCGAGGCTGTGAGGCGGTCGATCAGATTACGGTTTGGGTGATTGCCAACCGGGTCGTGTTAGTGCCTACTGCTTTCACACCGAATCTGGATGGGCAGAATGACAAACTGTTGATCCATGGCCGGGAAGGGACCAAAATAATTGTCTTCAAGATCTTTGATCGGTGGGGCGAACAGCTGTTTGAACAGGAGGATTTCCCCATCAATGATCCTCAAATTGGATGGGATGGGACATTCAAAGGTGAGCAAATGAATAGTGGTGTTTATATTTGGACGCTGGAGGTGGAATTCATCGATGGCTTCAAGCAGCTTTTTTCTGGCCAGACAACTCTTCTTCGCTAAACCGATCTCACTATGCGGCACATTATACTTGTGATTTTTTCTCTCTTTTTGCTTGCCCTGCCCGGACAGGCACAAGACCCGCATTTCAGCCAGTTTTATAATGCTGCATTGCAGATGAACCCAGCCATGACCGGGGTTTTCAACGGCCAATTCAGAGTTGCTGCCAATTATCGCAACCAATGGTCCAGTATTCTGGGAAGCGATGCTTTTCGTACGATTGCTGTGGCGGGAGATATGCGTTATCGGGTTTTCCAGGATGACTATCTGACCTTCGGGGTAGCTGTTTTACAAGATCAAGCGGGTGCCGGGCAACTCAGACAATCTCGAGGCGGCCTCAATTTGGGCTATATGAAGCAACTGGCTGGTGGAAAATACCGGACAGATGATCAATACCTGTCGTTTGGGCTTCAGGGTGGATTTGGTCAATATTCTTTGGACTACGGCAATTTCTGGTTCAGCAATCAATACAATGGAGGCACAGAATCTGTAGACCCTACTCTTCCCTCCAATGAGCTGATCGGCGACAATACCAATATCTTCCTGGACATCAGTGCCGGATTATTGTACTACGCTCTTTTTGATGAGGATGCCAGTGTATACGGAGGTGGAGCGATCCAGCATGCCAATCGTCCGAATATTTCATTCCAGGAAAATGGAGATGAGTCACTGTACTCTAAATATATCATCCATGCTGGAGGACAGGTCCCGTTCAATCACAATTTCAGTATGCTACCTGCAGCTATGGTATCCTTCCAGGGGCCTTCTCAGGAAACCGTCTTCGGTACAAACTTTCGCTATACCAATCATGATTGGTATGAGGTCGCGATAAGGGCCGGCATGTGGGCGAGGTTGGCGAATAAACTGGACAACGGTGTCAACCTGGATGCGATGATCTACAGTTTCATTCTGGAGGTAGAGCGATGGAATCTGGGCATCAGCTATGATGTCAATCATTCCTCTTTACGGAAGGCTTCGTTGTCACGTGGAGGGGTAGAAATCTCTCTGATTTACGAGCACCCTTACGAATCCAGATATCGGGTGAATTGCCCTCAATTCTAAGGATAAGTGCTATCGGCGGTGCCGATTGAAGCTATAGGCTTCGAGCAGATAAAAAGCGACTGCCAGAAAGGATACAATCGCGATGACTGACAGAATCAGCATTGGTTTTCTTGTTGTTGGTTGTCTCAGCGAAAGATAACCAAAATCCTCAGGAACCCGAATGAAGGCTTAAAAGAAATTGCTAAAAATGAAGAGCCCCGTTCGCAATTGAACGGGGCTCTTGCTTCAAGTGGTGATCTCGATGGGATTCGAACCCATGACCCTTTGATTAAAAGTCAAATGCTCTAACCAGCTGAGCTACGAGATCATTTTTTCAAAAAGCTTTGCAAAGATACGATCATCCTTTGCATTCACCAAATCATTTTAAGTTTGGTTAATTTGGGACCCGGTATCAAACGACCACTATGCCACGGAATCCTCAAGCTGCTGCGGGAATACACCCCATTCATCCGATCGAATTATTTTCTATTCTGGATTTGACTATGGCCTACCATACGGCTGACGGGTATCAAAACCGCCAACGGCTGCCCTTGTGTATCTGGGGGCCGCCTGGTGTCGGTAAGACCGAAATCGTACAAACCTATGCCCGGTCTAATCAAATACCACTGGTGGTGATCCATCCAGCACAATTCGAAGAAATGGGTGATCTCCTGGGTATGCCGTTCAAGGAAGACCACCAAACCCGGTGGGCACCGCCTGCATGGGTGCCGAAAGATCTAGGCCCTGGCATCCTTCTACTCGACGATCTCAACCGAGCTGACGCTCGTATCCTCAATGGCTTGCTGGCACTCCTCCAGGACGGACGCCTCGCCTCATGGGCCCTGCCCGCCCGTTGGGTCATCGTCGCTACCGCCAACCCCCAAGCCATGCATATGTCGGTTACCCATATGGATGAAGCCGTCACCGGAAGGATGCAGCATGTTCATATTCACTTTGAGCGAAAAAGCTGGTTCGAATGGGCGAGACATCAACACTTTGACATGACTGGCCTCAGCTTTTTAGCGCGATACCCCGATCTCTTGGGCAAAGAAATTTCACCCAGGGAGGCCGCTCAATTCTTGCAGGTCTTCCAACTCATCCCCAAAGACAATACGACCCAGATCAAATTGATCGCTGATAGTATGCTCCCTTCTCCATATGCCGAACGATTTCTCACATGGATCAATCTGGATCAACCGTCCTGGATGAATCCCGCAGATTTTCTGATGTTGGAGGATGCCACCTCGCGCTTACAGCAATTGTCGCAGGAACTAGATACCGAACAGAGTCTTCGTTTAAAGTTGGAATTTCTCCAGGAGATGATCGAATATCTATCCGATCATCCTGCACTTGAATCCAAGGCTATCCAGAACATATTGAGTTTCCTGTCCGATCCCCAGATAGACGGAAATATGGTACTGGTCTTCCTGCACCATCAACATGCCACTTCCCCGCTCCATCAAGCTGTGATCGAGCATCCACTGTTGCGTTCGAAGATCTTATGATCCCGGACTAGAAATATCGGGGTGTAATGATCCGGTCTACTTCGTAGCTGAAATCATACCCCAGCATCAGTTCATAAGAACCGCCGGCAAAGGATTGCAGGTCTGTCAGGGTGTAATCGTAGGCGGCGCCAATACGCAATCCATTGCGCAGATTCAGCCCAGCCCAGATATCCCCGGAGTCTACAGAACTCGTTCCATCAATTGCCTGTAACGAAGAACGGTAAGACACACCCAGCCAGATTTTCTGACTAAACAGTAGGGCCAGGTCCAGATCAAACTCAGTGGGTGCAGCAATACGACCCCGAGCATTTTTTGCATCACCGAACAAGCCCACATTCTTCACCAAAAGAGTGGGTCGGAAGATGAGCGCATCACCATTCAAGGGTAGCGCCAAACCTGTGAAAGCATAATAATGGCGATAGATCTGAGCCGCTGGAAGGTCATCTGGTTCAGTTGCATCCTTTTTCCTCAGGTCATAATTGACCAGGTGAGGAGAGCTGAAGCCTATAAAGAACTTCGGTGACTGGTAGTACAGGCCAGCTCCAAAATTGGGAAGCCATCGCGTTGGTTGCATCTCGCGATAAGCCGGATCCTGGCTTTGGGGGTCAAAGAAATTCAGTTGACTCCAATCCGCTCGCCACTGGAATACGCCGGCCTGGAGGCCAATAGACAACTTTCCATTGCCCAGAGGAATCCGATAGGCATACACCGCATTCAACTGTGTCGAACCCGTTGGCCCAATCTTGTCATTGACCAGGGACAGGCCCAAACCAACACGATCACTCACAGGACTATGTACAGAAAGGGTCTGGGTTGTTGGCGCTCCGTCAATTCCCCACCATTGACCCCGATGCAGGGCATTGATGGACAAGTGGTCGTGACTACCCGCATAAGCCGGGTTGTAGACAAGGGTATTAAACATGTATTTGGTGAACATGGCATCCTGTTGAGCAACCAACAAGACTGGACCAAGCATCAGACCAAAGACCAGCGTTTGTAAAGAGGGGAATTTCATTGTCTTGGCGATTTAAGATTAGAAGGAGCGCACCCGTTGGGAAGAACGGGTGCGCTCTTGGAGTCTATCGGTGGATCTGAACATATCCAGAGTAGGATTCACCTTCTCCATCCCGAAGGATGTAGAAGTAGGTTCCATCCGGCAGATCATTTCCTTCCCAACGTCCATCCCATCCACCATCGGTGGTATAACCTCGCTTGTGGTAAACCTGGTTACCCCAGCGATTGAAGACGGTCACTTCGTTGTTTGGATAATCATCAATGCCATCGATCATAAACGTATCGTTGATATCGTCACCGTTCGGTGAGAAACCACTGTAGATCTTCAGTGTGCGGCAAGTGACGGTCACATAGACGGTCGCTGTATCCATACCTACTGCATTAGCAATATAGTAGGTAAAGGAATCCACTCCATCACAGAAGCCAACTTGTGGCTTATAGTTGAAGTTGCCCGGTAATGTACCGGTCACTGTACCACGTTGTGGACCCGTAACGATGCCACCACCAGTGAAGACACCGTTGATGGTATCATTGGCCATTACATTGATCACTACCGTTCGGTTCTCCTTCACGGAGGCTGAATCGGTCACTGCAATCGGTGGCTCTTCCACAGGACCTCCCGTTTGCGTCACATTCACAATAATGATCGTGGTGTCACAAGCGATCGCATCACAGAAGACGATACATGCTGTATCAGATCCGACAGACAATCCTGTGAATTCGATACACAGCGTCGTGTCATTGATCGTCCATTGTACGGTCGTTTCCAGATCGGCACAGATGTCAGTCACACTGAGTACTGTTCCGCTCAGTTCACTCAGATCGAGGCAATGGACAGAGTCCTGATCCACTTCGATGTCATAGATCACGACGTTGCCTGTTGGCGGTACGACATTGACAATGACTATGGTTGTATCACAGATTCCGAGATCATCGCAAATCACGATACAGGCGGTATCTGAACCGATGGCTTCTCCAGTAATTTCCAGACAAGGCGTTCCATCAATGGAAACAATGTCAGCAAACATGCCGGAAGCCGCAGGACAAATATTGTATACCGTATCGATCTGACCAGTGATCTGAGGACTCAGACACAGCGTATCTGTAAATCCGATGAGGACGGTTGTCTCGATCGTGTCCGTACTCATGGTCGGAGGCACTACATGGATGATCACCATGGTCGAATCACAACCCAGGCTACCGCAGATCTCGATGCAGAATGTATCTACGCCGATATTCAATCCGGTATAGGCGAAGCAATTCGTCCCAGTAAACCATTGGATGCTGGCATTCCCATCCGACAATTCAGGACAGAGATTCGAGAATCCGGTAATGATCCCTACGTCAGCGATATCCAGACACAGTGTATCGGTGTCACCTAAGACAACCAGCGTATCGATCACATCGTAATCAGGAGGTGTCATCAGACACTCAACCTCAATATCGTAGGTATTCATGCAACCTGTTGCCGTAGTGGTAATCACCAACTGGTGCGTACCTGGTGTCAGGCTGATCTTCGTGCCTACAGGTGTCAAGAGCGTATTCGGTTGCAGGATCGCAAGTTCAGTACCATCCTTCAATATCCGGAGTAAACCATAGTCACTCTGCCCATCACCACCTGTGATCATTTGGGTCACTTCGTCCAATATCCAGTTGCCTGTCGGATCCCAAATGTTCATGGAATCGACCAACGTCTGAATATCCGCAACCTCAGCTCCGAAGAACTGACCATTCACGATCCAGTACTCAATGGTATACGGACCTTGAGGATCCGCATTCACAACGGCGAAGTAGTTGTACGAGAGGAGTGAATCTACCGTACAAGGCTCCAGACCACCCTGATAAGGATCACCATTGTCCAGGATGGAATAACCAGCTGGAAGATCCATGATATTCAAATCAAGGCAGATCGAAGCAACATCGTTGCAATCGGCTAACTCAAGGGTATCTGCACCGGTATACAGTTCTGGACAATCAACACAGTTGACATTCAGGGTCAGTGTATCCATACAGCCTGTTGCGATATCGGTGATCACGATGACATGCAGACCCGTGTCTACTGCTACCATGGTTCCGAATGGCCGCAACAAGTCATTCAGTTGAATATTGGCCTTTACAAATGTGTTGATCTGTGTGATCCGCAGAGGACCGTAGGTGGAGACTTTATCGCCACCGATGATATTCAGAATCACATTATCAATGGTCCAGTTTCCTGCAGGATCCCAGGTATTCATCGAATCGACAAGGCCGGTCAGATCCTGGAATGTGCCTGTAAAGACCACTCCGTTGATGGACCATTCATCCAAATGGTATGGTCCGGCATTGCCCTGTCCAGGGATCAGTGAGTAATTATATCCAAACAGGGAATCAAAGTCACAGCCATCCACAATTCCGTTGAACGGCAAGCCATTTTCCTCGAAGGTGTAATTCACTATCTGATCCAGAGGAATATCGAGGCAGTACATCGCTTCACCATCACAATTTGTGATGTTGATATTCACGACATCATCTGTCAGGATATCCGGGCAATCCGGGGTAATCGTCACGATCACATAAGTGGTATCACACACATTATTCACTGAATCGCAGGCAATCACACAGAGCGTATCTACATACAATCCAGGTACATCACCTGCTGTATAGTTCAGACAGCCCGCTGTTTCATCCAGGGTCCAGTTGCCAAAGTTTGTTATTCCACTATTCTGTCCGTCGCAAGTCGTGTACGTGAGGGCCGTAGAATCCATGCAGGCTTCCAGCTTGGCGCAGGCCACTGCCGCTCCGTTCACCGGAATACTCACATAGATCGTTTCGGTCTCACTTTCACAAGGCTCTTCCTCCGTAATCGTAACGATCACATAAGTGGTATCACAAACATTATTCACTGAATCGCAGGCAATCACACAGAGCGTATCTACATACAATCCAGGTACATCACCTGCTGTGTAGTTCAGACAGCCCGCTGTTTCATCCAGGGTCCAATTGCCAAAGTTTGTTATTCCACTATTCTGTCCGTCGCATGTCGTGTAGGTGAGGGCCGTAGAATCCATGCAGGCTTCCAGTTTGGCGCAGGCAACTGCCGCTCCGTTCACCGGAATACTCACATAGATCGTTTCCGTCTCACTTTCACAAGGCTCGTCCTCTGTGATCGTGATAATGATATAGGTCGTGTCGCAGACATTTTCAACAGGATCACAAGCGACCATACACAGTGTGTCCACTTGATCGCCAGGTGTTGCTCCTGCAGTATAGATGATACATCCCGTGAATGGATCGATCACCCATTGGCCATAATTGGTCACGCCACTGGTCAATCCGTCACAACTTTCCAAAGTGGTGATCAATGGATCCATACATGGTTCCAGTTCAACACAAATGGTTGACTGAGTATTGACGGCCAGGCTCACTTCGACGGTGTCGATCTCAGGTGTGCAAAGCACTTTTTCGGTAATCGTAATGATGACATACGTCGTATCACAAACATTGGCTACCGAATCACAGGCAATCACGCACAGTGTGTCAACCTGATCACCCGCTGTAGTACCTGAAGCATAATTGATGCATCCGGAATTCACATTGAGTGTCCATTCGCCATAATTTGTAATCCCTGCATTTACACCGGAGCACGTGCTGTATGTGGTGTTCACCTCATCCATACACTCTTCCAGTTCGATACAGATCTGATCAGAGGAACTGACTTCGATAGACACCTGGATCGTATCCAGAGACACTTCACAAGGAAGCTTCTCCGTAATGGTCACAATGATACAGGTCGTGTCATTGGTTCCCATCGTATTGGTCGCGATCACACAGATCGTATCCACTCCATTACCCGGTGTATCTCCAGCATTGTAGATCAGGCAACCCTCATCATTCAATGTCCAGGCTCCAAATGTTGAGCCACCCATTGTACCACCATCTGCAAGAGCAAATGTGGTCGTGAATGGATCAAACATAGCCTCTAGAGTCACACAAAGCGAATCCGTTGTATTGACCGGCAGGGTCAGATACAGTGTATCTGTTGTCGGTGGCGCCTTTGGCGTAATAGAGACAATGACAATCGTTGTATCACAGTCACCCGCGCCATTGCACGCAACAATACAGATCTCATCGACAAATACACCCGGTTCATTGAAGGCATAGTATGTCAGGCAACCATCGCTACCGACTGTCCATTCGCCAAAGTTGGATGCCCCTTCTGTTGAACCATCACAGAGAGAATAGGTCACCTGACCGTCATCAAATCCTGCTTCAAGTTCTACACAGGTCGTCAATGTCTCATTGACAGGCACCTGTACATAGAGGGTGTCAGTCGTCAACATCGAATCTGGCTCACAGATCACGGTAACGATCAGAGTATCTCCACAATTTTCTCCCGGCTTGTAGATCACCAGTTCATGTGTGCCTACAGGCAGGAGAATCTTGGTGGTGGTCGCAACAATACCGTAGTTAAATCCGATCTCCGCATAGGAATTCGGGAACGCCAGTTGCTTCACCTGCATTTTGCCATAAGCTTTTGAGAAGTCACCACCAACGATCAGCAATTGACTTGGCAATTGCATCCAGTTGCCAGTTGGATCCCAAACATTCATCGAATCGACCAGATCCTCCACATCCTGGAAGATGCCTGAATATACTGTTCCGTTCACGGTCCAGGATTGCAGTTCATATGGACCTGCATATCCAAATCCGAGTAGTGTATAATAGGTGTAGGCGATGACTGAATCGAACTGACATCCGGAGACTGGCTCATCGTATAAGTCACCATTCCAAATCACGACATAATCGTGGTAGTTGGCCAGTGGGATTTCCAGACATACACATCCAGGCTCATCACAATCCTGAGTATAGACCGTGAGTGAATCCAGAGAAGGCGGGCAAGGATTACAAAGGTCCTCGATCACGATGGCTCCCAATACCTGCGAACAGCCCTGATCATCGGTAATCGTACAGCTGTAGATTCCAGCGTTCAGATCGGCCAGATTCTGGACATTGTCTGTACCTGGCAGGTGGGCCCAATCGAATGTGTACGGTGTTGTGCCTCCTGTGACATTGAGGGTAATGCTACCCAGAGTATCGCAGGTTTCGTGTATCGCCGTGATTTCTGCATCGATCGGAGCAGGCGCAAGAACTGTAAAACAGAACTCACCTGCGAAGCAACCATTTGCATCCGTCACCTTCATGCAGTACTCTCCAGCAGTCAATGAACCATTGTCCACTGTAGCGCCGGATGCATCGACAAAGACGATTGTCGCTGGCAGGGCAAATGCCGTATCCGGTACCAGCTGGTATACCAGCTCTCCGTCTGCATCATTCCAGCATGTCAATGTGATCACTGTATCCGCAAGAACAGTCACACCTGGCACCTGATCCATCAGGGTAAAGGTGACCACATCTTCACAGAGGCTGATCTCATCGGTTACTGTGACGCTAAACGTACCTGAAGTCAGGTTCTCCTTCGTTGCGCCAGCACCCCAGCTGTAGATATAGTTTCCTGATCCGCCGGTTACGTTAATCGTCACGCTGCCGTTGTCTTGCTGGCAATCCGGCATTGCATTGATCACTGTCGCCGCAATCAGGGTATTCTCCAGATCAATTATCACTTGTGTGGTTACAGAACAACCCGTTTTGGAGTCTGTTGCTGTAACGCTATACGTGCCTGCTTTCAGATTATCCCGGACCGCTCCTGTTCCGTTATCGGACCACACATATGTGTAGAGCGCTGGTGAAAGTTGAGCAGTACCGTTTTCACCCTCGCATGTTTCTGCGGAGGTGGCTACGATCTCAATCTCAATACTGTCCACTTGTCCAATAGAGACTTGAATCTCAGACACACAATCAGTTAGCGTATCGGTCACGACCACGGAGTACACACCTGCTTCCAGGTCATCTCGGAAGTAGCCGAAGCCACCGTCAGACCAGGTGTACATATATGTCTCCGGTGACAAGGTGGCTGTTCCATCATCACCTGCGCAGGTTTCCGGAGTCGTTTGCACAACCTCTGCTTCTGGAGCATCCGGGTTGGTCAACATGATCGTCAATTTGATCAGGCACTCCGGATTATCCTTATGGACGATCCGAACGTTATATGCACCAGCATTCAATTGAGATGCCTTATTGGTCGAGCTCACATTTGGATCCCACATGAAGAGGTAATCTGTGAGGTCATTCACCAAAAGAATCTCAATCATGCCATCACCTCCCGCGCAAGTCGGCTGGGTGATCAGGATCGTATCCACTTCCGGATAGATGCAATTACACTCATCCTTGACAATGATCTCTTCGAATACTTTACTGCAACCATTTGCATCTGTGATGGTCAGGCTGTAAGAGCCGGCATCAAGATCCGTTCGGACATCTGCATCGGTTACACCAGGCAGATCTGCCCAGCTGTAGATGATCGGTGTCTGTCCTGTGACCACTGTGACGGCAATGCCACCCAGTGAATCACACGTCACATGAGAAATCGCCAACTCCACTTCCAGACCGTCAATCACAGTAATCGTTTGTGATTGAATAGCCATGTTGCCACAGTTGTCTTCTGCAGTCCAGGTACGGACCAGAGTATAACCACATGTGCCGGAGAGAACTTCCTCGTCAAATTCGGGTGTGATATTGTCATCACAATTATCGGTAGCCACGATATCCATTGGAATACCTGGTACCACTTCGCCCAGATTCAAGTTGATCGTCACATCAGCAGGCACACCTTCAATGATGGGTGCAGTGGTGTCTTCGATCAGAATGACCTGAATGTGACTGACTCCATTTCCACAATCATCTTCTGCTTCCCATGTACGAGTGATCGTATAGGATTGAGGACAGATGCCCGGAGTGATCACCTCGTCAAAGAGGACATCAATATTCGGATCACAATTATCCTCTGCGGTCAACGCTGCCGCTGCAGGTACATCTGCATCACACTCCAGCGTCATATCTGCCGGTAATGTTCCGACAAATACGGGTGAGGACTGATCTCCGATCACAATCGTGTAGGCAGCTGTTGCAGAATTTCCACAGTTATCGGTAGCGGTCCAGGTGCGGGTCAGCGTATAACTGCCTTCACATGTTCCATCCACCTTGGTCTCTTCCAGCGTCAGGTTGACTGCCGGATCACACTCATCTTCTGCTGTTACCGTTGGCAATGGCGGATCATCAGTGCTACATTCCAGGGTGACATCATCTGGCACTCCAAGAATGACGGGTGGCGTTTCATCACCGACATAGATAAGTTGCACCTTGCTTGACGTATTGCCACAATTGTCTGTAGCGACCCACAATCGGGTGACCGTGTAAGCACCGGCACAATTACCTGCGACTTCAGTCTCCGTGAAGGTCACTTCGACATCCAGGTCACAATTATCGGTAGCTGTAACTGTGTTTGCAGGTGGAACATCTCCTCCATCACAATCCAGCGTAACATCTTTTGGTACTGGTCCCAGGACCGGTGCCTTTGAATCGGTTACACTAATGGTCTGTGACAATGCTGCACTGTTTCCGCATGGATCAATGGCCGTCCAGGTACGGATTACCTGGTAACTGTTTTCACAGGTACCCGCAACCGTTTCTTCGGTCATGATCGCTTCTATATTTCCAGAGCAGAGGTCCTCAGCGAATACTACAGGTGGCGTTGGCAATGTTTGATCACATTCGATCGTCACATCGACAGGAACAGCACCCAATGCAGGTGGCAGTCCATCAATAGCTGTGATCGTATGAGAGCCTGTGGCTGTGTTGCCACAATTGTCCGTTGCCGTCCACACGCGAGTCAATACATAAGTACCCTCGCAAGGTCCGTCTACATAGGTTTCATCTAATACGATGGTTACATCCGTATCACAATTGTCGGTGGCCAAAACATTGGCAATCGGTGGTGGCATGCCATCATCGTTACACTCACCGGTCATATCCACTGGAATTCCAGTGAGTACTGGCGGTGTAGTATCCTCCACAACAAGAGTCTGGCTGGCGGATGCGGAGTTTCCACATTCGTCAATTGCCGTCCAGGTGCGGATCAAGGTGTAAGCGTCTTCGCAAGCACCGTCAATAACCGTCTCGGTATAGGTTACTTCGACATCGTCATCGCAGGCGTCTTCAGCTGTCACCGTTGTTGGGTCGATGATCTCGTCGCATTCGACAGAGGCATCCGCTGGAACACCAACCAATGTTGGAGGTGTGGCATCCCCGATGGAAATCAGCTGGACGCCGGTAGCTGTGTTGCCACAGTTATCCGTTGCTGTCCAGGTGCGAGTGATCAAGAATGATCCTACACATCCACCTTCGACTTCCGTCTCGGTGAAGGTGATTGTCACGTTGACATCACAATTATCTGATGCGGTAACGGTAGCCATTGGTGGCACATCACCACCATCACAATCCGCTGTGATGTCCGCAGGGACTCCTGTCAATACAGGGGCCTGAGTATCCTGAACCAGGATGGTCTGGCTGGCAGATGTGGCATTGCCACAATCATCTTCAGCTGACCAGGTCCGGATCAATGTAAATGCATCCGGGCATGTACCTGGAATGATCTGTTCACTGAACAGTACATCTACATCGTCATCACAAGAATCATCCGCTATTACTGTTGCAGGTCCAGGAACTGCATCACACTCGACGGTGATATCGGTAGGCAAGCCAACCAATACAGGAGGCGAGGCATCACCAACCGTGATGACCTGCTGCTTTGTCGCTGTGTTACCGCAATTGTCTATCGCAGTCCATACACGTGTCAGTATATAGGATCCGTCACAGAGACCGGGTGCTTCTGTTTCGACCAGAGTCACTTCGACGTTGGTATCACAATTGTCCGTAGCCGTAACAGTATTGGCTGGTGGAACATCACCTCCGTCACAATCCAATGTAATATCCTTTGGAACAGGTCCCAGTACTGGAGGCTTAGAGTCAATAACGCTAATTGTCTGCGTGAGTGCTGCACTGTTTCCACATGGATCGGTTGCCGTCCAGGTCCGAATCAACGAGTACGCATTTTCACAAATACCTGGCACAACTTCTTCTGAAAGGGTTGCGACAAAAGACCCGGCACATAAGTCGTATGCATCAATGCTTGGTGGTGTCGGGATCGCATCACATTCAACTGTGATGTCTACAGGAACAGGTTCTATTGCTGGTGGAGTTTCGTCCACAGCTGTGATGACCTGCTCATCAGAAACGGTGTTGCCGCAATTATCTGTTGCTGTCCAGATCCGTGTCAAGACATAAGTCCCATCACAAGGCCCATCCACCATGACCTCTTCCAAAGTAATCGTGACATTCGCATCACAATTGTCGGTGGCGGAAACGTTGGCGATCGGTGGAGGCATTCCATCATCGTTACACTCACCCGTAATATCATCAGGTACACCAACCAGTACGGGAGGAGTATCATCGATAACTGTGATCAGCTGGACCATAGTATTGGCATTGTCACAATTGTCAATGGCAATCCAGGTCCGTGTGATGGTAAATGCATCGGTGCAGCTACCCGGCGTAATGACTTCACTGAAAGTGACAGCCACATCCGGGTCACAATTATCAATCGCCCAAACCGCAGTAGGCCCAGGTACATTATCACATTGTACGGTGATGTCCTGTGGATCCACATCAAATTCAGGTGGCGTCGTATCACCAACAGAAATTTTCTGTTCGCCGGTGGTTGTATTCC
>CALNZC010000036.1:0-2842 GCA_942490895.1 uncultured Saprospiraceae bacterium
CAGCTTTGACGAAGCCAGAGATCACAAACAGCGTCCCACAGAAATGCTGTAGAAATTGAAGCACCCAATTCCGCTTTTGACGCGAAAGGAGGCTGCTGATGAGTGTCAGAATGATGGCAATTGTGCCAATGAGGAGAATCAGACTTCCCAGATTCATGGAGTTACGTTTGTGTGGTGGCTTAAAATCAGCGCAAAAATGGAATAGTTTACGATATCTGCATAATTGGCATCAAGACCTTCTGACACGAGTGTCCGTCCTTCCTGATCTTCAATCTGTTTGATTCGCAACAACTTCATCAGAATCAGGTCCGTCATGGAGGATATTCGCATTTCTCTCCACACTTCCCCATAATCATGATTCTTGCGAACCATCAGATCTTCAATTTCTTTCTGGATGCGGTCGTACCAAATGAGGATATCTTCATCTGATTCCTGACCACCTTCTTCTGGTGCTGGATGGCGCAATTGAATGATGGCCATAATACCATAGTTGACCAATCCGATGAAGTCCTGATCCACAGAATCTGCCACCTTCTGTTCTCCAGCGATTTCGATTGAACGGATGCGTTTGGCCTTGATGAGGAGTTGGTCCGTCAGGGAGGTTGGCCGAAGAATGCGCCAGGAATGACCGTAATCTGACATTTTTGCCACAAACAACCGGCGGCATTGTGAGATTTCCTCCTGATATTGTTTTTGGGTCAGTACTTGTTCCATCTCGGGCAAAGATAAGGGCAAAGTTGGGCCTATCCCCTATGAGTCGTTCCTGCTTTGCGTTTCATTAACGACCTTGCAGCATCTATTGATACGAATTCATGTTGGACCTCATCCTTTCGGTTGTCCTGGCCGTTTTTCTAGGCATCTGTTTCAAAGTTTGGCCACGATTTGAGGTTCGGGTGCTCCCTGGAATTCTTCACAACTACATCGCCTGTATTGTTGCCGCAACCGTAGTTAATGGTCAATGGCCACTTCCTTTGTCAGTTCTGCAAGAAGTCTGGTTTCCACTTGCCATTGGACTTAGCTTGTTTTTCATTGCTGGTTTCTACCTTTTCGGGATATCCATTTCCGTCTGGGGGATGGCCACGATGTCTGCTGTTCAGAAGATGTCACTGGTGATCAGTGCCCTTTATGCTATTGTGATGTATGGAGAAGTGCTGAACCTGGTCAAGGGAATGGGAATTGTACTCGGGTTGGCTGCCATCCCGATGTTGCTTGTCCGCCAAAAGAAGGACCCACAAATGACTGCAATTGAAGGGGCGATGCCAAATGGACGTGCATTGGCGCTGGTCCTGGGGACTTTTTTACTCGCAGGAGGGATTGAAATCGGGCTGCTTGTGGCAGAGTCAGGATTGGTTCAATCTACGGGCGACCCTCGCTTTATTGCCGTCATTTTTGCCGGTGCTTTTGCCTTTGGTTGGATCATTAACCTCCGTTCGCCCCTGGACAGAGCGGCTTTCTTTACAGGAAAGCATATGCTTGCAGGATGGTTGCTAGGGGTGCCCAATTTTTTTTCCATCTACTTTCTCATGAGAGCCATTGGCGGCGATTTGGATGCCAGTGTGGTTTTCCCTGTCAACAATATTGCCACAATCCTACTTTCCACCTTACTGGGGGTTTTCTTTTTTCGAGAGACTTTCGGCATGAAGAATGGTTGGGGGATGTTGTTTGCTTTAATGTCCCTGACTTTGTTGACATTTAACTTATGATGGAGGCTGATCAATATCGGACTATCGCCAATGCGGCAACTTCCGAGATCAGGGAGCGGGCGAGTAAATTTTTGGGGTATGCCTTCCCCTTGTCTCATCCCCATCATTGGCAGGATTATTTGGAGGAGGTCAAGCAACTTCATCCAAAAGCCACTCATCATTGTTATGCATATCGATACGGTCCGGGCACAGATCTGTATCGGGCAAATGATGATGGTGAGCCCTCGGGGAGTGCGGGAAAGCCAATTCTTGGACAGATCGACAGTTTTGGGCTGGCGAATATCTTGATTGTCGTTGTGCGGTATTATGGGGGGACCAAATTGGGTGTACCGGGATTGATCCAAGCTTATCGAGAAGCAGCAAAGCTCAGCTTGGAGTCTGCTGAGATCATTGAAGCATATTACTATATACGATTAAAGGTGAGGGCTTTGTATCCTGCTATCCCAGATATTATGCAGGTGGGGAAGCAATTTGACTGGAATATTGTTGACCAGTCCTACACCGCCAATGCTCAAACAATCACGGCTGATCTTCGGGAGGGTTTCTATCCGGAGTTTTGGGAGGAATTACAGATGAAGGCAGGTGGTTTGTATCCAGATGAGATACAGGATGGCCAGGTTTCGCCGGATATTGAGATCGAACGAATCCAGGAAGATGCTTAGAATTGGGATTACGGGGAATATTGGCAGTGGTAAAACCACTGTCTGCAAGATGTTTGAAATACTGGGTGTTCCGGTGATTTATGCGGACGCTGTGGGCCGACAATTACTCTCTGAAGATCCAGAAGTGATTGCCGCAGTGAAAGAGTTGCTGGGCCCGGAAAGTTATGCCTCTGGAAAGCCTGATCGGTCCTTTATTGCATCCAGAGTATTTCATGATCAGGATAAATTAAGTGCGCTCAACTCGGTGATCCATCCCCGGGTGCATCAGGTGGTTCAGGATTGGTTTGACCAATTACCACCTGACACTTCCTATGCGATGGAGGAAGCCGCATTGCTGGTTGAATCCGGAGGTTTTCGATTGCTGGATCGGCTCATTCTGGTCACGGCTCCTGAAGAAATGCGGATCAATCGGGTTATCTACCTCATGAGCGCAAGCGGGAACAGGTGAGCAATACAGTCTGGCAAACGAAGTAATGC
>CALNZC010000037.1:0-9403 GCA_942490895.1 uncultured Saprospiraceae bacterium
GTTGGTTGCAAAGCAAAACCGTCAGCCGTTCACAGGATAACCGCCTGGCAGGTTCTTTGAACAGCAACCTTTATTATGACCGGACCATGGCCTGGGACAAGGCCCTGGAAGAGAAGGTGATGAATATGACGGTAGAGGACATCAATGCAGCAATGACACGTAACATTGATCCATCCAAGATCACGATTATCAAGGCTGGCGATTTCGCCAAGGTCAAAGCGAAGGCAGACAAGCCCTGATCCGACTGAATACACATGATAAAACGGGTGTCCATCGTAAGGTGGACACCCGTTTTCTTCAGCCACCAGACGGGGTTTTTCAAGAATATCCCCATAACTGACGAACACGTATCTTTGCATTCTGTAAACAAAACTGACCCTTCGGTCGTTAATCGCTCAAATCATTTTCCATGTCTACTACTGTCACCAGACTCCCTTACAAAGTAAAAGATATCGCCCAGGCTGAGTATGGCCGACGCGAGATCGAACTTGCCGAAGCAGAAATGCCCGGATTGATGGCCCTTCGCGAACAACACGGTAAGCAAAAGCCATTAAAAGGTGCCCGTATTGCGGGCTGTCTCCACATGACCATTCAGACGGCTGTTCTGATTGAAACCCTGGTTGAGTTGGGTGCAGATGTCACCTGGTCTTCCTGTAATATCTTCTCTACCCAAGATCATGCAGCTGCGGCGATTGCCAAAGCAGGTATTCCGGTTTATGCCTGGAAGGGAATGAATGATGAGGAATTTGATTGGTGCATTGAGCAAACTCTATTTGCTTTCGAAGGGGGCAAGGCATTGAATATGATCCTCGATGATGGAGGCGATTTGACGAACATGGTCCTCGATCATCATCCTGAGCCTCGTTACGGATATTCATGGATTGAGGAAGAGACGACTACTGGTGTTCACCGACTATATGAGCGGGTGAAGAAAGGGACTTTCCCGATGCCAGCCATTAACGTCAACGACTCAGTGACCAAGTCCAAGTTTGATAATAAGTATGGATGCAAGGAATCCTGCGTAGATGCGATCCGTCGGGCCACCGATGTGATGATGGCAGGGAAAGTAGCATTGGTTGCCGGATATGGTGATGTGGGCAAAGGATCTGCAGCATCACTTCGCGGAGCCGGCTGTCGGGTCATTGTTACGGAGATTGATCCGATCTGCGCCTTGCAAGCCGCTATGGATGGATTTGAAGTACAGAAAATGGTCAATGCCATTCCTCGGGCCGATATCGTAGTGACCGCCACCGGTAATAAGGATGTGGTCACAGGTACCCATTTCCGTCTGATGAAAGACAAAGCCATTCTCGCCAATATTGGCCATTTCGATAATGAGATCGATATGGGTTGGTTGAATAACACCAAAGGCGTCAACAAGCTTGAGATCAAGCCTCAAGTCGACAAGTATACCATCGAAGGAAAGGACATTATTGTTCTGGCAGAAGGCCGCCTGGTCAACCTCGGTTGTGCCACGGGCCACCCGTCATTCGTCATGTCTAACTCATTTACCAACCAAACGCTGGCTCAACTTGAGTTGTGGCAGAATCACGGTAATTATGAGAATGAAGTGTACACCTTACCCAAGCATTTGGATGAAATGGTTGCTCGCCTCCACTTGGCTAAGATCGGGGTCGAATTGGATGAATTGAGCTCAGAACAAGCGGCCTATATCGGGGTAACACCGGAAGGCCCTTATAAGCCGGAATACTATCGTTATTAATCTGGTTGGCTCTGCAGAAAGAGCCGATCTGATCACATATCTCTGAAAAGGAGGGTTAGGAGGATGGTCCAGGATCTCGTCTTAACCCTCTTTTCTTTTTAACCCTTCTTGAACAAAGGTCTCGTGAATCCTCCTAAGTGATTACATTCACAAGAATTCAAATTCTGATCACTCCCTTCAGTTTATGATCTGGCTTCTCAAACGATTACTGATTTTACCTGTACGGTTTTATCAGTATGCTATAGCGCCCTTGTTACCGCCATCTTGTCGATATACACCGACCTGTTCGCACTATATGGTTGAAGCCATTGAGGAGTGGGGACCGATACTCGGATTATGGATGGGGATTAAACGAATTGGCCGATGTAACCCATGGGGCGGTCACGGTCACGATCCAGTGCCGCGAAACCCGAAAAAAAAGTCAAACATTCCAGAGGGTCATTCGTCGAAGGATGCCAGGTAGGAAGCCCACTTTTGGTTGACTTGTTTGGCCAGATAATCGGTGACAACGCGTTGCTCCTCCACTGTATCCGGATGTGAGGTGAAGGTAAAAAAGGCCTCTATAAAACGGATGAAGCGGGTGCCCAGAGATCCCTCCCGAAACTGGTCCTGAAATTTTCGAGGAAGCGCCTGCCGGTCGGGTGCAAAGGCCATCCAGGCTTCTACACCTGTACCTGTATCGCGACTGGTTTTTTTCTTTTTGAGAAAGATCACTTCTTCATTGTTCAAATTCGTTACAGAGGCCATATGCCCTTGTGGGTCGATCCATGTCAATGGTGACAATCCTTTTTGCCATCGGGTGTAGCTGGTGTCTGGCATGAAGCGGACAGCCCCCAACGTATAGTGTTCCTGGAAAGAAGCCGCCATGGCCACCATGAGGGTATCCCGGTAAGATCGATCTCGCTTCATGACCCGTTCGGCTTCCTTCCTCCTTTTGGCCTCTGGGGAGAGTGCCTGAACAGTAGACTGAATGCGTTGATGTTTCACCGTAAATGTAGGCACCACTACCACGAGTGTACGCTTTGGAAAAGAGGAAGACCACTTCTCCTGCATCTCACCGGAATCCGAAGACTCCTGGCTCTGTCCCACCCAGGGGAGAAAAACCAGGCTGATGACCAGCAGGAGTCCTCTGGTGAGAGTACCTTTAGGGAGGAACCTGAAATACAATGACTGGACATTCACGCACATGGGCCTTGATTTGGCTGATCTGCATCAAAAGTACATTCTTGATCGGACAGGGTTTGTCAGGTCCTTTACATTTCTATGGGTTATGGGAGGGATTTCATCCTGTTGAGATCATCCTGGATGACCAGGGTGAAGGCTCCTTGCTGCTGCCTGACGAACCATTTCCTATTCAGCTGCATGCACAACAACAGGGAGATCGATGGAAGATCCATGAAGTGATCCCGGATGGAAGTATTTCCGGAACGTGGATCGTCGGCCCTCAAAGTGATCATTGGCTTGGAGAATGGTCCAACTACAACCAGTCCACCGGAAGCCTTTGTGCATTATTTCCGACGCCCGTTGAAGCCCCCAAGACATTCAGTGTCCGGTTCTTTTTTAAAGACGGCAAGAAAAAGTGGTCCTTCATTCTGTTTCCGCTGCCGCGAGGAAAGTGGAAGGGATTGGCCTGGGAAGCCAACCAGAAAAAATTGACCCCAGTCAATGGCGAATGGCTGGCTTCCGGAATCCTTCTCTCCATGGATGATCCCCAATCGGGTCAACACCATGAATTGACGTTGCTGACGGACAGGCAAGCCTGGCGTTCAGCAAAGTGGACAGATCAACAGGGTAAATTTCAACGGGTCCATCTGCGAAAATTCAGAACCGACCCGGTTCGAGTGACAGCATTTCTGGATTATTCGCGAGAGATCCTCTTGTTGCAACCAGAGCTGGGCTGGCCCATGTGGGAGGAATTCCTGGAAGAGCACCTGATTCCTGCCAGAGAAGCCTTTGAAGTGGAGTATCGTGGATTGATGATTGATCACGATGGTCAGCGACCGTTCCAGCGACATGCCGTGCGTCTCTATTCCTGGGTTGATTGGTCCTATCGGGATCGCAAAGTTGCCAGCGGTACATTATATGTCGTTGGCTCATGGGGCCCCACCACACGCACACCATTTACGATGACCCGGAAATCCGGAAAGGTGACTCTTGCAGACCTTTGGCCGGATGGCTTGATCCCGCTGGAAGTAAAACAGCAGTTAATTTCCCAAGATCCCAACCAACCTGTACGAATTGATCCGATTTCGCTTCACATCGGGCCAGCAGGTCAGGAGGTTACTCTTCTTGTGCAAGATCTAATTCCAAAAATACCACGGAGTGGACTGTTGCACGACCTTTTTGCCCAGTAATCAGAAAGCCATATTTTTGTCAAAATGAAGTTCAGCGTCATGAAGCGACTATTCAGTTTGGCTCTCCTGCTCTGGATGTGTTCATATTCAGTTGCTCAGGATATGCGATTTTTCGTGGAGGTTTCCCGGGATACCATTCTGGAAGGCCACCTGATCCAGTTGACCTATCACATAGAAAATGCAAAACTGGACCATTTTGAACCCCCGGCTTTTGAAGGGTTTGTTCGGGTTGCTGGACCACAACAATCTTCTTCCATGCGCATCCTCAATGGTCGGGTGAGCAGACAAGCGAATATTACGTATATCCTGGCCAGTGAGTCGGCGGGCGTCTTCGCTCTGGAACCGGCTCGCCTCATAGTGGAAGATAAAATTCTGGAATGCCCGAGAAAGACCATCGTGGTGTTGCCCAATCCGGGAGAAAAGCCCGATCCGCAATTTCCGGGATACAGGCCTCTGGAGAAACCCGAAAAACCCTCCGACGATCCCCGACAGAATCTGTTGAAAAAGGGAAAGCGAGTCTATAAGATGTAAAGGAAGGATGGGTCAGTCGACCAGGACGCGCAACAAAAAGTAGCCATCGTCGCCTTGTTTCTGATACCTGGGCATCAAGATCAATCCATCATCAATAGCACAGATGTCCTGACCAGCATCGTGGGCGAGTAATTGGCCCTTGGATACCGATTGAAAATTCTTGAAGTCGGGTAGGATCTCGAAAGTCTGTTCATCCTGAATTTGGTAGGCCTGGATCAATTCGGCTATCCGCGGCAATCCCTGGGAATAGTTGATCAAGACTTCATCATGCACAGTCTCCACATGCTCCGGATCGATCATGTCCAATGCGCGCATGCAGGCGATAATGGCCGCGATGGAACGGTTGACAGATTTGGGGTCATCATGCTGACCAGCTTCAAAAGCAAATGAAGTGACATCCCGTGGGATGACCTCCTTGCGGAAGTAATGCATGGTTGTCCCTCGTATACCATGCAGCATACCCAAAATGACCGGTGCATGCAGTTCAGAAGCGATCCGGACACTCTCGGGATCTTCGGTGGCGATGCAAAAAATGCCACCGTCTGCAGTAGTGGTGTGAAGGTCCAGAACCACTATCGGAGCCTCAGGGTGATGCGCAATTTCCTCATCAATATGATGGATCATATCCCGCAGTTCTCGTTCTTCTGCTCCCAGGAGATGAGGAGGTGCACTGCGGATGCGGTTTACATTCTCCGGCATCCACATCCGATTCATATCCTGATTGATGAAGCGTTTATTCTGCGCCATCGCCTGGATGTTACCGGCGATACCGACCAGCCGGCCATGAAAATGAAAATTGGGGTTGGTGATATGCTCTACCTCCAGCATTTTGAAGATATACTCCAGTGCTTTGATCCCCGCTAACTCATTCCCATGCAGTCCTGCTGTGCAGAAGAGAAGATGGCCTGGTGATTGGCCCTCAAACGTTCCAATGATTCGCTGCATATTCCTTTGGGAGCAGCTAAGGTACAAAGATGAGTGAGCACTTACTCGGCGCTCTCTGTGTCTTTGACCAAAAGTTGGAACCCATTTCCGTGAATGTTGACGATCTCGATCCGTTCGTCCAGACTGAGATATTTACGCAACTTGGTGACAAAGACATCCATGCTTCTGGCAGTGAAATAGTTGTCTTCTCCCCAGATCTTGGTCAATGCTTCTGTCCGGGTCAGTACTCCATTCAAACGAAGACAGAAGAGACGCAGCAGGGCAGCCTCCTTTGGGGACAGCTTGTTTTTTTCTTCCTGACCATCATGTCGGAACGTGAGAATACGCAACGGGAAGTTGAAGTGGAAATAGCCAAAATCAAATTCTTGAATCTCGGACTCTGGATCTTCTCTCGGCAAGCTGCGTTTCAGAATAACCTGAATGCGGAGCAGTAATTCTTCAGAGTTAAACGGCTTGGTGATATAATCATCCGCTCCGATCTTGAATCCTTGAAGGAGGTCATCCTTTAATGTCTTGGCTGTCAGGAAAATGATGGGAATATCCTGGTCTTTATCTCGGATTTCTTTGGCTAGTGTAAATCCATCCTTCTTGGGCATCATGACATCGAAAATGCACAACTCGAATTTGCCTTTCCGGTATTTTTCAAGTCCAGCCACACCGTCCGTAGCCAGTGTGACATCATAATCGTGCATCTCCAGATAAGATTTCAGCACATCGCCAAAATTCTGGTCGTCCTCAACGAGAAGGATCTTTGGGTTGGTATTCATAGTCCTAAGCTTTTTCCACTTGTTTGGTAAACGGGAAAAAGAGCGTGAAAGTACTTCCTTTCCCAGGTTCGCTATCTACATCTACTCGTCCCTTATGGGCATCCATCATCGCTTTGACATAACTCAGCCCAAGGCCAAAGCCTTTGATGTCATGGAGGTTGCCGGTGGAAACCCGGTAGAATTTCTCAAAAATCAGTTTTCTGTCTTCCTTACTCATCCCCAGGCCATTGTCCTGAATAGCCACTTCTACACCTAATGGAGTGTTTCGTGTACGGATATGGATGTCCGGAGTGTCAGGAGAGTATTTATTGGCATTATCCAGAAGGTTGTTGATCATACTGGCGATATGCGTAGGATCACCTTCCACCACCGGACGTTGCGCTCCCAGGTCACTGGTCAGCTGGCCTTCGCGGCGCTCGATCTGCAAGCTGAAATTCTCCATGGCAGCACCGATGACTTCGTGTAGATTGATCGGTGACCAGTTGATCTGAAAATCCTGTTTTTCGATCAAAGCCATTTGCAAAACCTTCTCCACCTGGTTATTCATCCGTCGATTCTCCTGTCGGATGATATCGGCAAACCGTTTCACTTTGGTACTGTCACCCGTGACCAATGGGTTGGAGATGGAGTCGGCCGCAAGGGAGATGGTGGCGATGGGTGTCTTAAACTCGTGGGTCATATTATTGATGAAATCATTTTTCATCTCGGACACCTTTTTCTGACGGAAGACGACCATGATGGTATAAGCAAAACAGAACAGGATGATCCCGGTAAAGAGCACAGATCCGATCAGGTTCTGAATGACAGACCCCCAGATGGCGGTCACTTTAGTCGGAAAATAGATCATCAACAGCCCGGGAACATTTTTTCCTTCGGGAAACAGGGAGACCTTATATGCGGAATTCAGGAGTTTATCTATTCCGCCACCCTGGGAGAGTTGGGTGTTCTGGTCCAGGACAACATAGTGGTCGTCATTGATGATAAAACTATTGGTCTCATTCGAATACACACCATAATGGAAATTGCCCGCCAGCCCTGCATTTTCCAGCTCCTCATGTAACATCCGGTGAATGCCTTCCAGGTCTCCGATCCGATCGGTGAGATCCAGTTGACTGCGCTGGATCCGTTTGCGCATGATCTGAAAATACTTGATCTGACGCTCCAGTCGACAACTTTCACAGTCGCAGGAATTTTGATTGAGAAGAAAGCCTGCCAATTGGTCATTGGGCAGATCGCTTTCTAACATATTATCCAGGTTGAGGTCCATCAGCCCCTTTGGACCGGTTTTGAGGACCTGGCGAAACTCCTTTTCCAGAAAATTAGACTCGAACCCGTTCATGGATTCCAGAGCAGCAATAGACTCCTGGCTTTCCAGTCGTTCCGCCACACGGAAGAGAGCAGCAAAGACATTTTTATCAAATTGCTCCTCATTCAAATGGATAGACCGGATGATCCAGTCCGCCTGCAAGGAAATGATCCCTGCCAGGGCTACGGTCATCAGGCCGATAATGATCCAGATGGAAGAACGCTTCATGTGTTGGTTTAACCTGATCGGACTGGAAATTGTTCCCATCATCCACACTTAAAAGTAAGCGGGTGAGGGAGGAAACGCTGACTTTAACTGACTTTTAACGGTTCATTAACCGCAGGGCTGTTTTTGAGAAATTAGATTTGTATGTCCTCTTGTTTGACAATTTGTTCTGACCTTAAATCTGCAATATGAAAAAGATTCTACTCCTCGCGATCTCCTTGTTACTGATCCTTCCTGCATTCAGCCAGGAGTCTTCAGAAGCCCCTGTTCGGAAACAAATCACCGTTACAAAGACCTGGACAGATGATCAGGGCAAGGAGCGGACCATTACAGTTACTAAAGAGGCCGAAGATACGCCCGAGAATGCAGACTGGCTCAAATCTGAGGACATCACTGCTCCTTCCGATGCAGAGGTTTATGAACGTTCGGAGCAGCTGGATGAGGATGTGGATTCCGAGTTTCCCTGGAAGGATCTTCCCGGGGAACTGAGGATCCAGATCGAAGACCTGAGCAAAGACATGCAGGAGCGCTGGCCAGAGATCGAATATGAACTGCGTAAGGGCACCGATAAACTCTTTCTTGAAAATGGTCGCCCACTATCTAAGCAGGCCTTTTTGGGTGTCGTCACCGAATCTGCTGACGGAGGAGTTCGAATCCTGGAAGTGGTTGAAGGTTCAGCCGCAGAAACTGCTGGTCTGCAAACAGATGATATGATTGAAGCCATTTCTGATCAGTCTGTTTCTACTCCTGGGGGTCTGGCAAAAGTCATTCGTTCCCACAAGCCCGATGAAAACGTTGAGGTACATATCCGCCGGAACAATGACCAAATGACCATTCAGGCTCAATTGGGTCGTCGAGCACCACAGGGTCTGAGTTGGATGGAAAGAGATTTTCCAGAACGACGCGACGTTAGGACTCATCGGAAATGCACACCCAAAGCCCAATTGGGTGTCATGGTCAACGATCAGGAAAAAGGCGTGAATATTATCGAAGTCTTTCCTGGAAGTGCTGCGGAGAAGGCGGGCTTGAAAGTAGATGATATCATTTATCAGATCGACGAAACAACCATCCATACGTCCAAGGACTTGATCCGTGTGATCGGTTCTGCTTCCCCTGGTGATGAGGTGCAACTACGTATACTTCGCAAAGGTGTTCGGGAGAATAAATCAGTAACGCTTGGTAAAATGTCTGCTCAGGGCTGCTGCCCTCCCGGTTGCTGTGAGAAAGGTGAGAAGCGTAAAGAAGTAGAGGTGGAAGAGGAATTCATCTTGAATGAAATGCCAAAAGGGACTGCTACTCTGGAATTGAAAGACCTCCGGATCTTCCCCAACCCGACCAGTGATGAAGTGCAGGTCAAGTTTCGGTCTGGTTCTGATGCCCCGATACAGGTTCGCCTGCTGGATGCATCCGGCAGAGCCTTCCAGGTGGTCGAAATGGAAGGTTCAGATTCTTTCGATGAAACATTCCGGATCGGTGATCAACCCGCCGGCAATTACACCCTATTGATCGAACAGAATGGTCAGTTTCTGACCCGAACGATCATCCGAAATGA
>CALNZC010000038.1:0-6684 GCA_942490895.1 uncultured Saprospiraceae bacterium
CGACTGATCCATTTACAACCAGCGGTCGTAATGGGTATCCTGAATGCTACACCGGATTCATTTTATTCGGATAGCCGAATGGATTCACCCCAGGCCGCGATCGATCGTGCCGGCTTGATGATCGAACAAGGGGCCACTATCCTGGATATTGGCGGGTATTCCTCCCGTCCTGGAGCAGAAGACATCTCTATTGCAAAAGAGCTCGACAGGGTATTGCCACTCATCCAGTCAGTTCATACTGTTCATCCCGACATGCCACTTTCTGTGGATACATTCCGTTCCGAAGTGGCTCGACAGGCTATCGCCTGCGGGGCAAGCATGATCAATGATATTTCCGGTGGACAACAGGACAAAGAGATGTGGGCCCTTGCTGCTGATCAACAGGTACCGTATGTGTTGATGCATATGCCCGGCACACCGCAGACCATGCAGTCCAGGGCGGAATACCAGGATGTCGGAATGGACATACTCGACTGGATGATTGAACAAGTGGGCCATTTGCGCACATTGGGATTACATGATATTATTGTCGATCCGGGTTTCGGTTTTGGCAAAACCGTCCCTCAAAATTTCCGATTGCTCAATCAATTACATACCCTGAAAATCATGGGGTTGCCCATTATGGTCGGCTTGTCTCGAAAGTCCATGATCTGGAAAACACTCGGGAGGGAGGCTGCAACGGCACTTGACGGCACGACAGCCTTACATATGATGGCCCTCCAACAAGGTGCTCAAATATTACGTGTCCATGATGTTCAACCAGCGATGGATGCGATTCAACTATGGGAAGCTTATACCGATCAACAAGAGGGTGACGATCAGCAGTAATCTGATAGAACGAGGTTGAAAATGAATCCATCTTTACCTGATTGTTGTCGTGAATACCATAGAATGGTCTGATGATGCGAATGTTTGAAGAGACCAACGTTTATCCATACCAGGCTCCCTGGCTTTTTCGAAATGGCCACCTCTCCACCATTTACGCCGGATTATTCCGAAAACCAGGACCGGATCCTTATTTGACCTCCCATCGATTACCGACACCTGATGGTGATTTTCTGGATATGGACCAGGCCTTCCAGGGTAGCAATCAACTGGTTATCCTCCTTCACGGTTTGGAAGGCAATTCCAGACGGCCCTATATGATGCGGATGGCCTCTGTGTTGTCATCCGAAGGGTATGATGTCCTGGCGTTGAATTTTCGAGGTTGTAGTGAAGAACCCAATAATTTATTGAGGTCCTATCATACCGGCGAGACGGGTGATCTGCGTTTCCTTATCCAATGGGTAGAGGACCAGTTCGATTATCAGAATATCGCATTGGTAGGCTTTAGCCTGGGCGGGAATGTCCTTCTGAAATACCTGGGTGAAGAAGGTTCTCAACTCAGTGAGCGCGTTTCGGGAGGTGTCGCTTTTTCCGCACCTGTTCATCTTTCAACCTCGAGTAGACAGTTGGATCAAGGCCTGAATCGGCTTTATGTATCCCGTTTCCTGCAGACCCTTATCCCAAAAGCACTGGCTAAATTGGAGCGATTCGATCATGATCTGGACAAGAAACTGATCAGCGCTTCACGCAGTTTTACGGAATTTGATGAAGCATTTACGGCTCCGGTGAATGGTTTTTTGAGTGCGGAGGACTATTGGCATCAAGCAAGTTCATTGCCCTGGTTGAATGCGGTCATTCGACCGGTGTTATTGATAAATGCTCAGGATGATCCATTCCTCAGTCCAGAGTGCTATCCAATTGAATTGGCCCGCCAACATCCATATCTCACCTTGGAAGCCCCCAAAAACGGAGGGCATGTCGCATTTCCTTCGCTCTGGCCTTCTGAGAAATACTGGCCTGAAAACCGAACTGCCCACTTTTTGCACCACCTTTTTTCCAATAAGGGTTAAAGCCCCGTTAACCTCATAGCCATGGAACATCAACCGCAGGCCTGAAACGTTATCTTTGGGTCAGATGAATGAACAAGTACCTCAAACCGAACCATCAATCCAGCGGATCACCACAGGTCGGCGGATACTTCGGTTTTTTTTCGGATTCATCTTTCTCCTCCTCGTCTTTGTCAGCATTATCATTACGATTGTCAATCTCCCCTATGTCCAACGCAAAGGGGTGGCATTTTTATCCTCCCGGATCAGTCAAACTACTGGGACACGGTTTGAGATCGGTTCTTTTAAACTGACCTGGCGCGGAGACTTGGATTTGGAGGCTGTGTATATCGAAAGTCTGGAAGGGGACAGTCTGTTGAACGCTGATATTCTGGGCAGTCATATTCTTCGAGACCTGCCAGGCTTGGTCCAGGGGCACCTGGCTATCACCGACATCAAGATTGAAGGCAGTACGCTTCATATGAAGCGATATCCAGACGGCTCAGACAATATTCAACGGTTCATCAGTAAGTTATTTCCCCCCCGTAAGAATAAGAGCGGCAGCTTTGACCTTGACATCCGACATCTTCGACTCAATAACTTTCGTTACGTCGAAACGGATTCTTCTTCTGGAAAATTTATTTCCGTCCATTCCGGAAAAGCGGATATTCATGTGCGTTGCGTCAGCTTCAGTCCCCTCGATTTTGAATTCTATAATGCCTTATCTGATGGCGCGAAAGTAGAAGTCCAAACTTTTTTATCGACTGGTCAGGAAGACAACGCCCAGCGTCCGCCAACAAATACACCCAGAGTGAAGGTGCCTTTCTCCTTTGCTTTTGATAAGGTCAATCTCAAGAATGCCACCTTCATTCTCAACAACAATCATCGATCACCAACCCGGACCAAAGGGGAGGATGAGATTGACTATGACCATTTGGAGATCACGGATCTCAACATTCAACTCCGGCATTTTGCGTTTAATGAGCAACATACCTATTCGGGAAGTATTATCGAGTCCAGCCTGCGCGAGTCATCAGGATTTGAATTGACAAATATGTCTGCCAACCAGATTAAGGTGAACAGGCAATCAGCAATATTGAATGGTATCCGCTTGGAAACAGCGACCAGCACCATCGGTGATACCCTGGAATTACGGTATTCAAACTATCCGGATTTCCTGGATTTCAATAATCGGGTGATTCTCGCAGGGCAGTTTAGTGAGAGCAGGATTGGCATTAGAGATCTGTTTTATTTCGCTCCGGCACTGAAGAATTCCGCCTTCTTTCAAAAGAACCGAAGCCTGGCCATCTATCTGGATGGCTTTCTCGGGTCGAGAGTCAACAATTTGAAAGGACGAGATATCCGCTTGCGAATGGGCGATCACTTCCAGTTCAAGGGGAGTTTCGGATCTAGAAATCTGGCCGTTCGTCATGAAGAGTCCCTCAACCTGAAATTGGAGGAACTGTCAACAGATGTGCGGACACTGCGTGAGATTATCCCAAGGTTTGCACCGCCCCCCAACTTCAACAAGTTGGGTAAACTGCATTTTAAAGGACGGTTTGATGGCTTCTTGGTCGACTTCGTATCCTATGGTGAGTTGAAGACGGATTTGGGAGAAGCCTTCCTGGATATGCGCATGAACTTGAAGGATGGTCTCGAGAATGCGGCATACTCAGGTGAACTGGGTTTGCGAAAATTTGACCTGGGTAAATGGACAGCCAATCCACAGCTGGGTCTGGTCTCATTCAACTCCATTGTAAAGAATGGCAAAGGCCTGACCCTGGAAAAAGTGCAAGCCGACCTGCAAGCCAATATTGAATCCCTCGCATTTCGGGATTATGTCTACCAAAACCTGAAGATTAAAGGAGACCTGACCAAAGACCGTTTCAATGGTCAATTTGATATCCGTGACCGCAATATAGACCTGATCTTTGAAGGGTATATCCGCTACCGGGACTCTCTGCCTAGTTTTGACTTTAAAGCCATAGTCAATCATCTGGATCTAAAAGCCCTCAACTTTATCGAGAATCAAGTCAGTATCTCAGGTATTGTAGACCTGAATCTGAAAGGACGCGACATCAATTCCCTGATTGGTTATGCACGTGCGTTACAAGTGGATCTCGATCAACCGAACGATCGAAAGTTACATGCGGACTCCCTCATTTTACGATTGAATGGAGAACCTGGCCCCGACCGCCAGCTAACCATCGAATCTGACCTTGCAGAAGCGCGAATAATAGGGGATTTCCAGATCATGGAACTATCAGATGTGATCGGATCCAGAATATCAACACACTTTCCCGAATTGGCCAAACGAATGGGCCTGTATTACAATGTTCAAAAGGAATTGCAGACCAAAAACTTCACATTTGATCTGAAAGCCAGAAAACTGCACGCCTTCATGCAGGCCTTTGATGCAAAAGCGCCGTTTCTCGATGGAACGATTGCGTCTGGAATGATTGATTACCCCGGGGGGAAAGCTTCACTCCAGGCTGCTGTACCACTCCTCGTTTTCCAAGGCCTGGAAGCTGGAAATCTGAATGTGCGTTTTCAAGGAGATCACCTTCAAACCACAACTTCCATCCTGATCGACTCCTTTGTAACGGAAGGTACTGTCCTCCACAACATCCAACTTGCCAGCGATCGTGAATCCGGACCGTATGACTTCCGACTGGCAGTTGATGATCAATACCCGTATGGAACAGATCTGAGAGGTAACTTGAAAATCGATTCAAATGGGTACCAGATTCATTTGAACAACGATTCGCTTGTATTTACCAATCGCCTTTGGGAAATATCAGAAGGAAATCATCTCGAATTTGATTCTACCCGATTGGCCATCCGTGATCTAAGGTTCACCTCTGATGGCCGTACGGTTGAAGTCAAGGACTATCGTAACAGAGGCTTGATCCTTCACTTGCAAGAGCTGGAGGTCGCCATGCTGAACAAAGTTCTGAACTATGATAAAGTGAAATTTGATGGATTGATCGATATGGATTTATTGATCCGGAATATCTTCCAATTCAAGGATTTTGCATTGTTGGCCAGATCTGATTCATTGCTTGTGAATGAAGATAATTTTGGGTCAATGATCGCCTATGGGTCAATGGCCACACTGAAGAGTCCCCTTGAATATACGTTTGAACTTGGCCAGAAAAACGAGCGAATTTCCATAGAGGGATATTGGTTTGGCGATGAGCACAAAGATAAAGGGGGAGGAGTGGACCTCAAGTTTACGACGGTTAACTTTCCCCTCAAGATCGCAGAATACTTCCTCGCTGGTGGGATCATAGACACAAAGGGGACCTTCAATGCCGATCTCCATCTGACTGGTCCGCTTTACAACCCGGAGCTGGCGGGGCATGTCGATATTGCTGATCTCTATACGACTATCGCCTACCTCGGGACTCGTTATCATGTTGATAAGGGTCGAATAATGGCAGACTCCTACCTGTTCGATGCTTCAGGCGTGGTCTTGCGAGATGTTCTGAACAATGAAGCCAGAGTGACCGGGGGCATGGTCCATGATCATTTCAGGGATTGGGGGCTGCGTTGTTCGATTGAATCGGATCGCTTGCTTGCACTGGATACGCGAAAACAGGATAGTCCGTACTACTACGGGACAGGCATCGGGAAGATGAAAGTTGACTTTTCAGGTTCCCTGAAGGCAACCAATATCTATGTCAATGCGGTTACTGCAAAGGGAAGTAATCTGAGCATTCCTGTCAATACAACCTCCACCGGAGCTGAGCTCCAATTTGTCGAATTCATCTCCCTGGCCGATACACTTCAAAACAAGGATTCGGGAACAAGAGGATTGAGCGGTATGCAATTTGACATGGACCTGGTACTCACAGAAGAGTCCCTTGTCCAGATCATTTTTGATGAAAGAGCAGGCGATATCCTGAGTGGATATGGAAGGGGAAATATTCGATTGGAAGTGCCCCGATCTGGTTCGATGCGGATGTATGGGGACTACATTATTGAAAGAGGAGAATACCTCTTCACTTTTCAAAACCTGGTCAATAAGTCCTTCCAGGTGGAAAGAGGAGGCACTATTTTGTGGAGTGGTGACCCGTTTGAAGCACAGATCAATCTTCGGGCGAATTATGCTATTGCCAGCACGCCGCCCTATAACCTGATTACGGAGTATCTGGTCACTTCAGCCAGCTCCACGACTCAGTCTGCTCGAAACCCTACAGAGGTGAACCTCGTCATGCTCCTGACGGGTAAATTGCTGGAGCCGATCATAAATTTTGATCTGGCCTTCCCACAATTGGTGGGTGAGATTAGAAGTCTGGTTGAAACAAAAATGCAAACGCTTAGGAGAGATCCGAATGAAATGAACTGGCAGGTTTTTGGCCTGATTATGTCCAATAACTTCCTTCCTTCCGGTTTGACCCAACAAGGGACACAATATGTTGCCGGGATCAATACAGTGAGTGAGCTCATTTCCAACCAGTTCTCTCGATACATGACCGCGATGTTATCCGAATTGGTAGCAGATGTAGGGATCATTTCAGGAATTGATTTTGATGCCGGGTTTTCCATTAATCAAAGTGACTTGAACATTAACCAGTTTTCAGATGCATTCAGCAACACTGACTTTCATCTGAGCCAACGGGTCAATTTCTATGATGATCGTCTCAGCTTGGCTGTGAAGGGAAATATTCTCAACTCCACCGGGTTGGAAACCACCAGAACATTGATGGTGGGCGGTGATTTTCAAGTCGAATACGCTTTGACAGAAGATCGCCGCTTGAAAGTCAGAGTCTACCAACGATCAGAGCCAACGATTCTCGGCAATCGACGG
>CALNZC010000039.1:0-67581 GCA_942490895.1 uncultured Saprospiraceae bacterium
AAACCATTATCTGTGATTCCATCCGACAACACATCCGAACCTGGTAGCCAAGAATAATTCGAATGGTCCTTGTGATCTACAGTATGTCGTCACGCCAGTTGTGACCGGCTCAGCTGATCTTTGCGGAGGTGAGATCACGCGTACCTGGACCTATGGATACCTGTATGCGGACCATCGAGCACGTTCAGATCATCACGGTTGAACCAGCAGATCTAGCAGAATGGGTCAACCCCACCAGACAATATCACCGTGTCTTGCGATTCAGTGCCTGCCGGGCCAGTAGATCTGGTCATCAGTAATGGACTCAGTGGTGATTGTGGAATCAATGATACGATCGTCGGACAAACCTTCGGAACGTATGACCTCTGCGGCGGTGAACTAATCTATACCTGGGACTATACCGATCCCTGCGGTACGCCCTTCAATTATCAACAAGTGGTCACCATCAATGAAGTCATTGAAGCGGACTGGGTAGATGCCCCGCCCGATGTTACGGTGAGCTGTGACTCCATTCCCACTTCTCATCCCAGTCTCGACTATACCAACGGGTATATGGCAGGTTGTGAAATTTCAGGTACGGCCCCTCCCACAACTACGGGATCAGCTGACCTTTGTGGAGGTGATATCACGAATGTCTGGACATTTACAGATGATTGCGGTCGGACAAAAACACATACCCAGGTCATTTCAGCAACACCAGTAGATGAGGCTGTATTTGATACGCTTCCTCCGAGTATGACCATCACATGTGATGAGATCCCTGTGGCTTTATTTGACTTGACCTATGACAACGGTGAAAGCGGAGCATGTCAGATATCGGGAACCGCCATCCCAACTCAAACGGGCTCTGCAGACCTTTGTGGAGGGGTGATCACCTATGACTGGGAATTTACAGATGCATGCGGTCGAACGACGACGCATACCCAAGTCTTGACTGTCACTGCCGTTGCTGAGGCAACCTTTGATACGCTTCCTCCGAGCATGACCATCACATGTGATGAGATTCCGACGGCATTGTTCGACTTGAACTATGACAATGGTGAGAGTGGGGCTTGTCAGATTTCTGGTACAGTTACACCAACCCAAACGGGATCAGCAGATTTATGCGGCGGTGTCATTACCTATGAATGGACATTTACGGATGTCTGTGGTCGAACGACAACCCATACCCAGGTCTTAACCGTAAATCCAGTAGTGGAAGCCACCTTTGATACGCTTCCTCCGAGCATGACCATCACCTGTGATGAGATTCCGACGGCATTGTTCGACTTGAACTACGACAATGGAGAGAGCGGCGCTTGCCAGATATCAGGCACTGTGACTCCAACCCAAACAGGTTCGGCTGATCTATGCGGCGGTGTCATTACGTATGAATGGGCATTCACAGATGTCTGTGGTCGGACCACAACCCACACCCAGGTATTAACAGTGACTGCAGTCCCTGAAGCCACTTTTGACAGCCTTCCAGCGAGTATGACCATCACCTGTGATGAAATACCAACGGCATTGTTCGACTTGAACTATGACAATGGAGAGAGCGGCGCTTGCCAGATATCAGGCACGGTGACTCCAACCCAAACGGGTTCGGCTGATCTATGCGGCGGTGTCATTACGTATGAATGGGCATTTACGGATGTCTGTGGCCGACCAACGACCCACACTCAAGTGCTTACAGTCACAGCAGTGCCTCCGGCGGTCTATGATACATTGCCGCCAAGTATGACAGTGGATTGTGCGGACATACCCACGTCTGCACCGACCTTGAATTATGACAACGGCGAAAGTGGTGCTTGTGCAATCACTGGATCAGTGCCCCCAGTGACCACTGGAATGGCCGACCTGTGCGGTGGTGAAATCACCAACACTTGGGAATTTACCGATGTCTGTGGTCGAGTGATCAGTCATGTCCAGGTGATCACCGTGACACCAGTCCCCGAAGCTGTGTTGGATACACTTCCGGCCAGTATGACGATTACATGTGCGGAAATTCCAACCACACCTTTAAGTATTGACTATAGCAATGGCCTCACAGGAGCATGCCTGATCTCCGGCACGGTCGTCCCTGATGTTACCGGTAGCGCAGATCTATGTGGTGGCGCTATAACATATACATGGACGTTTACGGACCCTTGTGGTCGTGCCACGACACACACACAAACACTGACGGTAACCCCTGTCCCACTAGCAACCTATGATACATTGCCGCCAAGTATGACAGTGGATTGTGCAGATATTCCGACGACTGCACCGACCTTGAATTATGACAATGGAGAGAGTGGTGCCTGTGCGATTTCCGGATCAGTTTCTCCGGTCACCACAGGGTCTGCAGACCTTTGCGGTGGTGCGATTACCAATACCTGGGAATTCACCGACGTCTGTGGACGGACCATCACTCATGTTCAGGTGATCACAGTCACTCCCGTTCCTGAAGCCGTTTTGGATTCTATGCCGGCCAGTATGACGATTACCTGTGCGGAGATCCCGACAACACCTCTGGACATTGACTATACCAATGGATTGACAGGCGCTTGCCTGATTTCCGGAACGGTCTCACCGACTGTCACGGGATCGGCTGACCTTTGCGGAGGGACCATTACCAATACCTGGACCTTTACGGACGTCTGCAACCGCACAACCACGCATGTACAAACACTAACGGTGACACCTGTGCCGATTGCTGTTTTCGACAGTCTGCCACCCAGTATGACGGTGGATTGTGCGGACATACCTACTTCTGCGCCTGCGTTGAACTATGATAATGGTGAATCCGGAGCATGTGCCATTATGGGTTCTGTCCCGGCAGTAACCACGGGTTCGGCCGACCTCTGCGGGGGCACCATTACCAATACATGGGAATTTACGGATGTCTGTGGTCGCCCCATCAGTCATGTGCAGACGATCAATGTGACTCCTGTTCCAGAAGCTGATTTTGATACACTGCCACCAAGTTTGACCATTACTTGTGCTGAAATACCAACGAGCGCGCCTAACCTGAATTTTACGAATGGGCTGGCAGGTGCTTGTGAGATTTCAGGATCAGTTACACCATCGATTACGGGTTCAGCTGACCTTTGTGGCGGAACGATCACCAACACATGGTCATTTACAGACGCTTGTGGCCGGACGAAAACACATGTACAAACACTGACCGTGACGCCGGTTCCGGAAGCAGATTGGGTAGACCCACCTCCCGCCTCCATTACAGTGGATTGTTATAATATTCCTACCTCTGCGCCACCATTAGAATTCACCAACAACCTGATGGGAAGTTGCGAGATCGCCGGAGCAGCCACGCCATCCATGACGGGCAGTGCAAATGAATGTGGCGGAACGATCACATTTACCTGGTCATTTACAGATGCATGTAATCGGACGAAGACGCATGTCCAGACCGTTACGGTCACTCCTACGCCACCCGCTGCCTGGGTCGATCCACCACCGAGCATAGTCGTGGATTGTTACAATATTCCAACTGGACCACCTGATCTTGAATATTCCAATGGCGAAACCGGTAACTGTGGTATTACGGGGACTGTTCCAGGAACTCAGACCGGGTCAGCCAACCTCTGTGGAGGTGTGATCCAGTATGCCTGGACATTTACTGACCAATGCGGTCGAAATATTCAGTATTTCCAGACCATCACAGTTACACCTACACCAAAGGCGCAATTTGTCAATCCTCCACCGGCATTAGAAGTCATCGAATGTGAGGAGATTCCGGCAAGTGCACCCAATCTACAGTATACCAACAACGAAAGTGGATCGTGCGAAATTTCCGGTACAATAGCTCCTGTTCAGACAGGTTCTGCAGGTAAATGTGGGGGTACAATTAACTATACCTGGACGTTTACAGACCAGTGCGGACGAATCACGCAACATGTGCAGACTCTGATCGTCAACCCCGCTCCTGAAGGTGACTTCCAGAATCCTCCTGCCAGCATTACTGTTGACTGTGCCAATATTCCAGCGTCTGCACCGGCACTGACCTTTACCAATGGATTAGGGGGCACTTGCGGGATCTTCAGTTCCGTGCCAGCCCAACTGGTGGGCACCCCAAGTCCTTGCGGTAGTCAATATTCCTATCAGTGGCAGTTTACAGATGCTTGCGGCAGAACGAAGACACACACCCAGTTTATTACGGTGACACCGACACCTGAGGCCACATTTACGAATCCGCCTTTGGATATCACTGTAACGTGTGACCAGGTGTCTTCTAATCTTCCCGCGCTCCAATACACCAATAATGAATCTGGGAATTGTGCAATCACAGGAAGTGTGCAAGGCCTGCAAACAGGGATGTATGATTATTGCGGTGGCGTCCTTTTCAATGATTGGGAATTTACGGATAATTGCGGTCGAACGATTGCACATACTCAGACGGTAACCGTTCTTCCTTCACCTGCAGCTGTGTTCCAGAACCTGCCTGTAGATATCACAGTGACCTGTGATAATATCCCGGGACCTAACCAGGCTCTCAACTATTCCAATGGCCAGAGTGGAGCATGTGCCATCCAGGGCAGTATTCTGCCATCAGAGTCCGGTTCTTGGGATGCTTGTGGTGGATATAAGGTGTTTGAATGGTTCTTCGAGGACAATTGTGGTCGGACGATCCAGCATTCCCAGAATGTGACCATTCTTAAAGGACCAGACCCAGTCTTTGTTGGACCACCCATGGATGTCACCATCAGTTGTAGTGAGGCAGACCTGCTGGATCCTTCTATCGAGACCTTCTATTCCAACTACGGCTCCGGTGATTGCGAAAATCAAGGCACCGTCACAGCCTTTCAGGATGCGACGTATAATGAATGTGGAGGTACCATTTTATATACCTGGGAACTGGATGCTTGTGGCACCATCATTACCCATACTCAAGTCATCACAGTTGAACCAGTAGCTGACCCAATCTTTGAAGGTGGCCCTCCTGATCTGACCCTTGAATGCGGTGAGCCACTCCCGGCCCTGGATGAATTATACTATTTCAATAACGAATCCGGAATCTGTGAGATCGAAGGTTTCGTACCACCAGAGGTCACAGAAGTGGATCACGTATGGACGGTGACCTGGGAATACACCAACCCCTGTACCGGAAATGTGATCACAGAAAAGCAGGTGATCCTCGAAAAGCCTGATCCGATCATGCAGGTTGATCCGGATACGGTCCGGATTTGTCTGGGAGATAACTTCGATCTGTCCACCCTTCAGGTGGTCGATGTGAATAATGCGAAGCCAAGCATCACCTATCATACAGGAACTCCGGCTACAGCCGCCAACCAGTTGACCAACTCGGTGGTGAATCCCATCGTGACGACCGTTTATTACATTAAAGGCACCACTGTCTTTGGTTGTATCGGAGAAGTGCCCTTTACCCTGATCGTCGATCAACCAGTAACCGCGGGTGGCAACGGCGGAGGATACCTCTGTAACGGAGCAGCGAATGTCAACTTCTTTACTTACATCAACGGTAACTATACCCCTGGTGGGACATGGGTGGATCCGAATAATAGTGGGATCGATATCTTCCCGCCGACCGATGTCAGTTTTGCAGGATTCCCTCCAGGTGTCTATACCTTCAATTATGTAGTACCGAATAACGGTGCTTGTATAGGCGATACATCGACCATTGCCCTGTCCTATGTGGCCCCCATCAATATTCTGATTGATAGTCTGGTCTGTGAATCCAGTCAGGACTTCTACAATGTGTATTTCACTCTAAACACGTTTGTTCCGACAGCATCCATTGGCACTTTAGCCGACCTCGGAAATGGTACATATTCAGTTAGTGCCATCCCTGTAGATTCATCTCTGACCATCATCGGGACTGATCCGGCAAGTGGTTGTTTCGCGGTTGTCGTCATCGATCCGCCAAACTGTAATTGCCCTCCTGTACCGAATCCAGTGAATTTGGGTAACCCGGTCATTTGCCAGGGGGATCCAATCCCGACGCTCCAGGTGACGGTCGGCCCGGGTGATATTGCCAATTGGTATACAGCGCCAAACGGAGGAACACTTCTTCAGGCCAACAGTACTTCCTATACACCAGCGGTCTCCAATCCTGGTGTGTATATCTATTATGTGGAGGCTGTAAATGCGATGTTCCCCAACTGTAAGAGTACACAACGAACTCCGGTGGAACTGACCATTCAGCAAAAGCCAACAGTGGTCAATGGCATCTTGAAATCCTGTGATGCCAACAGTGACGGTTTTGCCAGCTTTACGCTGAGTAATGCGAATACCCAGGTGAATGGCAACCCGAATAACACATTCGTCTATTATTTGACGGCTGCGGATGCTCAAAACGGGGTAAATCCATTGCCAAATAACTACACGAATACTGTTCCTAACCAACAGACCATTCATGTGATGGTGACTAATCAGGCTGGCTGTAAGTCACCTGCTGAAGTCACTCTGATCGTCTTCCCCACCATTCAGCTGATGGCGAATGTCACCGGTGAGACCTGTCTGGGCGACGCAAACGGAAGTGTCATCATCAGTTCAACAGGCGGCACCGGTCAAGTACAGTACAGCCTGATGAACAGTAGTTATTCGGCTCAGACGAATTATACCAACCTGACGGCTGGCGCTCATACAGCCTGGGCACGGGATACATTCAATTGTACAGTGTCATTGCCCTTCACAATCCCCGATGGATTGGAGCTGACGCTGGATCCATTCACGGTGGTATGTAATAACAATAACACTCCGAGTGATGCCACGGATGATTTCTACACCATCACCTTCACTGTGAGTAATAATCAGGTGAATGCAGGTACATATAATGTAACAGGACCGGGTGTGAATCAAGGGCCGTTCACTTACGGACAATCCCACAATTTTACCTTACCGGCGAATGGCCAGTCATTGACACTGACCTTTACTGATGCGGTGAAAGGATGTCCGATTACCCAGCAGATCGGACCATTGAATTCCTGCTCTACGGATTGTCTTATCACCATCACTACCTTGACTAAGGTGTGTAATGATGCAGGCACCAATTCTGATCCGGCAGATGATTTCTACGAGTTTACGGTGAATGCCACTGCCGTGAATGGTGGGCCATCCAACAGTTTCGTGGTGGTCATCGGAGGGACAACCTTCGGTCCCTTCACCTATGGCACAGGAGGTACATTTACCTTACCCGCTGACGGATCAAATCCGGTGGTAACCTTTATTGACAATGACGATGCCCAATGTTCTGCCAGTCAATCAGCAGGCGCGCTGACGCCTTGTTCCAATACCTGTTTGATCACTGCAGTAGTCGATAGCATCAAGTGTGATGGTCTGGGTACAGAAAACGACATCTTCGATGACGTCTTTACGTTCCAGGTGACGGTCAGTGGGTTGAATAAATCGACCAGCTGGTATGTTGATCCCAACTCGGGGACGACCTATCCATATGATGTCGCACAGACCTTTGGTCCTTATCTCATCTCCAATGGCGTGGTCGTGTTGACCCTGGTAGACAGTGCTGACCCGAATTGTACAGTCGTCATCCAGGTGACACCACCACCACCTTGCTCAGAGCCATGCGAACTCGTTGTCGTCAACCTGAATCAGGGCCCTTGTAATGATAATAATACTGGCCCGAATGTCGATGATGACTTCTTCCCGGTATCCTTTACTGTGAATGCAGTCCTGGGTACTACCAGCCAATATGAGGTGACCTGGAATGGCATGACCTGGGGACCATTCAACTATGGGGTCAATGTGAATCTGCCCAATGTTCCGGCAAATGGACAGAACATCACCCTGCTCATCACAGACATCAACAATCCGGCATGTGTCACTTCCGTGGATGTCATGCAGGACCCTTGTTCGGAATGTAATCAGACCGCTGAAGCGGGACCAAACTTCGAATTGGGATGTCTTACACCCGATGTGATCTTGCAAGGGTCGGCAAATCCGCCAAATGGAACCTATGCCTGGACAGGGCCGAACAATTTCATGTCCGCTATCCCGACACCGATTGTCAGCTTCCCTGGCACTTATATCCTGACGGTCACGTATGCCGATCAATGCGTTGCAATTGACAGTGCCATAGTCACCGTGGATCAGTCGATCCCTGTGGCAGATGCAGGTGCCGATGGTGTCTTGACCTGCGTAGTAGACACCATCATCCTGGGTGGAAATGGAACGTCGCTCGGACCAGACTTTATCTATATCTGGAAAGATGGTGCCGGCAACCAGATCGGAAATACACCGACACTCGTGATTACACAACCGGGTACCTATACCCTGCAAGTGATCAACTTTACGAATAACTGTAGCTCACCGATCGATCAAGTAGTCGTCACATTGGATCAGGAGATTCCGATGACCCCGATCTATTCGGATCCGGCCCCAGCGCTGGGATGTCTGGTCGATACAGTGACCTTGTCTACGGATCCACAAGTTGGAGTCGTGTTTACCTGGACACAAGGAGGGACGGTCGTGAATGGCCTGACCTACGAACTGACCACTCCTGGTTTGGTTACTCTGACCGCTGTCGATACAACAAACGGCTGTTCAGGAGCCAGTCAGATCACCATTAATGATGAAACGGATATTCCGTTGGTCAATAACGGCGTATTGAAATCCTGTGATCCGGATGGAGATGGTCTGGCCACTTTTGACCTGACGTCAGCCAACAACCAGATCAACCCGGATCCGACGAATACGTTTACCTATCATCTGACTCTTGCAGATGCTCAGACAGGAGCAAATGCCCTTCCAGCATCCTACACAACAGTAACACCTGGACAACAGGTAATCTATGTCCGTGTGGCCAATGCGATAGGATGTTTTGATGTAGCGACGCTGACCTTGATCGTCTACCCACCGATCGTCTTGCAGACCAATGTGACCGGTGAGACCTGTCTCGGGGATGCAAATGGATCCGTAACCCTCAGTTCGACTGGAGGAACCGGCCAGGTGCAGTATAGCTTGATGAACAGCAACTTCACCGCACAGACCGTTTATGGATCACTCCCTGCAGGCGCGCATACGGCCTGGGCTCGGGATACATTCGGTTGTACAGTGAGCAAACCGTTTACCGTACCCGTCGGGCTGGATCTGAATCTGGACAACTTTGAGGTGGTCTGCGATAACAACGGTACGCTGGCAGATGCGACTGATGACTTTTATGTGATCACGTTCAACGTCAGTAACAGCCAGGCAAATGCAGGCACGTTCAATGTCACGGGAACGGGTGTGAATGAAGGTCCGTTTACCTACGGAGTGACACACAGCTTTACGATTCCAGCCAACGGACAGACCCTGACGCTGAATCTGGCAGATGTCGTGAAAGGCTGCTCTCTGTCGGAGCAGATCGGACCATTGAATTCCTGTTCGACAAACTGCCTCTTGACTATTACGACCCTGACCAAAGTGTGTGATGACAACGGTACGGATTATGATCCTGCAGATGACTTCTACACCTTTACAGTGAATGCCACCGCACTCAACCCGGGTGCTTCGGGAACATTCAATGTGATCATCAGTGGTAACACCTATGGCCCCTATATGTATGGTGTCGGCGGCACATTTACGATTCCGGCCAATGGGACGAATCCGGTGGTTACCTTCCGGGATGCAGATGACAATCAATGTTCTGCATCTCAATCAGCCGGGGCGTTGATTCCTTGTTCCGACAAGTGTCTGCTCAATGCGCTGGTCACGAATATTGTCTGTGATAAAAATGGAACGGACAATGATCCACTGGATGATACCTATGATTTTGAATTAACCGTCACCGGATTTAATAACTCCGCTGAATGGTATGTAGATCCGAATGCCACGACAACCTATCCTTACGGAGCGTTGCAGAATTTTGGTCCATACCTGATTTCAAATGGTAATCTGGTCCTGACACTGGTGGATCTAGCTGATCCTTCCTGTACGGTAGAGGTAACGGTCACTGCACCACCGCCTTGCTCAGAACCATGTGAGGTGGAGCTGGTCAACCTGAATGTTGGTCCTTGTAATAATAACAACACAGGGCCCATCACTACGGACGACTACTTCGATGTCTCCTTTGTGGTCAATGCTATTCTGGGGAATACCAGCACTTACGAAGTGACTGGAGGCGGGATGACATGGGGGCCATTCACCTATGGTACATTGGCTGTTCTGAATAATATCCCGGCCAACGGACAGATCATTACACTGACGATTCTGGACTTGAATAATCCGAACTGCTCGACAACGATCAATGTCAGTCAGGATCCTTGTTCAGAATGCAATCAGACTGTAGAAGCAGGACCCGGATTCACCCTGGATTGTACCATACAGACGGCAACACTAAATGGCTCGGCTAATCCAGCCGGCGGAGCACTCCTCTGGTCAGGCCCGAATGCATTCAGTTCTACGATTGCAAATCCGGTAGTATCCTTCCCGGGTACGTATGTCCTCACGGTAACCTATCCGGATCAGTGTACAGCTGCGGATAGTACAGTCGTCGATATCGATGCTTCTGTACCACAATCCAATGCTGGACCGAACAAAGTGCTGACCTGTCTGATCGACTCAGTCTATCTGGATGGTAGCCTCAGTTCAACGGGTCCCAATTTCCAATATATCTGGAAGGATCCTTCCGGGCAAGTGATCAGCAATGGTCCTGGTCTGTGGGTAACCCTACCCGGAAATTATACACTACAGATCATCAATACGGACAACAATTGTAGTTCGCTGATCGACGTGGTATCCGTGACGGAAAACAAGCAGAATCCGGTAGCGCCGATTATGGCCGATCCGGGTGAGTTACTCAATTGCGTTATTGATAATGTCTTGCTGTTTACCGATCCTCAACCGAACATCACCTTTACATGGACGGTCGGTAGTACGAAGATCGATGGACTTCAGACCATCGTCAGTCAACCTGGCGTGGTGATACTGACTGCGACCAATACCATCACGGGTTGTGTCGGAGTCAGTCAGATCATCATCGAGGATCAGACTGAATATCCCATCGTGACTGTTCAGCCTCCGGGTAGTCTCAATTGCGTAGAAACGGAGGTGACCATTGATGCCAGTACATCACAGAGTGGTCCGAATATCATTTTTACCTGGTACGACGAAAATGGAGTTGAAGTACAATCCGGTTCGAACAAGTTCCTGACGGTAACGGATGCTGGAGACTACTTCCTGGAAGTGGCAGATACCTCAAATGGATGTTCTAACCGGGATACCGTAACGGTGATCACCGATGTGGATTATCCGCTGGTAGAAGCCGGCCCTGAGATCAAGCTGCCATGTGATATTTATACGGCCAATCTTTCTGCTGTAGGTAGTAATTATGGCACCACAGCAGTCATCAGTTGGTCTTCAGCACAGGGTGCAGTCCTGAGTGGTGCCAATACGTTCACGCCTCAAGTGGAAGGAACTGGTTGGTATTTCATTGATCTGACGAATGGAGAGAATGGTTGTGCATCCCGAGACTCCGTATTTGTCAAAGGAAATGCAGATGCTCCGGATCCGGATATAGAAGTGGATCCAATCGCGTGCAAAGGAGATAATGATGGTGCCATCCTGGTGGGCAATATTCAGAACGGAACGCCTCCATATACCATTCAGCTGAATGGGGAAGTGGACAATTCCGGTCAGTTTACACCACTGGGCCCAGGTACCTACAACCTTCAGATCACGGATTCGAAAAACTGTAAATTCGATACGACCATTGTGATCGTTGAGGGGAATGACCTGTTCCTATCGCTTTCCGCTAACAGTATTCTGATCGTAGAAGGTGACAGTGCTGTCCTTGAGGCAATTGTCAATATTCCTGCCAGTGAGATTGGCGCTGTGGTTTGGAGCCCGGGTACATTCCTGTCCTGCGACTCCTGCCTGATCACAAAAGTGGTCCCACTGAATACGCAGGAGTACAAAGTCACCGTCACTGATCTGGGTGGTTGTTCAGCAGTCGACTATATCATTGTCGTTGTGAAGAAGGATACCAAGGTGTATATACCGAATGCCTTCTCACCCGATGGGGATATTATCAATGACAACTTCACTCTGTACGGGGACGACAAAGTCAAACGAATCATTTCGATGAAGATCTTTGATCGCTGGGGAGGTTTGATGTTCCAGGGAGATGATATACCACCGAATGATCCGCAATACGGATGGGATGGGACGACCAAGGGACAGCCAGTTGAACTGGGCGTGTATGTGTACATGTTTATTGTGGAGTTCACAGACGGTCGTCAGGAAGTCTTCTCCGGAGATGTGACCGTGACCAAGAAATTGGCCCCTTAATAAGAGAACGATTCAACCAAATGCGAAACGCCGCCCTGAGATTTCGGGGCGGCTTTTTTTATTCATAAGATGTGGAATTCTTTGCTTAGCAGATCCTCGGCAATTGCTCACCGGGCAACATATGCACTACACGAGATCCCCCGATCAGGCTTTTAATGACCACCTGTCCGGGATGAGTGTCAACGATCTCGCCGATACATGTGGCGCCTAGTCCTTTTGGATCAGACTGAAGCATGCTTTTTGCCGCTTCCGCAATACTCGGATCGACCACGGCGATAAAGATCCCTTCATTAGCCACATAGAGAGGGTCGAGGCCCAGTAGTTCACAAGCCCCTTCCACAGCCTCGGCCACAGGCAGGTTTTTTTCCTGGAGACGAATACCGTGTTTTGATTTTTGACTGATCTCGTTGAGTACAGTTGCCACACCTCCTCGGGTCGGATCACGCAGAAATTTGATTTTATTTCCAAAAGCATCTAGAAGCCGGATCACCAAATGGTTGACCGATTGAGTGTCACTGACAATCGGACTTTCAAATGAAAGTCCTTCCCGGACAGACAGAATAGCCATGCCATGAGCAGCAATTGGACCACTCACCAGAATTTGGTCGCCGATACGGATATGTTCAGAACCGATCCGGGCATTCAGATGGACCGTGCCAATGCCGGTGGTATTGATAAAGATCTTGTCACCCTTTCCCTTGTCGACCACCTTGGTGTCGCCTGTGACTACCTGTACGTGGGCTTCGGCACAAGCGTGTTTGATGGCTTGCAGGATCTCCCAAAGTTCGGCAACGGGCAAACCTTCTTCCAGGATGAGCGCCAGAGATAGATAACGCGGAATGGCGCCGCACATGGCCAGATCATTGACCGTTCCATTGACGGCTAATTCACCGATATTTCCTCCGGGAAAAAAGACCGGATGGACCACAAAACTATCCGTGGAAAAGGCTAATTCCCCAGGGAGGGTGAAATAGGCGCCATCGTGTTCCTGCTCCAGAATGGGGTTGCGGAGCGCCTCAAAGATCAGCTTGTCCAGCAGGCGATGTGTCAGCACGCCACCGCTGCCATGCCCCAGGGTGATGACGTCAAAATCCAGTTTTGGAAGTGGACAGTTTAGAGAGAAGCGTACATCCATTAGAGAGAATTATTCTGGCCAGTGTGACAGCTGCAATATGAAACCACAAATCACAATTGCCAAAAAACAAATAAATTCCAAAATCCAAATCCCAATACGACCATTGGGTAATCTACATTGTCAAACGAAGTAAATCAGTAATCAAATATCAACGCGTTAATCGTTTTTTAGCAACCGGAATTGTTAGAATCCAACTGCCCAATCGAAAAGCCCCTTCAATGAAAAACGACTCAGGCGAATGGCGAAAAAAAGCCCTTCACCTATTACCCAACACCCAACACCCTCAATCCACTCCGGTCCCCGCATAATGATAATAGGCGGCGCAGGCCCCTTCACTGGAGACCATCGGCGCGCCCATCGGTTTCTCGGGTGTACACTCTTTGCCAAAGAACGGGCAGTCTCCAGGTTTCATTTTTCCTTTTAGAATAGAGCCGGCCATACAGCCATTATTGGTCTCCGCAGTGGTCGGTGCAAGATCGAATTTCTTGCGCGCATCAAATGAAGCAAAGGCATTGTTGACCGAATAGCCACTGGCGGGTATGGTGCCAATGCCCCGCCACTCCCTATCGGTTACATCAAACACCGAGTGGATGGTTTCCTGTGCATGCTGATTGCCTGTTTCCTGGACGACTCGGGCGTACTGGTTTTCCAGTTTTGCCTCCCCGGCCTCCAGTTGCCGGACAGCCATGGTGATCCCCTGGAGTAGATCGACAGGTTCAAACCCGGTTACCACGATGGGGACCTGAAAACGGTCGACAATCGGTTCATATTCCGCCAATCCCATAATGGTGCAGACATGGCCTGCAGCCAGGAAGGCATCGATGGAGGTTTCCGGATCACTGAGGATGGCTTCCATGGCGGGGGGGACCAGCACATGGGAGGCTAACACGCTGTAATTGGACAGTCCGAGTTGATGCGCATGAACGACGGACAAGGCATTAGCCGGGGCAGTGGTTTCAAACCCGACAGCAAAAAAGATGACTTCCTGATCAGGAAGAGTTTTGGCCAATTGGACGGCTTCCAGCGGAGAGTAGACGATCCGAACATCCGCACCACCAGCCTTGGCCTCCAGAAGGCTTTTCTCGGTCCCGGGAACCCGCAGCATATCCCCGAAGGAGCACAGGATGACTCCTTTTTGTTCCGCGAGAAAGATGGCTTCATCGATCAGACCCAGTGGTGTTACACATACCGGGCAACCCGGGCCATGCACCATCTTGATTTGATCGGGCAGCATTCTGAGGATGCCGTGTTTGACCAGACTGTGGGTCTGGCCACCACAGATCTCCATGATGGTCCAGTTGCGGGTCACCATCCGATGGAGAGAGTCCAGGTAGCGCTGGACCAGATCGGGGTCACGGAATTCATGGAGGTATTTCATCAGACTTTGGGTTGTGACCGATCAGGTAAACCATTTGGTCCGAGGTCTTCCAGTTCACCGATCTGTTGTAAATAGCGGAAGGTTTCCAACGCCTCTGCCTCGTCCACGATCTGCAAGGCTACACCGACATGGACCAGCAAGTAATCCCCCGGCTTTGCTTCCGGGGTCATGGACAGATTGACCTCCTTGATGATTCCACCAAAGGAGACCCTGCCCATGCGAAAGACATCATCCAGTTGAGCAGTGATCGATTCGAGTTTTCCGGGTATTGCCAGGCACATGATCAGAGGAGTTTAGATAATGGAAGGAATGGCTTTTGAAGAATAGACGTTCGGAAAGTAAAGGCCGTGTTCCTCCTGCCAGAGTAAAGCGAGTTGTCCTAGTGGGATATTTTCATCATTGGGCGACAATTGCCGATGTCGAAGTATGGTAAATTCGCGGCCCAACTGTGATTCAACCATTTGGGTGAGCAGGGCATTTTGCCATACCCCGCCACTCATGGCGATACATTCTGCCTGTGTTGCCCGGGCTACCTGGCCAATCATGTCAACCAGACTGGCGTGGAAGGCTGCAGCGATCTCTGAAGTTTTTCGGCCTCTAGCTTTGTCTGCCAGGATGGAACGGATCAGTGGCGTCCAATCGATCGGTCCTTTGGTTGAATAAGCCAGAGGGTAGGGTAAGGTGTCAGGAGCCCGGGAGGCCTCTGTCTCCAGTAGCATGGCTGCCTGGCCTTCAAATGATTGCCGCAAGCAAAGGCCGAGGAGCGCGGAAACGCCATCAAACAACCTGCCGACACTAGAGGTCATGATCTCGGTTTCACTGCCGATGATCTGTGTGTACAAGCGCCATTCCTGGTCCGAAAAATAGTTGCGGGTCACCTCTTCCAGAGAACAGGTACTCGACAGAGCCAGAGCTGCAAGTCGTGGTTCGCGTGCCATTTTATCTCCTAAGAGAAGGGGGAAGGGGCTGATATGCGCATGGCGGATATAGTCGGTTCCCTTGCGAAGAAAAAACTCTCCACCCCAGATGGATTGATCATAGCCCAGTCCGGCTCCATCCCAAATGACTCCGAGTATTGGACGGGGATCATCCAGAAGCTGATGTTCAGCCAACACTGAAGCGAAGTGAGCCAGATGATGTGCGTAAGCACGATGCTCTATGCCATAGGTCTGAGCGAGCATTTCACCCCATCGCGTTGTAAAGTAATCCGGATGGCGGTCGGTCAGGATTACTTTTGGCGACGCTTCCAGGATGGACAACATGTGATCCGCAACCTGCTTGTAACGTTCCTGGGATTCGTAAGCGTCGAGACTGCCGAGGAATTGACTGATATGAGTATACCCTTTGCGTTGGATGGCCAAGGCTCCTTTCATATGTGCACCCAGAGCGACCACCTCCTGATCCCAATGGTCAAATGCTTTATGGATATAAGCGGGTGCGAGCCCGCGTGACCGCCGCAAAACGAGAGGCGCATCGGAAGTGGTCAATAGCCGCATCACGCTGTCATCCTGGGGGACAACGATCTCCCGGTCATTATGGATAAAATGATCAGCAATATCTCCCAGCCCGGATTGGGCATCCGCTTCGGTGATCAGAATAGGCAGCCCACTGACATTCCCGCTGGTGGAAATGATTGGATGCGGAAACGCCCTGAGTATTTCCACAAAAAGCGGCGTATACGGCAGCATGACGCCGATCTGATCCAGCGCGGGTGCGATGTCATCGGTAGCAATTCCCGAAGCCGGGTGTTCCCGTAGCGGCAGCAGAAGGATAGGTGCTTCCGGGCTTTCCAGAATCTCCTGGGCATACAGCGACAAGTTGACGTCTTTTTCCAACATTGCCGCATGGGGATACATCACAGCCAGGGGCTTGTCGGGTCGGTGTTTTCGTTGGCGTAAGGTTTGAATGGCTGCAGAATTGCGGGCATCGGCCATCAACAGGTAACCTCCGATCCCTTTGACTGCCAGGATCTGGCCAGCTTCCAGCGCGGTGGCGGCATGCTGGATGATCTGATCGGGTGAAACATGCTGCGTGCCAGGGGTCATGGCCTCCTCCGTGAGCTGGATGGCACAATTCGGACAGGAATTCGTTTGAGAATAGGATCGCTGATCGGCCGGATCGAGGTACTCTGCCTTGCAGGCAGGGCACATCCGCAGGTCGGCCATGGTCGTGCGTTCCCGGTCATAAGGAAGCGCCCGGGTAATACTGTATCGGGGTCCGCAATGCAAGCAGGTGGTAAAGGCATACCCCCACCGTCGTTCACCGGTGGTCATCATTTCTTTTCGACAAGATGGACAGATGCCCCGGTCCGGAGCCAGGATCAGATCGGCATCTGCCTCTTCCTCACTCTCCCGGATATGAAAAGAGTGGAACGACATATCCTGAACTGGGGTAATAATGGTTTCCAAGACACGAGCATAGTGGGGGAGCTGCGACTGAATGGCTTTTACCCGATGGTCGACCTCTGAACGGCTTCCCTGCAGATAGAGATGAACGCCATCTTTTCCATTGCTGACCCATCCCAGCCAACCGGATTCTTGAGCGAGCTGGTAGACCAAAGGCCGAAAGCCGACACCCTGTACCTGCCCGCGAAAATGAATATGATATTGTTCGGGATCGTTCATAGTCATGGATCAAATTCAATCTGAAAGACATTTGGGTCGGGGAAAAGGAAGAAATTCTGCACATCAAATCCCAAAACACAAATAAGCTCCAAATTCCAAATTATGAAATCAAAAATGAATTCCAATTGGACTACGAAGCCACTAGGAGCTTATTCATGATAATGCTCTCATTTCTTCCGCTTTCCGTTTTTACCACTGAGGACACAGAGTTTTTAATCATATTTTCTACTCCTCACTCTCTACTTTCTGCTTTCCACCTTCCCATTTTCTGATACCTCACTTTCTGACGGCATGTACACAGCTTCGTTCTTGTTTGTCATACGTTCTCTTGCGCCCCTTCAGGGCTTTATCATTGAGTTCATCTTTTTGGTTGGGCGTGGCCCAACCCTGCGATATTACGCCCCTTCAGGGCTCCCATCCAGATTAATCTGGGGGGTATTTAAAACTGGACTTCCGCTTTCCGAATACTGCATACCGCATACCGCATACCGAACACCAAACACCGGTTCGTTATAAACTCACTTCTACACTTGCCTTTTCCTTCAACCAGGAATACCATTCTTCCATGCCTTGTCCAGAGGTTGCGGATACCTGGATAAAGGTGTCAATATGACTGACCTGGCGGGCATATTCGATCATTTTGTCAACATGAAAATTGACATAAGGGAGGAGGTCGATTTTATTGATGAGGCACAGGTCTGCCGAATGAAACATGTCCGGGTACTTGAGTGGTTTGTCATCGCCTTCCGTGACGGAAATAATGATGACTCTGGCGGATTCGCCCAGGTCAAACATGGCCGGACAAACCAGATTGCCCACATTTTCTATAAATAAAAAAGCATCCTGCGTCGGCTTGAGATGTTTGATGGAGGCATTGACCATCTCGGCATCCAGGTGGCATCCTTTGCCCGTATTGATCTGGACAACGGGTGCACCGGTCGCTTTGATCCGGTCGGCATCACAGCTGGTCTGCTGGTCGCCTTCGATCACAAAACAGGGCGTATCGGGGAGCAGGTCTGCCAGGGTGCGCTCCAGTAGGGTCGTTTTACCGGATCCCGGAGAACTCACCAGATTGAGCGCCGTAATTCCCCGGGCTTCAAAGAAGCCGCGATTACGTTCAGCCAGGAGTTGATTTTTATGAAGAATATCCTGTTCCAGCGTGATCACCCTGCTGTCTTTTGCATGGTGTTCATGTCCAGCGGAGGAATGCTCATGTGTTTGGCCTTCTTGTCCGTGGATATGGTGGCCATTGCCGTTACATCCGCATGTGATACACATGGTGAGTTGGTTTAGGTTAATGAACAGTCAATGCATGTACCCGTAATTCCTTTCCATGGACGACCTCCGTGAAAGGACTGGAACAGAAAGGGCAAAATTCATGTAGTGCCTGGATGGGAAACTGTGTATTGCATTCCATGCACCGGGCTTCCCCGGGAACGTGGTTGATCGCTTTGGTGGCCCGTGAGAGAACACTATCTTTTACTGCTTCGGACCAGGCAAAATCCAGAGCCAGTAATTCGATCCCGGCCAGTTGGCCGATCTCCAATTCGATGTGCTCCACCTCCCGGGCACCAGCTTTTTCGACAGCTTCCCGGGCGATATCCACAATGCTCATGGCAATGGACAATTCATGCATTTTCTGAAAATCAGATGTCTTTATTGATCTTCTTGACCGCTTTGACTTGGGAGAACAGGATGACCCCGACGATGATCGCCAATACCAATGGAATGGCATGTTCAGCATTGATCGTATAGTGGAGGATGGACCAGCCGTCATCTACCCCATGTCCTGGATGTGCCTGGATCAATCCGGGCAGGAATAAGGCGATAAAAAAAATGAGCTTTTTCATAGGAAGCGCAATTTGAGAGGGAAGTTAGGTTGTCACTCCTTTTTGTGTTTATGATGTAGATCATTTTTCAATATGATGACGGTCAGTTAGTTGTAATAGAATAGAAGTTTACATTAGGCCATTCTTTTTTGCCGAAACAATCACCTGCAAAATGTTCTAGGTATGATCCAGGCACCTCCAACCAAGACACGCCCCACCTATTTTGAAGAGCTTCAAGCCAGGGGGCATTCCCGACGGGATTTTATGAAAGTGTGTACGAGCCTGGCGGCATATATGGGATTGGAGGCGAGCGGGGTGGCGCAGATCGCCAAGGCGATGGAAACACAACCACGTCTCCCGGTGATCTGGTTACATTTTCAGGAATGTACCTGCTGCAGTGAATCCTTTATTCGCTCTTCTCACCCCATCGTATCCGATATCATCCTCGATCAAGTATCACTGGACTATACAGAGACGCTGATGGCTGCTTCCGGGCATGCCGCAGAAGCGGCGATGCACAAGACCATGGAAGACCATTATGGTGAATATATCCTCTGTGTAGAAGGGTCGGTACCCACTGGAGAGGATGGTGCATATTGCTGCATTGGAGGCAAATCTGCCGAGCAGATCCTGCAGGAGACGGCAGCGGGTGCCAAGGCGATCATTGCCTGGGGTTCTTGTGCATGTAATGGGTGCGTTCAGGCAGCCAAACCCAATCCGACCCACGCCACACCGATCCATAAACTGGTCAGTGGAAAGCCGATCATTCGTGTTCCCGGCTGCCCACCCATCGGTGAAGTCATGGCTGGAGTGATCGTTCATGTGGTCACTTTCGGCACCCTCCCTGAGCTGGATGGGGCCGGCCGACCAAAAGCTTTTTACAGCAAGCGCGTTCATGACAGCTGCTATCGCAGACCGTATTACGATGCCGGTATGTTTGTCGAATCCTTTGATGACGAAAACGCCAAGAAAGGATATTGTCTCTATAAGGTGGGCTGTAAAGGACCGAGTACGTATAACTCCTGCGGAATTATTAAATGGAATAATGGTGTCAGCTACCCGATCCAATCTGGTCACGGATGCATCGGTTGCTCGGAAGCCAACTTCTGGGATGCCGGCCCATTCTATCGGCGGATGCAATCCTTCCCGGGATTTGGCATCGAAAGCAATGCGGACGAGATCGGCCTGGCGGCCGCCGCAGCTACTGGAATTGGTATTGCGGCTCATGCCATCGGGACCAACCTTCGTAAATCCAAATTGATCAATGATCTGATCACCGAAGGAAGGGAATCAGAACAGGAACTTTGAACTTCCTCTAAAGCGAAATAGTCATGGCAGAACGACTGGTCATAGATCCAATCACCCGCATTGAAGGACATTTGCGGGTAGAGGTAGAAATAAAAGACGGCAAGGTCACCGAAGCTTACTCAGCCGGGACCATGGTCCGACTATTGGAAGAAATTCTAAAAGGGCGTGACCCCCGGGATGCCTGGGCATTTGTGGGTCGGGTGTGTGGCGTGTGTACCACTGTCCACTCTCTGGCTTCTGTTCGCGCAGTTGAAGATGCATTGGATATCACCATTCCACCCAATGCTGAATTGGTGCGTAACCTGATGTTCTGCACCCAGTATATGCATGACCATGTCGTGCATTTTTATCACTTGCATGCTATGGACTGGGTGGATGTGGTGGCGGCATTGAAAGCCGACCCAAAAGCCACTTCAGAGATCGCTCAATCGATCTCCAACTGGCCCAAGAGTTCTCCTGGATATTTCTCGGATCTACAGAAGCGAATCAAGAAGTTTGTGGAAAGTGGCCAGCTGGGCATTTTTGCCAACGGCTATTGGGGACATCCAGCCTATAAATTACCACCCGAGATTAATCTGATCGGGTTGGCCCACTATCTGGAGGCCCTCGAATGGCAAAAGGAAATCGTTAAAGTCCACACCATTTTCGGTGGAAAGAACCCTCACCCCAACTATCTGGTCGGGGGGATGGCTTGTGCCATCGGACTGGATGAAGCCAGTGCCATCAATGCAGAACGTCTGGCCTATGTCGGTCAATTATTGAAGGATGCCAAAGATTTTATCAATCAGGTGTACATCCCTGACCTGCTGGCTGTGGCACCCTATTATCTGGATTGGGGCGCGATCGGTGGAGGATTGGGCAATTTCCTGGTCTATGGAGATATGTCCTCCAATGGATATCGGGACACTGCGGGGTATAAATTCCCCAGTGGTGCCATTCTGAACAAGGACCTCAGTCAGGTGTATGAAGTCGACCTGCGGGAGGATGCTCAGGTTCAGGAATTCATCTCGAATTCCTGGTACTCTTATACCGATGGAAATGAAGTGGGCAAGCACCCATGGAAAGGGGAGACTACCCTGAAGTACACCGGTCCCAAACCGCCTTATGAGCACCTGGATTTTGATCAGAAATACAGTTATCTGAAGACACCACGCTGGAAGGGCAATGCCATGGAAGTGGGCCCGCTGGCCCGGGTTCTGGTCGGCTATGCCCGCGGCCGTGAAGATTATAAAGAGGTAGTGGACAGCACCCTGAGCAAACTGGGGGTACCGGCTACCGCTCTGTTCTCCACCCTGGGTCGTACGGCGGCCCGTGGACTGGAATCTATCCTGGTTGCCGATTGGGCGCAAGAGTTCTTTGACCAGTTGATCGGAAATATTCGCAATGGCGATACGCGGATGGCCAATACAGAAAAGTTTGATCCTAAACACTGGCCGGCAAAGGCCATTGGCGTGGGGCATACCGAAGCGCCACGAGGGGCGTTGGGTCACTGGATCGTGATTGAAGATCAAAAGATCGCCAACTACCAGTTGGTTGTACCCACTACCTGGAATGGATCCCCACGGGATCATAACGGACAACGGTCCGCCTATGAAGCTGCACTACTGGATACGCCTGTTGCCGATCCGGAGCAACCCGTTGAGATTTTAAGAACCATTCATTCCTTCGACCCTTGCATGGCCTGTGCCGTCCATCTTTATGATGAGGAGGGCAAACATATGAGTCGTGTCAGTGTCCTGGGAGATTGAACAGTGCATTTGAGTGAATCGAATTTATGCAGTCGCCCGGGTTGACGTTCCCTGGTTAAATCCCGTTTAACCATTCATCTCATCCCGAGTTGATCAACAACAGGATATCCCCGGTCGGCTGCTTTTTATCATCTAGGAAAACGGATCATCATGGCTACCCATGTTTTACGCCGTGTTTTTGTCTGGGAATTACCCGTCCGCATCTACCACTGGTTGAATGCGTTGACTATTCTTGCGTTGATTTCGACCGGGCTGATCATCGGAAATCCTCCTGCAATTCTAATGGGAGGGGAAGCCTATGAAAACTATTGGTTCGGGTGGGTGCGCTATATCCATTTCATTGCAGCATATCTCTTCTTCTTTAATTTTTTATTCCGCATTTATTGGGGTTTTGTTGGGAATAAATATGCTGACTGGAAAAATTTTATCCCGACCAGTACAGCTTTTTTCAAAGAAATGTGGGAGGTGATCCGGATCGATATATTCCTGGCCAAGAATAAAGAACATATGGCCGTGGGGCATAACCCCCTGGCCGGATTTATTTACTTTCTGACATTTATCGCCTTTATGGTGCAGGTCGTGACCGGCTTTGGCTTGTATGCCGCTATGTCCGAATCGTTTATTGCTGGACTGTTTGCCTGGGTGCCCGCATTTTTTGGGGGTGATTTTGGTCTCCGTCAGTGGCATCATATCGCGACATGGTTCTTTATCCTGTTTGCGATGGTGCATGTGTACCTGGTCTTTTATCATGATTATGTTGAGGGGCGTGGCGAGATTTCCTCCATGGGCGGCGGATGGAAATTTATTGATGAAGACGCCTTCCATCACGATGAGAAACAACATCAGGAAAAGGCAGCCAGGAAGGCGGCAAAAAAGAATTCAAGATCATGAAGGCAAAAGTATTGATCCTGGGTGTAGGTAATGTATTGATGGGTGATGAAGGCATCGGTGTTCATGTAGCCCGGGCTTTAGAGTCGCAACCCTGGCCTGAGGGGGTTGTGGTGTTGGATGGGGGTACTGGTGGGTTTCATTTGATGGAACATCTGGAGAATGCAGATCAGGTGATCCTGGTCGATGCCACTTTGGATGAGCGGCCAGCGGGGACAGTCCGTCGTCTTCGCCCCCGATTTGCCCGTGAGTTTCCCAAGGCACTCAGTTCGCATGATATTGGACTGCGTGACCTCCTGGAGGGATTGACTATCCTGGACCGGATGCCGGAGATCTTTTTATTTGCAGTGTCTATTGAATCGGTGCAGCCGCAGACTATTGATTTGAGCCCTGAACTGCAGGAGATACTGACAACCCTTTGTGAGGATATCCGAAACTTTACCCTCAGTCTGATCGAAGACCCCACTTTCTGTTGTGATCAATACATGGATTCGATAGAAGAGGACGAAGGGCGCCTCTATGCGCACTATGATGTCCATTCGACAAATGGGAAATAAGGGTTTCCGTTAAAATGAGGTGATCCAGGTCACTTCAATCAGCACATTCACCTATTGACATCAGCCTCTTGTGTGATCCATGTCTCACAAGCGGTCTTCTTATGCAGGTTACCTTGCAGGAGTAAATAAAACCTCATAAGCTCCCGCCTTTGCCAAGGCTTCGGCGGGCAAAGCATAACCTCCAACAATGGCTCCTCAATTTATCCTCGACATCATTGCCTTTATCAGCCAGCCCTGGCCCTGGTGGGTCGCTGGTCCGATGATCGCCTTGATCATGTTTCTCCTGCTCAAACTGGGTAAGGAGTTCGGCATTTCCAACAACTTTCGCATCATGTGTGCTGCCGAAGGGGCTGGAGATTATGCCGACTTCTTCAAGTTCGATTGGCAATCTCAGGGCTGGAATTTACTGCTGGCTCTCGGAGCGGTCTTCGGCGGCTATATGGCGTCCCATTATTTTGCCGGTGCAGATGGCAATATTGCCCATGTCAGTGCAGCTACGATAGAAAGTCTTCGTGAGCTGGGATTGAACTATCAGGAAGGGCAGGTCCCACTAGTTCCGGAATTCTATTCCTGGGAAGCACTGTTCACCCTGCCCGGCTTTATGGTCATCGTAGTCGGTGGTTTTCTAGTGGGCTTTGGTGCCCGATATGCCGGCGGTTGTACCTCCGGTCATGCGATCAGTGGCATGTCTGCTCTTCAGCTGGGATCCCTCTATGCGGTGATCGGCTTTTTCGCCGGTGGACTGTTCATGACCTATGTTTTATTTCCTCTCATTTTTTGAACCTGTTGCCATATGATGCGCTCATCTAAATACATTCTGATTGGCATCCTTTTCGGAATGACCCTCTTCAAAGCAGAAGCCGTTTCCTGGTTTCGGATCTATGAAATGTTCAAATTTCAGAGCTTTCATATGTACGGGATCATCTTCTCTTCTATCGCCATAGGTATCCTGATCATTCAATGGATCAAACGGACTCATATGAAATCCACCGAAGGCCAGGAGATTCAGATCACAGACAAGGACAAGCACGCTCCTCGTTACATTATAGGTGGGACGATCTTCGGTCTGGGCTGGGCCCTGGCTGGTGTATGTCCTGGACCGATGTTTATCGTGCTAGGCAGTGGATATACCGTTCTGGTGATCTTTCTACTGTCTGCAATCACCGGCACATTTGTCTACGGGTTGCTTCGCAAGCATTTGCCTCATTAATTCATTCAAAACTTCCTCATCATGTCTAATACTCATCATCAGATCGTCATTATAGGCGCCGGAACTGGAGGCGTCACAGTTGCTGCACAACTCATGCGCAAGGATAAAAATCTGGACGTCGTCTTGATCGATCCAGCTGATAAGCACTATTATCAGGCCGCCTGGACCCTGGTAGGTGCCGGCACCTTCGACTTCGAAAAAACAGCTCGCCCCATGCAGTCAGTCATTCCTCCAGGTGTGACCTGGGTCAAGGATGCAGTGAAAAGCATTGATGCAGAGAAAAATTCCGTCCAGTTGGCTTCAGGTGATCAGATTGACTATGATTATTTAGTCGTTAGTCCAGGTTTGATTAATGACTATAGCCTGGTTGAAGGATTGGGTGAAGCGATGAATAAGGGCGGGGTCTGCAGCAACTATGTCGATTCAGAATATACCTGGGAAGTGTTGAAAAACTTCAAAGGTGGGAACGCCATCTTTACCCAGGCCGCCACGCCGATCAAATGCGGTGGAGCCCCCCAGAAGATCATGTATCTGGCCGCAGACTATTTCAGAAAGCACGGATTGGCAGACAAGACCAATATCACTTTTCCGATCCCGGGATCTGTGATCTTTGGCGTTCCTGAATTTGCCAAAACCCTGATGAAGGTGGTGGATCGCTACGGGATCGAGTTGCGTTTTTTCCACAAGCTGATGAAGGTCGATGCAGAAAAGCGTCAGGTGCACTACAAGATCACTGCTGAATCGGCTATGATCGCCGGCTGTTTCTATGCGCTGAATCCAGAGATCAAGGATCTGGATCCGTCTGAAACAGATGTGATCCTTGAATATGATATGCTTCATCTGGCCCCTCCTCAGACAGCGCCGAAGTTCATTCAGGATTCAAAATTGGCATTTGCAGATGGACCCAATAAGGGTTGGGTAGACGTGAATATTAACACGCTCCAGCACAGTGCCTATACCAATGTCTTTGCACTTGGCGATGTGGCCGCTTTGCCGACCGCCAAGACCGGAGCCGCAGTGCGAAAGCAGGCTCCCGTTGTCGTTGAAAACCTGCTACATGTCCTTCATCAAGAGAAGGAGCTGACTCCCGGATATCACGGATATTCCTCTTGTCCACTGGTGACCGGATATGGAAAGATGGTGCTAGCAGAATTCAAGTATGATAATGTGCGAGACAGCGATAAGATGATCTCCACATTTGTCGATACAACGAAGGAGAACTATAGCATGTGGCTCTTGAAAAAGTATGGTTTACCTTTCATGTACTGGAATCTGATGTTGAAAGGTAAGGCTTGATCATCGACGACTATACACTCGTGTTTGGTGTGGTCAGGAGACTGATTCGAGACTCCATATCCGAAGTGAGATCATGTTGAAGGTGCGCTGCCATCATTGGGCAATATTTGAATAATCCGTATCATTGTGCTTGGAAATCACACCAAAACAGAGTTAAAAAATCTGCCATGAGTAAATTTGTTGAAGCTGTAGATACCTACAAAAGCGAAATGGACAAGCTGGGCATCAAATACGATGCAACCCTGCTGACCGCGGTAACCAAAGGCCTGGGCCCATCTATTTATCGTGCAGATGCCTCTAAGGTGTCCTGTTCGGATAGCGATGAGTTGGCTCGCGTAAAAACCAACTTCCTGATCAAGAAATTGGGCTTGAAAGATGATGCCAAACTGGATGCGGCGATCAAAGAGGTATGCGAGCAGTTAGGCTCAGCCAATCGCAATAAGTACCGTGCAATGTTCTACTATCTCCTCGTCAAGAAATTTGGCATGGAGAAGGTGTACAAATAGGAGACTTTCTCCTGCGAATAGAATGTAAAGCCTGTCACGAATCATCGGGGCAGGCTTTTTTAGTAAATGTGGCACCTGAAACATATGGTCATTCATACTTTTCTGTTGTCGGATATGCTTCAGTTTTATGGTGGCTTCTACGTAAAAGGGCTTTTCGCAATTCGCTTTTCGCCCCTCCTGCGGCGGGCAAGCATTCGCTATGTACGTTGGTGGCTGACGCCACTGAGAGGGTCTTGATAAGGGGCTGTAGAATGGATCAAATGCAATAATATTCCAGGTTGATGACTTCCGACTTCTGGGGACAAGGCCACTCCAGACTGGCCCCCTTAGGGGTCAAAGGTTTATAGGTATCCGGGATAAATCAGAAAGCGGCCTTGTAGGGGTCAAACCTTTCCCTTTTCGACTCCATGACGATATTCATAATGGTGTGGAGCGGTGGGAGAAAATCCCAAATCCCAAAAGACAAACCAGCCTGCCGGCAGGTAAATTCCAGGCACCAAATTCCAAATAGCAAACAACTCCATCCTATATCAGGCAAGGTCACTAATGCCCATTAATCAATACCTCATCTTCGTCCCAATTTCGCCTTCTGCCTTCCCTCTTCCGATTAGAACTGACAACTGACAACTGATAACTGATAACTGATAACCGTCACAAGTACCGCTCTCGCAGCACATTCAGATGGTGGTATTCATGTCCGGCAATGATCCAGGGAATTGCGTTCAGTCGAATGGGATAGCCTGCTGCATGGCCCAGGTAGTTGAGGCAGTCATCCGGCAGATGAGCAAACAGACTGATCGTGGAATGGCGAATCGCCGACCACTCATCGATCAATGAGCCCAGGCTGCGATGACTGGTTTCCGCGTTGCGATTGTAGAGATCCTGATCAAACCCGGGTAAGGGTTTTTCTTCACCACGGGCAATGCACAGGCCCCGATACGCAAAGACGCGTTCGGTGTCGAGAATGTGCTGGATCACTTCCGCCACCGTCCACTTGTCTTTTGCATAGGCATACCCCAGTTTTTCCTCCGGGATCTGGCGCAAGAATTCTGGCACAGCCGACTGGCTGTGGACGAAATAGGTCATCACCTCATTATCAGGGACTGCTTCTACGTATTTGCGATAGTACTCCGGATAGGCATCCGCTTCCGGCAGGGTTATTTGCATCATGATCAGTCGGTTTAGTCCTCAAAATAGAAAGAATCATCTTTCCTGAGTGGGTCGCCATGCGTCCCCCTCAGGCCATCAAGTCCAACCTGCTGGGCCGGGTGAATAACCTCACCCCCTAACCCCCTCTCCATTGGCATGGAGAGGGGGAGCCTTCAAATTCAGGGTATCTTTCCAAAGCGGCGCCAGCCGCACACGTACCCAAGCGAACGGCGAACGGCGAACGGCACGGCGAATGGCGAACATCCGCTCCATGTCCCCCTCAGCCACGAATGTTGATCTCGGAGGCAACTGACCAGGAGGGGGTGGCCCGGCACTGAACTGATCAAATAATCAGGAATAGGCCCATCCTGCCGGGTCGGGGGAGGACAGACCTTTTTCTCCTTCTCCAAAGCTCCAAAACTCCGCTCCTCTCCCAGCGGCGCAAGCCGCCAACGCACCCAAGCGAACGGCCCCGAGGCCTCGGGGCGAATGGCGAACATCCGCTCCATGTCCCCCTCAGCCACGAATGTTGATCCCGGAGGCAACTGACCAGGGGAGGGGGTGGCCCGGCGCACCGGGCTGATCAAGTAATCAGGAATGGGCCCATCCTGCGGGGTCGGGGGAGGACAGACCTTTTTCTCCATAACTCCTCAACCCCAAAACTCCATAACTCCTCTCCCAGCGGCGCTAGCCGCACACGTACCCAAGCGAACGGCGAATAGCGATTGGCGAACGGCGAACGGCGAATGGCGAACATCCGCTCCATGTCCCCCTCAGCCACGAATGTTGATCCCGGAGGCAACTGACCAGGAGGGGGTGGCCCGGCACCGAACTGATCAAATAATCAGGAATAGGCCCATCCTGCCGGGTCGGGGGAGGACAGACCTTTTTCTCCATAACTCCTCAACCCCAAAACTCCATAACTCCTCTCCCAGCGGCGCCAGCCGCACACGTACCCAAGCGAACGGCGAACAGCGAATACCGTAAATGTCAGAATCACGGATGCCCACAGATGAACGGATGACACGGATGCCCATGCACCCCTACCCGCCAGAGGCCGAGCAGTTGGCGACCAGATTTCTCCATAACTCCTCAACCCCATAACTCCATAACTTCTCCCCGAGCGGCGCCAGCCGCACACGTACCCAAGCGAACGGCGAACAGCGAACGGCGAACACCGAACACCCGCCTGCTTCAGCCCACTTTTCAGACCTGAATAATCAGCAAAACTTCATCGCCTTTTATTTGCTTTCGGGAGGCAAATTCACTATATTTGAGTAAAATAATTACTCAATTCCTACCCCCTTGATCGAGACGTTGATCAGTTCGAAAACCAGGATCAAACTCCTGCTTAAATTCTTCCTGAATAGCCGTACACGCAGCTATCTGAGATCGCTCGAACAGGACTTTGGGGATTCCTCAAATGGGATCAGAGTCGAACTCAAACGTCTAGAAGAAGCGGGCATGCTCACCTCCTCGATGGAAGGGAATCGAAGATACTTCCAGGCCAATCTGCAACATCCGCTATACGATCAGATCCACCAGATCCTGCTGAAGACTTACGGCATCCAGCATATCCTCGATGAAGTGATCCTTCGCCTGGAGAATGTCCGTTTCGTTTACCTCACGGGCGACATCGCCAGAGGGATAGATACTCAGGTCATTGATCTTTATTTGATTGGCGACATCGATGAGGTCTTCTTGAAAAAACGAGTGACCAAGGTCAGAAAAGTGATCCATCGAAAGATCAGGACTAAAGTTGCCCCACCCGGTTTATTTAAAGAATCGCAGCTGGAATCCCAGGCCTTTCTCCTCTATCACCGCCCGGATTACAAGCAACGGATACCTGAAAAAGAAGTACCAAATTCAATACCTAATACTTAACACCCAACACCCAATACCCATTACCCAATAGTATGACCACCATTCCAGACATCACCATCATCGGCGCCGGCATCCTCGGTCTGACCACAACATGGCAGTTGTTGGAGCGGGAGCCTGATCTGAAGGTGGTGGTCCTGGATAAGGAAGACAGAATTGCACAGCATCAGACAGGTCACAACTCCGGCGTCATTCATTCGGGAATCTACTATCCTCCGGGCTCTGCAAAAGCACATTTGTGCAGGGAGGGTGCTCGCCGGCTGGTTCAGTTTGCCCGACAGGAAGGTGTGGCCTTTCAACTCTGCGGGAAATTGATCGTGGCATCAACAGAGGATGAAGTATCCCGTCTTCACCAGTTACAAGAGCGAGGCGCACAAAACGGCCTGGATGGCCTGCTTTGGTTGTCTCCGAATGAAGCCAGGCGAATTGAGCCACAAGTGCAATGTCTGGCGGCCCTCCATGTCCCACAAACCGGGATCATCCATTATCCTGCCGTTGCGGAAAAAGCTTTATGCGCGCCTTCGCGATCGCGGTGTGATCTTTCAATTTGGAGAAGCCGTCCGGAAAATCAATGAAACTCAAGAAGAGGTGATGATCACTACGGACCATCACCGATTGAAAAGCAGCCGGGTAGTGGTTTGTGCGGGCCTCTGGTCTGATCATCTCGCTCGATCTTCCGGGTTGGATCCGCAGATCCGGATCATCCCGTTCCGAGGCGAATATTACACGCTATCTGCAGAGGCAGCTGAAAAAGTTCGACACTTGATCTATCCGGTACCCGACCCATCCTTTCCCTTCCTGGGTGTTCACTTTACCCGAAAGGTTGACGGTGGTGTCGACGTAGGCCCAAATGCAGTACTCGCATTCAAGCGGGAAGGGTATCAACGAACGGATGTCTCCTGGCAAGATACTGTTGAGGTCTTTCAGTCTTCCGGATTCCGGAAACTGGCCGCGAGGATACTGGCGGACCGGATTGGCCGAACTGGGGCGATCCTGGAATAAAGCATCGTATCTCAAAACCGTGCAAAAGATGATCCCCGAACTAAAGAAACAGGACCTCCTGCCCGGTGGTGCAGGCGTTCGTGCCCAGGCCATCCAACCGGATGGATCGTTGGTTGATGACTTCGCCTTCATGGAAACGGATCGAATGGTCCATGTCCTCAATGCCCCGTCACCTGCTGCGACAGCTTCCTTTGCTATCGGCGATCATATCGCTCAAAAGACCTTATCCCATTTCATACCCAACCCACTTCCATCATCTTAACGCATGAGCTCCTCAACTCTATAACTCCATAACTCCTCAACTCCATAACTCTTCAAACATGAATACCCCTTATCAAGCTCACGAATCTGTAACCATCGACAAAGGTGCCCAAATAGGCAAGGGCACTAAAATCTGGCACTATACACACATCATGGCAGGTGCCGTGATCGGTGACAATTGTGTCATCGGCCAAAACGTCTTTATCGGCGATGGCGTCTCGCTGGGCAATGGTGTCAAGGTGCAGAATAATGTCAGCATCTATACCGGCATTGAGATTGAAGACGATGTCTTCCTCGGCCCTTCAGTGGTTCTGACCAATGTCAATAATCCACGCGCCAATATTGAGCGCAAGGATGAATACAAAAAGACCCTGATCAAACGGGGCGCTACCATCGGTGCCAATGCGACGATCGTCTGCGGACATGAACTGGGTGCCTGGTGCTTTATTGGAGCTGGCGCTGTAGTCACCCGGGATGTACCCGACTATGCACTGATGACTGGCAATCCAGCCCGAATCACCGGTTGGATGAGTCGCGGCGGGCATAAACTGCTCTTCGACTCGGACGATCAGGCATTTTGCCCCACCACAGGCGAGCACTATCGAAAAGTAGCCGGTCAGATCGAGATATTGGAGCTCCAATGATATACAGTTAACAAGATACTAGCCTGAACTCAGTATCTTTAGCTTTTATCAGAGATACTAGTGACCATGAATGATTCGACCATGCCGATCTATGAGGCATTGCTTTCCAAAAAGAAAGTTATTTCTGTGATCGGCCTCGGCTATGTAGGCCTCCCGTTGGCCCTGGAGTTCGCTCGTAAATTCCAGGTTATTGGATTTGATATCAGCCCCCAGCGAGTGGCCCTTATGCAAAAAGGGGAGGATCCTAGCAGGGAATTAGCGTCTTCAGAATTTATCGACCGGGATATTACCTTCACGGCAGATCCGGAAGATCTCAAGAAAGCTCACTTCCATATAGTGGCGGTACCCACTCCCATCGATATTCACAAGGTACCTGATCTCAACCCGGTTATCAGTGCCAGCCATTCTGTCGGCAAGTCCCTGAAGAAAGGAGATTACGTGGTTTATGAATCAACCGTCTATCCCGGTTGTACAGAGGAGGATTGTGTGCCCATTCTGGAAGAGGAGTCGGGGATGATCATGGGTCAGGACTTCAAAGTGGGCTACTCTCCCGAGCGCATCAATCCAGGGGATAAGGAGCATACAGTTACAAATATTTTAAAAATCGTCTCCGGATGTGATGAAGGTAGTCTGGAGGAGATTGCCCACACCTATGGAGCGATCATCACAGCGGGTATCTATAAAGCATCTTCCATCAAGGTGGCAGAAGCAGCGAAGGTCATCGAAAATACCCAGCGTGATCTGAATATTGCCTTTATGAATGAGCTGGCCATTTTATTTGATCGGATGGGCATTGATACCCAGGAAGTGCTTGCAGCCGCAGGAACCAAATGGAATTTTATTTCCATGAGTCCCGGATTGGTAGGCGGGCATTGTATCGGGGTAGATCCCTATTATTTGACCCATAAAGCCCAGCAGATTGGATATTCACCTCAGGTCATATTAAGTGGCAGGAACATTAATGACGGAATGCCTGCCTTTATTGCCAAGCGTCTGGCTCAACTCTTGATTCAAAAAGGGAAGGCACCCCAGCATACCCGTGTCCTGGTTATGGGCATGACGTTTAAGGAAAATGTTTCGGATATCCGAAATTCGAAAGTTGCTGATCTGGTGACAGAATTGAACCTCTTTGCTATCCGCACCGATGTATTTGATCCTTACGCAGATATGGAGGAGGTACTCCACGAATATAGGATTCAGATGGTGGCTGAACCCGGGGAGGACTATGATGCAATCATCGTGGCCGTCAATCACGATGCGTTTAAGAAATACGATATCCAGGCGCTGAAGTCATTAATGAATGGCGATCCCGTCCTGGTGGATATCAAAGCCCTCTACGATCGCAAAGAAATGGAAAAGGAAATGACCTACTGGAGATTGTAAAGGGTAGAGAGTGAGGAGTAGAGAGTGGTGGGTCATCGTATGTTTCGTATCGTATGTGGTTGAATTGAAAGCCGAATAAACTTAATAATTCTTTGTGCCTTCATTTTCCAGCTCCATTGCGAGTGACGTTGAAAATTGGATTTCTTAGTGCCCAGACGATCCGCCACCTGGCCCCGAGAACTCGGGGTCTGGATCCGGACCGCCAGCGTCCGGGGACTACTTCTGACTTTAATGGAATTCGGACTTTAATGGTTTTTCAAATCTGGAAAATATTTCTCTGAGTGACTGAATGGTTAAATGTCAGATGGCGAATTGAAATAAAATTTTGAACGATCCCACGTTTCGAAATAACCCAATAACCCAATAACACATTCCACTCCTGAACTCCTCATCCACACCTCGACGTACCCTCCGCTACACCGGTATACATCCGGTGGAAGAGAAGTGGTTTGCCGTGCGGACACCCTTCAAGCGGGAGAAGCTGGCCATGACTGATCTGACTCGCCAGGGCATTGAGTGTTATTTACCCTTGTTACATGAGGTCAGACGGTATGATAAGAAATATCGCGAGGTCGACCTGCCTTTGATCCGGTCCTATCTGTTTGTGCGGTTGAATGAAAAGGGATACCACCCTGTAGTCGCTTGTCCCTATGTGAGTGGGTTTGTCCGGTTTGGTGACGAGATCATTTCCATACCTGAAGAGGAAATGGCTCTGTTACGCCGTATCGTTGGCGAGGTCGATTTAAGAGATGCAAAAGAGGGCCTGTTTGATGAAGGCGACCATGTCGAGATCATTGGTGGCAAACTGACCGGTATCAAAGGGACTCTGATTGAACATAAAGGAAAAAACCAGGTAGCCATTTCCTTGAATGCCATTGGATACTCCCTGATCATGGATATTGATCCAGTGAATTTACTGCGGGTGAAGTGATTGTCGCTATTCGCTTTTCGCCGTTCGCAATTCGCTGAGTACGTTGGTGGCTGGCGCCACATAGAGGGTACTACAAAAATAGAGGTAATAGGTGAAGGGCTATTCGCAATTCGCTGTTCGCCATTCGCTGAGTACGTTGGTGGCTGGCGCCACATAGAGGGTACTACAAAAGTAGAGGTAATAGGTGAAGGGAAAGGGTAAAAGGTAAATGGTGAATGGTCAAGGGTAGTCTGAGAATTGAAAGTGAGTAATAAATGAGAAATTTTCGCCAGCTCGAGGTATGGCAATTAGGCATGCAATTAGCCATTGATATGTATCCTCATACTTAGGATTGGCCAGATATTCATCGATTCCGTTTAACCGCACAAATATTGGGGTCATCTTCGGCCATTCCTACGAATATTGCAGAAGGATGCAGTCGATCAAGTAATAAGGATTTTAAACGATATTTGGAATATGCTCTTGGAGAAGCATTTGAATTTGAAACTCAAGTTTTAATTGCTCATGCATATCATTTATTGTCTGCTGAAGATTGCACAAGTTTTCGTGAACGTGTTCAATTAATTCAGAGGAAAATATCAGCATTTATCCATTCACTAAGCTAAAGGGCCTTTTACCATTTACCCTATACCTTTTACCAATCTCTGATATGGCAAACAACGAACAGCTGAGTAACCTTCACCCCATCCACCACCGCCTCGTCTCCCGGGCCGAGCGGGAAGAGCGAAACGGGCACAAAGCCTGTGTCATCTGGCTGACCGGACTCTCCGGCTCCGGAAAAAGTACGCTGGCTGAACGACTGGAGCGACAGCTGTTCACAGCGGGCAGGCAAGTGGTGGTACTGGATGGCGATAATATCCGAACCGGGATCAACAACAACCTGCAGTTCAGCGATGCCGACCGGGAGGAAAACATCCGCCGGATCGCCGAAGTGGCCAAACTGTTTGTCCAGGCCGGGCAGGTGGTCATCTCTTCATTTATCAGTCCGACGGTGGCCATCCGCCAAATGGCTCGTGACATCATCGGACCAGCCGATTTTGTAGAGGTGTACGTAGATGCCCCTTTGGAAGTATGTGAAGCAAGAGATGTCAAAGGACTGTACAAAAAGGCCAGGGCAGGCCAGATCAAGGATTTCACAGGCATTACCAGCGCCTATGAAGCGCCACCATCTCCGGATCTGCATATCGATACAGGACATCAATCACTTGAGGCATCTTCAGATGAACTCCTGTCATTTGTGAGGAAGAAGATCAAATGAAGAGAACTTTTTGGAGAAGGAACGATCCCTGGAAATTCCAAAAGGCTTATTCCATGCCTACCGGCACACATGGAAATGACAAACAAACATTAAAAGATAAATCCAAAACCAGTCTTGGCGGGTAATCGTTACGCCTGCTTTGTCGAAATAGCCCAATAACTCAATCACGAAATAACATCCTTGATCTGAACTGAACGCTTTCCGCCAGGTGACAACCGGATCTGGAAAGAATACATTGCGTCTTAATTTCTAGGAGTACCCTTCATCCAGCCTTGGCTGGCTTACCTTGCTCATGCATTTTCGAAATATCCCAATAACTCAATCACGAAATAACATCCTCCGCCTTCTCGAATCCGACACCCGACAACTGCCTCCCAAATGCGAAGTGAAAAAAAATATGCCGTTCATGCCGGTGTCTCACCGGCATCCCGGAGGTTGGACCCTCTGTCATAAACTGACCGAAGCGGAAACGATCGTCGGTGTCACACCGACAACCGGATCTGGAAAGAATACATTGCGTCTTAATTTCTAGGAGTACCCTTCATCCAGCCTCGGCTGGCTTACCTTCTCATGCATTTTCGAAATATCCCAATAACTCAATCACGAAATACCATCCTCCGCCTTCTCGAATCCGACACCCGAAAACCGACAACTGCCTCCCAAAAGCGAAGTCGAAAACAAATATCCGTTCATGCCGGTGTCTCACCGGCATCCGGAGATGGACCCTCTTCATAAACTGACCGAAGCGGAAACGATCGTCGGTGTCACACCGACAACCGGATCTGGATCGAATACCTTCGTCTTCTTTCTAGAGTACCCTTCCTCCAGCCTCGGCTGCCACCTATCTCTCATTTTCGAAATACCCAATAACACAATCACGAAATAACATCCTCCGCCTTCTCGACAACCGACAACCGCACACCATGACCACTCCCAAACGTGAACCCCGCCTCCGCAGCGCCATTAAAGGCATCACCTGGCGCATTGTCGGCACCCTGGATACCCTGATCCTGTCCTGGTTGTTTACCGGGAGTCTTTCCATTGCCGCCGCCATCGGCGGGACGGAGATCTTCACCAAGATCATCCTGTATTACGGTCATGAACGCATCTGGCAGCGTATCCCGATTGGTGCTGTAAATCGAATTGGAGGCTGGTTTGGCCAGAAACCGGATGAGGATTAGGCGCATCCGGCACAATATTGGCAGCTTTGTAGGAAGACATCCCAAATTCTTACCAACTCTTGCGAATAGCGAAGAGCGAATTGCGAACAGCGAGAAATGCCCAACTACCAACTCTCCCATCTCAAAGAACTCGAATCCGAGTCCATCTTCGTCCTCCGCGAAGTGGCTGCCCAGTTCGAGAATCCCGTCATCCTCTTCTCCGGTGGAAAGGACAGCATCCTGATGACCTACCTGGCCGTCAAGGCCTTCTATCCTGCCCGTGTACCCTTCCCCCTGTTGCATATCGATACCGGTCACAACTTTCAGGAGACCCTGGACTACCGGGATATGCTGGTGGAAAAATATGGACTCCGCCTCATCATCGGCTCTGTCCAGGAAGCCATCGACAAAGGGGAGATCGCCGAAGAAAAAGGCTTCAATGCCTCCCGAAATGGTCTGCAGACCCACGTTTTGCTCCAGGCGATGGAACAGGGTAAGTTTGACGCCGCCATGGGCGGGGGTCGCCGGGATGAAGAAAAGGCCCGCGCCAAGGAGCGGTTTTTCTCCCACCGGGATGAATTCGGCCAGTGGGACCCCAAGAATCAACGTCCAGAATTGTGGAACCTCTTTAACGGCCGCAAGAATTTTGGTGAGCACTTCCGGGTGTTCCCCATCTCCAACTGGACAGAACTCGACGTCTGGCAGTATCTCGCCGAAGAAAAAGTCCCCCTTCCCAGCCTCTATTTCGCCCATCAACGTCCGGTCTTCCGCCGCGACGGTATCCTCCTCGCCGATTCACCCCATATTCCCCGTCGCCCGGAAGAAGAAGTCTTCACCACCACCATCCGCTGTCGCACCATCGGTGATACCACCTGCACTGGCGTCTGGGAGTCCACCGCCGCCACCATCGAAGACATCATCGCTGAAGTGGCCATCTCCCGTGTCACCGAACGTGGCGGTCGCGCCGATGACAAACGATCAGAGACGAGCATGGAGGACAGGAAGAAGCAAGGATATTTTTAAACGGTATTCGGCGTTCGGATTTCGGCGTTCGGACAGTTTGATGAATGAATATCTGAAATGAAATAAAGTGAATGGATGAGAAATTTTCGGGAATTAGAAATCTGGAAAATCGCATTTGAGCTTGCATTGGAATCGTACAGATTGACAAAGGACTTTCCACAGCAGGAAAAGTTTGGTTTGACAAGTCAAATGCGAAGAGCCAGTGTTTCCATTCCTTCCAATATTGCAGAAGGATGCAGTCGATCCAGTGATAAAGACTTTGCCCGATACTTGGAAATTGCTCTTGGCTCAGCTTTCGAATTGGAGACTCAAACATTGATTGCAAATCAATTGGACCTTATTCCGAAATCCTCATTGGAGGAATACTTAGAACTACTTAATAAATTCCAACGAAAAACCAACGCATTCATTTCAGCGATCCGATAGTTGAATCTATCAATCCTCCTTCCGGAATGAGCCGAACACCGAACACCGAACACCGAATCCCAAACACCGAATCCCGAATATGAGCGATCTATTACGTTTTACAACAGCTGGCAGCGTCGACGACGGAAAGTCTACTTTAATCGGCCGCCTTCTCTTCGACTCCAAGTCCATCTTTGAAGATCAGTACGAGGCGATCAAGACCGCTTCAGAACGAAGAGGGGAGGAGGGCGTCAACCTGGCGCTGCTGACCGATGGCCTCAAAGCCGAACGGGAGCAGGGCATCACCATCGATGTGGCCTACCGGTATTTCGCGACACCGAAACGGAAGTTCATTATCGCGGACAGTCCGGGGCATATCCAGTATACCCGGAATATGGTGACCGGCGCCTCGACGGCCAATGTGGCCCTGGTGCTGGTGGATGCCCGCCAGGGAGTGGTGGAGCAAACTCGCAGGCATTCGATTATTGCTAGCTTGTTGCAGATCCCCCATCTGGTGTTTTGTGTCAACAAAATGGACCTGGTCGACTGGTCGCAGGCGCGTTACGACGAGATTCGCAGCGAACTGGAAGAATTCACCGGCAAACTGGATGTCAACGATATTCAGTATATCCCCATGTCTGCCCTGAAGGGCGACAATATCGTCGATCGCTCGCAGCATATGCCCTGGTTTGAAGGGTCGACCTTGCTGTATTATCTCGAGACCGTCCATATCTCCAGCGACCATAACTTTATCGACACCCGCTTTCCAGTTCAGATGGTTGTCCGACCGAATACAGATGAATTTCACGACTACCGCGGATATGCCGGCCGTGTCGCCGGTGGCGTCCTCAAACAGGGCGATGAGGTCATGGTCTTGCCCAGTGGATTCACCAGCCGCATTGCCAGAATTGACACGTTTGATGGTGAAGTGGAAGAAGTGTTCCCGCCCATGTCGGCCACCTTGCTCCTGGAGGATGATATCGACATCAGTCGTGGGGATATGATCGTCCGGGTCAACAATCAGCCGGAGGTGACCCAGGATATCGACCTGATGATCTGCTGGTTTGATAACACTCAACCCTTACGTCCGAACGGGAAGTATGCCATCCGGCACACCACCGCTGAGGCCCGTTGTCTGATCAAGGATATCCGCTACAAGATGGACATCAACACCCTCCATCGGAATATGGAGGATCGACAGATCGCCATGAACGATATCGCCCGGATCTCCATCCGTACCACCCGCCCTTTGCTGGTGGACCCCTATCGCACCAACCGCATCACCGGCTCTGTGATCCTCATCGATGAGGCCACGAATAATACGGTGGCTGCAGGGATGGTGATCTGAAGTTACTACCGTATTGGGGCACAGGGTTTGTGATTTTGTCAGGATGGGAAGAGTGAGAGACATTTTTAGACTCCCTATTTATGAGGAATTTGGGAAGGAGGTGAAGTGATTGCGAAACAACATTTTATTAATATTATTTATTGTCTACTATATATAAGGCTATTTGTGAAGCGAGTATGTATAAGACCTGAATTGTTGTTTGGATTTTGAAATGATTCTGTTTAAGATCGAAGAAAGAGTACTGTATTTGAATTATTACTTTTTGTACCTTAGTTTATGTTTGCTTGGCATAAAGGACATTGCCCGGCATCTAAATTAGTGAATGCACTCTTCCCATGAGCGTTCGATGTGGTCTTATCATTTCTTTGATCTTGACAGGTGCAACTGTTGTTCGCACACAGGAAAGTAGTCGGTTTACCTCATCGACCGCTTCGGCAGATTCAATTTTTTGTTTGAATCAAGAAGAGAAACTCAGACAAGCTGGATTTCCAGATGCTACGTGCACTCTTGATGGAGACAAATTTTGGGTTTCCTATACCCGCAGTAAATACCGTTTAGGAGCGACTTCCACACGAAAGGTGGTAACAAATCTTGGGCAGGACCTGCCTGAACGGATCAAATCTCTGAATATCACCGTAGCTGACCGAAGCATTCCTTTTTATACATATGATATTCCAGTTGAAAATGGAATATCTCAAACGATGGATGGTCGTTTTGAAATTGGCACTCGTCCATTTTCTGCCGAAGGAAAGCCAACTCATGAGGTTAGAGGGGATGATTATACCTTGATCTTTAGCCTGGACCCTCAGTTCAGATTTTCCTTCGGGGCAAGACCTGATCCAATCCAGGTCCAATTCAACCTCCTGCCTCGGTTAGACCTGCGTCTTTGGAAAGGCAGTTTGCTCCGCTTCCAATATATTATTCCAGTCTGGAATGAACTCGATATTCCAGAAGAAGATTTTTGGCGACCTGGTCTGATCACCTTGAGCCAGTACATGAAGTTGGGGAAAGGTTTTTTCGCTAACCTCACAGCAGGATATGTGAGCAACTACCGATATGGGGCTCAAGCTCAACTTTGTAAGTTCCTTTTCAAAGACCGCGTATTTTTTGGTACGCAATTTGGGTATACTGGTTATGCATCCTATCCTGTCAGGTTGTATGTCGACCATCCCGTAGCCGGTTGGCAGATTTCTGATGTAGAGTATCTGGACTATATGCTGATGGCTGGATGGCGTTGGAATCGTCAAAACCTGCAATTGACTGCCGGATGGGGGAGAGGGCTGTACGAACAGGAGGTCAAAACACTTACGATTAGCAGACAGTTCAATTTGACTACGGTGGAATTGTTTGCCCAACAATTGGACAAGGACTGGAATTATGGCATGCGTTTGCAGATTCCCATTCCATTTTTTCGAAAGTTCATCGGAAAACGATTGACAATACAGACGTCACCTTTTATTGATTTTTATTATAACGGTACCCAACATTATCTGCAAGATTATTGGACGGGTCAGCGATTACCATTTTTATCTGATCATCTCCATCCTGATCTAATCTATTAGAACATATCTCAGAATCTAAACATCAACCTATGTGCTTCCACCATGCTAAAACGCAAATCCCTATCCTGTTCCTGGCAAGTCTCAGTGCCCTGATGATCCTGTTTTCAGGTTGCTCTGACGGGTTGGTGTTTCAGAAGACGAACGATCCGTCTATCGATATCCGCAGTGATGATAATTGTAAAGTTTATCTGGTGGGTCAGGTGATCGATGCCAGGACACTGGAGGCCCTGGAAGGGGCCAGTGTTCGATTGGCAGACGAGTCGACTTCATCAGATAGTGAGGGGATGTATCGAATTGAAGTGAAAGATCCCCTGGATCAGATCGAACAGATCAGAACCATGTCCGTGAGAATGAAAGGCTATGAGATCGATACCTATCAGTTCAAACCATCCGATTGGGTGGAAGCGGAAAGTTGTGAGGGGGCCATTTCCTATATCTGCCTCGATTACGTCATGACGCCCATGCATGAACCGGTGGTGATCCAACCCAATGCCGATGCCAACATTCAATTTCGGGATACGTCGATTTACCTCACCGATCAATTCGGAGAGGGTCTGGACTATGATACCTTGATCTCCGTATTAAACCTGTTCATTCCGGCAGGTTCAGTAGATGTTCCAACCCCTCTTTGGCTGACCTCCTATGCACGCTCCTCCTATGCCGGTTCAGTGGCACCAGGAAGTAGTATGAATTTACCCCTCGTTCGGTTTCGCATTTCGACCAATCCGATGATCGATCTGAAGAAACCCTTTGTGCTCAGCTTTACCAGCAACCATCCTGTTCCTTTTGCACCTTCTGATCAGCTTGATCTATATCGTTACAATAGCCTGATTGCACCTTACAAATATTATGATCTGAATACAAATGTGTGGAAGGATGTTCCGGATGCCCTGGTCGGCTACGATCAACAATCTGGAACGATCCAGGTTCGGTCGAAGATCCTGGGAAGCTATCTGGTGACCAACGAAGAATATTCAATCACCTTGAATAAACAAGTAACACTGGGAGATGAGATTTCGGTGGGTTCGCTTTCAAACTGCGATTGTGGTGATGCCAAATACATCAAACACGAGGTGACTATTGACGGCAAATTCCAGTATGGACTGCAAAGTTCGAATATGTTTCCACTTTTCGATCGCATGATCTATATGAACGACTGGAAAGTGATGACGAATGAACCTTCCAGCACTCTGGTTACGCTGCAGAATGGCCCTGGCATGAATCAATACAATCAGTTCATTCCCGGTCCGTCCAAATCCTTTGAAGATTTTGCCCTTCTCCAGAAATGTGAGCAATTATTTTTCAGTTATCGGAGTATTGATCAGCAGGCAGGTGGAAGTGAATATGGTACTCAATATGGATTCCAGCGATCAATTGGAGTCCAGTATTCTACCTCATCCTTTCTGTGTCCGACTTCCAGTGCTTGCCACCAGGGGTGTCCTAAATGATCGATCTACGGCAATCGATAAAGATTCATGAGTCCGCCAGGAAAGAGGCGATTGAACAGTTGATCCTTCCGGGGATCAGGATGTGTTTTACACTATTGATGTTGTGTAGTGTCACTTCTGTCTTTGGGCAACATCTGAATCCGGATGGGCTGTATGGCCAGACCGGCATCGTAACCACTCCGAATGCAGAATTACAGCAGGATGGGAAGCTGACCGTCGGGTGGCAGGCCATTCCTGCAGCACAGGCGCACTTAAAGTTCAGCCGAAAGAATGAAGTCGGTGAGAAGGTCTATTTCGCCCGCCTGGGTTTTCTGCCCTGGGCGGAGGCCAGCATCCGATTGGTGCACCCCAACAATGCCAAAAATGGAAGCTACGGGATCGGCGATCGTTCCATATTTCTAAAATTCAGAGCCCTGAAAGAACGAAAATACTGGCCAGCGATCGCCATTGGTGTCTATGATCCGATAGGCACCAAATTGTTGCCGGCATCCTATATTGTGGCCTCCAAATCCTTCTCTATTTCGGAACGGTGGATGGTGCAAGCCACTTCCGGATATGGGTTTGAGTTTTTTAAAGACGTCGAATACCTGATCAGCGGATTTTGGGCAGGATGTCAGATCCTTCCAGCCAAACCACCATCGTCCCTTTGGCCACAATGGACCGCAGGGGCGGAAATCCATATGAATCAGGTCAATCTTCAGGCAGGTCTAACCGCCTTTTCCATACTTCAGGTCAACGCCTATCTTCTCGATCTCCAGGATGTGGCCCTGAGCGTGAGCGCATCGATTCAATTGTAGCTGTGGTGAAGGTGATTCGTGGGTATTGGGCGTTTGGCGTTAGGTAATGGGTGCAAAGGGCTATTTTTGTCTGGAATCACTAAGCAAATGAGAAATTTCCGTGAGCTTGAAGTTTGGCAATTAGGAATGGAGTTGGCCACTCGGATTTATCCGCTTACTGAATCTTGGCCACCAGTCCACCTCTTTCGGTTGACGGCTCAAATTCATGGATCTTCATCAGCTATTCCATCGAATATTGCCGAAGGTTGTGGCCGTTCAAGTGATAAAGATTTTAAACGATATCTGGAGTACGCGTTAGGGGAAGCCTTTGAGACAGAAACCCAATTGCTTCTTGCTCGCTCATATAACCTCATTACAAAAGAGCAGCTTGATGAAATTGTTGAAGATCTACACGTCCTCCAAAGAAAGATCAATGCGTTCATCCAGGTAATCAAGTGACGAGCCAAATGCCCCAATGCTCAGTAAGAAAGACCCTTCAATGGAAAAATGACTCAGGCGAACAGCAAATCGCGATTGACCGACGTGTTAACCTCACCCCCAGCCCCTCTCCTCTCGAGGAGAGGGGAGCAACTTCAAATATTAAGTGCATTGGAATTCAATGCCCAACCCCCAACACCCAACACCCAACACCCAACACCCAACACCCAACACCCAATACCCAACACCCAACACCCAACACCCAACACCCAACACCCAACACCCAACACCCAAAAACCTTCGCCCTCATCGGCGCTGCCGGCTTCGTCGCCCCTCGTCACATGAAGGCCATCAAAGAAACGGGCAACCAACTCCTGGCCGCTTACGACATCAACGATTCAGTCGGGGTGATCGACAGTTACTTCCCGCAGGCAGATTTCTTCACCGAGTTTGAGCGTTTTGACCGGCATATCGATCTTCTAAAGAGGTCCGGCCATGGACTCGACTATGTCAGTGTCACCTCGCCCAACTACCTCCATGATGCACATATCCGCTTCGGACTGCGCAATGGCGCGGATGTGATCTGCGAAAAGCCACTCGTCCTCAACCCCTGGAATATCGATGCCCTCGCCGATGTGACGAAAGAGACTGGCAAGCAGGTCTACAACATCCTCCAGCTCCGTCTCCATCCCTCCATCATCGCCCTGAAAGAAAAATTCACCTCATCTCCTCGACTCCTTGACTCCTCGACTTCAAAGGTCGACATCGACCTCACCTACATCACCTCCCGCGGTCACTGGTACTACACCTCCTGGAAAGGCGACCAGTCGAAGTCGGGCGGCATCGCTTCCAACATCGGTGTCCACTTCTATGATATGCTGATGTGGATCTTTGGTCCGGTACAGGAGAACATCGTTCATGTCCAAACCCATGACCGGGCAGCGGGATACCTGGAGCTGGAGCATGCACGCGTCCGCTGGTTCCTTAGCATCAACCCGGATACCCTTCCGGAAGAGGCAAAGCAAAAGGGCCAGCGCACCTGGCGGTCTATCACACTGGATGGTGAAGAATTTGAATTCAGCGATGGTTTCACCGACCTGCATACCCGTTCCTATCAGGCCATCCTGAACGGCCATGGCTTCCCCCTGGAAGCCGCTCGCCCCGCCATCGAAGTGGTGCATGATATCCGGCATCAGCAGCCGCTCGGAGTGAAGGGGGATTACCATCCACTGGCGGCCTTGCCGCTGTCTGAGCATCCGTTTAGTAGAAACGCAAAGACGCAAAGACGCTAAGGATTATGGGATTTCGTTCCGAAAAATTGGGCAGGGAAATTGTTGATGCGGCATTCGCTGTGCACAAGGAGCTTGGTCCGGGACTCTTGGAATCGGTGTATGAATTATGCCTTGCAGATGAACTGATCTCCAGAGGATTGGAAATAAGAACACAAGTCCCCGTTCCTTTGGTTTACAAGGGAAGGAAGCTGGAAAGTGGATTTCGATTGGATATCCTGGTCGACAATAAGATCATCATTGAATTGAAGGCAGTTGAGGGACTAGCTCCCGTCCACACTGCTCAGGTATTGACCTATCTTCGTTTGTCAACCTTATCTTTAGGTTTCTTGATCAACTTCAATGAAGCCCTCATCCGAGATGGGATAAAACGGATCGTTTACAATTACAAGCCATTTTAACTTGGCGTCTTGGCGTCTTAGCGTTTAATAAACATGCATATTCTCATCACCGGCACCGCCGGCTTCATCGGTTACCATCTCACAGACAAACTCCTCCAGAGGGGTGACACTGTCGTCGGACTGGACTGTATCAACGACTACTATGATCCGCAGGTCAAATATGACCGGCTGAAGAATCATGGTATTGCCAAAGAGGATATCATCTGGGATCAGCTGATCCAGAGCGCCACCCATCCCGGCTATAGCTTCATCCGCATGCAGCTGGAGAATGCTACTTTGATGAATGGGCTCTTCGTGCGAGAGCAATTCGATGCAGTGGTCAACCTCGCCGCCCAGGCCGGCGTACGCTACAGTCTGGTCAATCCCGGCGCCTATATCCAGAGCAACATCGTCGGTTTTGCCAATATCCTGGAAGCCTGTCGCCACTATGGCGTCAAGCATTTGGCCTATGCCTCCAGCTCCAGCGTCTATGGGTTAAACGAGAGCATGCCCTTCTCTACGGAAGACAATGTGGACCACCCCGTTTCCCTCTATGCCGCCAGTAAGAAAGCCAACGAACTGATGGCCCATTCGTATAGCCACCTGTACAAACTACCGACCACAGGCCTGCGATTCTTCACCGTCTATGGCCCCTGGGGTCGGCCGGACATGGCACTCTTCCTTTTCACAAAGGCCATGCTGGAAGGAAAACCCATCCAGGTGTTCAACCATGGTAAGATGGTCCGCGACTTTACCTATGTCGATGATATCGTCGAAGGCGTGATTCGGGTCATCGATCATCCTCCTGCTGGCAATCCGCTTTGGTCAGGGAAGCACCCCAATCCTTCTTCCTCTCCTGCACCCTGGAAGGTTTACAACATTGGAAACAATAACCCCATTCCCCTCATGGACTTCATCAAAGCCATCGAAGACGCTTTGGGAATAGAAGCGATCAAGGACTACATGGATATTCAACCGGGTGATGTCCCGGCCACCTTCGCCAATGTAGAAGATCTCGTACGCGACCTGGACTATAAGCCAGAGACCACTGTTGCTTATGGCATCGGCCAGTTCGTGGCCTGGTATCGGGAGTATTATCAAGTGTAGGAGTTGTCAAGAATGCCTTTGCGTCTTCGCATCTTTGCGTTTCAATTCTGCCTGATCGGCTGTTATGGATTTCTGAGTGGTCTCCCTCTATCTTCAGAATTCATTTCACCCTGTGACGGATTCTAAATTGACCGCAATAATATTCTTAGTGCCTTAGTGGTTAAAGCCCCATGAGTTTCCTCTCCAACCTCTTCAGCCCATCAGCCCCCCTCCGCCCCGGTGAGCATCTCCACCTGGACATGCATGCCCACTGGCTGCCTGGGATCGATGATGGCGCCAGGACCGTGGAGGATACTCTGGCCCTGGTGGGCGGTCTCTACGACCTGGGTTACCGCCATCTCATTGCCACCCCGCATATCTATCCGGAGTTTTACCCCAATACCCGGGAGACCATTGTGGAGGCATATGATTCCGTTCAACCGTTACTCCTTGCGCAATTCCCCGACCTCACCACCGGCTATGCCGCCGAGTATTTTCTGGATGAATCTTTCAGGGATCTGGTCGAACAAAAGGCGCTTCTACCCATCACCGGCAACAAGGTCCTGGTCGAATTTTCCTTCCTGGCCCAGCCCCCCCAGGCCGAGGAGACCTTCTTCCAGATGCAACTCAAGGGATACCGCCCCATCCTGGCGCATGTGGAGCGCTACCCCTTCCTTTTCGGCCACGACAAGAAGCTGGATCGCTTCCGGGATATGGGCGTCGAATTCCAGGGCAACCTCCTCTCCCTCTCCGGCCGCTATGGCCCCGATGTGCAGAAGCAAGCCCTTCACCTCCTCCGCACAGGTGCCTACTCCTGGCTCGGCACCGATTGCCATCATACAGAGCATATCGCGCAGTTGCAGGATTTCCGACTCTCGAAGGCAGATGCCCGGATATTGGAGGAGCAGGGGTTTAATCAGAATCAATAACCTCACCCCCCAGCCCCCTCTCCATTTACATGGAGAGGAGGTGCCAAACTGATAGGCGGTATACTATAGAAAAAGGTAGCCTCCATGTCCCCCTTTTTTTCCAAGGCGGCGCCAGCGGCCAACGCGCTTAGGCGGACAGCGAATTGCGAACAGCGAAAGGCAGCCCCCATGTCACCCTCTTTCCCCAATGCCCATCCCTCGGTCCTCGTCGGTCTTCGGTCCTCCGTCCTCGGTCTTTCTCAAGTCCTCGGTCACACCAAATAGCCGAAACTGTCAGAATCACGGATTTCCACGGATGGATGGATGACACGGATTTTCCTTGAGCGAAAAGCGAAAAGCGAATTGCGAACAGCCGCTCCATGCCCTCCTCAACTCAAAAACTCCATAACTTCTCCCAACCGACAACCGACAACCGACAACCGAAAACCCCCAACCCGGAGACAACGCCATCATAGGATGGATTGAAAATGAGACCAGGGCAATACTTGAATGTCGTGGAGGGTCATGTGGTCATCTCCACCATACACGATCATTTTTTCCAGGGGGAGGTTGGCGAATTGGTCGAATTTGCGAAGGTTGGTTAGAAATGCGGAAGTGACGGTGGTACCCGACTTGATCTCTATGGCTGTCAGGGCCGTGCCTTTTTCGATGATGAGGTCGATTTCCAGTCCCTTGTTGTCACGCCAGAAGTAGACAGGCGGCTGCAGGCCTCTGTTGTAGAATGTTTTCAGGGTGTCAGCTAGGATCAGGTTTTCGAACAATGCACCTCGAGCCCAATGATGGGTCAAGTCGGCAGTTGATGTGATGCCTAGTAGATTGGCTGCCAGACCTGTATCGTGGAAGTACACTTTTGGGGTTTTGACGATACGTTTGGCGAAATTGCGATGATAAGGCCGGGCAAAGTAGATAATGAATCCTCTCTCCAGCAAAGAGCACCAGGATTGGATGGTTTTGTGGTCAACGCCTACTTCAATGCCCAGGGAGGAAAAATTGATCAATTGACCGATACGACCGGCCAGGAGTTGGATGAATTTGCGAAACGCCAGCAGATTTCTTGCACTCACTAAACCGGCGATATCTCGCTCCAGATACGTTTGAATGTAGGATGGATAAAACAGGTTCGGTTGGATGACCTGATCATACAATCTGGGATAGAAACCAGTGACCATAGCCTGATCAGCATCCCTGGGTGGTTGGCCGGCATGGGCCAATTCCTGGATGGAAAAAGGAAGGAGATGGCTCAGAAAGACCCGGCCGGCCAGACTTTGTGAAATAGAGCGCAGCAGCATGAAATTTTGGGAACCTGTCAGTATATATTCACCCGGTTTTCCGCTCGCATCGCTGATCACCTGAAGATAAGAGAACAACTCAGGTACGCGTTGAGCCTCGTCGATAATGAGTCCTGTCTTGTGTTGGCGAAGGAACGCCTTGGGGTCTTCTGTTGCAAACAATCGCGTTTCAGGAGATTCGAGGTTGACATAGGTATAGTCAGGAAAGCAATGTCTGGCCAGTGTGGTTTTGCCGGATTGACGAGGACCGGTAATGCTGATAACTGGCATTTTTGCGGCCATCTGCTGAATAACGGGTGTCAGGTCACGATAGATCATGCTATAAATGTACAAATTGGGAGTGTTATTCCCAATTTGTACGAATCATTTTCTTTTTCTACCAATCGATCCGCTATTTCCTACCCACCGTTTCTCGGAGAGTTCTAATCATGCCGGCTGCTTTTTAGCTGCCGCAACTGTCAGAATCACGGATTCGCACGGATGAACGGATGACACGGATTTTCCTTGAGCGAATCGTGAATAGCCGCTCCATGTCCCCCTCTTTCCTCAATGCCCATCCCGGAGCCAAATGGGCAGGAGGGGGTGGGCCGGCACCGAACAGATCAAACAGATAGCAGAATGCCCACATGCCGGGTCGGGGGAGGACTTGCTCCTTCCTCATTCCTTTTCGAAATCACGAAATGGCATCTTTTGCCATAGACAAACCATAACCCACAACTGGCAACTGACACCCGGACGATGCTTCGCTTCACTCGCATGTCCGGACAAGACCGACAACCGATATCCTGCCAGGCCGGAGGAAGGGTTCATTCTTTGTGTGTATACCCAAGTGACTATAACCACCATATCATATTGAGCCAAAAAGAGTTGGACAAGGAACTATAATCTGCTAAATTGTGGTTAAACTATAGAACGATTTTTTGCTATGATCACGAAAGAACAATTGAAAGCGCAAATTGACCAGCTTCCAGATGAAGAGGTTCAGGGCGCCTATCAAGTGCTACGGTCCAAGTTGCGAATTGAGAGTAGCGCCATCAAAGCAACGGGATCGCAATTGGTGATGGGAAAGAAAAGGCGCTCTTTGATCCAGAGGTTCATTGCATGGTTGCTAGGCAAAATTCCCAAGCATCAAGATAGGAACCTGGCACTTCACGACTTTAAAGGTCGTTTTGATAAAGAGGACATTCGGACGAAGGCGTATGAATAGCCTGCTATTGGATACGAATGTGTTAATCTATATCAAAGACAGAAGCTCCATTTTTCATGATTGGGCTCAAGAAATTCTGCAAGGTCAATATACCTTCTTTACAACCAGCAAGAACTTGGCTGAGTACTACTCCGTGACCACTAGAGGGGTAGATCCTGCTCTGTCACCGCAAGTGGCACTATCTGATCTTCTGGATTATGTTCAATATTGTCAAATCTTGTTTCCTGATCAAAGTAGTCAGAATGTGCTGTTTGAGCTTATTGCCAAAGACAAACCGACAGGTCTGAAAGTGCACGATTATGAAATCGCTGCTATCGCAATTGCAAATGGTATTCCGAGTTTAGCCACCAACAACCCTGGCGACTTTAAACGGATAGAAGGCCTTCAGATTATCAGTCCCAGATAGTAATATGTTCTCCAAACTGCCGGGTTGGGGGAGGAAAGGGAAAATCCCAAATGACAAATGACAAATCTCAAACAAATCTCAAGTCCCAAGCCCCAATGACCAAAACGGTCAACACTAATCAGGCAAGCACAAGCGGCCCACGCACCCAAACTGACAACCGATTTCCCAAAACCTGGATAACTCATTAGAAATTGAAATGGTGATCCACACCGGAATAATCGTTTATTCGGTTATGAGTTTATTCGTTTAGGCTATAACCCCTAGACTCTACTCCCTACACTCAACTCTCCACGTTAATCAACGTACAAAAGACAACGTACATCAGACAACGGACAACCGAAATCCTGCCGGGCCAGGGGAAGACTTACCCCTTCCTCATAACCTCCTTCACTCCTTAACGAATAAACGAATAAACGCCCGCAGGAGGGACGAACGGAGATATCTGCTCAACTAGTAAAGCATACATCCTTCACAAAAGGACAAAAAGTAGTATATTTATCCTTTCAAGAAGGCAATATGTTTCAACGCGACCAGCTTGTCCAGATCATCAGGGATAATATCGGGTCCGAGACCCATGATCTCCAGCCTCGGCACATCACCCTGCCTACAGACCTGAACCGTGTGATCACCCTCTCCGGTGCACGACGAACAGGCAAGACGTCCCTGTTCTGGCAGACGATCGGTCTGTTGCGGAAGGAAATAGCCCCGGATCGCATCCTCTATCTCAATAAGGAAGATGACCGTCTGTTTCATCTTGATCTGACCGACCTGGACGGTGTTCTGGAAACCTATTTCGCTCTCTATCCCGCCAACAGGCAACAAGTCGTTTACCTCTTCTTCGATGAAATCCAGCGGATACCTGGCTGGGAAAGTTTTATCCGCAGGATACAGGATACCCTCCAGGTACGGGTTTTTCTTACGGGCTCATCCGCCTCCCTTTTGGGTAGAGAGATCGCCACAGCAATGCGGGGGCGCACGCTGACCTTTGAGCTATTCCCGCTGTCATTCCCCGAATTTCTGCAGTGGCAGGGGATAGCCTCTCAGCCTGGAACGTCTGCACACAATGCACAGATCCAGAACGCTTTTCAACATTATCTGGAAGGCACCGCATTTCCCGAGTTAGTCGATTGGAATCCAGACTACATCCGCATGGCGCTCCAGGAATATGTGGACCTCCTTGTCTATCGCGATGTAGCTGACCGACTGCAAAGCGCCAACCTGCCTGCCCTCAAGTATCTGATTCATTACCTCCTGACGAATGCGGGTACACGCTTGTCGATCATGTCTGTCTATAAGGACATGAAAGGTCAGGGACAGACGATATCCAAGGACCTCCTGTACACCTATGTTGATCTCCTCGAAGATGCATATGCCATCTTTTTGATCCCACTCTATACACGTAATCTGAAGGTGCGTCAGCGCAACCCCCGCAAACTCTATGTCCTCGACCATGCCATGAAACGAACCGTCAGTCTGTCCCGGGATACAGGAGCCATCCTGGAGAATATTGTTTTTCTTCACCTTCGTCGTTTGTCGCACCAGATCCACTATTGGCAACAGGAGCAGGAAGTGGATTTCATTATCCAGTTCCAGGACCATGTTCATGCGATCAATGTCTGTACCGACCTGTCCGATCCCCGCACTCGCCAACGAGAACTGGATGGTCTTTTGGCCTGCCTCACCGATCTGAAGCTTTCCCATGGATGGATCATTTCCCACTACCACCAGGAAACCATCCACCTAGATGACCATACCATCATCATCTTGCCTGCCTGGAAGTGGCTGTTGCAGAAGGATCCCTTCCAGATGTATGAGCTCTGATTCCATCGGCATCTATTTGCCAAAACTGTCAGAATCACGGATTCCCACAGATGAACGGATGACACGGATTTTCCACGCGGCGCAACTCGCCAACGTACTCACGCGAATGCCCTCGCAACTGGAAGGGCGCGAGAAAAAGAGGCGCGCAGAAAGGATCCATCCCTCCTCTCCCTCTACCCCAAGCCCGCCCCAACGTACTCAAGCGACACAATCCCGAGATCAGAATAGCCTTCGTTAACCTCACCCCACCCCTCTCCTTAACATGAGAGCCTTGCCAAACTAAGGGGATACAGAGGCTCCGCCCCCTCGGACCTCCCTCGGTCTTCGGTCCTCCGTCCTCGGTCTTTCTCCAGTCCTCGGTCACACCGAATAGCCGCAACTGTCAGAATCACGGATTCCCACGGATGAACGGATGACACGGATTCCCTTCCCAGCGCCACCGCCAACGAACCCAATGGCGAACAGCGGGGGTTTGATGTTCTGTACATAAACGAATAACCGAATAACCGAATACCAGCGCCCCCAGGGCACCCAACCGCACACCACGACATACTGACAACCGCCGGCAGAACCCGACATTCCCCCTCAGTGTAAACCAGCCAAGTCCGCCACGACATCCTCACTATCCAACGCCACTCAACTGAAACGCGAGTCCCCAGAGTCAAACTCACCTTTTACCACTGGTGCCCTCAAGTGGACTAATATACCGATGTTCGGCAAAGCGGCCGGCGAATTCTGAAGTGGAGGGTAGTCCACTAAGAGATCCTGGGATCGAAAGGTTCTTAGTGAACTCAGCCTCCTCCGGTAATGTAAAAAGCGGAGGTGAGCCTATATTCTAGTCGACAATACAGTGGCCTAAGTGTCTCAGTGGTAAAATACAGACAACAGACAACAGACAATTGACAACCGAAAACCCTTTTCAATTAACGATTACCCAAAAATGCGGAGCGTTTTTTGTGGATTCACTGCTTCCAAGATGTTAACTTTGGCACTGATGATATCTGTTCATCCTCGGCTCGAGCCAACCTCCTCCACCGTGAGTCACCCCGACACATGGACGGCGAAGCCGTTTTCTGAGACGAAGGGACTCAGTGACATAGGGACGCAGAGATGGGATTCGTTCTATGGCGAAGATTCGATCACATAGAGAATTGGAGGTCTATCGAATGGCCTTCCTTGCATCCATGGAGATTTATCAACTGACAAAGAATTTCCCCAAGGAAGAGATGTATTCCCTGACGGATCAATTTCGAAGGTCATCGCGGTCCGTTTGTGCAAATATTTCTGAAGGATTCCGGAAACGGAAGTACCCAAAGTACTTTGTTGCCAAGATGATGGATAGCGAAGGAGAAGCTTCTGAGACAGTTACCTGGCTGGAATACTCCCTGGCTTGTAAGTATATCGATCAATCGACTTTTGAAAAATTGGATTCAGAATACGACAAGATCATTGGCAAACTCGTCGTTATGGGCCAAAACCCAGATCAATGGTCCTACTAATCTCTCTCCTTCCCTCCGTCTCTAAGTCAAATTTCCGTGAAGAATACCTTTAAGTTTAGCACCCTCTTCCTCAGCGTAACGCTCCTCGTCTCCGGATGTCTCGCGCCCGAAAAACTCATCAACTTCACCTCCGGCCCCGAGTTTTCGACAACGGCCGATTCTGTCCTGAACCGGACAGCTATCCGCATCCAACCGGATGATATCCTGAGCATCGGCGTATTCAACAGTAACGACGTGGATCCCCGCGTGGTGGCCCCCTTTAATCTGGGATTTGGATCGGCAGGGACAGATAAGGAGAAAGAAACTACAGCCTCCGCCTACCGGGTCGATCTCGACGGCAACATCGACTTTCCCGTACTCGGCGCCATCGCAGTAGGAGGGAAGACCCTTCCCGAAGTGCGCACTATGCTGGTCTCCAAACTCAAGACCTACCTCAGTGCCCCCATGGTCAACATCCGCCTGGTCAACTTCCGGGTGACCGTACTCGGAGAAGTAAAAGGCCCCGGCAGTTACCCCCTCGGTGAAGAAGACATCAATATCCTTGAAGCCCTTGGCCTCGCCGGCGACCTCACTCCCTATGGCAACCGCGAAAACGTCCTGGTCATCCGCGAAGAAAATGGCACCCGCTCTTTCGGCCGCATCAATCTTCGAGATAGAGAGGTGTTCAACTCGCCCTATTTCTACCTCCGCCAGAATGATGTCATCTATGTCGAACCACTGAAGGAGAAATCCTACACCATCGCCACCCGTACTCAGCAGATCCTGCCGTGGGTAGGCGCTTCCGTAGGTGTGTTGAATATTCTTCTCATCATTTTGACACGTGGATGATTGGACCGATGACCGACGACCGAAGACGGATGACCGAGGACGGAAGACGGATGTTTTCAATTCTACAGTTCTACTACATTGGACCGAAGATGAATGTGGAAGTTGTTCCAGACGTTTTCAGCTGTTAGAAGTGGCAAGACAGACGTTTAAATTTGAGAATCTAGATGGTTTGAAAGATTGCACGGGATCTGCAGGATTTGGTTTACATATTGGCAGATCAATTACCAGATAATGAGAAATACAATTTACGATCGCAAATGACCAGAGCCGTGACCTCTATTGGACTGAATATCGCGGAAGGCTCCACTTCGACAACAGATAAGGATCAGGCAAACTTTATCAGGATAGCCATTCGATCACTGATAGAAGTAATCGCATGCCTGATCATGATGGAGCGCCGGGGATATGGCGATGAAGACAAACGAAGCGAAACATTCACGCTTTGCACCCAACTATTCGCCAAACTGCAAGCCTTCAAACGATCGTTAAAATAAGTGAAGTCGATTAGATCATTGATAAATTACCTCAGTAGGTAGTGCCTCGCCGTCTGGCATACATCCTTCTCTTTATCTGACTGCCAGCCGGCGAGGCAGCAATCCTCGGTCCCTGCCGTCAAGCGAGCGTCAGCCCTCCTGAATGGATCCTTCAACTCCTCCCTGCCAGCCGGCAGTCTGAGGTTCATCGGTCATCCATTCAACAACCAACAAACAACGATCAACAAACAACGATCAACGTTCTCGGTCCAACCCGTCCACTGCTGTCCGGCAGGCATAGTCCGTCTCTGGTTTTCCATCGGTCTTCCCAGCCAGCCGGCAGGCTGGGATCGAACACCGTCTCAAGTCTTCCTTCGATCAACGTCTTCGGTCATCCGTCAAACCTCCCTCAATACCCACTAACCCTTGGAATTTATAGAAAATAACAACCGCTCCTCCCGGCAACAACCTAACTACCAGGATTTCTTCGAAGAAAAACCAGTCGACCTCAAGCCATTGCTCTGGAAGTACGTTCTGGGTCCCTGGTACTTCTACGTCATCGGACTAGTCCTGGCCTGCACCGTGGCGTGGATCTATCTGCGCTATGCAGAACGTGAATTTCAGGCGTCGACGACGATCTTGATCCGAGATGAGGCGAGTGGGGCATCAGGCGGACTGCAGGAAAGTTTTGTGTTGGAAGGGATCGGACTGGGCGGAGGAGGCAAGAATATTGAAAACGAGATCGAGATCCTCAAGTCGCGCAGTATGATGCGCGAAGTGGTGGACAGCCTGAAACTGAACATCCGTTACTTCGCCGAAGGCCGCATCCGTACCGGAGAACAATACACAGGTACAGCGATCTATTTGGACTCCTTTGCATTATCAGAAGGCAAGTCCTCGGGGACATTCGAGGTCATCCTGGAAGATAGCCTGCACGGCACCTGGACTCAGTCAGGAGATGAAGAGGGAATTCACTTCGCCATTGGAGAAACCCTGCTCACGCCATATGGTGTGTTCCGGATCGCTCACAACGCAAGAATCAAAGAAGTATCTGATGAAACCATCATCATCCGGATCAGCGATGCGGAAAGTGAGGCCCAACGCCTTGCCGGGCGAGTGAAGATCAAGCGTTTGGGCAATTTTTCCAGCGCATTGGACGTGACCCTGACGGATGGCGTACCTGAACGGGCATGCGGATATCCTCAATGCACTAACCGACGCATACAATGAGGCCAGTATTCGCGACAAAAGCCAGGTGTCGGAGAACACCTTTCGCTTTATCACTGATCGACTGGCCTACCTGACCTCCGAACTGTCGGATGTGGAAGGTGACTTTGAGTCCTTTCAAAAACAGAACCCCATCACGGCAGATATCGCCGGCTCGGTGTCCGATGCTATGGAGACCTTCAAGGAGAATGACAATGTCCTCTCCCAGATCGATCTCCAACACCAGTTTCTGTCCAGCCTGGAGGCCACCCTCAATGCAGGAAAGTACGATCTCCTGCCGGCCAACTTCCTGGTGGACAATGCCGACCTGACCACCCAGACCGGCGACTACAATGCACTCATTCAGGAGCGCCAGCGCCTTCAGGGAACGGTCAGTGGGGATCATTACCTGGTGCGTCAGGCCGAGGATCGCATCGCATCTGCACGAGCAGTGATGAAGGAGACACTGCGGCTAACTCGTAACAATCTCAAACGCAGTGCGACGGTCTTACAGGAAAAGAACAGGATTCTAAATCGTCGCCTGCGAAGTTTACCGAGGGTACAACGCGAACTGGTGGAGATCACCCGCCAGAAGAACATCAAAGAGAACCTCTATCTCTATCTGCTCCAGAAACGGGAAGAAGCGGCCCTCTCCGCAGCAGTAGCTGCACCCAATGCCCGCATCCTGGATGCATCCCGACCCAATAACAGTCCGATCTCACCCAAATCGAAGTCTATTTGGGCCTTTGCCTTAATTTTGGGTTTTGGTCTGCCCTTGGGCTTGATCGTTTTGCGCGATCTCCTGGACGATAGTATTACCACGCCGGAACAGATCAAGGACAAGGCCGCCACCCCGATGCTGGGCATGGTCGGGCTGAGCAAGAAAGAAGGGCACATTGTGGTGTCCCGATCCAGCCGTAGTTCCGTCGCCGAGATGTTCCGCCTCCTGCGCACCAACCTGCAGTTCCTCCTCACCGGAGCAGACCGCAAGGTGGTGCTGGTGACCTCGGCAGTGGCCGGGGAAGGAAAGAGCTTTGTGGCTCTCAACCTGGCCGTCACTCAGGCTCTCTCTGGCAAAAAGACCATCCTCATCGGACTGGACCTGCGCAAACCCAAACTCAGTCGGTACCTGGGTTTGCATGAGGTCCTGCCCGGGATCACCAATGTCCTCATCGGCGACAAGGAATTAGACCAGGTGATTATCCCTTCCGGGGTGAATGATGCCCTGGACTTCCTGCCCAGTGGTCCCGTCCCCCCCAACCCTGCCGAATTGATCATGGGAGAGCGTATGGTTCTGATTATTGCTCAGCTGACAGAGCGTTATGACTACATCATTATGGATTCAGCCCCCATCGGTCTGGTCTCTGATTCCCTCCTGCTGGCTGCTCATGCCCATGCCACCCTCTTTGTGGTCCGTCAGGGCGTCAGCAAAAAGAATACCATTCCCCTGATCGATGATATGGTTCGCGATCAGAAACTGCCCTCACCGGCCATCGTGTTTAATGGCGTACATTCGAAGCGTGGATATGGATACGGCTACGGCTATGGCTATGGGTACGGATATGGGTACGGGTATTATGAAGAGGATAAAAAGTAGAATTGTTGAATTGTGGAATCGTTGTGATTTGGAGAATTGTAGTAAGTAGAAGCTATTAGTGGAATTGTAGAATGTAGAAGTGAGTAGGGTTTCTATGTGTATGCCTTTGAAAAGTTAGAGGTCTGGCAAGTTGGCCAGGCCTTTACAGAACAGATCTATCGGATCACGACACCTTTCCTGATCATGAAAAATTCTGGTACAGCAGTCAGTTGAGAAGATCAGCAATGAGTATTTCTGTGAATCTGGCAGAAGGATCTGGAAGAGCTTCCTCGAATGATAAGGCGCACTTTACCAATATGTCCTATACCAGTGCACTCGAAGTGATCGATCACTTGATCGGTGTCTATGACCTCAACTATATCTCTGAGGAAGGCTATGTTTCCCTGCGCCAGGATCTGGATCACATCATCAACAAATTGAATGCGTTGTACAAATACTATGCCAGGTCAATCAGAAGTCAAAATGAAACATGAAGAAACCAGCTTGAAAAAGAAATGTGCTGTGCTTTGAACAACTACCCGATTACATGCAGTTACACAGTTACACAGTTCTCCAGTTTTACAGTTACACAGTTTGCCAGTTCCCCAGTTACACAGTTCTCCAGTTCTCCAGTTCTACAATTCTACAGTTCTACCCATCCTCGTTCTACATTCAACATTCTACGTTCTACTGATTTCGTTTAACATTCTATATTCTACGGTTTTCGTGCTTCACTGTGCAACTAAAATTCCATGTTCAACAAAGATTTATATAACACTCCTTATCACACAATAGATTTATCCGGCTACAAATTCCTGGTTTCCGGCGGAGCAGGATTCATAGGATCTAATCTAGTAGAATACTTGCTTCGTTTTGGAGCAGGGCAAATGCGGCGGGTGCTGGACAATCTCAGGTAACGGTGGCTACTACGACAACATAAAAAGATTTCATCACCCTCCCCAATTGCGAGTTTATCGAAGGCGATATCCGGGATTTAGAGACATGCCGCCAAGCGGTGGTAGGGATGGATTTCATCTCCCATCAAGCGGCCTTGGGCTCGGTACCACGAAGTATATCTGATCCGATTAACTCTAACGAAGTAAACATCACCGGATTTTTTGGGCAATTTGCTGGTAGCCGCCAAGGACTCACCCACCTTGTAAAGCAGATAGGTGTACGCCATGAGCAGCAGCACCTATGGAGATAGCCCGAAGCTGCCCAAAGTAGAAGGGGAGGAGTGGTAGTCCACTTTCACCTTATGCGGTGACGAAGTTGGTGAATGAATTATACGCCGATGTATTTAGTAAGGTATATGGCTTTCACACCATTGGCTTGCGCTATTTCAATATATTCGGTCCCAAGCAAAACGCCAAAGCAACCCCTACGCTGCAGTGATCTCCCATTTTACGCCAACATTTTATTGAGGGCACCACCCCGACCATCTATGGCGACGGAGAAACCAGCCGCGATTTTACTTTCGTTCGAAAACGCCGTCCAAGCCAATGTAAAGACAATGCTAATAGGAGAGCCGAGTCAGGATTTCTCACCCCCCTCACTATTTAAACATCACGTTTTCAACGTCGCCTGCGGAGACCAAATCTCCAAACGAAATGATAAACATATTGCGCGAGATAAGTGGACAGAACATTAAAGCTAAATACGGCCCCGAACGTGCCGGGGATGTTCTCCACTCCAAGGCTAGTCTAGTTAAGTTGGATGAATTTTGTGGATACAGCCCCACGGTTGGATTTGCAGATGGATTAGGGATCGCCTATAGATGGTATGTTGTGAGTATGAATAAGATGTTGAGATGAGTAAAGTATTTATTATTGCTGAAATAGCTCAAGCTCATGAGGGTAGTCAAATAGCCCATTCGTATAGATACTTTGGCAGCTTGTGGTGTGGATGCAAAATTTCAAACACATATCGCTAAGGCAGAGAGTAGTGAATTTGAAAATTTTCGTGTGAACTTCAGCTTTGAAGACAAAACCCGCTTTGATTACTGGAAGAGAATGGAATTTACGCATGAACAGTGGCGGGGATTAAAACAACATTGTGATGATGCCGCTGAGTTTATTTCGTCCCCATTTAGTTGTGCCGCGGTGGACATATTGGAGGATATTGGCGTTAAGCGATATAAAATTGATCCGGAGAGATGACCAATTATTTGATGTTAAACAAAATTGCAAAGACAGGCAAGCCAATCATTCTGTCAGGGATGAGTGATTACAATGAATTAAATGTAACCATTAATTTTCTAGAACCTTTCGATAATCATTTAAGTCTTTTACAATGTACCACAGCATATCCTACTCAGCCTGAGCAATGGGGTCTTCATGAAATACCTAATCTTAAAGCAAAATTCAATATTCCAATAGGATATTCCGATCATTCATCTGATAGCTACTGTTTGTATAGCTGCAACTGCAATGGGAGCAGAAATACTTGAATTTCATGCGGTTTTTAATAAAGGTATCGCTTGGACCAGATGCTAAAGCCTCCTTACCTTAGACGAAATAAAAAAATTGGTAGCATCAGTTAGGAAGCTTGAAATATCATTTTTACAAGATTCTGACAAATCGGATGTATCTGTGTATAAGGAACTTAAAACATTATTTGGAAAATCTCTTGCCGTAAACAAGAATTTGCCCAAAAATCATTTTATCCGTTTTGAAGACTTAGAGAGTAAAAAGCCCGGAGATAAGGGGATTTCCGCAAAGGACTTTGAAAGTGTATTAGGTAAAAGATTGAAAAAGTCAAAAAGTGAATGGGACTTTATTGAAGCGGATGATTTGTAATAACATGGCTTCGTTGATGTAAACACCTTCGCTGGTAATTTTTACTGTAACATCTTTACCAAATACGGTTTCTATCATCTGGCCATCACTCAAATCTGAACTCATGGCTTTGGCTGCGACTACGTGGTACAGTAAAATATCTGTTAATGCTCCACTTGGGTCTGCCAGCAAGTCATCCAATGTTCCTTCAGGAAGGGCTGCAAATGCATCGTCTGTTGGTGCAAATACGGTAAATGGTCCTTCACCCTGTAAAGTCTCTACCAATCCGGCGGCTACTACAGCTGCTTCCAATGTGGTGTGTGACTCACTGTCTACAATAATGTCTACTACTGTGGCAGGCAGGATATGACGGAACCAATACTGCATCGATTACATGAACTACTCCATTATCGGCTTCCAAATCTGCTACGGTTACCATGGCATCATTAATATAAACGCCATCCGCAGTTATTTTTACTGTAACATCTTTTCCAAATACAGTTTCTATCATTTGACCATCACTTAAGTCTGAACTCATTGCTTTGCCTGCTACTACGTGGTATAACAATATATCTGTTAATGCTCCACTAGGATCTGCCAGCAAGTCATCCAATGTTCCTTCAGGTAATGCTGCAAAAGCATCGTCTGTCGGTGCAAATACTGTAAATGGTCCTTCTCCCTGTAATGTTTCTACCAAACCGGCAGCTGTTAATGCAGCTGTTAATGTGGTGTGGTCTGGACTGCCTACTACAATGTCAACTACTGTGGCTGGAAGTAATGATGGTATCAATACCGCATCAATTACATGTACTACGCCATTATCGGCTTCCAAATCTGCTACGGTTACCATGGCATCATTAATATAAACGCCATCCGCAGTTATTTTTACTGTAACATCTTTTCCAAATACAGTAGTAATCATTTGACCATCACTTAAGTCTGAGCTCATTGCTTTGGCTGCTACTACGTGGTATAACAATATATCTGTTAATGCTCCACTTGGGTCTGCCAGCAAGTCATCCAATGTTCCTTCAGGTAATGCTGCAAAAGCATCATCTGTTGGTGCAAATACGGTAAATGGTCCTTCTCCCTGTAAAGTCTCTACCAAACCGGCAGCTGTTAATGCAGCTGTTAATGTGGTGTGGTCTGGACTTCCAACTACAATATCAACTACTGTGGCTGGCAAGAATGATGGTATCAATACTGCATCAATTACATGTACTACACCATTTTCTGCTTCCAAATCTGCTACGGTTACCATTGCATCATTAATATAAACACCATCCTCCGTTATTGTAACTTTTACATCCTTTCCAAATACGGTGGTGATCATCTGACCATCACTTAAGTCTGAACTCATTGCTTTGGCTGCTACTACGTGGTATAGTAAAATGTCTGTTAATTCTCCACTTGGGTCTGCCAGCTAGTCATCCAATGTTCCTTCTGGTAATGCTGCAAATGCATCGTCTGTTGGTGCAAATACTGTAAATGGACCTTCACCCTGTAAAGTCTCTACCAAATCCGGCAGCTACTACGGCTGCTTCCAATGTGGTGTGTGACTCACTATCTACAATAATGTCTACTACTGTAGCGGGCAGGAATGAGGGAATCAGTACCGCATCGATTACATGGACTACTCCATTATCGGCCTCCAGGTCGGCTACGGTTACCATTGCATCATTAATATATACTCCGTCTGAAGTAATTTTTACTGTAACATCTTTTCCAAATACGGTTTCTATTATCTGGCCATCACTCAAATCTGAACTCATGGCTTTGGCTGCTACCACATGGTAAAGTAAAATATCTGTTAAAGCTCCACTTGGATCTGCAAGCAGGTCATCCAATGTTCCTTCAGGTAATGCAGCAAATGCATCGTCTGTTGGTGCAAATACTGTAAATGGTCCTTCACCCTGTAATGTCTCTACCAAACCAGCAGCTACTACTGCTGCTTCCAATGTGGTGTGTGACTCGCTATCTACAATAATGTCTACTACTGTGGCGGGCAGGAATGAGGGAACCAGTACTGCATCGATTACATGGACTACTCCATTATCTGCTTCCAAATCTGCTACGGTTACCATGGCATCGTTGATATATACTCCGTCTGCAGTCGATTTTTACAGTAACATCTTTTCCAAATACAGTTTCTATCATTTGTCCATCACTCAAGTCTGAACTCATAGCTTTGCTGCTACTACATGGTACAGTAAAACTTCTGTTAATGCACCTTTTGGATCTTCCAAGTAAATCATCTACTGTTCCTGCCGGTAATGCTGCAAAAGCTGCATCTGTTGGTGCAAATACGGTAAATGGTCCATTTGCACCTGACAAGGTCATCTCCAAACCAGCTGCAATTACTGCTGCTTCCAATGTGTTGTGATCTGCGCTGTTTACAATAATGTCTACTACTGTGAGTTGTAGGAATGATGGAACCAATACTGCATCAATTACATGTACTACTCCGTTATCAGCTTCCATATCTGCTACGGTTACCATGAGCATCGTTGATGAATACTCCGTTTGCATGGCAATCGTTACAGTTACATCTTTTCCAAATAAAGTAGTCTACCATCTGTCCATTTGTCAAATCTGAACTCATACTTCGGCTGCTACTACATGGTAAAGTAAAACATCTGCTAATGCTCCACTTGGGTCTGCCAGTAAATCATGCAATGTTCCTTCAGGTAATGCTGCAAAGGCTGCATCTGTTGGTGCAAATACGGTGAATGGTCCATCGACCCTGTAATGTCTCTACCAATCCGGCAGCAATTACTGCTGCTTAGAGTGGTGTGTGACTCACTATCCACGATAATGTCTACTACATTGTTTCAGGAGTAGTTGGAGGTATAACAACTGCATCAATTACATGAACAACTCCGTTGTCAGCCTGAATATCTGCAACTGTAACTTTTGCGTCATTCACAAAAATCCCATTTCGCTGCCTCAGCTCTCTTTGCCATGGCCTCGGCTGCCTTCTCCTGTGCCACCTTCACGAACTCATCCCACTCCTCCACACTTCCCCAGACGAACACCTCTGCGGTGGCACACTGGACTACGCGAGAAGGAAGGACACCTGCCTCCCCGTTCTTGTCGGTGTACGTCTGACCATCACCGAAGGTGACCCAGCACAACTCTGCCTGCGGCCCCACATGGGTGACACTGTCGAGAGGCACGTCACTTCGGGTGATACCCAACTTAGGAATCTGAATCGTTGCCACTCTTGCTCTCCTTCACCCTCGCGATGGCGGACTCGGTTACGTCCGATCAACCCGCCTGTGTCTAGTTCAACGGTCCAGCTATCCAGCTTCTCGCTGTAGGCTTTGACTGTTCCTTCTTTCCAGCACCCTGGCCACCTGACCAGGATCTTGTCGTCGACTACAGGCTCAAAGAGCTTGAAGTCATCAGCGTCGTACTCCACCCCACCCATCAGGCGGGGGGACATGGAGGGCGTGCTTGCCGGGGCTCATATCCTTTTCCCGTCCAGGCTCACCCCCTGTTCATCGACTCCGTCAGCCACTGCCTTGATGGCGTCAGCCAATCGGCGTGCCTGATGCGGACGGTACAGCGCACCGAGCGAGAGGAACCCATGCTCAGCGTTGAGCTTGAGCTGCAGCTTCACCAGCTGCCCGTCACTCCCCATCACCGTGGTGCTCACGTTGTTGTGTGACTCGACTACTTTCATTCCACTACTCCCAGTATGCGAAGGGCACTGACGCCGCCAGCGAAGGTCACCGTCTTGCTCTTCACGTTCACGATCTTCTGCGCATCCGGTGCACCCGGGTAGCAGATGAGTGGACCGTTGAGGAAGGTGTTAGGCCACGCCCAGTTCACCTCGATTCCTACCACCACAGACTCACAGGTCTTGGTGATCTCAGGCTCTTGTGCGAAACCCTGGCTAACCAGGATGTGACCCAAGATGTAGCCAGCGATCAGGATCATCACTGCCCACAGCAACGTGAGCACTGTCCGGTCACTGTCTCTTCTATTCATTCTTCCTCACTTGTCGGGTGGAACTTGTTGTTCCAGTAGAGACACGAGGCTGGGTAGTCACGGTCGAGGTCCCAGTCGTAGTCGGGCACCATCTCCTTGATCCGCTTGTCTACCCACTCCATCCTGCACAGGTTGGGGCGGAGGTGGTGGATCTTGCACATCCCATCCTCTTCGTTCAGGTGTCGGCACGTACCGTCACCCCCGTCTAGCAGCGGCACGTCCTCAATGTCGAGCACGTCGCACCAGTCTTCGACCTTGCGCTGGTCAACCGATCGGCAGCAGCTACCCCCGCACCATGGGTTGCACTTCCACTTGCCGTCAGCATCGCGGAAGTCACGGGGCCCCAGCCTCTGGCCTGCAATGGGCAGGCTCATTTGATGTAGCTCTTCTTCCTGACCTTGGCAAGCATGGTGCGCTTGTCGAAGTCATCGATCTTGATACCGAACTGCTGCGCGTCGAGGTACTCACTGATCTCGTTGGCGTCGAAGAACTCGAAGGCCTGCTCCATCTCAGTGAGTCTCGATTGCATCCTCATGAGACGCTGGTCGAAGGCGCGAAGCAGCGCCTCCATCGAGAGCTTCCAGTTCTCATTGGTCTTGGGCCAGCCTCTCGTACGCGCGCTTCTCGACCCTCCAATCGATGCCCTTGGCAGCCAGCGCCTCGTCAGCGAGATCGTTCTCTATTGGGATGACCCGCTTGGTCAGCGCAGTGATTCGGTTGGCTGGCTCTTCCATCCTGGCCGTGCTTACTGCCATCTCTCCCACCCTTCCTCTCTCGTCTCAACTTCTTCCTGAGACTAGAGAGGTACTGGGTCAGTGTCTTCCTGCTTGCTTCGGATGTGGGTCTTGGTTCTTTCGGAGGGGGTAGCGGATCCACTGCCCGGGAATCCACCACACGTCGCCTTGCCTGTCGCTCATCATCATCTCTCGTTGGCTTACGAACGATGCATGTCCAGAGCTGAGCCTCCTCGCTCTCATACACTGCCCAGTAATCCCGGTACTCGATCACTTGTGGCCACCCACCTTCCTGTCGGGGTGGTGCCCAGAGGGTGGCCAGGGTGCCCATCACCCCGACCACATCCTCGACACTCTCGCTGGTCTCTGGTACTGGCTCAGCTTGGGGTGGGACTTGCGACGCACCAGCCATCGAGGGTCCCTCCTTCAGTCGTCGCTGAAGATCTGCGTGTCAGGGTCAGTTGCCCCATGGCACCTCACCCTGTGCGCCCCTCTCCAATAGGGGTGCATCTTCAGCCCAGCCGCACTCTTCACTTGGTTGCACATCCTGCCGAAGGGCTTCACGCACCAGTGGCGGAACCACAGTTGGTACGTGTTAGCCTCGATGCGCTCGTGGTACTCACCACACGTCTCGTCATTCTGCTGCTGCCATCCCACTGGCTCGGCCTTGGGTTCGACTACGCCTTGCCCTCCTGCCGCCAGCAGTATGGTGATAAATAATTCCATCATCTTAGTAGTCCTCGATCTCGGTCATGTTCACGTACCATCCAGCGTCGCGCACCTCCCCGTAGTAAGAGGCTGCGGTGTTCTTCGGGATGTGGTCGTAGCACTCACCGCGCACGATCTCACCCCTCGCCTGCCTGAAGTCCACCCACAGCACGTCCAGTCCGACCCGCTTGATCAGCTCATCAGGGATGCTCGCCCCCATGTCGGTGAACATGATCACCGCCAAGGGGTTGAGGTGCTTATCCTCCGGGTCATTCTCAAGGTCGAGGAACAGGGGGGCGAAGCTCGTTCCCCCACCTGCCGACGCCCTGATCTTGATGAGGTCTCCTTCTTGGAAGACCTCGGTCTCCATCACCTTGGTGTCGAAGGGCACCACGTGTAGCGTGATCCCTCCGAACTCATCGAGGAACTCCTGAAGGCACTGCACCATACGATCCAGCTGCCTCCAGTTGATGGACCCCGACATGTCCAGCCCGACCACGATGTCACCAGCCACGTCGCTGTCACGACGAGGGAGGTAGGCACCGCCGCCGATGTACCCGCGGTTGGGCGACTCAGTCATCACGAGGGGACGCTGGTCCGGTCGAGGAGGAAGTTCCTCAGCACATCCCTCCAGGAGGACTGAGCCCTGCGACTCTTCCTCATGGCCTTGGCGATGCGCAGCTGTCCACCCGTGCCCGTGCCCTGGTTGACAGCCTCGACCAGCTGCGCCTCGTACGCAGCCTGATCCACCACGTCATCCAACTCAGCAGGCGTGGGCTTCGTACCCTCTTCACCCTCGTAGTCGATGACCTCTCCCCGCCCGTCCTCTACTCCTGAGAAGTCCCCTTCGATGGACTCACCAGGATCGACGGCGTCCCCCAGCTCCTCCTTCATCGTCAGGTTCATCCCCTTGCTCTTCGCCTTCTCCTCCACTTCCCTGATCGCCATCATCAGGTTCGTCAGTTCCCCCGTTACCAGACCCAGAAGTAGCCTCCTGTCCTTCGCCGTCATCTTGTCCATCGTCAGTTCGTGCCTGACCCCCTGAATCTTCTCCTTGATCTCCTTCAGCTGGGTCAGTGTCGCCGTCGCCACCATCTGGGTTACCAGGTCCGGGTGCTGGCTGTCCTTCTTGCTCACTTGCGTCTCCTTCCCCCTGGTAACCAGGGATGTAGACCGCGAGCTGTTGCGGGTTGTCCTTCGACAACTTCTTCAGCTCGTGGTAGATCTCCCTCGGCCCCCTGGCCGTGGAACTCGGTGCGTAGCACATCTTCCCTCGGACATCGATGCCCTCATCGATGAGGATGGATGCGATGGCCATGTCACAGGCCTTGTTCCACAAGATGCGATGCCGCACCCCGCGTCGGGCGGGGTGAGCCAAGGCGATGTGGTAGATCTCCTCCATCAAGAGACCGCAGGTCTGCTGGAACCCCAGCTCCAAGGCGTACTCCAGGTTGACCCAGATCCTGTTGCCATCAGTGCACGCAGTCTTGACGGGGTGTCCGACAGGGCTGTCCGCTTTCAGGTCAAGGACAGGGCGCAGTTCCTTCCCCATCAGGAAGGGTGTGAGTGCAGGGTGATTGGTGCTGAGCCAAGCGTGCGCTGACTTCACCAGCTGATACCCGGCGTGGTCTTCATGCTTCATGTCGATCTCCTTATCTTGTTGAATCCCTGACTCCGGTGTCAAGGTCTCGTGCTCACTTGTTGTGGGGACCGTTGCGACCGAAGAGCATCTCGCTCTTCTTGCTCAGCTTGGTGACCAGATCGGTGGCTGCCTTGGCTGTCTCTCTCCTGGTCTCCACGTTCTCGCGCAGCTCGTCAGCCTCGTGCGCCTCGCCCAGCTTGCGCATGTCCCCCGCGATCTCGGTCAGCTCATCGTCATCGAAGACTTCGAGTGCCTGACCCAGCTTCCCCACGTCAGCGAGATCACTGACCAGGGTGTGAGTGAAGCGCTTGCCCTCTCCGTTCTCGTCCACCAGCAATACGTAATCAAAACGGGCATACAGC
>CALNZC010000040.1:0-1893 GCA_942490895.1 uncultured Saprospiraceae bacterium
AGTTTTGTTACAGGAACAAATGTAGCAGCAAACCTTTCGGTGGAGCAGGAGGAACTGGTCCGGATGGTGAAACTGGAACTTTTAAAATAGGTTCTCAGGATAAATCAGGAAAGGATTTCCGAGCCAAAGGCAAACTGGAATATGTTGGTGAACATTACCTGCGTTTTGCAGATGGGGATTACTTCATAAAGTTGGGAGCGAACAGCCCTGAAGTGTTTTTGGAGTATGGTGAATTCGACGGAACCCCTGGACATGCCAACGACCTGTACTCGCCTCATGTCAGTGACTGGAAACCCGGAGATCCCACCTGGGGAGATGGAAAGGGCAAGGGAATAATCGGACTGGTGAATTATCTTTCATCCTTGGACGTGAATGTGCACTACTTCTTGTGCATGAATGCGTATGGGGACGGTAAGGAAGCCTGGCCCTGGACCAGCGCGGACAACATCGACATCTATGATGTTTCGAAGCTGGCCCAGTGGGAGGTGCTGTTTACCCATTTCGACAGGATGGGATTGATGGTTCATTTTCAACTTTCGGAATCTGAGAACACCAACTACCTGGAAGATCGGGATGGAAAAGGGAACATTTTCCAACGCCCGTAAAGATTCTGTACCGAGAACTGATTGCCCGGTTTGGCCATCATATGGCAATCACCTGGAATATTGGTGAGGAGAATCAGGCCAAAGGCAAGGGTTCCAAATGCCAAATACCCATGCCCAGAGGAAAGAATTCGCAACCCGAATTCGGGCATTGGCTTATTATAACGATCACATTTCCGTTCATAATGGTCCTGCCGGAGTCTTTGATGATATCTTTCCCCAGCTGATTGGATATGAGGACTACACCGGTCCCAGCCTGCAAACTATTTAATCAAACCGAAAAGAAAATCCGAAATGCTGAGCAACCATGATGAGGTTCGGAAGTGGTATGATTTAAGTGCCATCAGCGGGCACAAATGGGTTGTATCGGTAGATGAACCCTGGTGGGGAAAGAGACCGAGGGATTTGGTGGCCAGATTACGCAAAGAGGTCATCTGGGGTGCCATTCTGGCCGGAGGACATATGGAGTTTTATGCATGCTAAAAGCATTGAAATGAGGAAATCGAGAGGTGCTTGAGTGCGAAATGTCCGGTTGAATGAGAAAGGATTGAAGCTATGACCAATCGTCGTGAGTTCGTAAAATCGGGTCTTGTGCTGGGAGGTGCCATGGCGTTCGGGGGCATGCCTCTGTTTGCGCAGGATAAAACTGCGAATGTCCCTGCTTATCTAAAAGGATATGCGGATCTTTTTGCCAGGGATCCACACAAGGCTGCGCTGGCCTGGTTTAAGGACGCCCGGTTCGGACTCTTCATCCATTACGGCCTGTATGCCGCCCTCGGGCGGGGCGAGTGGGTTCAATACCGGGAGAACATTCCCGTCCCGGAATACGAAAAACTGACGGAGCGGTTTGATCCGAAGAAGTTCGACGCCGACTTCACCACCGATCTCGCACCGAAGCGGGCATGAAGTATATCAATCTGACCTCAGCAAGCATCATGATGGGTTTTGCTCTGTTCGGTTCAAAGAACGACACATGGAAAATTCTGGCGGCGCAGTGGCCAGTCGCGATTTGTGCGGAGAACTGGCTGCTCAGTGCCAGAAAAAGGGGTTGGGTTGTTTCTTCTACTACTCCCTGCCACTTGACTGGCATCATCCCTATTTCCTCTCCCTCGAATACGGTCAATATTACCGGCCGGATTACGAGGTGAAACCGGAACAATACAAGTTTGAGAAGATTGAGGATTTGCAACTCTATCTTAAAGATGTCAAAGGTCATATTCAAAGCTTGTTGAACGATTATGGCCCGGTTGCCGGGCTATGGTTTGATACCCGCACAGGCTATTTCATGCAG
>CALNZC010000041.1:0-97603 GCA_942490895.1 uncultured Saprospiraceae bacterium
GCCCAAGCGTAATCGGGCTGGTTGTCAGAGTGATTTCTTTATGCAAAGTGTCCACACATCCCGGAACAGATTCCACAAAACAAGTGATTTGATAGGTTCCCGGACCAGAATATGCGTAAGTAAAACTTGACCCTTGAAGGATCGTGTCAGGCTGGCCGGGGTCTCCGACATCCCAGGAATAACCAAAAGCTCCGGGAGCATCCAGTTCCATCAAGACAGAGTACCCTGAACAAAATGTGGTCTCGAGTTCAATTCCACCTAAAGAAGTATCCAGCACGGCCACCAGCAAACTATCCATGGTTGAACATCCAAATTGATTGGTGGCAGATACGATAATGACGTATTCACCCGGGGCACTTGATTCCATTGTCACCGGATTCGTGCCATTCCCTGCGGGAAAGAGAGTGACAGGAAGCCATTCAATTGAAGTCAAGACATCCATCGGGTCTGGAAAAACGGCCTGGAGAACCAGGGGTTCTTCGGGGCAGAGTAAAAGGCTATCCGGGAGTTCAATCTCCAGGGCTTGATTCATGACAAAGATGCTATCAAATACCTCACAACCAGTGGAATCGTACGCATGAAGATAGATCCACTGGTCAATAGGAATGGTCAACAATGCCGGATTGCCCATACCGATGATCTGTTGAAATTGAGGATCTGCTGCCCATTCAATCTCCACAGGTCTGTTCGCGGTTGCCCCAATAAATATGGGGCTGGAACAAATGATAGTATCCGCAGGAACGTTCAATTCAATCGGTTCACTGACAATGACTTTGACCGTTCGTTCCCCTTTACAGATCCCGTTCATCGCTGTGGTTTTCACCGTATACAGGATGGTTGTATCCGGAAAAGCCAATGGATTTAAAAGCTTGGGGTTGGACAGCCACATATTCGGTGACCAGGTGAAGTTCAGATTGGCACCATATAACGGATTGGGATTCAATCCGATCGTATCTCCAAGACAAATATTCCACGAGGTGTCCGGCCATGGCAACACAGCAAGTCGAACTGGGAAAATAATATTAGCCGTGTCCTTGCATCCATTTTCAGCGGTCACCACCAGATTGATTCGATAAATCCCTGATGTATCTACAAAAAAGGTTGGAAACTGCTCCATAGAATGGATATTGTTTCCATTGCCAATCAGTGTCCAATCCCAGCTCAAAATCTTAGAAATGGTATCTGTGGATTGATCGATGATCGAGATGGTCAAAGTGTCCTCACAAAAGGGAAAGTTATAGTCAAAGTCTGCAAGGATCGAAAGGCGTTCAACCCGAATCACTTTGTAGAAGGTGTCCACACACATATCTCCCGGTTGAGCGACCAACATGACCGTATAAAAGCCACTGTCCGGATAAGTATGAGAAGGGTTGAATTCAGTAGAGGTTGCTGAAAGGTCATTCTCGAGGTCAAAATACCACAGGAAGCTATCCGCATTGGCACTGATGTTCTCGAAGTTGACTGTCAAGCCACAATTGACTTCAGGCACGGCTACACCGGCGACTGTCATCCCACATACCCCTACGTTATACTGAAAGTCTCGACGTGTCGAGGAAATGATCTTCCCTTCTTTGTATTCATCTGCGCAGATCCCGACCACAAACTGTCCGATGGTATTCGGAACCCTGTCAGTGCACCGGTTTGAGGATCTATAGCCAAGGGAATCCCACCCATCACATTATTCAGATTGTACGGGGGATCTCGCCAGACAACTTCAGGGTAAGGTGGTGCAACAGTAGGCACAGGCTGTGGGACCTGTAGTGATCCGCCCTTTAAAGGGGTACACAATCGATAAACAATGGAATCACCTTCATTATCCACAGCAGAATGATCAAACTCGATTGCTTCATTCACACAGATAAAAATAGGTGGCCAGGACTTGAACACCGGACTACTGTTACATGTCAATAGTGCATCCTCAGAGATATAGATGCTAAAGGTGGCACCCGTACTATCCGGAGATTCGATGTTTAGAATGGTATAATTTCGGCAACAACGTTGGTATGCGAGTGTATACCCTCCTGGAGATACATCTAAAGAGACCGTATCCCGGTATGTCGACGTATGTACACAGACATTCGGTGGGAGAATAAAGCATTCACCCGACAACATCGGTTGTAGCGTATCATCAAAGACATAGGGAATCTGGAGGTGATGGATGAGCTGATTGTTCGCATCAAAGACGCCAACGGATGCTGGATCATCAAAAAGTGGCACCCCATTAAAACAATCCCGAAAAACAGTTAGGACGACTTCATATTGATTATCGCCCAAACAACGATAACTCATCTCACCTCCGACAATATGGGTTGCCTGGAGAGTATTTCCTGCCAAAAGAAATAGCAAGAGCAGGTAAAGGGCCTTTTTCAAATGCATGTACTATCAAGATACTAAATGCGGACAGAACGCTTGCTCTGTCCGCATTTAAGTTACTTATTTAGACAAGAAAACGGCTCCGTTCCTATTGCCTTAGCAAAGTGACATTGCCTTTCTTGAAAAACTCTTCTCCGCCAAAACAACGAATCTTCAACCAGTAGCCAAAGACATCTGTTCTCAGACGCTCACCCTTATACATACCATCCCAGCCCTGGGATTTGTCTGTACTCTTAAAGACCAATTCACCCCATCGGTTGAAGATCTGTAATTCCATCTCATCGATATAGAATCCACGGACATACAAGACATCGTTCACATTATCTCCATTTGGAGTAAATGTATTCGGGATGAATATATAGGGCTCTTCACAGATCTTGGTTCGAACATACACGATCGTAGTATCAAGCCCGCTGCAACCTAAATCATCCGTCACCAATAAAGTATAGATCGTAGTCGTATCCGGTGTGGCGATCGGTGTTGAGGAGAACGGATCATCCAGAGTACCTGGTGGTGTCCAAACATAATTGACGAACGCTGGTGTAGTGCCAATCAACTGACTGGACTCACCCATCAGAATTTCATAAGGATCAGATATCGCTTCTACTGGAATGGTATAGAACAGGTGCTCGATGAAAATGGTATCCATTTCCATAAACCCAAACGGCCCCATCTTCTTTACAAGAACATATTCCAGAATAGACGTTGGAATACACACGGTAGGTCCTGTTCCCAGTGTATCTCCATCCGGAGTACACCAGACTAAGTCGATCATCCCATCACAATCGTCAACCGTTACACAGACGGTATCCAAACAGGTGACAATCTCCTCGATCAAATCACAAGGGAAATCACATGGGTCTATCTTGATTTCCATTTCATCTTGCAACAGACATGTGTCACCGTTCGATTGAATGGCCAAAACGTCCACGGTCAACGTTCCATTGGAATCCGGGCAAACCAATGGATTAGGACCATCACCACCTTCTACAATCCAGCTTTCTGGTGACCAGGAATACACCCAGGCAGGATCTCCACCAGATATGATCTGAATGCAACTGTCTTGGCAAAGCGTCAGGAAGGCAGGTATATCCAGTTCAATAACCTCAATATCAATCGTCTGGGTAATCGTGTCCGAACATTTTTCATCCCAGACAATGATCAATGTGACATCAATCGTCTGTGACTCTGTAACGGAGAGGACAGGATTTTGGAGATTGGAGGTACCCAGGTTACCAAAGTCCCATTGCCAGGAAGTAACAACACCATACGTAGATTCTCCGATGCCATAAAACTGGATGACTGTGGGATTTCCACAAATCGTAAAGTCATAGTTAAATGAAGCCTCATTTACAGGCAATTCGAGGACAAGATCTTTGATCAGAGTGTCATTTTGAGGACAGACTCCGGTTTCATCGGTCCATAACATCACAGGATAAGTGCCGATTCCGGGATAGGTGTATGATGGATTTTCCAGATCCGAAACATCCAGTGAGGTATTGGGGTCGCCAAAGTCCCAGTGGAACTGGTTGATATTTTCACTTTGATTGATAAAGTCCACCATAAGTCCATCACAATAGACATCCCAGGTAAAGTCAAGGACTTTTGTGGAATCATTCACCACGACGAGAATCTGATCTTCCAATTCACAGAGACCAACGGTATCAGTCAGCATTAATGTGTACAGCGTCGTAACCCCTGGAGAGGCTTTGGGATTGGGCGATGTGGGATCATCCAACCCTGTAGTCGGAGTCCAGGAATAGACTAAATAGGGTATCGCACCGGGATGCAAATGAACGCTATCCCCTTGACAGATCTGGAGTGTATCCTTCAGATTGGGTTTAGGTATCAGGTTGACTTGAACAGTATCACACAGTGTAGATGCACAAGAATCCGTTTTGATGGTCGCACAGATATACAGTAACGCACTTTCTTTCAAGACCAGTTTGACAGAATTGGCGATCGTATCAACGACACCATCAGGTTTTGTCACGGTCCAACAAATCGTTATGTCCGGTGGAATACTGTCCAGAGTCGTAGCCAACACAATGGAATCTGTGCAACTCGGAATATCAACCACCAAACTGATATCTGGCAATAAACCAATCGCCATCAGGTTCGCCGTTTTCTCAATAGTACAGAGCCCCGTTGAATCAGTAACGGCTACCGTATAGTTGACCGTCTTAGTGACTTGAATCTCCGGGTTTGGTTCGGTTAATGAGCCCAAAATACCATCCGGAGGTGACCAGGTATAAAATAGATTCGGATCAAAATTAGGATTGAGGTAGGTCGTCTCCAGATAACAGAGGTTCAGTGTATCGGAAATCAAATCCGGAACCTCCAGAATATTGAGATTGAACGTATCGATGACGGTGGCTTTACAGCCATTGGCTGATTCCACCTTCAAGTTTACAATTGCTGTAGTTGCCGAGGAGAACGTCCACTGGTTCTGTTCATTCGAAAACTGCAGGATGGGGTTATTTTCAGGAGTGATCGTCCAGTCCCACTTAATAATCGGACTGATCGAATCGTTGGAGGCATCATTGAACCAAACCACCAGACTGTCCTCACAAATTGGAACCAATACTTCTATTCCAGGATCTATAGAGTTTTTCTGGAGAAATATGGTTTGAAAGGTTGTATCCGAACAGAATTCACCTGCCTTAGCGATCAACATGATGGTATAAAAACCGGTGGAATCGGGATAGGTGTAGAAGGGTTCAAAGGAAGACGATGTATCTGTAGTTGTGGTCGGGTCGCCAAAATCCCAGAAATAGGAGTTAGCATTGGTGCTTCCATTCCCAAAAGATACTTGATAGTCATCGCATTGTACCGTATCCGCCAGGACGATCTCCGCCTTCGTGATAATACAGGGGACGACATTGTATTGAAAATCCCGGAAGCGTTCTCCAATCAAGACGCCGTTTCTATATTCTTTGATTTTGACTCCGACAATGAACTGACCTATGGTGTTTGGTTTCCCTGTCATGACACCTGTCTTGGAGTCAATGGTCAAAGGAACCCCGCCTGGCAAACCGTTCATCAGATTAGAAAGATCGTAAGGTGGTGTTTTCCAGGTCACTTCCTCATAGGGCGGTGGAAAGGGTGGCTTAGGCTGAGGATTAGTAACATAAACACCCCCTGTGTATGGGGTAAACAGCTCATAGACCAGGGAATCACCATCCGGATCGATGGCGCCATTATCCACCACTAGGGGTTCATTGGCGCAGACGAATATGGGTGGCCACTCTTTGAATGCAGGAGCACTGTTGCACTCCAGTTGTGCCTGTTCACCAATAAATGCAAAATAGGTTGCACCAGTTTTTAACGGGTCGATAATATTCTGAATGGTTGCATTTCGGCAACAACGCTGATAGGTAATATAATATCCCCCTGTATTGAAGGGCAATGTGATCACCCGTTTATACTGGGTCACTCGAACACAGATATCTGGCAATGCGAGGAAACAGGGATCGGTCAAATCAATGGTATCGATCTTGGTACCTAAATACATCAGAAACGTATCCACTGGAATCCCGTCCCCATCATAAACCGCGACCCACGCCGGATCATCATATGGGGCTTGCCCTAATCGGCAATCTGTGTATACGGTCAGGATCACTTCATATTGGTCATTTCCCAGACAGTTGTAATGCAGAGAACCACCTACAATGTGGGTCGCCTGAACGGATACATTCGTCAACAGGAATAATGCTCCAAGTAAAAAGGCTCTTAGTATACTTCTCATCGTTCGTTGGATAGCCATGGGTAGGGATTAGTGTTTGTCAACAACCACTTTGAGAATCTCAGCTCGGCGTTCTTTGGCCGCCTCAACGGAGTAAATAGACAAACGTTCATCATCAAGATTGTCACTAACACCTTCTTGAGCGCGATTTTCACCAAATGAAATATCCTGGAAGACGAGTTGCTTACTCTTGACGTAAGATGCAAATACACCGTCCTGGTATTCCATGATGTAATTACGAATACTTACAGCGCGTCGGAAACCTAATAAGATGTTGTAACGGGAGGCAGCACGTGGACTGCAATAACCTTCCAGGGTAACGGTGACTTTATCACCAGAATTCAAGTCAGCCAAAAGGGCCTGACAGAAAAATTCCAACTGTCGCATGCCCCTGCTGACTGAATCTCTAAAGAATGCGGTCATCAAATCTCTCAACTCATCTTTTTGCATTTGCGGCAAGTCGTCCATGTAGTTTTGGACATACTCGTCTTCACGGGCCAGATAAGGTGCCAATGTCTCTTCGTAATTGACATTCGTCGATTTCGTAAACATCCGTTTTCCGGGGATATCATTATCAAAATACACCCGTAATGGTGCCATATCCATCAGTTCCATTCTACGCAGATACATGTCCTGACGAATAATACCACTTTCAGGAATCTCGAAAGTGGAGAACGTTGCCAGGGTATCTACATAGCCAATACGTTTCGCTAAAAGTCGGTAGGACCGGTCTGGTCGCACGCCAAAAAGGAAATCATTGCCTTTGCGATTTTCCAGTTTTTCCACTACGGCCGGTGATGCAGGATCAGTCACATCAATCAACTCCACAACACATTCATTCAAAGGTGTTTTGTTGGCAAGATCAAAAGTGTGAACCTCCAGCTGAAGTTTTTCAGGAGTCAGGAACAAATCCTTCTCCATTGGGCCTTTCAATGTCAAATCGTGAGTATTAAACTCCAGCGTATCCGATTGGAATCCTGGCTTTGAACCGATCACCCTGTACACATGCATCCGTTGAAGCGGAAACTCTTGGGTATGTGTAATCGGATCGACCTTGGTTTCTACCAATTCCCATTGGCCATCCCGCATGACATATAATGAAAGTCTGGTGCCGGGCAATGCCGCTTTATCCAGTCTGTTGAAGGCATTGGCAATCAGCATGACCGGGTTTTTGTCAATAGCACGATAAATATCGTTGCAACAAGCCTGAAGCTCCGGGTCAATATACTTGGCACCTCCGGATTCACGGTTAGAGGCCAAATACATATACTCCCCATCATCACTGGTTACAAAATAGAGGTCGTTGTAACTAGAATTATAGGGCATCGGGATGTCTGTGATCTCCCCCCACTCTCCGTCTGAACGGCGAATGGCGTAAATATCATACCCTCCCAAATTGGGGTGTCCTTCAGAACTGAAATAGAGCGTATGTGATGGTCCGTGATAAAACGGGGTGATATCCCCTTCTACGGTATTGATGGCTTCAACATTCACAGGGGCCCCAAAACCACCACCCTCAGTGAGTTCGACCATCCAAACGTCCAACTTGCCTTTTCCTCCAGGTGCATCGGATGCGAAGAACAATACTTCCTGGTCATCTTCCAACGTAGCAAAAGCCGGCTGGGAAGACGAGTATCCGGGGACGTTGATATTGTCTGGTAAACGCTTGGCAGGACTCCAACCCAAATCTGTTTTCTCTGTGTAGAACAGATCACAGTGGTAATCTGAAACATTGACATTGTGGCAAATGGAATAGAACATCCGGGTCATTTCCGGATCAAAGGCCGTGTGTGCGATATGTCGATTTCCTTCGACCATCTGCATCCGCAAGAGCTGACCGAGCTCGTCATTTGAGGTCTCATACAACCGGGATAACAGAATCTGAGACTCCTGATCCTTCTGTTCAAGCGGGAAATTCAGGCTGGAATAGTAAAGTGTATCCCCGATTTTGACGGGTGCGAACTCGGAATACTCTGTATTGATGCCAATATTGACCAATTCAACATCAACTTTCTTGGCCAGGGCTGCCTTGGCATATTCACAATTCGCAATCTGTGCTGAACAGGTATTCTCCTTATCCGTCCTCCAGCGATCATACTGTTTGTACAAGCTGATCGCTTCATCGTATTTACCCAGGTTTTGTTTGATTGCGGCCAGATGAAGTGCTGCTTGAGGATAGGTCTGTCCCGCATCCTGATCAATGACCAGCTGATAATGCTTCTCGGCGAGGAGGTAACTGTTATACTGGCGAGCCGCTTCGGCCGTCTGAAACTGGATATTCGTCTCTTTAGGCCAAGCATCCGCTACTGTCTTATAATACGTCAGTGCAGCATGATAATTCTTCTGCGCATAAGCGACATCAGCCGCTTGCAGATATTGACGTTTGGTTTGAGCTGACAGGCTGGTCAATCCCGTCAACATGATCATGAAAGCAATCCAGGATACAAGTACACGCATGGTGAGCGGGTTATTCGTTAATAGACAGGACAAGATTTGATCATCGGCAGCGGCTTAACCGTGGTGATGATATATTGGATGCAGAGTTCGGGGCCGCCATTCAAATTGGTTGCTTCCCTGAAATCTGAGGTATTCAGGTCATAACTGAAAGACACCTTCCACTGGCGGTAATCCAAACCAACGACGGGTGCCCAGGCATCATTTTCATTAAATCGGTAATCCACACCAACATGTAAGGCCAGTTCGCGTGTCTTGGTATCATTGATATGAAATTTGAGACCAAGACCTGCAAGGCTCTCATAGTTTGGTCCCTGGGACATCACCAGACCTCTGTACATGACATCGATCAGGTCCGTGGCCTGTATCCCACCGATCATATAGCCCGTGAATCGAGGCTTCATCCGATAGGTGACATTCTCATTAAACTTCTGTCGAGGGGTATTCAAATTGAACCAACCGCCTCCGAAGTCAAACCAGGAACGAGCAGAATGCTGATTATGCAGATTCAAGCCTACACCTAAACCAGCGAAGTTAAAATTGGTATTGAGAAAGGTTTCTCCATTATTCAAAGTTGGGTCAAACTCATTCCCGTTAAACTGCTCATCAAAAGTGAGGTCACCCGTGCTGTAGCGCCGATTATTGAACGAACCCTGTGCCCCGAAAGTCATGTAGTATTTAGGGGCCAGTCGCTGTGTATACGATCCGCTAAGCGCAACTTGAAAAAGGCGTAATCGGGACGCTCCCGCTTGATCGTGGAACATGTGTACCCCACCACCAAACAAACCGGACTTCAACCCTTTTACATAGAACTTCTGATCATAGGCCAGGGCTACCGTCTCGTAACGGACGGGAACATTGTACCATTGATTTCGATAATTTCCAGTAAACCGTTGATCCCCACTAAAAACCCCAGTCAGTGCAGGGTTTATATAAAAGGGCGCATTGTAATATTGCGACCAGTGGATATCCAGATCCTGCCCTCCGGCTGCAATAGGCAACAGAAAGGCAAGCACCCGAAGCATTGTTTTGACACTATTCATGTGATTTGTTGAAATATGTTCAAATATTCCAAAGAATTCCGCCTAAATATACAACATTAATTAACGTTTCCTCATATCACTTCATTCTCTCCAGTATAGATACACTCCGCGTATTTATTTCATTATTAAGCAATTATATCGTACTAGACAGATGACCATCAAAATTTAACGCCTAACTAATTGAATTAAAGCAAAGGCCGATTCCCTGAACAATTCATGTCACAAATTTTGAATTTTCTACTTGTTTCCTGAACATGCCCTGTTTGGTCGCGCTGCCGTACATTCGAGTTGAAATTAGAACTGAGTTTTCCATAAACTACGGGTCTGTTCCTGTCAGATAACGTGAATTGATGATGATTCCAATCCTTACCCGTGAGCAAATCCGCAATTGGGATGCTTATACCATTGAAAAACGGGGACTATCCTCCTATGAACTGATGGAGCAGGCTGTACTCGCGCTGACGCATTGGGTAACCTCCCATTATCCGCCAGAAGATCATCCTGTCGTTATCCTTTGTGGACCTGGGAATAATGGCGGTGATGGCCTTGGATTAGCGAGGAATCTGTTCAAACAGTTTTATGATGTTACGGTCCTGGATGTTGAGGATAGTAAAACTGAAGATCATCTGACAAATGTCACCCGACTTCCACTTCATGAAGGCATTTCCAAAGTCCGGTTTCCGAGCCCCCTCCCCTCTCGCTTGATCCAGAAAAAGACAATTTGGATTGATGCCTTGTTCGGAACGGGTTGTACCGGACCTATCAGGGAACCTTATGGAACCCTTATACAGCAGGTCAATGAATATCCTGGGATCAAATTTGCTGTTGACCTCCCGAGTGGTCTGCAGGCAGACCAACCATCCTCCGGACCCATATTTAAAGCGGATCATACCCTGACGTTTCATGTTCCCAAATTTTCTTTCTTCCTATCGGAGAATGAAACCTATCTCGGCCAATGGCATTTACTGGATATTGGACTGGAACCATCCTATCTGGATTCGACTGACATCCCTTTCCATTTGCTAACGGCATCACATGTCCAAGCGTTACTCCACAACCGGTCCACCTTTTCTCATAAAGGTCTTCAAGGTCATGTCTGTCTGGTTTGTGGGCGCAATGGCATGATGGGTGCGGCGCTTCTGGCTGGACGTGCAGCTCTGCGTTCAGGGGCGGGGAAACTCACCCTCCATGCTCCGCGTCATGCGCAGACCATTCTGCAGATCGGTCTACCTGAAGCCTTATTTCAAGGTGACCCGCATGAAACTGTCTGGTCCACCCCTCCGCTCCGATCTGGATACCAGGCAGCAGGTGTTGGCTGTGGTATTGGCACAAATACGATTACGGTTCAGGCACTCCGTGCGTTCCTGGAGTCAAAACCCGAATACCCGATAGTTCTGGATGCCGATGCACTGAATATTCTGTCTGAAGTCCCCGAGCTTATCTCCACGATTCCAGAAGGCAGTATACTCACCCCGCATCCCGGAGAAATGAATCGTCTTATCGGACATCCAGAAGCTGGGTTTAATCAAATCCACTCAGCCCAACAACTGGCCCGCGAACACAAGATCTTTATCCTCCTGAAAGGCGCCTATACACGAATCATAGGCCCGGATGGAACCGTCGCCTTCAATTCTACCGGCAATGCCGGGATGGCCACAGCGGGAAGTGGTGATGTGCTGACCGGACTTTTAGCTGGATTACTGGCTCAAGGCTACCCACCTCGAGATGCCGCACACATCGGAGTGTTTGTGCATGGCCTGGCTGGTGATCTTGCCCTGGACGTGATCGGATCACAGGAATCTATCCTGGCAAGCGACCTGGTCGATCAAATCGGACATGCCTTTCAACACCTGAAACAGTGTTCTGAATGAAAAATCGCATTGTCGTTTTGACGGGTGCCGGCATGAGTGCCGAAAGTGGGATTTCAACCTTTCGTGATGCAGGAGGACTTTGGGAGGGATATGATGTCATGGATGTCGCATCACCCGAGGGTTGGCGTAAAAACCCGGACCTGGTTCGTGATTTTTACAATCAACGAAGGAAGCAATTGTTTGAGGTAGAGCCCAATACCGGGCACCATGCCCTCACCGACCTCGAATCAAAATATGATGTCCGGATCATCACACAGAATGTAGATGACCTGCATGAACGGGCCGGTAGCTCGCAAGTCCTGCATCTCCACGGAGAACTGCGCAAGGTTCGATCCATCGGACACCCACAGGATGTTTTTTCTTGGGATGGAGATCTCCTTGCAAAAGACCGTTGCCCGAAAGGGTTTCCACTTCGCCCGCATATTGTCTGGTTTGGAGAAGAAGTCCCTGCATTATCCGAGGCGATCTACCTGGTACACCAGGCAGATTTGGTGATCATCATTGGCACATCCCTACAGGTTTATCCGGCCGCGGGGCTATTACATTATGTTCCGCCTGGAGCACCGACGTACTATATCGATCCTCACCCTGCAGAAGTGGATCATTTTGGTAAGAACAGGATTGAGGTCATCCCCCAAACGGCGGTAGATGGAGTCCCTCCATTGGTGGAGGCATTACTGCAAAAAAAATAGGTGGCACCAGCCGTTACTGATAGCCACCTAGGGGGAAAACAGAGGAATCAGAGAAGCACTGATCAGCCTGAACACATGATACAACCTGGATCATCCAGGCTGCAGGCCTTGATTTCGGGCTCCTGTTCCGACGAATCTAACCGTTGCTGCAGTGATTCGCCAGACTCCTGGTTTACTTGACCATTTGAAGCTTGCTGTCGTTGGTGTTTCTCATCCAAGGTAAACTTGATGGGATCAACAGCTGCTTTGGTTCGCAAGTAATACATGCCCGTCTTCAAGCCCTTCTGCCAGGCGTAAAAATGCATAGAAGACAGTTTTCCAAAATTTGGATTTTCCACAAAGAGATTCAGACTCTGGCTCTGACAGATATAGGCACCTCGATCGGCCGCCATATCAATAATCGCCTTCATACTGATCTCCCAAGTGGTCTTGTACAGTTCTTTGATTTGTTCGGGGATCTCCGGAATATCCATGATGGAACCATTGGTGGCCATTAACTTCTGGCGCATTTCATCATTCCACAATTCAAGGCCGATCAGGTCTTTGAGGAGGTGGCGATTCACCACGATATATTCTCCAGAGAGTGTTCGTCTCGAATAAATATTCGAAGTATAGGGTTCAAAACATTCGTTGTTCCCCAGGATTTGAGAAGTGGACGCTGTAGGCATCGGCGCCAACAGCAGACTATTCCGCAAACCGTTTGCTTTTACATCTGCTTTCAGCGCATTCCAGTCATAACGATCGGAAGGTTTTACACCCCACAGATCAAACTGCAATTGGCCCTGACTGGCTGGTGAACCATCAAAAGATGAATACGCACCCTGTGTTTTGGCCAGTGCACAGGATTCACTGACCGCAGCATGATAAATAGTCTCAAAAATATCCTTGTTGAGCTTTCTGGCTCCAGGACTGTCAAACGGGAAACGCATCAGGAGGAAGGCATCTGCCAACCCTTGTACACCGATCCCGATAGGACGATGTCGCATATTGCTGTTTCGCGCCTCTTCAATCGGATAATAATTGATGTCGATGATCTTGTTCAGGTTGCGCGTCAGTACTTTGGTAATACTGGCCAACGCTTCGAAATCAAAGGTCCGGTCATCCTTGACAAATTTGGGAAGGGAGATAGACCCAAGGTTACAGACCGCTACTTCATCCTTGGAGGTATACTCCAGGATTTCGGTACAGAGGTTAGAGGATCGGATGGTCCCCAGGTTTTTCTGGTTCGACTTCTTGTTGGCTGCGTCCTTATACAGGATATAGGGTGTACCTGTTTCGATCTGTGATTCAAGGATGGCGAACCACAGTTCTTGTGCTTTGATTGTCTTCCGAGCTTTTCCTTCTTGCTCGTATTTGTGGTAGAGTGCTTCGAATTCTCCGCCGTAGCAATCACAAAGGCCCGGAGCTTCGTTCGGGCAGAAGAGCGACCAATCTCCATCTTCTTTGACACGCTCCATGAACAGATCCGAGATCCACATGGCATAAAACAGGTCGCGGGCACGTGCTTCTTCTTTACCGTGGTTCTTCTTCAGATCGAGGAAATCGAATACATCCGCATGCCATGGTTCTAGATACACTGCAAAAGCACCTTTTCGCTTTCCTCCGCCTTGGTCGACATAGCGTGCGGTGTCATTGAAGACCTTCAACATCGGGATGACACCATTGGAGGTCCCTCCTGTTCCCCGGATATAACTACCCGTAGCCCGGACGTTATGAATGCTGAGGCCAATCCCACCTGCAGACTGACTGATCTTGGCACATCGGGCTAATGTTTCGAAGATGCCACTGATACTGTCATCGGTCATGGACAGCAAGAAGCAGGAACTGAGCTGAGGTTTGGGTGTGCCAGCATTGAACAACGTCGGGGTAGCATGAATAAACCACTTTTCTGACATCAGTCGATAGGTCTCGATCGCACTGTCAATATCTTCTCCATGAATCCCTACAGCCGTTCTCATCAACAGATGCTGTGGACGCTCCACTACCCGGTTATTCATGCGAAGCAGGTAGGAACGTTCCAGTGTTTTGAAGCCGAAATAATCGAATTCATAATCCCGATCATAGATCAGGGCTGAATCCAATCGGTCCTTATTCTTCTGAACGATCTTATATGTGTCCTCACCGATGAGACCCGCAGTCTGTCCGGTTTTGGGATCGATATAATGATAGAGAGCCTTGATCGTTTTTGAAAACGATTTATCTGTGCTTTTATGCAAGTTGGATACGGCAATACGTGCCGCCAATAACGCATAATCAGGATGCTTAGACGCCATAGAAGCCGCTGTTTCAGCGGCCAGGTTATCCAGTTCGGGAGTGGGCACACCATCATAGAGTCCCTGGATCACTTTCTTGGCGATCTCAATAGGTTCTACATAGGCCTGGGACAGGCCATAACACAGTTTTTTGACCCGCGCTGTGATCTTATCAAAACTGACATCTTCATTTTTCCCGCTGCGTTTGACAACTTGCATAGCCATAGTGCTGAAGTGTTTATAGGATTGAGGGATGGGATAGCAAAACCAATGATTTAGAAGTCCTCTTCCAGTGAGAATACCTGTTTATCGCGATCGCTGAGGACACCTGCTTTCTGGTAGTCACCCACGCGTTTTTCAAAAAAGTTGGTCTTCCCTTGCAGAGAGATCAAGTCCATCCAGGGGAAAGGGTTTTCTGCATTATAGACCTTGGTATTTCCAAGGGCATTCAACAACCGGTCAGCCACAAATTCGATGTACTGGCACATCAGTGTGCTATTCATACCGATCAGATCTACAGGGATGGCATTACTGACAAAATCCTTTTCGATCTCCACCGCATCGGTGATAATTTTCTGGAGGGTTTCATTGGTCAGCTTGTTCTTCACATGGTCGTTGTAGAGCAAACATGCAAAATCACAGTGCATCCCTTCATCACGAGATATGAGTTCATTTGAAAAACTCAATCCAGGCATCAAGCCGCGCTTTTTCAACCAGAAAATGGAACAAAACGATCCAGAGAAAAAGATGCCCTCCACAGCAGCGAACGCCACCAGTCTTTCCTGGAAAGATCCGTTATCAATCCAACGAAGGGCCCATTCAGCCTTTCGCCTGACAGGCTCCATGTTTTCAATGGCATTAAAAAGATAATCCTTGTCTTTCGGGTCCTTGATGTAGGTATCGATCAACAGGGAATAGGTCTCAGAATGGATGTTCTCCATCATGATTTGAAACCCGTAAAAGAATTTAGCTTCGGTATATTGAACCTCATTGACGAAGTTCTCTGCCAGATTTTCATTGACGATTCCATCACTGGCAGCAAAAAATGCCAGGACATGTTTAACGAAGTAACGTTCGTCATCGCTGAGCTTCTCTTCCCAATCTTTTAGATCACTGGTCAAGTCAATTTCTTCTGCCGTCCAGAAACAAGCTTCAGACCGCTTATACCAATCCCATATATCATGATGTTTGATCGGAAAAAGAACAAACCTGTTGGGGTTCTCTTCAAGGATGGGTTCGAATAACTTGGTCATAATCAGATCGTTTTACATCCGCGAGAGGAGCGGCTTATCAGGATAAAGAATGGTATAGCAAACACAGGACAAACCATGTTTGAACACACTAGAAAATCATTCCTGTAAGCTCTGTGAAGTAAACGTCCCGGGTATCAAGATCTGACTAACCCGATTTGGACAACTTCCGCTATTTCCCGCTGTACAATGCAAAGGTGAAGAACCTGCCCTCCCCCACCAAACCCACTATGATAAAAATACTCACAACATGTGGATAAAATATATAACCTACTGAAGACGTATGGTTTAACTACATTTTTTCTAAAAGGAGCATTGTGAATAACCAAATATATAGCAATTATTCGCATATATATTGTTGCACATGCGTGATGCGGAAACCCTTGAGGTTCAGCGATAAAAAGACTCCAATAAAAAGAGAGAGACGAGGAGAAACAACCTCGTAAGTAATGTGTTAGAAGAGGCGCTTTCTTCTGAAGAACCAGGCGAGCAACAAGCTGATAATGATGGAAATAACGATGATGTAGTAAATCGCTGTAGGAGAGTCCTCCAATCCACTGGGAACGTTCATTCCGAAGATACTGGCAACCAATGTGGGCACCATCAGGATAATGGTAATCAAGGTCAACCGCTGGATGACAACGTTCAAATTATTGGAAATGATCCCAGCATATGCCTCCATGGTACCCCCAATAATATTGGTGTAGACATTGGCCATTTCCAAGGCCTGGCTATTATCAATAATGATGTCCTCAAAAAGATCCAGCTTATCCTCATTTCCCTGAACGTTGAGGAAATCAGTTCGTTTGACCTTCATCTTCAACAGTTCGTTCGCATTGAGACTGTTCACAAAATAGACCAGACTTTTTTGGATACTGAGCAGTTGTTTCAACTCCTGATTACGGCTGGAATAATAGAGTTCCTGCTCGATCAGGTTCCGTCGGAGGTTCAACTTCTTCAGACAACTGAGAAAACGATAGACGTTCTCTTCCAGTAGCCGAAGGACAAACTGACGCTCATCCGATGGATCTACATTCCGCACTTTATTCTCCAGAAAGAGATCCAGCACAGGATTCTCCGCTGAAGTAATGGTAATGACGTAAGTAGGGACAAGAATAATCCCGATGGGTATGGTCAGATAGATCGCTTCATTCTCCCCGTCCCGCTCATTCAGGACAGCCGTATTGACAATGATCAATCGCGCTTCTTCTTCACGTTCATAACGTGAGCGCTCATCAATATCCAGAGGGTCTGTGAAAAAATCAAGAGGAACGAGCAACTCTTCTGAGAGTACCTCAATTTCCTCCTGTGTGACGGGTGGGGATATATTAATCCAGCAGGCCGGTTGTCGTTCGGCCAGTTCGGTGATCAAACCATCGATGCGCGCATAATAACGGATCATCCTGTGCTGGTTCCATGAATCTAGAATCAAATTCTCGCCTAAAAGTAAGATTAATCCCTCAACAGGCCAATATTAATATCAGTGCTTATCCTGAACAAATGAACACTTACCACAGACCAATTCACTTGAAGCGAATGGCTTTAACAGGCTGTATATGTTTAATATACATAGAAGGAATCAAAAGCGTCAGGAAGGCTACAAAGAGGAATAACGCATTCAGCATGAGAAAAAACAATGGATCCCATCGTATCGGTACCACGGACAGGTAATACTCCGCTTCATCGAGTTTCATCCAGCCATATTTGGCTTGAACACTGCCAATGATCAGAGCCACCACATTTCCAATTCCCATGCCCCACAGCAGGATGCGCAGTGTCATGCGAATAAAGATCGATCGGATCATCTGGTCGTGAGCCCCCAGCGCTTTGAGGATACCGATCATGGTAAACCGCTCAAGGATCAGGATCAGCAACACAGTGATCAAATTGATCATGGCCACAATCAGCATCAGGATAATCAATACCTGTTCATTGATATCCTGTAAGTCTACCCAATCAAAAATGGCTGGGAATTTCTGTCGGATACTCTCGATGTACAAATCATCCGGGAGCCACTCATAATAGATATGTGCTGTAAATGGATCGAGATCCCGAAGGTCATCGACGAACACCTCAAAGCCGGTCACCGCATTTTCGGGCCAATCATTGACGGCGCGTATCTGACGAATATCCACCAGCGCGAACTTCTTGTCATATTCTTCAAGGCCTGTTTTATAGATCCCTTTCACCTGAAACTTGCGTTCCACCTGCCTGTTCGCCTGAATGAAGTAAACGATGAGATCATCCTCCAATTTGAGGCGCAAACGGGATGCAGTTGTTGCGGAAACCCAAATATCTCTCGATGGCAATGAATCACCCAGTTGAATCGGCTGTCCTTCCACCAGATATTCCTTCAGGAAGGCCCAGTCAAAATCAGTGCCCACACCTTTCAGAATGATCCCTTCGAGGTTATCCTTCCGGGTCAGAATTCCCGGTTTCAATGCATAGGCTTGAATATGTCTGATTCCCCCATGGGAAATACTCTTCACAACTTTTCCTGATTCAAATTCCTCCTCGAACGTGATCTGTCCCACAGAATCAAGAGCCGGATAGAACGTCTGATCCTCTAGAATGGGCGGGCTCTCAAACGTATTATTCAGATTGAAACTGGTGATCTGAATATGCCCCCAAAACCCGAACACCTTGGCTTTGATTTCTGTCTTGAAACCCAGGATCAATGCATGTGCCAGTAGAATGACCGTGACACAGAGGGCGATGGTCCCTATCGCAAAATAGATGATCGTTCTGGTGAAGGAATCACCTTCAGTAGAACGCAACCGGCGGGAGATGAATTGAGTGAGTGACATGGTGAAATCGGCTCCAAGATACATCTGTCTCCGTGTTGCTGGATGGGCAGCTTGAAATGTCCTATTTTTGCGGCATCTGAAAACACCACACATGGACTTTCTGGAAGAATTGCGTTGGCGGAATATGTTACAGGATGCCACACCTGGCGTAGAAGACTATCTGGCTTCTGGTTCATGCACTGGCTATATCGGGTTTGATCCCACTGCCCCTTCACTGACGATCGGTAATTATGTGCAGCTCATGCTGCTGTCCTTGTTTCAAAAATCGGGGCACACCCCTATAATTCTCATGGGCGGAGCAACAGGCCGGATCGGAGATCCATCCGGCAAGGACAAGGAACGCGAATTGAAAAGCTTTGATGAGCTGGATCAAAACCTGGCTCATCAGGAAGCACAAATGCGCAAATTGATCGCGTTTGAGGATGTACCCAATCCCGCACGATTGGTCAACAACCATGACTTCTATAAGAATATGGATGTCCTCGAGTTTCTGCGCACTGCCGGAAAGACACTCACCGTCAACTACATGATGGCCAAGGAGTCTGTCAAAAAACGTGTCGAAACGGGGATCTCCTTTACTGAATTCAGCTACCAGATCTTGCAAGCCTATGACTTTCAGTGCTTGTATGAAAACCAGGACTGCCGATTGCAAATGGGCGGTTCAGACCAATGGGGGAATATTACCTCAGGTACCGAGTTTATCCGCCGAAATCTGGGAGGGAAAGCCTTTGCACTGACCACTCCCCTGTTGACGAAGGCGGATGGCAGCAAGTTTGGAAAATCAGAAGAGGGTAATATCTGGCTTGACCCGGAGATGACCTCACCTTATGCGTTTTACCAATTCTGGATCAATGCAGACGATCGGGATCTACCCAAATTCATGCGCTATTTCACGATGCGCTCCCAGGAGGAAGTCCTGGCACTGGAGGAAACATATCAGGATGACCCTGTGACCCTGAAACGATTACTCGCGGAAGAGATCACCAGTCGGGTCCATTCTGAAGAAGCACTGGAAAGTGCTCGAAATGTATCCAAATTGCTCTTCCACCCGAAGATCGATGCTGCATTTCTGCAAGAAATGAAGCCATCAGATTGGAAAATGGTGGACGGAGAGATACCCAGCTACTCACTTCCCAGGTCTCTCTTGACATCCGCTGGCACCCCGTTGCTGGACCTGCTCACGGAGCACACAGATATCTTGCAATCCAAAGGAGAAGCGCGCAGGGCCATCTCTGGAAATGCCATATCCACCAACAAAATCAAACAATCCTCTCCTGATGCCGTTTTGGTTGCGAACGACCTGATCCATAATGCCTATCTCCTGTTGGAGAATGGCAAAAAGAATAAATTCCTTATCAACTTTTCATAAGCCCTTACATGAAACCTTCCCTGGTGATCCTGGCTGCCGGAATGGGCAGCCGATACGGTGGACTCAAACAGATCGACGGCGTCGGTCCCAATGACGAGACCATTATCGAATACTCCATTTACGATGCGCTGAGAGCTGGCTTTGGAAAGATCGTTTTTGTCATCCGCAAGGATATTGAAGCTGCTTTTCGCGAACGTTTTGAAGCCATCCGTCCTGCCGATGCGGAATTTGTCTACGTCTTTCAGGAAATGGACAGTTACACAAATGGACTGGGCAATACGGATCGGACTAAACCATGGGGTACCGCCCATGCTGTTTTAGCTGCCTGGGATGCCGTGAAAGAGCCTTTCGCTGTCATCAATGCAGATGATTACTACGGCAACGCTGCCTTTGCGGACATGGCCCGGTTCCTCCAGGAACGCGTATCTCCAGACACCTACTCCATGATGGGGTACCAATTGGCAAAAACCCTTTCGGATCACGGATCCGTATCTCGGGGTGTTTGTGTCGTGAATGACAAGGGGAACCTTCATCATGTGGATGAACGCACCCAAATTCAATGGCAGGATGGTGCCATTATCTACAAGGAAGGCGAAACCAGTGTATCGGTAGACCAGGACAGTTCAGTTTCCATGAATTTCTGGGGCTTTCACCCGACTGTCTTTCCCATCATTGAAGAACGATTCCATCGTTTCATCAATGAATCGGCAGATCAACCCAAAGCGGAGTTTTTCATTCCTCTCTTTATTCAGGAAATGATCGATCGGGAAGATGTCCAGGTGAATGTCCTTCCCTGCCTGGATCGATGGTATGGCGTGACATACCGAGAGGATAAACCGATGGTCCAGGAAGCTTTCAAGAAATTGGTTGAAGCCAATACCTATCCACATTCTCTTTGGGGTTAAGGTCCCGTCGGGACAAAAAAATGCCTGCTAAAAAGCAGGCATTCCTGGAGCCACCCAGCGGACTTGAACCGCCGACCTACGCATTACGAATGCGTTGCTCTACCAGCTGAGCTAGGGTGGCCTGTGTATGTTTTTACTGAACGAATTTCTCGATTTATATGGGTTCAGCATGCTGGCCTTTACATGCCGAAAGCAATGCAATGCCCGATAGTGTTTAACCACCCAAACAAACGTTGACAAAATCCTTCACTTTTGAAGAATAGATCATGTCAACTTCGGGCAGCAAAGAAAAGAACTTTCGAAGTAATACGCAAGGTCGTAACCATTGGTTACATGCTGGGCAAAAGGTATGCCACACCCCATTTATCCTTTAACACACACCAGACCGCTCACTACACAAATACGACCCTTCTTGTTCTGCCCTGGCATGAAAACGATTGTCGAATGTTGATACCGGATCTTGTCAATGCGACCCAATTGGTCTTTTCCAGGTTTGGGCTAAACATCCTTTCATTGGTATGCAGAAATATCAATCGCCACATTACCTTAGGCCAGAACTAGCTAAAATCTGATGATCATTCTTCACACCGCCGACTGGCACTTGGGAAAACGCCTGGATATCCATTCGCGTTTGCCGGAGCAGCAACTAGTCATGGAGGAAATCATCCAAATCGCCGCTAACACCAAGGCACAGGTGATCTTGATCGCGGGTGATCTGTTCGACCAATACCATCCGGGAAATGATGCTGATGAATTGTATTACCGGACCCTGAGTCAATTGTCTGACCAGGGAAAACGAGCCGTTATTGTCATTGCCGGCAATCATGATTCACCAGATCATATCCTGGCACCAGAAGCCCTGGCTCGTTCACTGGGCATTATTACCATCGGTCTCCCCCACCAGACAATACAGCCATTCATCCATGAGAGCGGGTTGGCACTTACTCGTTCATCCCCGGGTTTTATCGAATTGAGTCTCCCTGGCGAGCCACCTCTCCGGATCATCACGACTCCTTACGCCAATGCTATTCGACTGAAGACCGCATTAGATCCCGAAGATCCAGACCAGGCCCTGACGCAACTGCTCGCGGAACATTGGCGGAAACTGGCCGATACTTATTGTGACTCAAAGGGCTGCAACCTCTTTATGGGACACTTCTATTTTGCAGTGGACCCCACCCATCCTGACCCGGAGCCCGACGATGAAAAGCCCATCCTATATTCCGGTGGAATACCTGCCTTACCCGTTCAAGCTATTCCTCAGCAGATCCAATATGCGGCATTGGGGCACCTTCATCGGCCTCATCGAGTCAGTGGTCCGGCTGAGCCCCCCGTTATTTACAGTGGCAGTCCTCTATCCTACTCCTTCTCAGAAGCACACCAACAGAAAAAGGTGGTTCTGGTCGATGTCGATCCCGGAAAAAAGGCCCAGATTGAATACCACGCACTTCAATCCGGATATCCTCTTCTGCGTCATATCAGCCGGGATATCGAGGAAGCCGTTCAGTATTTACAGGAGCACCTGGAGGCGTATGTGGAATTAACCATGATCTGCCCCGAATTCCTTTCCAGTGAATGGAAGTCTCGACTGGAGCAAGCCCATCCAAGAGTAATGATCATCCCGGAAATGGAGCAATTGGCTGACGCTCAATCTCAAGCCACCCCCGCTCTCCAACTGGATCATATTGATGATGTCTTCAAAGCCTACTTTCAACACAAACTGGGCACAGTGCCGGATGAAGCATTGATGGACCTCTTTCATGAACTCCTCAATGAAGATGTCGCATGATTCCAGTTGAATTGATCATAGAAGGCATCTACTCCTACAGGGAGCGAACTCGTATCGACTTCCAACCCCTCCTGGATGCCCATCTCTTCGGGATCTTCGGTTCTGTTGGCAGTGGCAAATCCTCGATACTGGATGCCATTACTTTTGCATTATATGGTCAGGTCGAACGCATGAATAAACGGGACAGCGTAGCGGCCAACATGTTTAACCTCGACGCAGACTCTGCCTACATCCGATTTACCTTCGATTCATTGGTAAATGGCCACCGCTATCAGTGCCTCGCTACGGGGAAACGACGAAAAAGCGGCCCCGTGCTGAGTCGCGAATGCTTCATTCTAGAAGCGGATGTTCCTGTTCCCGTACCTGAACAAGATGTCCATGAAGCGATCGGATTGTCCTATGATCACTTTACCCGGACGGTGATCGTGCCCCAGGGAAAGTTTCAGGAATTCCTGCAACTCAGTGACAAGGACCGTACGGAAATGATGCAACATCTTTTTCATTTACATCGGTTTGACCTGGCCGGCCCATTGCGTCAATTGATCGGAAACACAAAAAGTCAGGAGCAACATTTATCTGGACAATTGGAAACGTTGGAGCGGATTCTGACCATCCCGCTCGCTCAGTTAGAAACAGAGCACAAGCAAATCCTGCTTGAACAAGCCACAGCACTCCAGAATGTGCAGCGTGTCGCCCGGGAATTCGAAATCATGACGGGGTTGGCACGTACCCAGAATAGATACAAGCAGAATCAAGAATCCTTACATGCACTCAAACCCTTGATAGAAGTACTTTCCATAAAATTGGAGGGCCTAGAAAAACAGCATGTTGATCTGAAGCGAAAAGAAGCAGATCTTCCACGCCTTCAGCAACTGACCCATCAACTCCGGCTGATCATGGATTTATTGACCAGTCGCCAGCAATTTGCTGCCTTGGAAGAGAACATACGCCAACAGAAGGCCGAAGCATTGCCGATGCAGGAAAAAGTGAAGCAACTGCGACAGGAACTTGACGAATCCAGCCGTCAAATTGCTGGTCTTCTTAGCAAGCAGGCTTCCTCGGAATTAGTCCAGGCAAAAACGGCTTGGTCTTATCAATGGGAACAGACCGAACTAAAACGAACCTCCCTCGAAACAAGGGGAAAAGAAGGCAGGGTAACGCTGGATCGGGATAAGCAAAACTTGCACGCCTATTGGCAGAAACACTGGAATCCGACTCTTTTTGAAGGTCCGCTTCCAGAAGATCCAAGTCATACAATTCCAGATGACCTTAAAAAAATGGATGCCATCCTGGTTGAGATGGAGGAAGAAATCCTTCATCTACAGCTCCAGTCTGGTCTTTCTCCATTTATCGAACAACTGGTTGAAGGTGAGCCTTGCCCACTTTGTGGTGCACTTGATCATCCCCAACCATTCACATCAGATCAAAGCCGGGAGAAGGTTGACGCACTGACTCTTGTGAAACAGTCAAAACGTGATGCCCTTCATCAATTGAAGTCCTTATGGGACACTTCACTGCAATTGGAAAAGAAGATCATCATACAGGATGAACGCGTGAAAGCGTTGAGACAAGAGTATCAGGAACTTCAAACACTCCAAACCAGCCTCACCGGCGAATTGGATAGTTGGAACCTCAATCTGGCCGAACTCCAGACATGGCTGAAAGAGCAGTCTCACATCCAAGCACAGATCAACCATGCGCAAAAAGCGTATCAACAACAACAGGAGTCCTTACAACAGGTCGAAATCCGTGTTCAGCAACAAGATGGCACATTAAAAGCACAAGAAGCTGATGCCCTGCGTTTGCAGAGTAGGATCGACACCCTGTCCGAACAGATCGGAGCTATGGACGGATATGAGACCTATTTGGAAAGAACCAGGGAAGAATTGCAGGCGAATATTCTTGAACTGGAAGAGGGATGTCAATCCATTGTCAAAGAAGTCGGTGCATCACAAATACAACTGGATGATGCGCGAGACCTCATGAAACAACATCACATTCGGAAAGAATATTTTGAAGAACAGGACAAACGACTTCGTTTGGAACTGGACGTTCAAGTTAAATCCCTAGTCGATGGACACCCGGATCGCTATTCCATTGACAAGGACATAGATACTGATCAGTCTCTTCTCCAGCTGAAGGAGGAATTGGATGGTCTAGAGCTGATCGCTTCGCGCTGGTCTAACCAAAGAGCTGTTCTGGAAACCCAGATCAAGGAAACCACTCTACGGATGGAAGAGGCAAAAAAACTGAAGACTGAATATCAGGTCATTTCCAATAAACTCAATAATCTGAAAACCCTGGATACGTTGTTCAGAGGCAAAGGAATGGTTGATTTTGCAGCGTCTCGGTATTTGCGACAAATTCTCGAGCATGCCAATCAACGATTTTATAAAATGACTCGCCATAAACTTCGTCTTGAGCTTGGAGATGACAATCGCATCATGGTTCGGGATTACTACCATGGTGGTGCTCTTCGATTGGTCAAAACCCTCTCTGGAGGGCAACTCTTCCAGGCCGCTTTGGCTCTCGCATTGTCCCTGGCAGAACAGATTCGGGATTATCGGCAAGGCGACCGGGATTTTTTCTTTCTGGATGAAGGTTTCGGTACACAGGACCGCGATAGCCTGATCCTCGTCCTGGATACATTGAAAGCGTTGCGTGAAGAGAATCGAAGTGTGGGGATCATCTCACATGTAGAGGACCTGCAACAGGAGGTGAATGCCTACTTGAAAATCAACCTGGACCCCACTCGGGGCAGCCTGATCACAACCAGTCATAGTTGAAGTCGATGCTGTGACGTTGAATGACTTACATTTGCATCAAAGAAACGGGTATGGAGGATAAATTAAAACAGGCCTTTGGCCATCTGGAAAACACCGACGAAAAGAGCCTTGGATATCTGATCAAAGCCCTGGAACGCAACAATCAGGACGGGTTTGATTATTTGGAATTCAAATTAGCCCTGTATCATCTGGAAAAGATGGAAATGACGGGTGAATTGGCGGTCAAATCTGCCTTTGCTACAGCTTCCGCAATGGGTGTCGACAAAGGGCATATTCTCCATTCTCTGGATCGGTATACAGCTGTATTACAGCAGGAGCGTATAGATTTTGATCGGGCTCTGGCGTCAGCGATGAACCGTAAAATTGAAGCTCGCAAAAAGGACATATCCACTCTTGATACCAAGATCGGAGAATTCAAAAAAGAGATGGAACGCATCCAACATGCCATCCGAGAAGGCGAAAAGAGAATTCAGACCGCTCAGAACGAGATCGCATCTGCTACTGGTGAATTAGAGCAAGCGGAAAAGACCTTCCACCAAACATATGAACTGATCAAAAAGGAAATGGATGGAGACCGGGATCAAATCCTGAAGATCTCCTGATCAATCCATCAAGTCACGGGCCATCAATTCGCGAGTATCCTTCATCAAAGAATCATGCGTGCTTTCATCTGAAGGTGTCACCACTCCACTCCACCGAATATGCAGCGTCCCGGGCCAGAGGTCCATGGATCGGGCAACCCCGCTCCGCTTGTGAACATTCTGTAAGGTCATCACAGCAATGGGAACCCTCAGTTCTTGAGCCAGACGAAAAGCTCCTGAATAAAAAGTTGCCAGCGGCTCTTCACTGGTGTTTCTTGTGCCTTCAGGGTAAAAAAACAGAGAGTAGCCTTCATCAAAGGTTCGTTTCATCCATTCCATGCTTTTTGTCCTGGAAGCGGTACTGGATCTGTCGACTAACACGCATAACTTCTTCACGACGAATCCCAGGAATGGCACTTTTGTCAGTTCCTTCTTTGCGAGGTACTTGTATACATTCGGAAACGCAACCGTGTTGGCCATGAAGTCGATGGCAGATCGATGATTACTGACCAGAATGTACTGGCGACGTGAATCCAGAGCCTTTCGATTGTGCACTTTGATGCGAATTCCCACCAGGGCAAAGAACACTCGTGGAAATACATGATGATTGAACCAGATCACCGGTTTGTACCGACTCGCCGGTAGGAGTCCCAGAATGAGCAGATAAAAAGGGAAACAGATCAGGAGGAGAATGAAAAAGATAATCAGACCATATACCGCCCAGATCTTTCCCAAAAGTTTACGTCTTGTCGTCATTGACCCGTTTTGGTTCGAGCAGTAACCAACCCGAGTTTTTGTCCCTCTTCAAGCATCAGGGAGTAGGCCTGATCAAATTGATTGGCAATATCACCTTCCAGGATGGCCTCCCGAATCCTGGTTTTGATGATACCTACTTCTTTACACGGACCCATGCCAAAGGCTTCCATGATCATCTCTCCGGAAACTGGAGGTTGCCAGTTGCGCAGGCGATCACTTTCTTCTACCTCTTCTAACTTGGTTCTCAAATGAGCATAATTCTCCAGGTAGCGGGTCACCTTCTTCGGGTTTTTGGAGGTGATATCTGCTTCACAAAGGGTTAATAGATCATCCAGGTCGTCTCCCGCATCAAATAACAACCGCCGAACAGCAGAATCGGTGATGTCTTCCTTAGTCAAGGATATGGGACGCAAATGCATGCGAACCATCTTCTGGACAAACTTCATTTTATGATCCAGTGGAAGTCGGAGTTTGCGAAAGATCTTCACCACCATATTGGCTCCAAGAGCATCATGACCGTGGAATGTCCAGCCAATCTCCGGTTCAAACCGTTTCGTCGCCGGTTTGGCAATATCATGAAGGACTGCCGACCACCTTAACCAGAGATCGTCAGATTGCTTGCAGAGATTGTCCACCACTTGCAAGGTGTGATAAAAATTGTCCTTATGGCCGACCCCTTCTTTGAATTCTACGCCTTTCAGTTCTACCATTTCCGGCAGGATCAGGTCAAGGAGCCCGGTATCCATCAATAGTTTGAACCCAACAGATGGTGTGGGTGCTTCGAGGATCTTGTTCAGTTCGGTCGTGATCCGTTCCTGCGAAACGATCTGGATCCGTTCCCGGTAGCGAGAAATCGCTTCGAGTGTTTCTGCTTCTATAGTAAACCCGAGCTGGGTGGCAAACCGGATAGCCCGCATCATGCGTAACGGATCATCTGAAAAGGTCTTACCCGGGTCCAGGGGTGTCTTGAGTGTCTTTTCAGATAGATGTTTGATGCCATCGAATGGGTCCAGCAGTTGGCCAAAGTCAAATTCATTCAAGCTGATGGCCAGTGCATTGATCGTGAAGTCTCGACGGAATTGATCATCCTCGAGTGAGCCTTCCTCAACTGCAGGCTTTCTGGAGTCTTCACTGTAGGATTCTTTCCGGGCACCTACAAATTCCAATTCACGGCCCTGGTGCCGAAACATAGCAGTTCCGAAACGTCGAAAGACGGTCACATGTGGTTTGGGCAGCAATTGAGCAGCGACAGCTTCCGCAAGCTGGATACCGCTCCCCAGGCAGACAATGTCCAGGTCCTTGGTCTTCCGTCCCAGCATTTTATCACGTACATATCCCCCCACCATATAGGCAGGTGAGCCCAATTGCTCAGCAGTTTCTCCAATTTTTCGGAGGAGGGCCTGTTCGTCTTTATCGATCTGAAAAATCAAGATTCTATGAGATTTTCAACAGCCGGAATGGCATAGTCCGGAGCGGAATAATGATGTTCGATTTCGAGTAAAATCGACAGCAAGATAGAGAGATCATCTTCTGTAACCAATCTGGCCCGAAAGCTTTTGATCCCCTCCAGCCCTCTAAAATAATTAGTATAGTGTCGCCGCATCTCCAACACACCTAATTTGGGGCCCTTCCATTCAATGGAACGCAAAAGATGGCGCCTTGCTGCATCAATACGTTCTGCCAGGGTCGGAGGAGCCAATGCCATACCAGTTGCCATATAATGCTTCATCTCCCTGAAGATCCAGGGATTGCCGATGCTGGCTCTACCGATCATGATTCCGTCCACCCCATATCTATTGCGGTACTCAACTGCTTTTTCGGGTGAATTGATATCCCCATTTCCAAAGACTGGGATATGAATGCGTGGATTGTTTTTCACTTTGGCGATCCAGGACCAGTCTGCTTCGCCCTTATACATCTGCTTTCGCGTCCGGCCGTGAATGGATATAGCTTTGATCCCTACATCCTGCAAGCGCTCAGCCACTTCTTCGATATAGATGGTACTGTCGTCCCAACCCAAACGGGTTTTGACCGTCACGGGGAGATTGGTTGATTTGACAATGGCAGCAGTCAATTCGACCATCTTGGGAATATCTTTCAATATGCCGGCTCCAGCCATTTTACAGACCACTTTCTGAACAGGGCACCCAAAGTTGATATCCAGGATTTCAGGCTTGGCTTCTTCGACAATTTCCGCAGCCCTTGTCATCGAATCCAACTCCGCACCAAAGATCTGGATACCGATTGGTCGTTCCTCGTCGTAGATATCTAACTTCTGAACCGATTTGGTCGCATCCCGAATCAATCCTTCAACTGAAATAAACTCAGTATACATCAAGTCGCAACCCTGTTCCTTACACAGGGAACGAAATGGAGGATCACTGACATCCTCCATGGGGGCCAGCAGGAAAGGGAAATCACCTAATTCTATGGATCCGATTTTGACCATACCTTACTTTACTACAAAAGTACACGGAAGTCCGGCAGTCCACAAATCTGCCTTTTAGATAGATTTGATTCACCTCCGATTTACCTCCGTCTGATATTCTACTATCTTTGCGCTTTCTTACGCACAACCCCTACGGATGATCACCGCTCTTGTCCTTTGTTTTGTGATCGGTTATACCATGATCGTCTTCGAACATCCGCTCAGATTGGATAAATCTGTTCCGGCTCTGTTAATGGGTTCCTTATGTTGGGCCGTCATTTCTTTGGGTCATTTGGATGTGATTACCCATGAACATATGGTGGGTGAAATGGAGCCTGTTCTCCTGCATCATATTGGAAAAATTGCCGAAATTCTGCTCTTTCTGATCGGCGCCATGACCATTGTTGAGCTGATTGACCTGCACCGTGGTTTTTCTGTGATTACCGATCGCATCAACACGACTAAGAAGTCTAACATGCTCTGGATCATTCTGATCCTGTCCTTTTTCATGTCAGCAGTACTGGACAACCTTGCCGCTACAATTGTACTGGTATCACTTTTGAGGAAACTGGTTCCCCAGCGTGATGAACGACTTTGGTTTGTATCAATGGCCGTCATTGGTGCCAATGCTGGTGGCGCCTGGTCTCCCATCGGAGATGTGACCACAACAATGTTGTGGATCGGCAAGAAAGTCAGTTCACTGGGACTGATTGAACACATTGTCATTCCGTCTCTCGTCTGTGTGATTATTCCTGGCATCATCGCGATGTTCCTTCCTGCGTTTAAGGGCAATATCTCCCCTAAAACAGTCAACATCTCGCATGAACAAGACAAGCCATTGAAAACCAGTAAAATTATTCTGTTTGCAGGTTTGGGTGGATTGATCTTTGTGCCCATTTTCAAATCGATCACCCATCTACCTCCCTATATCGGGATCATGTTGAGCCTGGGTATCGTCTGGTTGATTTCTGAATATATCCACCCTGGAGAGGACTTCAGCCGTGAAGAAAAGGAGGTCCTCAGTGCACGTCACGCATTGAGTCGCATTGAAATGAGTAGTATCATCTTCTTTCTGGGTATCCTGGCTGCTGTAGCGGCTTTGGAGTCCGCTGCGATTATGGGCCACGGAGGTCATATGATCGGACTGCTCAACTATGCTGCTGAAGGATTAGACGCAGCCATTCCGAGTATTGATATGGTGGTCATTGTTCTAGGCTTTTTCTCTGCAGTGATCGACAACGTGCCACTGGTTGCAGCCTCCATGGGGATGTACAATTTCCCGATGGATGACCGGCTTTGGCACTTTATTGCCTATTCCGCTGGAACAGGAGGTAGTATGCTCATCATCGGCTCTGCAGCCGGTGTCGCAGCCATGGGAATGGAACGCATTGATTTCATCTGGTATTTGAAAAATATCAGCTGGATCGCGGCGATCGGATTTCTAGGTGGTGCTGCAGCATTCATCCTGCTTTCAATGCTATTCTGAACATTTACATGAAGTATTTGCTGTTTGTTTGTGGGTTGTTCATGGCATCTGCTTGCCATGAAAAGACACCGCCTGAAGCACTGATTGGTCACTGGCAGGCAAAATCACTCACTGTTGCGGACTCTATTTGGGATGTCCAGGTAGACCCTATCCTATTATCTTTTGCTCCCGATAAACGATACCAACTGGACTGGTATGGCGGCCAACGTGAATCGGGTAAGTTTCATCTTAACGGCGATTGGTTGCATATCCAATCTGTCGAAATGCCGGACCGCAAATTGAGAATCATGCACCTGGAGAGTGATTCACTGTTGATCAGTGGAACGCTACATGACCGTAGAACTGTTATTGGATTCAACAGACCCGTACAACCCTCCGTCCCTGAATGAAAACGTTTCTAATGACCGGTGTTTTTCTACTGATGGCTCAATGCGTCATTGGCCAGGACGTTCAGTGGATGCCGGGAACAGAAATCAACCTGGGAGAACTCGAAATCCGAACAGATACGGATTGTACGTTTTCATTTCAAAACAAATCTACCGACCCGTTAGTGATTGAGACCGTCCGTACAAGTTGCGGGTGTACAAATCCACGTTGGCCATCAGGCGCTATCGCCTCAGGAGAGACAGGTGAAATAAACGTAACCTTCACTCCCAACCATGCTGGCTTTCACCGAAAAAAGCTCAAAGTTTTCTTTGTTGGAATACGCAAAGGGCATACTCTTTGGGTCGAAGCTGAAGCCCACTAATCCGAGTTAATCCGTTGTTGGTCGATTAAGTGGCATCCTCTGTGGTGACCTGATATGACCCGTTGAATCCCTGCCGTTCAAGGATGTAAATTGCCCTATCTTTGGGCGCCTTGTCTAAACCAAGCTTTTATGAGTATTCTTATTTTCCTGGTTGTCGCGTATATCTTGCTCAGCATCAGTCTGTACATGCTCTTTCCCAAAATGGGAAGTGACGCAAGTAAAGGTCTCATTCCCGGTATCAATTTCAGCACGTGGGGTACATTGATCGGACGCAAGCCGGCATATGCCCTGTGGTTGCTCTTCCCCATTGTCAATCTGTTCATTTATGCTGGCATGTGTGTGGACATGGCCCGATCGCATGGGAAAATGACATTTAAGGATGCTTTTCTTTCAGTAGTCGGGACTCCATTCTACTTTATGTTTCTCGCAAAAAATGCGAAGTATGGGGGCCCCATCCTGGAACAGGAAAAAGCGTACCATCAGAAAGTAAAAGAGGCCCAGGAGAAGAATGATCAGTATCAGCTGAAAAAACTCGAACACAACAACCCATTCGTCAAGAATTGGTTTCGAGAATGGACTGAAGCGATCATTTTTGCCGTGTTTGCCGCTGCGTTCATCCGCATGTTCCTGATCGAGGCCTATGTGATCCCAACCAGTTCAATGGAAGGATCATTATTGACCGGAGATTTCCTTTTCGTCAGTAAAGCCAACTATGGTATTCGCACACCTCAGACAGTGGCCATGATTCCCCTGTTGCATAATCGAATCCCCCGGATCGATCGGGAATCCTATTTATCCAGCCCGTCTCTCCCCTATTTCCGATTACCGGGATGGAATAACGTTGAACGGTACGAACCAGTGGTCTTCAACTATCCTGAAGGCGACAGTGTGATCATCACGCCAAACAGGACGTTCAGTTATCCAGATCTACGCCGAACAAACAGCCTGCCTCCAAACTTTTCTCCGGGCATGTTGACCACCCGCCCAATGGATAAAAAGGATCACTACATCAAGCGCTGTATCGGGATGCCAGGGGACAGCCTGCAAGTCATCGACCGCCAGGTCTATATTGATGGCAAACCAGCGCAGAACCCGAGATACATGCAGTTCCTTTATCAGGTTTCTTCTACAACGACTCAGTTGAACCCAAAGAAACTGGATGAATGGGGAATCAATTTGAACGATGCAAATGGTCAAGCCGGGTATTTCAATTTGAACCAGGTTCAAGTCGAAAAACTACAATCCCTGGGACCTGATATTCGAGTTGAAGTCGTCAGTCGCCAACCTCATCACCCCAACTATCTGTTCCCGAACGACTCCCGGATCACTCAGGGCTGGACGGTCGATAATTACGGGCCGGTATACATTCCGAAGAAAGGAGTGACTGTTCCGTTGGATGCTGTTTCCATCGCCCCGTATCGCCGAGTTATCGATGTATACGAAGGGAATGCCCTTGAAGAAAGAGATGGGCAAATCTTCATTAACGGTGAAGTCGCGACCAGCTATACCTTCAAAATGGATTACTACTGGATGATGGGTGACAACCGCCATAATTCAGAAGACAGCCGGGTGTGGGGCTTTGTCCCAGAAGATCATGTCGTCGGCAAACCGCTCTTCATTTGGTTATCCGCACGTGAAGGCAATCCGTTCAAAGGTATTCGCTGGGATCGCGTGTTCACAAATGCGAACAAGTTTGTAGACTAGCCGTAGCCAATTAAAGGGGCCATGTCTAATTGAATGATGAACCAAGGCCAATACGGGTTGATTGATCTCGCCTGGAATGTGCACTATTCACTTCCTGATCCGATTACCCCTAGCCTTTAACCAGATACATTATAGAATGAAAAAAGGGAGTTGATCTACAGATCAACTCCCTTTTTCAGAACAGAATGGCATCATCCATTCGATATTACCACAAACCCTTAGATCTGTTTCAGCTCACTCACCAAATTGGTCAGTGATTGCTTGGCATCTCCAAAAAGCATTCGGGTTTTCGGTGCAAAGAATAGTTCATTTTCAATGCCGGCATATCCTTTACCCATGGAACGCTTCATGACAATCACATTTTCACTCTTGGTCACCTGAATGATCGGCATACCATAGATCGGGCTGGCAGGGTCATTTTCAGCCGCAGGATTGACCACATCGTTCGCTCCGATAATGATTGAGACATCTGTATTAGGCATCAAGTCATTTGCTTCTTCCATTTCCAGAAGCTTAGGGTATGGCACGTCGGCTTCGGCCAGAAGGACATTCATATGGCCAGGCATACGACCTGCAACAGGGTGGATGGCATAATAGACCTCCACACCTTTTTCTTCCATGACTTTTTCAAATTCATGGCAGATATGCTGGGCTTGAGCCACAGCAAGTCCATAACCAGGAATAATAGCCACTCGGCGAGCATAGGCACATAGAACAGCTGCATCAGTGCTCTGTATCTCTCTGACAGATTGTTCTCCCAATTCGCGAGGTCCAGCAGCTCCTCCTCCTCCGAATGCGCCTACAAGCACGCTCAGCAAGGAACGGTTCATCGCCTTACACATCAGGATGGTCAGAATCGTGCCGGCAGATCCCACCAGGATACCACCCGTCAACATGACCTGGTTGCTGTACAGGAATCCGCCAAATGCTGCGGCCATTCCTGTAAAGGAGTTGAGCAATGAAATGACAACTGGCATATCCGCACCACCGATAGGCATAACGAAAAACACACCATAGATCAGGGAGAGGATCAACGTTGCCCACATGAGCATCGCATTCCCAGGATTCAGCACACCCATGACGACCAGGATCACGATCACTGCCAGAATGACAAGGTTCACCATTCGCAACAAGTTGGAGCGAATATCTTTGATGCGATCGTCCAGTTTACCATAGGCGATCATACTTCCTGCAAAGGAGATAGATCCAATAACAAGGCCCAGGTAGATCACCAGGATCAGCCAGAAATCCTGGCTGTGATGTCCTTGATATTCTACGATGGATATTATGGCGGCGCAGGCCCCTCCCATACCATTAAACAGCGAGACCATTTGAGGCATGGCTGTCATCTTGACCTTCATCGCCAGTAGATATCCGACGACAGTACCGACCGCCATCGCCAGCAAAATCCAGGGGACATTTCCTATTGCTTGTCCGTCGCCATTACGATGTAAAAGCAGGGTGCCGAGGATGGCAATGCCCATACCAATGGCGGCATAAAGGTTGCCTCGTTTTGCCGTATCGGGATTGCTCAACATCTTCAAACCGAGGATGAAAGACAACGAGCCGATGAGATAGGCTATTTCTAACCAAAACATATGTCAGGTAGTTCGTGTGTGATTGGAAAGAGTTACTTCTTGCGCTTGAACATGGCGAGCATGCGGTTAGTCACCACAAATCCGCCGACAACATTCAAGGTGCCGAGAATAACCGCAAGAAAACCAAGGGATAATGACAGATAATCATCCGGAGCCGCATGTCCCATGACAATAATTGCTCCGATAATGACCACTCCATGGATCGCATTGGCGCCAGACATCAGGGGGGTGTGTAGAACGGCAGGAACATTGCTAATGACTTCTATGCCCAGAAAGATGGACAAGATGATCACGTAGATAAAGTCCCTGTAATCCAGAAAAAATTGGGCAAAATCCTGCCACATGATGATTGTATTTAGCGATTCAATATCTGTTTCAAACGAGCATTGACCAGCTCTCCATCCCGGGTGAGACAGGTGCCAGCGACGATATCATCCTCAAAATTGAGGTTCATCTCACCTTCTTTGATCAACAATGCCACGAAATTGATCAGGTTTTTACTCAACAGTTTACTGGCATCAGCAGCCATACCAGAGGGCAGGTCACTATATCCAAGGATACAGACGCCATTCACTGTGGTGGTTTCTCCATTGACCGTATGTGCACAATTTCCACCCGTGGAGGCGGCAAGGTCAATGACAACGGATCCGGGGTTCATCCTTTTGATGGTTTCTTCCGTTACCAGAAGCGGTGCTTTTCTACCTGGGATTTGGGCAGTACAGATCACTACGTCTGACTTGGCAGCATGATCTGCGATGAGTTCTGCCTGGCGTTGTTTGTATTCTTCAGTTTGTTCAACTGCATATCCACCGGCTTTTGTGTCATCCGTCGCACCTTCAACTGCAACGAACTTTGCACCGAGGCTTTCAACCTCTTCACGAGCGGCTGTCCGCACATCAAATGCATGCACGACTGCACCTAAACGTCTACCGGTAGCAATGGCTTGCAAACCTGCCACACCAGCCCCCAAAACGAGCAATTTTGCTGGACGAATGGACCCAGCTGCAGTCATGGACATCGGAAACATATGAGGCAAATGAGTAGCCGCCAGCAGGACCGAACGATAACCGGATATCATGGCCATAGAGGACAGGACATCCATAGATTGCGCTCGGGTAGTTCTCGGGATCAATTCCATACTGAAGGTCGTCCTCCCCTTTCCACCAAAAACATCAATGATGTTATGATCCTGAAGGGGGTTGAATTGACCGATGAGAACAGCATCCTTTTTCATGGATCCCAATTCCTCCTCAGTAGGCGGATGGATACATAAAACAAGGTCTGCTTTACTCAAAATATCAGCACGAGTCGCTACTGTAGCGCCTTGATCGATATAGGCTTGATCTGGTTGTAAAGAGGCCAGGCCTGCTCCGGATTCGATTTGGATATGCTGCACACCCATCTTTTTCAGGGCGACTAAATCACTGGGGATGACCGATACTCGGTTTTCTCCCTCTTTCAAGATACCTATTACCATGTATTGGGGCTATAAAGAACGGCCGAAGATAGCCTAATCGCATGAATTTAAAAACAAAAGGTCCCCGAATTTCGGGGACCTTTTGTTTTGATTAGCTCGTCCAGGGCAAGGTTGAATATTCCTTTTTAAAACTGTATTTCAAAAGGTCATGGGTGGTGACAATTCCCTTGAGCTCACCTTCACTGACAATCGGAATGGCATGGAAGAGGTGCGCGAGAAATATTTCCGCAGCCGTACCAATGTGATCCTTGGGTTCCAGAGTCGCAAGTTTCTTTGTCATGACGTCAGCCACTTTGATTTGTGCGTACTCTGATTGAGGATGTTTGATTTTGAAAAGATCATAGGTGGTCAACAATCCAACCAATTTCTTTCCCTCAACCACGGGCAGATGATGGATCCTTCGTGTAGAAAGAAGCTCTGCTGCTTTGGCAAGTGTGTCCTGCGGACCGACGGTGATCAACTCAGTGGTCATTATCGTAGAAAGTGGTTCATTCATCATAACTCCAGATTTTGGCATAAGATAGGAATTTTCATATTTCCATTGGGTAATGCCCGTCGAATTATTCCTTATTTTCACCATAAATCACGCCTGGAATGCCATTAAAATCCCTTCCTATATCGGTCTTGCTCACCTGGTCTATGATTCTCACGATAGGATCACTTCCAAACCAGGCCCTTTCTCAACTCCCGAACACCAATATCTATCTGTTCGATATTGATCTGGCTAACAAAGACATCCCTTTGACAAATCCACGTTTGCTTACCGGATATAATGCAGAGGGATACAACAACCAACCTGCTTTTTTTCAACAGGATGAGATCTGGCTGACATCTAATTATTTGGAACCAAATCAAACGGATATTTGGTCACTTAACCTTCGTTCAGGAACTCGAAAACGGATCACGCGAACAAAAACGAGCGAGTACAGTCCTACACCGCTAAGCAATAGCGAAGGCTTCAGCACGGTAGTTGTCGAATCAGATCCGGAAAAAACCCAGCGCTTATGGCAGTACCCTGCGATCCTGTCTGGTCCACGTCATCCGCTTTTTGAAGATGTGACCGGAGTTGGATACCATTGCTGGCTATCAACGGATACTGCAGCCCTGTTCATTGTAGGTGAGCCACACAGCCTTCATTTAATCGGGTTCGGTCAGGATCAGCCAACCTATCTGACATCACGCATTGGAAGATGTTTGATCAAAGATCCCAATGGCCGGTTGCTCTTCCTTCAGAAAGTGACTGATAAAGACTGGTACATCAAACGCTATGATCCCAACTTCGACCGTACAGAAATCATCATTAAATCACTTTCCGAATCTGAGGACTTCTGCTTGCTCCCTGACGGGAGCCTGTTGATGGCTAAGGGGAGCATCTTGTATCGGTATGACCCCACAAAAGATATCACCTGGCGCACATTTTTTGATTTTACCGTGTATGGATTCCAGCAGATCACGCGTTTAGTCAATCAATCGGATCAGCAACTTGCCCTTGTCAATCAACCATTACCCTGATGAAATTCATCTTTCCTTTTTTAGTCTTCTGCCTTTTGCTGACTGCACATTTGACAGCTCAATCTTTTGAGGAACAAATCGTTACCTATCGGGAACACTTCAAACAAGAGATGCTGGACGACGACAGAGCGCCCTTGCAGAAAGAAGATCTGCAATATTTACGCTGGTATGCACCACGAGAAGAATTCAATGTTCGATGTGTATATATACCCTCAGCACATCAGGCCCCTATTGATGTACCCACATCCAGTGGACGGGTAAAGTCCTTTCAGGAAGTTGGAATATTGACATTCACTCTTGCTGAGACTCCGTGTACGTTACACGTTTATCGAAATATGACTTTAGCTCACCTGCGGGGGGGCGGAAATGGATCAACACTTGTTTCTCCCATTCACCGACTTGACGAACGGTGATCAAACCTATGGAGGAGGGCGCTATATCGATCTGAGTCGGGCAGATGTAGAAAAGAAAGAGGTCTGGATCGATTTCAATCATGCCTACAACCCCTGGTGTGCCTACAGTGATGGATACAATTGTCCCGTGCCCCCAAGAGAAAACGCACTACCTGTCGCTATTCTTGCCGGTGAAATGATGTATAGCGGTCCTCACAAAACCCGGGGCCAATAATGTCCAGAGTGGTTGTCGATATGATGGGGCGAGAGATGACCGTTCCAGATCATCCGCAACGGATCATATCTCTGGTTCCTTCCCAAACTGAATTGCTCTATGATCTGGGCGTATCTGACCGAATAGTCGGGGTAACCCGTTTTTGTGTCCATCCAGAATATGCCGGCAAAAGGGCGGCCATTATTGGTGGTACAAAGCAAATCCAGGTTGAGCGAATACGCTCACTCCAACCGGACCTGGTCCTGGGCAATAAAGAAGAAAATGACCAAGAATCCATAGACGCTATTGCTGCCCATGTGCCGGTGTGGATGTCTGACATCCATACGTTGGAGGATGCACTGATGATGATTGACTCATTTGGCGCCTTGTTGCAGCAGGAAGATCAATCCGCCTCCTTCAAGCAGCAGATTGAAACGCTTTTTGGCCAATGGCAAACCCAGCGACCTGAACGACCGATCAACGCTTTGTATCTGATCTGGGCAAAACCCTGGATGGGTGTTGCTTCATCGACATTCATCGACCACATGCTGGGATTAGCCGGTTTTAACAATGTGTTATCCGCATACAGCCGATATCCTGTATTGGATGAAGAACATTTGCAACAACTGCATCCAGATGTAGTCCTGATGAGCTCTGAACCCTTTCCGTTCAAACCGGATCATTTTCAACAAATGGAAAAACAATTCCCAACTGCCAGGATACTTCCGGTGGATGGAGAACTGTTTTCATGGTATGGCAGTCGTTTACTTCGTTCTCCCCGGTATTTTCAAGATTTAATCAACGAGATCAGGATGGCTTAAAGGGTTAACTTTTTCCAGCCACAAACGTTTGTTCACCTATATGGCGTTATTTTCGTTCTAGTACTCAATGTTCATTCTTGCACCTCCGGCTCAATATCCATATGACACAACAACCGAATATCCCCTTATCTCTTCTTGGGCTATTTTTGTTCCTGGCCGCTTTTGCCTCCCCTGTTCAAGGATTTGGAAACAATGTTGACCCCGGGTTAGAGGACCGTATCATCTGGATGCAATCTGGAAGTTCATCAGCTGAACTTGTTCAGCTGCTCTCTCAACCCATCGTTGCGGAACTTGAAGTACGTGCGCTAGGCTTCGACCTTTATCTCCTCCGCGGGGATGCCAGCGTCATCCAAAAAAGTGAGCAAGATCTCATGCAATCAAGCAGGGTCAGACATGTCGGACGTAATCATCAGGCAGTATTGCGCAATACGACGCCCAATGACCCTGAATTCAGCCAACAGACCTACCATACGTTACTCGGATCGGAAAAAGCATGGGATATCTCTACTGGAGGTTTAAGTCCTGGTGGACATCAGATTGTGGTCGGCATTATGGACGCCGGATTTAGCGGTACACATGAGGATATTGCTCCGAATCTATGGATTAACACCCAGGAGATTCCAGGTGATGGCCTGGATAATGACAATAATGGTTTTGTTGATGATTATGATGGATACAATCCCCGACTGGAAAACGGTGTCGTTCCGGTTCATCACCATGGCCATTCGGTGAGCGGATACATTGGGGGCAAGGGAGACAACAATGTGGGCATTGCCGGAATCAACTGGGATGTCAAGATGATGCTGGTTGGGCCGACAACCTATGCAGATGAGTTTATTGCTGGATTTCGCTACATGTATGCCTGGCGGAAACGATTCAATGAAACACAGGGGGCCGAAGGCGCTTACATCGCTGCACTTAATTTGTCGCTCGGGTTTGAAAATGTATTTCCGGAAGACCTCCCATGGATGTGCCCATTAGTAGACAGCCTTGGTTCTGTGGGAATCATCTTGATCGGGGCCGCTCCAAATTTGGCCGTAGATATCGGTAATGTTGGAGATATGCCTTGCTTATGTGGGTCTGCCCAACAGATTTGTGTCACGAATACGACTATTGATGATGATTTGGTCTCCAATGCCGGGTATAGCAAGACGTATATTCATTTAAGTGCGCCAGGATACAATTCGTATACGGTCAAGTTGGCCAATCAGAATGACTATGGATACTTTTCAGGTACCTCTGCCGCTGCACCAATGGTGGCCGGAGCGATTGGGCTACTAGCCAGTATGCCCTGTCTGCAGTTGGAATCGAAGATATTTTCAGAACCACGAGAAGCGGCATCACTGTTGCGGAAGCCATTTTATCCGGAGTAGAAACGATCAACATTCTGGAAAATATAACGGCTACCGGTGGACGTCTTTCCCTCGTCAATGAAGATGGTGGAGGAGCCGTTAATGTACTGGCAGGTCTTTGTGGCAGTGCCGAAGGCAAGCTGGCGATTTTGAATGCCTATCCAGTTCCGGCAGATTTGGAATTAACATTGTCCTTTCGCAGCAGAGGGAGTGAGACCTTCCCCTTACGTGTGTACAATATTCTGGGGCAGGTGGTTTATGCAAAGGAATATGAATCTGTTGCATTTTCGGACAAAGAGGTATATCCCGGGGCACAGGGGACGCGGCAGGCAAGAACGATTAGGGGAAAGCACCGCGCACCGGGGGCAAGCACGACGGCCGGGCAAGGCAAGCAAATATGTACACTCGCATGAAACCACGGCCTAAATGAATGGGTAAATCATAAGAATTGAAGTTATACTTCGTACTTAATTGGATACCGCCTGCCGGCAGGCAGGGATCACCAAGACTAGGATATATGTCCTTGAAAGGTAAAAAGTTATCTTTCAATATGTGTTGGTACGTGTATCTCCTTTTTAGTCCTTCTTCAAAACAGTTTCATACTGGGATGTCAACAGGATTTAGGGACGTTTGCAAGAACTGTTGGAAAAACCGAACCAAAGGCCAACTATGGTAACTGGTCTATTCTGCAATTGTCGATGATGATTTCTGCCCAGAAACCGGGAATGGGCATAGTTGAAGTCTGGTATAGACCGTAATGGATTAGAAAACGATTTAATGAGGCTTCGTAGCTTAATTGGATAGAGCACCTGACTACGGATCAGGAGGTTGAAGGTTCGAGTCCTTCCGAAGTCACTAGGCACGAGATTTGTAATACACCAAGACATGTCCAAGATCTGTCAACTTACCGGAAAGCGCCCTGTAGCGGGCAACCACGTTTCCCACTCCAACCGGAAGACGAAGCGTCGCTTTGTCCCCAACATCCAGAAGAAGCGCGTATTTGTTCCTGAATTGGGTGACTTCATCACCCTGAAGGTCAGTGCGAAAGCCCTTCGGACGATTAACAAACTGGGGGCGTACTCTTACATTAAAAGGCTGGAAGCCAGTGGCGTAGACACAGGCATCAAGCTCTAATCCCATACGATCATGGCAAAGAAATCAAAAGGCAATCGGAACCAGATCATTCTGGAGTGCACCGAACACAAAGCAACGGGTATGCCAGGTACAAGCCGGTATATCACCCAGAAGAACAGGAAGAACACTCCTGATCGTATGGAACTCAAGAAGTATAATCCTATCCTGAAAAAGGTCACCGTTCACCGGGAGATCAAATAATTCATAACCCTTAAAGAAGCTCACCCATGGCAAAGGTTTCAAAGAACGCACGGGTAGCCCAACGGGCGGCCAACGCAGGATCCGGTAAGGATTTTGTTAAAGTGGTGAAAAGCATCAAGGATCCGGTAACAGGTAAGTATACCTACAAGGAGATGATGATTCATAAAGACAAGGTTGCTGATTTCTTCGCTGAGAAGAAGTAAGACCTTCATCTTTCATTTCATTCGCAAAAAAGGCTTTTCTTCACGGAAAGCCTTTTCTGTTTGCCAAATGCCCCTACCCTATGAGTTTTTTCAAAAAGTTATTTACCCGGAAAAAGAAGGAAGACCTGGATCAGGGCCTTGAAAAAACAAAGTCCAGTTTCTTTGATAAGATCTCTAAAGCCATCGCTGGCAAATCTCAGGTCGACATCAGTGTTCTGGATGAAATTGAAGCAGCACTGATCTCCTCTGACATCGGACTGGACACGGTCATCAAGATCATCGATCGTCTGGAAGCGCGTGTATCCAAGGAAAAGTATACCAAGGAAGAAGAAGTCTACCAACTACTCCAGGACGAGATCGCCAGCTTACTGGAAGAAAACAATACCACCGACCTTCCTGACTTTATTATCCCGACCGATGCAACCCCCTATGTCATTATGGTCGTCGGTGTCAATGGTGTAGGTAAAACCACGACCATTGGCAAACTGGCTTACCAGTATATCCAACGAGGCCATAAAGTACTTTTGGGAGCAGGCGATACATTCCGGGCAGCAGCCGTAGACCAGTTGCAGATCTGGGCTGACCGCACCGGTGCCGGATTCTTCAGTAAAGGGATGAATACCGATCCCGCAGCAGTCGCTTATGAGGCCACTGAAATGGCCGTAAAGGAAGGGTATGATGTCGTCATCATTGACACTGCAGGCCGACTGCATACCAAGGTCAACCTGATGAATGAACTGGGAAAGATCAGACGGTCCATCAGTAAAGCCCATGAAGGGGCGCCCCATGATGTCGTCCTGGTTTTAGATGCCACTACCGGCCAGAATGCCATTGAACAATGCAAACAGTTTATGGCCGCCACTGAGGTCCAATCCCTGGCCTTGACCAAGCTCGATGGAACAGCCAAAGGCGGGGTTGCCTTAGGTATCAGTGATCAGTTTCAGATCCCGATCAAATACATCGGACTTGGGGAATCCATGGAACAACTGCAGGTGTTTAATCGTCAGGCATTTGTTGAATCACTGTTTCAGCGGTAAATTATTCCGATAAAATATCCCTGTCGACTCCGTTAGGCATCAAAATTCGTCTTTTAGGGGTCTGGATTAGTATCTTATCGATCCTAACTACCACAACGTATGCGTTTTCACTTCGTGTGCACTTTTTTCGGCGTCCTTTTATATGGAGCCCTGTTCAGCAACACCTCAACGATCCCAATCGGACAAAACAATGGTGATCATGTGATCCTCAACCCCTTCACAAGTATCCAGGCCGGTATCAATAATCCGTTAGGCCTTGATTTCACTAAAGGAAAGCTCATTTCTTGTTTTGGTGGAAGCGATGGTGAAATGACAGCAGAAGGCTTTAATGGCTTGCCTCCTTATACTTTTTCCTGGTCAGATGGGCAAACAGGGCCGACCGCCACCGGGCTCTCAGCAGGAACATATACTGTGACAGTTACAGATAGTAACGGTGATATGTCCCAACTGGACATAACGTTCTCCCAACCAACTGAAGTGATCCTGAGTGTCGTCTCCGAGACATACATCCCGTGTATTAGTCCCCATTCCGGCAGCCAACGCCGGAACTCCGGCAACACGTACCTGTGGAGCACGGGAACAACTGGGCCAACGGGATTGAACAATACAGATAACAGTAGAAGTCACTGATAAGAAGGGTTGTATGAAAAGCTTGGATGTGACACCCAGTTTGGATATTGCTCCCCCTTTATCCTCTGCCACAGGTGGCACACTCACCTGTCTCAACCCATTTTTAAATCTGGTGGCCCAGGCCGAAAGTCCTTGTGGAGCATTTGCATATGAGTGGACAGATCCAAATGGCAATATTTTTTCGAATTCCTATAACCCTACTGTCGTTTCGCCCGGCGACTACACCGTCCTTGTCACTGATGTTTGTAATGGGTGTACTTCGACAGCAAATGCAACAGTTCTTCTCAACGATATCATTCCAACAATCTCCATCAATGGGACAGTAGATTCAATTTCCTGCCAGCGACCAAACATAGAAATCGATCTATTCGTATTTCCTACTACAACTTATGCCTGGACCACAGCCAATGGTACTATCGATTATGGCGCAGATGAAGCCACTATTGGTGTGAGCAAAGGAGGAACATACACGATCGTATGACGGACACCATTAACGGATGCATAGACTCCCTGGATATTCAGGTCATAGAAAGCAATACGTCCACGGGATTAATCGATAGCCTGACGATGCCGTTATGTTCCGGACAATCCAACGGGTCGCGTTCAATTGACTACGGATGGTGGCTTTTCACCAATTGTCTTTCTTTGGCCTGACAGTAGCCTCTTGCCGATTCGAAATGACCTTGAAGCTGGCACATACTCCCGTGGCCCTTTCCGATAGTTTGGGATGTGTGGATACGTTGATCGTCATTATTGATCAGCCAACCCCACTTTTGGCAAACATCAATTCAACAGATGAAAGTATACTGGGAGGCAAGGATGGATCAGCATGGATTGCACCATCAGGAGGTACACCGGGCTACTTCTGTACTTTGGAGCACCGGTGCGACGACAGATACAATTTCTCCCCTTGTGCCTGGAACATACATCGCGACAGTAACCGATCAAAATGGATGTACTACCATAAAAAGTACAAAAGTGGAAGCCTTTGGCTGCATGTTGAATGGTTCTGCGACAGCGAATACCATCCTTTGTTTTGGTGATTCAACCGGAACCGTTTTTGCCTCTTGGTTGAATGAAAATGGAGATGTCATCATCGAATGGTCAACTGGAGATACAACAGCCCAGGCCAACAACTTGCCAGCAGGCGAATACATCGTCATGATCACTGATGAAGGAAATTGCACCTTTTCGGATACAGTCATGATCAACCAGTCTTCCGAGATCATCATTTCAGTTGACTCCATCCATCATACTTCTGGTCCTGGCAAAATGGACGGTGCTGCCTTTGTCTCCGTAACAGGTGGCGCAAATTCCTTTACATATGTTTGGATCCACAATGGGGTTGAAGTTGGGTTCACCTCTGATTTGGTTAATGCCGGTGCTGGAAACTATATGGTAGAAGTCACAGATAGCAACGGCTGTGCAGTTTCCTTGATCGGTATTGAGATCCAGGATCCAACTTCATTGATCCAACCTTCCTGGTCTGAACAAATCGAAGTATTCCCCATACCGATGAATGATATGCTTCAGGTTCTTTTACCGAAGGAGGGAAACTATTCCTTGCGATTGATGGATAGCCGGGGTGTCATTCTACAATCCTTGATCCATCAGACAATCAGTTCGAACATCCCCGTTCAACAACTACCTCAAGGAGCATATTGGCTCGTGATTCAGGATGACCTTGTAGCATTTATCGTTCGGCCACTGATGAAATAACAAGTTTTTAACTCATTCAAGTTGAAGAGGCTCAGGTGAATCCATGTTACAATTGCAGGGTTTAAAACGGCATTCATCTGTCGAATTGCCGTTTCGGACTTAACTTATTCCGTTTCAGCAACCGGTTTTCCACTCCAAGACATCGAATTTTTCGTTCTTGCGATCTATCTGGGTATCTTAACCTGTAACAAACCTATTATCAATGCACTATCGTTCTATGTTCACCCTCCTGGGGGTACTCTTTTGTACTGCCCTATTTCTAAGTAACTCTTCTAATCCACCGAACAAACGAACGGGCGCGCCCGGCGATGACGGCACCTGTGCCTCCGGCTGTCATGGAGGTGGCAGTTTTCAAGGGACGGTAGATATATCCGGATTACCCTCCTCTATTCAGGCAGGCCAAACGTATTCCATCACCTTGACCACCACGGCCACAGTTGGCTCCCCAAGCACTGGTGGTTTTCAGATCCTCGCTTTGAATGGATCTGACCAGAATGTGGGCGACATGATCGTTGTCAATGGGGCGGAAACCGGCACAAACACCCAGGATAGCCGCGAATACATGGAACATCGAGGAGATAAGAACTACTCAGGCAACTCTGTTTCCTGGACATTCGATTGGATGGCACCTAATGGCCCTAACGACGAGGAGATCACCTTGTGGTTTGTATCTGTGATGGCCAACAACAATGGCCAGAACAATGGGGACAATGTGGTCACCAATACATTCACAGGAACGATTACCGGAGCTCCGGATCCCTTGGGAATTGATATTGATGGACCCTTTATGCATGTTAGTTGCTTTGGCGGAAATGATGGCTTAGCCACCGCTCAAATCATTGGTGGCACCCCGCCTGTAACGGTTTCCTGGTCCAATGGCCAAACCGGATTAACGGCTACAAATCTGAGCGCAGGAACCTATACGGCCACAGCTACCGATGCCTTGGGCATGACGGCAAGCATCATGGTCACCATTGACGAACCCAGTGAACTCTTGCTCAATATCGTTTTAGAGACACCGATCACCTGTACAAGTTTGGCAACAATAACAGTGAATGGACAAGGCGGCACACCCGGTTATTCCTATTTGTGGAGTACCGGCACCCCTGGACCTACTGAAATACTGGATAATGAGAATACGGTCTCTGTTTCCGTGACCGACCAGAACGGTTGTGTCACCTCAATTGATGTCACCCCAACAATCGATATTGATCCGCCCATTGTAGCGGCATCCGGCGGTACTCTAACCTGTTTGGAACCCTCTATCACTCTTCAGGTGACCGCAAATAGCCCCTGTGGTATTTACACCTATTCCTGGACAGATCCGTCTGGCAATTTGTTCTCTAATAACGCCTCTCCAGTAGTTGCAGAACCCGGCATTTACACTGTCGTCGTAACCGATGTATGTAATGGTTGCACAGCCACGACTGAGGCTACGGTCTCTGAGGATGTCAATATCCCATTGATCACAGTTCAAGGAACACCGGACACGATCAGTTGTCTGAATCCAATTGTAGAGATCAAATTATTGGATATCCCGAATGTGACCTATGCCTGGACGACCATCAGTGGTATGATCGAATATGGCAGCGACAGTCTCACAGTAGGCGTCAGCAAAGGGGGACTGTATATCGTCGTACTGACCGATACAAATAACGGCTGTTCCAACACGGCAGAGGTCAATGTGACAGAAATTGACTTACCCATTGGCATGATTGACAGTATTGCTCATGCTACCTGTTTCGGTGATGCCAACGGCTATGCAACTTTGAGTGCTACGGGTGGAATGGAACCTCATGTCTTCACCTGGCCGGATGGAATGTCCATCCCAGTTCGAAGTGATCTGAGTGCGGGTACATATCTCGTCTTACTTTCTGATGCCTTAGGTTGCATGGACACCATCAGTGTGACCATTGATCAGCCACCAGCATTGTTGGCGAACATCGGCTCCAGTCCGGAATCGGCACAGGGCGCAGATGACGGGAGCGCCTGGGTGGCCCCTTCTGGTGGAACCCCGGGATACACCGTGCTATGGAGTACGGGTGGCACCACTGATACCATCAATATGCTCGCACCTGGAATGTATCAGGCGACGGTCACCGATGCCAATGGTTGTACCAATGTCAAGAGTACAACGGTACAGGCCTTTGGTTGCGCATTAACTGGAGCAGTCACTACATCTGATGTCCTTTGCTTTGGAGATTCCACGGGAAGTGCACTCTTGACCTGGATGAATGAAAGTGGATCAGTGACAATCGAGTGGTCAACCGGTGATACCACGGCCCAGATCCAGAATGTACCTGCAGGTGAATACATTGTCCAGTTGACGGATGAAGGGAATTGTACCTTTTCTGACACAATGACGATAGGTCAACCATCAGAAATTGTCATCCAGATCGATTCTATTCGCCATACATCTGGACCGGGCATGAATGATGGTGGAATCTTCATATCCGTTTCCGGAGGTCTGCCTCCTTACGCGTTTGGATGGTTCTTTGACAAAGATCTGATGGTCGGTATGGATGAAGACCTGATCGATGTCGGAGCAGGAACATATCTACTGGTCATCCATGATTCAACGGATTGTATCGTTACCGTTGAAGACATTGAGATTCAAGACCCTTCCGCTGTAGATCAAGTCAACTGGTTCACCGAAGTCCGGGTTTACCCGGTACCGATGAAAGAAAATCTGTTTGTCCAATTGCCGAAACAAGGGGAATACACCTTGCGATTGATGGATAGCCGTGGTGTCATTCAACAGACACAGCAAAACCGATCGATCCAAACCACTTTATCTGTTCAGGATTTGCCTGAAGGGGCCTATTGGCTGATCATTCAGGACAAATCTGGCGCATTTACAGTCAGGAACCTGATCAAATAAGACGCTTAAATTCACTCTATACCTAAAAAGGCCCGGTCGTTGACCGGGCCTTTTATTTGCTGATGTTCTGAGTAACAGGATCGATTGTGATCGAGACTTTTATCCCCTCTAATCATCCAGTTTCAACACCTGCAGGAATGTCTTCTGCGGTACTTCTACTGTACCGATCTGGCGCATTTTCTTCTTTCCCTCCTTCTGCTTTTCCAAAAGCTTCCGTTTACGGGAAATGTCGCCACCATAACACTTGGCTGTCACATCTTTCCGCATGGCTGAGATCGTCTCACGAGAGATGATCTTGGCGCCGATAGCGGCCTGAATCGCTATAACAAACTGTTGCCGGGGTAATAGTTCTTTTAACTTCTTGCAGATCTTGCGACCAATAAATTCCGCCTTACTCCGGTGGACCAATGCCGAAAGAGCATCCACATCCTCCATATTCAACTTGATATCCAGTTTGACCAGATCTGCCTGACGATAATCCAATGGATAATAATCAAAGGAGGCATAGCCTTTGGAGATGGATTTCAATCGATCATAGAAGTCAAAAACAATCTCTGCCAATGGCAGTTCGAATGCGAGTTCTACACGTTCCTGAGTCAGGTAAGATTGCTTTTTCAGAATGCCCCGCTTATCCAGGCAAAGGGTCATAATGGCCCCAATAAATTCAGGCTTGGAGATGATCTGTGCATGGATATAGGGCTCCTCCACAAATTTCATGGTGGTCGGATCGGGCAATTCACTTGGGGTATTGACCAACATCCGCTCCCCCTTCATATTTGTCGCATAGTAGGACACGTTGGGGACGGTAGTGATGACTTCCTGATTAAATTCTCTGGACAAGCGTTCCTGGACGATCTCCAAATGCAACATGCCCAGGAATCCACAACGAAAACCAAAACCCAATGCAGTGGACGTTTCCGGTTCAAATACCAGAGAGGCATCATTCAACTGCAATTTCTCCAATGCTTCCCTCAGATCTTCAAAATCGTCATTATCAATCGGGAAAACACCGGCAAAAACCATGGGTTTGACTAATTGAAATCCAGTCAAAGCCTTTTCACAAGGTCGTGAAACATGAGTGATGGTATCCCCCACTTTGATCTCACGCGACATCTTCACCCCAGTCATCACATAACCGACGTTCCCCGCTTTGAGTTCTGTTCCGGGGGAATAGTCCATCTTGAGAATACCAATCTCATCTGCGCTGTATTCGTTCCCCGTATTGACAAATCGAATTTTGTCCCCTTTCTTAAGGGTACCATTCATGATGCGCACGTTGGCGACTACACCACGAAAAGAATTGAATATTGAATCGAAGATCAATGCTTGTAAAGGCGCTTCCTCATCCCCACTAGGTGCTGGAATCCGGTTGACAATTCCGGTCAGGATCTCGTCAACACCTATTCCCGTCTTTCCACTGGCCATGATGATATCTTCCTTCTCACAACCGATCAAGTCGACGATCTGATCAACAACATCCTCGATCATGGCATTATCCATATCGATCTTGTTGATCACTGGAATGATCTCCAAGTCGTGTTCCAAAGCCAGATAGAGATTGGAGATGGTCTGGGCTTGAATCCCCTGCGTAGCATCCACCAGAAGCAGCGCACCCTCACATGCCGCAATAGATCGAGAAACCTCGTAGGAAAAGTCTACGTGACCAGGAGTATCGATCAGGTTGAGGGTATATTGTTCACCATCTGTGTGCAGATAATCCATTTGGATTGCATGACTTTTGATGGTAATTCCTCTCTCCCGTTCAAGGTCCATATTATCGAGAGTCTGGGCAACCAGATTTCGATCCGACACGGTATGGGTGGTTTGGAGCAGACGATCAGACAAGGTGCTCTTGCCGTGATCAATATGGGCGATGACGCAGAAATTTCGAATTCTCTTCATGAGGTGCAAATATACATCAAATCAAACCCCGCTGCCACATTGCAAGTAAGGAAAAGCAGCTAATTTCAGCGTTCTAATGCCCCGCTAATCATGCAAAAACCTAAACGGATAACCCTCATTCTGATCGCTATATCCTTTTGTGCCTTCTCATTACATGCACAACAAACACTGGAAATTGGACCTGGCAAGCCATATACCACTCTGGAACAAGCCGCTCAGGTAGCCCTTCCAGGAGACACACTGCTGCTCAGCGCTGGAGTCCATAGTGGTGGAATGTACATTGCAGACCTGCAGGGCCTGCCTGATTCCTGGATTATCATCCGGGGTAAACCGGGGGCAGGAACGACCATCCTGGGCGGCACAAATGCGATACAGTTTACAGATCCGGCGTATTTGATCATTGAGGAACTGACCTTCCGAGAACAAACCGGGAATGGGTTAAATATTGATGATGGTGGGTCGTATTCCACACCTGCACATCATATTCTGATCCGACATTGTGTCTTTGAGGACATAAATGCAACAGGCAATAATGATCTATTGAAACTATCCGGGTTGGATTCTTTCGAGATCAAAACCTGCACTATTCGAAATGGTGCAGCAGGAGGGAGTGGCATCGACATGGTGGGTTGTCATTCGGGACGAATCCATGGCAATCTATTTCATAATCTCGGAAGTAATTCCATCCAGGCCAAAGGGGGCACACGATACATCGACATTGTACAGAATTCGTTTCTGAATGGTGGGCAACGCAGTTTGAATCTCGGGGGCAGTACAGGTGCTCCCTACTTCAGACCCCTGGGTGCTGACTATGAAGCGGCCGATCTGAATGTGGTGGCCAACATTTTTTCTGGCAGTGAGGCACCAATCGCCTATGTGGGTAGCCAACGTGTCCGTGTATGGAATAATACCATTTATCGACCAGGAAAATGGGTCATGCGTATCCTTCAGGAATCTTCGGATACGACCTTTTACAAGCCGGTAGCTGATGGCGAATTCGTCAACAACATTGTGTTCGTTGATAATGATCTTGCCATTGCGACCAATATTGGTCCGAATACCAATGCAGCATCATTCGTAGTAGCCCGGAATCTATGGTATCATCTGGATCAACCGAATTGGACAGGCCCGTATCTACCTTCCCCGGAGATCGAAGGGCTCATTCAGGTAGACCCTGAAGTGGTCGACCTGTCGATTCAGAATTTTTACCTCACTCCTGGCTCCCCGGCGATCATGGCAGGTTGGACGCTTCCGGACCCTACCTGGACAGATCATGACTTTCAGCCTTACCTGGATCCACCGAGTTTAGGGGCAATAGAAGGGGGGATGAGTACGGCATTTGAGGACTTTCAGGCTGCAAATCAGCCAGCTTATTATCCCAATCCTGCCTCTGACCAATTGTTTCGCAAGCCTGATTCATTTCATACAGGCGTTTTGACCGACCTGTATGGTCGACAGATCATGGCACTGTCTTCCCATCAAAACAGCTGGGATATCAGCCAATTACCTGCAGGCTTCTACTTCATCACCGAAGTTGGCCAAGGTGTTCAAATCACTACTCCGCTTTTGATCTTCAGGCGATAAGGATGGATTTTGATGTCTATCGTACCAGAGAAATATCCCCTCTTCTGGTCCAGGACACTTCTACACCGTCTAAAAGGTAACGCATGGTACAGACCCAGGCATAGACATCCATTGTCTGGTCCTTATTCTCAAACTGGCCGTTCCATCCGGAGCCATACTCTCTGGATTCATAAATACGCTTTCCATAACGGTTATAGACTTCCATTGCATAATCCAGGACTTCCAGTTCACAAACTATCGATGGCTGAAAGAGATCATTGGTCTGATCTCCATTCGGGGTGAATACATTTGGAAACTCAACCTCACAATTGCAGTCTTTGAACGTGAGGTTAGTGACAATAATACTATCACACCGTTCGCCGGGCAGCGTATCTCGATAGGTCCCTTCAACGGTCTGTTCTTCTCCTGCAGCGAAGTAGCTGGTTCCAAGACACACCACAGTATCAATCTCGGTCAATCCATTTGGCAATATCACCACCTCCTGATTAAAATCCAATGATGCGCAATTCCAGTCAAGGCGCATAGAAACGGTGTATGTCCCTGCCTCTGCATACATGTGGAATACATCCATTACATCGGTGAACAGTGTTCCATCACCCATATCCCAGGTCTGCTTGATCACTGCATCGTTGCCCGCACCCGTAGCGAAAAGGGTCTCTTCGATACAGAGGGTATCGGGCACATCAAAAACACCCATCACCTCCTCAGGTGTCTCACACAGCACCTGAACCAACTGGTAGGCATAATCCGAAGACACCGTATAGGGCTGGATCGTATAGCTGGTGTCGGTGTTGTAGGTGATATCTGTAAACTCCCATCCTTCATTGACCAATTGGACCTGGGAGGTGACATTGATCTCGTTGCACCCACTGACCAACGCATCATCCGTGGCAATGATCAGGGGTTTGAAAAAGGATGGACTACCATAGTTTGTGGAAAAGTTGGAAAACAGAAACCCACCAGGGCGTTCGTGGATCTTGGTATAATGCGAACCTCCTGTATTGTACAACTTGGCCGCTGACAGTGCACCATCAGACTCCGTGACAAAAACTGCATTCTTGTTCGGCACAAACCCTTGTGAGAAGGCAGAAAAGGACATTGTCGGCACCCCTATAGCATATCGTCCATCCGCCATTTCGACCACAGAAGAGCCACTTTCGGAATTGTCAGAACCTACTGTAGGAATGTAGATATTAGAAAAAACGGGAACGCCATCTTCATCCATTTTGATGAGGTAGACATCCGCCAGGCTTTGGTGATTCACCTTGTTCAAGGTGGTACTGCCTGTGAGTAGAATATGACCATCAGCCGTGGCATTGATGCCGTATCCATAAGTCCGGTGAGGTACTACCGACTCTCCAAAACCCCTGAAAAGATCGACATTCCCATCTGGAGTCATCCGCAAGCAAAACCCAAAAAAAGTCCCATTGACAATGTATCGACCTGTAATTAATGGCCTGCTTTGGTGATCCAATTCAAGACTGAACCCGGTATCAATATTTTGAGGATTCCCCAGCGTTCTGGCCCAAATCATATTGAGGTTAGTGTCCAGACATGCGACAAAGACATCGGTGTAGGAGGTACTCCCGGATTTATCCGAACCCCAGGAGTTGGTGGCTCCGGAAACGTATACATGGCCCATTGTATCCAGGGCCAGTCCAAACAACTGGTCATTTCGGCCTGGTTTTCCAATTCTGGCGGCTTTGAGGAGGTCCCCATCCGGAGACAAGACCCCTAAAATCCCGTCATAATTTTGATAAACGCCTACATTGGATGCGAACCAGATCCGGCCGGAAGCATCACTTCTGATCTCGGGGAACACATTATCCACTGTTGAGGATGCCCCTAACGTCTTCACCCATTGGACATCTCCGGCACAAGTCAACTTGGTTACCATGACCTCGGATGCAGCACCAGCAATCTCAATGATCCCTATAAAGGCAGAGCCTCCATCTGGTGTCGGCGTTGCCGCCAACGCCTGTGAAGAGGCCAGTCCATTATCATATACCTTCTGAAAAGGAGGTTGAGCAAGTACAAAAGAAGGAATCAGGTATCCGAACAGGAAAAGTAGTACACGCATAGGGCATCGAATCATGCCGATAAATTATGAATTATTCCTCAATTCCATTGGATGGTATCCTGGAGGCGTACCCTTGTCCCCATCCAGATTCAGTATATTTGGGATAAGCCAAAATGAACCACAAATGGAAAAAGCAAGACGTCAATTCATTCAACAATCCATTGGTTCACTTGGAGCACTCAGTATTGGCAACCTTCTTGACACTGCCAGTAAAGAGTCTTTGATTGCTGAGATTCACCAGGCAATACGATCCAATCCTGGACCGGACGATGAAGAGTTCTGGGGGTTGATCCGTCAGGCTTACACTGTATCCCCCCAACTGATCAATCTCAATAACGGTGGCGTCAGTCCACAACCGGCGTCGGTCCAACAGGCGATGATTCGCTTTTATCAGATGGCAAACGAGGGGCCATCCTACTACATGTGGCAGGTACTTGACCAGGGTAGAGAACCATTAAGAAGACGACTGGCCGACCTGGCCGGATGCGACCCAGAGGAGATTGCCATCAATCGCAATGCATCAGAGGCATTGGAAACAGCCATTTATGGCATCCCACTGGAAAAAGGTGATGAAGTCGTCCTGAGCAAGCAGGACTATCCCAATATGATCAATGCTTATAAACAGCGGGAAAAAAGGGAAGGTATTGTCCTCAAATGGGTCGATCATCAACTTCCTTCAGAGGATACGGCGCGTCTGGTCAATGGATACACCGACCTGTTCACTAAAAAAACAAAGGTTGTCCACATCACACACGTGATCAACTGGAACGGACAGGTTCTTCCAGCGAAGGCCATTTCCGTTGAAGCCGCGAAGAGAGATATCCGCGTGGTGATCGATGGTGCTCATTCCTTTGCTCATCTGGATTACAATATCCCTGATCTGGGCGGTGACTATTTTGGCACCAGTTTACACAAATGGCTCTCTGCTCCTTTTGGAAGTGGACTGTTATGGGTTAAAAAGTCCCGTATTGAAGAAACATGGCCCTTATTCGCCAATCCAGATCCGGCCTCACCGGATATTCGCAAATTCGAAGCATTGGGGACCCGTTCTTTCCCGATTGAACACGCCGTAGGCGAAGCCATCGATTTTCAGGAGCTGATCGGCAACAAACGAAAACAAGACAGGCTGTGGTTTCTCAAAAATTATTGGTCTACGCGAGCAGTCAAAATGCCGGGCGTCACCATCGGCACACCCGTTTCTCCAGAGTGGTCCGGCGCCATAGCCCTTCTGCAGGTGGAAGGAAAGGAACCATCAGAAGTTAGTCAGGCCCTCTGGCGAGACTATAAGATCCACACGGTCGCCATCGTATGGGAAGAAATTAAAGGCGTGAGGATCACACCTCATGTCTACACTTCATTGAAGGACCTCGACCTTTTGGTTAAAGCCATTGGACAAATTGTCTCTGCTTAGAATGATGCATCTGATGAGACTAGGATTACCACTTATCGCGTTTGTCATGGGGCCAGTCATCAGCAAGGGTCAGACGCATGTACAGGTTCAAGGTCATCGTGGCTGCAGAGGTCACCTTCCAGAGAACACCATACCTGGCTTTATACATGCGTTGGAATTGGGGGCAGAGGTACTGGAACTAGATGTGGTGATCACCAGTGACCGTCAAGTCCTGGTCTCCCATGAACCCTGGATGAATCCGGATATCTGCCTGGGGCCCCTGGGTCAATCCCTTCGAGGGAAAACAAAGGTGAATATCTATCAGTTGACCTTAGCGGAGACCCAGAAGTATGATTGTGGCGCACTGGGCAATCCCAGATTTCCGACACAGCAGCCCCGCTTTATTGCAAAACCGGCCTTGATTGAGGTTTTCAAGTCTGTGAAACTATGGTTGACAGACTATCCTGACCGTTCCGTTCAGTTCAACATTGAAATCAAACGAAAGCCTAAATATGATGACAAGTTCCACCCACCTGTCCGAGAGTATTGTGATTTAGTTCTTCAGGTCATCGATCAATCGGACATGGGTCAGCATTGCCAGTTGCAAAGTTTTGACCCTGAGACGTTGGAATACCTCCACCAGATTCGTCCCGACTTGCCTCTTTCTTTCCTGGTAGAACGGGGATCATTCCGCAGAAATGTTAAAAAACTGTCCTTTCAGCCTGCAGTCTACAGCCCTAAATACAGCTTATTGAACACTGATGAGGTCATCCAGATTCATGAAAGCGGAATAGCTGTCATTCCCTGGACCGTCAATAACGAGCAGGATATCCAGGAGATGATCAAATTGGGTGTAGATGGGATCATCTCTGATTATCCGGACAGAGTCCTGCATATCCGCCCCTGATCATGTGTGGTAGAGCATCGCTATCCAAACAGGAAAAAGAATTGGAGGAACGCTTCAAGGCCACCTTCTATCAGGAAGACATCGCCCGATACAATCCACTCCCCCATTTCAATATCGCACCAACACACTGGCACCCGGTCATCACCAATGAAGATCCGGATCAATTCCGGTTCTACAAATGGGGACTCATCCCTTTCTGGGCAAAGGATGAACGGATCGGCTCAAAACTGATCAATGCTCGGATGGAAACCATTCAGGAAAAGCCGGCATACAGAACGGCTTTCCAAAAAAGGAGATGTCTTGTTCCCTTTGATGGATTTTATGAGTGGAAAACAGATGCAAAGGGTCAAAAACAGCCTTTTCTCATCGGCATTGAGGACAATGCATTATTCAGTATTGCCGGTCTTTGGGAAACATGGCAGGACGAAAATGGGCAGATCATCCCTTCATTTACATTAATCACAATGCCACCCAATCCGCTGATGGCTGCTATTCACAATCGAATGCCTGCCATTCTTTTGCCGGAATACGAAAAACTGTGGCTAGAGGACGGCGTTCATGATGAAGATCTCCATCAGTTGTTGATTCCTTATCCGGAGGATCAAATGCATGCCTTTCCTGTATCCAAACGTGTGAATCGGGTGTCGGAAAACGATATTGCATTGATCCAACCTATAGGGCCAGAATTTCATCCGAGTGATGCACCCATTGCCCCGCCGGCTGATCTATTTAACCAACCTCCTGACAACTCCTCCAATTAACATTGCATGGTAAACGTCAGCCAACACAATCATGACATCATCGATTCATGGCTTCCTTTGTTTCGATCTTCAGTTTCTTATCAAGCCGACATGAACAGATCCAGCTGTGCCGTTTTATAGAATGCATGCAGTTGCGTGTTTAAAACAGGCAAGGGCTGATGGAGATTAAATCGCTTTCTTGCTAATTCTGCCTGTTTGGCGATAATAGCAGCTCGACTTCCTTCACCCCTCATGCGTTTGCCAAAGCGGCTGTCCTGAACACGTCCACCATGGAGGGATTTGATGCCGTTGAGTACCTTTTGTTTGCGATCGGGAAAGTAACGATCCAGCCAATCTGAAAAGAGTTCAGGAATGGCCCCGTTCATGCGGATAACCATATGCTGTAAGGACCGGGCACCTGCTTCAGATACGGCTTTGGCGATATCAAATAGTTCATGATCATTCAGGGATGGGATCATCGGTGCCGCCAGCACGATGACTGGAACACCCGCCTCACTCAGGGAACGGATCGCTTTGATCTTTCGCTCTGGTGTTGATGTCCTCGGTTCAAGGACACGATGGAGAGCTGGTTGCATCGTGGTCACTGAAAAGGCAACATGGACTAACCCATGTGCGGCTAGTTCCTTCAACAAGTCCAGATCCCGTTCAATGAGCGCATTCTTGGTAATGATGCTGACCGGGTGACGATATTTCAGACATACTTCCAGAATCTGTCGGGTCAGTCGATAGTGCTTTTCTGCCGGTTGATAGCAGTCTGTATTCCCGGAGAGCATGACAGGTGAGGCTTTCCAGGAAGCCTTTTGGAATGTCTCTTCCAAAACACGAGGGGCATCCAGTTTGACCATGATCTTACGTTCAAAGTCCATCCCGGCACTGTACCCCCAGTAAGGGTGTGTATTGCGTGCATAACAGTATACACAGCCATGCTCACATCCTTGATACGGATTGACCGACCAGTTGTGGGGAATATCCGGGCTGTCGACCTCATTGAGTAGACGCTTGGTGCGGATAGGAATGTATTGGGTCTGTGAATCAGGATCAAGAACCTGACTACCCCGGTCATATTTTTCAAACGGGGAGGTCGGATTGATCTGGGCACCCCTGCCCTTCTGGGTATACATCGTCGCTTGCATACCCAAATATAAAACAATTTGTATTTAAAACACAAATTGTTTTACAAATATTAATGTTTGACGAAAACAGGTCTCGTCTCCGATCCGCTTGGCGTCACCAATTGAAGCACATAGAGCCCATCAACCCATTGATCTACAGCAAGGTCAATATCCATCTCACATGTGATACTGGACTGATAGACCAATTGCCCAAATCCATTGTAAATGGTCAGCATTCCAGGATCGCAACCATCCTCTTGCAAACGGGAGACTCTCAGTTGACTGTTGACCGGATTGGGAAAGATCCGAAGTTGTTTGGCCGGCACATGGACCTCTCCACCTCCAAACACAAACGAATGCTCTTCAAGGCATCCTCGTTTATCCGTAATCGTCACTGTATAATCGACGCCCTGGATCAAGTCAGTCCTGGAAGCGCCCTGACCGCCATCGTTCCAGAGGTACTTGAAACCACCATTTCCGCCTGAAGGAACAACAATCACAGAACGGCTCCCCTCTTCTTGTGGTGCGCTTTGAAGAATTTCTGCTTGAACCTGCTCGGGCTCTGTGATCAGGAAAGGACCTGCTTGTGTACTTTGTCCTGTAGCATCAGTGATGATCACTGCATATTCTCCCGGGGCAAGTTCAGATCGATTTTGTTGAACATCCCCGTCTGACCATTGATAGGTCAGCCCGCCTTCACTGGATAATACATCCAATAGGATCTGACCATTATTCATCCCGTGGCAGGTGGCAGGTCGGACTATCTCTTTGGTGAGATACGGCGGCAACTGGATGGGAACCAGCAGACTGAATGTGTCGGAACAGCAATAATTGGAGCCATACATCTTCACCGTATACAATCCCGGTTTAGAATAGGTATGGTTCACACTGAACTGATTCTTGAATTTGGTCGAATTATCACCAAAATCCCAGGTCCATTCATCATAGCCGTACTTCAACCATCCATTCATGGCAATGGACTTAGGCCCGGTAAATTCCAGTTTGGAAATATGAGCAATAGGATGGAGCAGGGAGTCACCGCAAAGGCTTTCCACACTCAGAAAGACAGAGGAATCAAAAATGCCATCTGCAGCGTCAGCCACCACGATCTTGGCGTGATACACTTCCCCGGGAATCACATCCACAACAGCATCTAATGGCAATGTAAAGCCATCACACTGAAGATGCATGCCTCCTGTGTTATCGACATACAGCGCACCATAATCTAAAGAGCCATTCATGCAGTTAGCCGGGATTCCCGAATGGCCCTGGTACTCCAGGGTTAATCGAATTGATCCCGACATAGATGGAGGTATCCGGGAATCGTCGCTATGTTTATAGCATCATTGGAAAATGCCCCATTAATCCCTGGTCCAGAGAAAAAGAATCCAAAGACGTCATTGAAAGGAGGCACAGACATATTCCGGATACTCTTCTGAGGTAAAGACATAACGAAACGTCAGTTTTTCCACCGTGGGAATAAAGTCAAATTGGATGGCCAGAGCATCAAACGTATTTTGTCCAGCTAACAGATTCAGGTCGGTATCTCCAACTTGTCCCAATGAATTTCCTGCCCCGCTTTGATTGTTCGGGCCCATCGCATTGGAAATATTGCCTGAGGAGAGCAGAATACCTGCCGGCACACCCAATTCTGTTCCTACAGCCTGAAAGAAACCCATTCCTTCAGAATTGCCCACCATCGTGATGTTAAATGGTTCCACACAGGAGTTCGAAAAGAAATCCGAAATCAATTCCTGGACGGAATAGGCTGTGTCTACGATAAGATCTGATCCTCCTCTGGAATAAGGAGAGACATAGGGAATCAGATTTTCCTGTCGCTGTTCTGGCTTGGCGATCGAAGGATGCCGAGAAGGTTGCCAGACAAAGGAGGGGGAGGATGTAAAAACGCATAACCCGGGAGTTTACTCTAAGGTATTGATTACTCCCGGGTTATGCAATAATGATCAGTCCATCAATGCTCGTGATCATGACCGTCATGGTCATGGCCGTCATGGTCGTGTGCTTCACCGGCTGGCGCAGCCATATCCGGGTTGGTGACATACTCCATACCGCATTCCGGGCAGGTGCCCATTTCAGCAGAACCACTTCCGGCGCAATGCATCGGACAGATATAAGCAGACGTGTATTCAGGACCGGACATATCTTCGCCCTGTTCCATTTCAGTCGATTCAGTCGACTGATCATCAGCAGTTGTGGCTGTATCACCGCATCCGATCAGCATGCCGACCAGGAATAAACAGGCAAACAGGCCCAATAGAGTGGAATTCTTCATTTTTTTAGCTTGTTTTGTTGATCAATTACAGCCAAGATATTCATTTCACCGGTTTCGCCCGGAAACATTCAAAGACAAAACAGCAGATGACAAATCCTATTCAGGTCCTGACACGTTGGTACCGCACTCGTCTGGAACGTGGCCAGCCATACATTACCCTTCTTCCAGAACGGATGAGCCAGACCCAACTTTTACCCACCCGGGAAGACCTGATCGAAGTACTACCTCATGGTGGTGTCATTGCTGAGGTGGGTGTGGATATGGGCGACTTCTCCCAAAAGATCCTGGATATTTCCAGGCCGAACCAATTTCATTTAGTGGACCTGTGGCCTCCTTCAGTTGTTCGGAATGACCGATATACTGCTGTTGCCAACCGCTTCACCAAAGAGGCCAATGATCAACAGGTGATCTTGCATCGCGGCGACTCAGAGGCCACGATGGCTGGCTTTCCAGACCATACTTTTGATTGGATCTATCTGGATACAACTCATCTGTATGACAAGACCGTGCGGGAATTGGCGATCTGTGCGAAAAAAGTAAAACCAGGTGGCTGGCTTTGCGGACATGACTACACCCTCGGATCCTGGAAAGATGGTGTCCGCTACGGTGTCATCGATGCTGTCAATGATTTTTGCAATAACCATGGCTGGGATCTGATGTACCTCACCAATGAGCCGCACCGCTACATTTCTTACGCCTTGCAACAGAAAAAATAGGAATACCGGCCAAATAAGTTGCATAACGTATAATTACGTTATACCTTTGTGTCTATGAAAGGCATAATGGCATCCTGTATGATCCTTTGGACGGCTTCTCTGCTGGGACAAACCGAGCAGGAAGCCTTTTCAACAGGACAGGATGCGGTTACCCATTATCGTTACGAACAGGCGATACGCCACTTTTACAATTGTTACCAAGCGGATCCAGACCGATTGGATTGCCTCCAGCAATTAGCCTGGTGTCATCAACAAATGGGCAACCTGGGCGATGCCCGGATCTACTATCAGGCCTGGGCACACGCCGATTCACTCGATCCCTCGATCCTGGGTGGTTCCCTGGGTGATCTGGCCATGTCAGACGGGTGAAACAGAACAAGCGCACAACGGATGTTCACAAGAGCTGTTCATCTGGATTCCGACAAATGCCTATTTCCTCAAAAAACTGGGCAGCAGCCTGACAACAGCCGGTCAGATCCTGTTGAAGCGATTGTTGCTATATGTCATCGATGCTGTATAATACTCGGGACCTGGAAACAGCAGCTGCACTGGCAGATGGATTTGTCCAGACTTGATGCACTGGACCGAGCATCAGAGGTCATCCAAAATGCACTTTCCCTCAATCCGACATACCGACCCTTCCTGCGTCTGGGTGTCAGGTTGGCCAACCGGCAAGAAGATTTTGCCCAGACCATCACCTATGGACAGCGCCTTTTAGAGACCGGAGATTCCGCACTGTACTTCACGACCATGACGGGTTATGCCTGGTTCAAACAGGACAGCCTGCTCCGGGCTAGTGAACTGCTTGGGTGGGTTTGTCACCAGGACCGTGCTTCTGAATTGGCCCATTTCTATTATGCATTGACCCTGGATGCAACGGGTTTACGCTCGGAAGCCTTGTCCCAAATGGAAATGGCCATAGACAAAGGCCAGTCTGACTACCTCCACCTTTTTCAGGAGCAAGCTGGCCGATTATACGCCCTGGAGAAAGAATACAAACAGGCTCTGACCGCTTATGAAGCCGCTTACCGAATCCGTGACAATCCGGAATACCTCTTTCAAATTGGACGTGTGTATGATGAATGGTACCAGGATAAAAATCCTGCCATCCGCTATTATGAGAAGTACCTCAAATCCGGACATCTGATGTATGCAGATTACACGCTGCAAAGGCTCAATACCCTGAAAACAGATCAACATCAAAAAAGAATCAAATGAATGCACTCACCAAAGCAGAAGAGGAGATCATGCAATTGATCTGGAATCGGGGTCCCTGCCTGGTCAGTGACTTGCTGGATGACATGGGTGAGCCAAGACCTCCTCATAGTTCTGTGTCGACCATTGTCCGGATCCTCGAAAAGAAAGACTTTGTCAGTCACAAGGCCTACGGACGGACGCATGAATACTTCCCATTGGTGACCAAGGAGGATTATTCGAAGAGCCGCCTGGAAAAGCTGGCCACAGACTACTTCTCCGGATCATTCCGGGACATGGTGAGCTTTCTGGTGGATGAAGAATCCCTGGATCCGCAGGAGTTAGAATCATTTATTCAGGACCTCAAATCAAAAACAAAATGAGTAACGAGATCGTCCGATATATCCTGATGACCACCCTTTGCTGGGGAGGCTTTCTAACTTTGTTTATCCATCTCATCGCAAGACGAGCAACTCTGACACAGCAGCGTATATTCCTTCTCGCTGCCCTCCTTGCAGGCGTAATCCTCCCGCTAGTCGTCTGGCCGTTACCCCAGGAGCAAACATTGGTCATCACATTGCCAGAGGTATTGGCCCTGAGCCGAATCGACCAACAAGCTGTTGTTCATTCAACAATGGATATCTGGACCATTATTGGCGTTCTTTATAGCATGGGGATGGCCTGGATGATCTATCGATTCTATGCCGGACACAGGCATCTGATGACCCTGCGCAAGAATGCCCAAAGGGAGGTTATTGAAGGGCAGCTTGTGTATTGGGTTGCCAATCTACCGGTTCCATTCCAGTTCGTCGGAGACATTTATCTTCCTGAAAACCTCAAAGAAGATCCGGAACGCTTTCATCTTTGTTTCCGACATGAGTGGGCGCACAGCCACTACCATCATTCTTATGATCTCATCCTGTCTAATCTGATCCGGATCATCTTCTGGTTCCAGCCATTGGTCCATCTCCTGAATCGTCAGTTGCGACTGGTGCATGAATTCCAGGCCGATCAATACGTTCTTCACGACCAGGACAGGGATGGATATGTTCGCTTTCTCGGCACCTTCCGTCCAGCCTTCATCAACGCATTACCTATTCACACCATCATTCAAGGACCCTTAAAAAAACGCATTATGCACATGTATCAACCCCGAAAAAACTGGCGCCTGCATCAGATCATCTTCCTCTGTCTGGGGTTGGTCCTGATGATCGGCACGACATCCTTCTCCCGGATCAACTGGTCTGCCCCACTCCAGGAAGAAACTTCATTTATGTCGTCTGCGGATTCCATTATTATCCCGGATGACAGGAGTGCATCCAATGAGGAAACCACCTTCAAGGTCGTGGAAGAAATGCCTCGTTTTCCCGGCTGTGAAGAAGGGGACATGACTCGGGAAGATCGCACCAAATGTGCGCAGAACAAATTGATGACTTATATCGGCACCCATATGGTCTATCCTGAGAATGCCATCCATAATGAGGTAGAAGGTGTCAATATCGCTTCGTTTATCGTAGAGCGGGATGGTTCGCTCAGTGAAGTCAAGATGGTCAAGGACATCGGCAGTGGTACGGGAGAAGCCGTCCTGAAGGTGTTCGAAAAAATGGAGTCTGAGGGCATCCGCTGGATCCCCGGCCGTCAGCGAGGAAACACGGTCAGAGTGGCATTTATGTTGCCCGTTAAATTCAAACTCTCAGGTGATACGGACACCTCAACAAAGAAGAAGAAAAAGCATTGATCCGTAAGTGATCTTATGGAAAAGGCCGGGCTTGTCCCGGCCTTTTTCAATCAAAGAGGTAGCCTCTCGCAAATGTTCGAATAACCTGATAATCCTACCATCGGCATATGGCCACAACCTCGAACCAACTACTCAAAATAAGTTTTACCTTCCATTGCAGTTTCCTTGCAGGCTTTGTTTTTGATCACTGATCCGCTCTTCATATGCATTTTCATACCAACTTCTCGATTCCATTCTGTGTTTCTATTTCAGTGTGTGTTGAGAGGGGGGCCGGGGGGGGGGGGAAGAAGAAGAGGGAGAAAAGGGGGGGGGGGGGGGGGGGCGGGGGCCCGTAGAGGCGGGGGGCGCCCCCCACTCCGGGGGGGGGGGGGGGGGCTCAAACACTTCATTCTCAGGAGTTGTCTCGTCATGAAGATGCCATTTTTGTATCTGTCGAAATTCAACCTCGGTTTCCAGGTTGCGAACATCAGCTCAGACTTTCAACCCGAGAAAAGGAAAAATGTGCGAACGAACTCTTGAAGACTTATATCGATAATAAGATTATGTATCCTAAAGAAATGCCTGCCTATTGGAGGGCGAATGTTGAAAGATCTACAATGCGTGGAGTGGCCATTGTGGGTGCCGTTATTGAAAAGAGTGGCCACATAAGTAGTCCAAGTATTTTGACAGATCCGGGATTCGGAATGGGCCGAGCTTTATTAACTGTTGTCGAAGAAATGATGGAAGGCGAGATTCAGTGGAGTCCTGCAATCTATAATGGAACAAAAGTTCGAACAACAATCAATTTTATTTATCGATTTGACCCTCGAAGGAAAGAATAGCAGGACTATAAGAGTTGATCTGGTTCATTCTTGATTGAATCAGATCTGGATACCGTTACCTCCTCAAAAAAGGCTCCCTTGCGCCCCCATCTGCTCGTGCTCCAGGAGCCATTTTTTACGCCAGAGACCGCCGGCATAGCCGGTGAGTTTGCCATTGGCCCCGACCACCCGATGACAAGGAACGAGAATGGCCAGCGGGTTCTGTCCATTGGCCATGCCGACGGCCCGGACGGCATCCTCATTGCCGAGTTGCCGGGCCAGATGGCCATAAGACAGGGTATGCCCGAAGGGAACCTCTGCCAGGGACTTCCAGACCGATTGCTGAAAGGGAGTACCCTCGGCCGACCAGGGAATCGTGAACACCTTGCGCTTTCCCTGGAAATATTCATTCAACTCCTCCCGACATTGCAGCAGTGCCGCTGATGGGTCTGGCGACTCCGGACCTTCCTCTTCCTCGAACGAGATGGCATGGACAGCGGTGTCATCACTAGTGATGCGCAACCAGCCGAGGGGGCATTTGAGGTAGAGGGTCTGTTCGTTCATGATCGAATCCGTTGATCTGTTTGCTTACTCAGCTAAGTAAGAAACACCATTTTCTGCTTATTCTGTTCAGCACTATCAATATCGCTCATCCTTCACCATGGGCAGCTTCTCCATCACATCCACTTCGAGCATGGGAAAGCCGAAATCCAGCACCACCTTGCCGGTCATCAGGTAGATGCCCCTTCCCCGGAAGGGATATCGGGCCAGAGAGGGTGGAAAGTGGGTCGAGTCGAAGAACAACCCCTCCCGATCCAGCCAGGTGCCAAAGTTCATGTGCTCTTTGCGGACCGTGGTCACATGCTTGCGGGCCACATAATAGCCCAGCATCTTCACGGTTCGGCCGGCCCGACCGATCATCTCCCGGGCCAGGGACAGACCCAGGGGCGTCGCCTGCAACAGGTCGAAGGGAGAGCAGAGGGGGAAGCCCAATAGCTCGATCTCGTCAAACGCCTGATCATAGACCCCTTCCTGCAAGGCCGGGATGACATACTCCGCCGGTTCGTCCTCAAATAAGGTCAATGTGCCAAATCCTTCACGCATGGGTTCACGATGTTCATACCGCTCTTTCCCTGTGCGATGAGACAAATATAAAACAATTTGTTTTACGATTAAACCATTAGATCCAGGATATTTCCACAAAGTCGAAATTGGGAATAAGATGCAGGAATCCCATTCTAGGGTTCTTATACGATGTCCTCACATAAGAATTTCATGCTTGGCCCGCCTCAATCGCCGGCGCAGCTCGGCACTTTTGTAGCGCCAAAAGTGCCCAAAAGCGCTTGTCGCCGAAAGGCTCGCTCATTATAGAACAACCCTTCTCTTATTCTAAATTTTGATTGGAAGCAGAAAACTCCGAAGACCTGCGCTGGTTTTCTGTGGTTGTCACTATCACGCAAGAAGTAGTTACAATTTCCAGAAACTACTGAATTTTCTTCTTCGCTCATCCACAGAAAAATGCGCTCCTTCGGAACGGTCCTCTCCGTATTGTGGCGAGCTGGTCGGCGACGACATTTAGAATGATAAGTTAATACCAACTGAATTGCGAAAAGGCATTTCAAATACTCACTTGGACATTTCTAAACAAATAGATACTTACCGATTGCCACCGCTGCGGCCACCGCCTCCCCGGGTGCACCACCACCACCGCCGGAACGACCACCACCGGATCCGCCTGAGCGACCTCCGCCACCGCGACTTCCTCCGCCACGGCCACCGCCGCCGCCTCGATAGCCCCCACCGGAACGGCCTCCGCCACTTCGTCCACCACCGCGTCCGCTACCGGAAGAGTTCGGATTCCACACCGGTGCTTCACCCAATTCTTCTGGCAAGGGACTCTTGATGATCTCCCGTTCGATCAACTGCTCGATCCGCGCAAACTTGCGCATATCATCCGGGGTGATAAAGGTGATGGCCACCCCCGTCGTATCCGCACGGGCCGTTCGTCCGATCCGGTGCACATAGTCCTCCGCATCACCTGGTACATCAAAGTTGATGACCAGGTTAATATCCTTGATATCAATCCCCCGGCTCAACACATCGGTGGCCACCAGAATGCGGGTCTTCTTGGATTTGAAGTTCATTAACACCTCCTCCCGTTCCTTCTGCTCCAGGTCGGAGGAGATCCCGTCGCAGGGAATCCCCTTGCGGTTGAGGGTACGGGCGATCTCATTCACCTTCCGTTTGGTCGAGGTAAAGATCAGGATGCTCTTGTAATTGGGTTTGTCCGCCAACAGGTTCGTGACCAGGCGAACTTTTTGCTCTTCGTAAGTGAGATAAGCCACCTGCAGCACACCTTCGGCGGGTTTGGAGATGGAGATGCTGATCTCGTCCGGATCGTTGAGGATCAGGCTGGCCAGCTCCCTGATCTTGGGGGGCATGGTCGCACTGAACAGCAGCGACTGCCGCTGCTTGGGCATGTAGGAGATGATCTTGACGATATCCTCATAAAAGCCGATATCCAGCATCCGGTCTGCCTCATCCAGCACCAGAAATTCCAGACGGTCAAATTTGACATAGCCCATATTCAGGTGGGAGATCAGCTTGCCCGGAGTGGCGACCACGATATCCGCGCCGCCTTGCAGGGCCCGCTTCTGCGTCGCCCAGTCGGAGCCGTCACTTCCTCCGTAGAGGAGCAAGGTGCTCAGTCCGGAGAAATAGCCCAATCCCTGTACCTGCTGGTCGATCTGGATGGCCAGCTCGCGAGTGGGTACCAGAATGAGACACTTGACATATTCTTCTTTGATCTGGGCGAGTTTATGCAGGACTGGCAGCAGAAAGGCGGCCGTCTTCCCCGTCCCGGTCTGGGCGCAGGCGATGAGATCGTGACCGGCAAGTACTTTGGGAATGGCCTGGTCCTGAATGGGGGTGGCTTCTTCAAAGCCCATATAGCCAATGGCTTCCAACAGATTGTCGTCCAGGCCGAATTCGGTAAATTTCATGGCGCAAAGGTACAGACTATGGGCTGGATTCTACGCTTTATTCTGGCACCTCTGTATCCTGTCTGGATCAGACATCTGTGAAGGAAAACCGTTGAAACGGTTTCTTTTTCATGCGACAATCCAATCCCCGGGGTTAACCTCCTCCGGCGGTCAGGAAACCCTGGGCTATGGCGTTTCACATTCAGGCCTTCACATATCCAAATATATGCCTGAGCCTCCCCAGGGTTGAAACCCTGGGCTACGGCGTTTCACATTTGAGCTATTCACCATATCTACTCAAACGCTATTGCCCGCACTACCCCACTCGCGCCTTCTCCCACATCAGCTCGTACTTGTTCATTCCCGTAAAACGGAAGGCCCCGATGCGGATGAGGATATCCAACTGCTCGGGCGTCACCTCCACCCGGCTGGTAAAGTCGCCCAGACTGCGATACGGGCCATGGGCCTTCCGCTCCTCGATCAGAGCCATCCCCGCCTGGCGCTCCATTCCCTGCAGGTGCACAAACCCCAGATAGACATCCGTCCCGTAGATATGAGTCAGCCAGTGGCTGCGATTCACACAGGGCGGATGAATACCTGCCCCCTGCATCCGCGCCTCATGCACATAGACCTCCGTCGTATAGAACCCGCCGAAGTTGTTGATCACCCCCACCATGAATTCCAGGGGATAATAGGTCTTCAGATAGAGACTCTGAAAGGACTCCACCGCATAGCTGGCCGAGTGAGCCTTGCAGAAGGAATAGCCGCTGAAACTGGCAACCTGCCGCCACACCTCCTCCGCCAGATCCCGGGTATAGCCCCGTGCCTGGCAGTTCTCGTAATACTTGCGCTGCAGCCGCTCGAAGGTGTCGGACGACTTCTTCTTGCCCGTCATGATCCGCCGCAGGACATCGCTTTCGTCGAGGTCCAGTCCGGCAAAATGATGCACGATCTTCATCACATCCTCCTGGTAGACCATCACCCCGAAGGTCTCTCCCAGATGCTCCCGGAACACCGGATGGATATACTCAAAGTCATTAGGGTGGTGAAAGCGCTGGATATACTCCCGCATCATCCCCGACTTGGCCACCCCGGGACGAATGATGGAGCTGGCCGCCACCAGATGGACGTAGTTGTCGCAGGCCAGCTTGGTGAGCAGCCCCCGCATGGCTGGCGACTCGATATAGAAACAGCCGATACAACGTCCCGACCGCAGCTGGGCCTTCACCCGTTTATCGTTCTTGATCCGGGGGATATCGTGAATATCGATGGCCTTGCCCTGATTCTCCCGCACCAGATCGACGGCCTCCTTGATATGCCCCAGTCCCCGCTGGCTCAGCACGTCATACTTGTGAAACCCCAGGTCCTCGGCGTGGTACATGTCGAAATGAGTGACCGGAAACCCCTTGGGCATCATCTGCAATGCCGTGTGTCCGTACAGGGGCTGCTCGGTGATCAGGATGCCACCAGAATGGATGGACAGGTAGTTGGGGACATCTTCGAGGCGCTGGCCAAAATGAAAGATGTGCTTCGCATAGGGATGATGCTTCTCCCGGGCCAGCGGCTCGTGGACGATAGCGTCAATATCCGCCTTGGGCAGACCGAATACCTTGCCCAGTTCCCGCACGATGGACTTGCCTTTGAAGGTATTGTAGGTGGCCAGCAGAGCGGTATACCCCCGCCCATACCGCTTGAAGATATAGTCGGTGACATCATCCCGTTCATCCCAGGAGAAGTCGATGTCAAAGTCCGGGGGAGAGGTCCGGTAGGGGTTGATAAATCGCTCAAAGTAAAGGTCGAGCTCAAGGGGGTCTACATCCGTGATTCCCAGACAGTAAGCCACAATAGAGTTGGCCCCCGAGCCACGCCCTACATGGTGTGAACCTGTACTTGAAGCATAGCGAATGATGTCCCAGGTAATCAGGAAGTAGGGCGCGAAGTGTTGCATCTCGATGACCTTGAGTTCCCGCTCCACCCGATCGGTGGCGGCGGCGTGCCCTTTACCGTAGCGGCGGATCAGTCCGGTGCGGGTAAGTTTGTGCAGAAGCTGGAGGTCATCCCGGGTACTGCCGGTGAAGGTCTGGCGATTGTGCCGGAAGGTGCTGGTCATATCCGTTTCACAGCCAGCCAGCAGATCGGCGGCACGGGTCAGCAGTTGCGGGTATTTGGCATAAGCCTGCACCAGCTCCTCCGGGGTATGGAAGACCTCCCCCTCTGGCGCGTGGTCTTCGGAGCGCAGCTTGCCGATCACGATGTTGCGGTCGATACAGCGGAGCAGCTTGTGGGTACGATGCCCTTCGCGCTCCAGGAAGGTGACCGGTGCCCAGGCCACCAGCTTGTCGGGGTAATGGCGCAGCGGCGAGCGAAACAGGTGGTTGATCCACTCGGGGCGGATGCCGATGTATTCGTTGGCCCGCAGCTTGTCGGGTGATCGCACCGCCGAGGGATAGATGATCAGGGTATCTGGCAATTCGGGCGGGGTATCCGGCAGGGGTACCCCATCCATGGAGCAGTCGCTCAGAAACTGACACAGGTGGGCAAATCCGGCATCCGTGCGTGCCAGTCCCACATAAAGCAACTTCCCCTCCCGCCTGAATTCCAGCCCCAGCACCGGCCGGATGCCCGCCTCCCGGCAACGGGTCACGAATTCAAATGTGCAGGAGGTGTTGTTGATGTCCGTCAGGGCCAACGCCGTCACCCCCCGCTCTACCGCCGCCGCCACCAATGCCTTCGGCGAGAGGATGCCGTAGCGGAGACTGAAGTAGGTATGGCAGTTGAGATACATCGGAGTGAGGAGGTTATGAGGTTATGCGGGGAGGCGTCGAGGAGGCTATGAGGTTAGGAGTGAGGGGCTAACCTCACCCCCCTCTCCTCGCGGGAGGAGAGGGGGTGCCAAGTAGATTGGCAGCCATATGTGAATTCAGTCTTCATTCTATCAGGTCAGGCATTTCCATTTCAGAGATCATTTGTGTTCCAGGGCTCCCCTCTCTCCTTGCCAAAGGAGAGGGATTGGGGGGTGAGGTTAGCGAAGCAGCACAAAAGCTTCTTCACCTATTCAATTCCATTTGGATCATTTCCAGGACTCGTTCCATTTGACGGCACATCGCATTCCGAATGCGAATAATGCGATAGCCCAATTGAACCAGAATTTGCGTCCTCATCTCATCGTAATCCTCCCGGCCGTAATGCGCTGCTCCATCCAGTTCAACAATCAATCGCTTTTCGGCACAGTAGAAATCCGCTATAAATGAGCTTCTCCAACCATTCTCTTCCACATATTGGATAGGATGCTGCCGACGGAACTTGTACCCACCCAATCGTCTGTTCCGCAACACTTGCCAGAGTAGGGTCTCTTCCCTGGTCATTGTTTTGCGCAGTGCTCTACTAAAATCACGTGTATTCATGGCCGTCATTTATGGGGTCTATCATGAGCGACTAGGCTGTCAAAACGTCTGGCCTTACGGCTAACCTCACCCCCCGGCCCCCTCTCCCTGCAGGGAGAGGGGGTGCCATTTGGTTCGGAATTTCTCTTCATTTGTTGTTCACCACATGTACACTTTCCCACATCACACACAGCCCAGCTCTCGGGCTCCCCTCTCCTTGCCAAAGGAGAGGGGTTGGGGGGTGAGGTTAACGGACGGAGACTGAAATGGATCATAGTCGTATTGGGCGAATAGCGAATAGCGAACAGCGAACAGCGAACAGCGAATATCGAATATCGAATAGCGAATACAAAGTTAAAACAATTTGTTTCGCATTGGGTGTTTACTTGCTTATCCTCTTGACAGCAGGAACGAAAATCCTTATCTTAAGCAATCGAAATGACCACGTGGCAACGACACCCGTTGCGGATGACCGCCGTGGAGACAGAAACCGGTGGGCCTCCACCAGTCAGAAGAGCAAGAGGGCGGAACTGAAAGCCGAGAATCCTCATCCGGGAAGAGATATCCCGATCATTCGCTCACTATGCCCCAATCCATCCAAAACCACCCCTTCCTCTCCCACTTTCTGGGATACGCCCTCCTCATTCTACAACTGACCCTCTGCCCTATCATCACAATAGCACAGGATGAGATCCCGCAAGGCGTGATAGTCACCGCAAAAGGAACAGGGCAGACAACCGGTCACATCGCCGACCTGACCATCCGCAACACCACAGACACACCCCACCATCTGGACCTGGGGCCGCTCTTCATCCCCTCCACCGGAAAATATCAACCCTATATCCTACCGGAGACTCCGGGCATCGCCATACCCGCATCAGGTACCATCACTGTACCGCTCGAAGGCTATTGTGCGGATATCCATAAGGCCCCGGCACCACTTGGATTCCCCCTCGTTCCCGTGGAGCAATGGATACACCCCCACCCCCTGCCTGCAACCTGGGAGCCACAACACGACCAGGGTTGGAAACACATCCGCTCTACCCCATTGCTCATCCCGGGTACAGACCGCCCTCTTGGGCACGCCATCGACATAGATCAGTATCCGGAAGAGGCCGCCCCTGTCCTCCTGGAGGCCATTCGCTGGATCACCTCCAGCACAGATCTCCTCCTCGAGGAAGATCGAATCACCACTCCCTTTCACGGGCAACCGGAAAAGGAAAGAGAAGCGATTATCCAGCAAACCTTCTGGATCTATACCAGTGCCCTCTCTGGCCTCTCCTATACCCAAGAGCAATTTGCAGAACAAACCTTCGAACAGTTCGAAACGAATACCGGAAGACCGATAGAATCTCTGCGGGAAGACCAGCGAGAAGAACTGGATGGCGGTGTTGACCTTTTCTGGAGCAGCTTTGAAGCCACTGGCGTCCAGGCCAAAGTTTTGCAACATGAATCAGGTATCGTCTACCAGGAATCGCCTGTTTCCACAACACCCCAATGCGCTTGTGACTCTCTATCCTTCACCGTTCGTATCCTGGATGGCGATCGGGAAGTCAGCACTCAAACCATGACCGTCACCCGGTTTACCAGCGCTGCTCAGGATCTAGACATCAGTCGACCGACCGTAGAAGAAGGGAAATCACTGACCGTTGAGATCAGCAGTATCACGATGCATTGTACCTGCGTAGAAGGAGCTATCTGCTCGGCATATCCACCCAAATCAACAGGCGGCCCGGACACAGACAAACCCGGACAGGTCAAGATTCGAACAGGCGAAAATGAAGCGCAAGTCTCCAGCGACAACTTCCAGTGTACCATTACCACCGATGCAGAAGACCGATGGAATGATGATGGATCGACCTATACCATGGATCTACGTTTTGCCAAGTATGGCAAGCATGATTCCAATCCGTACCAATGCCTTCAACTGACCTCCTGGTGTGTACAGGACGACTGCCGTCGCAAACGCTGTAACCAGAAAATCTGCCTCAGATTCTCCTGGAAATCAAAATAATCACCCTCCATGTCTAGACCCTGGCTCTGCGTCTGCTTCCTATCGCTCTACACAATTGGCATTGCGGCTCAATCCCCCTGGGAACGGATCAATCTGACGGGCTATGAAGCCAAGATCATCCGTATCAATCCACGTTTTCATATAGGCATTCAAGGCCAGTTCCCACTAAACAGACCAGATGCACTTCAGGTGGACGGACCTGCATTACAGCAAGAACTGTTGACTCCGGAAGTCTTCGAAAATCTTTTTGAAACGCTGGGTGGCGAGTTTTTTATCGGGGAGTTCACCGGTCCCATCACCCAGGAGTTTTCCCTGAAAGGTCGGCTTCAACCCATGCCTGGGCTGACAGCTGGTTTTCGGATGGGCAAGCATATGGAATTACAAACAGGGCTGTCTCTCTTCCGAGTGAATTGGTCTGGCTCTTTCCCCTATTCTGTGATCCCTGCGGATGGGCAGCCACCCTTTACTGAACAAGGTAAACTCACCGCGACCTCCGAAGGGGTCATCACAGATCTGGCCCTGGCTGCCTATTTTACAGAAACAGCGTTTCGCCCCTTTGTTCGGGCAGGCGTACGCGGTCAGTTTGTGATCGACCAAAGAGGAACAGCCCGCTTGGGCACAGCTACCGTCTCTCGAAATATTTCACCTGTCGAACAAACTATCCAGCCCTTCGGCGGCCTCGGGTATCGGTTTGTCCCCACCCCTCGATTTGCCATTAACCTGGGAGCCAACTTCAGCCGATTACCCGGAATGAACTGGAAGGTTTCTGCTGCAATCGAAAGCGGCATACTGTTTTGACAACACCTTGACATTGTTGCGGTTACCCCTTGCTTCCTTAGCGCAAAGAATCTAACTTCCCACCGAAAACATCCCCCATGAATCCAATTCGCCTTCTCCTTTCAGGAGTATGCCTGTTTTTTTTCTTTGCGCTTCCCGTTGTAACCGCTCAACATATCCCCGACAGCCGGCTGACTGACCCCCTCTATATCCAGTCTACATCAAATCTTTCACCGCTGTTCACATCCCTGTTCACTCAGGCATGTGGCGAAATCAACAATATCCAACCTATAGGCCATGCTTCTGGTCGAGGTTTATTCCAAAGTGATGCCTTTCCCTTCGGGACCGCTGCCGGCCTGGTCTTTTCTTCCGGTGATGTGGAGATGATCGATGATTCAATTGTCGGTCAGATCCCGATCAGCGGCCACCTGAAAAGCCCGGGAGATGCCGATCTGGCTGCCCTGACCGGATATGACGTGGTGGATGCCAGTGGTGTTGAATTTGATTTTACCACCTTTTCCGACACCCTGCGGCTGATCTACCAATTTGCCTCCGAGGAATATCCTGAATACAATTGCACCCCATGGGTCGATGTCATCGGTATTTTCCTCAGCGGACCGGGCATTCAGGGCCCCTTCAGCAACAATGCGGTCAATCTGGCCACGCAAAAAGTAAATGGCACTTCCATTCCCGTTGGGATCAACAGTATCAACGATGGTAATCTGGGCATCCTCTTCAATGCCGACAGTTTGCATTGCCAGCTGCCGGTGGGCTCTCTGGAACTCAGTGACCTTTATGTCGCCAATCCCGATGAAACGGATCACGCCATGAACGGCCTGACCAAGAAGCTCGAAGCTCTTTATGCTGTGACACCTGGCGAGACCTATCATCTCAAGATCGTTGTTGCCGATGGTGTAGACGATGTATTTGACAGTGCTCTCTTTTTCCATTCCGAAAGCCTGTGCGGAAATATCAAATTGGAACCCCTAGCCATTGCTGAAGTCATCCGGGTAACCACCGACACTGCCTTTTTGCGCAATGACTCGCAATACGGTCAGGAATACACCTGGGATTTTGGCGATGGGACGACCTCCACATTACAGGACCCCGATATACATGTCTATCCGGGCGCTGGAATATACCAGGGGTTCCTTGCCGTAAAGAACCATTGTTGCACAGATACAGCCTTCTTCACTGTACCGGTTCTGCAGCCACCCTTCCTCGATGCCTCCTTTATTCGACCCTACACCTGTGAAACACCGGGAATCATCGACCTGAAAGTACTCAGCAGCACTTCCTACACCTGCCTGTGGAGCACTGGATCGTTTACCAGCGACCCTCACCTGGATGGCTTACCACCGGGACAATACAGCGTAGATGTGACCAACAGCATTGGACAAACCACCACGATGGGTCCCTTTACGGTCGACAGCCTGGATAATGCCTTCTCGGGAATAGTGGACACCGTCCTCTACCCGACCTGTACCGATCCGGCAACCGGTATCATTGTCCTCGTCCCTCCTGGTCCCGAGGATCAGTATACCTATGCCTGGGAACATGATCCCTCCCTGAATATCTGGGTTGCCGACGAACTGGCCGCTGGCACCTATCATGTTGTCGTTCGGGACAAAGACCAATGCCGTCAGGAACTGGATATCACCCTGGAGGACACCGGTCCGGTGATCGATCAGGTGGCCACGGCTCCTCCTCTTTGTGCTGGCGGTAAATCGGGAACTCTTACCCTGGATATTCTGGGACCCACCCCTCCGTTTATCATCGACGTATTAAACCAGACAACGGCAAAACTCAAGTTCCCACCCTACAAACTGGATGCCGGTCAATACCGGGTGTTTGTCAAGGACGCCAAGGGATGCAAAACCACTCACGACTTCCAGTTGGTCGACCCACCCGCCATGCAGATCGAATTCCTCATCGGTCTGGACCTGGATGGTCAGCCCACAATCCTGTCTCCAAAAATCAGCCAGGGGCCGCCGCCTTTCACCTTCTTGTGGAGCGATGGCAGTACCGCTCCTTCCCGGTCGGATCTAAGTCCAGGTATCTACTCGATCACTGTGACGGATGGCAATGGATGCACCCAAGCCAAAGAGATCAAATACGGCATCCCTGGCGGCGGAGTCATTGGGAATGGAGGATTGCAGATCGATCCCGTTCCCGGAGGGGTGATGCTCCGTATGCTCGACAGTCAGATCACCTCCATCCGTTATATCCGCTTGGTTGATGTCCTGGGCCGAAACATATCCTCAAATTCTTCAACTGGCATGTCCATTCCCGGGTTCATCCCGCTTCCTCATCCAGGTGTATATTTTCTGGAACTGATCAACGACAAGGATGAGGTCAGCATTCAGCAGATCATCTCACATTGATTGAGCCCGGATTAAAAACGGGCTTTGCATCGGATGTCTCTGCTTGTTTTTAGGAATCAACATCATTTCGATGTTGTATATTAAGAGTCAAATGATCCTAAGCCGATTGTTCTGATTCACCACATTGCTACAAAGACCTCATGTTAAAATCAGCATTTCTGTTTCTTTTGATCGCCGGTTCTCTCCAGATTACCGCCCAGGAGATTTGTACCAATGGATTGGACGATGATGGCGATGGTCTGATCGACATTCAGGACCCGGATTGTATTTGCGAGGGCCTTCATCCTTGGGAGACTCTGGACATTCTAGCCAACCCCATGTTTAATGAGCAGCTCTGCTGCCCACCCTCATTTAGCCAAATGGCTTGTCTTAAGGATTGGTTTCAAGGCACTAACGCCACCACTGATTATATGGATACCTGCGGCTTTGTTATGCCAGCAGTGATCGCAGCCGGTTTAGTTCCATTTCCAAGCAATCCCGGGGCTGTGGGCATGATTATTTCAAATAAATGGTCGGAGTATGTCGCGACCTGTCCATCCTCAACCCTGCTTGCCGGCCAGCCTTATCGGCTGACCTTTCAAATCGCCAGCCTACCTGTAACCAATTTTGGAGATAAATGCAATGACGGTATCATCACCTATCCAGAAATTGACATTGCCGTCTGGGGAAACCCTATCTGCGGGAGTCCTCTTTCTACTGAAGGCTGTCCCAGCCTTGTCGATTCTACATGGACGGTCCTCGGGACATCCACATATCAACCGGAATCAAAATGGATGTCCTTCAGCATCACTTTTATCCCATCAGAAGACATCAATGGACTGATGCTAGGACCAGGCTGTGAAATACCCGCCACCGGTTACACCGGATCGCCATGTTACCCTTATTTTGTATTGGATAATGTAATCCTCGAAACCGCAGATGCCATCACTCTGATCAACATAGTTGATAATGGCTGGACGGGTAAGGAAGATTATTCGCTGACTGCCGAAGTGAACGATACCGCTGGGACTTGGCAATGGTATTTTGAAGGTGTCGCCCTTCAAGATCAAGTAGATCCTGAATTCTATTTTAAAACAAATAATTACCAATCCGGAACCTACGTAGTGACCTATTCAAAATATGGGAAATGCATTCAGGATAGCTTTCAGATTGATCTTCCTCCACCACAGGCCATAGTTGGCATGCAACAGGTTCATCAGGATACCTTCTTTTTTGAAAATCGTTCCAAGTATGCCCTGGAGTATATCTGGCACTTTGGTGATGGCACCACCTCTTCCGAAGAAGATCCACTTTTTCATCAATATCCCGGAGAAGGAACTTACGATGGATTCCTGGTCGCCATCAATCACTGCTGTTCAGATACGTTTTACTTTACTGTGCCCATTTTCCAAGCTCCCTATCTACTCGACTCCCTTTTGGTACCGCATACCTGCGATTCCCTCGGCACCATCATTCTGGACATTCTTTCCAGCACACCTTTTACCTGTGAGTGGAGTAATGGCGTCATCACTGATGAACCCACCATATGCGACCTCATCCCGGGTCAATACAGCGTAAAGGTCACCAATCAGAATGGGCAGTCGTTCTTTGGGCTGTTCACCATTGATTCGTCAACAATTGGCTTTCAGGGGACAGTCGATATTGAAACCATTTCGACCTGTGTAACCCCTCCGTCCGGCGTAATCATGCTTGTATCTCCTGATTTGAATTCAACCTATTCATTCAATTGGTCGCATGATCCTAACCTCAAATCATCCACAGCTCAAAATTTGCCTGCTGGTGAATATCTGGTAACCATCACAGACTCTTTTGGCTGTCAAAAAGATTTGACGATCCATTTACCAGATCAGGGACCCCTCATTGAGTTACTTTCAATTGGTTCTCCGCTTTGTCCTGGCGAACAAAGTGGCACACTGGATGTACTGATTAATGGTCCAAATGGCCCATTTATTATTGAGGTTCTGAACCTTTCGACGTCCATGCAAAAACCCCCACCCTATCAAATGGACCGTGGTGATTATCGAATTGATATTCTGGACGCCAAAGGCTGTTCCACCACCCATAAATTCGAGGTCGTCGATCCACCATCTATGCAGATCGAGTTCCTGATCGGCCTGGATGGGGATGGGCAACCGACCATTCTCAGCCCAAAAATCAGTCAGGGGCAACCACCTTATTCCTTCCTCTGGAACGATGGCAGCACTGCCCCGACCCGGGCAGATCTCAACCCAGGCACATACCAGGTCACCGTGACGGATGGTAAGGGATGCACCTGGTCCGAAGAGATCAAATTCGGTATTCCGGCAGGAGGTGCGATCGGAAACGATGGATTGCACATCGAACAAATTCCAGGATCGGCTGAAGTCAGGTTTAATGGCACTGATTTTAATTCTGGTCATTGGGCCATCCATATTTATGGCATTCAAGGCCAACTCGTCCAGACATTTATCCTGACGCCTGATCATCCATCCCAAACATGGGCAGGCCCATATTCAGGCATATTCTGGGTATATGCGGGTCGCCCTGATGGTCATCAATTCACACGCGCTGTCTTCATTCATTAACAGGTTCCACCCATCCGGCCGAAAATGGCCAACGCATTTATGGGTCTGGCAGCGAATAGCCGATGTATTCGCTCTAACTTGAAATGCTTTCAGATTCCTTACTTTTAGGAGTCTGACTCTGCATTTCACAGAATTCAGCCAGCCAACACCCAGACTATGCGCTATTTTATTCTTGTTTTTCTGTTTGCCCTCTATTCGAATACGCTGGTCGCCCAAGCGAATGACTGTGCGACGGCAACGACCATATGCGCGAACCCTGCACCTGCAGGCAATCCGATGGGGAATGGCGGTTACGATGACTTCAGTGATCCGGATAATGACCCTGGCTGCCTGTCATCAGAAGGAAACACCGCCTGGTTCTACTTCGAAATAGATGCTGGTGCCCCTCCTGGCCTTTCCCTTGAATTTTCTATCATCCCGGATGGTGGATATGGGGAAGACTATGATTGGGCACTTTTTGGTCCAGATGTCGATTGCGGTGATCTCGGATCGCCTATTCGATGTTCTTCTGCTGCTTTTGACTGTGCCTTCTGTCCGGACACGGGCCTGGGAAATGGTGCTGTGGATGTATCGGAAGGTCCTGGATTCGGGGATGGCTTTGTCGCTCCACTAATAGTTAGCGGTGGTCAGGGGTATTACCTGGCAATCAACAATTGGTATGGCACCGGAAATGGATTTACCATGACTTTTGGTGGTGATGCTGCAGATTATATGGATTGTACTGCGGAGCCGCCTTGCTCCGTAGCCGCGGCAGCAACTGCAGATGTCACGATTTGCGAAGGTGGCGATCCCGTCCAATTGGGTGTCACTCCGGACGGAGGATTGCCGCCCTATGAATTTTTCTGGGAAGGAAGTGGCGATGGAAGCGACTATCTGGACGACCCAACTCTTCAGGACCCTACAGTAACCATCCCATCAGGCGTTACGGGCAACTATACTTACTATGTGACCGTCACCGATGGATACTGCGAAGCAATAGATTCAGTCCTGCTCGAAATTTTTCCCGCACCTGTCGTCACTATCGACCCGATTGGCCCTTTTTGCACCAATGACCAGACATCCATACAGGCCTATGGCAACCCACAGACCGGCCAATGGGGCGGGATCGCCAATCCACTGGGGCTTTTTGTCCCGGTCAACTTTAATGAGGGCATTCACTATCTCACCCTCAGTACCGTCAGCCCCCAGGGCTGCCCTGGCATTGATTCGATTCCCATTGAATTTTATGACCCGGAAGACATCAACATCTTTACTATCGATGACCTTTGCGAATCGTCAGGCCCCTATATGGTACAGGTAGATCCTCCGGGTGGCGTTTGGTCCGGTGATATCACACCAGATGGTACTATCTATCCCGATCTCTTGGGGCCAGGCGCTTTTGTCGGGACTTACTCCTACACCAGTATTTATGGCTGTGAAAGTATCGAACAAGTTGTCTTTGACATCTACGATGACCCCGAACCCAATATTCTGGATCCAGGGCCCATCTGTGTGACCAGCAATTCCTTCCAAGTAGAAGCTGACCCTCCAGGTGGTTCCTGGTTTGAGACTCCTGACTTCAATGGGAATATTTTCCCATCCGTTCTGGGCTTGGGCACCTACCCTGTCGTCTATGAATATTACGATGGGAATGGCTGCATCGGATCAGACACCATTCAAGTGGAAATTATTTCCGAGCCCTTTGCCGACCTCAATCCAGATGTGTTCGTCTGTAACAGCGACGCTGGAGGCCAAACAACCCTACTCGATTTCTCTACACTGATTCTGGGTGGGGATTTCAATGGCACCTGGGCCGACACCGACAACTCAGGAGCCGCAGGACCTTTTCCATTGCTCGATTTTATTGGCGTTCTGCCCGGCGCATATACCTTCACCTATACGACCAACTCCGCCCTGGGCAATTGTCCTGAGTACACCGGAACCGTCACTGTTGTCGTTGAAAACTGCGAATGCCCAAGCGTCGCATTAGTGCCGAGCACCGTGTTGTGCACATCACAAGCGGATCTGGACCTGAATACCCTGAAAATCACCACAGAATCAGGCACCTTTATCCTGATCGGACTTCCACCAGGAAGCAATCCTGCCACTCTCCTGGTAGATCAATTTTCAGGAACAGGAAAAGACCCCGGTACCTATACCCTCCAGTTTGATCTGAGCACCCCTCCTCCAGCAGGTTGCCCCACTTCTGGCATGGCGGAGATCACCCTGATCTTGCCACCTGAAGCCACTTTACCTCCGAATGCACAGGTTTGTAATCAATCCGGCACAGGTAGCTATCCCAGTTCGCTGGATCTGTTCAGCTTGATCTCGACTGGTGACCTGACCGGTACCTGGACAGATGTGGATGCATCAGGCGCCACCGGGCCTTTTTCTGCCCTTGATTTTGTTGGTCTCACTCCCGGGTCCTACACCTTTTCCTACACGACAGGAAGTGCTGTCCTTCCATGTACCGACCCCACCTACTCCCTAGAGATCATTGTCAACGATTGCAATTGTCCAAGTACAGCCATCAATGCGCCGGCTGACTTGTGTAACGATAACGGAACACTTGACCTCAACTCCCTGCTGGTCACCAGCGAACCGGGTGCCTGGTCCATCAGTTCTACTCCACCTGGAACAAATCCGGTGACATTAGCCGGCACCACATTTCAATCCACTGGAAAGGACCCTGGCATCTACACCATTCGGTTTACATTGTCCACCACCCCACCCGTTGGTTGCCCGGCTTTCAGCGAGCAGACGATCAATGTCATTCCACAACCATTTGCTACGCTGCAACCCCAATTATCGATTTGCAACAGCAACACCTCTGGTCAGGACCCGACCACACTCAACTTGGGTGACTTTTTTCTGACAGGTGATCAAACCGGTACCTGGGTGGATCAGAATGGAAGTGGGGCAATGGGCACCCTGCCAGTCCTTGACTTTACCGGCGTCACACCTGGCCTCTATCCATTCACGTACACCACCGGAAATGCGGTTTCTCCTTGTACGAATCCCACATATACAGTCCAGGTTCTGGTGAAGAACTGCTTGTGTCCTGATCTGGATGTCCTCACCTTTTTAGCTCAATGCAACAGTACCTCCAGCCTGGATCTCACGACCCTCATTCAGCAAGCAGCTCCGGGTGTCTGGTCGCTCAGTGGTGTCCCCGGCGGCACCAACTCAGCAGTTCTCACGGGCATCTCATTGGATCTGCAAGATCGTGACCCGGGAAACTACACCCTTACCTATACCCTGCAGCCTGCCCCGCCTCCCGGTTGTCCGACCGATGTCACCAGCACAGTTCAACTGGCCGATCAACCCCTTTCGGGTATGGCAGATGTTCCCTCTGAGATCTGTCTTGGCACCAATACAAACACAACATTGTCAAACCAGCTGATTGGGGCCGATCCGGGAGGACAATGGTCCTTTGTGACCGGGCCATCCAATCCGGGAACAGACTTCGATCCGGCTCAAGGTGTCGTCAGTACACAAAATCTTCTGGCGGGGACATATTCATTCCAATATGAAATCATTGCTCAGGCACCTTGTCAAAATGTGTCTACAACCGTCAGTCTCCAGGTACATCCGAACCCTGTTGCAGATGCCGGTGCCGACAAGGCTATTGATTGTCTTCAACCCACCGTATCGATCGGATCGGCCAATGCACCCACGCCTGGGCAGATCATTTCCTGGTCCGGCCCTGGGTTGAATGGTATTTCAACGGCCAATCCATCCGTCAACGTCCCTGGAACCTTTGTATTAACCGTTACGGATCCCAACACCGGATGTTCTTCATCTGACCAGGTTCTGGTCACCGGGAGCAATGACCTGATCGTGGCGATAAATGTGGAAGGCAAAGGGAATAGTTGCCCCGGATCAACGGATGGATATATAGAGGTGACCAACATCCAGGGAGGCACTGCCCCATATCAATACAGTCTGAATGGAGGGTCTACCAACAGCACAGGATTGTTTACTCCCTTACCCGGAGGCAATTATCAGGTGATGGTCACTGACGCCATTGGCTGCAGCCGGGATACAACCTTGGTATTGACTTCCGGATTTGGGTTCGCCCTCGATCTCGGCCCGGATCAGAACGTATTGGCGGGCACCAACGTACTTATCCAGGCGTTGATCAACCCCATTTCTACCTCCTTGTTTGAACTGGATTGGAGTCCTGCACTACCTGACGGGTGCACTACCTGCACAGGATTTTCATTTTCCGCTTCACAGGATATCACCTACTCCTTGATCGCAACGGATGAAAATGGATGTACCGCCAGTGATCAGGTGAATATTATCGTCACTGTGCCGCGCAGGGTGTTTATTCCTACTGCCTTCTCCCCGAATGCAGATGGTCTCAATGATGTGTTCTATGTACAGGGTGGATCTGAAGTCCTGCGTGTCATCAGCCTGCAGGTGTTTGATCGATGGGGGAATGCTGTCTTTCGAAATGATGACACCCCCGTCAACGATTACGAATATGGTTGGGATGGCACTTTCCGTGGCCGATTTGTAGGGCAAGAGGTTTATGTTTATTCCGCTGAAGTGGAATTTATTGATGGCTCAACCCGACTCTACAAAGGTGACGTGCTGATCAGCGCCTCCCTGGTCCGATAAACGACATGTGATCTCTATCACGAAGGTCAACTCAAAAAGGGACATACTTTTGTTGGAAACAACAACGTATGTCCCTTTTCAAATTCCTGGCAATCCTGTTTGTACCGCTAACAGTGACTTCCTGTGCACAACAACCGACATCAACATCGTCAACCCCTGCCGTCCAGTCGGAAACCATTGCCCGCCATATTGATGTAGGCACTTTCTCCGGGTTACTCCAATCGAAACCGGAACATATCCTCCTGGATGTCCGCTCTCCTGAAGAGACCGCACAGGCCAAATTGCCTGAAGCCATGGAAATCAATTTCTATCAAAACGATTTTCTGGATCAAGTCAACCTGCTTCCAAAAGACAAACCCGTATTTGTTTATTGTCGTTCTGGTAACCGAAGTGGCCAGGCCATGGAAAAGATGAAAGATCTGGGCTTTGTCGAAGTTTATAACCTGAACGGTGGGATTCTTGCCTGGAAGGCTGCCGGGCTACCGGTCCAATAGCGTCATAAAAAAGCCCCGTCCCGGTAAACCGGATACGGGGCCAGGGGGGGCCGACCCCAATTGCTCAGGGTCGGTTTCTGGTTTTGAGGGTTTCCCTTATTGAATGATCAATTTTAATTGGGTCTGGCTTGCACCTGCTCTCAAATCAAGGAGATACATCCCGGCAGGCAAGTCCAATACGTCAAGTTCACATTGGCTTGCACCCGGACTCGTCCAGGTCCAGGATTTCACTGTTTGACCCAACTGATTGAGTAATGTCCCCTGGACAGATTCAGTCCAGTCGCCCTGCCAGCTCAAGCTGACCCGGTCTGAAGCGGGGTTCGGAAAGAGCTTCAGATCCTGTAACGGGAAATCAGCCTCCAGGTCTGTCATCATACCTAATTGAACCAACAGATCCTCCACTTCACCCTGGGCGAACAATCCACATGACTCTGGTAAGGTTGGATCACTTTGGATATGGGTGTATTTCACAGCGACCCGAATGAAAGATGGCCCAGCCACCGCATAGTCAGGAATAACTGTTGAAAACGATCGTGGACCGGTGCTCAATTCCTTGGCATCATAGATCATCTCACCAAAATCCAGGAAATCGCCATCTCGATTCCAATCTGCCCATGCCCGGATATATGCGGTCAAGGCTTCTCCAGAATACCCGGGGACAACATCAATCGCCACCTCATCATTCCAGGCTAACAATGGTTCTGTAGCCACAGATCCGCCCCACCCACAATTATTTCCATTATTAAATGGTTGTCCCTGAATGGACACTTCCTGGACCCACAACCCCTCCGTACTCTCTCCTCTGCTTTCACAAGCATTGAGGCCACTCAGTGGAATGATGTGAATCGTAAAAATGCAAAAACTCGAATTGCCACATACATCATCTGCCCAATACTGGACTTCTGTTTCACCCGGATAATAGGTGTCCCCGGGATAATGTGTAGCGGTCAAGTCAAAGTCGCTGCAGTTGTCTGTCACCTGAGGTTCGTTCCAGAAAACAACCACTGGACACCATTCCTCAGTGTAGACATAAATGTCCTGGGGGCAGCTATCAAACAGTGGGGCTTCTTCATCCACAGTTTGGACCCATTGGACACAGGATACTGTTTTACTGGTGTCATTCAAAGCGGTGAGCGTCCAGGTTCGACCGATTTTAGCAGAACCAGGGCATCCGGATGAATCCATGATCCAATCGCTATAGGTCAGATCCAGTACTCCACAATTATCTGGGCCATTTAACGTCGGTTCTCCAGCCACAGATGGGTCCGTAGGCTCACCGGGACACGCCTGATATTTACCTGGACATTGCAGTTCAGGTAAAGTACAGCATTCTTCGATCGTCACGGTAAAGCTGCAAATGGCCTTGTTTCCGCACTCGTCCAGGAAGGTATAGGTAACAGTAGTCACACCCTCCTGAAATACACTTCCTGGTGAATGGCTGGCCAGCGTGGTCACCGGACTGCAATTATCCATGACTCCAGGCGGAGTCCAATCAACTACAGCCTCGCAGTCATCATTGGGTTCTACTGTGATATTTGCAGGACATTCCCAGACGACCGGTGGCGTTTTATCCAATTGAGTAATTGACTGGGCGGCAGTCGACGTATTCCCACACGCATCTTCTGCAATCCAGGTTCGGGTGGTCACCTTCCCTTCTTCGCAGGCGACCCCATAGGTGAAGTCCTGAAAGATCAAGGTAACCGCCCCGCAATTATCTGCAATGGCAGGATTGCCAAAGGGTAAGGAAGCATTTGGACAAATGGTGACATCATCCGCAACATTGGAGATTACCGGTGCAAGATTGTCCTCCAGAACAATCCATTGTTCGCATGTCGCAAACAGGCCTGGTTGTGCATCAAAGTATGTTTTCCAGGTCCGTTTGATGGTTTGATCCCAACAATCACCCATACTGATTACCTCATCTTCAAAGGAAACCACAACATTCCCACAAGGCCCATCGGGAGTGGACGTCGTTGCAAATCCAGTGACCAATGGCGATGCTGATTCCTCAGGACATCCCTGATAATCGGGGGGACAAGTAATCGTAGGCGCCTTGCAGCAGGTGGTCACCGTAACTTTAAACGAACACTGTGTCTTATTGCCACACGCATCAATAAAGGTGTATGTCACGATGGTGGTTCCTTCATAAAACGTACTCCCCGGCTGATGTGTCACTGTAGTTGTAACATTACTACAGTTATCCATAGGGATGGGAGCGGCCCATCCGACTTTGACCGAACAGTCCGGACCTGGTGCTACAGTTACATCCTTCGGACAATCCCAGATCATCGGAGGTTCCTTGTCTTCCAGATAGATATATTGGACGCAAGTACTATAAAGCTGCGGGTTAATATCAAAGGCAGCCTTCCAGGTTCGCTTGATCACCTTATCCCAACAATTGCCCTGACTGAGAATCTGGTCTGACCAGGTGATCAATACCTTTCCGCAGGGGCCATCTTGGGTCCAGGACATGGCCCAACCGGTCGTATTCGGATCCATAGGTGTATCTGGACAACCGTAATAGTCATCCGGACATTGGATCTCCGGTCCTTGATAGCAACAATCCTTGACCGTTACTGAAAAGCTGCATGTCGCCATCTGCCCGCATCCATCTGTCGCTTTATAGGTGATGATGGTTGTCCCCACCGGGAATACACTTCCGGAAGGTGGACCGGTCAGTTGCACCAACGATTCACAGGGAATCTCCATGATAAACTCACGTTGGGTATTCCCCAATTCATCCGACCAGAAACCATCCGGATGCATGACTGTATAGTCTTCGTTGTAAAACCCTCCGTTGTCCGGTTGGCCAGGTATCCAGTTGGTGAACGTTAGTGGGTCATGATTAACCCATGAAAACTGGCCTTCCACCTGTTCGTCTGTCAAACCGATCCAAGCAGTGGTCCCCATCAATTTGGAGGCCAACCAACTGTTTTCACCAGCTGAATTAATCACTGCCAGATGACCACCCTCTGCAAGGGACAGTGCCTGACTGATCCCCCATTCATGTTTCAACTGCGAGCAGTAATAGTGCGAACCCTGATATTCTCCCATATAGATGAACCCAGAGATAGGATCACCGTCGGGACAGTCCTCGCAGCAAGACCAGATCGTCGGAAGATTCCAGGAATAAGTTGCTCCATTTTTACCCGGCTGACAATCCAGAGTAACATCATCAGGACATTCCAGGGAGATGCCACCGGATACGACTACATAGAAGCTGCAATACGCGATATTCCCGCAATCATCCGTGACTTTGTATTTGATCTCTGTTGAACCCAGTGGAAAAACTGATCCCGGAGGTGGCCCTTTGATTTGTTCAATATGCAAGCAGGGCACTTCGATGATACACTCCTTATAGGCTTGCTTGTCCTGTGTTTTCCACTTTCCACCCGCGAGCATCGTCACGACGTCTTCACTTCCTGTGATATTCTCCGGTTGGCCAATAGCCCAATTGAAATATCCTGTCGGTTGGTTGTTTGCCCAGACAAACTGCCCCTCAGTGGACAAGTCATTCAGTCCAATAAACGCATCGGGCAATTGAAGAATATTGGCCAGGTATTGATTTTCGGCTACTGTGCCAATGCAGGCCAGGTAGCCTCCATATGATGCGGCGAACGCCTGGCCATTGGCCCATTGGAATGGGGAGTTGGTGCAGAAATAATGGGAGCCATTGAATGATCCCATATCAATCGTATTCGGCGGCACAGAACCACACTTGCCACACTGGGTAGTTCCCGTGGGAAGATCCCAGGACACCACAGCTCCATTGATCCCTGGCTGACAAGTCGCCTGAATATCCTTCGGACATTCAAGCTCGATACTGGGGAGAACGGTTACAGAAAACGAACAGAGCGTTTGATTGCCACATGGGTCTGAAATCTGGTAGCTGATCAGGGTTGTCCCTATTGGGAAAAATGAACCACTTGGGAGACCCGCCGTTTGGAGAACCTGCACACAAGGCACTTCAATAATGCAGTGATTTTTTTTCAATACTTCCACATCCTGCCAATATCCATTGGATGTCATCGCGACGGCATCTTGTTCCGATTGGCCATTCCCATTATTCGGTTCGCCAATGAACCAGTTGGTATAATTCACGGGCTCCCCACTATGCCATTGATAGTTCCCTTCCATCAGTTGATCGTGGAATCCAATAAACGCCTCAATGCCCGGAATTTGCTTGGCAATAAATGCATTCTCTTCCGGACTATTGATCGAGGCGAGATATCCTCCTTGATTCGCCGCAAACATGGCCCCGGAATTCCAATCCGTGATCGTCAGAGACTGGAAGTAATGATGTCCATTAAATACGCCCAGGGATACGCAACCAGGCAGATTATCGATACAGAGCGGGCAATCAGAGCTTACTTCGATCGGTGCCCATGAAACATAGGCTCCATTTAATCCATTACTCGCAAAAACGCTGATCGGAGATGGACAATTGACTTCCAACCCGCCCAAGACTGGACCCGTTTCAAGTGTTGTGTACACCAAAGGTGAAGTTGGAGAAAATGGATGGGCGAATGCGACATGTACCAGGCTGAACCATAGACTCAGACCGAGCACAAGTGCACGCCACCGGTGTTGTACCAGTGTTTGCATTGTACAGGATGTTTTGGTAGTAAAAGAGTCAGATGACCGCATCGTCAAAAAGGACGATGGGATATGGTTCTTAAAGGGGGGGGCGAACAATCCCGAAGGTATGTTCACATCAAAGATAATTCAAATATGAGTATTCCAAAGCTTTTAAGCCAATAACTCACGTTTCGACTCCAAAAGGATGTTCCTACCTTGTCGTCTGATGACCGCCTATTGTACGCATCTCCACTACTGGCCCGCTTGCGAATTGTTGGCCCCGCTGGCATCTGCCAGGACACTCATTCTGGAGGCCTGTGATCACTATCAGAAAAAAAGTGGTCGAAATCGTTGCTCTCTACTGAGCTCTTACGGCCCGACCGTTTTATCTGTGCCTCTACGAAAGGGCAAACATCAACAGATGCTTTATAAAGATGTCCAAATCGCCTGGGAGACACCCTGGAACAGGACTCACTGGCGAACCATCCGCTCCTGCTACGGACGTGCACCCTTCTATGAACACTTTGAAGATGATCTGGCAAACCTGTATGAACGAAAAGACAAGTATTTATGGGATTGGAATCTCGTGTTGTTCCAATGGCTACTGCATCAATTACAACTCCCTGAAGCATTGAGCTTTACATCCTCCTGGCAGCCTGATCTCTCATCTGATATACTGGACCTTCGCGGCATCAACGGCAAAACAACCAAACAACCAGATCAACTGAATCAAACAACATCCTATCCTCAGGTGTTTACAGATCGCCATGGGTTCACAACAGGCCTGAGTGCCTTGGATTTGCTATTTTGCGCTGGTCCTCAGGCCCGGATGATCCTCCGCAAAATGAACCGGACCGAACCAATATGACCGAACTCCTCGACCAACAGATCCACCATTGGCGACAGCGCTTACAGTCGCTGATGACCAGTCTGGCACATTTCATCGGACAGGGCGATAATGATGATCTTCAACAAACGGTGGAAGACCTCATGCAACGCTCTGCTGATCCCTTTCTATTTGTGATCGTAGGCGAAGTAAAGGCCGGAAAATCAAGCTTCATCAACGCCCTTCTGGACACAGGGACGGAGATCTGCAAAGTTGCTCCACAGCCAATGACCGATTGTATACAGCAAATCATCTATGGCGATCATGAAGAACAAACCCAGATCAACCCCTATTTGCGGATCATCAAACAACCATTAGATATCCTCAAGGAGTTTGCAATTGTAGATACTCCGGGCACCAATACGATCGTCCAACATCATCAGGAAATCACTGAACGGTTCATCCCTGCCTCCGATCTCATCGTTTTCGTCTTCGAGGCCAAAAACCCATACCGACAATCCAGCTGGGAATTCCTGTCCTTCATTCGTGATGATTGGCGAAAAAAGATCCTCTTCGTCCTTCAGCAAAAGGACCTGCTGACAGATGAGGAATTGCGTGTCAATACGGAAGGTGTCAGGCAACATGCCATTGAGCAGGGCATTGCAGATCCACTCGTATACACGGTCAGCGCACGCGATGAGATCAATGGGGAGAAGGACATCAGCGGTTTTACTCCACTGCGAGAACATATACAGTCGACCGTCACCGGAGGCCGGGCACCCCTGCTTAAAATGGAAAGCATCCTGCAAACAGCCGAAACCCTGCTGGACAAAATGGACATGGGAATCGCTGACCGCAGAAAACAATGGGAAAGTGACCAGGCGTTCCGAGTACGCATTGGAGAAACGCTGGATCAGCAAGGTTTACTTTCTCAAAATCAGGTACACACCCTGATCGGCGCCATTACCCGGGATTTCAATCGGATCACCACCACTTTTGAAAACGAACTGTCTGAAGGTCTTTCCTTTATGACCGTGATCAATAAAACGATCGCCGGCATCTTCTCCAAACAGGCCACACTTAAGGAATGGCTGCAGGACCTCATCCGACGGCTGGAACATGCCCTGCAAATTGATTTGAGGAAGAAGCTGGACCAGCAGATCGTTGATGTGGCGGACAGAATCCAGCAAATGGCCCGTGTTATAGAATATGAGATTCGAAACAGCTCAAACGAGTTGTCACTGGATCATGAGATATTCAGCGATATCGCCGAACGGCGTGCTCAGGTTCTCCGCGAATTGCTGGATTCCTTTACCTCCTTTCTTCAACGAGGTGAAAGCTTTATGCCAGATGACGTCTTTGATGCGTCAAAGAACATGGCCCCTCAAGTTGCTGCGGGTAGTGGTATAGCCGTGATCGGTGTTGTACTTGCCGCGGTCACCAATGGGATGGTCTTTGACATTACAGGAGGCATACTGACGGGCTTGGGTGTGCTGTTTGCCGGGATCACCTTCGGCTTTCAACGACGCTCCATACTCAAGAGATACAAACGGGAGATGGAACAGGGCGAAACCCAATTAAACCAGGAATTGGAAACCAAACTGCTCAGCTATATTCAAACCATACGTCAACGGATCGAATCAAATTTTGACCGATTTGACTTGCATTTGGAAAGAGAAGAGCGAGACATCCTGCGCCTGGAACACGATTTGGGCAAACTTCGAATCAATCGTCAGGATCTCCTCCTTGAATTACAAGAAAGCCTCTCCTGAATCAAATAAAACCCTTTTCTGAATGAATCGCTTTTTACTGTTCATTATAATTTCTTTGTCCGTTATGGTTGCATGTGAACAAGAGCCAATTGAGGCTTCTTTCCCTCCCATCCCGGTCACCTACCCGATCACAGCTACCGAGGAGGTTGTAGACACCTATTTTTCAGTGGCTGTCCAGGATCCATACCGTTGGTTGGAGGTGGATACTGCCGCAGTTGTAGAGGAATGGGTTAAATCCCAAAACCAGGTCACCTTTAACTATCTGGAGCAGATCCCCTTCCGAAAAGCCCTCCGGGATCGCTATGAAAAGTTGTACAACTTTCCCAAAGTATCCGCTCCAATGAAAGCAGGGAATCATTATTTATTCTCCAAGAATGATGGCCTTCAAAACCAGGCGATCATTTTCATTCAAGATGGACTGGATGGCCAACCCGAAGTTTTCCTGGACCCCAACACCCTGACCAAGGATGGGACAGCCGCTGTAGAAATGATCGGGTTCAGTCCTGACAATCGATATGTCGCCATATCCCGATCTGACGCAGGATCTGACTGGAACCAGATCCGCGTCATCGAGATCGCCACTAAGCGTATGTTAGATGATCAACTGGATTGGGTCAAATTCAGCACTGCCGCCTGGACCTCGGATGGTTTCTATTACAGCCGGATGCCCGAACCTCAACCAGGCATGGAATTATCGCAGGCCAATCAATTCCACAGCGTGTATTATCACAAACTGGGTGATCCACAGTCAGCCGACATACTCGTGTATCGGAATAACAATGCTCCACATATGTATCATTGGACGTCCATCACGGAGGACCTTCAGTACCTGATCATGTATGCCGCGACAGGTTCTGCCGGATTTGAGACATACTACATGGAGCTGACCCGGAAGAATGCCAAGTTCCAACCATTGTTTACTGGTTTTGATCATAAAAACACTATTGTCGATCATGTCAATGGTCGGTTTTTGATCCACAGCAATCAGGATGCACCTAACTACCGGTTGATCTCGGTGAATCCCAACCAGAACAAACCTGAAGACTGGATTGACATCATTCCACAAAAAGAAGACTTGCTGGTCGGGGTCACCACCGGCGGTGGGAAACTGTTTGCCGACTATTTAAAAAATGCCACCTCTCGAATTTACCGCTATGAAACGGATGGCAGTCAGGAGCAGGAGATCCAGATGCCCGGTTTGGGGTCTGCTGGCGGATTTGCCGGCAAACAAGAAGATGATGTACTGTTCTATACGTATACCTCCTTTATTGACCCCGGATCAATTTTCAGATACAATGTGAAAGAGGGCACCAGTGAAATCTTTTTCCGGACAGAACTCGCATTTAACCCGGAGGACTATGAAGAGGAGCAAGTTTTTTACAAGAGTAAGGATGGCACGTCAGTTTCCATGTTTCTCGTCCACAAAAAAGGAATCGTACTGGATGGCACCAACCCCTGCTACCTGTATGCCTATGGTGGGTTTAACGTAAACAAGACGCCAAGTTTCAGTACTTCACGAATACTCTTACTTGAAAACGGAGGAATCTTCGCGATGCCCAATCTGCGAGGCGGAGGTGAATATGGTGAAGAATGGCATAAAGGCGGAATGCGAGAAAAGAAGCAAAACGTATTCGATGATATGATCGCAGCAGGAGAATACCTGATTGCCGAAGGCTATACCTCCTCCAGAAAATTGGCCATAGCGGGTGGCTCTAATGGTGGACTCCTGGTGGGTGCATGCATCAACCAACGACCCGACCTTTTTCAGGTTGCCTTTCCGGCAGTAGGCGTGATGGATATGTTACGCTATCACAAATTCACAGTCGGCTGGGGTTGGGTCCCCGAATATGGCAGTAGCGAAGAGGAAGGAATGTTTCCTGTTCTCTATGGATACTCCCCCTATCATAATCTTGTAAAAGGAACGAATTATCCGGCCACACTGATCACCACTGCAGATCATGATGACCGGGTAGTGCCCGCACATTCCTTCAAATATGCAGCTATGCTGCAAGCCTGCCAACAAGGGGATCGGCCTGTGCTGATCCGGATTGAGACCAGTGCCGGTCACGGTGCCGGAAAACCGACATCCAAGATCATTGATGAACAGGCCGACCTTTGGTCTTTCTTCTTTTACAACACAGCTTCTCCAGTGATGTATCCGATTGAAAAATAGGGCCTGCCCCAAAGAAAAAAGGCCCATGACCCGTTCGTTGATCATGGGCCTTTTTTATACCTTCAATTAGATGCCGTAGACCAGTGCATTGATATGCATGCCGGCCCCTACAAGAGGCAAAAAGAATAATATCTCCCTCTGCGAGGGCGTGATCAGCCATCTCACCATGCAATACTTGATGGAACAATGTAGGCACAGTTGCCACTGAGCTATTGCCCATTTCATGAATATTCATTGGGACTACACCTGGAGGGACCTCCTTATATCCATAGAGACGGTAGAACCGTTTGATGATCGCTTCGTCCATTTTCTCATTCGCTTGATGGATGAATATCTTTTTCAGATCCTTGATATCCATTCCACTTTGATCAAATGCTGCCTTCATGGCTTGAGGTACATGCTGAAGCGCATATTCATAGATCTTTCTGCCCTCCATTTTGATATACCTGATTCGAGGGTCACGTTCAGGGTGGTTGGAGGGGCCGAGGTGTAAATAAAAGGCTTCATCCAGCGTATGAGAAACTGCTTTCTGAGCCAGAACACCCCTTTGCTGAGGCAATTCTCTTCCTTCCAATAAGGTTGCCCCCGCACCATCAGCAAAGATCATCGAATCTCTGTCGTGCATATCCAGTACTCTGGAAAGGGTTTCCGCCCAATGATCAACCCGCGTATTGCTTCTCCACATCTAATCATCATGTCTGCCTGAATAAATGCCTGGATCCAGCCCGGGCAACCAATCACCAGATCAAAGACGATGCATTCCGGATTGCGGATACCCAGGCCCTGTTTTACTCGAGCGGACAACGCAGGAAGAAAGTCTGTTTGAATCGTGTGTTTCTTCACATCGCCAAAATTGGTGGCGACTATGATAAAGTCCAGCGTTTCCGGATCAATTTGGCCGTTCTGAATAGCTTGCTGTGCGGCTTCAAGGGCCAAATCACTAGCCACTACATTCGCTGGGGCATAACGTCGCTCTCGAATTCCTGTAATCGCTTCAAATTTCTCGGTGACGACCTGAGCGGAGTCAGCGATCGCAGTTTGATTGCTATCATAGAATTGATGGAGCGCAAATTCACTGTTCTTTTTCGAAATCCCGGGAATGGCTGCCCCGGTGGAATGAATCATAGTCCGCTTCATAATCAAGGATTGTCGAAGCATGAATCTACTAGAAATTGGAAGACTATCCATACGATATCCCTCTCTATTGAGCAGAACCTTCATCATCAATGTGGATGGAGCAATGTCAGATAGATCCAATCAACTCACCCAGATCCAACTGATGTCCTTAAAAATGAACTTTTAATGAACATTGTATGGTTTATTTTACATAATGTAATATATTCTTTACATCTTCGTTTTACTGAAAATGAAATATCATGCTGTCTACTCCATTATTTCCCTGCCACTACCGAAAGTTCGGATGGTTTCTCTTCCTTCCTGCTTTGGCCATTGCCATCCCCGCAGTGTTTCTGGACTGGGTGCCGTCCTTATTCAATTTGCGGATCCCCGCTCTTGCTGCAGATCACATTTTCAATACAGACCGAACCTGGTTTGTCATGATCAAAAACAACCTGATAGATGAACTAGCCTCCCTCGTCATGATCGTCGGTGCGCTGTTGATCTGTTTTTCCCGAGAAGTGCACGAAGATGAATATATCGCACAGATCAGATTGGACTCCCTCCTCTGGGCGGTATATATCAACTATGCACTGCTGGCTGTAGCCATCGTCCTCATTTTCGAAATGAGCTTTCTATATGTCATGATCTTCAATTTCTTCACCCTCTTGATCATTTTCTACATCCGCTTCCGCTGGTTATTGATGAAAAGTAAAAAACCTTCCGTCGATGCGTAATCAGGTCCGAATCGAACGAGCTATAAAAAGTATGACCCAGGAGGAACTGGCTAACAAGGTCCAGGTCACCCGGCAGACCATCCATGCCTTGGAAACTGGGAAATACGTTCCTTCCACCGTCCTGGCTCTTAAAATCTCCTCCATTTTTGATAAGCCGCTGGACACCCTCTTCGCATTGGAAGAATCCGATTGGAAAGTCTCCTGAAGCATCAAAACGGCCTCAGGACTGCAAATAGCGCCTGTGAACTGCTTCCCTTTCCGGTTATACTTTGGAAGAACTGTACCTTTGATTCTGGCATACGATCAGATCAAAAACCTCCTGGTTTAGGTTCATCCCATTTTCCTTCAGATACTTATGACCACAAGGCAACTCATTATTCTTCTCTATCTCAGCAGCTGTCTGGGAATGACATTCTTCTGGGGATGCCAATCGACTTATGGGCCGGATACAGATGCGATCATTCGGATCAACCAACAGATGTGCACCCAATTTCGTCAAGAACAAGTCCAGGAGTTGGTCTCCGTTTTTTCAGACAGTGCCTCCCTGAGTCTCCCGGGCTCACCATTGTTGCAAAACAGACAGGTTGTACGGGCTTATTGGTCTCGCTTTCTCAATCCGATCGATCTTTCTATCCGACATCATAAATTCTTCAGTTCTCTGGATTTCATCGAAGGAAAAACCGGACTTTCGCCGCCCTTAATCGCTATTCTTTCGACAATAGATCTGGAGCACTCGGGTGAACAACATGCCGTTTTCCAATGGACGGATTGGCAGCTTCAATATGAAGCAGAAGATGGCGTCATTCGATCTGAATCCCACCCTACCCTGTTACAATGGACAGATGACGACAAAACAGGATGGCGAATCACCTGGATGGGGCAGCTCTGAACGTCCGAAACACAAGACCTATCTTCACCCAAAATCCTCTCTGTGACACTTCCCCCCTTGGCAGAACGCATGCGTCCGCAAAATCTGGATGAGTTCGCCGGCCAGCGACACCTGGTGGGGCCTGATGCTGTACTCCGCAAAGCTGTCCTTTCTGACAATCTTCCATCTATGCTCTTTTGGGGGCCTCCCGGAGTAGGTAAGACTACACTTGCCAGACTTATTGCATTGGAGACTGGGCGTCATTGCATCGCACTCAGCGCCATCCAGAGCGGCGTCAAAGAGATTCGGCAAAGCCTTGAAGAGGCTCAGCAACACCAGGATGCCGGTAAAGCCCCGCCCATCTTGTTTATTGATGAGATCCATCGCTTCCACAAAGGCCAGCAGGACGCATTGCTGGGGGCCGTTGAAAAAGGCACGGTCATTTTGATTGGAGCCACCACAGAAAACCCCTCGTTTGAAGTCAACAACGCGTTACTATCCCGTTGTCAGGTATACATCCTGGAGCCCTTGTCCCGGGAGGACTTGCTGGGAATGGTTGAACGAGTATTGAAGGTTGATGAACGCATCAGCAAACTGACCATTCAGATCAAAGAAGAGGATGCCCTTCTCGGCATATCTGGAGGTGATGGGCGAAAGCTCTACAATACACTAGAACTGGTCACCCAGGATGCTCAGGAAGGAGATGTGCTGATCTTGACGAATAAACTGGTTTTAGAAAAGGTCCAAAGCCGTATCTCCCAGTTCGACAAGGGTGGCGAATTGCACTATGATATCATTTCTGCGTTTATTAAATCCATCAGGGGAAGCGATCCCAATGCAGCCGTGTACTACCTCGCCAGAATGATCCAGGGGGACAAGATCCCTTATTCATTGCCCGACGGCTCATCATTCTTGCCGCTGAAGATATAGGTCTGGCCAATCCCAATGCGCTGTTGCTGGCGAATGCAGCTTTTGACACGGCACACAAGATCGGATGGCCCGAAGCCCGTATCGTTCTCTCCGAAGTCACCATCTATCTGGCATGCAGCCCTAAAAGCAATGCTGCCTATCAGGCTATTGAAAAGGCTATCCAATCTGTACGCAAGACCGGAGATCAACCCGTACCTTTACATCTTCGCAATGCAGCCACTGGATTGATGAAACAAATTGGATACGGGAAGGATTATCAGTATTCACACGACTTTCCGGGTCATTTTGTTCCTCAGGATTATCTTCCGGAAAGCATTCGTTCCTCGGTGTTCTATCAACCCGCCAAGAACCCCGCGGAAGAAAAATATCGCCAGTTTCTAGCGAACAATTGGTCGGGTAAATACGATTACTAATCAGGAAAAATCAGACTTATGAGCACGCATCTTTCTCATGACATGAATCTTATCCGTCAAAGCGCCCGAGACTTTGCCGAAACCTATATCCGTCCTCATGTCATGGAGTGGGATGAAGCTCAGCACTTCCCAGTCGACCTGATGCACAATCTCGGAGCCCACGGGTTTCTGGGCGTATTGGTCCCTGAGGAATATGATGGCTCCGGACTTGGCTACCAGGAATACATTACGATCATTGAAGAAATCACAAAGGTCTGTTCTTCCATCGGATTGTCTGTGGCCGCACATAAAGCAATACGCG
>CALNZC010000042.1:0-5368 GCA_942490895.1 uncultured Saprospiraceae bacterium
TCCTGTACATTTGTTCCACATGACCCTTGAGCCGGTTCACATTAAAGCCATTTCCAGTATGGTTGCCCGTATCGATAGTTTATCGGACGATGATGATCCGGAAAAGGCACCTGAGCTTTTTGAACTTCTCAATGAGCTGGAATATGATGGGAAGGTCGTTCTCAAGGCACTTGGAAAACTATTCCGTGCAAAGGTTGACATCGACCGTATGTCTCTTAGCAAAGACCCTTTTGAGAAGACCTATTCATGTGATAGTGGCAGTACCAATCCAATTTCATTTAACAGTGGTCTTTATGTGGACCTTTGCCATTGCAGTATTGGTTCAACCCCTACGGACCTCGATCTTCATTCTAAATGGACTATGGTCATGTCAGCGTACTCTCCCGGTACAGGCATGGTCATCGACACAACAGGGGGTTGGGAGCACTTTGATGGAAATGAGGGACGTGCGTCCATTGTAAAGATAAGGCCCGGGCTGCTTAAGAAAAGGGTTGATCGGATGGTACATAACATTGCATTGTACCTGTCAGAATCAGAACACATACTCTGGCTCATGGAAAAGTTCGATAAAGATGGCTTTTTCATAATGGATGGTCCAATTTACCCAAAACAACTGATGTACTGGATGGTCGTGGAATCCGATGATGTGCAGATAAAGGACGACGAGAATGCAAAACGTATCCTGCAGAACTATGTAGATATAATGGACCATCACATTGCTAACAGAAGGCCTCTTATCGGCTTTGTGAAGAATCCGGAGGATATGCAGGTAATGATAACTCTCCGGAAAAAATATGAGATGTCCGATCTTCCCTGGCTGAGGGATTCACAGTTCTTCAAGAATGTGCTCTCACCTGGGGCAAATGAATGTAGTGGCGAAAATAAAGATGAAGGAAAAAGCAGCAGGTGGATAACTTATACCAACTGGTTCCTGCAGCCCAATCAGTTCTATGAGAACATGATGGATAGCACTTCACTGGTACTGGACCAGAGCCTTAAGCATGAGTTTCCCAAAGAGGACTATGCGATCACTTTTTTCATGGTATTTGTTCCGTCAATTGATGTTCTTTTCAAGATCGAATCTCCTTTTGGAATAATAAAGGACGAACAAATGCGGGATAAGATAACAAGGAAAGTTCTTCATGATATTTCTGTGAACGGCATTCCGATAACGCTTTCAAAGGCAGATTCCCTTGCAAAGATAAAGATCACGGAAAAAAAGCTGATCAAAGGTATGTTCAAAGGGCAGAAGATCGATACAATTTACAATGATGTGAGATGGGGTGAATCAATAGATGATCAATGATACAGACTTATTGGTATATGCAACCGGTACCGATCTCAGTGATGATGAAAATAATACAAATGTACTTCCGGAAAATAATGGTTCTGTCAGAGGTCCTGAGTTCGAGGAGTATGATGTTGGGGGACCGCTCGATCTGAATGACGGGGATGGTGGGAATGCCTTTGGTATCATAACGACCGGTTTTGATCCTCTCGAGGTCACCGAAGCCGGCTCAAGGATCGCAGGCTACATCACTACTGATCACAGGTCTCAGGTGCGTCTGGGCACATATGTGATAGTGCCTTATGAGGACGAGCATCTCTTTGCACGTATCTGGAAACTCCAGTACCAGCAGCAGTTCGAAGTGGATGATGCCACTGAGATCCATTCACGCAGGATGCTCCGAAGCAGTACCACTGCAGAGCTGGATTACAAATTCCTTGCCTATCTTGAACCGATATGCATCCTGTATGAACATGTACCCGGGGATGAATCGTCCCTTATGCGTCGTATGGCAGACCGTATCCCACGACCTAACACTCCGATATTGCCGGTAACTGAGAAACTGAAGATACAGACCGGCCTGAACATTCCTCGCGAAGGTATTTTCCTTGGTCATCTGAGTGTGGGTGGTGAACTGGTGCGAACACATGCATCGCCACCGACCGTGCCTTACTATTTAAGGAATGATTACTCCATGGGCGACCCGTTGATATTCAGGCATATGCTGATATGTGGAAGTACTGGTACGGGTAAGACCTTCCTCACAAAGAATATCCTGCGCCAGTTCATGAGCGAAGATAACAGATATCAGGTGCGTGACAATGGCGATGGTGTAAAAAAGAACAAGAACCCTTGTCTTGTGATAATGGACCCTCAGGATGAGTATTCTCAGCTTCTGGAGGATAATCCCGAGCTTATCCCTTCTGATGAACATAATATGAACTCAGAGAGCGTCAGGTTTGGTGGTGTCCCTTCAACAAAGACCTTTGTGGCAAAGGTCGATGGTCAAACTTACAGTGGAAGGTCACGTGCCGAGCAGACCGAATTTACAATACCTTTCGAGATGGTCAGGATAACTCCTGACTGATCGCTGCAGCCGGACTTACAGAACTTCAGGTGATTGCTCTTGAACTTCTGCTCGATGACTACTTCAAAAGACCCGGTACGCATACTTACAACGGCTTTATGGAGCACATCGATGATGCAGGCGTGAGGGGCACTTATGTTGACAACGGCAAGATTCACGAAGCATCCTATGATGGAATTGTAAGGAAGGTAAGAAATCAGGCGTTCAAAAGGGTCTTCGACCAGCCTGCAACGCCTATTACCGAAATGCTTGCTGATATCTTCAAGGCGGGACAGGTCTGCGTGTTCCCTACCGAGTACATTTCGAACACCAGGATACGTGATCTTATCACACTGACACTCATGACCATTGTTGTGGACAACAAATTGAACACTTCAGGTGATGCATTGGTCAAGGAAACACCTATCATCCTTGTGCTGGATGAAGCGCACAGGTATCTTGCAAAAGGTGCAGGGGAGCACTCAAAGCGCATCATCTCCAAGTTCGCGGATGCAGCCCGGCAGGGGCGCAAGGAAGGTCTGGGTCTGTTCCTTATCACACAGGACCCTCAGGACATCGATGAAACGGTTTTCAAACAGGTCAACAGTCGTGTGATCCTGAACCTTTCCAATGATGCCGCAATAAGTGCCATGAAGGTCAAAAAGGAATATGAAAAGCGTATTCCGTATCTCAAGAAAGGGCAAATGATAATTCAAAGTCCCGATAACAGCGATGTTGTGGAGGTCATAGGGCTTTCAAAGTGCGTTGTAAAGCATGTCTGAAAAAAGAATTTGAGGGTATGTCCTCTCTCTTCCGATACGTATATATATGGGTACTACGTATGGGAGGAACTACTCACACATGCGTTGGGCCGGTAGCTTAGTCAGGCAGAGCGATGGACTCTTAATCCATCGGCCGAGGGTTCAAATCCCTTCCGGCCCGCTTTCAATTCATGTGGTTTTTTCTATATCTTTTCTATCTTGTTTATGTATCGTCCATACTGATATTGTAAAATATTTTATATTATCTGTCATCTAAGGTGAGAACAATGCCAAAAGTAAGTGTTGATATTCCACAGGAACTGCTTGATGACCTCAACAAACATGTGGGAAATGATAAGAAGTTCGTCAGCCAGTCCGATGCTATCAGAACGGCCATTCGCAAAATGCTTGACATGATGGACGATATAGACAGGCGTCATGGACGGCTGGAGCAGGAAAGACCCTGATGTATTTGCACATCGTTTTATTCAGGTCGAACAAATTGAGGATCAAAAATAGTAATTAGTAAAGTAAAAGCCAGATCCCGGATCAAAGCCTTTTAAGGAAATCCAGACTTTCTCTTCCTTCTTCCAGGTTGCTCTGTCTCAGTGACAAGTCGCCTTTGTAATCTGACAATCCTTTTTTCACAGCTTCCCAGTTGACGTTACCTCTGCCTGCTGGAAGATGTTCGTCCCTTTTACCCATGTTGTCATGCAGGTGCACATGTATTATCCTGTCACTGCACTTTTCAAGGAATTCCTCCAAATGTCCTGCTGTGTTCGCATGTCCTACATCCAGCGTCATTCCGAGGTTGTCACGATCAACATCATCCATCATCCTGAGCATTTCATCCGGTTCCCTGCCAAATATCATCGGGAAATCGGGCATGTTCTCCACAGCAATGGTGATCCCGTATTCTTCAGCAGTATCACATAGTTCCTGTATGGAACGGATGTTGGTATCCCATGCGCGATCAGGCACCTTCTTTCCGTATGGCGAAAGGTATCCCGGGTGCACGACTGCAACTTCCACAAGTCCGGATGCCAGTGAGAGGTAGTTCTTCATTTGTCTTAGGACCTCTCCGTGTATGCCGGGATTGAGGCCTGCAAGGTTCATGTCCGAGAATGGCATGTGCATGGTCAGCACAAGGTTTGTGGTCTCAAGCACTTCCCAGACCTTTGGCAGGTTGTCTTCGCTAAGGCACTGGGTACCTTCCTGCACCATCTCCCAGCCTGTGAAGCCGATGTCCTCAAGATCATATACCCATGGGATGGGGTCCTCAAGGACTTCATTTGATGAGAAACTTGATCTGCTGACGTCCATGCTGTCTCACTTCCGGATGTTTTAGAGCTTTGGCATTTCAGGCTCAAAGAGAGGTGTGCCTTCCTCAGTGGGCGGTGTTAGCCATTCTATGAGTATCTCCATCTCTTCTGCGGTATCTGTTGTTATATCAACATGTATGGAACCAAGAGGTTCTTCGATGGCCTGAAAGTTCAGCTTTCCAATTGTTGCTACATGTTTGTTAATAAGGAATCTGGTTTTCGTAGGGTTCATGTAACTGCCAGCTTCAAGTCTGGTACGGGCCGTATCAATGATCCTTTCTATCCTGAACAGGTCGTGTACGTTCCTGAGAGTCTCGACATTTCCGGTACCTTTGATAAACTCTCCCTCATCGGTAGTTACCGTTTCTAGCTCTATTAGCGGGAACATGTTCATGACTGCCATCTTCACACGTTCTATATCTTCTGTGGATTGACGACAGAACTGATCTTTACTTCTATCATGCGTTCTCCAGTATTTCGTTGATCCTATTCATGAATACCTCGATGGTATCGGTGTTCTCGACTTTTATGTCTGCCACTTTGATGGCTTCTGCAAGTCCCCATCCAAGTTCTCTTTCATCTCTGGTCTTCAGTGCTTCGATATCGGTCATATCATCGCTTCTGCCACGGTTCGAGACCCTTTCAAAGCGCATTTCCAGAGGCGCATCGATGAAGACCAGTGTAAAATCTTCCCCGAAATGTTCCTTGAAAAAGATGACCTCTGCTATTCCGCGTACCCCGTCCACAACTACAAGGTCCTTGCCTAAAGCCTCTATCTTCGGAACACAATGCTTTGCCACAGCATCCATGCCTTCCTTATCCCTAAGGTCGTTTGCCACTCCGCCGGTATTGGCATCTGTGGGATCAAGTCCTCTGGCTTTTACCTCGTCGCGTATAACATCTCCCATATTGACAACATCGATGTCCTTTT
>CALNZC010000043.1:0-10841 GCA_942490895.1 uncultured Saprospiraceae bacterium
AGGTCGTTGAGCTCGCTTTTCCAGAGGAAGAGGGTGAAGGTACCCATGTCGGTGTCCTCAGCAGAACAGATGAGTTTGAAATATGGGGTGCCATTGGATGCCTCTTTAAGTTCGGCGATCTCCAGCACCACGCAGCGCACTCCGGTGATGGTATCTCCTTTGGGGCGGGGTGGTTTTTCGAAGGGTCGGGTCTTCCCTTCATATAAAAGGAGGAGGTCCTCCGGAATAGATACTTCAGAAAAGTGGTGGATGATTGCAGCCAGGGCTTCCACACAGGCCAGGTAGCGTTCTTTTGTAATGGTGAAGGCTTCTTCGTGGACCACCTTGTTGGCAAAACGGCGGAACCCGTGGATGCGATCCGTGATCTCCTGAGGCGTCCGAAAGGTCTCCATCACAAAGAGGGTGCGGGCGTAGATATTGGAAAATGCCCGTTCCTCTCCCACCGTCAAGGTTTTGAAGATCCCTTCGAAAAGGGGCCGCATATCCCGGATGGCATTGCGGGCCTCTCCCTGGTTGGTGTCATGGTATTCGAGGAGCTGAGCGTAGAGGGTGGAGGCGGTATCGGTGGTCAACATATGGCTTATCCTGTCAGTTGGTGTTACATCTCTTTACTGCGTCCAAAAAGTACGGGTTTTTGGATGCAAATAGGTTGCACCTGGAGAGGTCATATTTGAAAGCCAAACGGGCTATTCTCAAAACCTAAAAACAAAAATGATGTGGCAAGCTTGGACATCATCAATTACAAAATATTATTTTTCGGTAGTCTGGTTGGTGAATGAAGTGCAACCAGGACCGTCTACAATAAATTGGGGAAGTTTTGCCTTGGCAATCATGCAGTATTCCACTCATGGAGGTATCGGAACTGCTTTGGCTGCAGAATCTTATGTCTGGCCCGGCTCATGCCGCCGGGGCACCTCCTTTTGAGGCACCAAAAGTAAGCAAAAGTGCTTATCGCCAAAATGGGCCTTCTTTCAATGCTTGAGGTCGTTGTCAACTCATCTTGCACATGAGGAGTGTTTACATCATGACCCGGCTCGCTCGGTTTTGCCGTTGGAAACAAAACGCCAATGAATCCGCTTGCTGTTCTTCATGCGTTGCAGAACTCTGCGTCATATCGGCAAAACAATGCGGCAATCTTCGGGTCGATCATATCAGGAAGTTATTCGTTCATCTTACCCAATACAAACGGGTCATGATGTTCTTGGAAGGCCCTCGTTTGGCGACGATTTAAACCAAACTATTAAGGGGAAGATAATTTGAATGAGTGCACATATCAAGTTAAAAAAGAATACACCTAACGTGTTGATATATAAATAATTAAATTAGTATATTGATGAAAAGTATTGCTGTGATCCTGATGTTGCTATTCGCAACAGTATCAAAAGGACAAGAAGTATTCGAATCGTTCGACAGGACGAAATACGAACAGATGAATTTTCTGGAAAGGACCTATCCGAACTGGTTGACCAGTTACGATGAAGATGGCGATATCGTTCTGAAAGGAAATGGTCTGGTGACCTTTTATATTTACAATGGAGATGCGCAATTGGATGATGTAGTGGTCCACTGTCTGACCCGGGAACAACAGGAGGAATGGGCCACTATGGTCACAGAGAATTGCGTGTTTTTACAAACCGTAGAAGAAGATGGTGTGACGGTGTACTGGTATGAGATCGGTGATTTCTATAACATCATGCGCGTGGATGATCACCTGATCATCACGATCAAACCCAAGAAACCATGAAATGCTAAACCATTGATCCGAATATTCCACTGTTCTATCCCAGTCACCAGTGTTCTGGTGACTGACGCTTTCCGTGCTGCTGGGCGCCTGTCAGTCGACGGAGACCACCGGTAATCCTGAAGACCGGACAGCCCAATCTGCAGACACCCTGGTCTTTACACTTGTACCTCCACAGGAACCGGCATTTATCTTCGGCACCGCCTGGGACATCTATGCCGAAGGTCCGGTGGACGAGGGCAGTGCAGAAAGGCTGGAGGCCCTGTTAGTCAAACATGATATTCCCTCCCGATCAACGGGAGATATACCTGAATGCAGATGGTGGTGATCTTCAGGCAGCCATGGACCTGGGCCGTTTGATCCGGGATGCCGGATTGTTCACTAATGTCGGATCGCAAACAGATAGCATGTCTATGACTGGTTCTGGTTTGTGCCAGGATGCGGGCGCCCTGGCCTTTCTGGGTGGGCCGTTCCGCTGGGTGTTGGATGGATCTGAAGTCGTCTTTTCGTCGGCCCTGATGACCCTGCCTCCTGAAGATCTGGCCGATTATCTGGTGGAGATGGACATTCATACTGACCTGGTGGAGCATATCCTCGAACAGTTGTCCCGCACGGAAGAGGTCTTCCTTTCACGGCTGGAAATGAAAGCATTGAATGTGGTCTATTCAGGCTATGAACAGGTGGCCTGGACCATCGAGAAATTACCTGAGGGATTGGTTTATCTGAAGGGTGAGATGAATACCTGGCGGGGGATGAACAAGATCCTGATCTACTGCGCTCCGGATGGAACAGGACTGAAGGTTCACGCGATCTTTGATCCGGAGGGCCGTGAGGACGAGATCATGGAGATGCTGAATGCGCATACCCTTTGTCTCGATGGAGATTATATTCCCATTCCTCCCGAGCGCCTGGTCAACAAAACTGAAGCAGAACGGATGGATCAACGTGGTCATTGATCTGGATGAGGCCCTCGTTCCTCGTCTTCGGAAGACCTGGATCGGCCTGATCTGCCAGGGCGACGTATGATGACCCCAACTTCATGGGCTTTGATCATATGGATTTTGAGGGAGGAGCGAGGCTGTTGCCACAGATCCTGCAGGACTGTCCGGTCCGGTAGGATACATAATGAACTGAGGATCTGTTCCAGGTCAAACGCTGGATTGTGAAAGAGAGAGGTTATGCTGGTTTTAGACTGAGAATCGAGTGCCTCGCTATAGTATACTCTGGCCCACTGCAGTCCAAAACAATTTTCTCTTTGTAAAAGAGACAGTGATAATCAGCTCATTTCGATAACAATTGGTGCCCATTTTAAAACAATCCCACCTCATATTTATCGTCAGCGGGGCCTACCAGATACTAGGCCCCCCACATAATACAACATATAGTCTGACTTTGGATATTGTCAAATGCAAGTCGAAATGCCGCATTATTTTGCCGGTATAGGATTGCCATAGGTGATGTGAAATTATAGCTTTTAAGAAGTTAAATCTCGGATACAGTTTCCGGCTAAATAGGGGCGGTTGGCCCTGATGTCAACGGAAACTGAACCCACAAACGATATGACCGTGCCATCTGGATATAAATCAAGGCCCATTTTGGTGACAAGCGCTTTTGGGCACTTTTGGCGCCCCAAAAGTGCCTAGCCCCCGACGGCGATGAGTCGGGGTCAGTCATGAACTACAAAAGACTGAATGCCATCGAAAGAAACATTGGGTGGAATGTCATCTCCAAGTGGCTCTTCGAAATTGAATTTTATTTTGGAGGAATATAACATAGGACATTGCCACGCTTTTACCTATTTTTCGCAACAGCATGCCTGAAACTGAAGATGTTGAATGAACGCACATGTCCGAACTGATCATTTACAGCACCGATGATGGGAAAGCCGCAGTCACCCTGCTGGCCCGTGACGGGGATATCTGGATGAATCAGGAACAGCTGGCCACACTTTTTGCCACCTCCAAGCAGAATGTCAGTCTGCACATTCAAAACATACTGAAAGAGAAGGAGATAGAGAAGGATTCAGTTGTCAAGGATTACTTGACAACTGCCTCCGATGGCAAATCCTATACCACCAAGTTTTATGCATTGGAAATGATCCTGGCCATCGGTTTTCGGGTTCGAAGTCCGAGGGGTACGCAATTCCGAAATGGGCCAATGAGCATTTGCGGGAGTTCATGATCAAGGGCTTTGTGATGGACGATCAGCGCCTGAAGAATCCGGATGGCCGGCCTGATTACTTTGATGAACTGCTGGCGAGGATCCGGGATATACGGGCATCTGAAAAGCGATTCTATCAAAAGGTGAGGGAGCTTTTCTCCTTAAGCAGTGATTATGATCCTGCCGACAAAGCCACCCAGATGTTCTATGCGGAAACACAGAACAAGATGTTGTATGCCGTCACCTCGAAGACAGCTGCCGAGATCATTGTCGAAAGAGCCTCTGCTGACCAGCCCAATATGGGACTGACCACCTGGAAAGGGGGACGGGTGCGCAAGCAGGATATCACCATTGCGAAGAATTACCTCCAGGAGGAGGAGATCGACCGACTGAACCGTCTGACCGTGATCTTCCTGGAAACCGCTGAATTCCGGGCCATGGACCGCAAGGATCTCACCAGTCGATTCTGGCAGGAGAATGTCGAACGTATTCTGCTGATGAATGATCAACAGGTGCTGGACGGGAAAGGGAGCATCAGCAATGCATTGATGGAGGATCAGGTGTCTCGTATTTATGAAGCGTTCAATGACCGCCGCAAACAGGATGAAGCCCGTCTGGCCGATCTACAGGATCTGGAGTTACTGAATGAACGGGTGAAAAAGAGGCCTGCCAGCGAATAAGTCTGGATGTATGAAGAGGTATCCCAAGAGTACTCCATCTACGCATCATACACGCATCGGTAGTACATCCCTGGTACATCCCCCGTACATCGGTAGTACACTCACCGTACTCTAACGGTACACTGATAACGCACTAACCGTACACTGATAACGCACTAATGGTACTCTAAACGGGGGACGCACTCGGGGTAAATAGTTTGAATTATCCGGATACAGAACAGACTGAAATCCGTTTAATGGCCGGTGACCATAATTGACCGGTACATCATTCCATGGGCAGTATCGTGATTGACATCAAGGTTGGTTTATTTGAGACTGGATAGCCATCCTGCTTCTACCCTTAAAGGGTTATTTTATCTTGTATGTTTCCAAAATGAATCAAATGGACATTGTCATCAACGCAGATGCAGTATTCCACTCTAGGGCGTCAACGTAAATATTAGTCTGATGAATCTCTTGACTGGCCCGGCTCATGCCGCTGAGGCACCTCCTTTTTGTCTTGGCAAAAAGGAGGCAAAAACCGCTGTCGCCAAAATGGGCCTTCTTTTCCTTTGATTTGCCTTTCTCCTCTCACATTTAATGCTTAATAATTCTTTACATCAGGACCCGGCCGCTCGTATTTGATCGGTTGCTCGTTTTTTGGTTTCGGCATTTACTTATCTCGTTCCATGATCAGATCAGGCATGGAATCCGACCAAATAATGCGGCAATCTTCCATTCAGAACCACTTCTTAACAATAGGATAGTTTGCCTTGGACTATAGGACGGGTCCTTGATGTGTCTGGGAGGCCCTGATTTGGCGACGAAATGAATGGCTTCGGCTGCAACACAAATATGATTCATCGAAGTAATAGGGTACAATTGAAAAACTTATGTTCCAATCATATAACTCATTGGTTACCAATTGCAATTTTGCCGTATTTCAATTATTTTGGAAGCTTGCGATCTCATCTACTAACTAAGATCATGATTGATTCAAAGAAAACCTATGATCCGCGCCTTCAGTCCGCGATCCCGACCTACTCCCAATTTCCTCAACTCCTCCCTTTGATCGGGGAACAATTTGGTCATTACGGCAAACGATTGTTGTTGATCGGAGAGAGTCATTATTTACCAACGTTGGATGAAACCGGAAAGGAGATCACCATTCACCATGAAGATGTAACCTGGTACGGGGCGAATGAGAGTCTCCTGGATACAACACAGAAGAAATGGCTGAACACTCGCGAGAATGCCGGATCTGGAAATAAACAAAAGTATAAGTCAAGGGCATATTCTATCTATCGGAATATAGAACGGGCGATCTGTGAGTCAGGATTCAAGCCAGCCGACACTACTAATATGTTCAACTATGTGGCATATGCCAATTACTTTCTTCGGCCTGCTCGAACAGGTGTGAGCCTGGAGGTGACCGGCAGGGATTCTGAGGTGTCCTATGAAACGTTGAGGAACCTGGTCCGTATCCTCAACCTGGATCATCTCTATTTTACGAGTAAACTGGCCTGGCAGTCGTTCATGTATATGAACGGAGACAAGGACCATCTGGGTGCCTCCCAGGTGCGTGTATTCCCTCATCCTGGAAGTGCCTGGTGGAACAGGAAGAGTTCGTCCTATCCGGATAGAAATGGAGCCCCCAAACTGGAAAAGAGTACTTCATGGCTGCCCTGAATGCAGATCAGATCTTTAAGGGATAGACGTTTACCTCAGAGCATTACTTTGCGATTGATTGGAGAAGACCTGTTAACCGTCAGAATGGTAGCTCCATGCACTTCGGTTGCACTCATCCAACCGAACTTTTGGGCCTGAAAAATTCAGTCTCGCCCATGAACATATCGTCCAGCCCCGCATCTGCTATCTCCTTTCAGGAGTTGTTTACGCAATACACCTTTCAGATACCCCTCACTCACCGGCCCTATTCCTGGGCAACCGATCAATGGTTGGCCTTCCAGGAAGAGGTGATGCATGTAGCAAGAACTGGAGCAGACTGGGTGGTGGGTCCGCTGCTATTCAGGGCGGACTCCCAGGACCAACAACAGCTAGAGCTGATCGATGGTAGTCAGCGACTGGTAACCTTGCTCCTGATGATAAAAGTTTTACTGCATCTCAAAGGGGCTGGCTCAGAAGCTTTTCAACTAGCCGTTTTTAGATCCTGCCATTGGGGGGCGGATCATGATGTTCTTGAACAATGCATGCTCGGAGAGCCTTCCGCCTTCCAGTCCTCCACCCGCAGTCAGATGTTGATCCTGGCCGGAATAGATCATTTCCGCAAATGGATCGATAGTGGGGAAGTACCTGTGGAGAAGATCCAACATGTCCTGGACCATCAGCTTCGCCTTGATCTGCATATCCTGCCTCCGGCCAGTCGTACAACGTTTTCTCCTCTTCAACCCATGTTGGGAAGACCCCCTACCGAGTTGCAGCAAATCCTGGCCTTCTTCTCTGGACTTGGATCATCCGGTTTGGAGGCAGACCTCCTCGATCGGATCACAACTGTAGGAAAATCACTTCGGTTGTCTCTGGGCCGGGCTGGTCTGACGGGACCGGAGGATGAAGACAAGCTTTTCCGAGCAGCCTTTCAGGTCGCTTATCAAGCCGGCGAGGTCCGGGTCCGCACCGCCATACCCTATCTCCGCAAGCGTTACCGCATCGGCTTCGGCGACCCTGGCCTGTCGAAGGATGACCGGACAGAAATCCTGGAATTTCTAGGGATGATGGAAGCCTTTGCAAGGTATCTGGTCTGGATCTATCAGCCATCTGTGGTGAGGGAGGAAACGTGGCCATCCTGGCCCACGGAGCTGCTACTCCCTTTCCGCCAATGCATGGATCGACTGGGACGGATGCCTGACAGTGCGGCCACCTGTGCTCTGGTCCTGCCTCTCCTGACCTGGATGACAAAACAGGTATCCTATGATGAGAGGATCACCAGGGGAATGGAATTGCTGAGACTTATCGAAACCGCCCATTTCAGGTTGACCGTTCTGCCCCGAGACCAGACCCGCTCCAGGAGGCCACAGTGGTATTTTTCCAACCTGGGGTTTACCCTTTGGCATCATGAGAAGGATGAGCCTTTGTATACGGAGGACAGTGACCTGCCCTTTGAAGGGGATATCCTGGACTGGATCCTGCAGGATCTAATAAAGCTGGTACAGCGCAAAGGAAGTGATGAACAAGTCATTGATGCCTTGACCATGAAGCCCGAAGAGGACTTCTCCTTTTTCTGGTGGCCGCATGGCGGGCTGGCCTGGTTCCTGGCCGAGTACGAGCAGCATTTGCGGAATGGCGATGGCCCACCCTTTATCATCACCGAGCGTCAGGCCAATCGGGAGGATCTGGACCTGAAGACCCCGGGCAAAGTGGTCCTGGATGCGCTGTGGCGCTGGGAGGATCAGGCTGAGGTGTTTGGATATAAGCACCATGAGAAAGATCGACTGGGTAATTTCTTCCTCCGCGACCTGACTATGGACGATCGCCATCCGGCGGTTGGATTACCAGATTATATCCGGGTCCTGCAGGATGCCAATGCGGTGCTCAGGCCTGAAGATCAGCTGTTACAGGTGGGAGAATTGTCAGAGATCCTGGTGGAAGCCCGGAGGCGATTGCAGGAGCAGGGCATGAGTCTGGATCACTACCCCGACCTCCCCAGGGTGGTTTGTGATCTGCGCGAGGAGAGGCTGATCTGCTTTGCTTTGGAACGGTGGGCTATATCAACGGGAGAGATGATGAGAAACATTGAGATTGGAATGCCATAAAATTGAGGATCTACTTATCTTAAACAAGAAATGGTAGAGTTGCCTCAGGAGAGGCAAATCCGTTATGCAAATAGGATTAAATCATCATGAGGCATGGCAGTAGCTTGCAGGTATTGATTGAGTAAGTATTAAAGGGATTTTTTCGGCATGATCGGGTATGACTTATATAATGTGAAGTAAAGCGGATTAATAATTCCCGTTTGGTATGCTTTTCTGATGGCAAATAGCTTCGGCGAGGCGGTGTTAAAGTCTGTAAATATTGATATCTGATTAGGTGCTGTATTGATAAAAGAATAAAAATATATCAGTCATGGGATTTATGTTACTTATTTTGCCTGTAGGTCTAATGATGGCTTCGATTCCACCCAGCCTGTTGATGATACCATTTGCAAGTGGCGAATGTGATGTGATGAATTTCTATGAAGGAGTTGAAGCGGATAGAGGGGTCAAAGTATTAACCAGTAGGGACGATCTGGTTGATGCAGAATTGATCCTGATTCCGACGAAGATTGATGCTGGTAATTACAAGGTTGAGGTGACCCGAAAGGGTAGTAATTTATATAAGCTGGAAGGTACAAAGTTATTCATAGAGACGAGATACTGTTACGAATACGCCACATATGAAGATGCTATTCTGAAGGTAGAAAGCAACTATGGTTATTCAAAGGGTAAAGTGATTTTTGAATAGGTATTCTACAGTTATGGATTCACAGATACATGTGATAATTCTTACCAGCTAATAATGTGCTAGTAAATGACTGTAAGAGATGACTAAGCGAGAGGCTGAATATAATCGATTAATGGGTCTAAGTCGTCATGAAGTCGATACAATCAGGAATTTGTGTAAGAAGTTTGGTATTGATGTTTCGAAGGTATTGGTTTATTTGAAGAAAGAATATCCTGGCGCTTCTCATCATGATGGAACAATCCTAACCAAAACCCATTTGAAGAAATTGAAACCTTTGCTTGTGGCATCTCTTTCTGATCCAAAGGGAAGGTCTGATTCTTCCATTCGGCGCCTTCTCAAATAGACTGGAATAGCAGGGACAGGCTGGTACGCAGACGAAGAGATCGCAAGCAAAGGGAAATTGAAAAATGGTATAAAAAGAACAAAGAGAATGGAGGAGTGCGATTAAGTGGTTTTTCTACAAGTCGTCAAGTATGGCGAGATACCGTTACTATTGTAGCCAAGTGTCTGGGATTTGGCGATTGAGACGCAAATTCAATCCTGAACCTTCAACAGTATAAGAAATTGGCAGATTATTTGCCTATTTATGGAAACGAATATGTCACGAATAATTAAAGTGGATCAATGAATTTTCAGCTGGCCATCCTGCATTATTAAGTGATGGATGTGCTTTGTTTTTTATGAAATCTCAGTGAGTAAATCCATTTAATTTGGTGGTGAAAGGGAAATAAAAATATCGATAAGGAAAGAGCGTGGCCGATTAATATTTACAATTCTAAAGAGCACTGAATTTGAAGAATTATCGGTATTGGATTGCAAAACTGTTGATCCTTCAAAAAATATTTGAGTTAGCTGTTATTCTACTGTTTTATGATGAGCCCTCATTTTCGCCAAATCCAAAATGAAATCAGTCAGGCTTATACCCTGGAGATACAGGCTGTCAGGAACCAATACAGGAGGCACCCAGTGCGGATTGAATCTCTTCATCATGCTGGTAGATTAGGCGATGAGCCGCATTACTACATAGCAAGGTCCTAACTGATGACGCGGGTGGTGGTTTGATGGAGGGTGTAGAGATTCGAATACTTTATAACGAAAAACCTTTTTATGGCCCGCCGGAAGAAGTGTCGCAGATTGGAAAATTATTGGTTTATGACCGTAAAGATAATCTGGTCATTTTTTTCGACACGAGAACGCATTGACCCGCATGGTCAGGATCCGAAGTTGAAATTGGAGCCCCTTGTCCACAAATTACTGGATACGATCCGGCAACGAGTGACTGCTCCGGATCTCTTTGAGAGTTCTGCGTTACCCGCTTCCATTATCCAGCGCCAATTCGTCGATCGGTTTTCCTATCCTGATCTGTTTTCAGAACATCCGAATCTCAATGCACATCAACAACAGGCACTTGAGGCAGTTCGTACAAAAGACCTCTCCCTGATATGGGGACCTCCGGGTACCGGGAAAACAGAAGTGTTGGGTCGACTGACCACGGAATTGGTCCGGATTGGGAAACGAGTACTCTGCCTGGCTGTATCAAACGTGGCTGTTGATCAGTTTGCCTTGAGGGCGGCTCGCGCTATGGAGGGAGATATAGACCCTCGAATGAAGTTTGTTCGCTTTGGTCAGCCGCGTTTGCCGGAGGTGATCCAGAATGATTATCTATTCCCTAACCGGAGGGAGGTTGATGATATTCGGACTAGGATTCAGGAACTGCGGCAACTGAAAGAACAGACGAATGATTTGAATGAACAAGCGCGTTTACAGGAAAAGCTGACAAACACGCAATCTGAGTTACGAGAAGCCATTCTTGCTCCATTGTC
>CALNZC010000044.1:0-1429 GCA_942490895.1 uncultured Saprospiraceae bacterium
CCCTACGGGCCGATGACAAGCAAAACAGTGAAATTCAGGGAGTAATGAATCGAATGAGTCTATTGTAGTAAAATTATTTTCACCCAAATTTGGGGGACAAGTGTTTCGCTTGAATCGGGATTAACCCTACTGTAAAACTATGAAAAACAGCTCGTTCTGTTTCTGTATGTGATCGTTTATCATTTTGCGATGAGGCCGAGCGGTATTCGATGTATCAAGTCTTCCAAGCTGTGGAAATCTCCATGCTGCGCTCGTTCAGCAGGAATGCCTTTGGCGATCTTTTGCTCCAGGCTTTTGAGGTGCACAAAACCCATATAAATATCCTCTCCGATGATCCTTGTCAGGTAGTTGCTGGTATTTACACAGGGCGCCTCGATATTGGCTCCCAACATTCGGGCTTCATGAAAGTAGAACTCCGTCTGGTAAAATCCACCAAAATTGTTGATCACCCCCACCATAAACTCCAGCGGGTGATAGGCCTTCAGGTACAAACTCTGGTAACTCTCTACAGCATAGCTGGCGGAGTGCGCTTTTGAGAACGAATAGCCTGAAAAGCTCTCGATCTGTCGCCAGACCTCATTGGTAATGTTATCCGGGTAGCCCTTTTCCCTGCAATTGTCAAAGAACTTCTTCTCAACCCGTTTGAATTCCTTCCTTGACCGGAATTTGCCTGACATGCCGCGCCGCAGGATATCTGATTCAGCCAGGTCCAGACCGGCAAAGTGGTGCGCCACCTTGATCACATCTTCCTGGTACACCATCACACCGTAGGTCTCCTTCATCAGCTCGCCCATCTTCGGATGGATGTATTCAAAATCATTCGGATGATGATGCCGGTGAATGTATTCGCGCATCATTCCCGAGCGGGCGACGCCAGGACGAATGATGGAGCTGGCAGCTACCAGTGTGATGTAGTTGTCGCATTGCAGTTTTCCCAAAAGCATCCGCATGGCAGGTGATTCTATGTAGAAACACCCCATGCACATGCCTCTCTTCAGCAGGTCATTAACCTGAGGGTCCTCCTTAAAACTGGTTGTTTGAGTGATGTCAATGTCAATTCCTTTTTGCTGGGATACCATCTCTACGGTGTCCCTGATGTGCCCCAGCCCGCGCTGGCTCAGGATGTCGTATTTGTGAATCCCCATGTCCTCAGCGCCGTACATGTCGAAATGCGTCGTTGGATAGCCTTTCGGTGGCACGTCTGTGGCCGTGTAGGCATAGATCGGCTGCTCTGTGATCAGGATCCCTCCGGAATGCACGGACAGGTTCCTCGGAATGTCTTGCAGTCGATCTGCATAGCGAAAGATCAAACGGGTGATCTCGTCTCTTTCCCGCATCTCAAAGGGATGGTCCACAATTTTGTCAATTTCGCTCTTCGGCAGCCCGAATACTTTGCCCAGCTCGCGAATGATCGATTTTCCCTGGAAGG
>CALNZC010000045.1:0-58737 GCA_942490895.1 uncultured Saprospiraceae bacterium
TACTTCTCGCTTATCCCGACGAATCTTCTGACGCTTTTTCTTTCCGCCACCGCCAAGGCGCGCCATAGTCGCCTTGATCTTTTCTTCAATCTCTTTTTTACTGACTTCTTTGGGTTGATCATCACGTCGACGTGCTCCAGATCCACCTCTGGCAGCTCCTCCGGAACCGCCGCTATCGCCCGTCGCGATCTTCTTGCGCTTGCGTTTGCGTTTTTTCGCATCCGCATCTGATGAGGCCACAGGTTTCGGGTCCTCTTTCGGTGCACGCTTTTTCGGACCAAACTTAGAAGCATCGATCTTGCCCAGGATCTTTAAACCCTTGAGCTGGGGCGCTTCTGCCTTAATCAGCTTATTCTCTTCCTGTATGACTTCCGGTTGCGTTTCTTCAGGTGGAGCGGGTGTGCCCTCTGGAGCTTTTGCATCTGGGGTTTCTACTGGGGTGGCTTCCTTCTTCGGTTCGGCAGGTTTTTCGACCTCCTTTTTCTTGGCAGCTGCTTTCGGCTTTTTCGTCAGATCTATTTTTCCAACGACTTTCAGTTTTGCTTCGTGCTTGACACGGAACACATCGTCATTGGAAGCCTCTTCTTCAGCAGGGGGTTCCTGTGCTACAGGTTCAGCCGGAGTCGGAGTCGGAGTCGGAGCTGGTTCTTCGGCAGGAGGTACGACTGCGGGCTTCTCCTCGACCACTGGCGCTGGCTTTTGAACAGGTACCTCCTTTGCAGGGGTACGTGTGCCCAAAACCAGCTGATCAGCTTGCTCCTTGATGTCCATGGACTTCTTGAACTCACGCATGAGTTCTTGATACATCTCATCCGTGATCTTTGCCGTCGGTTTGCTTTCGACTTCAACAAAGCCAGCCTTATGCAGATGTTCCACAACAGTGGACAGACCTACATTAAATTCCTTTGCAACTTTAACGAGCCTCTTCTCCATTTACTGGTTTTGGTCGGAAACTCCATATTCATTGGAGTTCTGACTGCTTACAAATGTACATCCATTTTGGCGTTCCACATGAAGTGGTACCAGGGCGGATCAAGCCTCTTCTGTTGAACTGCGTTCCTCATCGAATTCTTCCTCCAGGATTTTCATGACGTCCTGAACAGTTTCTTCTTCGAGGTCCGTTCTACGGATCAACTCTTCAGCGCTCAGAGCAAGGACACTTTTTGCAGTATCACAGCCGATGCCTTTCAAAGCATCAATTACCCACGCTTCTATTTCATCAGAGAATTCATCGAGATCGACATCCTCCATTTCATAGTCCACATTGTTCCGGTAAACATCAATCTCATATCCAGTCAACTTGGAAGCCAACTTGATATTTGCACCTCCTCGACCAATGGCCAGGGAGACTTGGTCCGGATCCAGATAAACCGCTGCACGCATATTCTCCTGATCCAGTTCAATCGAACTGATCTTCGCAGGAGTCAATGCCCTCTGTATATAGAGATTGGTATTGTTCGTGAAGTTGACGATATCAATATTCTCATTCCGTAGCTCACGTACAATACCGTGGATCCGGGAACCTTTCATACCGACACATGCACCTACCGGATCAATCCGATCATCATAGGATTCTACAGCGACCTTTGCGCGTTCGCCAGGAATTCGCACAATATTGCGCACGGTGATCAAACCATCTTCGATCTCCGGCACTTCCTGCTCCATCAATTTCTCCAGGAAGGTATTTTCCGTCCGGGATAGAATGATGACTGGATTATTATTTCGCAACTCAACCTTTTTGATGATCGCTCTCACCATGTCGCCCTTTCGGAAGAAGTCACCACGAATCATTTCATTCCGGGGCAGGACAAGTTCATTGTTGGTTGCATCATCGATCACCAGAATATCTCGCTTCATGATCTGGTTCACTTCACACATCACCATCTCACCGACACGATCACTGTAGCGACGATATACTTCATCCTTCTCCAGTTCCATGATCCGGGAGATCAGGGTCTGTCGAGCAGCCATGATCGCACGACGTCCAAAGTCTTCCAGTTCCAGTTGTTCGTAACATTCTTCTCCGACCTCATAGTCTGAGTCAATGTCCAACGCTTCTGAAATAGAGATCTGAGAACGTTCATCGGTGACTTCACCATCAGTGACAATCTCCCGCACTCTCCAGAGTTCCAGGTCACCTTTGGTGGTATTGACGATCACGTCAAAGTTTTCGTCAGATCCATACTTCTTCCGGATCAATGTCCGAAAGACGTCTTCTAACACCCTGACCATTGTGGGGCGATCGATATTCTTCCCGGCCTTAAACTCCGAAAAGGATTCTACCAGTTTCATAATCTGTGGTTGTGATTATTTAAAGGATAGTTTCACATTGCTTTCCTGAATGTCAGAAAACGGTATGATCCGCTCCAGAAATTCTTTTTTCTTTCCCTTGACTTTCACCGTTTCTGTCAGCATGATATCCTCTGCATTGACACCTTTTAAGGCACCGCTGATTTTATCACCGTTACTCAGTTTGACCTCCAGCGTCCGGCCAACATGCTTAGCATATTGACGAATAAAGCGCAAGGGTCTGGTTGCTCCGGGTGAAGAAACTTCAAGGGTATAATCTTCTCCCAATTGTCCGCCCTCATCAAGAAGGCTTTCCAGATAGCGGCTCATATCTCTACATGCCACCAGTGTGATCCCGGTATCCCCATCCATAAAGACCTCAACCTTCTTTCCCCCTGACACGGTAATGTCCACCAGGAAATAGGTTTGCCATTCAGGTTCCTGAAGACGGGTTTCCACCCAGGTGCGAATGAGTTGTTCCGGATTCATTGACAAAACAAAAAGAGGGAACCGGATTGGTTCCCTCCCTACATCTTCTTGTTGCTGCAAATGTACGGATTGTCTCGCTATTGACCAAATGATTTTTAGCGCATGCCCCTTTTTCATGCTTTCTTTGATGAAGGTCATGTGCTTTCGCCTCAGTGCAGGTATTTTCGGACTTTCAAATAGATTTTGATCATCATGCGTATCGCTCTCGCCCAACTGAATGTACATATTGGCAATTTCCAGGGAAATCTGGAAAAAATGATCGCCGCCATCGGGACGGCAAAGTCCCAGGGTGCCGATTTGATCTGCTTTCCCGAGTTGGCTGTCTGTGGGTATCCCCCCAGAGATTTTCTGGATTTTGAAGATTTTATCGATCTGGCTGAATCATCTATCCAGAAGTTGGCCGAACAGGCCACAGATATTGCCATCATTGTCGGGGCACCTTCTCGCAATCCAGTGATCGAAGGAAAGGACCTCTATAATTCTGCATTTTTCCTTGCCGATGGAGCCATCCGACATATTCAACATAAAACGCTCCTCCCGACTTATGATGTATTTGATGAGTACCGTTATTTCGAACCTGCTCATGCCTACCAGACCGTCGAATTTAAAGGCAAAAAGATTGCTCTGAGTATCTGTGAAGATATCTGGAATGTCGGCAATGAAAATCCACTCTATACCGTATGCCCTTTGGATGAAATGATGCCCGAACATCCGGACTTGATCATCAACCTGTCCGCTTCTCCCTTTTCTTACCAGCAGGCCGAAGAACGGATCAAGGTGATCCGGGCCAATGTGGAACGTTACAAAATGCCTCTTTTTTATGTCAACCATGTCGGGGCACAAACGGAGTTGCTCTTTGACGGTGGGTCGGTGGTCATGGGACCAGAAGGCCAGGTCTTTGCTGAAATGCCCTATTTTGAGGAATCAATACAAACCTTTGACCTTCAGGAGGTCATAGCGGGTCACGGACCAGGAGAACAGCCCAAGGAAAAGATGTCCCTCATCCATGATGCCCTGATCATGGGCATCAGAAATTACTTTGGCAAACTGGGTTTCACCAAAGCCATTCTGGGATTATCCGGTGGGATCGACTCGGCGGTGACTGCCGCTCTGGCGGCACGGGCCTTAGGTTCCAAAAATGTCACCGGCATCCTGATGCCCTCTACATTTTCCTCCCATCATTCAGTAGAAGATGCCCGACTTTTAGCCGAACAATTGGGCATGCCATACGAGATCATCCCCATCGCCCCTGGGTACGACACCATGCTCTCTGTCCTCCAGCCCTATTTCGGAGACAAACCATTTGATGTGACCGAAGAAAACCTTCAGGCCAGACTCCGGGGGATGATCCTCATGGCCTTTTCGAATAAATTCGGCCCCATTTTGCTGAATACCACCAATAAAAGTGAAATGGCCGTTGGCTATGGCACCCTATATGGTGATCTCTGTGGTGGACTCTCCGTGTTGGGTGATGTGTATAAAACTGAGGTCTTTGAACTGGCCCGTTTTATCAATAAGGATGAACAGGTCATTCCAGAAAATTCCATTGTGAAACCTCCTTCCGCAGAGTTGCGCCCCAACCAGAAAGACAGTGACAGTCTCCCGGATTATGATATCCTCGACCAGATCTTGTACCAATATATCGAGGGACATCTAAGTCCTGAGGATATCATCGAAAAGGGATTTGAAGAGACTTTGGTCTGGCGAGTATTACGTATGGTGAACATCAATGAATTCAAGCGACATCAGACCGCCCCGGTTCTGCGCGTGTCTACCAAAGCCTTCGGAATGGGAAGAAGGATGCCCATTGTTGGAAAATATCTGGCTTAACCTTCGCGAATCAGGGTGTTAAAACAAGTCACAACCACCGAAAAGCCGATCAGCCTCGTTACTTTTGATGGATGAACGGCTCCTCCTTTTATACACGTGTGATCTGCTATTCCTTCTGTCTGCTGACAGTTCTGCCCCTGACTGTTCAGGCCCAGCAGGTCGTGTTTCAAGAAGAACCTGCAATTCGATCTCTGATCGATCGGTATGTTCAATCCAATCGAAATCCGGAACGCCTCATCGATGTTTGGAAGATCCAGATTTCTGCCACTGTTGATCGGAGGCAGATGGAACAGGCCAAAGGGGTTTTCAAACAACGATACCCTGGCTATGCCTTGAATTCCACCTACACTGAGCCCTACTACAAGTTGCAGGTAGGGGCCTATTATGATAAGCGCAAAGCGCAAGCAATCGCCTTTAAACTCAAGCAACACTACCCTGGAGCCTATTTGACACGGGACAAAGTGAAGCTTTCCGATCTGACCGATTGACCTCGATATGCTGCAACCCAAACGCAAGCGATTTGACGGGCTGCTCCTGATCCTTTATCTCAATCTGTTGATCATCGGGCTGTTCATGATCTACTCATCCAGTCAAACAGGAGGAGAGGCTATTGATCTGTTAAACCTTCAATCCTCTCTGGGTCGCCAGATTTTATTTTCCGGCGTGTCTCTGGTAGCGATCCTGTTTATCATGACGATCTCCACGGATTTCTGGAAGACATTTGCTGCCTCCATCTATGTCATCTCTATCATCGGGCTGATCCTGGTCCTCTTTCTGGGGTCAGAGATCAAGGGTGCCCGTTCCTGGTTTGCATTCGGGCCATTTTCTTTTCAGCCCGCTGAATTTGCCAAGCTCGGCACTTTGCTCCTGTTGTCTTCCTTCCTCAGCAATTTCCGCACAGACCTCGACGAATTGAAATTTCAGGGCATCGCCCTACTCATCATTCTCCTGCCTGTCGGTTTTATCCTTCTCCAGCCCGATGCCGGATCTGCATTAGTCTTCTCGGCCATGTTGATTCCTTTGTACAGGGCCGGTTTTCCCGCCGGATATTTCATACTCGGAGGGTTGATGGCCGCTGTCTTTGTTCTGGCATTAGTCCTTCCTATTGAGCTGATGCTTTTTTGCATTTTATTTATCGGCCTGGCCAGCATCATGCTCAGTTTCGATCGGAAATATCAATGGATGATCGCACTGTCCCTGCTGGGCATCGTATCTATAATCGCCTGGCGAGAAGATTTTGTGGAGTTATTATCCGGGCTCCTGGGACTGTTTTGGGTCATTCTTGGCATTCTGGTTTATCGGGAAGGTCGAGGGCGGTACCTGGCGTTTGTCAGTATTCTGATGATCATCTGCTCTACGCTTGCCTTTTCTTCATTCTACCTCTATAATAATGTCCTGAAGCCGCATCAGCAGGAGCGGTTGGATGTTTGGTTGAATCCTCAAAAATGCGACCCCCGTGGCGCCCTTTACAATGTCCTGCAGTCCAAACTGGCCATTGCTTCTGGCGGATTGGAGGGAAAAGGATTCCTGGAAGGCAACATCACCAAATTGAACTATGTCCCTGAACAAACCACCGATTTCATTTTCTGTGCTGTCGGAGAAGAGCAAGGATTCATCGGCACATTTGGCGTAATCCTGTTGTTTACGCTTCTGGTCTTACGCCTGGTGCAGATCGCCGAACGGCAACGAACCGATTTCTCACGGTTTTTTATCTATGGTGTTGCCGGAATCCTCTTTATCCACTACTTCATCAATGTGGGGATGACCATGGGACTGGTTCCTGTGATCGGCATCCCTCTTCCGTTCTTGAGTTACGGTGGATCATCCCTGCTGTTCTTCAGTGTATTGATCGCCATAGTACTCAAACTGGACTTTGGCAATCGGCTTCGACAGGGCTAAGGCTCAATACCCGTATAAGGACGCAACGGCCAGTCTATATTTTTCTGGATGGCCAGTATCGGATAGCGGCGATGAGTGGGTTCATAATAGGGAGAGTGCCTGTAGACCCAATCCAGGATAGCGTCTGCATCTGTATTCCATTCGGGGTGTTCCATCAACGCCCGATCCAATTCCTGCTGTAGTTCCGGGTGCTTCCGCAACCAGTCTGCAGCCAGGTCCTCGAACACATAAGCCGAGAAATATTCCTTTTGATTGAGGATGCCATCCAGGAAGTTCCAGGCAAACCAGCTGTCAGGAGCACGAGGGTCCATGGTGGCCATCAGGTAGGCAATGGCGTGCTGATCGGCAGGAATCCACAGGTCGCCGGCTCGAACCAGTATCTCCTCCATCCGTTCCGCTACCTGGACATCCTTGTGGGGGTAGTGGCCTTCATAAGGCTGGCGAGTCGTCTGCTCACTGCTGATATACAAAACAGGCGTTTGTAGTAACGTGTCGCGATCAAAGCGATACATAACCACCTGGTTGATGGCCAGTCGCTCAATAATTTCTGTCCAGGCCTGGGGCAGGATCCAGCCTATAGGTCGGGAGCTCTCCAAAACCGGTCGATACCGGGGAAAATACGGGATAACCTGTTCAAAAGGTCGATTGCGATCATAGTAAAGCCGATCCAAACCGGTGACTTCACTTCGTTTGTAATCGTGATGGAACCCGCGAAACGACAGCGAATCTTCACGGCTGGTATCCAGCGTCCAATGGATCGGCCAAACGGACATCTCACTTGCCTGCTCTCGTGCAACTCTTCTCGCATTTTGCAGGGACTCCCTGTGTCTGGCAGCCAGTTGAAGAATTGATCTCAGAAACCAATAGGTACTGCGAACCCGATCAGGAAAAGGCTTTAGCATATGGGTCTCCGGCATAAATCCAAGGCTCTGGAATAGCGCCGTGTATCCAGTGGAATACCGAGGCAAATCCAGAAAGCCATGAATACCTGTTTCTGGAGGACCATCTGTATGGACATAAGGAGTCATTGGCCAACCCGCCACTTCCATAGATAGGTACAGATCCGGTAACAGGATGCGTTGCTGAAAATCAGACAACGCCGGAGGAAGCTTATCCGGTTGGGTCGCAATGACCGTGATTGTTGCTTGATAATCTGCACCATTGGAGGTATGTGTATCCACAAAAAGGTCGGGATCCCACTTGTGAAACAACCTGGAGAAGGTGAGGGCATTTCTCGAATCACATTTGATAAAATCCCTGTTGAGGTCCAGATTTCTGCCGTTACCCCGAAATCCCTGCTGCCGGGGCCCATCCTGATTGGCTCGATATGTCGGACTCCTCTTCACGCCACCATCCACATTATAATAGGGCAGGATCACCACCACCACATCGTGTAATAAGGACTGAATCTCCGGCTGAAATGCGAGATCTCTCGCCAACATAAGGCAAGCATCAACGCCCTCTGATTCTCCGGGATGAATCGCATTATTGATCAGGATGACGGATTTGCCAGATGCCTTGATCCGAGCAGGATCCAGTTCTCCATCCGCACTGATCACCACCTCATACAGGGGTAAAAATCCATCTGACTGCCCAAAAATTTGAGCCTGTACCCTGGGTGATGCATCCATCAGTCGGTCAAAATACAAGTGAGCCTCTTCTTGCGTAGCTGACCAGTTGGTGTCACGTTCAAAAGGCGTCAACCATACTGCTTCTGCAGATTGACTATATCCTTTCTCAGGCCACAACAATAAGATGGAAAGGCCAAAAATGATCACAACACGCATCGACATCAAGTTTGTGATCAAGTTAGTGTTTTCACCTACATCTCAGCCGTTGCATATAAAGAGGTCTTCTCCTGTTTATCCCCCCAGGAACGTCCTGCATACCGGCGGAATACCTCTTCGATAAGCTGACTGAACAGAAGATATTTTGTCGTACAGCTTTACATTGTTCCAATACTCCCTCCAGGATTTGAGAATGATGGATATGCCATCCAAAGAAATGTATCTTAGCCCGGTATCCCGACGACTATGGAGCACCCTTCTACCAGCAATGGCCTTTCTATCCCGTTGATCGATGATCTACTGGAGAATGCTTGGGCACAACCCATGGGGAAAGAGCGCCTGCAGGCCCTTTCCGAAGGAGCTCACTTGCTTTGTGAGCGCATGATCGCCTTCGGGAGTGCCGCTTTTGAACGTATTGGACAGCACGGGGAAACCCCTCAGGAGGATTATGATGATATGATGATCACCTACTCCTGGTCATTGAGTGCTAAAGCCACTTTATTGCTTTGGCGGGATATCGTATTTCGGCATCACCAGGCTCTGCTGGCATTTGATCGGAATGAAGTAGACGAAGAGGGACTGTCCAATCTTGCAGAAAGGAGTCGACAGATTCTGGAACGAGCCGGTTTGGACCTGAATCAAAAAGCGACACGCCCCTCCGATTCTATTCGCCAGCTGAACAAGGCAGTGAAATCCTGGTCACTCCAGGCTAATCCCTGGCCTGTGTATAAGGACCAGTTGAAGGCTATTGCAGGACAATGTTCTGATCTGGTTACTGCAAACAACCTTCTACGACAACTTGCTGAGCAAATCGCCCGATTGGCCAAGTCCATTGATCAGACACTTGATCTGACCATCCAGGACCTGGCACTGCTCGGTTCTCATCTGGATCAGATCCAGGAAGATCTGACAGCCATCCCGGAAAAGGTAACCAAGACATCTATTCAGAAGGTGTTAACCCGGATAGATTCAGTGGATACTTTTTCAAGAGGGGCCATCGTGACCAATCCATTTTTGGCCATTCTAGACAAATTTCTGACCCAACTTCCAGACGACCTGTTGATCCCCATGGACCTCCAGGGAGGATCTATCCAGACCCGGGAAATACGCATTCGCAGAAGCTTCAGAACCTGGTTGGAAGCTGAACTCATGCCGTTGATCTATGAGATCATCGAAACTCGCGATGAACACCATAGTGGGATTGCGATCGTCCTGACTAACCTGAAAAATCGCCTAGCTGCAACGCTGGAAGGTGCCGGAAACCTGCACACCCCACAACAGCGACAGGAGCTTTCCCATTCACTGAAAGATCGGAGGGACAGCATCCCTCCAGCGCGTGATTCGATGATCCTGCTGCGCAAGGAAGTGATGAGTCGTCTGGAAACGTCGACCAATGTGCGGGACATGCAGCATGCAGACAGAAGCTTTCTGGCCATGCCGTTGGAATCGTCACTTCAACGGATGACGGATCAGTCCAGCGCGCTGAGTTCTATGGTGTCCAGTCGGTTTCGAAAGATCTGGAATGTTTTGCTGACCTGGCAACGACAGGCCCTCCGGGAGGAGTCACTCAGTGTGGGTGAACGCCTTTTACGGTACATCAAAAGCCATACACCTGACCCCACTGCGGAAATGTATACAAGTCTGTTCCTGACCGGTGGATTTGTCGGTGATGCTTTGCTGGTCAGTCGGCAGTCTGAACTGAAACGTATTCGACATTGCCTGGCGGAGTGGCGGGAAGGGTACCGTGGAACGGTCTTATTGACCGGAGGACGATTCAGTGGCAAAACCATGTTTGTCGAGTCTTTCTCCCGCAATCACTTTCCGTCTGCCACAATACGTCTCCAGCCCGGCCAGCCAATCAGCCTTGGTGGACGAACATTCACACCAGAATACGACCTGGAGCCGGCCCTGGAGTTTATCGGTAAATATGCGCTACAGAGTCGGGCGATGGTCTGGATCGATGATCTGGAGAACTGGTCAGAAGCAGGTGCCACCCTGAATCGGAACGTGCGCCACCTGGTCCGGTTCATGGATACTCATTCACCCAAACTTTTCTTTGTTGTATCCACCAATCGCATCCTGTTGCCCCATCTGGATCGAACACATGGACTGGCCCGCAGTTGTCAGGCCATTATCCATCTGGATCAACTGGATCCGGAACACTTGCAAAACGCCATTTTGATCCGCCACGGGGCTACGCATAAAAGCCTGGTCGATGAAAATGGTCAGCAGGTGGAAACAGAACAATTTGTCCGTGAAATCCGGCAATTACACCGATTCACTCAAGGAAATATTGGTATTGCTTTGTATTCCTGGGCTTCCAGAATCCGGGTGCACAGTGACCAGGAAGTGCGTATGGCAGAAGCATCTACGTATCGACTTCCACTGGTTATGGATGCCAGAAGTTTCCCGCTATTCCGGGTGTTACTTCTGTACCGTCATGTGAATGAATACCGGTTGAGAAAGCTATTCGGACCAAACTTTGATATAGAATTCTCCCCTATTGTCCGTCGATGGCTCAGTCTCGGCGTGCTGAAGCGCAGTCCGGAAGGCTGGTTGGAGATCCACCCGATCGTAGCGTATGAATTGATCAAGCAACTGGAGCTCTATTCTGCAGAACCTATCTATTCCGAATCCACTCTGACCGCATATGGAAAGCATTAGCCCCAACTGGACATCCTGGATCCTGCTATTGGCGGGATTGGTCGGACTTTGGCTCCTGGTACGCTTTCTGGAAAAAAGCTTCCCTGGATTCCTGCGTGCCCTGCCTTTGCCTCCGCGAAGTATTCTGATCCTGCGGCTGATGCGTCGTTGGATGCCCCTGATCATTCTATTGATTCTGGCCTGGCGTTTCCTCTTGATCTCACCCATTCCAAATGGTATATTCCTGTTGCTGATCATCCTGGGCAGCTTCCAGGCCATCCAGTCCTTTTTCCTGGGCTGGGCGATCCGCAGTCGACTGGTTCTCTACCCCGACCCCTGGCTCCGTTGTGGTGACATCAGTGGTCGAGTGGACCGTTTTGGTTTGTTGGGCATAGAAGTGATCAACCCGCAAGGACGCCACAGCTTGTATTATCAACTGTTAAGTAGAAAAGGCTATAGTCTCCTTCCAACCGGGGGCGAAGACACCTTCCTGGAATGCCGGCTGGAAGCCGAAGAAAAGATCACTGGAAAAGACCCTGGCCAAACACTCAGTGATCTCCTGGCACTCTGTCCGTATACAGACTGGAATCACCCACCTCAAATTCGGATTACCAATACTTCTCAGAATCAATTCTTACTTCGAGTCAATTTGTTAACCAGCCGTTTCGAAGGGGCTTTCCGGACCTTGCTTTCTGAATCAGGCTATCGCTCCATTCAATCTGAAGTCGACCGGCCCTTAACCGATTCATCTTCTTCCACTTCTTGAACCACTGACACCTATGGATATTCTGGCTTCGTATAACCTGATCATTGAGGCAAGCCTCATTATCATTCTGTCCTTCTTCTTCAGTGAACTCTCCCGGAAGACGAATGTCCCGTCTGTCTTGATGCTCATCATACTGGGTATCGGCCTGAGGTTTGGACTGGACAGTATGGGCATGGGCTACCTGGACTTCTTTCCTGTTCTCGAGATCCTGGGCATCGTTGGATTGATCATGATCGTCCTGGAAGCAGCTCTCGAACTCGAATTACGCAAAGACAAGCTCGTCCCTATCAGCAAGGCTATGTTGATCGCCACCCTGGGTCTGGTCATTTCTGCCTGGATAGCCGCCATGATCCTTGAGCATTTTGTTCCCGGCATGACGACCCGACAGGCCTGGATCTATGCCACACCATTATCCATTCTCAGTAGTGCCATTATTATCCCCAGTGTGACTGGATTACAAGCCGTAAAAAAGGAATTTCACATCTACGAAAGTACATTCAGTGATATCCTGGGAATCATGCTTTTCTACTTTCTTGTCGGGCCTTACGAGGCAACAGGAGGGGGTGAATCCATCGGTGGATTCTTTGGTACATTGTTCTTCACCATTCTGATATCCGTTTTAGCGAGTTACCTCATCGTTGTGATCTTTCAGAACATCCGTTCTCAGGTCAAATTATTTCTCTTGATCGCTGTACTCCTGCTTCTGTATGCCCTGGGCAAACAAATGCACCTGTCTTCCCTGATCATCATTCTGATCTTTGGCCTGTTGATCGCCAATCGGGATATATTTTTTCAAGGGCGTTTGTCGAAGTTCCTGCACGTAGAAAAAGCAAAAGAAATCTATCACGGATTACACATTGTCACCCTGGAGTCATCCTTTGTTGTCAGGACTTTTTTCTTCGTAATCTTCGGGATTACGATCAGTCTGGCCTCTCTGGCAGATAGCACCGTAGTGGTCATCAGCTTGCTGATCCTGGCTTCCATATATCTGATTCGTTGGATATTGTTGCGCATATTCATGGGTGCAAACATCACCCCGCAATGGGCTATCGCACCGAGAGGCCTGATCACCATCCTGTTGTTTTATGCCATTCCTGTCGATGCTCAGGTCGCCGCTTTTGAACCCGGGATTCTGCTTTTTGTTATCCTCTTTACAGGATTGATCATGACCGGTGCGATGATCTATGACAAACGTCGACATCACCGTGCTATTCGAGTTGCGCAAAATCAACCTGTCGGCTATATCCAATGGCAAGCCCCTGAAGTAGAACCAAAAGGACCTGGTTCTACGGCTGGATCAAAATAAACCTGATCTGGACAGAAGTGTATCTTCGTCCAACCTATACCAACATGCTACACCACACCACCTATACAAAAGGAGGGGCAGCCCCTTGGGTTGCCTTTATTCATGGTGCCGGAGGCAGCTCTTCTATCTGGTATAAACAGGTTCGTGCTTTTCAGGACAGATTCAACATACTACTGGTCGACCTGCGTGGTCACGGACAATCCAAAAATCAGCCAGAACCACTGAGCACGAAGTATACCTTCGAACAGATCGCCAAGGATGTCCTGGAAGTCATGGACCACCTGCGCATTCCTTCCGCTCATCTGGTCGGGATCTCCCTGGGCACCATTATCGTTCGCGAGATCGCTGAGCTGCGTCCAGACAAGGTGCGGAGCATGATCATGGCCGGAGCAGTGATGAAAATGAATGTTCGAGGAAAGATCCTGATGCGCTTCGGTGTGTGGTTCAAGACGCTTGTGCCTTATCTCCTGCTGTACAAGTTCTTTGCTTTTATCATTATGCCGCGACGACAGCATCGGGAGTCTCGATCCCTGTTCATCCGGGAAGCCAAAAAACTGGCGCAAAAGGAATTTATCCGGTGGTTTCGACTGGCCGCAGATGTCAATGCCAAACTGAAGTGGTTTCGGATGAAGGAGTTGCCGATCCCCACCCTGTACATCATGGGCGATCAGGACCACATGTTTCTGCCGTCCATCCGGCATTTGGTCAATGCCCATGCCCGCACTGCGCGACTGGCCATTGCATATCAATGTGGCCATGTGGTCAATGTGGAGCAACCCGGCTACTTTAATACCACAGCGATCGACTTTCTGGGACAATTGGAAGGGCAATAAATCAAAGGAGATTCACCTTTTCGTTAGGATTGGGGAATGGATATATCTCTTCTAATGCAGCCCGTTGTTCAGGTTCGCTTACTTTTTGTTCCCTTATTTTTTCCTGTAATGTGTGGATCTTTTCTTCCATTGCTTTAGAATGGTCATTTCCGCGAATGATCAAAATAAAGGCCCCTATAACGCCAACGATCAGGAGAAAAAGAATAATCAGGCAACCGATAGCCACTCCTTCGAACGGATCATCGTTTGAAGCATTCTTTTTTGATTGTTGTATAAACGTAAACGCATTTCGCATAGCCCTAAGTTTTGGTTAACTCCAGTTAGATTTACGGGATAAGTCACCCGTTACATGACCAAAAATAAAGGCAATCGAACCTCAGATTGTGGCAACATTGTCCACAAACATATATAGTCGTATTACATATTAATTCAACTTTCGGATTCGAACACTCTTGAAGAGGGCTGGAATAATCGATAAGTTTACCGATCAAATCCACACGTTCCATGTCTTTAGAGTCATATTCCGATCTCCTTCGTCCCTGGAAGCAAGAGGATATTCCCAATTTGATTCACCTGGGTGGAAATGAGAAGATTGCCCGGTTTATGACGGATGGATTTCCGCATCCTTACACGGCTGAAAAGGCAAAACAATTTATCCAGATGGCAAATTCGGGCAACCCTCCCCGCATATTGGCCATCACCTCTGGTCAGGAAGCGATCGGAGGGATCGGCTTGCATCCCGGATCTGATATCTACAGACGGAACGCCGAATTGGGGTATTGGCTGGGTGAGCCATATTGGGGTCAGGGAATCATGACCCGTGCCATTCAACAAATGGTGTCCTATGGATTTGGCCAACTGGATATCCATCGAATCTATGCACGACCCTTCCACACGAATTTCGGTTCTCAACGGGCTCTGGAAAAGGCCGGCTTTATCTTTGAGGCACGACTTCAGGGGACCATCCTCAAAAACGGGGAGATCCTGGATGAACTGATCTATGCCATCCGTCGGTAAAGAGTCAGGGTTATTGGCGAACCAGGTCAACCTCCACTCCGCCTGTGATCCACATGCCCGGTTGAATGACATACCCTCGATCCACGTATTCATGGTCCAGCAGATTGCTTGCCGTTAGAAAAACGGACCACCATTCTCTTTTGTAGTCCAGACGTGCATCCAGGAGCAGGACTGTTTCATAATTCCGACTTTCGCCAGTTGGGAAATCGATATAGGACCCTGCTCTGTCCTGCAGGTTGAATTGCCATTGGAAGCCAATTCGTCCCCAATAGTGTCGGGCCGAGACGATCAATTTATGTCGCAGTTGATCAAGGACATAAAGGGAGGGTACACCCAAGTCATCCGATTGCGCCCACAAACCTGTATAGCCCACTCGTACTTTGTCCAGCCAGGCGATCGATGGCATCCAAGTCCACTGTGCGGAAATGCCCTGCATGATCACCCGGGTTAGGTTTTCTGCCTGAAGACTATCGGGTGACCATTGGACCCAGTCGATTAATTCACGACCATCCCGGCGAAATACCGAAACCACTGATTGGTGCTGGCCCCGAATCCCTCTTACGCCCATTTCCAGGTTGAGGCTGTATTCCGGTTGAAGATCTGTACTTCCCCGGGCACCTCCCAGGTTGTAATAGAGATCTGTGAAGGTTGGAAATCGGAACGATCGATCTATAGAGGCATACCCCATCCAACCAGGAAGGAAGGCATAACCCACATCCAGACCTGGTAAAAAGTCGAGTCCAAAAGCGGTGTTCTGATTGATCAGCATCCCGCCATTCAGATGCCATGGACCCCTGTGGACCCCGTGTTCGACAAAGCCGCTCAGGTTCGTTCGTTCATCCCCGCGCAAGTATTGGCCCCTGTCCTCACCAGCTACAGCTATCGGTTCTGGCAAGGCTGTCCCCAGGGCGTTAGACAGGATCTCCTCCTGGCGCCATTCCAATCCGATCGCTGTTGTTCCCGAACGACCCCAGGAATGGGCCAGTCCCACCTCCCCACCGAATACCCGGGTACGATGGTAATTGTGGCCGCGATAGTAGTTCCAGTCCGCCTGTACTCCCGGGACAAAGACTGCTGTATCCTTGTTTTCAGTGACGAATACTCCGTCAGCATAGGTGTAATATCGATCCTCCTCCCGGAAGAGTTCAAACCGATCATGATGTTGTCTGGCATTAGCCTGGACAAAATACTTCCAGTGCTCTCCCCCTTGAAAACGGATGGATGCAAAGGCTGTCCGTGTAGCTTCATATTGGGTGGGGTAGCGGCTGGAATAAAAATCCTGAGCACCAAACCCCTTGGTGTTCATCCCTCCCTGAAACAACAGTTGATGATTTCCTTTGTGGTATCCTGTTTGCAACCATGCATTTCCCGATTGAAAATCCGTATTGGTTCTGTAGCCATCGCTTTTTGCGGCATCCAGGGCTAAGAGCGAAAACCAGGATCCGGTATTCAACTGACCCATCAAGGAAGCTCTGGCCAGGCCGTATGATCCCCCAGACAAGCTGCCTTTGATTCGGTTCGGTCCGGAAGTAGCTGTATGCAAGTGAATGGCCCCGGCAAAGGCATTAGGGCCATAAATACGGGAGCCACCTGTTTCGAGAACTTCGACATGCGAGAGGCTGCCCAAAGCGACTGGCAAATTCATCTGGTGATGACCCGTCTGGGGGTCTGTCATCTTCATGCCATTGATCAGGATGAGGGTCTGATCAAATGTGCCACCACGGATACCGGGATCTACCTGGATATCCAGTGGGCCCCGATGTCGCAGGTCCAGGGAGGTCACTTGTTCAAGCGCTTCTCCTATTGTCTGAGAGGCTGAATGCTGCAAATCCTGATGAGATACCAGGTGCAGGCTTTTCAGGGCCAATCGAAGCGGAGTGGATTGTCGAGATGCAGATACTTGAATGGTATCCAGATCGGTTTGGGCATGACCCCAAATGGCTGCCAGAAGCAGCATGAGGAAGAGGAGGTTCTTTTCATGGTAATAGGTCAGTCAAATATCGGCAACTCCAGACAAAAAAAAGCCCGATACAGGGTGTACCGGGCTTTTTTGATATCTGATCAAACGAGCATCAGGCAGCTGCTTCCTGCATGGTGACCAAAAGGGCCACCTCATTTTTGAGGACCTCGATGAACCCGCTCTGGATCTCCACATTCTTGATACTTCCATCCGCCAGGATGATCCGGATATTTCCGGGGTCCAGGCTAGAGACGATGGCCGCGTGATTCTCGAGGACTTCGAACTGTCCACCGGTGCCAGGCACACGGACAGAAGTTCCTTTGCCTTCAAAGACCTTGCCGCTGGGAGTGAGGATCTGGATATTCATATTAGTTCTGTGCTTCAGCCATGATTTTCTTCCCTTTGGCGATCGCATCATCGATGGAGCCAACCAGGTTGAACGCTCCTTCTGGATACTGATCCACTTCACCGTTCATGATCATATTGAAACCACGGATGGTCTCCTCGATCGGAACAAGAACGCCTTTCAGTCCAGTGAACGCTTCCGCTACGTGGAAAGGCTGTGAGAGGAAACGCTGGACCCGACGTGCGCGGTGTACGACCAGCTTATCTTCCTCAGACAATTCTTCCATTCCGAGGATGGCAATGATATCCTGCAACTCGTTGTATCGCTGGAGGATGTTCCGTACGGCCTGAGCGGTATTGTAATGCTCCGCTCCGATAATATTCGGGTCCATGATCCGGGATGTAGAATCCAAAGGATCCACAGCCGGGTAGATACCCAGGGAGGCAATTTTTCGGTTGAGTACCGTGGTCGCATCCAGGTGAGCAAAGGTGGTCGCTGGAGCGGGGTCAGTCAAGTCATCCGCTGGCACATAAACGGCCTGTACGGAAGTAATAGAACCACGCTTGGTGGAGGTGATCCGCTCCTGCATCAGTCCCATCTCCGTAGCCAGCGTTGGCTGGTAACCTACAGCAGAAGGCATCCGTCCCAACAGAGCAGATACTTCTGATCCGGCCTGGGTGAAACGGAAAATATTGTCAATAAAGAAGAGGATGTCCCGGCCACCTTGTGGGTCGCTCAAGTCACCGTCACGATAGTATTCGGCAATGGTCAGTCCGGAGAGGGCTACCCGGGCACGCGCACCGGGAGGTTCGTTCATCTGTCCGAACACGAAGGTCGCTTTGGAATCTTCCAGATCGGTGGCACTGACCTTACTCAGGTCCCAACCACCTTCTTCCATGGAATGCATGAAGTTTTCACCGTACTTGATGATACCGGCTTCCAACATCTCCCGGAGGAGGTCATTTCCTTCACGTGTCCGCTCACCCACACCGGCGAATACGGAGATACCATCGTAACCTTTAGCGATGTTGTTGATCAACTCCTGGATCAACACTGTTTTTCCTACACCCGCACCACCGAAGAGTCCGATCTTTCCTCCCTTCTGGTAAGGTTCGATCAGGTCGATGACTTTAATCCCGGTAAAGAGTACTTCTGTCTCCGTGGACAGCTCCTCATAGATCGGTGGATCCCGGTGAATGGCGTAAGCATTGGTCTTTTTGTCCACTGCCGCCAAACCGTCGATCGGATCTCCGACTACATTGAAAAGGCGACCACGAATGGCTTTACCCGTCGGCATCATGATGGGCTGACCGTTGTCGGTCACCTCCATACCACGTGTCAAACCATCGGTCGCATCCATGGCAACAGCACGAACACTATCTTCTCCCAAATGCTGCTGGCACTCCAGGATAAGTGTCTCACCATCGGGACGTACGACCGTCATGGCGTTGAGAATTTCGGGGAGCTTGTTGTTCTCACCGGAGAACATGACGTCCACTACTGGGCCAATGATCTGTTTAATGGTTCCTACGTTTGCCATACCGGGCTTTATTCTGGTCTGTGATAAGGTTTTCAGAAAATCGGTGCAAAGATACTCGTTTTCCCTCTTCGCCCAAACAAAAGCTCAATTTTCACGCTTATAGTGCGGGTGCTTTTCAGCGCCAGCAAAAAAAATATTGACCTTTATGCTTAGCATGATGACATTTCTGAAAAAATATGGCTTTTGGATTCTGGCAGCTGGCCTCCTCCTGGCCATCTTTGGCAAATACCTTTATCTCAAACCCCGATTTGTTCAGGGGGAGGTTGCGCCACCCTTTTCATCGTCTCTTCGTGATGGGACAACTTTCTCCCTGACTGATCTGAAGGGTGACTATATCCTCCTCGATTTCTGGGGAAGCTGGTGTGGTCCTTGTCGTAAAGCCAATCCTGGACTGGTGCGCATCCACAAGGCATTCAGTCGGGAAAGATCCGGTCAACATCCCGGCTTTCACATCGTTTCGGTAGGCGTTGAGACCGATCGCCAGCGATGGGAAAAAGCGATCCAGCAAGACGGCTTGGTGTGGCCATATCATGTGACTGATACAGACCTGTTCAAGGGAGAGATAGCGCGACTCTATGGGGTGAAGGAGATACCGACCACCTACCTGATCAATCCCGAGGGTATGATCATCGGAGTTAACCTTGCGGAGGAAAAACTAAATGAAGTCCTGACGGAGCAGTTGGTGACCAACTGACAAAGTGACGGAAAATATCCGCTGGCAGAATAATTGTACCGGTTTGGCAAAAGAGTGAATATGACCAAGAATAACGATCATAGCACAGAAGAGACTATGGATCAAGATCAGGACATGTCTACAGCAGAAAACAATCCAGGCTCTGAAGAACCTCAAGGCCAGGAAACAGAGGCCTCCGAAGGCGGAACTGGAGCTGAGTCAGAAGACCTCAAGGACAAGTACCTGCGTCTCTTTGCGGAGTTTGACAACTATAAAAAGCGGACGATCCGAGAACGTCTGGATCTGATGAAATCCGCTTCTCAGGACATGATGACAGCCATCCTGCCTGTTCTGGACGATTTTGACAGAGCACAAAAAAATGCTGAATCCCGGAATAAATCTGATGATCCCGTTCTGGAAGGGCTGCTCCTGGTACACTCCAAGCTCTACGGCATCCTCAAGCAGAAAGGACTGGAAGACATGGATCCTAAAGGCGAAGACTTTGATCCGGAACTGCATGAAGCGATCACAGAAATACCATCACCGACTCCGGATCTGAAGGGGAAAGTGATCGACACCATTGAAAAGGGGTATCGATTGAATGACAAGATCATCCGCTACGCCAAAGTCGTCGTCGGATCCTAAATCCCTTCCAGAACCCCACCAAGAAACTACATGGCAAAACGAGATTTTTACGAAATACTGGGCGTTCCCAAGGACGCGGATGAGGCAACTCTGAAGAAGGCATACCGAAAGGTGGCCATGCAGTTTCACCCCGACCGTAATCCGGGTAATGCAGAAGCAGAAGCCAAATTCAAAGAAGCCGCTGAAGCCTATGAGGTCCTCAACGATGCGGACAAACGGGCACGATATGATCGCTTTGGTCATGCCGGTTTAGATGGTATGCAGGGTGGTGGCGGACATGGCTTCGGTGGTGGTATGACCATGGAGGACATCTTTGCCCAGTTCGGGGATGTCTTTGGTGAAGGCGGCAGCCCATTCGATGCCTTTTTTGGTGGCGGTGGCGGCCGTGGGCAAACCCGGGGCCGCGGCCAGAAAGGGAGCAACCTGCGAGTTAAACTAACGCTCAGTCTGGAGGAGATCGCTCATGGGGTATCCAAAAAGATCAAGGTTCGTAAACAGGTGTCTTGTGCAACTTGCTCGGGCAGTGGTGCCAAGGATAGCAATTCCGTCGCCACTTGTTCCACTTGCCGGGGAGCAGGTGTCGTTCGGCAGGTAAAGCAGACATTTTTGGGAACCATGCAAACCACTGCTGCCTGTCCGACCTGTCAAGGCTCCGGCCAGACCGTCACAGCCAAATGTGGTACTTGTAAGGGTGAAGGACGACAGATGGGTGAAGAGACCATCGAAATCGATATCCCGGCTGGCGTAGAGGATGGCATGCAGCTCTCCATGCGTGGCAAGGGAAATGCCGGTGCAAAAGGTGGACCCAATGGGGACCTGCTGATCACCATCGAAGAACATCCCCATGAAGTCCTGCACCGGGAAGGATCAAATATCATCTATGATCTGTATATCAGCATCGCAGATGCTGCCCTGGGCACTTCTGTGGAAGTCCCCACCATCGATGGGCTGGTGAAGATCAAGATTCCGTCCGGCACCCAAAGTGGCAAGATCTTCCGGTTGAAAGATAAAGGGCTACCCCAGGTGCAGGCTTATGGCAAAGGAGACCAGTTGGTCCATGTCAACGTCTGGACCCCGAAAAAGCTCAGCGATGAGGAAAAGAAGCTGATGGAGCAGGTTCGGGATATGCCCAATTTCCAACCCAGTCCGGAAAAAGGGGAACGTACGTTCTTTGATCGGATGCGGGACTTTTTCAGTTGATCAGCTATCGCATTTTTTGAAGGAAGCCAATTTCCATCATCTCTTGAAACGATCACTTTCAAGCTTGGTGCCATGCTAAAGGAGCTCTATTCCTTCATTGAAACTGAAGTACTTTTACATCATGCGCATTTGGATCATTTTACTCAACACTTTACTTATTACTGCTTGTGTCAAACCCACTCTGGTTGACCGGGAATCCGACATCCCTGAAAGTGGCTGGGCCTATGCCGATACCCTTCGCTGGGATTTTGAGGTGGCCGACACCAATGCCATCTACGACCTGTTATTGACCATCGAACACGGAACGGACTTTCGGTACCAGAACTGCTATGTCCAGTTTCATACCCTCTTCCCTCAGGGAGAGGTGTTAACCGAAAAAGTCAGTCTGGAATTGCAGACCCAGGTAGGACAATGGCTAGGGGATTGTGGCAGCTCGGATTGTGAACTGACCATCCCCATCCAGCAGAATGCCTTTTTCAATCAACCGGGCAAGTACGCCATTCTGATGGAGCAGTTCATGCGGCAGGATAGCCTCCCCGGTATTGAGTCGTTCAATCTGCGGATTGAGGATACAGGGAAGCGGAGGAGTCAATAGTCGAGGAGTTTGGAGGGGAGAAGTCGATGAGAGTGTTCCTGAGATCTGTCCTTATAAACCCATCAACGAATAACCGAATAAACGCCTCTGAAGAGCCTTTCATTTCGCGTCTTCGCTTCTTTGCGTTTCAGTCAAATTACCCTTCCTTCCGGATCATCCAGCACTGATGGATCTTCTTATTCCGGTAGTCCGGTGGAATGGTTTGACTCGTAATGTTCTTGACTTGAATACCCTCAGGAAGTCGATCTTCCTCCAGCTTGAATTTCCGAAGATTGGTGCTGAAGATCAGGGTGCCTCCTCTGGCCAGGCGCATTACTCCTGCTTCGATCAGACCGACATGGTCACGCTGAATATCCAGCACAGCCCGCATCATCTTTGAATTGGAAAAGGTGGGTGGGTCCATGACGATAAGATCCCATTGATCCTGGGGCTTGACCCGCAACCACTCCAGGACATCTGCCCGCTCAATGACATGTTCCGGAGCAGACAATCCATTCACATCCAGATTGCGTTGGGCCCATTCCAGATAGGTATTGGAGAGATCCAGGGTGAGGGATGACCGGGCACCTCCGGCTGCAGCATACACCGTAAAGCTGCCCGTGTAGGCAAAGAGGTTGAGAAAACGCTTTCCAGGGGCGAGATCACGGACCAGAGCACGCGTTTGACGATGGTCGAGAAACAATCCTGTATCCAGGTAGTCCTCGAAGTTGACCAGAAACGTCAACCCGCTTTCATCCACCTTGATCTCTTTGCCCTTCGCTGCCCGTTTTTCATACTGACTGTCCCCCTTTTGAGGAGACCGTTCCTTGAATATGATTCGTTCATTGGGCACCTCCATAACATCACTGATGGTTTGCCGAATGATAAACCGCCAGGTACGGTACTCCCGTTCATCCATGTCCACATCCCGCTTGTACTCGGCCAGATGAATCCAATCACCATACCGGTCAATGACCAGTGGGTGAGAGATCAGATCCGCATCATAGACCCGATAGCAGGTGATGCCCTGGCGACGAGCCCACTTCCCCGTGTGTTTGGCCATCTTCTGCAGGCGGTTGGCAAATTGCTCCTGGTCGTTCATGGGGCAAAGATCGGGAAGAATTATCTCCCGATAATGAGAACTAGAAGTTGAATCAGTCTTTGCCTATAAATACACATCTAGATCATAACTCTCAGTCGCTTCGTCTCTCAGTCGCTCAGTCGCTTTGTCTCCGCATCTCCTCTTATCTTCACCCTATGCGTTCATCCTCCTGGATCATCCTCATCTCCCTTGGCTTGGCTGGCATCATCCTGTTGCTGGGTCGTTGCACCCCGAGTACTGAACAAGACCTGGTCTTTTTGAACCTGGATGATTCAGTGGATTATGTGGGCATGCAGACCTGCCGATCTTGCCATGCCAATGTATATGACTCCTACATCCGCACTGGCATGGGTCGGTCCTGGGGAAGGGCCACACCTGATCGGAGTGATGCCACCTTTGGCTCCCATGCTCTGGTCTATGACAGTGCCAGCAACTTCTATTACACTCCTTTTTTTGTGGATACCATTCTGTATGTCCGGGAGTTTCGACTCGAGGGGATGGATACGGTTCACAATCGGGTGGAGAGGATCGATTATATCGTCGGGTCGGGCCATCATACCAATTCACATATCACCAGTCGAAACGGATATATCTACCAGGTGCCTATTACATTTTATACCCAGGAAAAGCGATGGGATCTGGCACCCGGTTTTGAGAATGGCACGAACAGCCGTTTCAGTCGTATTCTCAATACAGAATGTGTGACCTGCCACAATCACTATCCTCAACATGTGGCAGGTTCGGAAAACAAATTCTTCACTATGCCGGAAGGCATAGAGTGTGAGCGGTGTCATGGACCCGGCGCGCTACATGTTAAATCCAAGCTGGCAGGGGAGATCATTGATACATCCCGGATGGCCGATCTAACCATCGTCAATCCACGACGTCTGTCCAGAGATCGGGTCACTGATTTATGTCAGCGATGTCATCTCCAGGGGATCGCTGTTCTCCAGCCGGGTAAAACGTTTTATGATTTCAAACCCGGAATGCCTTTAAGTGAGGTCATGAATGTTTTTCTACCTCGATATTCGGATTCTGATGAACGCTTTATTATGGCTTCCCAGGCGGATCGTTTACGTCTGAGTGCATGTTATCAGAAAAGCGAAACATTAACGTGTATCACCTGTCATCATCCACATTTTTCAGTGGCAAGGAAACGGGGCGTTCAAAATACAACCAACCTTGTCTCAGTTGCCATACGCCAAATGGCAAGATATCGTGTACTGCTTCCGCCTCGGAAAGAAAAGCGAAAGGGGATGATTGTGCGGCCTGTCATATGCCGCCTTCGGGCAGTATTGACATTCCCCATGTCCGAATTACAGACCACTTTATTCGCAGGGATTACACCAAAAAAGACTCGGAAAACAACAAGAAAGGTCGCTTTCTCGGTTTGGAACTACTCACCAAAACCACGGGGACACCTCTTGAAATGGCCGAAGGGTATCTGGCACTTTATGACAAATTTGTGTCTGATCCGATCATGCTTGATTCAGCGGAAGCATGGTTGAATCGGGATGGATCCCAGGACTTTGATCGAAGTACAAGTGTTGGCGTTCATTTACACTTTGCACGTCGTCGGTACAGTGCATTAAGTAGTTTGGCCGATAGTCGAGATACCTCCGGACTGAATGGCTGGACCGCCTATCGTATCGGTGAAGGCTGTCTGAACATGCGTCGCCCCCAACGTGCCGCAGCTTTTCTGAAACGAGCTGTCAGCCAGGAACCATACAACCTGGAATTCAGAGAAAAATTCGGACTTGCTCTGGGTCTTCTCGGACAAATACAGCTTGCAAACGCCAAGACTTTCTGTGGGTACTAAAAGAAGATGCAACGCGGCCTCTTGCCCTGACCAATCTGGGATATCTCCATGCCATCAGTGGTGACCTCAATGCTGCGGAAGCCTATTATCGGCAGGCACTGAAATTGGATCCGGATTTTGGCCAAGCGAAAGAAAATCTGAAAGCACTTCTCGCAGTGAAGAAATAACTACGCTAGAAATAACAAATCTCCATTCAGGACCGTTGAGGGGAGGAGGGGGAGGGAGAGGAAAATCAAATTCCAGGGCCCCGGCGCAATACCATAGCAACCCATGCTATCCAACAATCAATATCGAATGACCACAAACAGCCATCATTGTTTTGAATGCCATAATGGTCATTAGATCCATTGGAGTTTAATTGTGATTTGGAATTTGTGATTTGTGATTTCATCTTTTCTCAATACACGTGTTGGCCTCCATTGATCTCGTAATTGGCCCCGGTAATAAATGCGGCCTGTTTGCTGGCCAGGAAACTGACCAGGTGGGCCACTTCATAGGTACCGCCCAAACGACCCATCGGAATATTGGCAACGATCTTGTCCCGGTACTCCTGGGGAACCGCCATGACCATATCCGTCCCGATATATCCTGGTGAAATGGTATTGACCGTGATCCCCAGTTTGGCGACTTCAATGGCAACGGTTTTGGTGAATCCGTGCATACCTGCTTTGGCGGCAGAGTAATTGGCCTGCCCAAATTGTGCTCGTTGACCGTTAACAGAAGAGATGTTGATGATCCGCCCGTATTTCTGATCGATCATCGGATTGATGACGGTACGTGTGCAATTGAATGCCGAATACAGAGATTACTCTTGATGCACCGCATCCCAGTTTTCGAAGCTCATTTTCGGAAGGAACCATCACGTGTGATGCCAGCATTATTCACCAGCACATCGATCACCCATGTTCTTCCTGGATCTTTTCCATCATGGCTTCCACTTCATGATAATCAGACACGATCCGCCTTGGCCATGAGCAAAGTCAAAGAACCCTTCTTCCTTCATTTTAGCGTGCCACTCCTCTGCTTTGTTGTCCGTCCGGTAATTGGCCACAACAAAAAAGCCATCCTTAGCCAATGTGCGACACATATCTGTTCCTAGCCCGCCTGTCGCTCCAGTCACCAGAGCGATGTACTTTCCATCTTTCATATTGACGCGATTCTTTTGGTTTGCTCCAAGATAGGAAGGGGGAAGCGAAGTATCCTGTGCCTTGACAATTGCTCAAACTCGGATAGGAAGTTGATTCTGAATCAACCTGATAAATTCAACTGATCGTTCAATAATCCATGGATGAACAGAGAAACCCTGCTTCTGGTCGTTTCTTGAAGGAAACGCCTGATATAGGAAATCACCTGTTATCTTGACTTATTCAGTAACCTGTCCAATTGGAATTATATCAGATGGACCTTGATCTCTATCTTGCATCAAACGATTCTCTTGCAATGGCTCCCTCCTCCCTCGCCAACGACTATTCTGGTTGACCTTTATGGTGCCATTATCCTCTTTCTGGTCATTCGAGGGGCCCGGCAGACAAAGTCACTTAGTGATTATGCTGTGGGGAGCCGGGCCTTTAGTCCCACAATGGTTGGCCTGTCTCTTGCGGCCTCCATGACCAGTGCGGCCACCTTTATCATTAATCCGGGGTTCATCGCCTTGTATGGTATCAGCGGTGTCATCGCCTATGCTATCTTCCTTCCCCTGGCATTATATCTCACTGATCGTCCTGACAAAAGCTTTCGCCGTCACGGACAGGCCGTAAAGGCACTGACCATGGCCCAATGGATCGGCAAACGATACGGGAGCAAGCGATTCGCTTTTTTCTTTGCCATCCTGTCTCTCTTGCTGATCACATTCATCGTGTTGATCGCTGTGGGGATGACCAAGGTTTTCGCCAAAGCCCTCAATGCCGATGAGATCTGGATCCTGGCCTGCCTGGTTGTCTTTATTTTTGGATACATGATGTTTGGTGGGGCTAATTCGATGGTCTATACCAATGCTATCCAGGCTGGGATCATGATCGTGGTAGCCATCTTACTCCTGACCTCCGGATATGAACATTTCTCGGGAGGAGTGCATACCCTCCTGGATCAACTGGCAGCCATTGACCCGAACTTGAGCACCTGGAACAACCCGGGAAGCCCCCTCTTCAGGGATGCCTTTGAGATTATTCTGTGTTCTATGGTCGTAGGTGTGGCCATTGTTTGTCAACCGCATATCATCACCCGATCACTCCTGCTCAAGGAGGAAAGCCAGGTCAATCGTTTTCTGGCCACGACCATCCTCGTGCAGATCCTGTTCTTCAGTGTGGTCATAGCCGGTTTGTATGCTCGACTCTCTTTCCCGGATCTAACCGTCGAGGGACAGGCCTTAAAAATGGATGGCATTATTCCTGCTTATGTTGTCTCTGAATTTCCAGTATGGATCGGGCTTGTGGTCATCCTCGGGCTCCTCTCTGCCGGGTTGTCCACTTTGGAGAATCTGATCCAGTCACTCTCCACAACCATCACCGCAGATATCATCCAGCCAATCACAGGCATCCGGGAGGATTCCCCCAAGGCAACCCGTCTGGTCTGGATCAATCGTCTGGTGATCGCAGCATTGGCTCTTGTTTCCTTCTGGTTTTCAAGAGAACAGCTCCTGCATCCCAATCTCAGTGTGGGCATTTTTGCCCAGAATGGCGTGTATGCCTATTTTTCTGCCGCCTTCATACCGGTTCTGTTTGGCATTTTCATCAAGAATGTACACCGGGCAGCCCCGATCATCGCCTCAGTGGTTGCACTCGTCACGCATTTTTCAGTGTATTATGGACAACTGACACCTTATACCTCCGGCCCCATTCGGAATCCCGCAGTGGCTGCCACCCTGGCCATATTTGCTGCAGTGTTAAGTGGCCTGATCGTTCATGCCATGACCTGGCGGAAACCTGAACCAATCACGCCTTTGGTCCAGGAATGAGTTGGTAAACCATTGACTGTTCAACGTTCGAAGGAAGGGCTGCCTCCCTTCCAGTTCAATGTTCAAATAGCAAAAATAAAGAAAAGAGAAATCAAGGAAGGAAAAACGGCACCCGTACGACGCGCCAAACCAGGGCATCCCAAACACACAGAGACCCGTAGCCCAGGACAGACAGAAAGGAAAAAGGCCCTATGAGCCGATGCAATGAATGATACAGCTTCTCCTAAAACTAAAGCTCCCCGATGAACTACGGCGGCCGGGCCCAGACGATCCCGCCATTAGCGGGATGTCTGGATCCGGACTGTAAACGTCCGGGTCCTGATGTAACTATGCTGCAGACGTTAAACGAGAGACGGTATGCCCGGCGAGAATAAGAGCCCGGCGCGGCACATTGCGAAAAAAGAAGCGCAGCTCCTTGACCGGATAAGGGAACTACTGAGATCAAAATTTCCAAAGAGACCACGTATTAAACGCTGAACAGCTTGAGGGAACCTTCAGTTATTTGGACAGGGGGCAGAGAGCCGCCAGAAGAAGAGATCATCACAACGGCCGCGAACAACCACCCTTCCGAGGACAGCCGACCTAGGCTCCGATTCTTGATTATTAACCTTCACTACACGATCCACCCCAACCATAATTTGAAAGCCAATTAACTCATAACCGCATAACCTCCAAACTCCTCCTCCCAAATCCTACCTTTGGGCCCCATGTCTACACATCCACCTTATCAACCCTACCCCTGGCCGGTCCGGTTTCGGAAAATTCGACCCGACATCGACCTCGCCTATATGGATGTGGGTACTGGGCCGAAAACGGTGATCATGTTGCACGGCCTGGGCAGTTATAGTCCAGCCTGGAGTCGTACCATTGATGGGCTAAAAGAGCATGCCCGATGTATCACTTTAGATTTTCCCAATTATGGGCGATCTACTCTTGGCAATTTTCCTGTTACCCTGCAGTGGTTTGCCGAGGTTGTCCAGGATCTGATCCAGGACTTGAAGATCGAAGGACCTGTTATCCTGGCCGGGCATTCTATGGGTGCTCAGATCGCCGTGTGGTTTGAATATCTCCAGCTCCATCCTCTCGAACGGCTGATTCTCATCTCGCCTGCCGGCTTTGAACAATTCAGCTCATTTGAAAAAGGATGGTTCAAAACCATCAATCGACCTTCACTGATCCGCAATCTGACCGACAGTCAGATCCTCCGAAATTTCGAGGTCAATTTTGTTCAATTTCCAGAGAATGCCCAATTCATGGTAGAGGACAGGCTCAAATTGAAGGCTCACCGGAAGGCCTATGACTTCTATTGCCGTATGATCCCCAAGTGTACACAGGCGATGTTGGATGAACCAATCTGGGATCTACTTTCAGACATCCATACACCTACGCAGGTGATTTTCGGATTGCAGGACACGCTCATTCCCAATCCCATTCTACACCCATCACTCACCCTGGAACACGTTGCCTGGGAGGGCACACGGCGAATCCCAGGGGCACACCTCAGCCTCATTCCCAATGGTGGTCATTTTGTTCATTGGGAACAACACCATTTGGTGAATGAGATCATCCGCCCGTTGGTCAAATAAACTGGGTCAATGCTCTATTTTACATTTTTAAATCCTTGTCAATCAGACTGCTGATAGTTGTCATTGACAAAATCCCACCTTCAGTCATACCTTCATTGCCGTAAAGAATGTCATCTTTCAGATGGCAAAGGGTTTACCTTAAGTGAGATATTCCCCCCTTATGGCCAAGATCTATCAACCGGATTGGATCGCAAGATGGGCATTATACCGCCCAGACCACATTGCTGTCGAAGAAGCAGAAAGTGGCCGTACTCTCACGTATGCTCAACTGGACCGGGCTGGGAATGCTCTCTCCGCTCATCTGGTGATGGACCATGGTCTCACTCAAGGGGATCGGATCGTCATTCTGGCAGAAAACTGCCTGGAGTATGTCGCTTTTTTTGCTGCTGCTCAAAAGACAGGAATCATCCTGGCCCCTCTGAACTATCGCCTTGCCGGACCAGAAATCGCATACCTGATCCAAAATGCAGATCCCAAGCTGATCATCGTTGAGGACCAGTTTCGACACCTTCTGGAAAGGCTGCCTCAGGATCACGGTCGTCAGATTTTTCCATTATCCGCTCCCCAGCGACTCATCGAAGCACATAAAGACACCCCTGGGGAGCCCTTCCCTGCGGTTCAAATCGATGAAGATGACCCCATTTTCATCCTGTATACCAGTGGCACAACCGGGTTTCCCAAAGGAGCGATCTATTCGTGGAAAATGCTGGTGTGGAACAGTTTCAACACGGCGATCAGCCTCATCTTGAATACTGAAAGCCGTACGATCAATTGCATGCCACCCTTCCATACGGGCGGATGGAATGTATTGCTCACGCCCTTCCTTCATCATGGCGCTTATACCTGCCTGATGAAAAAATTTGATGCCCGAAGAGTACTTGAATTGTTGGAGCATAAACAGGCCACTCTTTTTATGGCTGTTCCGACTATGCTGAAAATGATTGCAGATGAACCGGGATTCACCAAGGCCGACTTTGGTCCATTGATGTACCTCATCGTCGGCGGTGAACCCATGCCGATCCCCCTGATCGAAAAATGGGATCGACAAGGTGTACCTGTGCGGCAGGGATATGGTCTGACAGAGGTTGGGCCCAACCTTTTTTCACTGCACCAGGATGATGCCATGACCAAGAAGGGCAGTATCGGTCGATCCAATTTTTATGTCAACACACGTATAGTGGATGAGGCAGGAACGGAACTACCCCCGGATTCATCAGGGGAATTGCTCCTGAAAGGCCCGATGGTGACTCCGGGTTATTGGCATAATGATGAGGCGACTCAGAAGAATATCACAGATGGATGGTTTCATACCGGTGACATTGTCCGCGAAGATATCGACCACTACTTCTATGTCGTCGATCGCATAAAGAACATGTTTATCTCCGGAGGTGAAAATGTCTATCCGGCTGAAATCGAGCGTGTATTAGTCGGTCACCCGGAAGTCGCTGCTGTGGCGGTCATCGGTGTTCCTGATGAACGATGGGGAGAAGTGGGTTTTGCGTTTGTGCAGCCAGGATCTCCAGAGCTCAATGAGGAAACAATTCTGGCGTATTGCAAAACGCAGTTAGCCAAATTCAAGGTGCCCAAATATGTGTCACTGGTGGATGAAATTCCCAAAAACGACACCGGAAAAGTCGACAAACGACTGCTTGCCGAATGGGCACAAAAAAAGAATAATCTCTAATCACTTTAAAATAACTCGCTTATGAAATGGACGAATGTGTTGTTTGTAGGAATTCTGGCTTTTGGTCTGGTTACGGCGTTGCCTTCCTGTAAAAAGGATGATGACAAAGCGACCTGTACGGATGGCATCCAGAACGGAGATGAAACCGGTGTTGATTGTGGTGGTTCCTGTGCAGCCTGTTTTGTAGGTGTCCAGGGCAATTGGAAAAGTGTCGGAGCTAACATGGCTCCAGGTTTAGTAGCACTTGGCATTGATTCAATTTATGCCGAGTTCAACACCAACTCCACGTATACGGTGACATCGTATTCGGGTGGCGCTCCACTGGATTTAACGGGCACGTATGTCCAAACAGCATCCGGTGTCGGGTCTATCTGGAACATTACTGTGGAGCAGACATCCCCAAGTGTACTCACCAGCGAAGGGATTTTTGAGGTCAATGGAGATAACATGACCTATGAAGTCATCCAGACCGCACCGGCAATTGGTGCTACGCCTCCGACAGCTGCTGCCGGTTTTGGCAGCAGTACATTTGGAGGGACCCCTCTAGGTACTGTGTATGTACAAAAGTAAGTCAGAGTCAATTAAGTCTGAAATTCAATGAAGGGCCACCACAGGTTGGTGGCCCTTTTCTTTCGTAAAATGCAGTGTATCATGAAGCATTACCTGCTCATTTTGGTCATTTTTTCCCTGAGCCTTTCCCTCTATGCACAGGAGGAGGCACCCGCGCACAAATTATTCGATCAGGCCATTCCTGAACGTCCGAATAAGGAATTTCAATTCCTGGCCTATTTTTACAATCAGGCTGTAACGGGAAATATCTATCCGGAAAATGACCTGTTCAAAGGACAAGTTATCGGCCGTCTTTTCGGTCAGAACACCACAAAGACATCGGATAGTATCCGCACCTTTTATGTGGAACAGCGGTTGCTTCCATTTTTTATTTACCAGCCTCGACTTTTTAATGGCAAAGCCATCCTCCGGGCCTCATTCGAGATCGATTGGACCTGGGGCGATGTGAACTACGGGGTGGGTGGAAATTTTGGTTCCGCTTTTCTGCAGACCAGGTCAATCTGCAAACGCAGAATGTCGAACTCGAACTTCTGCCCTGGAAAGGGTGGGCCATCAACTTGGGATTACAACGCCTTTTTGACACGCCGTACAACCCGTACCGAACCTATTTCGATAAAATGAATCGCAGCGGTTATCGACTGGCTTATTGGGGGAGTGATGCTGTAGGGGTCAATGTGCGTAGGGATTTTGATCATAGTAGTTGGCGGCTTGGATTTTATCAGCTTTACGAGAACCTGGTCAACAAAGATGATGATGTCACGCTGACCGAATTCACCTTTCATAAACACCTTTCCAAGCTTTGGAATCTCGGTGGCTCTGTCTACTGGCTTCGTGACAGGGCCAATGGGGCTGGAGGCGTTTCTATTCTGGGTCAGGGCCTGAATAGCGCCCTTGCCGACTATAATGGCGTGTACCGGTTTCCGCTGGGAGGCAATCCTTACCGCGCAGATGTTTTCTGGATCGGAAGTTTTTTCAGCCGCAACGAAGATATGATGTGGGATGCCTGGTCGATGACTGGATTTGTGAATGCCAATTTGGGAACAGTCCGGCAGCTGGAAAAAGATACCTGGAATAAAACTGTGGACATTGCGGGTGTAGCTGCAAACCTACGTATGAATTATCGCTATGGCCAGACCGAACAGGATGCCGCTACCCTTGATATGCTGTATGCCAGTGGAGACAACGGCATAGAAGATGGCACCTATTCCGGCGTGTTGACGGGAAATAACTGGGGTTCACCCGGTGGGATATTTATCAGTTCAGGTTCCTACCTGCTCTTTCCGCATGGTAATGTAGTCAACCGGCTCGTTGCAGCAGTCAATGATATCGCAAATAGAGGCAATGGTTTGACAGGAGGTACACTCGGTATTTCTCGTGCATTTATTCCCCATCGATGGTATGGTAAAGCGGGAATGGCATCTGCGATGAGCAACGTCGAATCACCTGGAAATGGCGGCTTTTATATGGGGACGGAATTCAATGGCATGACAGGATTTCAGCTGGGTCCATTTATGCATGTAGAGGCACATGGCGCCTGGATGGCCCTGGGTGATTATTATGACAGTCCCGCAACAAATGGGGGCGTTTCGGAACGTCCGGCAAATCCATGGACAGCCTTCCTGGTATTTAAATGGTTGATGTTTTAAGCGATGGTCATGAGAACAGTAACGATCTACTCCCTCTTCCTTGTTTTATTTTTGTCCGGATGTGTCAGTCAACGACCAGCAATGGTCAAGACGATGTCCGACATTGCGTATCCCTATGCTGTCAAATCCATGACTTTGGAAAAGGGGATAGCTGTCGCCTATATGGATGAAGGAAAGGGCGAACAAACTCTTCTTTTTATTCATGGCCTTGGGAGCTATGCACCCGCGTGGAAAAAGAATATAGAAGGATTGAAAAATGAATTTCGCTGTATCGCCATAGATCTTCCCGGCTATGGCCATTCCTCGAAAGGGGACTATGCCGGGGACATGATTTTTTATGCGGATATCATGTCGGAGTTCATCCAAAAAATGGAATTAAACCATGTCACACTTGTCGGTCATTCCATGGGCGGACAGATTGCGATCACTACAGGTTTGAGCTATCCTGATCAAATTGATCAATTGGTTCTGGTGGCTCCTGCTGGATATGAATCGTTTACCAATGGTCAACGTCAATGGTTTCGTGAAGTGCTCACACCAGATGCCGTTCGGTTGACAACTGTGAATCAGATCCGTGAAAATTTTGCTACCAATTTCTATCGATTTCCGAAAGATGCAGAATTCATGATCCAGGATCGGATAGCGATGCGGGGAGCAGATGATTTTCGTTGGTACTGTGACATTATTCCTAAAAATGTCCGGGGCATGGTCAATGATCCGGTATTCCCACTTCTTTCAGAATTACAAATGCCTGTATTAAGTCTCTTTGGTGAATATGACAATCTGATTCCAAATCGCTTTTTGAATGGTGGAAGAACGGTAGATATTGCAAAAAAGGGCTCCAGTCAAATTCCTCAATCCGTGCTGATCATGATCGAAAAGGCCGGCCATTTTGTACAGTTTGAAAAAAGTGAAGAAGTCAATGCGGCCATCCGTGGATTTTTGAAGGCATAGGGCCTGAGCATTGAGCTGTTCTTTCTGGTAAGCATTTGCATCTGGTATTCCTGAATAAAAAAGCGCCTCCCGTAGGAGGCGCTAACTATTCAACCAAACCAAATGCGTAAAAAAACGTCTTGCTTTCTATTTATCGCGATCCACCAGCCACTGAGCAACGGCCGGGGTCAACATTTTCTGTGAACGGCTGCCAACGAATACACCGATATGACCACCGGGGAATTCCATCAGCTCCTTGTCTTTTGATCCGATCAGATCATTAATTGGCCGGGTACTATCCGGAGGAACAATGTGATCGTCCTTCGCATAAATCGTCAGTACAGGCATGTCGACCTTTTTCAGATCCACCTCTTGTCCACCCAATTCAAAGGTGCCTTCTGCCAGTTTATTATTCTGATATAGGTCCTTAATGAATTTGCGGTAGGTTTCACCGGCCTGAGCAGGGGAGTCAGATACCCATTTTTCCATGCGAAGGAAATTCATGAGTTTATCCTTGCTCTTGGCCACATCGTTAAACCCGTGATACTTGCGCATTTTATTCATCGGCTTCAACAGATCGAAACCGAAATTCAGGAAGTCACCTGGAATCAATCCACCAAAGGATTCGACCATTGTGTCCACATCCATTTCCCGTGACCATTTGAAGAGAAGGCCGTCATTGTCGGCAAACTCAACGGGTGTCACGAGGGTAATGAGATTTTTGATCTTGTCTGGATTCAGAGCACTGTAGATCAAGCTGAAGGTTCCACCCTGACATACGCCAAGGAGGTTCACTTTGTCGATCCCATGAGCCTGACGGACATAATCAACACAATGGTTCAAATCACCCTGGATATAGTCTTCCATGGATTTGTACCGATCTGTACGGGTTGGATATCCCCAGTCGATCACATACACATCAATCCCTTCAGAGATCAGTTTGCGAATAAAACTGCGATCAGGTTGGAGGTCCATCATGGCCCAACGATTCACCAATGCATAACTGATGATCACCGGAGTCTTTGCCTTTGGCTTCTCTTCGCGGATAAAATGATACAGTTTGACCTTTCCGTCTTCCCACACCACTTCACGAGGGGCCGTGGCTACATCAACCTCATTGATATCGCCGATATTTTTAATCGCGTCAGCCGCGGTATTTACTTTTTCAACAATGTTGTCTGTCCAGTTTGCCATTGATTCAGGTCTTTCAGAACAAAAAATGAGGCTGCGTAGCCCTCCATTGGTTCAGGTCAATGACCTGTTGGAGAGGGCTACGCCAACCTTAAATCCTTATACCAGAGTACTGGCTTTGAGCAATTGTTTTGCTTGTACAGCCCACTTGTCACGCTTTGCACGGCCTTTGAATGCAGGGATCAATTCATCGATCATGGTATAGACCTCGTCATCCATTTTGGCCACCTGCTTGAAGGTGGAAACACCCATTTCCTTCAACAGATTCTCCAATTTTGTGCCAACACCTTTGATCTCCTTCAGATCATCTGAAGCACCTTTAGGTGCGCTACCGATCTTGTTGATCACCCCTTCAGCAGAGGCCATATCAGGTGCCACTTTAGGCGCAGCAGCTTTAGGCGTTGATTTTGTCGCTGCTTTGGGTGCTGCTTTGGGTGCTGCTTTATTTGCGGCACCGTTGACCGGGGTTGCACCTTTTGACATCCGAGCTTCCAGATCTCGCACTCTCCGGCGTAGCTGGGAAGTCTCCTTCGCCAGATCATCCGCTTCGCGCTTGGTCATGAATGGCCAATCTTTGAAGATGCTCTCCAACATCTCGTCGTAGATCATCTTGGATTTGGCACCACTGGCCAGGACCTCATTCTGAGTGATTGTATACTCTTCAGTGTGCATGGTCTCCACAATCGCATTCTCCAGTCGATCCATATAGGTCTTGAAGAACGTATCGAAAGAAGGCATTTCATCCTCCTTGCCAAAAGTATCACGTGCTTCCTGCATCATTGCAGGCAACACCTGTGCTCCGGCATCCAGCACCATCTTCTGCAATTTTGCAGAATGATGGAGGTACGCCAGATAGGAGAACTGCATCTCTTTCAAAGAACGCAACACCTCAGTTTGAGTATCATCACCCACTCAGATGGAAATACGGCTCCAGATTCTGTTTCATCACCTCCTGAACACTGTTCAGGAAAGGGAAGAATTGATCTGTTTGCTGGTTGGACCATGCATTGAAAGCTTCATTCATTTCCAGAGCCTGCTCTTCAGCAGCCGGGAACATTTTCATTGCCGCAGCACGCAATTGTTCGAAAAAGCGATTGGCCTGACGAGTCACCTCATCCAGATCCTGCATGGGTTTGAACCCCATCACCTTGCCAACAGCATCCGCATATTGGACAGGATTGACCATCTGCCAGATCATGTTTGGCTCAACTAAACCATTCTTGATCATACCCTGGATGTTTTCCCACTGTGAGGTAAACATCTTGTGCATGTCCATGTAGGTCTGAAAATGAGGACGAAGTTGCTCCGGAAGCTTATTCTTGAATGCATCGGCATACCAGGTTTCCGTTTGCTGGGCAAACTGCTTCCACATATCTGAAGGACCAGAACCCATTGTCGATTGGTTCGACATGGAAGACTGAGCCATATCCTGCCACTGCTTCATGAAGTTACCCTGCATGTCCTGCCATTGCTTGGCGAGGTCGGGCTGATTGCCCAGCATACCAGTGGTTTTCGATATGGCTTCTTTCCAGAATTTCTCCTGTTGGTTCCACCATTCCTTCATAGGGTCGCTGGCCGGCTGGTTCTGCCCGGAGAATCCTTTTACAGAATCCTGCCAAGCTTTCCAGAAGTCACCTGTCTTATTCATGTCCATCCAATTCATGATCGGGGGTTTTATTATTCCGTACAACTAGATCTGTCTGTCCAAGTGGATCAGACTAGTTCCACATGGTGCGGAATGCATCCATATTCTTCTTGGTGGTGTCCACCATTGCATGCATGTTTTCGTTGTAGATGTCGAACATCTTAGCAAACGGATTGTCTGCCTTTGGCTCATTCGCAGCTGTGATAGCCTCACGATAGAAGTCCATAGCCTTGTTGGCATAATTCATCTGAACCTCCATGGCCTTAGTCCACTGCTCCGTAACACCTTCGATGCCTTTTTCCATCATCTCTGGCTTGGTAGCAGCTTCCATCAACTGCTTTTGCTCCTTCATAAAAGCATCAAACAGTTCTTTGCCCTTCTTCGTCCAGTTATCTTCAACTTTGAAGATTTCCATTGCTTTCTGGGTGTTGTTGTTGATAGTGTCAACAAGCTTCGTCTGATTCTCGATCAGAATTTCCATTGGGAAAATAGGCGCTTTCATGGTCGTGGATTTTTTCGTTGTGGTCTTCATGGTTCTTTTTCTTTGTGCAAAGGTAAAGGCAGTTCATACCCTTGTAAAGCCGAAAGGAAACTATAACTATATGACTAATCGAAATATTTTGACTATTTGTTCATTATATCATTGTATATCAATTATTTATACAACATACTTTGATCGTGACTTAATATTTTAATTCCTTGATAAAGGAATACTTATACACTTTAGCTGTTAAAACTTTCGCATAATTATCCCTGAATTTGAATTTTTCAAAATAAAAAAGGGCAAAGTCTCTGAATTAATAGTATTGTCCTAGTATACTATATATTTTATAGATTGTTGTATATCATATCATTATGATTATTCTAGGTAGTATTTTTCATATGGTCACATGTTTGCAACTCCTCTAAATCACTCCATTCCGTGGTTATGCCGGTTAGATTTGTCGTCATACAAACACAACCAATATGAAACGTTTGGAGAATAACGTCGCCATTATCACAGGAGGCGCCATGGGTATTGGAAAAGCAACTGCACTCCGTTTTGCGGAAGAAGGTGCCACCGTGGCCATCTGGGATGTGAATAAAGAAAAGGCGGAAGCTGTTGTCAATCAGATTGTTACAGCCGGCGGAAAAGCTAAGTTCTATGCCGTAAATACGATGAATGCCGAGCAGGTCACAGCTGCTGCTGCTGCCGTACAGGCCGATTTTGGGCGGATCGACATTCTGCTCAACAATGCAGGCATTACGCGTGATTCCAGCTTGAAAAAGATGACCAAGGAACAATGGGACCTGGTGATCGGTGTCAACCTCACCGGTGTATACCAATGTACCCAGGCGGTAGTCCCTTATATGGAGGCCAACAAATATGGCCGGATCATCAACGCTTCATCTGTAGTCGGATTGACCGGTAACTTCGGTCAGACCAACTATGCTGCCACCAAGGCAGGGGTCATTGGCATGGCAAAAGTCTGGGCTCGCGAATTCGGACGCAAAGGGATCACTTCCAATGCTGTCGCTCCAGGATTTATCCATACAGAAATGATGGATTCCATCCCTGAGAAGGTTTTGGAAAACCTGACCAGCAGAACTCCGCTTCAGCGTTTAGGCACGGTAGAGGAGCTGGCCAATGCCTATCTCTTCCTGGCTTCTTCGGAGTCCAGCTTTATTAATGGTGCAGTACTAAGTGTAGATGGCGGACTGTCCCTGTAACGGGTATCCACTACTCCACGGGATATTCTGTAAATTCCGCAGGTGAAACAGAAACTGCGGAAATTTCAGGAATTCTCAGAAGGCCTCCTTCCCCATGAAACAGGATGGTTGGTCACCATTCATCAGTTCACCGACCCGGAGAAGATTTCCATTCTGGAACGGCTCAACCACAATAGCCGATTGATCCAGGAGCCGATCCCCTATGATGAGGAGATCGACAAGCGGAAATATTCCTATATCATCTCCTGGGTCGGTGAGCGACTGGCTACCATTGATGTGGACCACCAGTTTCGCCAGCTGGTTCATCTGGAAGAACAGATTGCAACAGATGGCATTCAGCCAGAAGAAGAACGGCTACTGTCACGTATCCTGAAAGAAACGGACCACCGCAGCTACAATTTTTCCAAGGTCTACGGGCTGGCCCGGCAATACCGGCATTTTCTGCTCATCCGGATGCGCTACCGACAGCACATCGAAGTAGATGATTTCCTCCGCACCTATCGCGCCCATTATGACCATTCCCGGGATATCGGTGACAAGATCCACTACGCCACCCAGGATATTGTCAAACAATATGCCGGCAGCCCAGCCGAATCCATCCAGTGGGAGCGGTGGTTGACGGATATCTTCACGGATGATCAGGTGGATGGCGCCAATCGATATATGGCCCTGGTCCGGCTTACCTTCCTTTACTTCAATTACAAGCAGTTTGAACCCCTTCGGGAAAAGTTTGATCAATATGACCAGCTCCTCACCCAAGGGATCTATTACTCCCGTCGCCTGCTGATCAACTACTACAGCAACCGGCTTCTCTTACATAACTTCTGTGGCGAATACGATCAAGCCATCTGGTATGGATATCTATCTATCCGGGAGAAAAACACAGATTACATCCACTATATCAATACCCTGAGCGGGGTGTTGCTTCGTCAACAGCAGCATGAACAGGCCCTGGCCGTGATGCGGAAAGCCTACCCCGAGCTCAAATCCTCCATTTCATTTCACAACCGGCTTGTCTTTGTCTCCTTTTACCTGCGTGCGTTGCATGCCAATGGCCTTTTGGCCAATGCCGACAACTACGCCGAATCCTTCCTCCGTGCCTACAGCCAGGAGATTTTTGACCATCGCTGGCATTTATTTTTTACTGTTTTCTTCGACATCCTCCTCCATCGGGACAAGACTGCCCGATTGGCCCGACTGGCCCGCAAATACCGTCTGGTCCAACGCGAAAAGGAACATGCCGAGCGGACGGGGACCCATCCTTACCTGCATTGGCAATACACACTGGCGGCCTTTCTGGAGATGAAGATTACCAAAGCCAGCCTTGAAAAAATGGTATCTCAACTTCCCTCTTCTGATGAAATGGCCAGCGGACCAGGCCTGCAGGCATTCCTCGGACACCTCAAACGCCTGGCGCCTGAAGTTGCTCGTGGGCAGCAAGCACAACAGCGGGAACGCTGATCTGCCCTCCATCTTCCCTTTTCGGCCTACCTTTGCCCTCCATGTTTACCCTGCAAACTACAGATCCAGGCTCATCGGCCAGAGCCGGTCTGATCAAAACCGACCACGGTGAGATCCAGACCCCCATTTTTATGCCTGTCGGTACTGTAGGTACGGTGAAGGCCATCGCCCAGGACCAGCTGAAAGATATCGTTCAGGCTCAGATCATTCTGGGGAACACCTATCACTTATACCTCCGCCCTGGACTGGATGTCCTGGAAGGCGCCGGAGGACTGCACAAATTCATCGGTTGGGATCAGCCCATGCTGACCGACAGCGGAGGGTATCAAGTTTATTCACTGGCTAAATCCCGAAAAATCAATGAGAATGGCGTGGTCTTTCAATCGCATATCGATGGATCCCGACACCTCTTTACTCCGGAGTCGGCCATGGATATTCAACGAGTGATTGGCGCAGATATCATCATGGCTTTCGATGAATGCCCTCCCTATCCATGTGACTATCGATATGCCAAAGACTCCATGGAGTTAACCCATCGGTGGTGGACCCGATGCAAGGAGCACATGGCCAAAACGGAGCCCAGATATGGGCACCAACAATTTCTCTTTCCCATCATCCAGGGGAGTACGTATAACGACCTGCGTGTTGCATCAGCAGAATTTATGGCCGCCCAGGATTCCCCGGGAATTGCCATTGGCGGACTCTCGGTAGGCGAACCGGCAGAAGAAATGTACAAGATGACCGAACTGGTCACCCCCATCCTTCCGACTGATCGTCCACGTTACCTTATGGGTGTGGGCACCCCGGAAAACATCCTGACCTGTATCGGGCTGGGGATCGATATGTTTGACTGCGTGATGCCCACTCGGAATGCCCGTCATGGCCTGCTCTTCACCCGGAATGGCATTATCAATATCAAAAACAAGAAGTGGCAGGATGACTACTCACCCGTAGATCCGGATGGCCCCTGTCCGGCCAGTCGGGAAACCACCAAGGCGTACCTGCGACATTTGATCCACAGTGGTGAGATACTGGGAGGCATGCTGGCTACCCAACATAATTTGAGTTTTTACCTCTGGCTGGTCGGAGAAGCACGTCAGCATATTCTGGATGGGACATTCTCCTCCTGGAAAACTGCGATCCTTCCCAAGCTCACTCAACGGCTCTAGGTGATGTTGAAGCGGATCGATCGATATATTCTCAAGCGATATCTGAGCACCTTCCTGTTCACGGCAATGCTCTTTTCGCTGATCGCCTCGGCCATCGATTCCAGTGAGAAACTGACCAAGTTCATTAAGAATGATCTTTCGCTTCTCGAGGTCGTTGAACGCTACTACATCCATTTCTTCCCCTATATCAACGGCCTCCTTTGGCCGATTTATGCATTGATCTCGGTGATCTTTTTTACTTCACGCCTGGCCTATAACTCCGAGATCATCTCCATGTTCAATGCCGGTATAAGCTTTCGTCGTCTTCTACGACCCTATATGATTGGTGCCACCATCATGGCTCTGGGGCACATGGTCGGTAATCACTATTTCATCCCCAAAGCCAATAAGGCTCGCCTGGATTTTGAATATCAATATATCTGGACCACCAACGACAAGGGCCAGACAAATGATCTTCATCTTTTCCTGAAGCCTGGTGAAAAGATCTTTATCAACTTCTATCGAAAGGCCGACTCCTCTATGATCGATGTGCGCCTGGAACGTTACGAGGGGCAGACCCTGACTAGCATTCTCAAGGCTCGTTCTGCCCGTTGGATGAGTAAGACACGTACCTGGAGACTGCGCAGCTATGAGATTCGTGAATTGGACTCCCTCGGTGGGGAACATTTGATCTCGGGAATGGGTGAAGAACTGGACACTATGCTCAACCTCGAGCCAGCCGACTTTGTGCAATATGTAGATCAGAAGGATATGATGACCACCCCTGAGCTCAGTCACTATATCGATAAACTCCGCAGTCGGGGTGCCGGGAACACTCGAAAATTCGAGGTGGAGAGGCATCGACGAACAGCCGATCCATTCACCATTCTGATTTTGACCATCATCGGCGTGGCCGTTGCCTCCCGAAAGGTCAGAGGGGGAATGGGCCTGCATCTGGCCATTGGTATCGGCATGGGCGCAGTTTATATTTTCCTCTCCCGTTTCTCTACCACCTTTGCGATGAATCAAAGTCTTTCTCCGCTTTTGGGTGTCTGGATTCCAAATATCATCTTTGCGGTGATCAGCTACTGGTTGGCCAAACGCGCTCAGGAATAATCAGTCCTGTGTAAACCAAACCGAGCAAAACTGCATTTGAATACTTCGAAACACTGATTGTGGGGAAATTCCGAGATGCCATCACACCTAAATGGATCCGAAAATATCTGCTCATTTACAAAGAGCAGGGATTCAAAGCCATGCTCAAAGCAGCTGGTTGGAAGATTGTGTTGGGCATCTTTATGTTCTATCTGATCCGGGATTCCATCCTGTACATCCTCATACCCTATCTCGTAGCCAAGGGTGTTTTGAGCCTTTAGCTTTAACCACATATAAAAAGGCCGAACCCCGTTGAGGAGTCCGGCCTTTCATACATTATCGGTCAGGAAGTTCTAATCCTTCCATTCAGCGATGAACAGATTGGTATCCCGAGTACCGCCATTGTTCCGGTTGGACGAAAATGCCAGATACTTCCCATTGTTCGAGAAGACAGGGAAAGCAGAAAACGAATCCTCAGCAGTCACTTTTTCCAGACCAGTGCCATCTACATTGATCAGGTAAAGATTAAATGGGAATCCCCGTTCCGATTCATGATTGGATGCAAAGAGGATTTTCTTCCCACTGGGATGAAAGAAAGGACACCAGTTGGCCTTTCCCAGTTGGGTGACTTGCCGAGCATCTGAACCATCAATATTGGCGACGAATAGCTCCATGTCGGTCGGTTCAACCAGGCCCTGTGCCAATAGATCCTTATATTCTTTTATCGCTTCCTTGGTCGTTGGCCGGCTGGCCCGCCAAACCAATTGCGTACCATCCGGTGAGAAAAACGCACCTCCGTCATATCCCAACGTGTTGGTCACCTGGATCAATTCGCTGCCATCGATATTCATCACATAAAGCTCGAGATCACCACTGCGATCCGAGGTGAATACGATCTTGTCGCCCTTTGGCGAAACTGTTGCCTCTGCGTCATACCCAGGAGCATCTGTCAATTGTGACAGGATGTTCCCCTCGAGGTCGGACACAAAAATGTCAAACTCCGGGTAGATCGGCCAGACGTATTTACCTCCAGCACCACGTTCAGGTACAGGCGGGCAGGTATCCATCGCCAAATGTGTCGAGGCATAGAGTACAGTGCTGTCACCAGGCAGGAAATAGGCACAGGTCGTGCGGCCCTTACCATTACTGATCATCGGTGCAGGTGTGTCTGTCCAGGAATCTTCCCAGCCAGTCACATAAATCCGATCACAAGCAGCACCCCAGGCTTCATTTTTGGCCTGGAAGATCAGTTTCTGATCATCAAAAGACCAATAGGCTTCCGCATTATCACCCCCAAAAGTCATCTGGCGGATATGTGCAAAATGATTTTCACCGGGGAGGATCAGGGAGTCCATCCAGATTTCACCTTTTTCTTCCTGTGTGACTTCTGCGGTTGGCTGGCTGCAAGCCGCCATGCCCAACAGAAGGAGGGCCCAAATTGCTATTCTCATCGTATCGTTGATTAAAATGGCTGCAAATATAACAGGCTCACCTTTTGGAGATGGAATGATTGGTCTTTCCTATTGTCATATTTCCATCATGATTTGTGGGGCTCTCACAACTAGAATCAGCCGAATCGCATCCAGATGAACAGGCTGATCAGAACGATACCCATGAGATTGATCCAGAAACCGGTGCGGATCATTTCCCTTGTCTTGATCATTCCACTGCCAAAGACAATGGTATTTGGTGCCGTAGCCACAGGCATCATAAATCCCAGAGAGGCAAAAAGCGTGGTGGCGACCATCAGGCCTTTCACCGGCAAGTCACTTTCAGCACCCAAAGCCACCATGATCGGAAGGACCATTTGCACACAGGCGATATTGCTGGCAAACTCCGAGATCACCGTGATCACAACACCTGACACAAGCAGCAAAACCAAAGGGTGTACATGATGCAGAATCTCCAGTCGCTCGGCCAGCCAGTCACTCAAGCCCGATTCCATAAACCCCAATGCCAGAGCAAACCCACTGCCAAAGAGCAGGACGATCCCGTAGGGTAACCGCTGCACATCCGACCACTCCAGGATTCTTCGTTTTTCCGTTTTTGCCGGGATCATAAAGAGCAGAATGCACACTGTGACAACCACCATCCCGTCGTTGACCCTTGACCCGAGTCCCAGGGCATTGGCCCAACCCTTGATGGTCCAATCGCCAAAAGAAAAATCCGGCCGAGTAAACCAGGCAACCACAGTCAGAACAAAAAGTACGATCACTACCTTCTGATCTCGGTTGAGCAAGCCCAGATGCTGATATTTATCCCGGAAATAATTCCGCGGAAGATGACCTGTATGACCACGTAAATATCGCCAGCGAATGACAGCATAGGTCGCGGCAGCCAGGAGGACTGTTATCATCCCCGCCATCAGGAAGAAACTCGCAAAATTGACCGATGCATCACCAGGAAAGGTTCGCTGATAATAGCTGTAGAAGTACATATTGGGTGGTGTGCCCACCAGGGTACTCATCCCGCCCATCGTGGCGGCATAAGCCAGTCCGAGCAGGAGAGCAATCGCAATCGGATGGGTTCCATCGGACACATCTTCACCGCGCACATGAGCGATGATGGACAGAACAGCAGGGACCATGCATCAGGACTGTGGCTGTATTGGATACCCACATCGATAAAAAGAATGCAGCGATCATCACCCCTGCCAGAATACGGGATGGCTCCGCTCCCGTTTTACTGAGGATCCCCAAGGCCAGACGGGTGTGCAATTCCCACTTCTCCATGGCAAAGGCCAGAATGAACCCTCCCAGGAACAGAAAAATAATCGGATCCATGTATTGAGCAGCTGTCTCGCCAGGTGAGGCAATATCCAGTAATGGCATCAGAATGAATGGAAGAAAAGAGGTCACTGCCAGATCTACAGGCTCGGTAAACCACCAGATGGCGACCCAGGCGGTGATCGCCGCCATTTGGGTGACCTGAGGCCTGGTTGGGTCCAGATCCAGTCCGTAAAGGATGAATAGAAAAGCGAGTGGACCACTGAGGAGAACCAGTAGGTTGCGGGTATGTAAATGCGGGATAAGTGCCTTGGTCATTCAAAGCACAAATTACCTTTCCTCATCTACTTCAACCTGCTCAATTGTAAATCAGGCTACTCGGTAGAATCAGGAAGATTTGCCAGAAAGTCCTGGGCCACCCTCAACGGACGAAGGAAGGGCTTCTTTTTATCCTGATGGGCATCCATACGGGCATCAATCTTTTGAAGTGTTTTCACTGCTTTGACGATAAAAGGGCCCTTATTGAGCATTGCACATTCTGCCCTCACAGCAGCCACCGCATCTGTAATCTCCGCGCGAGTAGCCAGTCCAGTCTTGGCCAGATTCTCTAATACCTGGGTCGCCCAAATATTTGGAATATGCGCTGCTTCACAAAGCCAGCCGATCTCTTCCTGTACCTCTGCGATCCGACTCCAGCCGATCTCCACTGCCAGGTCGCCCCGTGCGATCATCACACCTATTTTTGGGCTGCGCATCGCTGTCAACAACAAGCCGGGCAAATGATCAAAAGCCCTGCGTGTCTCAATTTTCAGGATAATTCCCAGATCGGGTCGGCCCAATTCCACCAGAGCTTGCTGCAGGTCTTCTACATCTTGCTCGCCCTGCACAAATGAATAGCCCACCATATCGGCATGTTTGACAATAAACGGCAGTGTCCTCCGATCTTCGTCTGTCAGAGAAGGCAACATCAGATTTGAGTCTGGAAGGTTGATCCCCTTTTCTGATCGCAATCTGGCCCCATCCGGCGCAGTCATGGTGATTTGTATTGTCCAGAATTCCGCAAAGACCTCTTCGATCTTCCCACCAATTTTGCCATCATCAAACCAGATCCGGTCGCCTTGCTGCACTTGATCAAATAATTCAGGCAATGACAGTCCGATCCTGGCCGGTGTGATCAGCTCTTCATCATCGGAATAGATCGCAGGTTCGCCCCATTCCAAATGTTTCCACACTTGAATACGGTCGCCCTCCACAACAGGGATAAATCCGTCTTTGCGCTTTCCTTTTTTGGACCAACGGGGCACTACCTTGCCTGTTCGAATCTTGGGACCTGCCAGGTCCATATAGATCAATACCTCTCGAGAATAACTCTTCTTTGCCTCCTGGATGTAATCGATCATCTGCTTCCATATTCCTTCATCATCATGGCTGCAATTGATCCGCAGGACCTCTACCCCCATATCCACCAACGCATGGATTAAAGTGCCATCCTGAACTGACTCCGATGGCAGTGTCACCATGATCCGGGTATGACCGTCATGTCGCGCTGGACCAAACAACTGCTCTGTATGCTCTAGAAGACGTTGTTTGGTTCTGGGATATCCCAAGTGCAACCCCAAGCCCATGTCCCTGATATCATCCATGGACTTCCCACTCACCAAATGAAGCAGCGTAAGCACATTTTGAACATTTGTGCGGGTATATCTTTCCGAATGACTGATGGATGAAATTCCAAGAGAGGCTAGCATGACCTGAACAGGTCGGAGCTCATGTGTCCGCAAGGAAAGATAATGCAGCAGATTTCGTGCACTCTCCTGATACTCAATAAAAACACGATCGACATATCCACTGCCCTGATCCTCAGCAGTTGCCATACCGGAAAGGTATCCTGTCAATACATCGATCAGATCATGAACATCCTGTTTATCCATCTTCCCAAGATCCGGGTTCTTTCCCGCTTTCTGTATAAAGTTGATATGTCGAATCCAAATAATCAACAACCTGCTCCACTCCAGTGTTTCCTGCCTACGCATTACATTTGCAGAACATCTCGGTCTTCAACCGAAAAATCCTTCCAAAATGGCTTTCCGTTATCTTATTCAACTTCTGGTCATCGTCAGTATTCCATTTGCTATCCATGCACAATCTTCTGTCTGGACCATCCAGAAGGATGTCGCCTTCCTTTCATCCGATCTCACCCTGGGCCGTATGACCGGATCAGACGGAGAACGTTTGTCTTCCCGTTATATCGCCGAGCGTTACGCCCAATTAGGACTGGTTCCAAAAGGAGAGGAGGGATACTACCAAACCTTCAGCTTCAAGGCGCCTGCTGACCCTCATGATACGAAAGGCGAAGGCGATGAAAAGACGTGCACCAATGTTGTCGGATTTCTGGATAACGGGGCACCGAACACCATCATTATCGGAGCGCATTATGACCATTTAGGCGTGGGTGGGTCCGGCAGCGGGTCACTTTCCACTGCGACTGATGAAATCCATAATGGTGCCGATGACAACGCCTCCGGGGTAGCCGCCATGCTGTACATCGCCGAGCAACTGAAAGGAAGTAAACTGAAAGCCAATAATTATCTCTTTATCGGTTTTTCAGGAGAAGAGCTAGGACTCTTTGGTTCCAAGCATTATGCCGATCATCCGACTATCAATCTTTCCACAACCAATTACATGATCAACATGGACATGGTGGGTCGGCTGGACAGCGTACTGGTGATCAACGGAGTAGGTACATCTCCTTCGTTAAAGCCTGCAGTGAATGGTATTAAAACAAAAGGATACACCATCACCACAACCGATAGTGGGGTAGGACCATCAGACCACACCTCCTTCTACCGAAAGGATATCCCTTGTGTGCATTTCTTTACCGGCCAACACAAGGATTATCACAAGCCTACTGATGATGCTGATCTGGTCAACATGGAAGGGATCCAACAGGTAGGAGATTATATTCTGGACTTGATCAAAGTGTTGAACAAGGAGGATAAACTGGCCTTTGTCAAAACCAAAGACACAGACTCTCGCAAGGCTGCCAGTTTCAAAGTGACCCTGGGGGTCATGCCCGATTATACGTTCCAGGGAGATGGCATGCGCATCGATGGTGTCCTGGACGACCGGCCCGCCTTTAACGCCGGTATGGAAGATGGAGACATCATCCTGCAGATCGGTGAGACACCGGTCGGGAATATCTACGATTACATGGGTGCCCTGGCCAACTACAGCAAAGGCAAGAAGGCGATCGTGAAGATCAAACGCAAGGACCAGATTCTGGAAAAGGAGGTGGAATTCTGATCTCACTCATTTCTCCAACAAAAAAGGGCCCCGCTGGAGGCCCTTTTTTGTTGTTTTATTGTGGTCAGAGGTCGCATCCATACCACACATCACAGGCGCCATGCCCCGTCTGACCCAAAGGGCCCTTCAACGGCTGAAAATCGTATTTGCGATACAACTGGTTGGCCTCCTTGAGCTGGTGAACCGTTTCGATATAGGCATAGGAATAGCCTATGTCTTTCGCCTCTGCCAGGATCTTCTCCAGGAGTCGACCGCCCCATCCCATTCCCCGCAAGGCGGGCAGGAAATACATTTTCTTGACTTCACATTGATGCGATTCGCCTCCTGTGAGGGGACCTAAACCGCCGCCGCCCAGGACTTGTCCATCCTGTTCCAGCACCCAATAATTGGCACCGGGACAGATATAGGTTTCAAACATGTGGTCCACCTCCGGATCCATGATGGAATAGCCTTCACCCACAAGCCCATAAGAGGTCATCACCTCGCGGATGATCCGGGCGATTTTCGGGTTGTCTGAGACGACCATTTGCCGGAGCCGGATCTGCATAACCATTCTGACTTAAAGGGGGCCTTTCAATTTGATCAGGTAGCCGGTTTTTCTTCGGAGACCTCTGCCGTTTCCTGCGGGGGGGCCTGCTCCTCATGCTGGTGTTTCACCTGTTCACTCAGAGACTCCTTTTCTGCAAATGGACGAGGACCGATCAGTCGAACCAGGTCTGACTTGTGCAAGACTTCCTTTTCCAGCAATTGACGGGCAAGCTTTTCGAGTTCTTCCCGACGCCCCAGGAGGAGTGCCTTGGCCCGTTCATATTCCTTGTCGATCATCTTTCGCACCTCATCGTCGATCAGCTTAGCTGTCTCATCCGAGTAAGGTTTGTTGAATTGATCTTGTCCAATGCCATGGAAAGAAACGTTTCCGACCTTCTCATTCATGCCGAAAACAGATACCATACTGTAGCCGATCTTGGTGATCTGATCCAGATCGTTTTGAGCGCCCGTAGAGATCTTTCCGTAAACGACTTCTTCAGCCGCACGGCCTCCCAACGTCATGCACATTCGATCGAGCAGTTGCTCCGTTCGGGTGATGTACTCCTCCTTGGGCAGGTACTGTGCATATCCCAGGGTACCAATACCACGCGGAACGATGGTAACCTTCACCAATGGACTGGCGTGTTCGAGATACCATCCGCAAATGGCATGACCGGCTTCGTGATAGGCAATAATTTCTTTCTCATGTGGAGCGATCAGTTTACTCCGTTTTTCCAACCCTCCGATCACTTTGTCCAGGGCATAGTTGAAGTCGTCCATATCCACAGCTTGCTTGCCTTTTCGGGCCGCGATCAGGGCTGCTTCATTACAGACATTGGCGATCTCAGCTCCAGCAAAACCGGGAGTCATCTCAGCCAATAACCCTGAATTGATATCTGGTCCGATCTTGATATGCTTGAGGTGAACTTCAAAGATCTGTGCTCGACCAGCTAAGTCCGGGCGATCAATGCCAATTTGACGATCAAATCGTCCGGGACGGAGAAGGGCATTATCCAAAACATCCGGACGGTTGGTCGCCGCCATCAGGATCACGCCTTTATCCGTTGAAAATCCGTCCATCTCGACCAACAACTGGTTGAGCGTACTTTCCCGTTCATCGTTCCCACCTGTCAAGGCAGCTTTTCCTCGGGCCCGTCCAATCGCATCAATTTCATCAATGAAGACAATGCATGGGGCTTTTTCTCTGGCCTGCTTGAACAGGTCACGTACACGTGAAGCACCTACACCGACAAACATTTCCACAAAGTCGGAACCGGAAATGGAGAAAAACGGCACAGCGGCTTCTCCAGCCACAGCTTTGGCCAGCAAGGTCTTACCCGTACCTGGAGGGCCTACTAATAAAACCCCTTTGGGGATCTTTCCTCCCAGTGCGGTATATTTTTTCGGATTTCGGAGGAAGTCGACTACTTCCATGACTTCTTCTTTTGCTTCGTCCAGACCTGCCACATCGGCGAAGGTCACATTGACCTTTGTGTTCTTATCGAACAGGGTCGCTTTAGATTTACCAATATTGAAGATCTGGCCACCTGGTCCACCACCTGAAGAACTAACTCTTCGCATGATGAACAACCAGATTCCCACAAACAGAAGGATGGGCAAAACCCAACCGAGGATCGGACCGAGCCAGTTTTGCTTTTCGATATACTGCGGTTCGACCCGTTGTTCGGCAGATAAACCTGCATTCAATTCATCCAGTCGCTTGGCAAACACTTCTGCCGGACCAATATTGAAATAGAAGTGGGGTTTCGGACTTCCAAATTTGGTGACAGCTGCATCATTGTACCGTTCGTCAGAAAGCCGTTCCTTCTTCAGGTAGATGTAGGCATACTGTTCATTGACGACCTCAAGCCGTTCAACATCGTGATCCTTCACCATCTGTGAAAAACGATCCCATCGAATAGGATCGTTACTGATGGAGGAAAAGCTGATTAGGTTGAAAATGATCAAAGCCAATCCGATCAGCGCATATACCCAGTAGGAGTTGAAACGCGGTTTCGGATTTTCTTGCTTATCACCTTCTGGTTGACGGGGGTCTTCCATAAAATAGTTCCTCAGTTAATATCAATAGGTAGAAAACGGCCAATTGGGCCTAAAGGTTCTCATAAGTTGTTGTCTCCGCATCACTCCAGAGATCTTCCAGATCATAGAACTCACGAGACTCTGGATGAAACACATGTACCAACGTCTGGTAGTAGTCTAACAGTACCCATCGGCCAAATTGCTTCCCTTCTACATGGTAGGGTTTCATATTGACTTCTTCAAGGATACGCTCAGATATGCGATTTCCAATAGCTTTGATCTGGGTCGATGAATCGCCATTACAGAGAATAAAGTAATCCGCAGGAGCATCTGCGAGCTTGCGTAGGTCCAACTTAATGATGTCCTTACCTTTTATATCCTGGATACAATCGATGATCAGATCATTCAGCCGTTCATCAGTGACCGTCTCTCGACGGGCTTCACGGGTCAGATAATTCAAATGATGAGCTTTACTTTTGAGACGATTCAAATTTAGGTAATCTTCAACGGAATTGTCAAACGAACCACAATCACCACTTATTGGGCGTCATCTGATCCATTTGACCTCGGTTTCCTCAACGAATACCTATCTGCTGGATGTTCTATCAAAAAGCACACCACCTGAAGGAACGGCCGTCTTGGCAGACTTTCAAGTCGCTGGAAGAGGACAAATTGGCAGTATATGGCATAGTGAGCCAAAAAAGAACCTGCTGTGCAGTATTCTCCTCTATCCAAATAGCCTCCAGGCAGAGGACCAATTTTTACTCGCCCAGATCACCAGCCTGGCCCTCATCGATGTCCTGAAACCCATTTGCCCTCAGGTTTGTATCAAATGGCCAAATGACCTTTTCCTCGAAGATCGCAAGTTGGGAGGTATGCTGATTCAAAATCAATTGCAGGGTTCTTCTCTCAAGTCATCCATCATCGGGATTGGCCTCAATGTCAATCAACAAACCTTCCAAGTCCCTGATTTACAACCACATTCCCTTCGACTGTATACTGGTCATGAGTTTTCGATTATTGACCTCTTTCAGGAAATCATCGTTGCATTAGACCAGAGAGTTCAGCAATTGCGTACAGGTAATGCCGAAGAGATCCGTAAAGAATATGGCCAGTTTCTCTACGCCCTGGACCAGCCATTTGTCTTTGAAGACCTTCTCCGAGGCACTGACTTTATTGGCATGATCCGTGGTGTGAACAAGAACGGTGCTCTTCGGGTTGAAGACCTTTCATCTGGACAGATTTTCACCTTTCAGCACAAAGAAATTCGAACAATATGCAGGCACTCCTCCTAACCATCGGTGATGAGATCCTCCTTGGGCAAACCATCGATACCAATTCGACATGGTTGGGTCAGGAGCTCAATTCGATCGGCATTCAAGTTTCAAGATGCATGACCGTCGGGGATGAACTACCGGCCATTCTCGATGCTCTTGCCTATGGTTGGAGTCTTTATGATCTGGTGATCATGACCGGTGGTCTGGGGCCAACCAAAGATGATATTACCAAAAAGACCCTTGCGCAGTTTTTCAAGGTTGATCTGGTATTTGATCAGGCCACCTATGATCGGATCCTGCGGATCTTCGATCGATTAGGCCGGCCTGCCACTGAGGCACACCGGGAGCAATGTTATATGCCAGCTAATGCGCAATTACTCCCCAATGCCATGGGCACAGCACCCGGAATGTGGTTTGAGGAAGATGGCCCCATCCTCATCTCCCTTCCAGGGGTGCCTTATGAAATGAAGTCTATTATGACGGAAACTGGCCTCCCCCGATTGAAAAACCAGGATGGTCTGATCCCGATCTTCCACCGAACTTTACAAACTGCAGGTCTGGGAGAAAGTGAGATCGCCAGTCGTCTCGGATCTATAGAGGAGCAACTTCCCGATCATATTAAACTGGCCTATCTGCCTTCTCTGGGTCAGGTACGCCTCCGTTTGAGTGCATATGGGGGGAATGCTAAAAAAAGAGAGGCTGAAATGGATCATTATACGCTTATGATCCATCGGGAACTGGGGCAAGACATATTTGCAGAAGGCGATACAACACTTGAAGCCACCCTGGGAGAGCTACTCAGATCCAGAGGTCTGCTTCTGGCTACCGCAGAATCTTGTACCGGTGGAGCTATTGCTCATCGTATCACCTCCGTTTCTGGATCCAGTCAATACTACCTGGGCACATTGGTGGCCTATCACAATGCCTTGAAGATTGAGAAACTAGGAGTTTCACCCATCGATCTGGACACTTATGGAGCTGTATCAGAACCAGTGGTTCAGCAGATGGTTCAGGGTGTCATTCAGGCATTTGGTGCCGATGTCGCAATCAGTGCTTCCGGGGTGGCTGGCCCGACTGGTGGCACACCAGACAAGCCTGTCGGCATGATCTGGATCGCTGTAGGCAATGGAGTAGAAACTCGCACCCGCCTTTTGAAAATGGGAAAAGATCGCACAAAGAATATTGAAGCGACCACTGTTCTGGCGATGAATGAACTGCGGATCTGGCTCTTAAACCATCCGGAATGCAAGGGAAAGGGAATCGTCTATTAATCGAGAATTTCCTTCGGGCCTTTCCCTGCACGATCAGCAATCCAGGTTCCATTCTCGCATAATGGAATACATTCTGACTTTAAAAATGCCTCTATTTCTTCTGCATGAGATTCCGGATAGAGTACATGCAAATTAGGGCCTGCATCCAGACTGAAATACACAGGCAAACCCGAATCGGCACGAAAAGACCGGATCGTATCGATCAGTTGTAAACTCTTCGGCTTCATGAGCAGATAAGAGGGATTAGAAGCCATCATCAAAGCGTGCAGGGTGAGTGCCTCATTCTCGGCGATCTGCCCAAACCTTTCCCAATCTCCGTGTTGGAGGGCTGGAAGTAGTTGACTCAACCGCTGGTTGGCTTGTACATATCTGGTCGGAGCATAAGGGTGTGTTTCCATCAATTCATGGCCTGCTGAAGAGGAAACGGCTTTTGTACCACTACTCACGATCAAAATGGCATTCCGCATAGTCGTAAAACTCGGATGGAGGGCAGCCGAATAGGGAACACCAAATTCATCAGAACTTCCGGGAATATCCCCATGTCTTCCCCATGCGGACATATAGGGAAAGACAGAACGCGCTGCACTTCCACTGGCCAGGCGAGCCAGATAGGATGCTTTGGTCAGAAACTCCTGTTCGTCTTCAAGAGAATCGAAAAAATGTCTTTCCAGAGAACACAGACAGAGTGCCAATGCACTCATCGCAGAAGCAGAAGAAGCAATTCCCGAAGAGTGTGGAAATGAATTTTCTGTATGAATGGTCAGGTGCAGTTGGCGCAAAAACGGATAGATATCCCCGATGCTTTCCAAGTATCGTTTGATGCGATCCGCAAACGCAGGAACAGGATTTCCATCAAAAAACAGATCCAAAGAGATCCCTTGTGAGGTTACTTGTTCCCTGCGCTGATAGTGGAGAGTGGTTGTCGTATGTGCGGCATCCAGCGTCATACTAATCGATGGATTTCGTGGTAGTTGGCGACCGTGTTTACCCCAGTATTTGATGATGGCCAAATTGGAAGGGCTCTGCCACGTGACAGACCCTTGAGGGTGGACACTTGTATCCAGCACCAACCGCAAATTGTTGTAATCAAGACTCATGGCTCAAAGATACGGTGCATGTAGATGAACGGCGGACTCACTTTTTTTCCTGGCCAGAGGCTTTATAGCTCTCCGGAAGGACGTATTCCGGTTTGTCAATATCATAGGAGATATTGAAATCCTTCAGCACCATATCCAGAATTGGGTCATCCCCTTCCACATAGCCTCTTTTCAGATGGTATCCATAGAAATAGGCAAAAGTGGACCAATACATGGCGGTGAACCCACCACGCAAATCGCGGACCAGGTCATACATTGGACGGTTCTGTTCCCGCTCTATCATATTCACCAGAATTTTACCTTGCGTTTTGGACAGGTTCTTTAACGGGTCTTCAAATTCCCGTTCCAAATCATCCTGGAGTTTTTTGATATATCGTTTGCGTTCACGGCGACTCATCTCCTCTGTACTCTGCTCCATTTCTCTGAAGACCTTAATCGCTTCAATGGCGTATGGGTAAACCTTGATGGCATAACGTCGATACTTGTAGTACAGGTTTTCCTCTTCCTTACTTGCAAAGATGCGCTTGGATTTCACCGTCACGGTCCCCAGGTCGGCAATGATCATGGTATCGCCGTCCGATATCAGCACTGGATAGACTTTTCCATCAATAAAGACGCGCCTCAATTCGGCTTCCTGGGCGTTTACGTGGAGACCCATTAGGATGAGGAAAAGGATAAGTAGGGTGTGATGGTTCTTCATATCTATGCCTCTAACGAATGTAAAGGGCAGAAAATTCGTGGAATGAAAAAATTTTGACCCACCAAGATCGCTGAAAAATGAAAATGGCCGAATCCCTCATGCGGGTTTCGGCCATTCATATTAGTGGATCGACCACTTCTATTCCTCACCAGAGTCGACATCATCCATCTCGACTTTGGCCTTGATCAGACCAACGGCCAATTTGTTTTTCAATGATTGTTCAACTTCAACGGCCACTTCGGGATTATCCATCATAAACTGCTTGGCGGCATCACGTCCCTGAGCAATTTTGGTCCCCTCATAGCTATACCAGGAGCCACTCTTCTCAATGATGTCATGTTCGACTCCAAGGTCAATTAATTCACCTGCTTTGGAGATCCCTTCACCATACATAATATCAAACTCGGCAATACGGAAGGGTGGTGCAAGCTTGTTCTTCACCACTTTCACTTTGACGTGGTTACCCATGACATTCCCTTCCTTGTCCTTCAGGGCACTACCTGAACGACGGATATCCAAACGCTGTGAGGCATAGAATTTCAGGGCATTACCCCCTGTTGTTGTTTCGGGGTTGCCAAAGAGTACTCCAATTTTTTCCCGGAGTTGGTTGATAAAGATGCAGCAACAGCCGGTCCGTCCGATCGCTCCGGTCAGTTTACGCATGGCCTGAGACATCAGACGTGCTTGCAATCCCATTTTTGAATCACCCATTTCCCCTTCGATCTCACTTCGTGGTACAAGGGCTGCAACGGAGTCGATCACGATGATATCGATGGCACCAGACCGGATCAGGTTTTCCGCAATCTCCAGTGCTTGTTCACCATTGTCGGGTTGGGAGATCAAAAGGTTTGCCGTATCCACACCAAGTCGGTCTGCATAGTTGCGATCAAAGGCATGTTCAGCATCGATAAATGCAGCGATTCCACCTTTCTTTTGGCATTCTGCAATGGCGTGAATAGCCAATGTCGTTTTACCTGAAGATTCTGGACCATAGATCTCTATGACCCGCCCTTTGGGAAAACCCATGGTTCCAAGGGCCAAATCCAACGTCAGTGAACCAGTTGAAATGGTCTCCACTTCAACAACGGGGCGGTCTCCCAATTTCATGATGGTTCCTTTCCCGTATGCCTTGTCCAGCTTATCAAGGGTCAACTGTAACGCCTTCAGCTTGGAGTCTTTTTCTGTGCTCATATCTATCCTGTTTTGCGCATCAAATATAAAACATTTTGTTTGTTATTGATGCAATTGGCAAACAATTATTTAAGATAAATCAGCAATTGGGAGTTGTGGCGATGTCCGATTTATGGATAAACACCAGGACACATGAATAAAAGAAGGACTCTGGAGGCTTCATTCTCAGACCCTTTGATGAATTACATCATATCATCAGGATAACCAACTGAACTATCACTTCTTAAACTTTTCAATTCCATTTCCTATTGGAAAGAAAAGGGGTGGGCCCTGCAGGGCTTGAACCTGCGACCCTCTGATTATGAGTCACCCCGAGTACTCGGGGTAACCAGCTGAGCTTTCTCCTTTTTTTACTTCTTCTTTTTCCCTTCGGAAAAGATAGGGGTGGGCCCTGCAGGGCTTGAACCTGCGACCCTCTGATTATGAGTCACCCCGAGTACTCGGGGTAACCAGTTGAGCTTTCTCCTTTTTTTACTTCTTCTTTTTCCCTTCGGAAAAGATAGGGGTGGGCCCTGCAGGGCTTGAACCTGCGACCCTCTGATTATGAGTCAGATGCTCTAACCAGCTGAGCTAAGGGCCCCAAGACTAGATCAACGCTTTGCTGTCCAATCCATGTAAAGGAAACAATTCCTGGTTAAAATACTATATCTCCATTTTGTCCATTCTGCAACCCTCTGATCATGAGTCACCCCGCGAACTCGGGGTAGCCAACTGAGCTAAGGGCCGTTGAATAGATCAGAAAGAATCCAGACCATTCAGAATACAAAGGTACTTTATCTGAATGGAGTACCCAACGAATCTCGAATTAGAAATCGCTATGCATCTTTGCAAACCATGGAAAGTAAGAGAATCAGAACTATACTATTCGATTTGGGTAATGTACTCTTTGATCTGGATATCCCTGCAACGGAGAAAGCCTTGAGCAAATTACTGAGCGACCGTACTCCGGCCTTTAAAAAATGGGCTGAAAACAATCAATTTTTCGAACGGTTTGAAATTGGAGAGATCTCCAACGAACGATTCATTGAAGAGATCCAGCAATATTGTCTAGTTGGAACGACAGATCAGGAAATCATTGATGGGTGGAACGCCATGTTATTGGGTATGCCTGAAGCACGATTGACTTGGTTGAAGGAGTTGAGATCCCAATACTGCATTGCTTTGTTGAGCAATACCAATGGGTTACATATTGATCGAGTGCGTTCCTACTTTAAGCAGACTCAAGGACTCACAAATTTTGAAGCCACTTTCTTTGACAAGGTGTATTACAGCCATGACATAGGCGCTCGGAAACCGAATAAGGAGGCGTTTCAGTTAGTTCTTGAAGATCTGAATATGCTTGGGAATGAAGTGTTATTCATTGATGATGTCATCGAAAACACAGAACAGGCTGCTCGTCTGGGTATGCATGCACAAAGGCATAAACCTGGTACAGAGATAAGGGAACATTTTACAGGATACATTCAAGCGGTAGTGGGCTAATCATCTACGTGGAGATGCAATAGAAAAGACCCATGTCTGCGGACAGACATGGGTCTAATTAGAGGGAGCCGGCAGCGACCTACTTTCCCACCATAAGGCAGTATCATCGGCGCAGTGGGGCTTAACTACTCTGTTCGGAATGGGAAGAGGTGGGACCCCCACGCTATAGCCACCAGCAAATCTTTAGAGCTTACGCTCCGTATATTTTTGGTTGTTGCTCTCCATGTTTAGTGGAGAGGTTTTGACCATAAAAGGTCAAAGACAATGTTGGGAGTGAGAAAGAAAACGTGCGGAAAAATTTAAAAAAGGAAGCTATCGGGTAATTAGTACTACTTGGCTCCATACATTACTGCACTTCCACCTATAGCCTATCAACGTAGTCGTCTTCTACGACCCTCAGGGAATACTCATCTTGGAGCCGGCTTCGCGCTTAGATGCTTTCAGCGCTTATCCGTTCCGAACATAGCTACCCAGCGGTGCACCTGGCGGCACAACTGGTACACAAGCGGTTCGTCCATTTCGGTCCTCTCGTACTAGAAACGGACCTCCTCAATATTCCTGCGCCCACAATAGATAGAGACCGAACTGTCTTGCGACGTTCTGAACCCAGCTCGCGTGCCACTTTAATGGGCGAACAGCCCAACCCTTGGGACCTTCTCCAGCCCCAGGATGTGACGAGCCGACATCGAGGTGCCAAACCCTACCGTCGATATGAGCTCCGGGCAGGATCAGCCTGTTATCCCCGGAGTACCTTCTTTTATCCTTTGAGCGATGGCCCTTCC
>CALNZC010000046.1:0-100535 GCA_942490895.1 uncultured Saprospiraceae bacterium
ATGCAGATGGCCACGGCACCGATGTACAGGAGGTCAGTGCCCTTCCAATCGAGGATCACCTTCTTCCCTTCACGCCACATGGTGCACTTGATTTTGTAGGGACCATGAGCCACGGCCGTCATCGTCAACATAGTCTTCGAAGGACACCGGCTCTTCGCCGACGTGGCTTGTTGATCAGGCCACCCACGGCGCGGTTGTTCCGATCAAGTGCGGCCTGGCAGTCGCTGACACGAACACATGTGTCAACTCCAAAGCGGTCGCACATTTCCTTAACACGCTTTTCAGCAACGCGACAGGCGGCGAAAACGGCATTGAGGTCCAAGCGGTTCCAGTGCGGCAAGCGCACTTGGTTCAGCATGAGTTCACGCTGAGTGTGGCCTGCAGCACGCCTTTTTTGTAGAGCTTGGTTGGCGGCGTTACCAAACCTTCTTCGAAATGGTCGTGGCATCTGTCGGCATGGAGCCCGGCACCCTTGCCGCCGTTGTCGGTCATATGACCGAAGTGGCAGGACCAACCCACCAATCGACCGTTGTAGAAAATCGGCAGCACGATCAGCCAATCGTTGGCATGGCTGATGGCCCCTTCAGCTTTGTAGGGATCGTTGGTGAAGAAGATATCGCCTTCTTCAACGGTACCCTGTAGCTGCGCAAGAACCCAGCGATGAATGAGCCGAACTGACCAACGATCATTTTCCATCGTTGCGATCGCGATCAGCGGGAACGCATCATGCATGTTCACGAATACCCGGGGAGCATCGGCGTGCATTGAAACACAGTTGCGTCCATTTCGAAGCGTGCATTGCGAATGGCGCTTTCGATGATGTCGAGTGTAATGGGGCCAATCGGAACCTTCTTGAAAGGCTTCTTATTGGTCGGAATGATCTGCGCTTTGTGATGCCTTGATTTAGCCATACCTGTTCTCCGTTAGCCATTTTTCTTCCCTGGCGATTTGGCTTTGGCAGCCTTCTTACCCTTGGACTTAGATTTCGCTTTGGCTTTGGCTGGCTTGGCTTTTGCTTTCGCCGGTTTGGCCGTGGCTGGTTTGGCCGCTGATTTTTTCTCAGGTTTGCCAGCCGACGGTGCTGTCATGCCCGCCTTGGGCTTCATGCCTTTCGGCGTGATGAAGATGCAACCCACGTGGTCGACTCGTGCCCACGCAGTCTGCGAAGATGACGGTGGTTGAATCGAACTCAGTCATCACGGCCGGGCCCTGAATGTTGTTTCCAGCCTTGAGCTTCGCGCGGTCGTAAATTTTTTTGGCTTTGTACTTCTTGCCGTCAGCCCAGACGGTCGTGGTTGGCGTCAATGACGGCGGCTTTCGGATCGGTGGCCGTTCCTTTCGCAACGTGGACGGCTTTCACGTTTGGGTCTTCACCCATCACGACTGCGCGCAAGTTGACGATTTCGTGCTCGGCATCGAGCGCGAACGTGAACATGCGGGTGTGGCTTGCGTCGAAGTCCTTAGCTGCGCTGTTCCAAGCCGTTCTTCTTAAATCCGTCAGGCTTCACTGGACCGGCAGCGAGAAGCCTTGCCCGTGGTAACGTAGATCCATTTCCCAGACGACGCTTGGTGTTCTTTCTTGGGAATGCCCTCTTTGACCAAAGAGGCTGCTGCTGGCTTGGTTAGTGAGCCTTTCGAAGATTTTCGTCACCTCTTTGTTGGTTGTCTCCGAGTAACGACGCACAAAGGTTTGTGAGGCTTCATTGCGCGCGCGAGTGGTGGCATCACCATAGGCGCAGAACACGCCCGGGCCCGGCGGAATGATGACTGGCAATGAGCCCGTCAGCTTGCCAAGGGCGTTAGCATGCAACGGACCAGCACCACCGAACGCAATGAGCGCGAAGTCACGCGGATCATAACCTTGTTCAATCGACACCAAGCGAAGTGCGCCGAACATGTTTTCGTTGACGATTTTGACGATGCCTTCAGCGGCCGTTTCGACGGAGATCTTCAGGGATCGCCCACCTTCTTGCTGGCCGCGCGCGAGGCGCCCCGATGAGGAACGGCGAGTGTCAAGGGGGCCAAGACCACGTTGGCATCCGGTCTGGCTGGTTCTGTTCCGCCCTTGCCGTAGCACGCCGGGCCTGGATCAGCGCCTGCTTTTCCGGGCCAACGCGCAGGGCACCCGTGAGTTCAGGTACGCGAGCCATGGACCCGCCACCGGCACCGACGGTGCGCACGTCCAGACGCACGAACATGAAGATTGATCGCTCTTTCCTTATGCCGATCGGGGAGGAGAACGAAAACCGTAAATCGGGTAATCTGGCCCGCGCGGTGATCGCGATTGCCAAGAGTATGGATTTGAAAATTGTCGGTGAAGGCGTTGAAACCGAAAAGCAACTGGCCTTTTTGTGTGAAAATGGATGTGACTATATGCAGGGCTATTATTTCAGTAAACCTGTACCGGCAGATGAATTCGAAAAGCTTTTAAGATCGGGGCGGACGCTGTAGAGTGCGCCTTTCCTGTAAGTATTGATAAAAGGGGTCGCACGTGAGCGAACGTACAAAATTATCCTATGACGCATTTAAAGAGCAGTTGAAGACGGTTAAGCTGTTGAGTCTGGATGTGGACGGTATTTTGACCGATGGGGGTCTTTATTATACGGAAACAGGGGACGAACTACGCAAATTTAATGTCAAAGACGGGATGGGGATGAAAAATGCCCGTGCCGCCGGTGTGGAACTGTGCATCATTAGTGCCAGTACAACAAATGCCATTCAGGAACGGGGCAAACGTCTGGGGCTGACCCATGTGTATACAGGCGCGAAGAATAAAATCGAGATTTTGCAGAAAATCTGTGATGAACTGAAGATCAGTCTGGAGAACGTCGCTCACATGGGGGACGATTTAAATGACATCTCGATCATGGAAAAGATCGGGACGCCGATCACTGTAGGGGATGCGATGGAAGAGGTGAAACGCAACACCGTCTACATTACCCAAAAAAACGGCGGTCAAGGCGCGGTGCGCGAGATATGCGATCTTTTGGTTATGTTGAATAGCTGACAAAACAAAACCCGCATCACATGGTGCGGGTTTTATCGTACTGAGGGGGCGTGAGGACGGTTATTTTGCACCAGCTTTGATCGCTGCCATTTCTTCAATAAGCTGGCGCGTGTTGGTGTGGTAGTTCTCACAAGAGGTCTTCAATACTTTTACAGTATGGTGCAGCCACTTCGTGCGAAACTTAAGGATGTCTGTATCTTTTTTCATGTTCAACCTCTGGGCTATGTTATCAACTTACAATAATTCAAAACTATGGTTGAATGCAAGCAAAAGCATGCGCCTCAAAGAAGAAACTTTAAGTTACGGTTGAAACTAATGGGTGAGCGGGCGACTAAAGCTTACCAAATAAGCCGATTTCGACCAGATATTCGGTCAAATCGCTGACAAAGCTCTCGCCTTTTTTAATGATGTGGCTGCCGGGGGGCAGGTCATTTTCATGTCCGTCTGAGGACGTGAGTAGGGCAAAAGGCGTTTGTTCTGTCAGTTTAATTTCGCGCAGGACCCGACCGAGTTCGGAACCGGTCATGTTGCGGAACTCCTGATTCGCCAGAACCGCGTCGGGTTGCAGGTCCATCACAAGGCGAATGGCCTCAACGGGACGGTCGGTAAAGGAAAGGTCAAACCCGCAAGACGCCAGCTCTTTACCAATGACTTTGCGCTGCACACCGGGGGGCATCACGACAAGGACCGTAACTTTTTTGTTTTTCTGGTTACTAAACTCTGTAGCGGTGTCCTGTGCATGGGGCAGACGCGCGAGAATTTGTTCGCGTTCGTGTGCGCTGGGGTCTTTACCCATGTCAACAAGGGTGCGTAGCTCGTCAATATAGATTTGGACCGATCGCCATTGTTCCTGCTTTAAGCGAGGGGCGGCTTCGATAAAATCTTCAAGACGGTGGGCGACCAATGTCAAAAGGTGCATGCCGTGGGTGCCCGCAGAGCCTTTGATGCTATGGACATCGCGTTGTAGTTGGAAGAACTGCTCGCCCCGATCGCCTCGGTCATTGTAGATGTTGTCAATGATGGTATCGATATCGTCGAGTTTTTCCAGACTACCTTCGATAAAGTCCTGCTTTAAACGCAGGAGCGCGGATTCAAGATCGAATTGCATGTTTACTTCCCCAAAAAATTTCGGGGATATTATATATTTGTAGAGGGTAGGTAAAGTCAGGAAACACAAAAAAATGCGTTAAATCAAATGGTTGAATTTGTATGTATGCAATATAACTAAAGTGCGTAAGAGTAATACTTTGGTTTGGGTTTTTGTGTCTAAAAACTTACTCTTGTGATTTTAAAGTGGCTTTTATCGTGATAATGATGAAGGCTGTTTATGTGCAATGATGGCACGGGTGGTTTTGTGTTTAAGAGACACAAAAATATGGGTTTTTTATGAAGAAGCATCGCTTTGATCAGGTCGAAATTCTGATTGCGGACAAAAACAGACAATTGCGATCCAGCCTTAAAGGTGTGCTGCATCAGGCGGGATTTCGCAAAATTACCGAAGCTTCTGATCTGGAACAGATGGAGGATGCGATCTCTATTACCTGCCCGGACCTGTTGCTGTGCGATATCGGACTGGAAGGCGGGGATGTGTGCGAAGCAATCCGTAAGCTGCGCCATAGTCAGACCGGCCCAAACCCGTTTTGTTCTGTCATTCTGTTTGTTGACGTGCCGACCCCAGAGATTGTGCGTGCGGCGTCACAAGCGGGATTAGATGACCTTCAGATCAAGCCGATCGTCGGGCAAAAAGTGATAGACCGGGTCAACTATCTGGTGGAAAAACGCAAACCCTTTGTGGTGACGACCGATTATATCGGACCGGACCGACGTAAAGGCGCGCGCCCGGGAAGTTTGAGAGTTCCCGGTGTGACGGTACCCAATAGCGTGGAAGAAAAGGTCAAAGGGACCTATGATCAGGTTGGCTTTAAGAGGAAGGTTGAAGAAACCATTTGGGAAGTAAACGCCCAGAAGATTGAACGCCATGCCTACCAAATCGGTTATCTGGTGGAACGTATTGTCCCGGCCTATCGGGAAGGGCGGATCAATCGGGAAAGTCTGGAACAGGTTGCGCGTCTGGTCATGGTGTCTGGCGACATCAGCCAACGTTTGAAGGAAAGTGACTATACCCATATTGCGGAGCTCGTCGGTACGCTGACAAAAGTTGCCCATTCCTTGTGGCGCAGCGGGACTGAGCCGAATATGAAAGATCTAAGTTTGTTGGCGGAATTGTCTGCCGCCATCTCTGCCACATTTAAGGCGCATAATGTGACATCAAGCGTGACAGGAGAAATCTCCTCCACGGTTGGACAAAAATATAAGGATTAAGGATCGTGTTACGAATTCAAAGGGCAAAGGTTGCTATCTTTGTCGGGATGCTGGCTGTGCTGGCAAGTTTATCAGGTTGGGCGAAAGCCGATAAAGTGCATGTGGCTGTTGCCTCAAACTTTACAAAAGCGGCGCAGGATATTGCGGCGGCTTTTAAGGCAGAGACGGGCCATGATGCCGTGCTTAGTTTCGGTTCCACCGGAAAGCTGTATATCCAGATTAAAAATGGGGCGCCTTTTGGCGTGTTCCTTGCCGCCGATGAAGCCCGTCCGGTGCGTCTGGAAGAAGAAGGCGATACTGTGGCTGATAGCCGCTTTACCTACGCAACCGGCAAGATCGTCCTTTATAGCCGACAAGCGGATCTGGTGGACGGGAGTGCAACGGTCCTAAGGCAGAAAGATGCCTTCTCTAAAATCGCCATTGCGAATGAAAAAACCGCCCCTTACGGCGTGGCGGCGGTTGAGGTGATGGAGAAATACGGCATCTATAACAAGATCACCCATAAGATCGTACGGGGGGACAACATTGCGCAGACCTATCAGTTTGTCTTCACCGAAAATGCCCAACTTGGCTTTGTCGCCCTATCCCAAGTCATCCATGAAACCGAAGGATCACGCTGGGTCGTCCCGCAGGAAGACTATCACCCGATCCGCCAACAGGCGGTGTTGTTGAACAAAGGTGCAGGCGAGCCAGCAGCCCTTGCCTTTGTCGCGTTTTTGAAGGGTAAAACAGCGCGTGATATCATTTCGTCTTATGGATACGGGTTTGACGATTAATTTAATGAGTTGAGAAAACGCAAGCTGTCATCCTTGATGGCTTGCTTTTTTTCTTTTGTCATACGCTCATAGCTTTTGTAGATCATGCCAAGGCGGTGATTGTTTGACAGTTGGTCGGGGGATAGTTGCCGAATTATTGTCTTGAGCAGAATTTTCAATAGATTAAACACGTTAAACACAAATAGGAGTTGCAGTCACAACGTCTAATTCATAAAGTGTTTACAATTATAACTTTGGCAATGGGGAAGAGATAAATGCCTTTAGATGTTTCACCTGAAAAACAAAACCTAGATAACGTTTTTGCCAGTACTACATATTACATTGATTTTTATCAACGAGACTACAGGTGGACTGAAGAACCAGTAAAGCGTCTATTGGATGACATCTTCTTTAAATTCAATGAAGAATATGCTGTTCGTAAGGATTCAGAACCTAGTCCTGAGTTGGTTGATAGACACTACCCTTGGTATTATTTGAATACCTATGTGACCAATACCGTTGATGGTAAAGTCTTTGTTGTGGATGGTCAGCAAAGATTGACTACACTTAGCTTGATAACAATGAAGCTTCTCCATCTGGCAAAAGAGCATAGTTCTCGTTTAGATAAATGGATTGATAGCAAAATTGCTGGTGTTGCTGGATTTGAAGCAACGTTTTGGATGAACCATGTTGGGCATGAGAAAGCTCAACAAGCGATTTATAGTGGTGACATTGAAGATGCAGATACATCTTCAGGGATTACCGCTGTAAACATGAAGAACAATTATATCACGATCAGCAAATGGTTAGATAAACAGCTGCCGACAAAACATAAGTTCGAAACCTTTACTCTTTATTTTCTCAAAAGACTGGTTCTGATCAATTTATCAGTTGAACAAACGGATGTCCCAATGGTCTTTGAAGTCATTAACGACCGTGGAGTTCGTTTGAAACCTTTTGAAATCATCAAAGGTAAGCTTTTAGGACAGATTGATAAAGTTACGTTAGAGAAGAAAGCATATAATGAATTATGGGAAAATCATGCCAATGCAATCAATAAGTTTGAAGAAGATGGTTTCGACGATTTCTTCAGATATTGGTTAAAGGCTCGCTTTGCTAACACCAGAGGTGAAGGTCAAAGATACGATGGCGACTATCATAGAGAAATGTTCTCTAATAAATTCGAAGAGCATCTGTCATTAAGTCACAACCAGACTGAAGTTATGAAATTCTTGGACGGAGAATTTACGTACTATGCTTCCATCTATGAGAATCTTTTAGCTGCTTATTATGATGAACAAAATATTTCACCGATAATTTATAACCGCGTTGTCGATATCGATGGTGCATTTATGCTTTTGTTATCTTCTTGCCAGATTAATGATGCTGAAGAAGATAATAAACTTACCGTTATTCCGGCTGAGCTTGATCGCTTTTATACACTGCTCCAGCTTCAAGGCGTTTATGACAGTAACGCATTCCAGGAAGCACTCTTTAAAATTTCAGCGGAAATTCGAGATCAAGAGTTAGAAAAAGTTCGCCCGGTTTTTGACAGCTATCTCAAAGCTGAAATTGAACGTCGCCGACAAACGACAGTAAGCGATCCATTCCAGTACATTTACTTCAAGCAGACGGGAATCAACTTAAACGCTCGTTTTAAACGTTATTTCTTTGCACGAATTGAAGAGTTTTTAGCGAATAATTTAAAGACAAGCATGCGTCACCCATTGACTGATCTGGTTCAAAAAACAGGTGCTGTTAATGGTTTCCATATTGAGCATATTCTAGCTCATAATTCACAAAATCTTGCTGCCTTTAACGACGATGAGGAACGCTTCGAACAGGAACGAAACCGGCTTGGAGGTATCTTGTTGCTCAAAGGCAAAGATAATATTTCCAGCAACAATGAAGTGTATTCAAAAAAATTAAATACATACGCCAGTACGCTTCTTTGGAACGAGACACTCCTTCAAGACACATATCAGTCCAACCTTGACCTCAAGGCTCTAAAAGATGACATGAATCTCGATTTAAAAGCGGTTCCTGCATTTGGTCCTGATGAACTGGAAGAACGACAACTTCTCCTCTTTAACATCTGTCAGATTGTTTGGGGCTAATTTTGGACCCGCTGCACTCACATGGAGGATACTTGCTCTGTCACGCCGCCTTTATTTCAAACTTTATGGGGCTGATGTTTCCCAATTATGAATGCCTAGCTAGTTCAGAGGACAGTTACTGATATTTTAGTTTGGGTCCCCGTTATTATCGGTTGTCTTTGTCGGGTTTTTGGAAGGTAAGACCGTGCGTGGCATTATGTCGTCTTATGGATGCGGGGTTGACGATTAATCTAGAGAGCGCAGAAAACGCACGCTGTCATCCTTGATGGCTTGCTTTTTTTCTTCTGTCATACTCTCATAGCTTTTGTAGATCATGCCAAGGCGGTGATTGTTTGACAGTTGGTCGCGGTTGCGCTCCAAGAAATCCCAATAGAGGTAATTGAACGGGCAGGCTTTTGGCCCATTTTTTTTGCGCACATCAAAGCTACATCTGTCGCAATAGTTGGACATTTTCTGAATATAAGCCCCGCTGGAGGCATAGGGTTTGCTAGCGAGCAAGCCGCCATCCGCAAACAGCGCCATACCGGTGACGTTGGGCATTTCCACCCATTCAAAGGCGTCGGCATAGACAATTAAAAACCATTCATTCACCTGTTTAGGGTCAATGCCTGACAGAAGGGCGAAGTTCCCCAACACCATGAGCCGCTGGATGTGGTGGGCATAGGCATGCTGGCGGGTATCTTGCACACATTGGCGCAGGCAGTTCATCATCGTTTGGCCCGTCCAGTAAAAGGCGGGCAGGTCGCGCGTGGCGTTAAATGTGTTTTCATCGGCGTAGTCGGGCATTTTTAGCCAGTAAATCCCGCGCACAAATTCGCGCCAGCCCAAGATTTGCCGGATGAAACCTTCCACGCAGTTTAAAGGTGCGCGGTTGTCATGATAGGCCTGTTCCGCCGCTTTGATACATTCCAGCGGCTCTAGTAAACCGATGTTAAGGTAAAAACTGATGTGGGAATGAAACATCCACGGCTGGCCTTGCACCATCGCATCTTGATACGTGCCAAAGGTGGGTAGATTGTGCTGGATAAAATGATCTAGGGCCGCATGCGCGCCTGTGCGGTCCACGGCATACTGAAATCCGTCTAGCGTGCCGAAATGATCGGAGAAACGGTTTTCCACCAAGCTCAGCACCTCTTGTGTGATCTCGTCAGGAGGGACGTGAAAAGGGGCAGGGTAGGCTTGTTGATCTGATGGTTTTTCGCGGTTGTCGTGGTCATAGTTCCATTTACCGCCAGTGGGGCTGCCTTTGTCCATCAAGACCGCGTGTTTCTTGCGCATCTCGCGGTAGAAATATTCCATGCGCAACTGTTTGCGCCCCGATGCCCAGTGTGCGAACTCATCCAATGTGGCAAGAAAACGGGTGTCGGCGCGGACCTCTACCGGAACGCCTAGATCCTCTTGCCACGTCTGGATGGTCTGCTGGACCCGCCATTCTCCTGCTTCTGTAAGGATGATTTTGTCAGGGCTGTAGAGTGCAACTGCGTCTGCCAGTTCGTTGGTGAAGCTGCCTTTATTGTCTGGGTCATTCAGCTTGCGGTAATGAACCGTAAACCCTTCTGCGCGCAGGTCTTGTGCAAAGTGGCGCATGGCGGAAAAGATCAGGGCGATCTTTTTCGGGTGGTGTTTGACATACGTGGCTTCTTCCACGACTTCACAGAGGAAAAGGATGTCTTGTCCGGGCTGTGCTCCGTTCAGGCTGCTGATGGATCGGCTGAGTTGATCCCCAAAAATCATAATCAGATTTGCCACGATGCCTCACATTTTGCTTTTGTCTAAAAAAGAAAGCGAAAAGCCCTACCCTAGGCTTTTCGCTTTACGATTTCGACCCAGTGAGGAGGGGGAGGGGTGGTGGGTAAAGTCGTCGAAATCGTTGTTCTGTTGTCTTTACGCCCCTTGGGACCGGTTGGATCATCCTTTTTTTATTTTTTTAAAATTTCCTGCATAAAGGCGATAAAGGTGGGGTGGGCGGCATGGGCGATGTTGAGGCGCATAAAGCTGTCCGTGCTGTCTTTATCGAGGGAGAAAACGGAACCGGGGGCAAGGAAGATGCTTTGTTCGTTGGCGCGCTGGACCAATTGAGCTTCATCGATACCGTCGGGCAATTGCACCCAGCAATAATAGCCCCCCGTGGGCTGGTGAACCTTTTGAAAATCAAGCCCGTCCAGCACGTTTAAAACGTCGTTTCGGGCTTTGTCGATCCGTTTTTTTAAACGGCGCAAGTGCCTGACATAATGGCCTTTATACATCAGATTATAAATCAGCCGTTCGCCATATTCAGACGAACTGACCATGGTAATCATTTTTAGATCACATAGCGCCGCCACCAGATCAGGGCGGGCTGCCAGATAGCCCACGCGCAAATTTGCCGACAGAGTTTTAGAATAGGTGCCGATGTAAATTACCCGTTCCAGCTGATCTAGGGTGGCGATGCGGGGCAGGGATTGGGTCATCACATCGGCAAACGGATCATCTTCTACCACATACATGTCGTGTTGTTCTGCGATGCTGAGGACTTTATGGGCGGTGGCGATGGTGATGGTGCTGCCGGTTGGGTTCTGCGCCAAGGATTGGGTGAAGAACATCTTGGGTTTCAGGCGCGCTGCTTTGTCCGCGAGGTCATCAAGGTCCGGCCCGTCTTCGGTCCGGCGCACCCCGACCATGTTGATATTTTCCAGCTTTAATTTACCAAACAGCGGATAATATCCCGGCTCATCCACAAGGACCGTATCCCCCGGTAACAAAAGGTGGCGGATCACCAGATCAAGCGCATGGTTGGCGCCATTGGTCATTAAAATCTGATCGGGTGTCGCGGTGATAGATCGTTCTGCCAAGGTCAGGGAAATCAGTTCGCGCAACGGACGATACCCCATGGGAGAGCCATAGCCGTCTTTCAGGTTGGTATCCTTCAGGGATTTGGGATTACGAAAGAAGGCCCCGACCTCTGATCCTTCCACCCAGTCAAACGGCAACCGTCCGTCCCCGACACGGATGTCATGATCCTGTTTGAGTTGATGGCGCAATAGGGACACGATGCTGAGGGCTTCTGCCTGTTTGGGGGCGGCGCGATGGGCTGTGCTGGGGCGATTGATATTGACGTAAAAGCCGGAACCTTGTTTGGACGTGAGATAGCCTTGCCCGACCAAGCGGTCATACACCTCTGCCATGGTATTTTTAGACACACTGTTGTTGCTTGCAGCTTCGCGGATGGAAGGTAGGCGGATGCCGGGTTTTAGGGTGCCTTGTTCAATCATTTTGGCTGTCTTATCGACCAGTGTGGTGACCAGGTTTTTGGCTTTGGCATATCGGGGCATGTCAATCCTCAAAGTGTACCTATAAATTTAGTGGTACAGTGTTTGATTTTTAATAAATTATTGTACCTTGTTTAGGATGGTACTAATAACGAATACTGGTTTTGGAAAAAGACAAACGTAAGAATTACACAGAACTTTCGGCAATTCCACCTTTTAAACGAAAAGACACGCAAAAGAATTGTCTGTAATTGTCCTGTAAATGTCTAAAATATTTTTTAACAGTGGAGCTATCTATGAAACAAGTTAACCGCAGAAATGTCTTGAAAGCGGCTGCCGTTGGGATCGGCGCGAGTGCTGCAATTCTGACATCCGGTAAGGCGGCAAAAGCTGCTGATAAAGTCACATGGCGCATGCAGGCCCTGTGGGGCGGCGGGACGACACCGCAGCAGTTTGAAGAAAAATTTGTTAAACGCGTGGCAGAACTGACAGACGGCAAGTTTGAAATCAAACTGTTTGCCGAAGGTCAATTGGTACCGAACGCGCAAGCTTTTGACGCCGTGCGCGGTGGCGCGTTTGAAATGATGAAGACATTTGATGGCTACGCTGCGGGTAAAATTCCGACATTCGGCTTTACCTCTACCGTGCCCTTTGGTTTCCCTGAGTCTGATCAATTTGAAGCATGGTTCTATGAACTTGGCGGGATTGATCTGGCACGTCAGGCTTATGCGCCTGCAGGTTTGACCTATATCGCCCCGACCATTTATGGCGAAGAGCCGATGCATTCTAAGGTGAAGATCAACAGCCTTGAAGACTTTAAAGGTAAAAAAGGTCGCTTCGTTGGTCTGGCCAGTAAAGTGATGGGTGATCTGGGCGTAAATGTCTCCCCACTGCCGACAAGCGAAGTGTATTCTGCGCTGGATAAAGGCCTGATTGATCTGGCAGACCGTGGCGATATCAAAGCCAACTTTGAACAGGGGCTGGCAGAAGTTGCGAAATATATTCTGCTGCCGGGTGTGCATCAGCCGACAACCGCAACCAGCTATGTTGCCAATACAATGGCTTACAACAAACTGCCGGATAGCTTTAAATATGCGTTGGAAGTTGCCGCGCGTGAAATTTCGTCCTCCTTGCGTCAAAACATTTTGGTGGCGAATGCGGAATATCTCAAGAAGTTTCAGGATGCAGGCGTTGAAGTGCTGACCCTTGATCCGGCAGAGATTGCAAAAGGCCGTAAGCTCGCTGTTGCGTCGTGGGAAAAAGCCACCAATGGCGATGCGCTTGCCAAGAAAGTGATGGATAGTCAGGTCGACTTTATGCGTCAGCTTGGTTTGCTCGCTTAAACACTTTCCCGGACGGTCCGGCTGCCTGATGTGAAAGGTGCCGGACCGTTTTTCCTATCCGGATGAAATCTCATGCAAAACATCCCCCTTTTGATTACGTCGTTGAACCGCTTTTTGTTCAACACGGCAAAATGGCTGATCTATTTGATCGTCCCGATTATGTTGATCGAGGTCGTGAGCCGTTACGTCTTCGGCGCCTCCACCGTTTGGTCCCTTGAACTGGCAAGCCTGCTGTTTGGCCCTTACTTTTTGCTGGGCGGGCCGTACCTGCTGCATATGGGTGGGCATGTGGCGGTCGATATCCTGAAAGAACGCGTGCGTGGCCCCTTTGCCAAAGTACTGGAGTTTGCGGGCCTCTGTCTGGGGTTGGTCTTTGCGGGTCTTTTGGCTTATTACGCCGCGCCGCTCGCTTATAACTCCTTCATGATGCAGGAAACCTCCTTTTCCTCATGGAATCCGGTTGTCTGGCCGTTCAAACTCTTTCTCCCCCTTGCCGGTGGTTTGATGTTTTTACAAGTTTTGGCGGAAATCATGTTTCTGTTGAATGGGCAGCATCCGGCGAAAACGGAAGGTGCGTCATGACGTCTTCTGTTGTTTTATTTCTGATGTTTGCCGCGCTTGTGGGCACCATGTTGACAGGGGCCCCGTTGGCTTTTGTGCTGGGTGGGGTTGCGTTTCTGTTTACCGTTTCCTTGTGGGGAATGGACGCGCTGGTGATCTCGGTGCTGCAAACCTTTGAGACCATGTCGTCGGAAAGCTTACTGGCGATCCCGCTTTATGTGTTGATGGCAAGTATCCTGCAAAAATCCGGTATTATTGAAGACCTCTATAATGCGATGGAAAAATGGTTCTCCAACGTGGTTGGTGGGCTTGCGATCGGGACAGTGATTATCTGTACCATCATGGCGGCGATGACGGGGATTGTCGGCGCGGCTGTGGCGGCAATGGGGATTTTGTCCCTGCCATCCATGTTAAAGCGCAATTATGACGAACGTCTGGCCCTTGGCACCATCTGTGCGGGCGGAACATTGGGGATTTTGATCCCGCCGTCGATTGTGACCATTGTGTATGCGATTTCTGCCAAAATCTCGATTGGGCAAATGTTTATTGCGGGGATTGTGCCGGGGATTATTCTGGCGTCGCTTTACAGTGTCTATATCTGGGTGCGGGCGATGTTGAACCCGTCGTTGGCCCCAAAACCGGATATGGTTGACGAACAGTTTACGCTGGACCAAAAGCTTGCTTCCCTAAAATCCCTGATCCTGCCGTTTATGATTATCTTCGGTGTGCTTGGTTCCATCTATATGGGGATCGCCACACCGACGGAAGCGGCCGCCGTTGGCGTGCTGGGTGCGTTGTTATCTTCTGCGGTATTAGGGCGTTTAAACTTCACCGATATTTCCGATGCAGGTAATGACACCCTTAAAGTCACCGCCATGATCTTGTGGATCACCATCGGGGCGAAGACCTTTGTGTCGGTCTTTAACGCAACGGGTGGGGCAGATAGTGTCATCCAGTTTGTCCAAGGATTAGAAATGTCGCGCTATGCGGTGTTGGGCATCTTGTTGCTGGTGCTGATCTTCCTTGGTCTGTTTTTGGATGAGATCGGGATTATTCTGCTGTGCGTCCCGGTGTTTTTGCCGATCGTGATTGCCCTTGATTTTGACCCTCTGTGGTTTGGGGTGCTGTTTATGATTACGGCACAGATGGCCTATATCACGCCGCCCTTTGGCTACACCTTATTTTATCTCAAGAGTGTCCTGCCTGCCCACATCAGCATCGCCCAAGTCTATCGCGGGGTGATCCCCTTCTTCCTTCTGCAAGTGTTTGCCTTGCTCCTGTTTATCCTATTTCCCGATGTGGTCACGTGGCTGCCGGAATTCATGATTGAAAAATGAAAGTGAGAAAAAATATGTCTTCTTCTTCGAGAATTTCAGGGTTTCATAAATTATCCATTCCTGAACGTTTGCAAAAAGTGGCTGAAAACAGCCCGGCAAGCCTCGACACCTTGAAGGTGTTTGAAGAGTTCGGCAACCTTCCGGCAGAAACCGCAGATCGCATGATCGAAAACGTGATCGGCAGCCTGTCCATTCCGGTGGGGGTGGCAACCAACATGGTGATTGACGGCAAAGACGTGCTGATCCCCATGGCAACCGAGGAATCTTCGGTTGTTGCGGCTGTCTGTAACGCGGCGCGTCAATGTCGTGACAGCGGCGGGTTTATCACCTCGACCACAGGCTCGTTGATGATCGCACAAATTCAGCTGACCAACGTGGCAGATTGCGCCAATGCGCGCCTGAAAATTCTGGAACGGATCGAGGAAATTCGCACCATCTGTAACGACGCTGATCCGCTGTTGATCAAGTTGGGCGGTGGCTTCCATGATGTTGATGTGCGGATGGTCAAAGCCAAAAATGAGACCATGCTGGTCACCCACATTATCGTGGATACCCGCGATGCGATGGGGGCCAACACGGTCAACACCATGGCAGAAAAACTCGCCCCTGTACTGGCAGGCTGGACGGGCGGCAAGCCTTACCTGCGGATCCTGTCCAACCTTGCCGATCGTCGTTTGGCCCGTGCGCGCGCCGTCTGGACACCCGAAGCCATTGGTGGCACAGACGTGCGTGACGGCATGATGCAGGCTTACTATTTTGCAGAGGCCGACCCCTACCGTGCCGCAACCCACAACAAAGGGATCATGAACGGTGTCTCCGCTGTTGTGCTGGCAACGGGCAACGATACCCGCGCTGTTGAATCCGGTGCGCATGCTTATGCGGCACACTCCGGTCGCTACACCAGCTTGACGACGTGGGAAGTGGATGCGGATGGCAACCTGTGCGGTTCCATCGAAATCCCGATGCCGGTTGGCCTTGTGGGCGGGGCCACCAAAATCCACCCTGTCGCCAAAGCCTCTCTTGAGATCTTGGGCGTTCAAACCGCAGAAGATTTGGCAAAAGCGATTGCTGCCGTTGGCCTTGCCCAAAACTTCGCCGCCATGCGCGCACTGGCAACCGATGGCATCCAGAAAGGCCACATGGGCCTGCACGCGAAAAACATCGCCGTCATGGCAGGCGCTGTGGGTGACGAAATCGACACCGTCGCCAAAACCCTCGTCCAACTCGGCACCGTGCGCGTCGATGTCGCCGAACAAGAACTGGCAAAACTCCGCACGACCTAAGAGCGTTTGCTAAAGACGAAAAAGCCCTCCTTCGCCTTTTGTGTGAAGGGGGGCTTTTTCTTTTCTTGCTTGGTTTCGCGTCTAGTTGTGACGGATGCCGTTGAGGAAGGTTTCTACTTCTTGGGACATGGCGTGGGAGCGTTGTTTTAGGTCTTCCATGCCTTGGGTGAGGGTGGTGGAGGCTTCGTTGACATTTTCCACTTCGCCGGCCACTTCGCTGACGGCTTGTTCCACCTGAATGGTACTGTCAGAGGCGTTTTGGGCGCCGCGGGCGATTTCGCTGGTGGCGGCGGCTTGTTCTTCCACTGCCGAGGCAATGCCCGTCGTGATCTGATCGACTTGATCAATGACGGTTTTAATCCCCTGAATGGCCTGTACGGATTTACGCGTGGCGTCCTGCATGTCAGTAACTTGCTGGAAAATCTCGCTGGTTGCTTTGGCGGTCTGGTTGGCGAGGTTTTTCACTTCGCTTGCTACAACTGCAAAGCCTTTACCTGCTTCACCGGCGCGCGCGGCCTCGATGGTGGCGTTGAGGGCGAGCATGTTGGTTTGATCCGCAATCTCGTTAATCAGGTTGACCACCTGACCAATGCGTTCGGCGGAACTGGATAGATCGCCCACGGTTGCGTTGGTTTGTTCCACCTGATTAGAAGCATCTTTGGCGGTATTGGCAACTTCTGCAACCCGTGACGAAATTTCCACGATGGAGGCGGAGAGTTCTTCTGCTGACGCGGCAACGGTCTGCACGTTTCTGTTGGCATCCTGAATGGAATGGACGACCAAGGACATTTTGTCACGGCTGGCTTGGGAATTGTCAGACATGACAGCGGCAGAACCAGAGGCTTCCTGAATACCGTTGGAGACTTCGGTTGCGATGGAATTGACGGAGCGTTCAAAGTCATCGGCAAGCGCAATACGACTGTCGTGACGTTCTTGTGAGGCCTTGATCTCCATCTCATGGGCTTGCTTTTGCAGGGCGATATTTTCCTGCAGGCGTTCCTGGAAGTGATGGAGTGCCTTTGCCATGCTGCCGATTTCGTCCTGTTTATCCTGATGCTGGATTTCTATGTCTGTTTGGCCGTCTGCCATGGTCCCCATGGTGGATGCCAGTTGCGTGATCGGCTTAGCGACGCTGGACCCCATGAAGTAATAGACAAGGGTGGCGACAACAACGCAGAGCAGGGAGATCATAAGCAAAATGTTTTGTACCTGACTGGATTGGGCAAAAACGTCGTCATGTTTGGCATGGATGGCAAGGGTCCAGTTTTCCTTGGTGCCGAAGTTGACAGGGACGGCAACGCTGATCATCTCTGTGCCATCAATCAGGGTTTCATTGTGGAAAAAACCGTCTTTTATAACATGGTCAAAGATGGATTTTTCCAAGTCGCCCTTGATCGGTGTGCCGGGCATTTTTTTGTCCGGGTGGGCCACCCATTGCCCGTCATGACTGATGAGGTAAGCAAATCCGTTTTTGTAAGGTTTGATCTTGGACACAATCTCCCCGATTTTGTCGAGGGAGGTATCGACGGTCACGATCCCGATGGCATTATTGTTTTTATCATGGATGGGAACGGATACGGTGGTCATCAAAACATCTACGCCTTCAACCGGATAGAGGTAGGGCGGGGTGACAACTTCGCGGTTTTCTTTGATCGGGCGGAGGTACCATTCATCAATACCGGCTTCAGGGCTCATGTCCAATGCTTCAAAGGCAACACCGTCTTTGGTGTTGTAAAAATAGGGGACATAGCGGCCTGTGGCATCGGCATATTTGTTGCCGATGAGGCTTTGGTCATTGCCGTTAAACTTGTTGGGCTCCCAAGCGGCTGTGCAGCCCACGTATTGTGGGTTGGCCGCAACGACACCTATGGTCATCTGCGCAATATTTTCCGGTGTGTAATCACCGGAGGCCTGCACACCTTCAAGGGAGGCGGTGAGGGTTTGTGCCGTTATGACGGCAGCGCCCAGTTCTTTTTCAATATTTTCGGCATATTGGTTAGCAAGGGCTTCAAGGGACTCTTTACTCGATTGTTCGGCAAGTGACAGCATATTCTTGCTTGCAAACAGGGTAATCATCGCGCAGGCCGCGATGACAATGACGACGCCCGAAACGACAATGCGCCCTTTTATGGTTTTGTTTAAGATCATGTGATGCCCTTGTTTAAATGTATAAACAGATTTTTGCCGATCAAAAAATAATGACAGGTTTTGACGGTCCTCTCATGGAAAAGGTCATGAGTCTCAAAAGGTTCACATAAAAAGTTGGGTATGGGAATAATAAATAGCCAATTGAGTGATGTTGACTCTCTATAGGGTGTTTATGGAAGGTCTATTCCCCTCATGGTGTTGATTTTCCGCCTGTTTTAATTTTTTACACGCAAGCAAAGCGCACAAAAACCGCATATCCCTACAGATTGATTTTTTGCCCGCGACGATTCTCCCACGTTGTGTGTCTAGAATGCAAAAACCCACCAGCGTGAACTGATGGGGGGTGAGGAGTTGACGTAACATGAAGGAGTAATATTTAGGTGTACTTGAATGTTACTGATTGAGTTTTAAGGTTAAATGAATGTGCAATGGAAGAAGATCATGGGATATTGGGACGATCAGGTAGCGCAAATCTGGGCTGATTTGTATCAGGTGCAAGGAAAGTTTAACCAACTGCAAGAGAGTTTTGTCGTCAGGGAATATAGGAACAACAAAAGCGCAGAGTATGCCAAGCATGGCTTTTGTCGCAGAATCAGAATGTTGGTTCGGTGTATCGACAATATCTTTATATCTGTGCCTCCCGATATGGCGGGCAGACCTGATGAGGAAGTTCTCTATGATCTGACAATTAACCTTCAGACGTTCGTATTCCACGTATTTGGTTGTGTAGACAACTTGGCGTGGGTGCTTGTAGAGGAGCTTGGTATCGTTAAAGAGGACGGGACGCCTTTGTCTAGGTTTTCAGTGGGGCTTCGCCCAAACCACAGGCGTGTCAGGGCTTATCTATCTGACGAATTTCAACAGTTCTTACAGGAGATCGAGGAATGGTTCTCAGTATTGGAGGATTTCAGGCATGCGCTTGCCCACCGAATTCCTTTGTATGTCCCACCTTACGTAGTCCAAGAGCGTAATCATGTGAAATATCAGGAGCTGGAGGACCGTTGTCTGGAAGCGTCTAGGCTTGGAAATATTGAGGAGTACAACCGTTTGCATGAAGAGCAGATGGCATTGACAGTATTTTCCCCAGTGATGACGCATTCTATATTCGAGGGCAGTTATCGTGTCTGGTTTCATGCGCAAGTACTTGCTGACTTTAACACGATTGATGCTCTTGCGAAGAAGGTGCTAGCTGAGTTGGATAGGTAAATAGAAGGGGGCTGGGGGCTACCGGGGGGAAGACAGCCTTCCTATTATATCAATACCTTCAGAGAAATTTGTGGTGAAAATATTTGCCCTTATTTTTCTGAAAGAGTTTCCTCAAATTTGATCTTCTTATCAAAGTAGAAGCTCACCCTGCTTAATGTCCGGATGAAAGTATATGTGCTCTCGACCAACAAGGCATAGAAGATTGTGTTTTGAGTATAGGATGCAACGCAGCGCAGGGATTTGGAATACTCATCAGACACATATTTAGAAACGTAGCTTAATATCTCTGTTTCATACCCTTTACAAAGGTTGTATGTAATTGCAATGAGGATTAGAGAGATAGAAACCAAGTTGAAATAAGAGACATTGTGAAACAACTCTTTTCCAAGCTTGTGAATTTTCTTCGCTTTATTCTGATCTTCTAGAAAATTTGTTGTGATTTTCTCTTTCTTGGTGACTGAAAGCAGAAAAAAAAGGATGTTGAAGCTGAAGCCGATTAGAATTGCATAGATAGTCAGTGCATTATCTATGAAGTCCGAATCGACCTTTGGGAAAAGAGCCACTAAGGCGACGACCAGCAGGAGCTTAAACGCAACTCGTTTCCCGCGTGGCAATGGCCCGCCAGTTCGATAGTCATAAAATGTTGCATCGTTATTTACTACGATGTTTTTAAGGTTAATCATGCTCTTTGCGGTCTAAGATTTTCTCTTGAAGTAGCAGCTTAGTTTCTTTGATCATTTGATCGTAATGTGGATGTCCATCCTCTTCAATCTTTACATCTAAAGCAAATTTCGTGGCGAAAGTGTGATGATCGAGAAGATGAACGACACGTGTTCCTCCTCCTTCAAGAGCGACCATGACTTTACAATCTTCAATCTCATCGTCATTAACATCTAGTAATTCTTGCTGTTTAAGCAACTCTTGGATTTTCATTTTCCGAATAGGCTTATCGATCTTTGTCAAAGATAAGAGCCATTCATGTGTTGTTTGTTCGAAGCCATCATCTTTTGACTGTTTTCTGAAGGCGATAGTTCCGCGCTTTCCGTACATGCCAGCGCTAGAGATTGAAGTCGGTTTTTTCGAATAGTTGATTGTTACTTCCCGCGGTTGGGAGTTTTCAATTTCATCGAATTCAGAATTAAACGTCCTAGCAAGGATGTCTTTTGGGTCGTTCATTAAGTCAACAATGGTGCTTCGCAATCCTGAATAGCCCCCCAAATTCCCTAAATACTGGCTGGCGATATAGATTTTTCCTGACCGAGACCTGTACAAGAGAAAGAAGAAAGGGCGTAAATTAAGGCTGCTCGCTGAGATTAGCCCATGGTCAGTATTCTCATAAGAATGGCCCGAATAGGAAGATTTATATATACCTGTGATGCAATCCGAATGCTTGTGAAGGTGTTCGATAACGACTCTTTTTCTCACGCGTACACCTTCAAAGAAATTGTCGTCATCTAGGCTGCTAAACTTATATGCGTTTAAGCGCTCGTATAGCTCTTCAAATTCTTCAATGGTGATTGGAATATCCACGATACCGTCTTTGGTGGGTCGGTTTCGGATAAGGTAATGGAAGCTTACGGTAACTTTTTGCTCGTCGCTTTTAGGAGCCATTCTACGTACACCATTTGTTGGGTTGTTGTTATATATGCAATTTAAAGAATGTTGTCTGTGCTTGTAAACAGATTATTGTTGTTTGTATGAGCGATGATTGCTGAATGCAAAAACCCCACCAGCGTGAACTGATGGGGCTTTCTTGATCGGGTGAACTTCTTGGCTGTTCCACACGGTTGCTACACATTGGTGGCTGAACCGAGGCAGGAAGACAAGGAGTTCTGCAGTATTCCTTAAGAGGAATAATACATTTTAAATTCGATCGGGTGCGGAGCGTGTTCGAAGTTGTAAACTTCTTCCCACTTGAGGTCGAGGTAGCCGTCGATCATGTCGTCGTCGAATACACCGCCGCCTTTGAGGAATTCGCGGTCAGCATCTAGAGCTTCCAGAGCTTCGCGCAGGGAACCTGCAACTGTCGGGACTTCTGCCAACTCTTCCGGCGGAAGGTCGTACAGGTTTTTGTCCATAGCATCGCCCGGGTGGATTTTGTTTTTGATACCGTCAAGGCCAGCCATCATCATTGCTGCGAAGGCCAGGTATGGGTTAGCGGTCGGATCCGGGAAGCGGATTTCAACACGTTTACCTTTTGGTGACGGAGAGAACGGGATACGGCAAGATGCAGAACGGTTACGGGCAGAGTAAGCCAACAGAACGGGTGCTTCGAAGCCCGGGATCAAACGCTTGTAAGAGTTTGTAGATGGGTTTGTGAAAGCGTTCAGCGCTTTAGCATGCTTGATGATACCGCCGATGTAGTACAGGCACATGTCGGACAGATCAGCATAGCCGTTACCAGCGAACAGAGGCTTGCCATCTTTCCAGATAGACTGGTGAACGTGCATACCAGAGCCGTTGTCGCCAGAGATCGGTTTCGGCATAAATGTTGCCGTTTTGCCGAAGCCGTGAGCAACCATGTGAACAACGTATTTGTAAGTTTGAACGTTGTCGGCTGTAGAAATCAGATCGCCAAACATCATGCCCAGTTCGTGCTGAGACGGCGCCACTTCGTGGTGGTGTTTGTCCATCGGCAGGCCCATTTCTTTCGCAATGGTAACCATTTCTGCACGCATGTCTTGAGCAGAGTCAACTGGCGGTACCGGGAAATAACCACCTTTGACGCCCGGACGGTGGCCTGTGTTGCCTTCGTCGAACTCTTTACCCGTTACGTACGGACCTTCGTCAGAGTCGATTTTGAAGCCAGTGTCGTTCATTTCGTTGGTGTAGCGCACGTCGTCAAAGACGAAGAATTCTGGCTCAGCACCAAAGTAAGCGGAGTCACCGATACCTGTTGTGGACAGGTATGCCATTGCTTTTTTCGCGATACCACGTGGGCAACGGTTGTAACGCTCACCTGTAGACGGTTCGTAAACGTCGCAGTTGATGATCAGGCAAGGTTGTGCAGAGAACGGATCGATTGTCGCAGAGGTCGGGTCAGGGATCAAAGCCATGTCTGACTCGTTGATCTCTTTCCAACCTTCGATGGAGGAGCCATCAAACATGATGCCGTCTTCGAAGTCGTCTTCGGACATGACATCGGCACACATGGTCAGGTGCTGCCACTTGCCGCGCGGGTCGGTGAAGCGCAGGTCGATGTAGTCAATTTCGTTTTCTTTACAGACTTTGAAGATATCTGCAGGAGTTTTACAATCCAAGGCCATGATATTTGCCTTCCCTTATTTGAGAGTGTGGTGAAAAAAGATGAGTGTGTCGAAGCGGCTTATACGGCCTCAGCACCGGTTTCGCCGGTACGGATGCGGATAGCTTCTTCGATTGTGGAGATGAAAATTTTACCGTCGCCGATGCGGCCTGTGTGGGCTGCCTGTTGAATGGCTTCAACGGCGCCTTCGACCATGGCATCGTCAACGACGAGTTCAATTTTTACTTTGGGCAGAAAATCAACAACATATTCGGCACCGCGATACAATTCGGTGTGACCTTTCTGACGACCGAAACCTTTAGCTTCGACAACCGTAATGCCTTGCAATCCAACTTCATGGAGTGCTTCTTTTACTTCGTCCAGTTTGAACGGTTTGATAATGGCCTCGATCTTTTTCATCAGTGGCGCCTCTTGTTGTTAAAAGCCTAACTTCCCAGATGAAGGAGGACAGGAGCCGCGTTCATCGCTCTCGCCGCCTTCGCCGTTTATAAAGCATGTATCGTGCCAGATTTTAGAATAGGGAGAAAAACAAGGAATAATAAGGAGTCGCAGATTTAAGGGGTAAAAGTTGCCTCAATTTCAGACAATCTCAGTGATTAAAATTTAATCACATGTTCATTAAATATGCAGAAGGCCACTTAAAATTTCGTGCTGAAAGTCTCTCCCTTTCCTGCTTTCTGACGCGACCGGGGTATGGTAAGGCTTAAAAAGATAAAGCCAAAATTAAAAAAATAAGAACCGTGCGGATTCATTTAATCTCTTGAAAATAAGGGTTAATTTTTAAGATAGTCGCGGCCGTTTGGGAGGTGCGTGGCTGACTTAGTTCGCCGACTCGGTTTTCGCAGAACGTGAGAAGTTGCATCACGTGTGCGAACTGAATAAAAAGACAGCAGTGTTATCAAAAAAAATGCCCAACAGTTGGGCGCATGAGGAAAATATGGATCACATCGCCCAATATCACAAACGCGCAACCCCAGCGGAGGAAAAACTGGAATTATTTCTGTTTGGTTGGAGGGATGCGCAAGGGGGTGGTGATGATTACGGGCTGAATACCGGACCGTGTGAAAAGACGTTTAACACGTTGATCAGCACCACTTATATGTTCCAGCCCAATCCCGCCTTTACCTTGTTGTGTCGCCCTTATGAAATGACATCCGCGCAATTTGAGTATGTTCAGGAACATGATCTGGATACACAAGCGTTTTTAGAAAAACTCGGTCCTCTGCCAGAAATCAGATATGCCTTGGACTTATCTCAATATAAGGACGCCCCGTCGGCGCTGGCGGCCTTGGAAGACTTGCTTAAAAATTAATCAGTGCTGTATTTCAGGCCCAGAAGACCTGCGGTTTTGCGCAGGTGGTTTTGATCCATCAGGGTGGGGAGTTGGATGCCAAATTCATAAATGTTGGCAGAGACATGGGTGATTTTGAGGCCCTTGCTCTGCCCCTCTTGAATAAAGGCGTCGATCTGGTCTGGTTTTACGGCAATTTTACCAAATGAAAGATAGTTCATTTTAGGTTTCTGAATCCTTTTCTATCTTTATAGGAGTGTGTTAGGTTAGCGCACTTTCAGGCACTATAGGGTGAAAATATATGTCCGGGCAAGATATCGTACGCAGCCGTCTTAAATTACGACTGGATAAAACTATTCGTGAATTGAATCAGGAGATTATTAACCCTGAAATCCCAGAAGTGAAACTGGAAGATCTGGAGCCTGTTTTGCGTCTGGTAGCCCGAACGCGCGCAGCTTATTTGAAAGAGCTTTTTGCCGTGACGCAAGGTGCGGGGGTTCATTTGCCATCCGCAGCGCAGGTGGAACGTCTGCAAGATGCGCGCGAAACTTATGAAGAATTGCTCAAAGCATCACAAGCGTTAGAGGCGGCAATTGACCGTGGCTATCTGGATGTGATGGGCTGATATTTGAGGTTGTGTTTGCAACTGCAAATTATTTTAAGTTATTGAAGGTTAAAGGTTTCTCTTGAATATTATGTTTGCCTAACCCATGTCTTGTCTATAAGAGTCTTATCTATATGGGTAGCACTTAAGGGTTGCTACGGAATGGTCCTTATTTCCCTTAGGCGCTAAAGTAGTGGAAGACTCAGTTGGGAGGATATAAAATGGTTTCGGGCAAACAATGGGTTTCCTTGTTTTTTGCGCTAGTGTGTGTCGGTTTATCGTGTGAAGCGAGAGCGCAGCAAGACGCGCCATCCGTGTCTATTATTGACGCCAAAGCAATTCAGGAAATTAGAGACTGGCTTAAAAACCCGGTCGTTGAAATGTCGATTGCGGCACAAAATAAAAAGTACAAACAGCTTGCGCAGGAAGAAATCGACAAGCTGGACAAGCAGTGGCGTGAAGAACGCAAAAGCGAGGATCAGCCGCTGGTTGCTGCGATCCTGAGCAATCCTCTTTCAAATTATCTGACTCAGATTCAAGCGGCCTCCGGGGGGCTGTTTACAGAAATTTTTGTTATGGATGCCAATGGCCTGAACGTCGGGCAGAGCGCGATTACAGGTGACTTCTGGCAAGGCGATGAAGCCAAATTTCAAAAGACATTTCCAAACGGTGCAGATGCTATCTTTATTGATGAAGCCGAGTTGAATGACGAAACCAAAACATGGCGCGCACAAGTCAACCTGACGGTCAATGACCAGAACAACACGCCGATTGGCGCGGTGACGGTAGAGTATAATCTGACCGAACTCGCTCGTCGTCGCGGCATGTTGTAAGAAAGAAGGATCAAAACGTCATGAAGTTTCTAAGACATATGAAAATCGCCCATAAGCTGACGCTTGTGTTCGTCATCCTGATTTCTTTTACAGTTTTTATGGCTTTGGTTGCCTATCTGTCGATCAACGATATCAAGACAGCCGATCTCGCCAGTGAAGCAGCACGCGAAACGGAAACAGCAAATAACCTCTATCAAAAAACCTACGCGGATCAACGTCAGGGACTGGTCTATTACCTCTTGACCGGGGATCGTGAGGGGCTGGAGGAATATAAACGTCTGGCTGCAGAATCTATGGAGCGCTTCGCTGAACTAAAAAAAATGTCAGCAGATAATGAGACCTTGAGCAAAATTGTCATGCAGTTGGCGATCTATAAAGATGAATGGACGTCGCGGTTTGCGGAGGAGCAAATCCGTCTGATGCGCAACTATCTGACGACAAATCAGGCCCGCGCAATCGAGGTGACAGGCCTGCCGCAGGAAGTGCTGAGTAAATTTGATCAAACCGCGCACGCGTTGGATAAAGAATTGGAGGCGATTATTGCGCAGTCCTTAAGAGATAAACAAGCCGCGCTTGACCGGTTTGTGATCGCGATTGTCGTGTCGATTGGATTGTTGGTCGTTACGGCAGTGGTGCTGGGTGTGATGTTGACACGGGTGATCGCAAATCCGATCTCGCGCATCACGGGTGTCATGGATCAGTTGGCAGATGGCCAACTGGATGTGGAGATCCGTGGCAATGATCGCAAGGATGAGATTGGCGGGATGGCTCGTGCAGTGGAAGTCTTCCGACAAAATGCAATCCAGCAAAAGGAAATGCTGGAACGTGATGCCGAAATGCAGGAGTTGGAACGTCAGCGTCACCATGCGATGGAACGTTTGGCCCAGGACTTTGATGCCAAAATGAAAAAGGGCCTGATGGTCGTCTCCGATTCCGTTCAGCAGGTCCGCGAGTCTGCGTCCAAAATGGCGGGGAATGCAACAGAGACGGGCACGCTGTCACAAGATGCGTCCGGCGCGATCAAGGTCGCCAGTGCGAATATCAATACGGTGTCGGCCGCGTCAACCGAGCTGTCAGCCTCCATTCGTGAAATTTCCAGCCAGATTTCTAAAGCGTCTGAAGTATCGCGCGCTGCTGTGCAGGATATTGAAGAAACCAACGCCCGTGTTGAAGCGTTGAACGAAGCTGCAAACAGTATCGGGCAGGTCGTGCAGATTATTAACGACATTGCGGATCAAACCAACCTGTTGGCCTTGAACGCAACCATCGAGTCCGCGCGTGCGGGGGAAGCGGGTAAAGGGTTTGCGGTTGTGGCAAGCGAGGTGAAAAATCTCGCCAACCAGACCAGCCGCGCAACCGAGGAAATCCGCCTGAAGGTTAACGAAATTCAGCAGGAAACCGGTACCGCCGCCAGTGCCGTGCTGGGGATTGGCAATACCATCCGCACCATTGACGAGTTGACGGCACTTGTCGCCAGTGCGGTGGAAGAACAAGGCGCGGCAACAAGCGAGATTGCCCGCAACGTTGACGAAGCCGCCCAAGGTGCAAATCAGGTTGCCGACGTGGTCGGGTCCGTGGCGCATGCCGCCGACGAGACCGGGTCCCTTGCTAACGGTCAGCGCGATATTGTGGAAGAACTGAGCCGCAGCAATGAGGAGCTGAGAAATGATATCAGCACCTTCCTGCAGGAAGTGGAAAAACTCCAGTAAACTTCCCATCAGCTAGAAGCGTATGAGAGAAGCCAAGACAGTTTTATGGTTGTCTTGGCTTCTTTTTATTGGCACGTTATCTGGCCCGTGCTTGCGGCCTCACCTTAATTCATAGGCAAAGAAAATATGAAAAACAGTAACAACATTCTCGCCGAATATGGCACCACGATTTTTGCGACCATGTCGGCCTTGGCGCAGGAACATAACAGCATCAATCTGGGGCAGGGGGCGCCGGACGTGGATGGCCCGAAGGAAATTCGCGAGGTTGCCGCCAAGGCGCTGATAGACGGCCCTAATCAGTATCCCAGCATGATCGGTGTGCCGGAACTGCTCAAGGCCGTTGCGCGCCACAATAAACGTTTTTATGGCTTGGATGTGGACCCCAACAGCGAGGTGGTGATTACCTCCGGTGCGACAGAGGCTTTGTGCGCCTGTTTTATGGGGCTGTTGAATCCGGGTGATGAAGTGGTTTTGATTGAGCCGCTTTACGATTCCTACTTGCCGATTATCCGCCATATTGGGGCGATTCCTAAACTGGTGCGCGTGGAGCCGCCGCATTGGGAGTTGCCGCGCGAAGAGTTGGAAGCCGCCTTTAGCGAAAAAACAAAAATGCTGGTGCTGAACTCCCCCATGAATCCGTCGGGCAAAGTTTTTAACGACGATGAGTTGGCGTTTTTGGCGGGATTGGTCGAAAAATACGATGCCTATGCGGTCTGTGACGAGGTTTACGAGCATCTAGTCTTTGAAGGTCATGAACATCGTCCCTTGATGACCTATCCCGGCATGCGTGATCGCTGCATGAAAATCGGCTCGGCGGGGAAAACGTTCTCCCTGACGGGGTGGAAAATTGGTTATATCACCGCTGCCCCTGCCTTGATGAAGGCGATTATGAAGGCGCATCAGTTTCTGACTTTTACGATTCCGCCTGCTTTGCAGTTGGGGATCGCTCATGGCTTGGAATTCGGGGATGACTATTACAAAACCTTTACCCAAGAAATGCAGGATCAACGCGACCAATTGGCAGCGGGCTTGCGCGAGGTTGGCTTTAAGGTGTTGGATACCCACGGCACCTACTTCCTGACCTGTGACTTCTCTCCCTTAGGCTTTGACGGCGATGATGCGGCCTTCTGTCGCTATATTACCGAAAAGGCAGGGGTGACAGCGGTCCCGACAGGGGCGTTTTACCAGCAGGATGGGCCGAGCCATTTTGTGCGTTTTTGCTTCTGTAAACAGCCGTCTTTGTTAGAGGAAGCGGTGCGTCGCCTGAAGGATCACTTTTCAGATTAATTTTTTTGAAATAGTGGCTTGACGGGGGTGGGCGCATGGCGTACATAAGCGCCCACAGCGATGGCGATTGTAGCTCAGTTGGTTAGAGCACCGGTTTGTGGTACCGGTGGTCGGGGGTTCGAGTCCCCTCAATCGCCCCATGTAAGAAAAGCCCCTCGATCAGCGGTGACGCAGGTCGGGGGGCTTTTATTTTTGGCAGTTTTCTGCGGCAGGTACCGATGGAAAGTGGGGGAAACTCCGCGAACAAGGGCACCGTGGACTATCCGTTGGAGTCGGAGCATGTCGATCTCGTGGAAACCCCGTATGTATGGAATGATTCCCAGGATAAACTCCTTTTCGATGACCCGTGGAGCCTCGGTCATCTTTGAAGCCGGCCGCTTGGAGGATTTCGGCAGCCTGGATGCGTTCAAGGATTACATCTTTGGAAACAAGGTGACGTTGTTGAAGACCGTTGTCCCCGGTTTTTACCGGTTGCGCTACGAATATGTGGAAAACAACGAAACCCGTATCGATTTCAATGCCGCCAACCTGCAAATCCCGAGAATCAACGGCGAGCCCGTGGACTATGATCCGGCATACCTTTTCGACAGTCCTTATCTGCAATCCGAGTACCAAAGCGGAGTGGTTTTTTTCGGCCTCCCACGAGAGCCTGATTCGGTGGTGGTCAAGCGATTCCTACCGGAAGGTGCGGAATGACGAGGCGTTAAAGTCCGTCCCCAATTTTGGAAATTTAATTCTGCTACAAATGAAAAACCGTCCTGCCAGCCCTTTTATTTTGTTCCTTCTTGTAGCGATTTACACTGCAAGTCTAGAGGCTAATCCCGATGTGCAACAGCGATTTGAAAACGTGATCGCCCACATCACGGAAAACCCTGTCGATGAACTCCCTGTCAGGAACCACCCGGTTTACCCGGAGCGCGTATTCTGCCGGCTCTTTAATATTTCCCTTTCTGCCCGGGCCTATTTCCAGTTCAGCACCGACCCGTCTCTGGACGCCTCTTCCAGCGAGGATTTGAGGAAGGTCTCCCAGTGGTACCTCGACAATCCGGATAAGGCCCCGATCCCGATTCCGCCTATTGGGCCGGCGAATATCACGCGGCGATTCTTGCCAAATTCGGCAGTCGAGGAACGGAGCGAGCAGGAGCAATTCCCCGCGATGTGGAGATGCTCCTCATGGAGTACATGTTTGATTATGTAAACTACTGGTCGCGCTTGCACCTTTTTATGACATCAGCCTTGAGCACCACACCTTTCATTACTGGGCCTCGGAGAATCACTGGTGGCAGGAAATCGTGACGGGATGGGGGATATCTCCTCGCGCTAAAGGACGATCTCGATTTTGCGGATCGGACGATGGGTGACGGGCGTTCGATCCAGGAGCATTACAACCGCACGGCCGTCTACATGAAGCAACACATGAACCAGCGTGCCCGTAAAGGCTTTCTAACCGAGATTTCGAGCGGTGGATACGCCATGCGCATGCAGAACATGGCAGATGATCTACACGATATCTCCTGACCCGATCCTCAAAGAACTGGCGGAAAACACCCTCGACCTTGCGGGCCTTTTGGGCAGAGGAGCAGGTTTCCGGGGAACGCGGTGGTGGTAAAGTCAGGCATCGCCGATTGAAAGGGCTTCTTCCTGATAACGAGGCTCAAATGATCTCGGCCTGGTTGTATTTCGGGATTGGGTCGGTGAATTATGATGCCATCACGGCAATCGGGCCGGACTCCACCAGGCTCGCCTCCATTACATGGCATTGCTTTCTGATACCGACCCATTGACGTCATTTATGAAATTATCGCAGACCGGAAAACCGCTGCTCCGTTTGCCGTCACACACACAGAAGACGGGCAACTTCCTGCTTCCATACCGGGAGTTTGGACCCTTCATCACCGTGAAAACCGCCCGCCATAATGTGGAGGATGGCGATTGCCTAAAATATTCCTGGGTAACACCCGGTTTTGTGCTGGGAACCGCGATGCGGCCGCCGCTGGACGCAGGTGCATGGCATCCCGGTCCTTCCAGTGTTGCGCAAGCCTGCCCTGAGGTGTGAAGTCGCTCCGCAGCATCTTCTCGCCCTTCACGTCCATGACGCGGGAGTACGACGAGCTGTCCTTCAGCACGCGCAGCAGCGTATCCGGGTCGATTCCCTGCCTGTTCGCCGAGCACGAGCGCTTCCGCGAGCACGAGCCGGGTCAGTCCGAGCATGAGATTCACGACGAGCTTCGTCTTCCGCGCCCCGTCCGCTTGCTCCCATGTGATACGAAGCACGGGCGAACGTGTCAAACAGGTCGCGGCACGATTCCGCCACCGCGCGGTCGCCGCCCGTCGTCACGATGACGTCGCGATCGGCGATCTGCTTGCTCGAACCGTGGATCGTCGCATCGATGCCAGGTTCTTAATCCCCGGGGCTAGCCCCAGGATAAGACTCGCAAATCTGTTTGACAAAGTCCTCCAGCGAACCATGTAGGTGTCTCATTGTTGTACCTCGTTTTCCTTTCATCGAACCTTTCTGCTGCATCTCGGATATTGGAGAACAGCCATGCATCTAGGACATCCTCTCGGAATGTTCGGTTAAATCGTTCGATGTATCCATTCTGCACTGGTCTTCCTGGCTGGATATACTTGATCTCTATATGTCTCTGTTCACAATAGTCCTCGAAGACCTCTGATATGAAACCTCAGGGCCATTGACCACCCTGATTGTTTTTCGGTTTCCCATTCAGTTCAATGAAGCGCGTTCCAGATGTTCTACAACACTGCTCTGCAAGGGAGAGAAAAGCCTGGTTCAATAACCAGTGCTCCTCGATTGTGGTCATCAATGATATTCAACACTCTGAAGCGACGTCCACTCTCGAGTGAGTCACACATGAAATCCATAGACCACGTCTGGTTCATTTTCTGAGGTACTTGCAATGGTACCTTTACTCGTGCTGGTATACGCCTTCTGCGCTTACGGCGCATGTGCAGCATCATCAATCGATAAACCCGAAGCACGCGCTTCCGATTCCATTTCAGGCCCTCTGAGCGGATATGTTTGTAATACTGGTCAAAGCCTCGTGTTGGATACCGATCCGCCAACTCATTAAGCTTGGCGATCAGCTCTCCATCATCCTTTTGGCTCTTGTAGTACCACATACTCCTGGAAAGCGATACAAGGCTACAGCTCCGTTTTTTACACTCACATCATACTCCTCCACCAGGTACTCGGCTCTATCGCGCTTCTCAGAAGGCCCTAGAACTTTTTTGTCAGAATGTCTTTCAGCATCACGTTGTCCAAACTCAAATCAGCATACATCCGTTTGAGCTGGCTGTTCTCCTCTCTGAGCGCCTTAAGCTCTTTGAGTTGCTCGGCATCCATGCCCCCGTACTTCTTCTTCCAGTTGTAGAATGTTGCTGGGGGTGATTCCATGCTCGCGTGCGATGCTTTTCACATCCTTGCCCCCTTCGTACTCCTTGAGTATCGACACTATCCGGGCTTCGGTAAATCTGCTCTTCTTCATAGTTTGACAGGTCTAAGTTATTCAACTTTTGATCTGTCCTGTTTGGGGATGGTTTTTTGGGAAGGACAATAGACTTTCGACGCAAACTGTCCCCCCAGGTGTACCCCATAAAACAAAAACCGTTGTAATCTATTGATTAACAACGGTTTATTGATATAGGGTGCGGAGAAGGAGGATTCGAACCCCCGGTACCGTTGCCAGTACACCGCATTTCGAGTGCGGCCCATTCAACCACTCTGGCACTTCTCCTAGTGGGCGACAAATGTACTTCGCATTGCGGAGATTAAAAAGTAGAACACACTTAGGTCAAGCAGTCTCCATAGAGCAATCTCTGCCTCCATAACTCCTCAACCCCTAAACTCCATAACTCAACCTCCCTACCGCATCTGCTCCCGGGTATAGAAGATGAAATCCGTATACGGCACCTCTGTCATGGGGCGAATCAACTGGGCGATCTGACCCCGGTGATAGGCACCGTGCAACAGCATGTGTTGCAAGATATCCGACTGGTTGCTCCGATAGGTCTCTCCTTCCGAATTTCGGTACTGCACGATCAGATTACCCTGCTTCTGGTTCAGGATCAAAGTCATATCCTCTCTGTTTCGATCCATCCAATACAGCCACTTGTCAGACGGAATCTCCTGCCACACCTCCAGCGGTGACTCCTCTTCCCTCATCCGACTGATCCAGATCCGTTGGGCATTCAGAATATGTGCAGCCAGAATGGAGGCCTTTTCCGGAGCCTCTGGCGTCGCATTGATCAAGTCAAACAGCCGCTTGTTGGCCCAGTGGTCATAGTCAAAATGGTCTTTCAGATCAGTCATGAACTTGCGTGTTGGTGTCTGAGAATCTCAAACGTAATCCTGACAGCGATGTTACAAAAGAATAGTCCAACGCTGCGTGGATTCTGTGGTATTCCACCTGCGCTGGCGGGACGAGTATTCATAAAATTGTCTGGGTATTGCACTCGGTGCCTTTTTTCAATTGAGGGTTCGTTAGTCCACCCCCGTCTTCATCCCCGACCTACCGGTCGTGGATGAATCCACCCCCGCCAGCGGGGGACATTGCCCTTCGCAATTCACTTCGTCTCTAAGTCTTCCCAGCAACCACCACCACGATCTCTCCCCTCACTTTTTCCTGGGCACCATAATACTCGATCAGCTCTGCTAGTGTACCAGGCTTACTTTCCTCATGCAGCTTGCTGATCTCCCGACACACAGTCGCCTGCCGGCCCGGATCACCAAACTCAGCCAACTCCTTGAGCAACCGCACCAGTCGATTCGGGCTTTCATAAACGGCAAAGGTGAACGGATGCTCGACCAGCCACTTGATCCGGGTCTGGCGACCTTTTTTATGGGGCAGAAAGCCTTCAAAATGAAACCGGTCACAAGGCAGGCCAGAATGAACCAATGCCGGGATTAAGGCCGTCGCCCCGGGTAAACAAGTCACCTCTACTTCTGCCGCATGGCATGCCCGGATCAACAAATAGCCGGCATCAGAAATACCCGGCGTCCCCGCATCCGATATGATCGCCAGATCCCGACCAGTTTGTAACTCCTGAACCAATGCCTCCACTGCCCGATGCTCATTATGAGCATGGTAAGGGCGTAATGGGGTGGATATATCATAATGGTCAAGCAGCCGTCGACTCACCCGTGTGTCTTCCGCAAGGATGGCTTCCACCTCTTTCAGTATTCGGATCCCTCGCAAGGTCATGTCCTCCAGATTACCCACTGGTGTGGGAACCACATACAACATCAGGAAGTCTTCTGAGGTGAGTTAATCAATTCGCTGGTCTGTATGTTAAACACAGAATACTGCCCCCGTCCTGATGCCCGCTTTTTCCCTGGACAAGGGATCTCTTGCTTCTTGGCAACGATTTTCATGATCAGGGGGTCTTCTTCTTAGCTTAAAGATAGTGGGAAGCAGGTGTTCTGTCAGTTTTCCGACAAAAATTGAAGGAATTCTCCACCTGCATAACCCAAGCGGCATTCCCAACGTTATGTCCTTTATCTTCGTCTTTGTCAGGTAAACCGATATGTTTCGAATTCTATTTCTATTCTTTTCCTTCCTCATCACCTGGTCAAGCCTCTATGCCCAGCCGGCCAATGATGATTGCTTGAATGCCATCTTCATCCCGGATGTCACTAACTGGTGCTCCGGGTACGAGGCCTATACCAGTATCGGAGCAACCCCATCCGGGTATGGCGCGCCAACATGCGCAGCAGGCGCCCTTGAAGATGTCTGGTTCACTTTTGTGGCCCAGGCCACAGATGTCACCATCGTAGTCAACGGAAAAACAGGAGCAGGAAGTGGCGGTTCCCTGATGCTTCCCATCGTCGTCCTGTATTCAGGGACATGCGGCGGTACGATCAATGAACTGGAATGCGGCCAAAACAATTCGAACCACATTATCGAAATCTATAAAGGAGGCCTGGTCATCGGAGAAACCTACTATATCCGAGCCATGGGCTTTTTGCCGGGCGGGGGTACATTCGAACTCTGCATCAACAATTACAACGCGCCGGTCATACCTACATCCGATTGCCCACTCGCCTCAATTCTTTGCGACAAGTCCTCTTTTGTCGTCCAATCAGTCACCGGTGCAGGTCAGGATATTACAGAGTTAGATGATGCCACCTGTTTCAACAACGGTGTGCCCACGGTTAATAATGAAAGCAACTCCACCTGGTTCACCTGGATCTGTGACCAGGCCGGTCCTCTGGAATTTACACTTACCCCCAACAATCCAGTAGACGATCTGGATTTTGTACTCTACGAGCTTCCCAACGGGATCGCTGACTGCAGCAATAAGCAGGTGCTTCGCTGCATGGCTTCGGGTGACTTTATCTTTCCCAGCAAATGCATGGGCCCCACTGGTTTGAAAGCTGGTGAAACAGATGTCGACGAACCGGCCGGATGTGCCAATGCCAATCAATCCAACTTCCTGGCTCCCTTGCAAATGGAGGCCGGAAAAACCTATGCCCTGGGCATCAATAACTTTACCTCTACGGGTAATGGTTTTTCAATAGAATGGGGCGGAACGGGCACCTTCCGTGGTCCAGAAGCCGCCTTTGTCACCCTCCCTTCCAAACCCAGCTATTGCATTGGCGAACCCATTCAGTTTCAGGATGCATCCACCTTCGAATTAGGGCAGATCGTCAGTTGGACATGGTTCTTCGGATTGGGCTCCTCTCCATCAACTGCCTCTGGTCCCGGATGGCCCGTTCAACATGAAGTGACCTATAGTACTGCTGGGACCAAGTCCATCGCTCTGGTCATCGAGACCAACCTGGGATGTATTATCACCACCGTCCAGACTGTCAACATCGGTGTCTGTTGTGATGATTACAATGCCATGACGGTCACTGAAAATCTAACCCATCTCGCCTGTTTTGGCGACAGTGATGGTGCCATTGATCTGAATGTGACCAGTGTGACCTCCACAGCATATCAGTGGACGACAGGCCAGATCCTCGAGGATATCACTAGCCTCGCTGCCGGCCTCTATACCGTCACAATCACTAATGAAGCGACCTGCGACACAGTGCTCACCTATGAGATCACCAGCCCTCCTCTCATCGAAGGGAATCCGCTGATCACCAAGCCTACTTGTGATGGTGGCCAGGACGGAGCTATTTTGATGCAAACCACTGGAGGAGTAGCCCCCTATCTATACGACTGGCAGGACGGGAATGGATTTGTCACTAGCAATTCCTTAAATAACATTCCTGTCGGTCTGTACTTCGTTACCATCCAGGATGCTAATGATTGCGATGTGACTATTGCCATAGATGTTCGCGAATTGGAGCTCCTGCTCAATCCAGCTATTCAGGCGGTGGTAGAGCCTTCCTGTTTCGGATTCAGTGACGGTGAGATCACCCTCCAAATCATCAATGGCCTTCCACCTTATGAATACAATTTCAACAACACCGGCTGGACCAATACAAACACCTTTACTGGACTTTCTGCCACTACCTACACGGTAGAAGTTCGTGACGCAAACAACTGTCTGGGTTACTTCGTCTTTGATATGGGCGAACCAGACCCCTTAGTACTGGATGTGTCAGGAACAGATATTTCCTGCTTTGGGGCAGATGATGGACAGACCCAGGCAACCGTCTCTGGTGGAACTGAACCCTACAGCTTTCTCTGGAGCGATGGCCAGACCAATGATATTGCGACTGACTTGCCTCCCGGTCCCTATACCGTGACGGTCACGGATGACCATGGTTGCACGATTGTCAATGGGACGACCCTGATCCAACCACCACAGCTCTTCCTGGACCTAATCGACGTCATCGATGTACGTTGTTTTGGAGAAGCCAATGGCAGTCTGACCGTTGCCGGTGTCGGAGGCACTCCTGATTATCTGTACAGCGTGGATGGCGGCCCATTCCAGGATACCCCACTTTTCGAAAACCTGAAAGCGGGCGACTATTCGGTATCCGTCATGGATGAACAAGGGTGTATAACGACCATCATCGTTACCGTCAATCAACCACCTCCACTTTTGGTAGATGCCGGAGCAGATGTCACCATTGACCTGGGGTACACCACTCCACTCTCCTCAACCGTCAGCCCACCATTTACTCCTGTATCCACGCTCTGGAGCCCGGTTGATTCCCTGACCTGTGCCACCTGTCCGGACATTGAAGTAGGACCTGTGAATACAACGACGTTTACAGTCACTGTTGTCGACTCCGCCGGTTGTATCGCCAGCGATTTTGTAACAGTCGTAGTGAACAAGATTCGGAATATCTACATTCCGAATGCATTTTCTCCGGACGGAAATGGCATTAATGATGTGTTTACGATCTACGGAGGAATTGCCGCTGAATCTGTACTTGTCTTCCGGATTTACAACAGATGGGGAGGCCTGATCTACGAGGGCACAAACTTCCCTTTAAATAGTGAAAGTGATGGATGGAATGGAGTGTATAAGGGAGAATATCTCAATCCGGATGTTTTCGCGTTCTATGCCCTGATCCGGTTTATTGACGATGAGGAAATTATCTACAAGGGCGATATTCAAATCACCCGGTGATCTTTTTGATCCTGTCTTTTACAACCTGACGCTCTTTTTTCATTTCCAGAATAGTTGGGGGTGCCGCTCGATCTGCACAATCCGAAATTTGACAACGTTCACACGTAAGGTTGATCTCCTGATGCGGAATGGAGGGCTCATCTGAAAAATGAAAGAATTTTTTTGCGGATTTATCCAATCGCACACCGATCATCACTCCAGTCAATTCGCCAGGCCGAAAAGAAGATGCTCTGGCTATACCCAAACAAAGAAATGTTTCACCTGAACGATGAAAGGTAGCCTTCATAATACCCGTTGCCGGATCGGAATGACCACTCGAAGTCACTTTTTGAATTAACTGACTGGATAACCACCGTCGACAATACTGTTCGTCCAGACGGCCGGCATACCGACGCCCTTCTCGATGTAAATGCAACTCCTTATCCAATCGATAATGATCCTTTTCAGGGCTATAGACCATCCGGTGAAAAAACACCTGGTCTAAACCCCAGTGGGCGGTGATCACATTAAATCGTTGGAAAAGCACATCAGGGCTCACCCCGTATTCCTCCAACCAGTGGAGGAGATCGGCACTGGAAAAAGTAGTTCCCGAAAATGCTTGTTCCAAGCGTCGAAGAAATGAGTGTTCTTCGATCATGAAAGCAACTGCAAAATAACCCGCTTTGAAATTATTCAGGACCTGCTGAAAGGAGGTCACAGATTGAGGAGTAGACGCCAGTGGACGTGGTTCCAGTTGTAAATAATGAAATCCGATCTCCTTAGAAATTTGAAATGCCGTCTGCTCCTGAGACATCCTGGCATTCAAATAAAGGGTTTTTCCTTTGGGGGCATAAACAGATCGTAAAGAAGTCAATTCCGGGTAGGCATTCAATCCATCTGGTTCGATCCGAACACCATATCCATTGATCAGGACACGCTTGAGTAGTGAGGGATCCAAAGGGCCAGTAGCATCCAATTCAAATTGTGCTCGACATGCTCTTGCGGCATCTTCCAAATCGGGAAAGTAGTTATTATTCAGTTCCTGATAGGCCCTCATGGCGGTCAGATAGAAGTTGTCTTCTCCTAGAGCATGGTTTTGTGCCAGCTCCACCAGAGTTGAGACAAAGGCGTTGATCTGCAAGGGCGCCCCGGCGAGTAGGTCCAACACTCGACTGATGTCGATGCCGAACATATCCAGGGGTAATTCATTGAGAAAATTGGATTTCAGGAGAGCCGCCACCGGTGCCAGGTGAGGCCCCGGGTCATCACTGGACAACCATTTTGCTGAAACGGCTAGAGTATCCGCCAGTTTTTGGAGTTTTTCCGGACGTGGGGTTTTTTTCCCTTTTTCGATCTCATTGAGATAGGATACCGACAATCCTGTCTGCACTGACAGATCCGCAAAGGATAGTCCTTTCTCCTGGCGAAGTTGTCGAATTTTTAACCCGAGTAGGATACGATCAGATAGTGAAGCCACGTGGTGAAGATACGATAATAGACCACGAATGTGTGAGGTTGGTTTACCCTGTTGGCAGTCTGGACTGGACTATACTAAGGTTCCAATTCAGCATCAAATAAATAAACCTCATCAAACTGAATTTCTGACATTTGTAACAAATCGATATACTCTTTCCGGAATGATTTTTCTTTGTGATGGATCTTTTGTAATTGAATATACTGTGCAACTGTGTTCACCTGCGTATGCCCGACAGAAAAACCTCCAAAGCCCTCCTGCCAGGAGAAGTACCCTCTTAATAATTTGTTTTCATTAATAAATTTAGAAGTAGAACTCTTCAAATCGCGAACCAGGTCAGATAACGAAATATTCGGTTTGTAACCTATCAGCAAGTGCACGTGATTTGGAATGCCATTGATCGCCAATAGAATATGACCTTTTTCTTTGATGACACCTGTCATATATTTATACACTCGCTCCTCAATCTCCGGAATGAGATACCCTTCCCGCCCTTTCGGAGAAAAGACGATATGCGCATATAATTTTGTAAATGTGTTTGCCATTTCATCAGTTTACAATTGTAAAATATCCAAAAGGAAATGAATCATCAAATATATTGCAATCATTTTATGATTGGTATCGTAGTTCGACCCCTACAGGGCCGCCAACAGCCCTCCCCGTGTGTCGACTATAAACGTTTGACCCCTACGGGGCCAGTTCCTGCTATTGGACACATCCTATACCTATGTGTGAAGTGGTGTTTTCGAATTTGAGATCTCTGGTCCGGGACAAACTCAAGCCCCGTAGGGGTGGCAGGTTTATAGCACAATGCCTATCCACCTTAATTTCGCCCCGTAGGGGTGATACTGCTACCCCCAGGCATTAAATGAACCCTGCACAACTACCACTTCCAAAAGGAAACCTGCAGGCTGTATAAGCGCACACAAGGGATGCAATATCAGACCATGTTGCATGATTTGCTTAGTAGGAAACAGCAGTAGTTCGACCCCTACAGGGCCGCCAACAGCCCTCCCCGTGTGTCGACTAATAAACCTTTGACCCCACGGGGCCAGTTCCTGCTATTGGACACATCCTATACCTATGTGTGAAGTGGTGTTTTCGAATTTGAGATCTCTGTGCCGGGACAAACTCAAGCCCCGTAGTGGTGGCAGGTTTATAGCACAATGCCTATCCACCTTAATTTCGCCCCGTAGGGGTGATACTGCTACTCCCAGGCATTAAATGAACCCTGCACAACTACCACTACCAAAAGGAAACCTGCAGGCTGTATAAGCGCACACAAGGGATGCAATATCAGTCCATGTGCATGATTTGTCTATAGGCAAGCAGCAGTAGTTCGACCCCACAGGGCCGCCAACAGTCCCCCCCGGGCGACAAAACGTTTGACCCCTACGGGGCCAGTTCCTTCTATTGGACACATCCTATACCTATGTGTGAAGTGGTGTTTTCGAATTTGAGATCTCTGTGCCGGGACAAACTCAAGCCCCGTAGGGGTGGCAGGTTTATAGCACAATGCCTATCCACCTTAATTTCGCCCCGTAGGGGTGATACTGCTACTCCCAGGCATTAAATGAACCCTGCACAACTACCACTACCAAAAGGAAACCTGCAGGCTGTATAAGCGCACACAAGGGATGCAATATCAGTCCATGTGCATGATTTGTCTATAGGCAAGCAGCAGTAGTTCGACCCCTACAGGGCCGCCAACAGCCCTCCCCGTGTGTCGACTAATAAACCTTTGACCCCACGGGGCCAGTTCCTGCTATTGGACACATCCTATACCTATGTGTGAAGTGGTGTTTTCGAATTTGAGATCTCTGTGCCGGGACAAACTCAAGCCCCGTAGGGGTGGCAGGTTTATAGCACAATGCCTATCCACCTTAATTTCGCCCCGTAGGGGTGATACTGCTACTCCCAGGCATTAAATGAACCCTGCACAACTACCACTACCAAAAGGAAACCTGCAGGCTGTATAAGCGCACACAAGGGATGCAATATCAGTCCATGTGCATGATTTGTCTATAGGTAAGCAGCAGTAGTTCGACCCCTACAGGGCAGCCTGCAGCCCTCCCCGTGTGTCGGCTATAAACGTTTGACCCCTACGGGGCCATTGACTTGAGGATTTAGATTAGATATTCACTCTTCAATTCTCTTTATTCAATACCCTTATTGATCGTGAATGATGCCGAAAGTGCCCCATAGGGGTACAACATTTATAGTAAACCACTATGGGCATATTCCTTCGCCCCGTAGGGGTGATACTGCTACACCCAGTCTCTTCGCCAATAGTTCAATTTCCTGGACAATCTCACCAATTACGGCAAACCAAAAGAAGAGGCCAAAGTATTGATAATTCACCCTACCCCTTTTCCTTTTGGAAGGCCTCCAGGGTCTCTTTCGGCACATCCATCAAGTCAAGCAGAATGAATCCATCCAATACATCAGAAAAATTGGGATCCAGGTTAAACGCAATAAATTTCGCATTCTGTCGAATATACTGACGCAGTAATACCGGAATTTTGAAATGTTCCGGCTCCACATCTTCGATCAAACTGTTTAATTGATCCAGATCACCTTTAAACGATTCTGTCAGCAATTTCAGGGCCTCATCATCCACATTGAATTCAAATTGCTTTCGTGGCTTCAAAAATCTCGCCAGGCGATGATCAAAAAAATGTTCACGCACAAAATAAATAATTAGACTTTTTGAAATATCTGAATAGTACTTACTGATACTGACCGGACCATATAAATATCGGTATTTCGGATTTTTTAATAAAAAGCTTAAAATTCCCTGCCACAATAAAAACAGGGGCAATCTCTTTTTTTGATATTCCTGAATAATATAGGATCGGCCCAACTCCAGGGCCTGTGGGAAAATGCTATAAAATCCCTTTTTGATCTTAAATAAACTGCTGACATAAAATCCCTGAGCACCATAATCACTAAATATTTTATCGCCACGACCCATACGATAACCGCCGACAATTCGTCTGGCCTCTTTATCCCAAATGATCAGCTGTTCATAGTATAAGTCATATTCATCCAGGTCCAATTCCTTACCCGTCCCTTCACCAACAGATCGAAATGTCAATTCACGTAAACGCCCAATTTCCTGAAGACCGATGGGAATCTGTTCGGCACGAACGAGCCACACTTCAAATTCGGCCTGTCGGGTGACACACTGGTCAGCGGATAATTTGGCAATTTCTGCTTCGATTTCTTTTGGATCACACGCATCAATGACCGGTTCCTGGACCTCCTCCTGCTCAGGTTGGTGGAGATAAAACTGTCTGAGCTCTAGTGCCGAATCCATCAACCGAATTTTGGTCAACAAAAATCGTCGCACCTGGTCGCGTGATTCAAATCGGGATTGATCTTCAGGGGTAACACCCTTCCCCAATCGGAGTTGGAGGTTATTTTCGATCCTGGAGACAAATCCGGGGATAATCGTCCATCCTTTATCTCGTAAAAATCGGAGCCACATTCTGATGAATACATTGATCAGAATGGTCAAAGGAGCCTCTCGTTGAATATCGTAAACCAGTAATACCCCTTGATCTTCGGGCATCTTTTCAACAAGCTCTAAAAATCGCCAATAGGCAGGCTTCCAGGTGAAAGGTTGCAATCGAAATAACTCACTCAGACTGATGACCATCTGACCCGTACTGATAGCCAGATCCTCTGCAACTTCTTTGGGTAATGGCCCCTCATGTCGGATCAGCATACCGACTGCTCTGTTTGCTGGAAGATGTTTTTGTCCCTGGATATCCACTATGCTGAAAATTGAGGATTATTCTGGCAAACCTTCAACACTGACCCGCCCCTCCGGAGCGAAAATTCTCCGTCGACTGAAGTCTTGGTTGGCTTCAAATCCCATCCCCCAAATCTTTTCCTCCGGGGTGGTGACTAACACAAATTTTTGCGTGAAGACTAATTGCCTGGCTTCATCCCAGATCAATTCTTCAGTCTCTAACTGTTCACCCTCGATATTTCGAAAGACCACATTACCTATGACTTTGATCTCTTTTTTCTTGGCTTGTCGCACACCAAAGTCAGCGATTAATGTACTGGACACCTGACCCCTCTGATCATAGAACGTCACTTTCACGCCTTCCGGGAATTCATCCCTGGGATCTTCACGAGTCGTGTATTTGACCAATTTGTCTGCATCGATACGGGCCTTGAGTTGCATAGAGTCACTATATAAAGTGACCACATCATGCACCACCTCAACATCCGCAGACGTCAGCATAGGGTCAGGCGAAAACGTTGTCTTTTCTTCTTGACAGGAGCTGAATCCAAAACCAGCAATGACCAGAAGAGCACAGAAAAGAAAGGTTCGTATCATTCGGCCATTCATTACATGTTCCTTCGATACTGACCGCCTACTTCATAAAGCGCATGAGTGATCTGACCGAGTGAACAAATTTTGGTGGCTTGCATGAGTGCCTCAAATACATTCTCATTATGCAAGGCTCGCTTTTGCAATTCTTGTAAGGCTGCTTCGCCATCTTTCGCATGAGCCTTTTGCAGGTTTTGCAAATTCCCGATCTGCCATTCCTTTTCATCCGTCGTTGAGCGGATGACTTCCTGTGGGATGATCGTCGGCGAACCATCCCTCGACAGGAACGTATTCACACCGATGATCGGGAATTCTCCTGTGTGCTTCAACGTCTCATAATAGAGACTCTCCTCCTGAATTTTACTGCGCTGGTACATGGTTTCCATAGCCCCCAAAACACCACCACGTTCGGTGATCCGATCAAATTCTGTGAGAACCGCTTCCTCCACCAGATCTGTCAACTCTTCGATAATGAATGAACCCTGCAGTGGGTTTTCATTCTTCGCCATTCCCAATTCATGGTTGATGATCATTTGAATAGCGACTGCCCGGCGAACACTCTCCTCAGTCGGTGTAGTGATCGCTTCATCATATGCATTGGTATGGAGTGAATTGCAGTTGTCATAAATCGCATACAAGGCTTGCAGCGTCGTCCGAATATCATTAAACGAGATCTCCTGCGCGTGCAAGCTTCTGCCGGATGTTTGGATATGGTATTTGAGCATCTGTGAACGCTCATTTGCCCCATATTTTTCCTTCATGGCTTTTGCCCAGATCCGTCTGGACACTCGGCCGATCACTGCATATTCAGCGTCCACCCCATTGGAAAAGAAGAAGGACAGATTGGGTGCAAAGTCGTTGATGTCCATCCCGCGGGACAGATAGTATTCAACGAATGTAAATCCGTTGGCCAATGTAAAAGCCAGCTGGCTAATCGGATTCGCACCTGCCTCTGCAATATGATATCCGGAAATAGAAACAGAATAGAAATTCCGCACATTTCGATCGATGAAATATGCCTGAACATCACCCATCAATTTGAGCGAAAATTCAGTAGAGAAAATACACGTATTCTGGGCCTGATCCTCTTTCAGGATGTCGGCCTGAACTGTGCCCCGAACTGCGGCCAGCGCTTTTATTTTTTGCTCTTCGTAAATGGCAGGATCCAGGATCTGGTCGCCGGTAATACCGAGTAAGAGCAAACCGAGCCCATCATTACCCTGTGGCAGAGGTCCTTCATATTTGGGACGGGACAACCCGTGATCATCATAGAGTGCTTTAAGCTTCTGATCTACTTTCCCTTCCAGACCATGCTCCCGGATATACCGCTCACATTGCTGGTCGATCGCAGCATTCATGAAAAACGCACAGATGGTCGCGGCAGGCCCATTAATCGTCATTGAGACCGAGGTCTTGGGATCACAGAGGTCAAAACCCGAATACAACTTTTTTGCATCATCCAGGGAACACACGCTCACGCCCGAATTGCCGATTTTCCCGTAGATATCCGGACGATGATCGGGATCTTCACCGTAAAGCGTCACCGAATCAAACGCCGTTGAAAGTCGGTTGGCAGGCATATCCTGTGAGAGGTAGTGAAACCGTCGATTCGTCCGTTCAGGGCCTCCTTCTCCTGCAAACATTCGAGTGGGGTCTTCTCCCTTCCGTTTGAACGGAAACACGCCCGCTGTATATGGAAACTCGCCGGGAACATTCTCCAGGAGAACCCATCGTAATATCTCGCCCCAATCCTTGAATTTGGGCAGGATAACTCTGGGGATCCGGGTATGTGAAAGAGTCTCTGTATAGGTGGGTACACGAATCTCCTTTCCTCGAACACTGTAGATAAACTCGTCGCCCTCGTAGTTTTGCTTTTTGGCCGCCCAATCCTGTAAAATCTGCCAGCAAGTTCTGTCAAGCTCTTGCTCTTTGATCCGCGCTTGTTCGCGAAGTGTCTCCAGAAGTTGAGCAGAGGTTTGACCCTGCCCTTCCAGTAACTGGATCGTGCTTTGTATACCCTGGAGTTGGCTGGCTATGGAGACCTGCCTGGCCACCCATTGGTCGTATCTCCGGTTGTTTTCGGAGATCTCGGACAGATAGCGGGTACGATTAGGTGGGATGATATAGATCTTCTCACTCATCTCCTCTCCGGGATGAAAATCGGATTTCAGGTCAGCTCCTGTCCGTTCCACCAGGAGGTCCATGATCCGTCGGTACAACTGATTGGTACCCGGATCGTTGAACTGAGAGGCGATCGTCCCGATAACAGGCATATCGTCTACCGGGCGCTCAAATAATTGATGATTGCGCTGGTATTGTTTGCGAACATCCCGCAAAGCATCCAGAGCCCCCCTCTTGTCAAATTTGTTGATCGCGATCGCATCCGCAAAGTCGAGCATGTCGATCTTCTCCAACTGAGTGGCTGCCCCGTATTCCGGAGTCATCACATAGAGGGACATATCCGAATGATCCACGATCTCTGTGTCTGATTGACCGATACCGGAAGTCTCCAGAATGATCATGTCATATCCTGCCGCCTTGAGAATGGTCAGGGCTGACTGTACATGTGCACTAAGGGCTAAATTACTCTGGCGAGTGGCCAGTGAACGCATGAAAGCACGATCACTCTTTACGGCATTCATGCGGATGCGGTCACCAAGCAAAGCCCCACCCGTTTTCCTCTTGGAAGGATCGACAGAGACGATGGCAATGGATTTGTCCTGAAAATCGATCAGAAACCTGCGGACCAACTCATCGACCAAACTTGATTTTCCTGCACCACCGGTCCCTGTGATACCCAGAATCGGTACTGTTTTTTCAGGAAGCCCCTTGGATAGCTCTGCTAACCAGTCCTGGTTCTGATCCGGATAATTCTCAACAGCAGAGATCAATCGAGCGACTACACCAGGATTGGATTGATCCAGTTTCTTTACCTCCCCATTCAAATGATCACCAATGGGATAATCACATTGTTCGAGAACATCATTGATCATGCCCTGCAGGCCGAGGTGGCGTCCATCATCCGGGGAGTAGATGCGGGTAATCCCATACTGATGCAATTCCTCAATCTCGGAAGGCAATATAGTCCCACCTCCTCCTCCGAAAATTTTGACATGCCCGGATCCGCGTTCTTTCAGCAGATCATACATGTACTTGAAAAACTCATTATGCCCCCCTTGGTAAGAGGTGATGGCTATCCCTTGTGCATCTTCCTGAATGGCTGCATCAACGATCTCTTGCACGGAGCGATTGTGACCCAGGTGAATGATCTCCGCTCCGGAACTCTGCATGATCCGCCGCATGATATTGATCGCAGCATCATGTCCGTCAAACAACGAGGCAGCGGTGACCAGTCGGACTTTATTCTTAGTCGTATAAGAGGATACCTTTTCCATGGATGTGCATTTCTGAATTCGAAAAACAAAGATACAGAACTCACAGAGCCTCCCACCAAGTTTGGAACTCACTGAGGATCATCGCAGTAGCTCCCCAGACGATCTGACCATCCAGATGGTAGTAGGGTACATCCCGCAACGTGAATCCGGAGTGAATGGTGATATCGGTGAGTTGCTGCTTGGCAGGATCCAGAATATGACGCAGGGGGACCTCCAGGATCCCGTCCACTTCTTCTGGCTGTAGTGTAAAGGAAGGTCGTTCCTCTGCTATTCCCAGGAAAGGATGGACCAGGAAATTGCTAACAGGGATATACAATGGGGTTAATTCGCGTAAAACCCGGATCTGTTGGCGAGCTACACCAATCTCTTCTTCCGTCTCCCGAACTGCACTTGCAGCCATATCCGGGTCTATTTTCTCCCGTTTTCCTCCCGGAAAACTGATCTGACCCTTGTGCTTATCCTGCTCAATCCGGCCAGCCCGGCGGATAAAGACTGTATATACTTCTTCTTCTCGGGGATACAACAACATGAGGACACCGGCATCTCGTGCCGTTTCCGGAGGTGTGGTCGGGTGCGGATACCGACCTATGTGGGCCATCCGGTATTGGGCAGATTGCCCTGGCAACGGATGATCGGGGAGACGTGGCAGTCGGGTTAAGAATTGAGACCAATGCAAAAGTTCCTGTTTGCAGGTACAACAACCGAAATGGAGAGGGGTTTTGAACTCAAGAGGTACCGGGCGGATTAATCATCCGGATTGGACAACTTCAGGTAGTTCTCCAGGGCAGTGGTCATCGAAGGAACATCGGGCTCAGGCGCCTTGATGTTGATATACAGCCCAGCTTCTTCTGTTGCTTTCACAGTACTATCGCCAAAGACGGCGAATCGGGTTTCACCTTGTGCGAAATCCGGGAAGTTGTCAAAGAGTGATTTAATCCCCAGTGGACTGAAGAATACCAGCACATCGTAGAAGATGTTCCGCAGATCGGACAGGTCCGAACTAACGGTCTGGTACATCATGGCCTCCTGGTAGTTGAACTTGTTGTCCTTGAGAAAAGAGGTGACATCCTGGGCTCCGAGATTGGAGCAGGGCAGGAGAAATTTTTCCTTATCCCGATGTTTGATCAACGCCGGCTTGAGATCAAGGATGGTTCGCGTTCCTGCAAACACCTTTCTCTTGCGATAGACAATGAACTTCTGGAGATAATTGGCAATGGACTCCGTCAGGCAGAAATATTTCAGATCTTCAGAGATCTTGTACCGCAACTCCTCGCACATCCGGAAGAAATGGTCAACTGAATACATACTGGTGAATATGATTGCAGTGTACTCTTCCGGGTAAACCTTGAATTTGCGGAAATCTTTAGCCGATAATCCTTCGACATGAATGAACGGACGCCAATCAATGGTCAATCCGTATTTTTCCTCCAATTGATAGTAAGGGGACCTTTCTGGTTTAGGCTGTGAAACCAGAATGGTTTTAACCCGCTTATGCGTCTCCTTTACTGCCATGCGTACTTACCGTTAGCCTTGTCTTGTTCATTGAAACGCCCCACTACTCAGCCACTTCCATAAAACCAGCACGGGCGCCAATTCGATCGCGCAAAGGTAGAGAAAAAAGTGCATTGGATGTCTCATCAAAGATGGCAAGCCAATCCAAAGGCCTCTGGCGATCCGCAGCAGATAACTGAGCCCCACAATTGTGAAGACCGTATAGAGAAAAAAGTCGCGCCCCCCCCCAGCCGTATAACTGATCGCAATATTCAAAGGAAACAAGACCAAACCCAGAATACCATTGTACAGGTTAATGGTAAAACTGTATTGCTTGATCGGCTTCATCATATCAAAGATCTCGCCGTAGAGCCACAGGATCAGATGTTTAGCGGCATATATGCCTGCTACTCCCAGAGAAAAGTAGAGCAAAAACATAGGATCTTCTCCAGGAAAAACGGATCCCGTATACCAGTTGACCGTGAGATAAAGCAAGATTCCCGCATTGAAAAAGAAAAAGAGATACCACAAAAAATAAGGTGATGCCTGGGTACGCTCCCGGTTTCGAAGCAGGGAAAACGTGAGCTGATCATTGAACATCCCTTTGATCATTTGACCAAGGATGGACCGGCCCATACTGATCAAGAAGGTCAGCATAATGAACAATCCCATGTACAGCCAGAACAGAATACCCGGTGCCCGGACATATCGGCGGTCTTCCAGTCGTTGAACACGATCCGGTTGAACAGCTGAAGGCAAATAGGCTCTAATCACTGCAGCTTCCGGGCCACGAATCAACTCGAAGGGGTTTCGGGAGCTGAACGCGATCTGCTGACGTTCATCAACGGATAGACGATGCCGCAACTCAAACGGATTAGGTTGAGCGGTGACCCCTACATAGAGAGAACACAAGAGGAGTACGGTCAGAATATGCGGACGCATCCAGCAAAGGTAGGCAGGGTGAATGGGACCTCGGTTATCCCTTCTTCGGAATTCAATTGAGGAGACAAGCCGCATGTTTCATCAAGGTGAACATGGGATTAACGCTTCATTCAGATTGCCGATGGTGGAAATCTGTATTTTTGAACCTATGTCCAACCGCACCATCTGGCGCATCGTCCTTTTCGGAGGCCTTTCCATCATCGGTATTCTCGGGTTTCAATCCTATTGGTTCCTGCGAACCTGGGATTTCAAGGACCAGGAGTTTCAACAAAGTGTCCACATCGCGCTGATCAACGTGGCCAGAGAGATCGCTCGTTACAACAAGAGTGAACTGCCGACCTATGACCTGGTCAAAAAGCTGAACTCCAACTACTATGTCGTCAATGTCAACGATGCCATAGATGCTGGCGCACTGGAATACTACCTCCGCAAGGAGTTTGAAGCCGTCGCCCTGAGCACCGACTTTGAATATGCGATTTACGATTGCGCCAGTGACCGGATGGTCTATGGTAACTATTGCACATTCAGCAATAAGGAACCCACCAACCTGCAGGAGAACACCCTTCCGAAATACGACCAGTTCCTGTATTACTTCGGCGTCCGGTTTCCCGGCAGGACCAGCTTCATCCTGGAAAACATCCCTGCCGCTCTCATCTTTTCGGGTATCCTTCTCATTACCATCCTCTTCTTTTTGTACTCCTTGTATGTCATATTGCAACAGAAACGATTGTCCGAACTCCAGAAGGACTTTATTAATAATATGACCCACGAGTTCAAAACACCGATCTCAACAATTCGCATCAGTTCGGAAGTCCTGATGAAAGACCCGATGATCAGCCAGGACAATCGCCTGAGCCGATATGCGAACATTATTCGGGAACAGAATCAACGCTTGAACGACCAGGTGGAAAAAGTCTTGCAATTGGCCCGGATCGAAAAAGGGTCTTTTCAAATCAAACAGGAACCTCTGGACCTCCATGAGATCCTCGAGGCAGTAGTGCCAGGCGTTCAGGTCAAGGTTCAGGAGTTGGGTGGCCAGATGGAAACTGTATTCCAGGCACAACATACCCGTATTCATGCCGATCCACTCCACTTGCAGAATGTGATCAACAACCTCCTGGACAACGCTATAAAATACAGCAGAGAGGTGCCCAACATCCGGATCACCACACGCAACGTTGCCAATGCCCTGCAATTGATCATTCATGATGAGGGAATTGGCATTCCGAAAGACGATCAAGCCAGAGTTTTTGGCAAATTCTTTCGTGTTTCAACAGGAAATGTCCATAATGTGAAAGGTTTCGGCCTTGGATTATTCTATGTCAAGAGCATCTGCCAGGCACATGGCTGGGATATTCAGTTGCACAGTGAAGTCGATAAATTTACCCAGATTACCATTCAAATACCCGTGATATGAGCCAGGATACTCCTCAGATCTTGTATGTCGAAGATGATGAAAGCCTGAGCTTTGTCACCAAGGATAACCTCGAATTACAGGGTTATGAGGTGACCCATCACGCGGATGGGAAAAAAGCCCTGAAAGACGCTACCAAGAAGGTCTTTGACCTGATGATCCTGGATGTTATGCTACCCGGTGTCGACGGATTTACCATTGCAGAAGAAGTCCGTAAAGTCGATACAGATGTACCCATTCTCTTTCTGACTGCAAAATCCCTGAAAGAAGACCGGATCCACGGATTGAAGCTCGGAGGAGATGATTATATCACCAAGCCATACAGCATTGAAGAGTTGATCCTCCGCGTGGAGGTGTTCCTCAAACGCAAGAAACTCTTCAAACCCAAAGAGATCAAGGATGTCTATTCCATTGGTAAACTGGTCCTCGACTATCGCAACCTGCTACTACTGAATGGGGAAGACAAAAGCTCGATGACCCAGCGAGAGGCCGATTTACTGCGTTTCCTGATTATGCATAAAAACGGGGTGCTGAAACGGGGTGACATCCTCAAAGAAATCTGGGGAGAAGATGACTACTTCCTGGGGCGTAGTCTGGACGTGTTTATCTCCCGATTGCGCAAATACCTCAAAGCCGATCCAACCCTGACCATCGAAAACATCCATGGTGTGGGATTCAAACTGGTGGATGAAGCATGAGGGTAAGGAGTGGTGGTTTGGAGGTTATGAGTAGAGAAGTGGAGAAGTCGAGGAGATCAATATGGTTCCGGGATGGAACTCAATAGAAGGCCCCGGGTGAGGAGGTTATTCATTGAGTTAAAAAGAAGGAAAGTTCAGCCGGCTCGGAGCGTGCCTTGGAGACAAACATATTGCCATGAACCACACCAACCCTGGAGGGGTTGAATATACTTAGCCCCGGGTGTAAACCCGGGGTTATCATTCAGGAAATACCCGTTTTGGCGGCATTTTTGCCCCCGCAAAAATGATGACAAAACAACCCCGGGACGTCCATTTTAACCTGGTATCACCCTTTTCAGGAGAACATTCAGATTAGACAAATACATATTCTCCGCGTCCTGGCGTTTTCCGGTACACTTAACGAAACCGGTCAGGGCGGAATGAGGCCAGGGGCAATTGGGGTTCTGATCCGGTGAGGATATCGGCAATCAATTGTCCGGTACCCGCCCCAAGGGTCAGTCCCAGCATCGCATGGCCTGTTGCCATCGTCAGGTTCTCCAACCCTGGCCATCGCCCGATATAGGGCAGGCCATCCGGCGAGCAGGGACGCAGCCCGGACCAGGGCTGGATACCGGAGAAATCAACCTCCCGAAAAGCGGGAAGGCATTCCCGCACCACATCCAGGATTCGCTCAACGCGCAGTGGATTGATGGACAGATCGGTTCCGGCCAGCTCCAGGGTTCCGGCAAAACGCAGCTGATTACCCATAGGGGTAACCGCCACCTTATGGTCGGCAATAATAAAGGGATGGTGAGGTAAAATCGGAGGATTGTCCAGGGTGAAACTGTACCCTTTTGCCCCTTGGATCGGCAAGCGCATGTCCAATGATCGAGCGAGCTCCCCAGACCAGGCGCCACCACTCAATACGATCTCATCCGCCTCCAGATCGCCTTGTTCGGTTTTCACAGCCACAATGCGACCCTTCATTTTACGGAAGGATGTGACTGTTGTATTGGGTAGAATCCGTACTCCTGCTCTTAGAAGTTCTACCTGCAATCCGGAGATATACCTTCCGGGGTGTAAATGTGTATCTCCTGGATACCAAACCCCGCCGACCACATCCAGATCCAATTCCGGGTTCATGTCGCGTACCTCCCTCGCGGATAAGACTTCCACTGGCAGACCCACCGCACGTGCATGCTCCGACTCAGCAGTCTCTTCTTTCAGATGCTGGAGCGTCCGGCAAGCCATCAACAACCCTTTCCGGGCATAGGAGGCTTGGATGCCTGTTTCCTCCAAAACGCCTTCAAGTGCCCTTTGACTCAGCAGGCTCAATTCAGCTAAAGCCCCTCGGGAGGCCATCAAATGCCGGTGATTCGCATGCCGCATGAACAACCAGACCCACCGCCAGAGGTTCGCATTCATTCGGGGCTGGATATAAAACGGGGCCTTGGGGTCGAGCATCATACTCATCCCCTTGGTGATCATACCCGGAGCGGCCAAGGGGACAACATGACTCGGACAGATATACCCTGCATTCCCAAAAGAGCAATTAGTGATCAGATCTCTCTGATCGATCAGCGTCACATCATGACCAGACCGTTGCAGAAACCAGGCACAACTCTGACCGACGACTCCGCCGCCGATGATGAGAACTGATGAGGGCATAGATGAGTATTCAGCCCTCAAAATGAGGAAAGGACTGGAATAATTCATCCGCAAAGGGCACTAAGTCGAAAATTGGAATTGCAAATCCGGCAGGTGCTCATGTACACCTCGGGTGATCAACAGAATGTGAATGCCCTGACAAGCTGCTCAAGATCATTCTGAATACCGACAACCATCATTGCATTTTGATCAATATTGGCTACAAATTAGGACGGATGCCAGATATACACTCGGCAGATTTCCAGCTCATTTCAGTTGACTTCAGCACGTTGTTCTGGCCTCCGGAACAATTTTATCACTATTTCAAAAACCATGCAAATCATGAAAAATTCCCTACTTTTTCTTTTGTTCCTTATTGGCATGATGTCATCAGCATTTGCGGTCACAGATATTTGCAATATCGAGATCACTCCGGATGCTCGGGCTTCAGCCTTCAGCAACGGTGAGTATGTCAATGTTAATATCGACTACAGCACTGATGAAGTCGATGGTATTCGAATATTTGCCCGTCCATTTACAAATGGAGATCTCACACCGGAATATAGTGCAGCAGGATCTACTGTCCTTTTTGGAAGTGGTACCAAAAATAGCAACTTTACCATCACTCAAGGGAATGTCCTCGTGGATGAAATTCGAATTACAGTATTCAATGGAGATCAATCCGAATTACTGTACAGAATGTACATTCCAGTACATTTCAGCTTCGGAACAACCGGAGTAAATCACTTCACGTTCTCCGATGATCCCGATCTGTCTTCACTTCTGTTGAATGAGACGTTTACAACCACCTTCGAGTATAATGTTTCTTATCCCGGTGGAATCCTGGTATTTATCCGCCCATTTACAGATGGCAATCTGACCCCGAATTATTCAGCTTCCGGGTCTAACACCTATACAGGCACAGGGGCTGCCAGTTCCAATTTCACATTTGATTCTGGTAATAATATTCATGTTGATGCACTTCGGGTTCGAATCATGAACACGGACCAATCGGTCATCATTGATGAGTTCTTCATTCCAGTCAATCTTCACTTCAGTACAACCAAAATCACGGATATCGTCCCTGAAGCAGGTATGTTTCCATTCAACAACGAAGACCGTGAAATTGTATTCAACTATTCCACAACAGAAGCTGCTGGGGTCCTCATCTTCCTCAGGCCATGGACCAATGGATTGTTGACAACCGATTACACCGCCTCTGGATCACTTCTATATATGGATTCTGGTACAGGATCGGGAAGCTTCTCTGTCGCTTCTGGCAACCAGAGAGTCGACCATGTTCGATTCCGAGTCACCAACAGTGATCAATCAGAAGTGCTCTTGGAAATGTTCTACCCTGTTGAATACACATTTGGCAATTTCTTAGTTCGTGATATTGTCCTGTGTCCATCACCACCTGCACGACTGGAACACGGAACAAACGTGAAGGTGAACTACAATTACCACAATGATGAAGGAGTGAATACACTGGTATTCGTTCGCCCATTTTCCAATGGCGTGATTTGTCCGGATTATTCCGCATCTGGATCACAGACATATCCAGCAGGATTGGGATCGGCATCGGATAATTTTACGCTCAATTCAGGAAATGTCCTGGTGGATCAAATTCGTTTCCAGGTGAAAACCGAAGATCAGTCCACCATACTGGCTGAATATTTTATCCCTGTGCAATACCAATATGGAGAGGCTACTGTAGCGACATCCAATCCGGATAATATGGTGGAAGCCATTCAGCTTTATCCAAACCCTGCAACTGACGGTACAACCCTCATGCTACAACTGAATCAAAACCAGCGTGTGCATGCCTCGATTTTAAATCTGACCGGACAATATGTTCAGGATCTGGGTGCACGTGATGTTGCAGCAGGCCACCCTGAAGTTTGGCAGATTGATGGTACCAATCTCTCTAGTGGGCTCTATCTCATACAGGTTGAAAGTGATGCATTCACAACCACTCGAAAACTGATCATTTCGAAAGAATGATATGATGGCTGGTGGGTTGAATGAGATTCACCATTAATGTCATTCGCCCTTTTGTAAAGTGCGGACGAAACTCGCCCCTACGCGAGATTCGTCCGCCTTTCTAATTTCCGCTTTCCTGATTTCTCATTCCTGATTTCTTACGCCCCTTCAGGGCTTTGGATGAGGGTTGGTTCCAATCATCCCGCGTTGCGGGATGCTCAGTTCTCGCGCCCCTTCAGGGCTTGCCAAGTGATCAAGCAAGGTCAATCCTTCCAATTTCCGATTTCCGCCCATCATGGCTGGATTTGCTGACTGGAATGGCCTGCATTTTTAATTCCGATTCATGTTAAGATATCACTACGGATTGAAGAATTCATTCTACGTCCTAGTGTGGCAGTTTCACCCCTACGGGGCGACTGTTTCTTTCAGTGGCCTGTACTATAAACCTTGTACCCCTACGGGGCACTTTGTTTGCGATTGATTTGTACAGACTCCTGAAGTATAAAATTATTTCAAAATCATGGTCTGCTTTGAGTCACTGGCCATTGCCCATAGGGGTCCAATTTGGGATTCAAATTTCCGGGTTAGACCTGCACAGGTCAGACAAGACAATTGAATATCCCATTTGTGTTCTGAACATTGCTTTTGCCAAACGTGAATCGTCCTTCTGACGCCACTAGTCCCTGGCCCCGTAGGGGTCAAAGGTTTATAGCAAAAAATATATCCTGTCCAATCGGCCCCGTAGGGGTCGAACTGCTGCTGTTCAAATAATTCAAATTTTTTAAACTCTGGGAATAGGCCTTTCCATAAATCGGCTCCATTTTCCTCAACAGATCAGGTTTTCCTGCTCCAAGTTGGGCAGTAGGATTTCTTGCGCCCCTTCAGGGCTCTTGAATGAGGCAATTCATTTGGTTGGGCGTTGCCCAACCCTGGGTTATTTCGCCCCTTCAGGGCTTGCCCAACGATCAGGCAAGGTCTAGCCTTCCGATTTCCGCATTCTGACTTATTCATTATCCCCGTCCCTGAGTCTCTCCGGCACAAGGTCTCATAGCCCTTCCGATTTCCCAATTCCTTCCGCCACAGCGGGCAGGCATTCCTCATTCCTCATTCCCAATAAGGTCCTTCTCCAACAGTCCGTAAATATGGCTATCCAGAAATTGCCCATTGTAATAATAGTTTTCCCGGAAATGCGCCTCCTTTTGAAAACCTGCACGGAGTAGAAGTGAAGAAGAAGCCACATTGTCCACATTGACGTTTGCCTCTATGCGATGTAATCCCATCTTCTGAAAAGCGTACGGCAGAACCACAGTCAGCGCCTCGCTCATAAATCCTTTGCGCCAATACTTCGGATGCAGAGAATAGCCAATCTCTCCAAATGCGTGTTCCTCATCCAGGCGCCAATAGCCCACATCACCCAGATACTTCTGGTCCTCTTTCCGAACGATCGCCCACAACAGCGCTTTTCCAGCCTCCATGCTGGCAACTCCTTCTTCAAGCTTTTCCCTCACTTCATCGATCACGGCCGGCATAGGCCGGTCGATATAGCGCATGACCTCCTTGTTGGTCCGCTGGATGTACTTCTCCTCCATGAATCGCAGATCCATTCGGGTCAGAAACAGGCGCTCTGTTTCCAGTTCGGGAAAGGGGTGGAAGGCTGATTTTATAAGGTGTTCCGACATACAACACAAGATAAGGGAACCAAGATTTCTCTTGTCTCTCGCAAAGGCCCAGACGCTGCGGTCTGGATCCGGACATCCCGCTAAAAGCGGGATCGTCCGGGCGCAACGGCGCAAAAATCAAAGAGGCGCAAAGAAATCATGGATGGAAGTTTCTTCCATTCTCAATGTCTCTTCATCATTTTTCACTTGCCTGAGCACTCGGGCGTAGGCTGTCCGATCTTCAATATCCGGATGTTTGCTGATGACAAAGTTCCAAGTTGTGTACAGGTTGGGAGGTAGCCTAAAACGCTTAGCTGCTTGCCTGCCGTAGGCACGGTTCAACGTTCAAAAAGGAGCTGACGCTCCTTCTGTTCAATGTTCAACGTGAAACACATTAAACTTTGAACTGGCTGGCCGTCAGGCCATGCCTTAAACATTGAACAGCCCATCGGCACCATACTGCCAATCCCAAAGACAACCAGGAACCATGCCTTAGTACTCAGGACACTTTGATCATTGAACTGGCTCCCCGAGACTTCGGGGACGTCTTGAACATTGAACAGCCATTCTTCAATCCACTGCCAATCTCCAAAACAACCAGGAATGCGGAACAGATCTTCCCGCCAGGGAAGATCGCAGGAACTAGGAATTACAATCCAAGCTCCCTTCCTTTCGGATACTTCACCTTGTAAGTAAAGCGCAACTCCTGATTCTGGCCGGGCGACAAGTCGAGATTCCAGGTGATGATACCAGACTCTTCATCCAGTTTTCCACCGTTGCCGATTTCGCTTTTCACCTCGATCTCCTTGTCCTGACTCACCGGGATCTGATCCTGGAGGCGGATATTTACCCTGCCGGTCTTGTTGTTCTTCACCTTGATCACCCAGGTAAAGGTTTCCTCTACCTTATTGCCAAAGAAGTTCTTGGCGCTCTTGTCCTTCACCTTGTCGCGCTGGATAGCGATACCGATATCCGCACCCAGGGATACCTGAAGGCTGTCGCCGGCTTGACGGGTATTGATATACGTCTCGCCGATATAGGTTTGGCCATAGTAGATATTGGCTTTTCCACTGGTCATATTCAACTCTTCAAAATCCTGAACGGTAGCTGTCAGGAAAGCCAGTGCATTGCGTTTGGGTGCGACGATGTACTGGTATTCAGCATCTGTTGTCTTTTTCTCGAGCAGGACGGTGTAGGGCTTGCCATCGGCAGGGATATCAAACTTCTCTGTCAGCGCAAATTCGGTGGTGGTGAGGTTTTCAGAACTCTCTCCAAGAGCGATGCCATCTCCCGTAATGCGCACACCATCAAGATAGTAATTGGTGGCTTTCTCTCTGGATCCACGAACATTTGCAGCGTCCATTTGAAGTCCTGCTGCTTGACTTGCTAACATTGGCTGTTGAAAATTCACCCACCATGGATAGAGTACAGGCAAGGTATTATTACGTGAAGGATCTCCAGTAGAAAGGGTCAGGTCTACCCCCGTCCAGTCTTCTCCCGTGCGGTTGTACACCTCTCCTTTATAATCGATATCCAGGGGTTTATTGATCTCATCTACACGAATATCAAAAGTGCTCTGCCAGTTGGCATTGGTGGTCAGATAAGTGATCTCCATATCCGCTGCCCCACCTGACTTGGACGTCAACCGAACGACAATGGTGCGCGCATTATCCGGGCGGAGGCGCTGACGCATTTCGGCTTGCTGCTTTTTGAGCTTGTCGATTTCCTTTTTGGACTCAACCAACTGATCCGAAATGCCAATTTTCTCGGTTTTAATCGCTTTTAGTCGCGTGCGGAAATACTCGGCCATCTTCTGCAAAGCCAATACATCGAGACCGGATTGTTCGCCACCAACCTTTTTATTGGTCAGCAAAAGAGATTCCTCCTCATTCAGGACCTCCAAACTAGCCTGGTTGGACTTCTGCTCCTTTTCGAGTTGATCGATCCGCACTTGCAATTTTGTAAAGGCATCAGGCATGGGCAATTCCGCCAGGAATTCCCGGGTAGAGGTAACACTCAGAATGGTGAACCCCTTGCTGACCCTCGCCTGCAAACTGTTATCATCAATAGAAGGTGATAAGGCTGGAAACTGAAGTTCCACTGGACCGGAAGGCAGGGTGACCCGGGCTGTTCGGGTGACCGTGGCCCCGGAGCGATACACTTTTACATCACGGATTGATGACGAAACCGTTACAGGGTCATTTGCGATCAACAGACCGTTCGTCAGGAAGATCATCAGAAAAAAGAGGGTACGCATAATCATTCGTTTATCATGTTCATCATAGTGTAGAGACAAGGCTCAACTGCAGTATTCGGTTCATCAACGGTGTAATGGAGGTCTTTCGTGTGTAGCCAGTAAAAGCGATGTCCGGTAGTGTTCCAAACATACAAATGTACACCCATCAACTCTTCTATGAAGATGCAAGAAGGGTCAACTTTGGTGGTTAGAATGTCCATTTACCTTATCCGGTGTATTTTCGGATGGATGTCATGGCGAAAGAATTTAAAGCATTTTCAGTTCATCTTATTCTTGAACCCACATTGAATAAATACACCCCCATATTCGTCAATAGCCTTCCTCTACCACAACTTCTAATGGAACTGATGGCATCCGGACGCTGGAAATGTCCGGAGAACAGCATTCTCATCAAGGTCATCCCGTTCTTGCAGGAGGAAATCCTCTTTTTGGCGACTCTGGAAGAGATGGATCGTCAGTCCCAACTTGATATGGACCATGTCGAATGGTTTTATGAAAAACGAAGCAAGCCAGGTGAGGCCAGTGACGATCTTCCCTGGCGGGACTCTCGCAAGTCGATCATCATCGCCACCAATAAGCATACTGGAGAAGATGTAGCCATTGCGTTGGACTACCGTTTGTCGGCCAGCGACCCACGAGTCATTGCCACGAACTGGCATGGAGAACTGCCTGGCTGCCCGTGGGAACTCGTATGTCCAACTTTTGAGGACTTCACGAAGCAGTTGGGACTGATCTAATGCAAAAGCGAGTATCACTTTCTGTGTGATTGTTCGTTTCCAAGAGTCTCTTGTCCTGGATTTCGAGCGATAATCACTCCAGTTAAATGCGCCACAGGAAGTTAAACTGTGGAGGCCATTTACTTGGAGCAGGATTTCCAAATTCCATTTTGACGTCCCCGAAGTGAACTGAACTCTATCAGATCAAGCATATGGTGCCCATTGAATCTTCAGCGAAGTAACAGTTTCCTCAGCCAAGAGGCCTATCTTTGCCCTCTTGACCCGCCCACACATGGATACTCCAAAAAAAACCACAACGAAAAAAGCAGCTTCTACACCCAAGGAACCTGCGAAGGCCAGCGCGGTCAAACCCAAAGCAGCAGCCAAAAAGGTGACTGAAAAGGTGAAAAAGGCACCGGCCGCTAAAAAGGCTGCCCCGGCTAAAGCCGTCAAAGCACCTGCGAAGGCCACTGCCGCCAAAAAGACAACCACTACTGCGAAGAAGGAAACGGCTCCGAAGAAAACAGCCGCTCCAAAAAAAGCAACTGTAGTAAAAGCCAAACCAGCAGCTAAGGCAACTCCCGCTGCCAAAGTGACAAAGGCGGCAGCCAAGCCAAAGGCAACACCTGCACCAAAGACGACCACGGTCGCAAAAAAGGCCGCTCCAGCAAAGGCTGCAGCCAAAGCAAAGACCACGGCTGCCCCAGCCAAGGCCGCTGCAAAAAAAGAAACTCCGGCAAAGGCAGTTGCAAAGACAACCACCTCAGCGAAAGCCAAAGCGCCCGCTAAAAAGGCCACCACGACCAAAGCAGCTCCGAAAGCAACGACGGCCAAGCCAAAGACAGAAGCAGCCAAGAAGTCGGAAAAGACGACTTCAAAATCGGCCGAAACCCCGAAAAAGACAGCAACAGCCGATCAGGGAGGGCCCAATACCGAACGCCCAACACCCAAGACCTCTTCGCACAAAGACGCTCCCTCCGGACGAACGTTCAAAGGCGAACCTGATCTGCCTACGATCAAATACGATGGGCCTTCCCGTACCCGGGGAGGTGGTCAACAAGAGGATCGCCGATCCTCTTCCCGTCCGGAACGAAAGCCGGCACCACGGAGAAGAGACGATCGTCCCTCGTATGACAAGCCCAAGCGTGATGATCGCAGGAGTAACGACCGGCCATTCCAGGATAGACCTCCTCGCGATGATCGTAGACGCGACGACAGACCTTTCCAGGACAGACCTCCGCGTGATGATCGCAGAGGAAGTGACAGACCTTTCCAGGATAGACCCCCACGTGATGATCGCAGACGCGATGATCGACCCTTCGACAGAGATCGGCCGCGTGACGATCGCAGAAGCAACGACCGGCCTTTCGACAGAGATCGGCGCGATGATCGCAGACGCGATGACCGACCCTTCGACAGAGATCGGCGCGATGATCGCAGACGCGATGACCGACCCTTCGACAGAGATCGGCCGCGCGATGATCGCAGGAGTAACGACCGGCCCTTCCAGGATAGACCTCCTCGCGATGATCGCAGACGCGACGACAGACCTTTCGACAGAGATCGGCCGCGTGACGATCGTAGACGCGATGAAAGACCATTCCAGGATCGTGACCGTCGCGATGATCGCAGACGTGACGATAGACCCTTCGACAGAGATCGGCCTCGCGATGACCGCAGACGTGATGACAGACCTTCGGATCAAGGGGGTGACAAAAGATTTAGTCGGTTCAACGAAGAGAAACCATCGCCTCGCTCAGATGAAAAAAAGAAAGGTCGTAATGCCGTAGTACATCGTGGCGATAAGAAGGATTCCTTCAAACTTCCCAAAGGCGAAGCCGCTCTTTCCTGGCCCATGCGACTGAACAAGTACGTCGCTGTTTGTGGCGTTTGTGCCCGACGAGCTGCGGCTGTCCTGGTCAAAGACGGGAAGATCAAATTGAACAATGAGGTTGCTCTGGAGCCAGGAATACTGGTAACAGAAACGGATGTTGTGGAGTATAATGGCAAGGTTATCAAGCCCTCAGTCAACTTCATGTACATCTTGCTCAACAAGCCGAAAAATACCATCACCACTACCTCTGACGAACGCGGACGCGACTCTGTACTAGACCTCGTGAATGAAGCTAAACAAGAGCGGCTCTATCCTGTCGGTCGTCTGGATAGAATGACCACAGGATTGCTCCTCTTGACCAATGATGGCGACCTCACGCAACGTCTGGCTCATCCCAGCAACGAAGTGAAGAAGACCTACCAGGCAGAGCTGGATCGCAATATCACGGAAAAAGATCTGGAACGGATCGCAGATGGGATCGTTCTGGAAGATGGTGTGGCCGATGTAGATGCAGTTGGTTGGGCAGAACCCGACAAGAAGAACCAGGTCATACTGGAATTGCACTCGGGTAAAAACAGGGTGGTCCGGAGAATATTTGAGACCCTCGGGTATCAGGTAGATCGTCTCGATCGCATTGGTTATGCCGGATTGACAAAGAAAGACATTCCCCGCGGTCGATATCGCCATCTGACAGATCGTGAGGTCATCATGCTCCGTCACTTTGTCGGTCGGAAGAAAAACCTGGAGGACCAATAATGTGTTATTGAGGCATTGACGGATGAATGATGAGGGAATCTGGTTTCCCTCTCCCGCTCTATTGATTTTTCCGTTTCATGTCTCCAATCTGAGATCCATTCATGCAGACTAAAACCCGGAAGGCGAAACCGACGATTCATGACCAGGAGTACCTGGAAGTCTCCGGAGCCCGAGAACACAATCTTCAGAATATCCATGTCAAGATCCCGCGCAATCAGATGGTGGTGATCACCGGTCTGAGTGGCAGCGGCAAATCAAGTCTGGCGTTTGATACCATCTATGCCGAAGGGCAGCGCCGGTATATGGAGACCTTCTCCAGTTATGCCCGCCAGTTCATTGGCAATATGGAGCGCCCGGATGTGGAACATATCACTGGCCTCAGTCCGGTGATCTCTATTGAACAAAAGACCACCTCGAAGAATCCTCGGTCTACCGTCGGTACAGTGACCGAAGTCTATGATTTTTTGCGGCTGCTCTTTGCTCGTACTGCAGATGCCCATTCACATGTCACTGGCAAACGGATGGTACGGTATAGCGAAGACCAGATCATCGAGCATATCAGCAACGATTTTACCGGAAAAAAACTGGTTGTACTGGCTCCTTTGGTGCGCGGGCGAAAGGGACATTACCGTGAATTATTTGACCATACCCGCAAACAAGGCTACACCAAAGTTCGCGTAGATGGAGTCATCCTCGATCTGATCCCCGGACTCCAGGTGGATCGCTATAAGGTGCACGATATTGAAGTGGTCATCGACCGGATCATTCCCGGTCCGGATCGCCTCGACCGTCTTCGTCAGTCTGTTCATCGGGCCCTGTCCATGGGAAATGGCCTGCTTTTTCTCGAACATGAGGGCGTGATCCTGCCCTTCTCCAAGGACCTGATGGATCCTGAAAGTGGCGTTTCCTACGAAGAACCCTCTCCAAATACCTTTTCCTTCAATTCCCCCTATGGGGCTTGCCCAAAATGCAATGGTCTGGGGCATATCAATGAGGTGGATCTGGATCGGGTGATCCCGGATGATACTAAAACCATCAATGATGCGGGGATAGCCCCTTTTGGAGAAGTGCGTGAGAATTCAACCTTTACCCAGTTACGGGCGATCTCCAAGTATTACAAGTTCAGTTTTGCGACGCCTATTCGAGAGATCCCCGAAGAAGCCCTGAAGACCATCCTGTATGGCGGGAATGACAAGTTTGCCGTCAAATTCAGCAGCACCAAACACGACTTTTCCTATAACCTGTCCAGCGAGGGACTGGTCAATATGATCGATCGCTGGTACACAGATACCTCGTCAGAGTCGATCCGGAAGTGGGCTGAAGAATTCCTCAAACTCAACACTTGCCCTGAATGTGAGGGCAGTCGCCTGCGCCTGGAATCCCGCCACTTTCTCCTGGATGGAAAGAATATTGGCGAACTGGCCCAAATGGATATCGGTTCCCTCCAAAAATGGATGGAAGGACTGGAATCCCGCTTGACAGAACGCCAGGTCCACATCGGTCATGAAGTGATCAAGGAGATCCGTTTACGGCTCATCTTTCTGCACAAGGTCGGACTGGAATACCTCAGTATGGATCGACCGGCACGCACCCTGAGTGGTGGTGAATCCCAGCGGATTCGTCTGGCCACTCAGATTGGCTCCAAGCTGACCGGCATCACCTATATCCTGGATGAACCCAGTATCGGACTTCATCAGCGGGACAATCAACGCTTGATCGAAGCCCTGAAGGAATTGACAACAATTGGCAATACAGTCCTGGTGGTTGAGCACGACAAAGACATCATGCTGGCCTCGGATTATCTGATCGATCTGGGTCCGGGTGCTGGAAAACACGGCGGGCATATCGTCGGTCAAGGCACCCCCAAACAGTTCCTCAAGGAATCGACCATGACGGCCGCCTTCCTCAACGGTAAGAGAAGGATCGAGATCCCCACCGCACGTCGCCCTGGGAATGGAAAATTCCTCAGCCTTCAGGGGGCCACCGGCAACAACCTCAAAAATGTCAGTGTCAAGTTTCCCCTGGGCACTATGATTCTAGTGACTGGCGTATCCGGAAGTGGCAAATCGACCCTGATCAACGAGACGCTCTACCCCATCCTGCGCAAGCATTTCTATCGCAGTCTCCAGGAGCCACTGCCCTACAAAAAGGCACAGGGACTGGGTCATCTAGACAAGGTGATTGAGATCGATCAAACACCTATCGGACGTACCCCTCGGTCCAATCCGGCCACCTATACCAATGTTTTTAATGATATCCGCAAGCTGTTTGCAGATGTGCCTGAAGCGAAGATCCGCGGGTACAAGCCCGGCCGGTTCAGCTTCAATGTCAAAGGCGGCCGCTGTGATGTATGCGAAGGCGCTGGTAAGCGGGTCATCGAGATGAACTTCCTGCCGGACGTCCAGGTCGATTGCGAAAAATGCCTGGGACGACGGTATAACCGCGAAACCCTGGAGATCCTGTTCAAAGGCAAGAATATCAGTGATGTCCTGGAAATGACCGTCGATGAAGGGGTAGAATTCTTCCAGAACATTCCGAACATCTTCCGGCGCCTCAAGACCCTTCAAGATGTAGGACTGGGGTATATCACCCTGGGCCAGCAAGCGACCACCCTGTCCGGAGGTGAAGCCCAACGGGTCAAACTGGCCGAGGAGCTTTCCAAACGTGATACTGGAAATACATTTTACATCCTGGACGAACCGACAACGGGCCTCCACTTCGAAGACATTCAACACCTCATGCGGGTGTTGAATCAGTTGGTTGAAAAGGGAAATACGGTCCTCATCATCGAACACAATCTGGATGTCATCAAATGTGCCGACCATGTGATTGACATCGGACCGGAAGGCGGCCACGGTGGTGGGAAAATTCTGGTGGAAGGCACCCCCGAGAAAGTGGCTGCATACAAGAAGAGTTATACCGGTCAGTTTCTGGTGGATGAATTGAAAGCAACCTCTTGAGTGCAACGCTTACGCATTGGCAAAGGGACGTTGGAAGAAGTTTATAGGTTAATGAGTTTATTTCGCCTCGTCGCCAAATCACGCCCCAATAAGCACCCTTTCAGGGACGACTGAAATAGATTCCCCGTCTCTCAGTGAGATGACTACCAGAGTTGAACCATCCCTGGTGGTTAAGAACATACGGATACCTTTCCTTCTTTTCAGCATCAAGCAAAAGTGCCACTATCACCACTACTCCAACTTTTGTATTTTCTGAATTCCAATACCATTATCCAGAACGGTGACAACCACATAATTCCCGATGGGTAAGCCACCCATAGAAATGGTTGAGCCATGACCTTCGAGGAGAACCTGGCCCAGCAAGCTGACAACCTGCCATTCAGCATCTACCTGATCCGATCTGGTTAGATCGCCTTGCACCGGATTGGGCCCCCACACATTAATATAATGGACCTCTGGATTTTCAGTACCCACAAAAAAGCTTTGGCATGGGGTATACAAAAAATAAGATTTCGGAGTAAATAATAAACAATGAACTGAATCCATGCCATTGCCTCCTTCGACAGGGAGTGGAACCACTAAATTCCAAATACCCCCCTTTCCAGTAAAATCCATTATATAGCTACCTGTATCTGCCATACATGCAACTTCCTTAACAAATTCTGGGTTCAGCCACCACTCCCAAGTCGTTTCTGATCTAAAGTTGTCTGACAAATAGGACCCAACGCGGCAGTATGAGTGAAGAAATTCCGTAGAATCCCAGCGAACCGTGACTGGTGGATATTTTGCATAAATTGCGAATAGTATACGTTCACCACTGAGTATGCATTTGTGCACTGCATGCAGTGGGCCCTCTGTTGCGCCAATAATCTTTTTCGACAATATATTTTCCAGATCATCAAATTTGGATCCCTGCCGATGGGCTGCCCTCACTTCGAAGACACTATCAAAAGGCGCATTTATAAATTCTTCTCCAAAATCCGTATTAAATGTCGAATTCGCAGCGGTGTCATGCCCTACCCGTATGCTGTCCATATTGCCCACTGCATCTTCAAAATACAATGTGGTTTCGAACATGGCCACTTTTTGTGCCTGTATGGGTATAGAAAAAAATACCACTACCATCAGAAAAGTGATGCACTGCTTCATGGCTTGATCACTGTTTCAATCCACAATTGCCCAGCATAAACGAAAAATAAAAGATTGGCTCCGCTTTGCCAGGAAGTTGTCGTGATGGTGAATGGTGTGTTTGTTCCAGATGTCAAGGTTCGGCTATCCACAAGGCCATAGGAAGTAGAAGATGTCGCATGCTGACCATAAATCAGGAGTGATCCGCCATCAGTGGCATCCAGAGAGACTGTAACCGTGCCTCCTGTCAAGGGATTCGGTGCCAATCCAATACCCGACAGGCCTGGGCCAGTACCTGATGATCCACTACATGGAGAAGGCAAAACAAAAGAAATGATCTCCTCATCTGTTGAAGAACAATCATTATACACTTCAAGTTTGAATTTGTAGGTTGTTCCAGCTTGTAGACCATAAGGCCAAGTGGTATTCCCGTTCGAAGTTTTAGTCTTCAAACAATATTTTCCAGCCTGACCTGAAAGTTGTGAAGTTTGTAAAATAATATTTCCTGTATTGCTCATCAAGGTAATCCGATAACTGGTCTCATTATCAGATCCTTCCAGGTGGAAACATGTCGGGCACTCCATCGTCCCACTTACAGTAGGCAAAACTCCTACTGCTGCACCAGGAGGAGGACAATCACCCCCTATCTGAGCGATATAATCGCATTTTTTGAGGGATATAGTATTGAGCATGGAATTTGCCTGGCATTCTGTCAACGCAGAATAGGTAGGATTAGCCCCCCACGCTGAGTGGGCCATCATATTATTCGTTTGATTGCACCAGTCACAACATGGATGTGGATTGCCTGGATAGTACAATTCATCACAATAATCCTCAGCACCATCGACAATTCCGTTGTTATTCGGGTCAGACTTGTCGTATGGAGAAGCATCCCAGCATTTTACACCATATACATCAGGATTACTGTCACCATCCTTATCCCATGACCAATTAGTTTGCCATGTATCTGTACATCCATCAGAATCAAAACTATGATCCAAGCCAAAGCAGTGGCCCAGCTCATGATTTATCAGTTGCGGGCTTAAGTCTTCGATGGCAAGTCGATATTCATTCAACTTAGTATATCCATTTGCCGACCCTCCATTATATGTGACATCGCCTAAATAAACCTGGATTTCTGTTTCCGGATCTACATATAAATCAGGAAATCCTCCATTTAAATTGCCATCAACTGATGAACAATGGAGATTGACTCCAGATAGTACATACCGAACAGGAAAGTGTGGAGTGTTTTGTACAGGTAGATTGTAACATTCAAAATTAGCCCAATTTGGATGCCCTTCTATTGTCTCGAAGAATGCATTCGCATCGTCCACTAGAGTCTCAGCAATCTGCCAGGCATCTCCTGGATCCAGATTCTGATTCTCTCCGGGGCCAACAATCAATGAGCCTTCACAATCATCATCGAGGAAAAAGTGAATCCGCAATCGTATATATATCGGAGTTTCATTTTCCATCACGGAAGCAGGATCAAAACAAGGAGTTGATCTCGGGGCAGCAGGCAAGCCCTGAGGACCTGGAGGAAAGCTGTCTAGGAGTATGCATGGTTCCTGAGCAATACCCTTTACGGTAGAAAGCAGAATTATGAAAACAACAACTGCACACCAACCAAGTGCTCGATAAAATCTAAACCCACGTCGAAATAATGTTTGGTCATTCTCAAATAAACGACGGTCTGAATCTAAAAGACCAAGTTTAATTCTGCGGGGGGGGGTAAGTGTACATCATGTATTGGTTTAAAGATGAGCAACCAATTTAAAAGAAAGTTTTGACCCTGTCAATATACCATGTGTTAAATAATGCAGCATTTAACATTAATAGAATATTTACCTGTCATTTTATCCTCAAAAATGAGGACAAAAAGTATAATTCATCCATTCTAATCTGATATGCCCGAAGTCAATACGCTTGAAGCTACATCAGAACTTACCTGATTGTTTAATGCACCTGAGAGCACACTTCAACTATCACAGACTTCCTGATGTTTGCGGTGAGACACCGCACACATACATGGTACGAGTGAGACACTCGTACCAACACATTACTTTAAGAATAATTGTCCTGTTTTGTTGGTACTGGTGTCTCACCAGTACCCTCTATCCGCCGGTGTCTCACCGAATAACGAAGATACAACCCATGACTGAGGAGGATCATCGATCTAGTCCGACACTCCCTTTACCTTTGTAGTGATGTCCGAGAATCCTTACCTGCCGATCCTTGCTGATTTTGAGATCACCACTCAGGGGGAAGCGCAGTTTGATGAAGCAGCGGTCCTGGAGATGCTCACCAAGCAGATCGCCTGGATGTTGGAAACAAAAACCGAATTTCTCTTTTCTCTGCTCTACCGTCTGGATGTCGACGAACGGCTGGTCCGCCGGGCCATGGACCCCTCCACAGAAATACCTGCTGCCGAAGGCCTGGCACGCTTGGTCTTTGACCGCCAAATGGCTCGCATCAAGACCAAACGGGATATCCGGGTCGATGACATCGATCCCGATCTGGCCTGGTAGGGAAGCACTTTCCAACTTATTATCTGTCGAAACCCTGAGCCAGAATCTCTTTGCGCCTTTGCGAGAAATGACTCACGCAAAGGCGCTGTGCCGCAAAGAGTGAGTCATCTACGGGCTGAACATCTACCATTATCACCTGGCATCCACCCTTGGGATTGGTCGTGGTGAGAGCGCGCAAAGAAATTCAGGACTGAGAAATCGGCTCCACTCTCCACCCCCTTTCTGTCATTCGAATTTGACATTTGGAATTTACCTGGCCGCCGGCAGGCGGGTTTGTGATTTGACATTTGTCATTTGGTGCTTTCTCCTCTGTGCTTCTCCTCGACTCCTCCCCTCCAAACTCAGTTTCGGTCCTTCGCATTTGACATTTGGAGTTTACCTGGCCGCCGGCAGGCGGGTTTGTGATTTGACATTTGTGTTTTGGTGCTTATTTGATTTTTAGTGCTTGTCATTTGGTGCTTCAACTCATCTTTGCCCCTGTGAAGAACAACTGGCTCGCCCATCTCGCTCTCTTTGCTGTCGCTGTCATTTATGGCGCCAACTATTCCATTGCCAAAGTGGTCATGGACGGGGAGTACATTGGCCCACTGGGTTTCATCCTGGTCCGGGTATTGACGGCGACTGCCTTGTTCTGGATGACGGGTCTGGGACGGCCCACCCCTGCCATTCCCAGGCAGGATATGATCCGACTGCTGTTTTGTGGCTTATTTGGTGTGGCCTCCAATCAAATGCTCTTTTTCAGTGGGCTGGACCGCACGACACCCATCCATGCCTCACTGATTATGGTGCTGACGCCGGTACTCGTCCTCTTGCTTTCCGCCCTGATCGAGCGACGGGGCATTCGGCGGGAACGGGCTTTCGGTGTATTGGTCGCCGGGACGGGAGCAGCTTTTCTGATCCTGCAAAGCCGGCAGACTGGACTAGCAGATGGCGATGTCCTGGGTGATCTGATGGTTGCCGGAAATGCGACAAGCTATGCTTTGTATCTGATCCTCGTCCGACCCCTGATGGCCAAGTATTCGCCCAACCTGGTGTTGAAGTGGGTCTTTCTGTTCGGTTCTTTTTTTGTGATGTTCTTCGGATGGCCGCAGGCTAGCGCTGCCCGATGGCACGACTTTACCCCAATGATCATCGTCTGTTTTATCTACGTTCTGGTCTTCACCACCTTTTTCGCCTATGGCTTGAATGCCTTCGCTCTGCAACGTGTTGCGCCGGTCACCGTCAGTGCATATATCTATTTACAACCGCTGATCGCCGCTCTGATTGCGTTGATGATGGGACAGGAAACCTTGACTCTACCCAAGATCCTCGCCGCAGTATTGATCTTTTCCGGGGTATTTATGGTCAGTCGGGAACGCGTGACCAAACCCGCCTGACAAATATTTATTCTTTCCATAAAATATGAGTGCTACATATAATGTTGTTCATGGCAAACGTTTTAAGGATGTATAAACCGTAGATAGGAAGAATCCAATCCCATGTAATTCTCTTATACTCAATCACTTGATCCCCTTATTCTGGAATCCGGCGAAGCTGCAATTTCACACGTTGACCGGCAGCTTCAAATAGTCGTATATTTACCTCAAACAGCCCACCTTGCATGCCTGATTGGACATCCGACTTTGAAGCCCGCCTGGCAGAAGGCAATAGCGGTTACCTGGATGAACAAGTTTTCCTGGATCTCATCGAACAGTACCTCACCGGAGGGAAAGCCGATTTGGCCTATACCGCAAGTTGTGAAGCCCTCCTTCAACATCCATTTTCTGTTGACTTGATGTGCAGCCAAGCTGCTGTTCTTCTGGAATTGGAAAAGCCCGACCAGGCCCTGTCCGTTTTGCGACATGCCTCCGGGATTTCCCCGGGTGAACTGGACATCCAACTCCTTCAAGTGGAAACATTGATTGAGCTTGGCCGCTCCAACGAAGCAGAGATCATCCTCTCCCCCTTCCTCGAAGAAGGTAGTCAGGAAGACCTTGCCGATGCCTGGTATTTTAAAGCCATGATCGAAGAGCAACGTGACCAATGGTTGCAGATGCACCTTAGTCTGGAGCGAGCTGTACGATACAACCCTCGGTTTCAGGAAGCGCTGGAACGTCTTTGGCTCAGCACAGAGATGCTGGGCAACTATACAGAGAGCGCCACCTTTTATGAGGAGATCATCGAACAGGACCCCTATGCCTGGCAGGTGTGGTACAACCTTGGCCATGCCCATTCTTGCCAGGAAAATTATGAGGAGGCAGCTGAGGCATTTGACTATGCCTGCGTGATCAACGAAGAATTTGAACATGCCTGGCGAGATCTGGGAGAGATGTACCTCCAGTTGGGCAAATTTCAGAAGGCAGTGGAGAGTTTTCTCACTTCCCTGGAAAAGTCTGAATCTCAAGATCCTGACCTCCTGGTCAAACTGGGAGAAGCCTACGAAAAGAATGGCGAACGAGAACAAGCGGTAACCACCTTGAAGACAGCCTTGGTCCTGGATGACAAACACGATGAAGCCCTGTTTCAATTGGGATGCATCCGTGTTCTTGAAAGCAGCTATGACGAAGCGGTCTTTCAACTTGAAGCCGCCATTAGTCTGAATGGTGATCGCGAGGAGTACTACGTTGCACTTGCAGAAGCCTACTTTCAGAAGGGCAATCTCCCACAGGCCGAGTTTTGCTTGAATCGCGCCCTGGAACTCGCTCCGGAACAAAGCAGCTACTGGTTGCAGTATGCTTCGTTTTTACTCCAACACGGCTCTCTGACGGAAGCACTGGATATTCTGGAAACAGCGATTGGACAACAATTCTCCCCTCAATTGGATTATGCTCGTATCGCCTGTTTGTTCAAACTGGGAAAACGGCAAGAAGCCTGTCAGTCTCTCTGTTTGCAACTGGCGGAGGATTTTGATGCACACCAAACTCTTTTTGATGTCGCCCCGGAACTCAGTGCGGACCCTGATGTGATCAGCCTGGTCAGAGCCTTCCGGAGTACCGATGCCTAACCGCCTTCCACAAAGGCTCCCAAATCGTAAGAACACCATTTATTTTGACTGAAGTCCCAGATCACCTGCCCCTGACAACCGCTGAAAAGCATGCCATATTTGAGGAAGAGTTTCTCCCTCATATTGATGCTCTTCACACTTTTGCTTTCCACCTGACCCTTGACGATGATGCCGCCAATGATCTGGTCCAGGATGCCTATATGAAGGCATACCGGTTTATTCGGCAATACGACAGAGGCACCAATGCCAAAGCCTGGCTGTTCAAGATCCTCAAAAACGCCTTTATCAATGAATACCGGCGAAAGAAGCGCCAGCCGGTTCAGGTGGATTATGAAGAGATCCGGAAAGTCCACGAAAAAGAGGAGCCGGGCGGCCCTGATGCCTATTTTGACCTCCGGGAGGAAATGTTCAATTACCTCATTGGTGATGAAGTGACCTATGCAATCAATGCGATGCCCGTCGACTTCAGAACAGTCATCCTGCTCTGCGATGTCGAAGATTTCACCTACGAAGAGATTGCTCTCATCCTCGATATTCCGATTGGCACCGTTCGCTCCCGTCTTCATCGGGCCCGAAACCTCCTCAAGGAGAAGTTGAAGGATTATGCACGATCCCTTGGGTATGAGGACAAACGGAGAAAAATGTCCAAGGGTGAGGATGATTCCACGACAGATTAATGTCTATATGTGGGGAACTATGCCCCCCCTTTCTTTGGTTATATCTGTCTCAAGCGTTACCTTGACTAGGCTATAGGTTCTTCCTTTGATCCACTTTGGGGAAAACAGGGGACGGAGGAACTCCAATTGTTTTACACAAACCAACAGGCTATGAAAAACGATGAGTTAATCCATCGGGTGTCCCTTTTTCTGGACAACGAACTGAACCAGGACGAAGCCCGAAACCTGATGGATGAAATCCGGGAAAACAAACAATATCAGTCTTTACTGCATCAGGAGCAGTCATTTAAGACCTATGTCAAGACACATGTGAGCCGACGAAATGTCTCTCCCGCCCTGATCCAGTCCATCAAGGAGAAAATTCGCGTTTCTCCTTCCTAACAGGACAATTTCTTTATCCTGTCTTTTTCAAAACACCACCACAGACATACCGGCCTATCGCCGTACTTTTGCTGCCCTTGACCTCAACGCAGCATGGAACAGCTATTGCAACAACTGGAGGGATTCGTCCACCGATATCAGGATCTGGAACTTCAAATGTCCGATCCGGAGGTAATCTCTGACCCGACACGGTTCACGAAGATCAACAAGGCTTACAAAAGCCTGGAGCCTATCGTCCTGAAATACAAGGATTACGCCCAGTTGCTGGGCAACCTCGATACCGCTCGGTCCCTGCTCAAGGAATCTGATCCCGAAATGCGGGAAATGGCTCAAGGGGAGATCCTGTCGCTGGAGCCACGGCAGATCGAAATGGAAGAAGAGATTCGTGTTCTTCTCATCCCCAAAGATCCCGAAGATGAAAAAGATGTGATCGTGGAGATCCGCGCTGGTACGGGTGGTGATGAAGCCAGCATCTTTGCTGGCGATCTGTTTCGCATGTACACCCGCTATTTTGACAGTCAGAACTGGAAACAGGAGGTCCTTTCTCAAAACGATGGGAGCTCCGGTGGCTACAAGGAAATCGTCATCGAGGTCAAAGGCACCGATGTCTATGCACAGTTGAAATTTGAATCCGGAGCGCACCGGGTGCAGCGTGTTCCAAAAACTGAATCCCAAGGCCGTATTCATACCTCCGCTGCCACGGTAGCGGTCATCCCCGTCTTTGAATTCGAAGATGTGAACATCCTCAAATCAGACCTGAAAACAGACACTTTTCGTGCCAGTGGCGCTGGAGGACAGCACGTAAACAAAACAGAATCCGGAGTGCGATTTACCCACCTCCCCACCGGGATAGTGGCGGAAAGCACAGAAGCCCGGTCTCAATTCAAAAACCGGGATATCGCTATGCAACGCCTCATCCAGAAGATCCAGGATACCCGCCGGGCTGAACATGATTCTGCTCTGGCCTCTCAGCGAAAAACGCTGGTCGGGTCTGGAGACCGCTCCGACAAAATCCGCACATACAACTATCCTCAAAACAGGGTCACCGATCATCGAATCAATCTGACACTATACAATCTGGACCAGATCATGGAAGGGCAAATCCAGGATATCATTCAGGCCCTGCAGACCGAAGAGAATGCCTCCAAACTGGCGGAACAGGTAAATGGCTAATCAACCTGGTCTTTCAATGGCCTTTCCCCTACTTTTGCCTTAGAAATTTGTTCTCATGACCACCTTAGCGAAAGATCTGCCTGCAAAACCCTTTGACCGGAAAGGATTGGAAGATGATACATTGCTCCGCCTGTATCGTCATCTGATCCTGCCCCGACTGATTGAAGAAAAGATGCTGATCCTTCTCCGTCAGGGACGGATCAGCAAGTGGTTCAGCGGAATTGGTCAGGAGGCAATCGCCGTAGGAACCACCGCCGCCCTGGATCCGGATGAACTGATGTTCACTATGCATCGCAATCTCGGTGTGTTTACCACCCGGGAGATGCCCCTGGATAAACTGGTGGCCCAATGGCAAGGAAAAAAGACGGGGTTTTCAAAAGGTCGCGAACGGTCCTTCCATTTCGGTGCCTTGGAATATGGCATCGTTGGTATGATCTCTCACCTGGGCCCCCAGCTTTCCCTGGCCTCGGGCGTTGCCCTGGCCCATAAGCTGAAAGCGGAGGGAAAGATCTCACTGGCCTTTACCGGGGAAGGAGGGACCAGTCAGGGTGAATTCCACGAAGCCCTCAATGTCGCAGCAGTTTGGGACCTTCCAGTGATCTTCGTGATCGAGAATAACGGATACGGACTGAGTACACCAACCAATGAACAGTTTCGCTGCGCTAACCTAGCCATCCGAGGCGCGGGTTATGGCATGGAAGCCCACACCATTGATGGAAATAATATCCTCGAAGTCTACCAGACCGTAAAAGATCTCGCTACGTCAATGCGCGACCGGCCACGACCGATACTCCTGGAATGCATGACCTTCCGCATGCGCGGACATGAAGAGGCTTCTGGAACAAAGTATGTCCCCAAAGAGCTCTTTTCGCAATGGGAGACCAAGGATCCCATCAAAACATATGAGGATTGGTTGATCACTGAAGGGCTCCTGGACGAAGAGGCCACCACCGCCATTCGCGGCAGCTTCAAGCAATTTATCAACGATGCCGTGGAACGGGCATTTGCAGAGCCAGATCCTGTCCCGAACATCCAGGAAGAACTGCAGGATGTCTATGCGCCTTACACCCCTGCGTCGTTACCTCCTATTTCTTCAGAACGCAAAGAAATGAGGCTTGTCGATGCCATTTCGGATGGCTTGCGTCAAGGGATGGAGATCCATGACAACCTGGTCCTGATGGGGCAGGACATCGCTGAATACGGCGGGGTCTTCAAAATCACGGATGGCTTTGTGCAACAGTTTGGAAAAGATCGGGTCCGGAATACACCGCTTTGTGAAAGCGCCATCATCGGCATCAGCCAGGGATTGAGCTTCAAGGGTTTCAAGTCCATGGTCGAGATGCAATTTGCTGACTTTGTCACTTGCGGATTCAACCAGATCATCAACAATCTGGCGAAAGCACACTACCGATGGGGTGCGAGCGCTGATGTCGTCATCCGTATGCCGGCTGGAGCCGGAGTGGGTGCAGGTCCTTTTCACTCCCAGAGTAACGAGGTCTGGTTTGCCCATACACCCGGACTGAAGGTGGTCTTTCCGGCTACTCCAGCGGATGCTAAGGGCCTCCTGTTGTCCGCTTTGGATGATCCCAATCCGGTGCTCTTTTTCGAGCACAAGGCGTTGTACAGAGCCGTTTCAGAGGAGGTTCCAGTCGATCCCTATCGAATCCCTATCGGTAAGGCAAAACTGGTCCGCCAGGGCATGGACGTCTCCATCATCACCTACGGTATGGGCGTGCATTGGGCGACAAAGGCTGTCCATGAACTGGACATCGATGCCGATATTCTGGATTTGCGATCCCTCCTGCCGCTCGATTATGAGGCGATAGCCGAAACGGTCAAAAAAACAAGCCGGGTCATCATTCTCCACGAAGACACCCTGTTCCTGGGTATTGGTGGAGAGATCAGTGCCTGGATCAATGAACATCTATTTGAATATTTGGATGCACCTGTGATGAGGAGTGCCAGTTTGGACACACCCATTCCATTTGCCATCCCCCTGGAGCAGCAATTTCTGCCACCCAATCGTTTTCGTGAACAACTTCAAAACCTGTTGGTCTACTAATGGAAAAGGATTTTTCAACACTCGTATCGGTCAGCGGTCTGCCCGGTTTGTTTCGCGTCGTCGCCAATCGTCACAATGGACTGATCGTTGAGGATCTGACCAATGGTCAAAAACGATTTGCCCCGGTACGTTCACATCAGTTTTCATTATTGGCGTCCATCGGGATCTATACTGAAGAAGGGACGGAAGACCTCCAGAACGTCTTTCTCGCTATGGACGCGCACGACACACCCGCCCCGGATATAGCCATTGCCAAGGATGAAGAACTGCGACTCTACTTCAAGGAGATACTGCCGACTTATGATGAAGAGATGGTGCGCATGAGCGACATTCGTAAGGTGATCAAGTGGTTTCACTTTATCAAAGAGAACGACCTGATGCCGGAGGCTAACACGACTCCCGCAAAAGCTGAAAAAGAGGAAGAATAGGATTATCTCATTGTCTTACCTGGATAACAAGCCTGACAGACTCAGGATGTCCACCTCATGGACCCGAAGTTGGTATACCGTTGTGATCCGGCGAAGTGTGGCTTGTGCATAAGATAGCTGCACAGTCCGTACATCAAAAATAGAAAGCTGCCCCAGGCGAAACCTTTCCTCAGCCATAGTCAGGCTTTGTCTGGAGTTATCCACTTGAGCATTCTGGATGGCCAGATTTTGCAGATGAGTGTTATACCCGTCGAGCAGATCATCCATTCGAACCAGTAATTGGTCAGTCAATGCTTGACGCGAAAGTGTTGCCATCTTTTCCTGCAATCGGTTCACCGATACTTGCCGACGACGAATACCGGCATCATAGATCGGCCATGAACCATTGATCCCGAAATATAGATTGCGATTGGATCCGGTCTGGGTGCCAAAGGGCTCACCTGTGAAGGGATTATTACCATCCAGCCCCGTAACCGTACCTGCTAGTACCCCTCCGGCGCTGAGCCCAAAGCGAGGATAATATCCCGATTGGGTGATCTTCGTTTGCAGGCTCGCGATCTGTTCTCCGAGTACAGCTTCCTGAACCAATGGGTTTTGTTCCAGCATGGCTCGCCGCAACACTTGTTTATCCCAAACCTGGGCAGGCATGGTCAGTGCGCCTGCTACCTGAAAGTCAGGACTGTCTGGATTGCCCATAGCCAGCTTCAGTGCATGCATGGCGATATTTCGGTTCAGGATCGAGGTAACCAAACCGGTACTATCGGTCAAGACAGCATCCTGACTTTGCAAAACCTGCTGAGTCAATGCTTGACCCAATTCCCGACGTAACAACTGATCATTCAGAAGGTCCTGGCTCAAGCGAAGCACCTCTCTGGCCAGGTTGACCTGCTCCTGTTGCCATTCAAATTGTAGATAGGCCATCATCGTTTGTCGGACGGTCTGCAGTCCTGCCTCATCCAGACGAACCCTGGCCTGCTCCTCGAGTGTGCCCAGCTGTCTCAGGTTGTATCGGACACGAAATCCATCAAATACCAACCAGGTTGCGTCCAGAGAAACATTGGCATTGCCAGAACGGATTAATCCATTCAGGAAGCTCGCAGGATTGTTTTGATCGTTCAGATTGCCCTGACTGGTCGTGTTCAAACTGACATTCGGATATCGGCCGGCCATGGCACCATGATTGTTGACAGCTGCCACTTCTACTTGAAGATTCGCAATCTGCCGTTGCAGATCATTTTCAAGTGCCGTTCGGACGCATTGGTCCATGGTAAGGACAGCCTGGCTTATGGATAAAACAGGCATTATCAAAGCCAGTACAAGAACGGGTAGATATAGACGTATTTGTATATTCATTATGACGGGATCAGGGCGTCAAAAAGGCGAATGGTAAAGACAATCACAGCAATAAAGGTGACAACCAAGACCACAGCAAAGAACAGCCACAGCCAGATATAGGTCTTTCGACCTTCGATGGCCGGCTCGATTGAACGGGGATCAGGTCTCACACCCTCCCATTGCATGACCACCCACAACTTGACCCTGTTGATCATCATCAACAATGCAGGCAAAAGTGTCAGGGTCAGAAATGTCACCAGGATCAATCCAAAAGCGACAGAAACGGCCATGGGGATCAGGAACTTGGCCTGGAAACTCTTCTCCAGCAACAAAGGCCCCAATCCGGCTACTGTGGTTAGAGATGTCAGAAGGATGGGTCTGAATCTGGAAAGAGCGGCGGTATAGATGGCCCGCATTACTCTGTTCCCCTTCCGAATAAGGTCGTTGTACATGGTGATCAGGACCAGCCCATCATTGACTTGTATGCCGACCAAGGCGAGAATTCCGAGAAAGGAAAACAAACTGATGGGCAAATCCATAACCCAATGTCCAAGTCCGACTCCAGCCAATCCAAAGGGGATCAATGAGAAGACAGCCAGGGTTTGTCCGATAGACCGAAACGTGACTGCAACCGTGAAAAACATCAATATCAACATCACTGGCAGAACCACTTTGGCCGATCGGGCCGTCTTCATTTGCTCCCGATTCTGACCTTCAAAAGAAGCACTGACGGTTGGATAGTTGGCCAGAATTTTAGGAACAATACTGGTTCGGATAGATTCATTCAGATCTGTCACAGAAACATTATCCTGTGCAACATCCGCTTCGAGTTTGATTTCGCGTTGCCCATCCAGGTGGTAGATCGCGATTGTCCCTCGTTTGATCTCCAGATCAACGATCTCTTTCAATGGGAAGGCTCGGCCATCCGCGAATCGGATGCGCATTTCCTCGAGTCGACTCAGATCATCTCTGTCCTGTTCGCCATAGCGAACCCACACACGCACCTCGTCCTCACCGCGCTGCAGGCGCTGCACCTCCACTCCATAAAAGCCCTGACGAACCTGGACAATCACATCTTGAAGGTTTAGACCCAGACCTTTAGCCTTTTCTTTCAAGGTTAAATGGATCTCACGCAGACCCTCCTGGTTATTATTGGTCACATCACGCAGTTCAGCAAGCGATTCCAATTCTTGTTGCAGATCAGACACTGCTGAGCGAAGAGATGTAAAATCATTTCCAAGGAGGGAAACCGAGATCGGTTTTCCAAAAGGTGTTGGCTGACCGAAGGTCAGGACTTCTGCCTCATGGATTTGTCCAACCGCCTCACGGATGGCATTGGTGATTACTGTGGCGGTAAGTGAGTCCCTGATCTCCCCATCCAGTAGCGAAATATCCAGGCTCCCCTGATAGGTGGTCGGACCCACTTTAAGTTCGATATGGTTGATCGGGCGATTTTCCCCACGAAAGTAGGTGTCCTCAAAACGAGTATTGACATCTTCGGCTGCAATCTGGATTCGATGCAGAATTTCTCGGGTTACCTGTTCTCGGGTTCCTGCCGGCATTTTGAGGGTCACACTGATATTGTCCCTCGGGATTACAGGGAAGAATGTCGTCTTGACCAAGCCTCCTCGGATCATACCGATCGTCAGCAAAAGGAGGACAGTGTAGATGATGAGGGTGCTTGCTGGATATCGAAGAGAGAAACGAAGAAAGGGGGCATACAATCGGCTTCGCAACCACAACATCAATCCTTCAAACGTCCTTTGTACCTTATTCTTTTTCTGATTCGGAGTCAAAGCTGCTGAATGGGCCACGTGCCCGGGAAGGATGAAGATCCCTTCCACCAGACTGAAAAACAGAGAGAGAATAACTACAACGCCCAGGACTGTAAAAATATCTCCGATGCGGCCATCCAAAAATGCGAACGAAGAGAATGCAATGATCGTCGTCAAGACGGAGGTGAAAACAGCTGGAATAACCTTGAGTGATCCTTCAATTGCCGCCTTATATCGAGGCACCCCACGTTCATACAACTGATAGATATTCTCAGCAATAACAATCCCGTCGTCGACCAGGATACCCACTACGACGATCATTCCAAAAAGGGAGATCACATTGATGGTAATGTCCATTAAATAGGCCACCAGAAACATTCCGGCAAACGAAATAGGTATGGACAGGGCGACCCAGAAAGCCAGACGCCAGTTCAGAAACATGGACAAAAAGCCCAGGACCAGGATAAAACCGATCATCCCGTTATTGGCCAATAAATCTATCCGCTGTTGTAAAACAACGGAGCCATCTCTGATAATATCTGCGTGGACCAGCGTCTGCTGATCATTAAAGGATTGGATGTATGCCCTTACCTTTTCAGAAATATCTAATATGTCTTCATCCAGGGTATTGGACACCGTAACCACCACACTGGACCTGTCGTTGATCCAGCTCCGATCCGGGTTGTCAGACCATTTGTCCTGGATATCCGCGATCTGATACAATCGGATGATATTCCCTTCGTCGGTGACTTTAATGGGGATATCCCGCAATTCATCCGCGTAGTAACGTTTGTTTCGAGCCCGGATCAGCAGCTCTTCCTGTTCGCCTTTGAGTGTACCCCCTGTCAATTCCAGGTTGCTGCCGCGGATGGATCGTTCGGCATCAATAAAGGTCAAATCATAGGCCAGGAGGTCTTTCTCCCGAAAGGCAATCTCGATCTCCTCATCAGGAAAACCGTTGAGCGTGACTTTGGAAATCCCATCGATAGCCAAAAGGTCGGATTCTGCCTGACGACCAAATTGTTTGAGTGTCCGCAGATCGACATTGCCGTTGATGGCAAAATTGATGGCAAAACCCAAATTCTCCTGACGAAAGACCACGGCAGGCTCCATACCCGCAGGAAAGGATGGAATGCGATCTACCGCATTGCGCACATCATCCAATACCTTCTCCGGATCAGACCCCTGCAATGCTTCCACAGTGATCACTCCACTATTCTCTGTACTCACAGAGGAGACACGATCGATGCCGGAAACGCCTTTAAGGTTTTCTTCAATCTTCAGGACGATGCCTTCTTCGACCTCTTCCGGAGAGGCCCCCGGGTATATCGTCTGGATGGTGATAATGCGTGATTCCACTTCCGGGAAGAAGGTGGATTTGAGGTTGGTCAATCCAAATGCACCCGCCAACAAGAAAAGGACCATGAGCGGATCACCTGCAATGGGAAAGCGAATGAAAAAGCGAACAAGTGCATGCATGAGAATGGCGCTTATTCAATGATCCAATTCACCTGCTGACCTTCTGTCATGCCCGGTTTATAATTTCGAACTACCAGGGTGCCATCAGTCAGGCCCTTGACAATCGCATTCGTGCGGCCAGTCCTGACCACATCAATGGGGACTTTAACCAGACTGCTATCCTGGACTTGCCAGACTTCCCGACCATTGACCAACAATTCCTTTGGCAGAGTGGCCACCTCCTCAGATACTCGTCCTTCAATCTCTCCAGAAAGGAACATCCCTTCTTTGAGACCCTGCCCGACTATTTCAATGTAGATCGGAATCATCTGGGTTGAAGCATCCACCTGGTCTCCGATCCGACGAACCATACCTGAATAAGTGCGGCTATTATCCTCACTGCGAAGAGCCACTTTTTGACCGATATGCAGAAAATCCAAATCTCCGATTGATGCTGAAGACTCCAGTTCATATGCCCCCGATCGAAGGAATTGCCCAATCCGTTGACCAGGTCGTACCAGCGTACCCCGATGTACTTCTACGGACGTCAATATTCCATCGAATGGAGCAACCAAACGGTACTTGCGCAATCGTTCCTCCGCACTGCGAATGCTATAGTATTGCGTCTGAATACCCCTGCTAGCTAAAAAGAGCTTCTCTCGGTCTGAAGTAGAAGTGGGTAGATCCATCACTTGCTTCTCCGGGTCCAGTAGTTCTACATAGGATCGCCATGCGGGAAACCTGTCTGGAAATTCGATCTTGATATCCGGTAATACTTGGGCTAGAAGCGTCAATAAGGCCGCCCTTTGCCCCTGGAGGCCCAGAAGTGCTTCCCGATCATCCATCCGGATCAGAACCTCGTCCTTTTGAAATCGAACACCTTCTTTGAGGGGTTTTGCCCCTTGCAAAGCCAGGCCATTCACTTCTGAGAAAAGGTCAATCCGATCATAGGCAACCAATCTCCCTTGCAAGGGGATCGGTACACTGGCCGGCCCGTTTTTGACCATCATCGTCCGGACTGTCAACCGGGCGCTGATGGTTTTGACTTTACGTTGTGGTTCGGTCTTTTGTCGGCTCAGGATCTGAAATCCGATAACACCTCCTATAAACAATACAGCGGTCAGAAGGATAACGACTCTTCGCCAGGGTTGATTCATGCTCTCGCTTTAAATGTCAATCGCAAGGTAAAACTCAAGGAAGAAGGAGAAGGTTGTCGCAAACGGAATCCCATCCTCATATTCATGGCACTTTGTGTAAGCAAGGGTTTGAAATCAGCCAGTGTCCCTACCAGAACCACTCTTGTTCCCGTGTTTAAAGGCACACTCGGCGTATAGAAGCATTCCAATCGGTTCTGGCCATCCAGTATTTCGACAAAGATCTCTTGAAAATAAGACATATCCACCGGTGCCAACACCACCTCCAACTGGCCGTCATAGGGTTCAATTCGGGCGATATCCGCATTGGTCAGACCGTGATCGGCCAGAATGGATTCGATATGGGTGGGCACTTTATCAAATTCCACAAAGTGCGTCTGCACGGTGTTCAAAGCAGCTGGCATGTCCACATTGAACACATAGACCATGTCAAAAAGAGTGAGGGCCTCATCCTTTTTACATCCGGAATTTCCACCTAATAACAGGGCGGAAAGCAGCAATAAAGCAAAGGGTACTTTTATTAACCTCCGAAATAGGCCAATACTAGAGAAAAGCAAGCGAGACAAGGCATTTCGAAAGAGCATAGCCATAGTTAAGTGATTGAGAAATAATCCCGAGGACTCGGGATATTGCGAAGGCTTTATTGGCCAAAATCCGCCAGCTGGCGGATTGGTTGGCCAATGAGTGGGGCTGATAGAGGTGCCCTAAAGCGAAATGCGGGTTGACCCATTGTAGTATGTGGTTTACTGGATATCCGTCGAGATCAGTTCAGGCTGATCAATCTCCTGGAGAACGCTCAATATGTCTTCCAGATTTTTCATCACTCGAACACTGGAACTTGTTGCTATACCCTGGACCAAAACCTGATATCCGGTAATCAGCACTTTTATTCCAGAACAAACCTTCTTCAGATCCTCCAGATACTGGTGAACACTCTGACGGGTAAATGCCTCTGAGATGATCGTAACAACATAATTTGTCTTATAGATCTTACAGGCTTCAGCCAGATCGGCAAGGCTGGTATTTTGTCCCAGATAAAGCACCTTGTGCCCCCGATTACGGACCAGGTACTGCAAAAAGAGGAGGCTCAATTCCTGGGATTCCCCTTCGGGCAAATAGAGAATAAAGGACTGGTCTGCATGATGTGCAAAGGGAATCTCATCCAGGGCAGAGATGAGTTTCTGACGGACCAGGTTGGAGATAAAACTCTCCTGGACTGCATGAATCGAACCGGTCAACCAGAGCAGTGAAAGTTTGTCCAAAAAAGGATAGATCACTTCCAACATCGTTCGTTCAAAACCGATCGCTCGGATATTGGAGGACAGAATGGTCTCAAACTTGCCCTCATCCAGCTCCATCATGGAGATGGTCAAAGCATCCACCTGCACTGTATCCTCGAAGGTGCCGCTGGCCAGCTGATTCACTTCAGCTTTGATCTCCTCCTCATTCATGGAAGCGATTCGAGAGATCTTGAAGCCATTCCGATTGAGGATGGAAATATTCAGCAGTTGACGCAGGTCCCGGTCTTCGTAGTATCGGATATTTGTGGGTGTCCGCTTGGGGTGGATGATATTATAGCGTTGCTCCCATATCCGAATGGTATGGGCCTTAATGCCGGATAACATCTCCAGATCCTTGATTGAATAGACAGCCACAAAGTTCGTTTGGTGAGAAAAAGAAACATCCAGACAGGAAAAATGGTTCTCGAAGGAGTCCTCCTAATCCAGAAGTCCACCGGAATCAAATCCGTAGTTTCACCCCTTCAATTCAAAAGAATGCGGCAAAGTCTACTCCTTTTCCTGACGAGTATCTTCTTGATCCAACTCGTTCATGCCCAAAATACAACCTTTCCGGTACAGGGAATCCCTGATCCACGCCTGGATTGGTATGCATTTACCCATGCCAATATCCATGTTAACGGTAGCCAGACCTTACGTGATGCTACCCTGGTGATCCGAAAAGGAAGAATCACGGCTCTTGGTATTGATGTCCAGCCTCCTGCCGGAGCAGTCATCGTCGATCTCCAGGGCAGATCGATCTACCCCGGGTTTATCGATCTCTCCTCGGATTATGGTTTGACCAAGGCAGAAGAAAAGGGACGCTCTGAGCGGGGTTCCCGTCGCGATCGCGATCAGTGGATCTCTGAACGCCCCGGTGCCTATGCCTGGAATGAAGCCCTCAAATGCGACTATAATGCAGGCGCAGCCTTCCAACCCGATCCAAAACGAGGAGAGGACTATCGCAAGGCCGGGTTTTCCTGGGTGCTCACTCACCAGCATGATGGCTTGTCCAGGGGTACATCTGCATTGGTCAACCTGATTGATGGAGAGGCCGGCCAGGCCCTCATCCGCGAACAGGTCGGACACCATATGTCCTTTAAGAAAGGAACTTCGCCAATGCCCTATCCGGGGTCACTTATGGGTTGTATCGCCCTTCTGCGGCAAACCTATCTGGATGGCGACTGGCTGAAGCGTACAGGAGCTGTTGAAGAACGAAATCTGACCCTGCAAGCCTGGAACAAAGCCCAGGAACTCCCTCAATTCTTTGAAGTTCGCGACTGGCAAGAAGTGCTGCGAGCACAAAAAATTGCCCGGGAATTTGATAAAACCTACATCTACCGCGGTTCTGGAGATGAATATCGTCGCATCGATGAATTGAAACGCATCGGGGCGTCCTTTATCCTCCCGCTTACCTTTCCGGAAGCTTACCAGATTGATGACCCCTATGATGCACTGCAAGTGTCACTGGAAGATATGATGCATTGGGAATGGGCACCAGCCAACCCCGGAGCACTATCTCGGGCAGGAATCCCGTTTGCCTTCACCATGGAAGGCCTGAAGAAGCCTGAAGAGTTTTTCACTGCTATTCGCAAAGCCATCGCCAACGGACTCGACCAGGACCAGGCCCTGGAAGCCTTAACCCGGGTGCCCGCCCGGATGATCGGCATGAGCAGTGAGCTGGGAACCGTAGAAGTCGGGAAAAGAGCTTCTTTCCTCATTACTTCTGGGCCCATTTTTGAAGAAGGTACCATCCTTTTTGAAAACTGGGTCGATGGGAAACCTTATGTGCTTCAAGCTGCTGATGAACCCGATCTCGATGGCAAATATGAGCTCATAGTAGGCTCTACTTCCTATCGGATTGAAGTGCGTGGAGGAGAGAAAAAGAACAACTTCCAACTATTCCTGAATGATACCACCAAGGTGGATGTAAAAGGCAAATGGGACCGGGGACGTATGGACCTCCAATTCCAGCTGTCCGATTCTTCAGGCACCTGGCTGCTCAGTGGATATCAGCAGGACAAGGTGTGGAACGGTCGGGGTACCGACGAAAATGGCGATTGGATTTCCTGGCGAGCGGTTTACCAGGACACCACCCAAAGCAAGACCAAACCGGAAAAGGCGGATCAGCCCTTTGACCTCAGCAGCCTCAGCCCCATCCGATATCCCTTCCTGCCCTATGGCTGGACAGAACAACCGCAACAAGAGACCTTTCTGATCAAAAATGCCACCATCTGGACCAATACCGAGGAGGGTATTCTCCGTGGATCAGATATTTTGATCCGGGACGGAAAAGTAAAAAAGATAGGTCAAAACCTGAACGTTCCGAGTGCACAGATCCTGGACGTAAACGGCCAACATGTCACACCAGGCATGATCGATGAGCATTCGCATATCGCCATTTCTCGAGGTGTGAACGAGTGTACCCAGGAGAATACAGCCGAGGTGCGTATTGGAGATGTCGTGAACAGTGAGGACGTGAATATTTACCGGCAGTTGGCCAGTGGCGTGACCACTTCGCAACTGCTGCATGGCTCCTGCAATCCGGTGGGAGGGCAAAGTGCCATCATCAAGTTACGCTGGGGTTCCACACCAGAACAAATGAAGCTGGAAGGCGCTCCGGGGTTCATCAAGTTTGCCCTCGGCGAAAATGTCAAACGATCGAATGGTGGGAATGAGAATACGCGATATCCCAATACTCGAATGGGCGTAGAACAGGTCTATGTCAATGCCTTCCAACGGGCCAGAGAATATGGCGAGTTGAAAAAAAATCGGGCAACCGTCGGTCGGATGAGACGTGATCTGGAACTGGAGACCATGTTGGAGATCCTCAACAAGGAACGGTTCATCACCTGTCACTCGTATATTCAGTCCGAGATCAACATGCTCATGCACGTGGCTGAATCCTTCGATTTTCGAATCAACACCTTTACCCATATCCTGGAAGGCTATAAAGTGGCTGATAAGATGGCCAAACACGGAGCAGGTGGGTCCTCCTTCTCGGATTGGTGGGCATACAAGTTCGAAGTCTACGATGCCATCCCCTACAATGGGGCTCTGATGCACCAGGAGGGCGTTGTAACCGCGTTTAACTCTGATGATGCAGAGATGGCGCGCCGATTGAACCAGGAGGCTGCCAAGGCCGTGCGCTATGGCGGTGTATCCGAAGAGGAGGCCTTGAAATTTGTCACTCTCAACCCAGCCAAACTGCTGCACATCGATGATCGAGTGGGCAGTATCAAACCAGGTATGGATGCGGATCTGGTCATCTGGTCCGATCATCCTCTATCTATCTATGCCCACGCAGAAGTCACCTTCGTCGATGGTATCAAAATGGTGGATGAAGAAATGGACCGGCAGGCCCGACAAAGCATCCAGGAAGAACGCCAACGGCTGATCAATAAAATGAAAGCAGAGGGAGGCAAGAACAAACGACCTGCCGGTCGACGAGGTCAACGCCTGTATCATTGCGACTCCGATTTCGATGAGATTTCTGAATGATCCCCAAATGCCTCTAATGCAACACATCATGACCTTCAAATATTTGCTTTACACCCTGCTGGTACTCCCCGGCATTCTGATCGCTCAACCAGCTCCCGCCCCTGCTCAGCAGGAACCAATTGCCATCATCGGAGCCACGCTCCACATCGGCAACGGGCAGGTCATAGAGAACAGTGTCATCCTGTTTGAAGCGGGTAAGATCACAGCAGTAGACCTCCAGAACCGCAATACTGAGTGGCAGAAGGACCGGTACCGCCAGATCCAGGCGGAAGGCAAACATGTCTACCCCGGGTTGATCGCACTGAACACCACCCTCGGATTGAATGAGATTGGTGCCATCCCGGCCACTCAGGATATGAATGAGTTCGGGCCTGACAATTCCAATGCCCGGACCATCGTCGCCTATGATGCTGATTCACGGGTGATCCCAACAGTTCGAACCAATGGTATCCTGATGGCCCAGATCGTACCCGGTAGTGGCCGATGGCCTGGCTTGAGCAGTGTCGTCCAGTTGGACGCCTGGAACTGGGAGGATGCCGCTTATGCCACAGATGAGGGCGCCTTTCTGCGCTGGCCTTCGCTATATGCGCGCAGCGGATGGTGGGCTGAACCTGGCGTGACCACCCGAAATAAAGAGTACCAGAAACAGATCGATGAGATTGATGTCTTTGTCCGCGAAGCCGCGGCCTATGCGCAGATGATCAATCTGGAGGAGAAGAACCTTCGATTTGAAGGCCTGCGTCCAGTGTTTTCCGGCAAACGCATCCTCTATGTCGAAGCAGAAGATGCTCTGGCTATTCAGGATGCCGTATTGTGGGCCGCCAAATACAAGGTCACTCCTGTGATCGTTGGTGCGCGTGACAGCTGGATGATCACTGATTTTCTAAAAGAGCACAAGATCTCCGTTGTCCTGTCCCAGACCCACAAACTTCCGGCTCAACCGGAAGATGATGTCCTCCTGCCTTATAAAACGCCTTCTCTGTTGGCATCGGCAGGGGTGTTGTATGCCCTCTCTGTAGATGGTTACTGGCAGCAACGAAACCTGGCCTATCAGGCTGGCCAGGCTGCAGGTTGGATGTCCAAAGAAGAGGCCCTCCAATCCATCACTCTGGCTCCTGCACGAATCCTGGGATTGGATGATCGGATCGGGTCACTCGAAAAGGGAAAGGATGCCACACTTTTTATTTGTCAGGGCGATGTCCTGGATATGCGCAGTAGTGAAGTGGAACATGCCTTCATTCAGGGCAGGGAGATCAATCTGGACAATAAGCAGAAACAACTCTATCGAATGTACAAGGAAAAATACGCGAGAGAATAGAGCCCCTGGTCTACCTCTCCAATCCAGTATTTCGAACAATCCACATGGGGATTCATGGTTGATAAACAATTAAGCCACCAAAAGCCCGAATAAATTCTTGGGATGTTTTAGGGATAATCTGATGGCGATTTGATTGGTCATCTAGTGGGATTTATCGAGGTGTCCCATATTCGAAAATTATCTTGATCTGGTTAAAAAAACAAAACACGAACAAACCTTATTTGTACTAGGCTGTGGTAAAATGGATTGTGGTCAAGATCACACGACAGCCTTCCAGGTCTCATCTCAAAATGTCGTTCAAAAGGCCTTTTCATTGAACTTTCCCTTGCATCCGGGGGCTTAAATCCCGACCTTTAAGGACCGAACAAGACCTTGATGAAAGCCATTACCCCCTTTTGCTTCCTCACGGTCCTCATGGCCATGTCTTCCTGTGCCAAAGAGGATCTTCATACTTCTATTGATACCCTTATTTTCGGACACTTCTATGGGAAGTGTTCTGGAGAACAATGTGTCGAAACCTATAAACTCGAGAACAACTTACTCTACGAGGATGTCCTGGATCAGTACGCCGGTGGCGATCACCAGAATTTCGGGTTCCAACAATTGCCAGACAACCTGAAAAAGAAGCTGCCCGATCTGGCCAGTCTTCTGCCTGCCCAACTCTACAAAGAGGAATCGACCATCGGTATGCCCGATGCAGGTGATTGGGGCGGAATCTACATTCAGGTCCGTAAACAAGGGGTGAGCTACTGGTGGCTCATTGATAAAGCAGAGTATAATCTGCCTGCCTGGATGATTCCATTTAAAAAGGAGGTGGAGAATGCTATTGAATTGCTACCCTGATTTCAGATAAACCAGTTCCAATAAAAAGGGGCTTGCCGCGATGATGCGGCAAGCCCCTTTTTTGACAAGATCGAATAAGGCTATTCACAATTCTTACTGGTCATGTAGACATGCTCTTCGAAATCTGACCAGGAGGGTTTGTCTCCCACCGCCTGCCGAACAGCTGGACACATCTTGTACAACTGATCCAGGCTTTCCCGGTATTCTTTCTTTTTCAATTTGAAGGCCGGCTCATCACCGACTCGGACGTAATAGGATTTTTCATCCCCACCGGCTACGGTCAATGGACCTACACCCAAGGACATGGTCTCACTGGCAAAAGGATCCTGGTAGACCTTCATCTTGCTGGAAAAAGAGGGGTTGAGTAACTGCACCAACAAAATGCGTTTCTTCTTCTTGAGCATCACTTCAGACTGTTCAAAGAAAGCATATCCCTCAGCAATATGGGCTTGATCATACGAGTCGTTGTCCCAATTACTGACATCCGTCAGAAAGGCGTAATTGCTCAAAAATGAACTGAACCCACTGGGAGGAAGATACATATGACTGATCTCCTCGGGCTTCAACTTGTGCTTTTTCTTGGATTCATCCTTGATCGTAATCTCTTCGATCAATCCTTTCTTGCGGTCAATGTCCTTGATCTCACCGACCAACTCGGTACCATCCGTTAAGGTGATATAGCTTGGCTTATTGTCAGAGAACCGGTCAAATGATACCAGAAATCGCTGGGCTGAAAGCTGGATGGTCATGACCATCAACAGCGCTGAGATGATGAACTGTTTCATACGCTTGAAGGGAGTATTTGATGAAGTCCAAATGTAAGACACTTCTCTCAACACCCCTTCCTACCGGATTAGATAAATGGGAGCAGTTTAATCCAACTGAAGCGAACCCATCATCGCCTCTGCATCACCAGGTCCAAGTTGATAGGTTTCCGGATACATCACCATGACCTGGAAGACCTCCTGACCCCGTTGAACCAGGGAATTACACCAGTAATGGATCAACCCATCCCGGAACAATTTGCCATCCTGGCGGATGCCTGATTGACCTGTCACGGTGATTGGTGTCTCTTTCATTTCGAAATGGGAAACAGCTACATCGCTGCGAATCTGATCGGCGGCACTGGCGGCTATGGCATTCAGGTCAACAGGGACAGTACCGACATATTCAATGGTGTTGACGATCATTTGGAAGTCATCCCCATGAATACCGGAAAATGTCTCGTTGCGCACGATAAATTTCTTAGCTGATTCGGGGACCTGGTCACCCATGCCGACCAGTGGTTTGGGTATGGCGATGGAAATCGGATGGGTGCCAAAACCTTTGACCACCCAGCCGGTCCGGTCCAGTGAATCCTGAATCGCTGGTGGGAAGTTTTTCACTGGAGCCTGGGCCGATTGTGTTTGCTCCACTGAAGCTGGTTCAGATTCTGTTTGTCCGCAGGCCATCATTCCAAAGGCGGCAAAAGCCAGTAAGAGGGGAAGAAGTCGAATGGAAAATGTCATGTTATTCTGGTTTGCGTGTCCGATGGTTGCAGAATGTCGCTTCCTTCGAAACGGTTGGGGTGTCTTTCCCCGGATACGCATTGTTCTGCACGCGAGAAGAGCCATCAAAATGAATGCCAGGCAGAGGAGATGTGCATGTCGGTGAGGAAAAGAAAAAGTGGTGACCCCGGCAGGACTCGAACCTGCAACCTTTAGAACCGGAATCTAACGTTCTATCCAATTGAACTACGGGGCCAAAAAGGACGTCAAAAGTAACAACTTCCCCGGATTGCACAGGCATCCAAGCAGTTTGGGATAAAAAAATTCCCCGGTCTGTGTAGCACAGACCGGGGATCGGTTGGGAATGAATGTCATCGGATCAAGCTTCTACCGGGCAAGTCAGGCTATATGCCAGAATATTGGCCAGTGTTTTATCCGTCGGACTGAAGGTTACTTGAGGCAAAGCTTTTTTTGCAGCAACCATAGAATCAAACTCTTCGGATAGTAATGCGTTGATCGCGAGTTCTTGTTGGAGTGCCCGCGTATCTGCAGGAGCAAGCTCCCGGTACAAATAGGCAACTAAAGAAAGTGGAGTAGACATTGTCGTCATAGGCATCATCAAGGATTGTAGTGACGGAAATAGAATTCGGGTTAATAACATCCGAAGGGGATCGCATATTGTTTCATAACGTTGAAATATACCCGGATCTACTTGTGCTCTGCCCACAAAAAATCCCCGTCCAGAAATGACGGGGACCACAAAACGAAAAACCAACTATAAAACAACCAAATCGTGTTGGCCTTTGAGTGGAGCATTGAGTCCCTCTCTTAGCGCATTCGTATCGTATATCGGGAGTACTGCCCCTCCCGTAAGACATTCATCTGAATAGACTCTCCCGGTTTTGTCCGTCCGACCTGTTCCATCAGATCCGGGGCGCTACGTACCGGTTGGCCATTGGCCTCTACGATCACATCAAAGGGCTTCAGGCCGGCCATTTCTGCTGCACCCCCCTCTTCCAGTTCCTTCACGATCAGTCCTTGGGAGATAGGTAGCTCCAGCTCATGGGCCAGGTCCCCATCCAATTCGACCAGGCTCAATCCCATCTTTCCTCTCTGATAGTAGCCGAAACTGATGATATCCTCGGCGATCCGCCGGACCATGTTCACTGGAATGGCAAAAGAATAGCCGGAATAGTAGCCTGTTTTCGTGGCGATGGCAGTGTTGATCCCCAAAAGCTCTCCATCAATATTGACCAGGGCGCCACCACTGTTTCCAGGGTTGACCGCTGCATCTGTCTGGATAAATGCTTCCATAGCATCCTTGGTTTGGATGATATCAATATCCCGGCCTTTTGCACTGATGATTCCGGCAGTGACGGTTGAGGTCAGGTCAAAAGGATTTCCGACGGCCATCACCCATTCGCCGATCTGTGCTTTATCAGAGTCTCCAAAGCTCAGAACGGGCAATCGATCTGCTTCAATCTTCAGGACAGCCAGATCGGTTTTTGGATCGGTACCAATCAGGTTTGCTTTGAAGGTCCTGTTATCGTAGAGTGTCACATCAAAACGATCTGCAAACGACACCACATGATTGTTGGTAACGATGTAACCATCATGGGAAAAAATGACCCCGGAACCGCTCCCTTCCAATCGTTGGATCTGTTGTCTTTGCTGTGGAAATCCAAAAAAGAAATCGTCTTCAATGAATCCCCATGGGTTTCGTCGTTGTTGTTCCTGGATACGCTTTTTTGCCATGTCATCCGATTCGGATGCTTTGATATGGACCACCGTTGGCATAGCGATCGCAGCGGCCTGCACAAAATCCTGGAATGCAGCGTTTCGCCCCTTAAGAGCGTTCACTAATTGACCGGGAGGTTCAGATGTCGGTTGGAGGGTAGCAGTTGCTCGGAACAGGGCAAAAGTGACCAAACCACCTATGGCTCCAGCCAAAACAAACGGTAAGATAGAGGTGAGGCGTTTGAACATAGTGAATGTGTCTTCCCTGCAAATAACGAGAATAAAACGCCTGTTGCGAGAGTCACTTTCGAGGCTCTTTGTTTTTAACAGGAAATTAACAGCCATGACCCAAAAGCCTGTTCTACAATTGTTGCGACCAGAAACCCAGCTGGAAACCAACTTGTTACTCACCCCCGAATTCGAAGAGGGTATGATGTGGGGCAAGCCGCGTCCCGGGCACCCGGAAGGCATGGTCCTCCTTCATGTTCGTGAAGTGCTGGACAATCTGGATGCACAAGATCTATCTGCCATCGATCGTCAGGATCTACGATTAGTCGCAATCATCCATGATACCTTCAAATATCAACAAGAACAGCTGAACCAGCTCGGAAAATCAATCCATCATGGTCATTTGGCCTCCAGATTCTTGTCGCAGTGGGATGTGCCTGCACGCGTTCGAGAACTGGTCCACTGGCATGATGAAGCATACTTCAGTTGGCGAATGTTTGAGATGGGAATGGAGATGGACAGTCTGGCCCGTCTAGCCCAGTTGTTTGAACGCATCAAACCCTGGTGGTCTCCGTTTGAACGCTTTTTCCAGGCAGATACCTTGACGGGAGACAAAGACCCAGCGCCCCTGGAGTGGGTAAACAAGTGGTTACCACAAGTTGGGAAATGCCACCAGTTGATCCACTAGGTTCCCCCACCATCCTGTGATCCCAGATATAGAAATTTGGCTGGGTTGATTTCCTACTCCTGTAGACGGTCAGGATTGGAGAGTAAAAAAATTATTGGGTTATTTGGTTGTGGAGATCACCAGGAATAATCGGGTGAATTGTCTTCTGACGTTTTAGATGTATATGGTTGGAGTCGGCATGAACTTGTTTGGCAGCTGTGATAACCTCACCCCTACCCCCTCTCCTTTCCAAGGAGAGGAGAACTTCACCGATTGGGTTATTACCTGTTACCCCATATGGACTCTAGTGCCCAGGTGGCGCCAGCCACTAACGATTCATGCGACCGGCGAAGGGCGAACAGCGCGGACAACCGCACCACCGATGAACACCGGCTAGATAACAAACAATGCCCTATTCGGAGATGACATCCACCTTGATGCGCTCATCCCGATTGGCCAGTTCCCAAGTCGTATAAAACACCAGCTTTCCGATCTTGGCCATTGCGTCAAAATCGATCTTTTCGATCGTGTCCGATGGACGGTGATAGTCTTCATGCGAGCCATTAAAATAGAAAATGGCTGGAATCCCAATTTCTGCAAAATTGTAATGGTCCGAACGTTGATAGTACCGATTCGGGTCATCCGGAGCATTGTAGGTGTAGTCCAGATCAAGTTGAGTGTGTTTTGCATTCATCTCCTCATTGATCCGATGAAGGTCTGTACTCAATCGATCTGACCCGATAACATAGATGTAGTCCGGATTGTCTTCATGCAGTTTATCGATACGACCGACCATATCCACATTGATATCCACTACGGTCTTATCCAAGGGGAATACCGGGTTCTGAACATAGTATTTGGAGCCCAGGAGGCCTTTCTCTTCTCCGGTGACCAGCATGGTTAATACACTGCGCCGGGGTCCGATTCCTTTTTGTTTGGCCAGTGAAAATGCCTGTGCGATTTCCAGTACGGTACTGGTTCCTGACCCATTATCATTTGCACCATTGAAAATGTCGTCCCCCCGCTTGCCTAAATGATCGAAATGGGCTGTGACCACCACCAATTCATGCTTGAGTTGTGGGTCTGTACCTTCGATATATCCCAATACATTCGACCCGGTGATCCTATTCAGATCCATGCGAGAAGTAAATGTAAAGGGTGTCCGGAGAGTGACCGATTTGGGACGCTTGCCTTTGTTAATTCTGTTCCGTGCTTCGATGACATCATCTATTTGGGCGCCCATCAACTCACGGGCCATAGCTGATGAAATAATAACCAGAGCAGGACCATTGGTCTTTTCAATATTCTCTCCAAGTGTAATACTGGGGCCAACCATAAACCGCCGGGACTGACCCGCCAGCTTCTTAAAATCTGAGGCGATCATAAACACAACAGCAACGCCTTGATCCTGAGCTGCCTGCATTTTCATCCGCCAGTCGCGACTCCATCGGCTTGGATCTTTGGTTCCAGTAACACAATACTTTCCTCTTTTATTCACTGGCTCTCCTTCATAGATCATGATGGCCTTTCCCCGTACATCCAGACCGGCATAGTCCCGGTGTTTGGGATCGTCAACACCATAACCGGCAAAGACGATGTCTTCCAGACGAAAGACTTCCTGCTGAGTGGCATATTGCTTCATGCAAAGGAAGTCCCACATGTGCTTGTATTCCTTCTTCTGAGTCACCACGGAGACCTCTCCCCAATCCGTCCGGGTAAAGACGACATCCTGATAATAGGAACCATCTTCACGATAACCGGGAATACCAAAACTTTTGAACTGGGAAGCCAGAAACTGAGCGGCCTTCTCATTTCCCTCCGTGCCGGTCTCACGCCCTTCCAACTGGTCACTCGACAGAACGCTGAGGTACATCCGCAAATCTTGGGGAACAATGGACTCTGCAAAATCATCAACGGTATATGCAGGTGCCTGACCTTGCGCCAAAACCGTCCAGCAAAAGAAGGACAGGAGGAGTAGCAAAAATCTGAAGTTCTTCATCTGATGAATTAACAGGCGATTTTATCGGCACGTCGGGCATGACGTCCGCCTTCAAAAGGAGTGGCTAGAAATGTCCGCACCATGGCTCGGGCTCGACGCAATGAAATAAAACGGGCAGGAATGGCCAAAACATTCGCATCATTATGGGAGCGGCCTAGCTGAGCGATCTCTTCTGTCCAGGCCAGAGCGGCCCGGATACCCGCGTGTTTATTCGCACTCATGGCCACGCCATTTCCACTTCCACAGATGACGATCCCCAATTCCGCCTGCCTGGCTTCTACCGATCGGGCAACGGCATGGGCGAAGTCGGGATAATCCACGGAATCCGGACCATTGGTTCCCTGATCCAGAACCTGATGGCCCGCCTTGGTCAGCATCTCCTTGATAGAATCCTTGTATGTGTAACCGGCATGGTCACACCCGATGGCGATGATCATTGTACGGATGGTTTAGCATACGGGGCAAACATGCGGGTCAGTTCAGTTTCGAACTCCGTATCCTTGGCCTGTTGAGCAATATTGAGGAGATCGTCTTTGGTGCGATCTGTCATGGCAAACTCCTGAGAGAAACCGCCTTCCATATCATCCATATCCAGAGAGTAATAAAACTTCAACCAATCCAGAGTCTCCCTGGCCAGGATCTCCAGATGAGGCTTGGCCTCAGCATATGCATCTGCCTGAATATAAACCATGACCAAAGGCAGGATATTGTAATCATAATGGAAGTTCATGTGGGGGAAGGCCTTGAAATAGGTGTTCATCAACTCCACCGCTTTTTCATTCTTTCCTTGCTTGACAAACTCCCGAGCCGCCCTGAGGATCACATATCGCTGTGATTGAATACTGGGCTGGTAACTCTGGTCCACAAAGAGATGCTCTTTGTCAAAATTTCCCCATTTCCATTTAGTGGTAACATTCTCATAAAGCTTGTCGGCATCCACCCGGCCACTACCGATAATACCGAAACTTGGTTCTCCCTGGCTCTGGATCGGCGTGATCCGCAAGGCCAGCCCTTCGAGAGACATATACGGCTGCAGTCCCAGTAATTTGTCCTGCTGGCAAGTCACCGCAAAATAGATCGGCCGTTCATTGATATTGGAGGCGACGATATCCATCACTGCCAGCTCATCCTTGATAATGCTGTTGCCTTCGAGTTTGAAAGGCAATTTGGTCAACAAATTACCGGTATCCGAAACTCCCAGGGCACCGTTGGCTACCATCAGGCTGGGATTGAGACTGATGTATAAATTTCGGGCTGGAACATAAGAGTCCAGATTTCGTCCTCCTCCAATAGGGAAGGGGTGATCTTCAGCAATGAACTTCAGTGCATCCAATGCGTCCATCTCCCGACTATCTGCCTGTTGCGGGATGGGCAGCTGGATACGTTTCATACCACGCAAGGCCTCATTCGGAACGGTCATTTTGATCGGAGGAGAATCATTGATCTTCCTTCTCAGATTACTGATATACCAATCGACTGCGATGAGGCTGAGGTTGATCACCCGAACATCGCGCCGGATATTTTCTACCTCCTGGGCGTACCACAGTGGATAAGTATCATTATCACCATAGGTGAAGATGATGGAATTGGGTTCGCAGGAATTCAGGAAGTTACTCGCATAATCTCTGGATGCTTTGTGGTCACGGCGACCCAGGTCATCAAAGTTCTGGAAACCCATGAGGATAGGTGCCACCATGACCAGAGCTGCAGCGATGGCAGCAGCGGGCATTTTGGGTATGTTCACCTTATCCCGGAAGATCTTGAAGAGAGCTAATACGCCCATTCCGATCCAGATCGTATACGTAAAGATTGAACCGGCCAGAACGTAGTCTCGTTCTCGCGGTTCTCGAGGGGGTTGGTTCGAATAGAGAATGATCCCCAGACCCGTCATAAGAAACAGAATGAGGATAGCATTGAATTCATGCCTCGATTTGCGGGCATGGAAGAACAAGCCCAACAGGCCAAAGATGAGGGGGAGAAAGAAGTAGGTATTGCGGGCCAGGTCATTCTTGACCACCTCCGGCAATTGAGACTGATTGTGCAGTCGGGCTTCATCGATAAACGAAATCCCACTCAGCCAGTTACCACTGCGGGTATCCCAGGAATAAACGCCTTGTTCACCATTCTGACGACCGACGAAGTTCCAGAAGAAATAACGCCAATACATCCAGTTGATCTGGTAGTTGACAAAGAACTTGAGGTTGTCCGCCATATTTGGCGTTCCTTTTTTACCACCCAGCCATTGCCTGTAGAGGTCTGGACGTGGGGCGTTGTAATCACCGATCCTCGGGAAAATCAGTTTATCAGCATCTCGGAATTTGTAGCTTACTTTTTGGTCGACCACTTCATAATGGTCATCGACACGGCCATAGCGATCTTCTGTCTCGGATCCGACCACTTTGGCATCAAAGTGAGGTCCCCGGACCAGGGCGCGTTCACCATATTGTTCGCGGTTGAGATAAGGCACCAGACGCATAGCATCGTTCGGGGCATTCATATTGACCGGTGGATTGGCATTGGCGCGGATCACCACCATCCCCAGGATGGAATATCCGATGAGGATCATAGAAGCAGCCACAAAGATGTTCTGAATCAGCTGATCCTTTTTGCGGTGTGCCCATCTCAACCCCAGGAACATTCCTCCGCCTAACAATAAGAACAAGGGGATCAGACCTGTGTGGAAAGGAAGGCCAAAGCTGTTGACCATCACCAAATCGAAAAAGGCCCACAGGGATGGAATGCCCGGAATGACAAACGCCAGCATAAAGCCGATAAAGAGGAGACCGGCACCTGCAGCGATGATCGCTCCACGCAAATTTGGAGTGGCGACTTTTTTATAGTAGTACAAAACCCCTAAAGCCGGGAATGTCAGCAAGCTGAGCAGGTGTACCCCTACCGACAGTGAGGCTGCAAAAATGCAGAAGATCAGCCAGCGATCACTCTCCTTATTGTCGGGCAGATTATACCATTTAACACCAGCCCAAAACACCAGGGTAGTGAAGAAGGTAGACATCGCATAAACTTCCCCTTCAACGGCAGAAAACCAGATCGAGGTAGCAAAAGCAGTGGATAGACCTGCAGCGATACCGGCACCGGCAAGAGCCAATTCTGTTGCCTGATCCGGTTCTGTATCCCGGCCAACCAATGCAATACGACCGAGGATCATGGTGATCCAGCAGACAAACATTGCCGCAAAGGCGGTACAAAGACCCGACATCATATTCACCGCAAAGGCGATGTCTTCCGGATTATCTGAAAGTGTCTCTGCTACCAGGGTGAACATCCGTCCCACCAAGAGGAAAATCGGGGCCCCCGGGGGGTGGACCACTTGAAGTTTGTAAGCACCCAGGATAAACTCACCGCAGTCCCAAAGACTACCGGTACGCTCAACTGAGTAAAAATAGACGATTGCCGCAATAGCAAATACGAGCCAACCGGACAGGTTATTCCAACGCTTAAAGGTCATCTTCGAGGGGAAATTTGTGATTTCACAAGGGCAGTAAAAGTACGTAAATATCCTATGAGGGATGCTTTCACGCGTGCAGTCTTAGGTAATTGATACTTTTGGACAAACGCAGGAAGCATGTTCAAATTATTGTTGATGGTTTTGGTTGGCTATTTTGCCTATCGGTTGTTCTTCATGCCCAAGCCACCACTCCCGCCAAATGACAACCAAAATATTACGGATCAACACAAGGCCGAATACACAGATTATGAAGAAGTCGAGTGAGGAAGAAGTAGTCGAAAAGAGACCCAGTGAGTATGTCTTGTACAAATGCAATGCCTTCTGGGTCTGTATAAAACCCGCGGGAATGCCCATTGTTCCTGACAAAACGGGTGATCCGTCACTGATGGACCTGATGTCCAAATATGCCCATCACAAATTTTTTGCTGTTCATCGACTGGACCGGCCTGTCAGCGGTTTGGTGATCCTCGCTTGTAGTAAACCAGTTGCTGCTACCTTCTCCAAAATGTTCAAAGCAGGCAAGGTAAACAAGACCTATCTGGCCGTGACAGCTGACAAACCAGAACCGCTTGAAGGACTTCTGGAAGACTCGCTGGTCACAGCTGAAAAGGTCCATAAAGCCTTTATTGCTGAAAAAGATGACGAAAAAGGCTTGAAAGCTTCTTTGAGCTACGCCTATTTGGGTAGTAGTGAACGATATCATTTATTGCAGGTCGAAACCCACAGTGGTCGGTTTCACCAAATCCGGGCTCAACTGGCCGGTGCAGGATGGCCCATCAAGGGGGATGTCAAATATGGCTCACGCAGAGGTAATCGGGATCGAAGCATCCACCTGCACGCATGGAAACTGTCCTTTCCACATCCAGTGAGTGGGGAGATTTGTCAATATAGTACGCCGATTACGGATCAGGATCCAGTCTGGTCTGCTTTGGCAGCCTTTGTTCCCGCCGTTTGAAAACCGCCAGGGCCACCCATCCGACCAGCCAGGTAAGTTCCAACAGCAGCAACAAGAGCCATACATCCAATCAAGATCCAAAGGTTCTTGAATCCGTATCGGTCAGCTACCTGTAGTCCGATTAACGGAGCCAAAATTGTAGTGATAGCGAAACCCATAGTATAATAGGCCATATACCGACCTCTGGTCTTGCCCGTGGCTCGTCCCATCGCGTAACTGTTTGCAAAGGGAAAATTCAACATTTCCCCGATGGTGAGCAGAAACATACAGATTACAGCCACTCCGGCCCAGGTCGGATGAAGGTTGAGGCTGAAAAAAGAAATAGCGATCACCACTGCTCCGATACACATCAGCCAAACCTTATGAAAACGGCCTTCCAGGATATAAACCAGAGTCACTTCAGAAAGTCCGATGACCAGTCCATTCAAGGCGATCAGCAGTCCGATCTCATCTTCACTCATGCCTAACTGGGTTTTGCAGTATACAGGGAGGGTGTGGATGAACTGCATAAAGCAAATGGCCACCAGGATCATCATGCTCAGGAAAAACAGAAAAGGGAAATCCTTATGCGGAGGAGTATGCAACGCATCAGGTGGATCCTCCATGGCCGGGTTATTATTGGCTTTTCGAGGAGGCAGGAAGACGCGCATGACCAGAGCTGCAAGGATACAGGTCAGGCCATCTACGAGAAACAATAATGAATAACCCATACTGGCCGCCACAAATCCGCCAATGGCTGGGCCAACTGACCAACCCAGATTGATGGCCATCCGAACTAATGCCAATGAGCGGGTGATGTTTTCCGGCTTGCTGTACGCACCCACAGCAACGAAATTGGCCGGACGAAAGGCATCCGAAATTGAACTGAGGACAAAAACACCGATACAAAGAGCCCATAATGACTGCAGGCCCATCAGCCCGATGAACACAAATCCGCTTAGAAAGAGTGCCCAGAACTGCACCTTGTAAAAGCCGATCGCATCGGTCAGCTTTCCGCCAATCCAGGCACCCAGCAAGGACCCCGCGCCAAAGGAGACCATCACCCATCCAGCTTGTTCCAATGTAAATTGGCGGTCGACGGTCAGGTAAACGGTCATAAAAGGGATGACCATGGTGCCACTCCGGTTGATGAAGGTCACCAACGCAAGTAGCCAGACATTCGCCGACAGTCCGCGAAAGGCATTGTAAAAGACCCGAAGGGGCGTACGCTGGAGGAGACCAAACATGGGCGGCAAAGGTAGACGTTTGGGAATGATGTGGAGATTTCTTTCTGGTTTCTGGTTTCTGGTTTCTGGTTTTTTGCAGGCCTGGCAGTAGATGCTGAACGACTGGCTGTCCGGACGTACCACATTTCGAGGGATGCTTGCCCGCCGGGATGGGAGGGATCAGGAATGAGGAATCAGGAATGAAGGCTGAATCAGGTGTTGGGTGTTGGGCGTTGGGTATTGGCCAAATTGTACTGGACCCTATTGGGGTCCAACTTCAATAGTCCCGAGCTTCAGTTCCTGGTTCCAAGTTTGTCAATAAAGGAATGTTAGATTGAGTGTTCAACGATCAAGGCGAGGCCATACG